>CAWIHF010000022.1:0-234574 GCA_963835885.1 uncultured Alphaproteobacteria bacterium
CACCGTAACCGCTGCTGTCAACGCCGGCTACGCGATGGGGAAGGTCGTCAAGACCTTATTGCGCAGCTTGCGCCCCCGTAGGCGTTCTTGGGGCAGCGGCCCGGTCAATGACATCATACGGACGCGTTTGAGGCGCCAAATAGGTTCCTCTCTGCGAGTGTTCCCGCTCAATCCCGAGGTCGGGTCCGCTGGAATCGATCCGACCTCCCAAGCCCGTTTTGGAGGAGTGAAGCGATGTTCCTCAACATTGCCTCAGCGTCCCGCAGCGCCTTCGCCATCGTCGCATTGCTCGGCATGGCTGACATGAGCCCCGCCCGGGCCGCCGCTGAAAACGTTCATGTTCGCGGCACGATTGGGAGCCTCGAGGGCTCGACGCTCACGGTCAAGACCCGCGAAGGACCGGTGAGCGCGGTGACCCTCAAGCCCGGATGGAAGGTCACCGGCGTCGCCGCCGCCTCGATCAACGACATCAAGCCGGGAGATTTTGTCGGCATCGCTTCCCTGCCAACGGCGGCGGGAGGAAACGGCGCGGTCGAAGTGCTGATTTTCCCTCCCTCCATGAAAGGGACCGGTGAAGGAAGCTACCCCTGGGACCTGAAACCCAAAAGCACGATGACCAATGCGACCGTTTCGAACGCGGTCAAGGAGGTCGACGGTCGCACTGTGACCCTCACCTATCCCGGCGGGGAGAAGAAGATATCGATCCCTGACGGTACGCCCATCGTCACCTTCGCGCCCGCGACCCAGGCCGACCTCAAGCCCGGCGCAACCGTGTTCGTTCCCGCGAAGCGCGGCGACAACGGCGCTCTCTCGACCGGGTTCGTCGTGGTTGGGACGAATGGCGTTGTCCCGCCGATGTAAGGCGAGGAACGTCTGCCGCCCGATCCGGCGATACCGCGCCGTGCCGTCTTTTGAGCGACCTGACACTGACGACCCCGTCCGGGAACGACGAAACGGACGATGCGAATTGCAATTAGGTAAAGCCGGTCGCGTCACCGTAAACTAACTGTCTAATAGTTACTTATAAGGTTACTGCTCAATAAACGAAGCGTGGGCATGTCTCGGAGAACAACGACATTCTCCTTCATTCCCAAAAGCCTGGTGTTCGCTGTTCGATCGGACCACCCAGCCTCACCGGTGCGATGCATGTGGCAAGACCTGTGGCCGGATCGGTTTCGACAGCGACACCGCACATTGACGCCGCGCCCTCCGCAGGCAGGAACCGTCCGAACGTCACGCCCGTGGCGAAACGCCGGACCGGCTCTTCTTTCTGCATCCCGACGACGGAGTCGTAATCGCCCGTCATGCCGACGTCGGTGATGTAGGCCGTGCCGCCGGCAAGGACGCGGTGATCAGCACTGGGCGTGTGCGTGTGCGTACCCACGACGAGACTGACGCGTCCGTCGCAGAAATGTCCCATCGCCTGTTTTTCTCCCGTTGCTTCGCAATGGAAGTCCACGATGATCGCGTCGACATCCCGTCCGAGCTTGTGGGCCTGCAATAGACGGTCGATCGCACCGAACGGGTCGTCGGTCGGCTCCATGAACAGGCGCCCTAGAGCGTTCAGCACCAGCACGCGCTTGCCGCCGGCGGTCTCGACACGGACAAAGCCCTGTCCTGGCGTGCCCGGCACGTAGTTCAGTGGCCGCACCAGGCGCGGCTCGGTCCCGATGAAGCTCAAGGCTTCCTTGCGATTCCAGGAGTGATTGCCCAGCGTAACCACGTCGGCCCCAGCGCCGCGAATGCCCTGATACGTATCCTCGGTAATCCCGAACCCGGCGCCCGCGGAGTTCTCGCCGTTCACCACCGCGAGGTCGACCTCCCAACGCGAGATCGCATCCGGAAGCATCGATTTCACTGCGGTCATTCCCGCTGCGCCGACCACGTCGCCGATGAACAAAATCCGCAACCAACCCTCCCTCGCCTGCTTGGCGCCGACGGTCTACCGCATCGCAGTAACCCTCTGGTGAAGGCCGCGTTATGCGGCCTTCTTAAGGAAGAGCTCGGGGCGCCAGTTCCATGGGAGCAGCTCGGCGAGCTTCGTCTGAGGCATGTCGGCGATGGACACATGCATATTTCCCTATTTTCAACCGCCGGGGGCCGAAAAGGCCCGCCGCGCCCGGCGGCGATCGGCCATTGATTGTTTGGAGGCGATTATGCGCGAGGGGAATTTGCGGTATTATGTAGCAACCTCATTAGCTTGCTACATAATACCGGATTTTTCGTAACTCCCAAGCTGGGTGAGTCCGATCTGCAACAGTCGGCGTGAATTTTGGCCCGGGGGATGATTGACCGAGACACGCAGAGCAGAAGTGTGAAGTCAAGGTGGGGATGACTCCCGCCACGATTCGCGACCCGATCGACGCGCTCATAGGCGACATCTCGCAGTTGCGCGGCGAAGTCGCGTGGCTGCGGCGGGCGAACGAGGCATTGCGGGCCGCCCATCTCGCGGACAATGCGACGCATCGGGCCGAGAATGAAGCGTTGCGAGCCAAGAACGAGGCATTGCAGGCGGAGAACGCCGACCTCCGGCGCCGACTGGACTTGGACAGTTCGACGAGTTCCAAGCCGCCGTCGAGCGATGGGCTGAAGAAGAAGCCGCGCATCCCCGGCAGCCTCCGCGGGCGCTCGGACAAGAAAAGCGGCGGGCAGGCGGGACACAAGGGCGACACGCTCCGGCAGGTCGAGACGCCGATCGGGTCGTGCGGCACGAAGCGCAGGCGTGCCGGCTTTGTCTGGCGGGGCTGACGGTTTCGATGCAGCGGGACGTGGAGAGGCGGCAGGTGTTCGATCTGCCTGACCGGCTGATCGAGGTCACGGAGCATCAGGCCTCGGTCTATTGCTGCGCAGCGTGCGGCGGAGAGACGAAAGCCGCGTTTCCCGCGGGCGTCGCCTCGCCGGCGCAATACGGGGAGCGCGTCAGGGCGGCGGCGGTCTATCTCAACGTCCATCAGCTCATTCCCGAAGATCGGGTCGCCGAAGCGATAGGCGATCTGTTCGGAGCATTGCGTCTATGCTCGCAAAGCGTGGCCGATTGGGTGCGCGGCAAGGCTGCGGCGCTCGCGCCGGTGGCGGCGCAGATCGCGGCGCTCGCGGCGCAAGCGCCGGTGCGCTGCCTCGATGAAACCGGCTTCCGCGTCGCCGGCAAGGGACAATGGCTGCACACCGTCGCCACGGAAACCCTGACCCACTATCGCGTGTCGGCCAAACGCGGCGAGATGCCGGAGGGGCTCACGGGCGGAGTTGCGGTTCATGACGGCTTCAAGTCTTACTCCGGGCTCACCGACGTCCGTCATGCGCTGTGCAACGCCCATCATCTGCGCGAACTGAAGGCGCTGGTCGAGATCGACCGGGAGCCGTGGGCCGCACCCATGCGCGATCTCTTGCTCGAGGCCAATCGAGCCGTCGAGAACGCGCGCGAGGCGGGCGCGACCAGTCTGCCCCGCCCGCGCTCGAGGGCTTCTTCACCCGCTACTGGGAGATCCTGCGCCAGGGTCTCGCCTTTCACCGCAACTTGCCGCGCCTTCAACGGCATCCCTCGAACCGCGGTCGGACAAAACACCGCCCCGGACACAACCTGCTCATCCGACTGCACGAGTTCAAAGACGACGTCCTGCGCTTCCTCGTCGACTTCTCCGTCCCCTTCACCAACAACCTGGCCGAACAGGCCCTGCGCATGATGAAGGTCAAGATGAAGATCTCCGGCGCCTTTCGCATCTTCGAAGCCGCCTGCGACTTCGCCGCCCTGCGATCGGTCGTCGCAACCGCCCGCAAGCGACGCTGGAACATCCTCCAGACCCTGACCGCTCGTCCTCACGCCCTCATTCGCGCCCTGGCGGCATAGCCACCAGCTTGGGAGTTACGATTTTTCCAGAAGGCGGCAAACCCATGATGCCGCCCGCGGCAAATGCTTTCCCGCTTCCATTGGCGCCTTCTGGCGGATCCCTGTCCGATCACAGCGGGGCCGCTCGTTAATAAGTGCGACCTCCGCTCCGGGCGAGGATGATGTGTTCAGGCGAAAGCGCGGAAGGTCCGATCTCCGCGCCATTCCGGGCGCATTTTGCGAATTCCGGAACGCAGCCGCCACGACGACGGACGCCGCCGCGGACAGGCGGCGCGTCAGGCGCGAGATATCCCTGCTCTCCGCTCGGCCAAAAAATTTCCTGTTCGGCCGCGTAGGGAATTTTCGTGGAATCCGCTGGAATCATTGGCCTTTTCACGCCTGTTTTTCCGAAAACAGGCCGAAACGCGAGGCGTTGCCTGTATTTTTCTCTGATGGCAGGGAATTCGTCCCGACCCGGCTCACCGCCACATCGCCCGCATCCGCGCCGCCAGATCCACCCGCGGCCCCTCCGGCCGGACCAGCGCCGGCTGCGCTTGCGCTTCCGGCCAGGCCTGCCGATCGAAATGTTTCAGGAGCGGCGGCGGGATGAATCGGGTGCGGGCGGCGAAGACGCTGCGGTCGCCGTTCCTCGGCTGGCCGTGCACATAGAAGCGCTGGGGGACGACCAGCGTCAGTTCGTCGCGCGCCCGGGTCATTGCGACATAGAGAAGACGCCGCTCCTCCTCGATCTCTTCCGACGAGCCCGTCGCGAGATCGGAGGGAATGCAGCCGTCGACGCAGTTCAGTACGAACACCGCGCGCCACTCCTGCCCCTTGGCCGAATGGATGGTCGAGAGAATGAGATAATCCTCATCGCGCAGCGGCGGGCCCGCCTCGTCGCTGGTGGCGTCGGGTGGATCGAGGGTCAGCTCGGTCAGGAAGCGCTCGCGCGAGGCGAAGGTGGCGGCGATGCGTTCGAGCGCCTCGAGGTCCGCCAATCTCGCCGCCGCGTCGTCGTAGCGTGTCTCGAGCTGCGGCGAGAGCCAGGCGACGGCGTCGGCGAGTTCGCCGGGCCATGGAGCCGTCCGGGACGCCAGGCGGCGCATGAGGTCGGCGAAAGCGACAAATCCGTCGCTGGCGCGGGCGGGCAGCGACAAGGCCGACATCGCGGCGAAGCCGTCGTCTTCCGCCGCCGCGGCGACGATCGTTCCGGCGATCTTCGGCCCGACGCCCGGCAGGAGCTGGGCGACGCGAAAGCCCGCCACCCGGTCGCGCGGGTTCTCGGCGAAGCGCATCAAGGCCAGCGTGTCCTTCACATGGGCGGCGTCGAGGAATTTGAGGCCGCCGAATTTGACGTAGGGGATGTTGCGGCGCGTGAGCTCGAGCTCGAGCGCGGCGCTGTGGTGGGAGGCGCGAAACAGCACCGCCTGCGATTTCAGCGGGGCGCCCGCCTCGCGGTTGGCCAGCACGCGGCCGGCGACCAGGAGCGCCTGATCGGCCTCGTCGCCGACGGCGACGAGCGCCGGCGGATTCCCTTGCGCGCGGTCGGTCCACAGGTCCTTGGCGTAGCGCTCGGGCGCGAGGGCGATCACCGCGTTGGCGGCCGAGAGGATGGCTTGCGTCGAGCGGTAGTTGCGCTCGAGGGTGACCACGCGCGCCGGCGGATCGAAGGCATAGGGGAAGTCGAGGATGTTGCGGACGGTTGCGGCGCGGAAGGAATAAATCGACTGCGCGTCGTCGCCGACCACGGTGAGGCCTTGGCCCCCGGGGCGAAGCGCCAGCACGATCTCGGCCTGCAGCGCGTTGGTGTCCTGGTATTCGTCGACCAGCAAGTGGTCGAAGCGGGCGCCGATCTCCGCGGCGATTTCCGGCTCGGCCGCCATCTGGGCGAAGTAGAGCAGGAGGTCGTCGTAGTCGAGCACGTTCTGGCGCTGTTTGGCCTCGACGTAGGCGCCGAACAGAGCGCGGAGCGCGTCCTCGTGCCCTGCGGCCCACGGGAACCACCTGCCGAGCGTGGCGCCGAGCTCGCCGCGGGCGTTGACCACCCGCGAATAGATGGCGAGGCATGTTCCCTTGGCCGGGAAACGCTCCCGCGTCTCGGTGAGTCCCGCCTCGTGCCGGGCCCAGTTCATGAGGTCGGACGAGTCCTCGCGATCGTGGATGGTGAATTGCGGGTCGAGGCCGAGGCGCGGCGCGTATTCCCGCAGGAGCCGTGCGCCGATGGCGTGGAAAGTGCCGGAATAGGCCGGCGCGGCGGCGGCGGCCGCTTCCGGCGGCAGTCGACGCGCAAGCAGCCGCTCGACCCGCCGGCCGAGCTCGGCCGCGGCGCGGCGGGAAAAAGTCGCGAGCATGATACGCTGCGGATCCGCGCCAGCGAGAATCAACGCCGCCACCCGATGGGCGAGCATCGCCGTCTTGCCAGAACCTGCGCCGGCGATGACCAGCAAGGGCCCGGGACCATCGGGATCGCCGACCCCGTGCTCGACCGCGGTCAGCTGCGTGGGGTTGAGATCGACGACCGGCGGCGAACGAATCAGGGCGAGCGACATGAGGCGAGGCAATCATGATTCGTGCTTTGTTCGCAAGGTCGAGACACGGCGATGCTGGAAGTCGGACGTCGCGTGCGACAGGCGCGACGGAATTCTGTGGACAAAGATTTGCCTCATAATGTTCCTAAGGAGAATCCCGTAGGCGCGTTGCCCCCGCGATCGGGAACGCTGTTCTCCAATCAGTCGGCGCAGCGGCGTCGCTTCTACTCATCAACGGTGTTGGCGGAGAGCCTCAGGTTCTCTGGCTTTCGCGTTCGATTTTGGAACATTTGCGTCAGAAAAGGAGGAAAGCCGATGCGAGGCGGCGGACTTTCGTTGGAGGAGCTGCGTCACGACCTCGACGAAACGAGAGGGGTCATCGACATCCTCGAACGGGCCAGTCAGGAACTGTCGACGATCATCGATTGGGACGAGTCGGTCCGGCGGAACCCGTTGCGCCATCGGCAGCTTCATTCGATTGGCGAACAACTCACCATCGCGCGCGGCAAGCGGACGTCGCTGGCGCAGATGATCGAGACGATCGAGAGCCGCCCGTAACGGGCGGCAAAACGCCAACCTGCAAGATTGGTTCGGCCAAACGATCCGGCGAACTCGGATCGAAGAAATGACAATTCTGCAATTATTACATCCGATAGATTAGGTATGCGACGATTTAGGCTATTGCCAACGTTCGTGGCATGGGTAATTCATACCCACTGACGCGGAGTTGGCGGCGGTCGTGATTCCTTATTATTGGATCTGACCTCCCTTACAGTATGTGATGCCTGCGTCTCATTGGGAGATGCGCCGATGCGGGATCTGACCCGCGCGTTGGATGGATTTCGCTGCGATCTTGCCGGAACCCAGCGCGAAATCACGATCCTCGAGCTGATCGGACGGGAGCTGACGGCAATAATCGCTCGCGGCGGCGATTCGAAGGCTGACTTGTTCATTCGGCGCCATCTTGATGAAATCGCCGAGCGCATGGTGGTTGCGCTCGCCAGACAGACGGCGATCGCGCGGATGATGGAGGAGTGCGGGCGCGAGCGCTCCAGCGCGGGGAGGATCGCGCAGGCGTTACCTTTGCGGCGCTTGGCGCGCCGGAGAACCTCGTTCGCTCAGCCGATTGCGGGTCACGCGAAAAGCCCCTAAGGGTTCGGCGGTTTTCGCAGCCGAGGCCCGACCATGAAAGCCCCTCGCAAATTCTTCGAGCCGCTGGCGATCGGCGCGCCGCATCCGTTCCGGGAGTTGCCGTCGCGGCTCGAGCGGATGATCCATTTCGTGCCCCCGCACAATGAAAAGGTGCGCGCCAAGGCGGGCGACCTGGCGCGGCAGGTCGATGTCGTCCTCGGCAATCTCGAAGACGCCATCCCGATCGAGTCCAAGGTCGCCGCGCGCGATGGCCTGATCGCGATGGCGAAGGCGACGGAGTTCGGCTCGAGCGGACTTCTGGGCGCGTGTGAACGCGCTGAATTCCCCCTGGTTTCTCGACGACATGACAAAACTGGTCGGAGAGATCGGCGACAAGCTCGACGTCGTGATGGTCCCCAAGGTCGAGGGCGATTGGGACATTCATTTCGTCGACCAGTATCTCGCGCTGCTTGAAGCGCGCCATGGCGTCAAGAAGCCGATTCTTGTCCATGCGATCCTGGAGACGGCGCAGGGCGTCAACAACGTCGAGGCGATCGCCGCCGCCTCTCCCCGCATGCACGGCATGAGCCTCGGCCCCGCTGATCTCGCCGCCTCACGCGCGATGAAGACAACCCGCGTCGGCGGCGGCCATCCCGACTATAGGGTCCTGGCGGACGCCGCCGAAGCGGGCGTTGCCCGCGCGAGCGCGCAGCAGGATCCTTGGCACTACACGATCGCGCGGATGGTCGACGCCTGCGCGGCCTACGGCATCAAGCCGTTTTACGGACCTTTCGGCGACTTCTCCGATCCGGCCGCTTGCGAGGCGCAGTTCCGCAACGCCTTTCTCCTGGGCTGCGCCGGGGCCTGGACGCTGCATCCGAGCCAGATCGCCATCGCAAAGAAGGTGTTCTCGCCGGATCCGGCGGAGGTCGCCTTCGCCCGGAAGATCCTCGCCGCCATGCCTGACGGCTCGGGGGCGGCGATGATCGACGGTAAGATGCAGGACGACGCGACCTGGAAGCAGGCCTGCGTTATCGTCGAACTCGCCAGGCAGGTCGCCGCCAAGGACGCCGAATATGCTGCGCTCTACCAGTTCTAAAGTGCGGCAATTCGCGAATTGACCGCGGGCGGCGGGGCGACTAAGTCATTTTCATGACTACGCGCTTCGCCAAATACGCCATCGGACAGGTCGTCAAGCATCGGATTTATCCGTTCCGGGGTGTTATTTTCGACGTCGACCCGATCTTCTCCAACACCGAAGAATGGTGGCTGTCCATTCCTGCCGAGGTGCGGCCGGCCAAGGACCAGCCCTTCTACCGGCTCTACGCGGAGAACGAGGACAGCCAGTACATCGCCTACGTGTCGGAGCAAAATCTGCTGCCCGACGAATCGGGCGAGCCGGTCGGTCACCCCGAGATCAGCGAGACCTTCGAACGGACGGCGGACGGTCGCTATCGCTTACGCCGCAGGGCGATAGTGACCTGAAGCCCATGACCGATTCCTTCCGGGAAAAGGCGCCCGGGGTGAGGTCGGAAAGTTCCCTCTCGCGCGGGCGTGAGGTTTCTCACATCACATCGTCGATGATCTGAAGACGGCGGGGCTGTTCGAAGCCTCAATGGCGTTGGATTAAGGATTCAAGCCCGCTTCCGCATCCGATTATTTCTGAATACGATAAATCTGAGCCCACTGGGCAACTTCCCTGTCTTTGGAAATCAAGACTCCAACGCCTTCCTGGAATCGTTCTGATCCAAAGTACTCGGGGCCAAGAAGAGAGGGAAATTCCCCTTCAAAGTCGTACCCGTATCGCCGCGCGTCATCGACAAATTCTTGGGTCAACAGGACGTCTCCCGGCCTCGCCAAAGGCTCAACGCGTGCCGCGACTCCCACAATATCGGATATTTCCGGATGATGGACTCCCTCGAAATCAGGAGCGAGTCGCCAGAAGCCGCTATGCGCGCCAATTCTAAGTTGGAGACCGTATCCCGAGGCGTACAATTGCGCGCTCAGACTTTTTGCTGCGCGTAACAGCCTCGCAGGACTACGATCTGCCATAATGAGACTATCACCGGCCGGGACCACATTGGCATAGTCAAGATCGCGCGTGAATTGTTTAAACAAGTCCCTCCAGAACTTGTCGAACGTTTGGGCCTTGCCCGTATTTTGCATTACGCTCTCTCTGTATCCACGGATATCCCCAATTGCGACGAACCTGACATTTTCCTCTGGCCTCCATTCCAGATCATCGCCGATAACATTGTGCTTGTTCAATTCTTTAAGGAAACCCACATTTCTTCGGATGATAAAATCGCTTAATGACGGATGAACCAAGTACGTTTCAGCGCGGGGTAAAACATGTATTCGTCCAAAGGCCACATCTCCGACAGGAGCGAATTTCTAAATCAGTTTCGCAGGATTATCTCTGCTCTGCTGTACAGTTCCTACCAGCCCCAACGAATATAACGCACAAAATGGATGTTGAACCGCTTCACTGTCAACATCATATTGACCACAAGCAATATCTGCATAATTTTGCGCTGCCTGCACGATCTCTTTGTACGATAGCACATTCGATTTTATTACCTGAGGAAACAGATCAGGATACAGGGAGCTAAAAAAGGGAGCAACTTCATTGAATAATGTTTCCACTCTTTCGGCCGACGCTGCATTGATTGCAGTCCGAATTTCCTGCTGATTCCTCCTTTTGACGCCGATCAAGCTTATTTCCTTGCCTATAACGACCGCGTCTCTTGGTCTAAGCGAGCAATGGCGAATCCAATAATCCATCGCCCGCTCTTGCTTCGCGGTCCCGATGTTAGCGACGAATTCATTTTGCGGACCAAGGAATCGGAGCATCGGATTGCTGTTGTTCTTGTCGACTAAATCACTTTTCGGAACAATCGATATGTTGTTTTCGATAATTTGCTTTATATCCTCCATTCGATACCTCAATTCTCGTCTGAAAGAACGCAGGTTCGAGAATTGAGGTTCGTGTTGCGCCGCGTGCTGATACGCCTCCTTTCTAATGGAGACAAATATTCGTACGTGAGGATTTATCCCGTGCAGACGCCTTAGCGCCAGCCATGCGCCGATCTGACCGGCGTGCCAAATCCGAACGAATCGTTCGTGAACGTCATTCCGCCGCACATAAGAAAAATTGATATAATGGATCAGATACTCATCTATATTGTCGACAAATATTCCAGCTTTCT
Source organism: uncultured Alphaproteobacteria bacterium (assembly GCA_963835885.1). Taxonomy (GTDB): domain Bacteria; phylum Pseudomonadota; class Alphaproteobacteria; order Rhizobiales; family Beijerinckiaceae; genus Roseiarcus. The sequence continues at coordinate 10,692 of CAWIHF010000022.1, forward strand.
TGTGTATTGTTGCGAAAATTCGCGTTACCTGTTGCGCGGCGCGCATGATGAGAAATATTTCATTGCGTTGAGCAGCCAAACAGTCATGCAATATATCGAACGGCCTGTTTATGTGAGGATGAGTTAGTATTGTCACCAAGGTTGATGGCAAATCAGCAGTTGCCAACAATTTTGTCAGCTGTTTGTGAACATCGTCGTCGTCCTGGAATCCCTTGATCAGGCAAATTGAAAATGCAACATTCCACAAGGTTTCCCAATTATCGCTATTTTCAAGAATATTGATAATCTCGTTCGGTAAAATCGGCGGCTTATTGCTCGGTCTGTCGACAATAGGTGACAGAGGAAAACAGCGATAGTCGCTTTCCTGCAGAGAAATACGTTTCAACTTGAGGACAAAGGTCTTTCCGAATCCCTTCGGCGCTACAAGAGCGTGCGACGACAAAGCGACATTCGATAAAAATTCCTCAACCTCAGCGGTACGAAGCAATACGGAAGTTTGAGAGCTATTTAGATCCCTTAACTCGGTGAGCTGTTGAGCATCTTCCACCCACGCGGGCATTTCACACTCCCGGCGATAATTACATTATGATTGCTAACTCCGTTCCTGGCTCAATTACCTGATTAACACGTTCAAGGAGATCAGACCATCAAATATCGACCTTGTTAACCGTCCATCAGGTCGGGCCGCCTCTCGCGCGTGATCCGCTCCGCTTCGGAGCGCCGCCAGGCGGCGATCTTCGCGTGATCACCCGAGAGCAGGACGTCGGGGATCGCGCGGCCCTCCCACGCGCGTGGGCGGGTGTAGTGGGGATATTCGAGCAGGCCCTGCTCAAAACTCTCGTCCTCGCCCGACGCCTCTTTGCCCATCACGCCAGGGATGAGCCGCACGCAGGCGTCGAGGATGGCGAGCGCCGCGATCTCGCCGCCCGACAGCACGTAATCGCCGATCGAAACCTCGGTCAGTCCGCGCGCTTCGATGACCCGCTCGTCGACGCCCTCGAAACGGGGACAGAGGATGACAAGCCCAGGTCCCGCGGCCCATTCGCGCGCCATGGCCTGGATGAAGGGCGCGCCGCGCGGGCTCATGATCAGGCGGGGGCGCGGATCGTCTGGCGCGAGCGCCGCGTCGAGGCTCGCTGCGATGACGTCGGCCCGCATCACCATGCCGGGCCCCCCGCCGGCCGGCGTATCGTCGACCGCCCGATGTTTTCCGAGCCCGTGCTCGCGGATGTCGCGCGCCTCGAGCGACCAAAGGTCTCGCGCGAGCCCTTCCCCGGCCAGCGACTGGCCCAGCGGTCCAGGGAACATCGACGGAAAGAGGCTGAGCAGGGTCGCACGAAACATGGAGAGGCCGGATCAGGCGCCCTTCGCGCCGAAACGCTTCATAGCCGATCTGAAGGAACGGCGCGCGAGTAGCCTTCGGACTGCCGTCATCGGCTGAGCCCGCGTTTTTCGCGCGCCAAAGCGGGATGATTTCACTCGGCTCGGACCGGTGTCGGCCCGCGGCGACGGCGGAGGTTCAACCCGATTGGATTATGTTCAACGAGAGCCTCCGGAAAATCCGTCGCGCTCATTCTGTTCAGCAGAATACGCGCCGTGCCTGGTTTTGAGCCGCCGCGCCGCCCGAGCGGCTCGCGGCGACGCCCTTGGCACGCCGCGCCGCCCTTCGCCGTTTTCCTGTTCCTTCCCTGATAAGCCGCAAATCCTCCCCTGATAACTGCAATAAGCTTCCCTGTTCTTGCGCTGCTACGCGCTCTCATAAGTTGGACGCAAGCTTTTGAAATAGCTTGTTTTTCATCGGAGATGGGGATGAGAAAGAGCGCGCCTTCGGCCTGTTTTCCCCCTGTTACCAGGCAAACGTCCTGCCGATCAGGGTGCCTCAGCCGCCGAAAAAGGCGCCCGACGCGGGTGATGGCAGGCAAGAGCGAAGCGCTCGGACGGTTTACCTGTTTTCGGATTCGCCGGCGTTTTCGGTTGGCCGGCCCCTACCGGCCGCAGGGAACGGCGCGCGGCGCCTCACACCTGCAGGATCGAATTGAAGTCGAAATTCTGCCCCGGCGGATTCTGGCCGACCCTCAGCGTCTTCTCGTCGGGGAAATGGTTCGGCGGCACCGGCAGGTTGTAGGGGGCGGGGACGCCCTGGAAGACCCTTCCGGCGAGATCGTATTTCGAGCCGTGGCAGGGGCAGAAAAAGCCGCCCGGCCAGTCCGGCGCCGGATTGGTCGGGTCGGGCTTGGGTTCGAACAGCGGCACGCAGCCGAGATGGGTGCAGATGCCGACCAGCACGAGGAATTCCGGCTTGATCGAGCGGTGCCAGTTTTTTGCGTATTCCGGCTGCTGCCAGTTGTCGGAATTCGGATCGCGCAAGATCGCGAGGAGCTTGGGATTCTGCAGTTCTTTCAGCAATTCCTCGGTGCGGCGGACGACGAACACCGGCCGCGCCGCCCACAGGGCCACGACCCGCTGCCCCGGCTGGATCTGGCTGACGTCGATGTCGACCGGTCCCGCCGCCGCGATCGTCGCTGCGTCTGGATTCATCTGGTCGATGAACGGCCACAAAGTCAGCGCCGCGCCGACGGCCGCGACCGATCCGGTCGCGAGGAAAAGAAAGTCGCGTCGCGCCGGCCCGTGCGGCGCGGCGCCGGCGGTCGTGTCAGCGGGGGTGTCGGTCATGGATTGCCTCCCAGGCTTCTTCCCAACTCATAGGCGCGCTTAGTCAGAGGGTCGAGCGATTTTATGGCGCGTCCGCTTCGCCCGCGACCTCGCGCGGCGGCTCGATCACGATCCGGCCGGCCTCGAAATCGACGATCGGAACGACCGCTTTGGTGAAAGGCAGGAGAAGCTCGTCGCCCCCGCCTTCCGGCGCGATTTGCAGGATGTCGCCCCCGCCGTAGTTCATCAGCGAGGCGACGCGTCCGAGCCGCTCGCCGCCGGCCGTCACCGCCTCGAGACCGACGAGATCGTCGCAATAGAATTCGTCCGCATTTGCCGGCGGCAGCTGGTCCCGGCGAGCGAAGATCTCGACCCCCGTCAGCGCCGCCGCGGCCTCGCGCGTGTCGACCCCCTTAACCTTGACGACGAGGATGTCGTCCTTCAGCGCCCGCAGGCGCTCGAAGGCGAAGACGCGCGAACGCTTCGCGTCGGTCAGCGCCCCATAGGCGCCGATCGCTTTGGCTTCGCCGGTGAAGGATTTGACGCGGATCTCGCCGCGCACGCCCTGCGGCGCGCCGAACGCGCCGAGGAGGACGAGGCGGTTCGCCTCGCGCAACGGGCAGCCGGTCAGGCGGCGGCTTCGGAGGCCTTGGCGGCGGCGGCCTGGGCCGCGGCGGCGCGCTCCTGCGCCTTCTTCCTGGGCTTGGCCTTCTCGGGGTTGCTGCGGGTTTCACGCTTGGCGACGCCGACGCTGTCGAGCAGGCGCAGCACCCGATCCGTCGGCTGTGCGCCGTTGGCGAGCCAAGCCTTCGCTTTCTCCTGGTCGAGCACCAGGCGAGCCGCGTCGTCCTTGGCCTTCAGCGGGTCGAACGTGCCGATCTTTTCGACGAAACGTCCATCACGCGGCATGCGCGCGTCAGCGACGACAATGCGGTAGAACGGGCGCTTCTTCGCGCCCGCGCGCGACAGGCGGATTTTCAGGGACATTTTTGTTCTTCCTTTCAGTGAATTGCGTTCGGTGCGGACGCAAGGCCTCCCGCGGAGGGATGGCGATAGATCGCACAATCGAGCCCACGGAATTGAGTGGCGCTCTCAAGGGTCGCGCCAAGCCGTTCGGCGACACGGATCGAGCGTTGATTGCCGCGAGCGATGAGGCTGATCGCGGTCTCCCAGCCCAGAGTTTGATAGGCGTAAGCGCGGGCGCGCAGCGCGGCCTCGGTGGCGTAGCCGCGACCATGCTTGGCCTTAATCAGGCCCCATCCGACTTCCGGCGCGGGAAAGCCTTCCGGAAACCAGAGGCCGCACCAGCCAACGAAATCGCCGGTCGCTTTCTCCTCCAGCGCCCAGTTGCCGAAGCCGCGAAGCAACCAGTGGCACAGGCCCAAGGCCATGCGCCGCCACGCGTCGTCTCGATTCAGAGGGCCGCCGACAAACTTTGACAATTCCTCGTCGGCGTAGAAAGCCGCCAGGGCGTCGAGGTCGGCCTCGCGCCCCTCCCGAAAAGTCAAACGCTCGCTCTCAATTCGAGGGATCACTTCTTCTTCGCCCCGAACGGGTTGAAGCCGCCGCCGAGGCCGGGCAGCTTGCCGGCGCCGAGGCCGGGAAATTGTGGCGGCAGGTTGAAGGCGCCGCGCGGCGGGGCGGCGGGAATGCCGGCCGCCCCAGGCGGCAGGGCGGGCGGGCCGCCCCCGCCCATCTGCTTCTGCATCGCCTCGATCTGCTCCGGCGTCGGCATGCCGCCGCCGAGCCCCATCATCTGGCCGAGCTTGCCCATCATGCCGCCGCGCTTGCCGCCTGCGCCGCCCATCGCCTTCATCATGTCGGCCATCTGGCGGTGCTGCTTCAAGAGACGGTTGACCTGCTCGACATTGGCGCCGGCGCCCGCCGCGATGCGCTTCTTGCGCGAGGCCTTGAGAATGTCGGGGTTGCGCCGCTCCTTCGGGGTCATCGAGGAGATGATCGCCCGCTGGCGCTTGACGAATTTGTCGTCGAGGTTGGCGGAAGCGAGCTGATCCTTGATTTTGGCGACGCCGGGCAACATGCCCATGATGCCGCCCATGCCGCCGAGTTTCTCGATCTGGGCGAGCTGCTCGGAAAGGTCGTTGAGGTCGAACACGCCCTTGCGCAGCTTCTCGGCCATCCTGGCCGCCTGCGCCGCGTCGATGGTCTGCGCCGCCTTTTCGACCAGGCTGACGATGTCGCCCATGCCGAGGATGCGATCGGCGAGGCGGGCGGGATGGAAATCCTCGATCGCCTCCATTTTCTCGCCGACGCCCAAGAGCTTGATCGGCTTGCCGGTAACCGCGCGCATCGAGAGCGCCGCGCCGCCGCGCCCGTCGCCGTCCATGCGGGTCAGGACGATGCCGGTGAGGCCGACCCGCTCGTTGAAGCTTTTCGCCAGATTGACCGCGTCCTGGCCGGTCAGCGCGTCGGCCACCAGCAGGACTTCGTGGGGCCGGGCGGCGTCGCGGATGTCCGCCATCTCCTGCATCAGCGGCTCGTCGACGTGGGTGCGTCCCGCGGTGTCGAGCAGCACGACGTCATAGCCCTGCAGGCGCGCGGCGCTTTCGGCGCGCCTTGCGATCGCGACCGGGTCCTGGCCGGGAACGATCGGCAGCGTGTCGACGCCGACCTGCTCGCCGAGCACTGCGAGCTGCTCCTGCGCCGCCGGACGCTTCACATCGAGCGAGGCCATCAGGACTTTGCGTTTGTCGCGCTCGGCAAGGCGCTTGGCGATCTTTGCCGCGGTCGTCGTCTTGCCCGCGCCCTGCAGGCCGACCAGCATGATCGCGACTGGAGGCGGGGCGTTGAGGTCGATCGCCTGGGAATCGCCGCCAAGCGTCTCGATCAGCGAATCGTGCACGATCTTGACCACCATCTGACCGGGCTTGACCGACTTGATGACGGAAGCGCCGACCGCCTTGGTGCGGGCGCGATCGACGAACGAACGTACGACCTCGAGTGCGACATCCGCCTCGATGAGGGCGCGGCGCACTTCGCGCATCGCGGCGTTGACGTCCTCCTCGGAGAGGGCGCCGCGGCCGGTCAGCTTATCCAATATGCCGGAGAGCTTTTCGGACAGGCTCTCGAACATTTGTTGCTCCTTGTAGCGAATTGCGAAGGGCGAATAGCGAGTGGCTGGCGCCGCCTTATCTATTCGCTTCCCGCCATTCGCCAAACCCTGATCAAGCAACGCCAATCGCGCCCGGGGGCGCGACGCGCTGCCGGACGGGGACCGCTGGCCTCAATGGGACACGCGGCTTGATCGACGAGGCTCTAACCTGACGAATGCCGGGGTCTTAAGCGGCCGGGGCGCGGATGTCAAACTCCCAAACTCCCTTGCTCCCTTGGCTTTCTGAAATCGGAGCGCGCCAGACGTTCCTCGCGCTCACGCCGGCGCTGGAGCGTATTCCTGGCGATAAGTGCTTCCTACTCGACCTCCGCGACCGCCTGACGCAACCCGGCCGCAGAATTTGCGTATAGACTGGAGCCCGGGGGCGACAATAATTCGACGTGAGGCGCGTTTGGCTCGACAACAGCGCGGGTTCCTGATCGGCCGGCCTAACCAGCCTGAGCCTCCGCCGCCGGGCATGGTCGCGCGCGTCGCAGCGGCGCGGGCGATCATGGAGGCCGCGACCCAGGCGCGGCCGCTCGAGGAGCGCCTCGCCGCTGACCTGTCGCTGCGGGACCCTCGACTGGATGCGCGCGATCCGGCGCTCGCCCGTTCGATCGCCACCGTCGCCCTGCGCCGGCTCGGCACGATCCGCAAGGCGCTGGCGCAGAAGCTGGACAAGGGCATGCCGAAGCGCAGCGGCATGCTTGAATGGACCCTCATCGCCGGCGCGGCGCAGATCCTTTTCCTTGACGCGCCCGACCACGCGGCGGTCGATCTCGCGGTGAGAGCGACGCGGGCGGATACCAGCAGCGCTCCGTTCGCCGGGCTCGTCAACGCGGTGCTGCGGGGTGTCGCACGCGACCGCGAAGCGATTCTTGCCGCGTCTGACCCGCTTGACGACGACACGCCGACCTGGCTCGCGGCGCGTTGGCGCGAGACGTACGGCGAAGCGACGGCGCGTGCGATCGCCGCCGCGCATCGCGCGGAGCCGACGCTCGACCTCAGTGTCAAAAGCGACCCCGAGGTCTGGGCAGAAAAGCTCGGCGGAATCGTGTTGCCGACCGGCTCCGTCCGCCTCGACACCCACCAAGCCGTCGCCGAGCTCGAAGGCTATGCGGAAGGCGAATGGTGGGTGCAGGACGCCGCGGCCGCCCTGCCGGCGCGGCTCATCGAGGCGCGTGCCGGCGCGCGCGTCGTCGATCTCTGCGCGGCGCCCGGCGGCAAAAGCGCCGAGCTTGCCGCAGCGGGCGCGGCGGTGACGACCGTTGACCGCTCGGCCGAGCGGTTGAAGGTGCTTGCGCAGAACTTCGAGCGCCTTAGGCTTCATTCCGATGTCGTCGTCGCCGACGCTCTCGCCTTCGAGGCCCCGCCGTTCGACGCTGTGCTCATCGACGCGCCCTGCACCGCCACCGGCACCATCCGCCGCCACCCCGACGTCGCCTGGACCAAGAGACCGAGCGACCTCGCCCAGCTCGTCCGGCTGCAGACCCAGCTTCTCGACAAGGCGATCGCGCTGACTCGGGCGGGCGGCGTCATCGTCTATTGCACCTGCTCGCTCGAGCCCGAAGAGGGCGAGGCGCAGATCGCTGGGGCCCTCAGGCGCAATCCCGACGTGCGCCGCTCGCCGATCGGTTCGCACGAGATCGGCGGTCTCACCGAGTGCCTGACGCCGGCCGGCGAGCTCCGTACCCTGCCTTGCCATCTTTGGTCCGACGACCCAAGACGGTCCGGACTCGACGGTTTCTTTGCAGCGAGGCTGGTGAAGTCGGGTTAGGGAGATTGATCGGCGTGCCGAGATTTTCCGCCAACCTCGGCTTCCTGTTCACCGACCTGCCCTTTCTCGACCGCTTCGCCGCGGCCGCGAAGGCGGGGTTTGCCGGCGTCGAATACGCCTCTCCCTACGAGCACGATGCCCGCGAGATCGGGAGTCGCCTGGCCGACCTCGGCCTCATGCAGGTTCTGTTCAACCTGCCGGCCGGCGACTTTGAAGCGGGCGAACGCGGCATCGCCATTCTGTCCGAACGGATCGGCGCGTTTCGCGACGGGGTCGCGCTCGCGCTCGACGCCGCCGAAGCGCTCGGCTGCGAGCGGCTCAACTGCCTCGCCGGGATCGTGCCGCCGAACGCAGACCGAGCGAGGCTCGAGGCGACTTTCCTCGACAATCTCGCTTACGCGGCCGAAGCGGCGGCGCGGCGGAAGGTAAAGCTCCTGATCGAACCGATCAACAGTCGCGACATCCCGGGCTTCTATCTCACCCGCACCGACGACGCGCTGCGGCTGATCGAGCGCGTGACTTCCGACAATCTCTATCTGCAGGCGGATATCTATCACATGCAGGTCATGGAGGGCGATCTGGCGCGACGACTTGAAGCCGGCGGGCGTCGCGTCGCCCATATCCAGATCGCCGACAATCCGGGACGGCACGAGCCCGGTTCAGGCGAGATCAACTATGACTTTCTCATCCCGCTGATCGACCGTCTCGGCTACAACGGATGGATCGGCTGCGAATACCGTCCAGCGACGACGACGGAAGCCGGTCTCCGCTGGATGAGCGCATACCGGACTTGATGGGCTTTCGCCGATCGTTCCGCCCGCCGGGCGCCCGACCAAATCTGCTGATCGGAAAAGGGAATCGGGTGTGACGACCGTCACAGCGCTGACCCCCATCGCCCCTTAAAATTTTTGTACCTCGGGGCAAAGTACGCCCGCGGCGATGGCGAGCGCGAACAACTGACTTTCGCCCTTGTATTTGAGCGGGGCGGCTGGCGCATCGACGACGTTGGCTACGCAATGCTTGACGAAGAAGCCGGGACATTGCGGGGTTCGTTGAGTCAGTCCGGAGACGGTCGCGCCACCAAAGGAGAGGAGTTCCAAATCAAGGATGCGTCATAGGGCGAGGTAGTTCAGTCTCTGGGGACTGTCTACAGACGCACCGCTCCCCCGCGGCGACCCTTTTTGGGTCGTCCTTGATTTCGAACTCCTCTCTTGCCGCCCCGGGCGGTCTATTGCAGCCGGGGCCGCTTCAGGAATCCGGTCCGGTCCGCCGACCTGATCTTCACGCCAATTGTGCGCCCGTCGCGGTTGACCTCGATTGGGACTTCGACGCCAGCGTCTCCTAGTTCCCAAATCTTGCGGTAGAAATCGCCAAGGTCGGCGATCTCGGCGCCCCGCACGCTCGCGACAATGTCGCCCCGGCGGAGCCCCGCCGCCGCCGCCGGACCGCGGTCGGCCACCGCGGCGACGACGACCTCGCCGTCGCTTTCGGCCGAATAGATGCCGAGCCACGGTCGGACCGGCTTGTTGACCCGGCCATAGTTGAGGAGGTCTCCGAGGATCGGCGGCAGGAGGTCGATCGGCACGATCATGTTGATGTCGCGCGGGCCGCCCGGCACGGTCATCTGCTCGACGTGAAGCGAGCCAACGCCGATGAGCCGGCCGTCCGCGCCAATCGCGCCCGCGCCGCCCCAGAAAGGATGAGCGGGGGCGGTGAAAATCGCCTCGTCGAGGAAATACTCCCAATATCCCGCGAACTCCTGCTTGCCCACGATCGACGCGTGCACGGCCTTCGTGCCTCCGCCGGCCGCCACGACAACCGGATCGCCGATCCGGACTTCGCTCGAGCGTCCGAACGCGAGCGACGGACAATCGAGCCGATCAAGAGCTTGCACAAGCCCGAATCCGCTCTCCTGGTCGACGGCGAGCGCATGGCCGGGGACGACATGGCCGTCGAAGCGCGCGAGCCACACGGTCTCTGCCTCGGTGATGAGGTAGCCGATTGTCAGCACGAGGCCGCTGTCGCCAATCACGACGCCACTGCCCGTGCGCTGCTCGCCGAGCGTCTGGGCCGTGTAAGCGTCCTCCGGGATGGACGACTGGATCGTCACGATGGATTTGAGGGCGTGCTCCAGATCGAATCCGAGGCCGTCCGCAAGCCTCTCTGGATTGGCTCCTTGAGCGCCGCCCCGCGGCTTATTGATCATCACCCTTCCTTGCGAATGCGAGCCGGCGCAGATGATACTGCGCTGTATAGTAAGCCGCAATTCCGCTGGGATCTGCGCCGCCGGTCCGGTTTCACAATTTCGAGAGGCTACCCACTCGATGGATCTCGCTCGATCGCACCGAAGCCCGAGCGAGATAGCACACTCGCCGAGGCGCTTCGCACGAGGCCAGCCATGACGGAGCGCGGTCCGTCAGCGCTGGCGCTCTTCCAGCCGCGCGCGCAGATATTGCCCGTAGGCGCTCTTGCCGAAGCGCCCGATGATCGCATCGAACTGGTCCTGGTCGATGAACCCGAGATCGAAGGCGATTTCCTCCGGGCAGCAGATTTTGACGCCCTGCCGGACTTCAAGGGTTCGGACGAAGCTCGCCGCGTCGACCAGCGAATCGGGCGTGCCCGTGTCCAGCCAGGCGTAACCGCGCCCCATGCGTTCGACGTTCAGCGCGCCCGCTTCAAGATAGACGCGGTTCACGTCGGTGATCTCGTATTCGCCGCGGCTCGAAGGTTTGAGGGCCTTGGCGACCTCGACGACCTTCGCGTCGTAGAAATAGAGCCCCGTGACTGCCCAGTTGGACTTGGGCCTCACGGGCTTTTCCTCGATCGAGATCGCTCGTCCGTCCCGATCGAAATCGACGACGCCGTAACGTTCTGGATCGGGCACGTGATAGGCGAACACGGTCGCCCCGCCCTCGCGTTTCGCCGCGCGGCGCAGCTGGTCGCCGAGCCCCGCGCCATAGAAGATGTTGTCGCCAAGGACTAGCATCGCCCGGTCGCCGGCGAGGAAGGATTCGCCGATGACGAAGGCCTGAGCAAGCCCGTTCGGCGCCGGCTGCTCGGCATAGTCGAAGCGCATGCCCCATTGGCCGCCGTCGCCGAGCAGGCGGCGAAACAGAGGCAGATCGTATGGGGTGGAGATGATCAGGATCTCGCGAATTCCCGCCAGCATGGCGACGGAAAGCGGGTAATAGATCATCGGCTTGTCGTAGACCGGCACGAGCTGCTTTGACACCGCCAGCGTGATCGGATGCAGACGCGTGCCAGCGCCGCCCGCCAGAATGATCCCCTTCACCGCTTCAACCCCCGATCGTCGGGGCGGCCGATGCGCCGGCCAAATTATTCGTCTGTGTCCCTGGCAGCACGCCGAGACGCTCGCCCGCGTAGACTTTTTCGCGCAGCGGACGCCACCACCATTCGTTGTCGAGATACCAGCGGACGGTCTTCTCGATGCCGCTGTCGAACGTCTCGAGCGCCCGCCAGCCGAGCTCGCGTTCGAGCTTCGAGGCGTCGATCGCATAGCGCAGATCGTGCCCCGGCCGGTCGGCGACGAATGTAATGAGCGCCTCATGCGAGCGGCCAGTCGGGCGAAGCCGATCGAGGATCGCGCAAATCCCGCGCACCACGTCGATGTTGCGCCGCTCGTTGCGGCCGCCGACATTGTACTTCTCACCGACGCGGCCGTGGCTCACGATGAGATCGAGCGCGCGAGCATGATCCTCGACATAAAGCCAGTCGCGCACGTTCGTTCCCGCCCCGTAGACCGGCAATGGATCCCCTTGGATCGCATTGAGAATGATGAGTGGGATTAGCTTTTCCGGGAAATGGTAGGGGCCGTAATTGTTCGAGCAGTTCGAGACGACGGCGGGGAAGCCATAGGTGCGCGCCCAGGCTGAGACAAGGTGGTCGGAGGCGGCCTTTGAGGCGGAATAGGGCGAGCTGGGATCGTATGGCGTCGTCTCGGCGAACAGGCCTTCCTCGCCGAGGGAACCGTACACCTCATCGGTCGAGACATGAAGGAAGCGGAACTCCTCGCGCTTTGCGGGCGGCAGTTCGAGCCAAAAGGCCCTTGCGGCCTCGAGCATCGAGAAGGTGCCCATGATGTTCGTCTGGATGAAGGCGTCGCTGCCGGTGATCGAGCGGTCGACATGGCTCTCGGCCGCGAGGTGGATCACATGATCCGGCCGAAACGACTGGAACGCCTCCGAGATCGCGCGCCGGTCGCAGACGTCGATTCTGGCAAAGCGGTAGTTTGTCGCATTGCCGATCGTCGAAAGCGACGAGAGATCGCCCGCGTAGGTGAGAGCATCGACGTTGAGCACGTTGGCGCCGGCGCCGACCAGATGCCGGCACACTGCCGAGCCGATGAATCCCGCCCCGCCAGTGACAAGCACGCTGCGCATCATTGGGTCTCCTGCGTCGATGGGATCAGCCGCGCGCAGCACGCCGCCAGCGAAACCCGCCAGTGCGGCAACTGCAGGCCGTAGACACGGCTCAGCTTTTCGTTGTCGAGGCGCGAATTGACTGGCCGACGCGCGGGGGTCGGGTACTCGCCCGTCGAAATGCGCCTGACGCGGGTGAGGCGTCGGCCGCGCGCATGTGCTTCCGCGAAGATCGCCTCGGCAAAGTCAGCCCAGTTCGCCTCGCCGGAGCCGGTCAGGTGAAACACGCCGCGGAGATTCCGAGAGGCGTCATCGCGAATTCGACCCGCGATGACGAGCAGCGCATCGGCAATGTCGAGCGCCGAGGTCGGGTTGCCGCGCTGGTCGGCCACAACGCCGACCTCCTCGCGCGTCTCGTTGAGACGAAGCATCGTGCGAACGAAGTTCCCGCCGAACGGGCTATAGACCCAGGCCGTTCGGAGTATCGCGCTGTTGGGAGAAAGCTCGGCCACCCGCTTTTCGCCGGCCAGTTTAGAGCGGCCATAGGCCCCCGTCGGGCCAGTCGGATCGTCTTCGCGGTACGGACGCTCGAGCGCCCCGTCGAAGACGTAGTCGGTCGAGATATGCAACAGGGGCGAGCCAATCGACGCGGCGGCCTCCGCCACATAGCCGGCGCCTGCGCCATTAACGCGCATGGCGAGCTCCTCTTCGGACTCGGCCCCGTCCACGTCAGTGTAGGCCGCCGCGTTGATTACCACGTCCGGTTTCGCGGCCTTGATGCCGGCGAAAACAGACTCGCGGTCTTCGAGCGAGAAGGCAGGGCGATTCAGCGTCAGGATCTCGATCTCGGGCCCCGCCTTTTTGACGAGCGCGGTCGCTACCTGTCCGCTGGCTCCTGTAACGGCGACGCGGATCATTCAAACAGGTCCTGCGCCTCGCGCAGCCGCGGCCACCGCCGATCCTTGTCCGACAGCAGCGGTCCGGTCTTCGGCAGTGGCCATGCGACGCCGATATCAGAGTCGTCCCAAGCAACCCCGCGATCATCGTTGGGCGAATAGACAGCTGTTGTCTTGTACAGGACCTCGGTGTTCGGCTCCAGCGTCACGAACCCATGCGCGAAGCCAATCGGGACCAGCAACTGGCGCCAGTTTTCTGCCGACAGCTCGACGGCGATGTATTTCCCGAATGTCGGCGATGACCGGCGTATGTCGACCGCGACGTCGAGAATCCGTCCCCGGGCGACTCGAATGAGCTTGACCTGAGCGAAAGGGGGCGTCTGAAAATGCAATCCACGCAATGTGCCGACCGCCTCCGAAAAGGAGTGGTTGTCCTGAATGAATTCGAAGCGAAGGCCTGCTGTTTCCCAGGCCGTTCTGTTGTAGACCTCGGAAAAAAATCCCCGGGCGTCGCCGTGTTTCTTCGGCGTCACGATCTTGACCCCCGGTATGGCCGCATCCTCAACCAGCATCGGTTTGTCCGCCCTCGTAAACCGGCCCAAGCTACTTCACCTAACGGCGCTTCCTTGCCAGAAAGCGCTGTCTAACGCCACTCTGAACCGTGGCCGATTTGGCGGCTCCATCCGGACGGCCATGGCCGTTGTCAGTTGTCCCGAATTCATAGCCACTTAGTAACTCCCAAGCTGGTGGCTATGCCGCCAGGGCGCGAATGAGGGCGTGAGGACGAGCGGTCAGGGTCTGGAGGATGTTCCAGCGTCGCTTGCGGGCGGTTGCGACGACCGATCGCAGGGCGGCGAAGTCGCAGGCGGCTTCGAAGATGCGAAAGGCGCCGGAGATCTTCATCTTGACCTTCATCATGCGCAGGGCCTGTTCGGCCAGGTTGTTGGTGAAGGGGACGGAGAAGTCGACGAGGAAGCGCAGGACGTCGTCTTTGAACTCGTGCAGTCGGATGAGCAGGTTGTGTCCGGGGCGGTGTTTTGTCCGACCGCGGTTCGAGGGATGCCGTTGAAGGCGCGGCAAGTTGCGGTGAAAGGCGAGACCCTGGCGCAGGATCTCCCAGTAGCGGGTGAAGAAGCCCTCGAGCGCGGGCGGGGGCAGACTGGTCGCGCCCGCCTCGCGCGCGTTCTCGACGGCTCGATTGGCCTCGAGCAAGAGATCGCGCATGGGTGCGGCCCACGGCTCCCGGTCGATCTCGACCAGCGCCTTCAGTTCGCGCAGATGATGGGCGTTGCACAGCGCATGACGGACGTCGGTGAGCCCGGAGTAAGACTTGAAGCCGTCATGAACCGCGACTCCGCCCGTGAGCCCCTCCGGCATCTCGCCGCGTTTGGCCGACACGCGATAGTGGGTCAGGGTTTCCGTGGCGACGGTGTGCAGCCATTGTCCCTTGCCGGCGACGCGGAAGCCGGTTTCATCGAGGCAGCGCACCGGCGCTTGCGCCGCGAGCGCCGCGATCTGCGCCGCCACCGGCGCGAGCGCCGCAGCCTTGCCGCGCACCCAATCGGCCACGCTTTGCGAGCATAGACGCAATGCTCCGAACAGATCGCCCATCGCTTCGGCGACCCGATCTTCGGGAATGAGCTGATGGACGTTGAGATAGACCGCCGCCGCCCTGACGCGCTCCCCGTATTGCGCCGGCGAGGCGACGCCCGCGGGAAACGCGGCTTTCGTCTCTCCGCCGCACGCCGCGCAGCAATAGACCGAGGCCTGATGCTCCGTGACCTCGATCAGCCGGTCAGGCAGATCGAACACCTGCCGCCTCTCCACGTCCCGCTGCATCGAAACCGTCAGCCCCGCCAGACAAAGCCGGCACGCCTGCGCCTCGTGCCGCACGACCCGATCGGGTTGGGCGACCTGCCGGAGCGTGTCGCCCTTGTGTCCCGCCTGCCCGCCGCTTTTCTTGTCCGAGCGCCCGCGGAGGCTGCCGGGGATGCGCGGCTTCTTCTTCAGCCCATCGCTCGACGGCGGCTTGGAACTCGTCGAACTGTCCAAGTCCAGTCGGCGCCGGAGGTCGGCGTTCTCCGCCTGCAATGCCTCGTTCTTGGCTCGCAACGCTTCATTCTCGGCCCGATGCGTCGCATTGTCCGCGAGATGGGCGGCCCGCAATGCCTCGTTCGCCCGCCGCAGCCACGCGACTTCGCCGCGCAACTGCGAGATGTCGCCTATGAGCGCGTCGATCGGGTCGCGAATCGTGGCGGGAGTCATCCCCACCTTGAACTCACACTTCTGCTCTGCGTGTCTCGGTCAATCATCCCCCGGGCCAAAATTCACGCCGACTGTTGCAGATCGGACTTACCCAGCTTGGGAGTTACGCCACTTAGGCGACGCCCAAGAATTATTGCTCCACGTTCGGACGTCTGGGCGAGATGCTGTAGTTCCATTCTGGATGAAAGGAATTGCGTTTTATGGTAAGCGTGATGTGACGGCCGCCTTACGGAAGCGGTTGGCGTGGGTTAGGTGTCCACCTGCGATTTGGTGGGCACCTGATGACGACGGCGAAGGGATCGAGAGGGCTTGAATTTGGCGGGGTCGAGGCCGGCCCGCGGGCGAAGCGCCGCTCGTGGAGCACGGCGGAGCGACAGCGGATCGTGGAGGCGGCTCTGGCGCCGGGCGCTTCGGTTGCGGGCGTGGCGCGGGCGCACGAGGTCAACGCGAACCTGGTGTTCAAATGGATCCGTCGGTCGCGGGAAGGCTGGCGCGATCGCCGCTGTGCATTGCGGCGGTCGCCCGGGGCCGACGCGGCCCCGTCGTTCGTCCCCGTTCGTCTTATTGCGCCGGCGCCGACGGCGCTGAGGGATGCGGTCGCCGGGGAGGGCGGCGCGCCGAGCCGGCGGTGTGATCCGCCGAGCTCCGCGCGGCTCGGGACGATGGAGATTTGCCTTCCCAACGGCGGGCAAGTTCGCATCGAAGGCGGCGTCGACGGCGAGGTCCTGCGTCTCGTGCTTTCGACGCTGAGCGGTCTGTGATGCTGCACGTGGCGCCTGGCGTCAAAGTCTACCTCGCCTGCCAACCCGTCGACATGCGGCGCGGCTTCGACGGGCTGTCGGCGGAGGTGGCGCGGATTCTCGCCGCCGATCCGTTTTCGGGCGCGGCCTTCGTCTTCCGCGGCAAACGCGGCGACTACGTGAAGATTTTGACTTGGGACGGCTCCGGTCTGTGTCTGTTCGCCAAGCGGCTGGAGAAGGGCAAGTTCGTCTGGCCGCCGATCGTCGAAGGCGCTCTGCAATTGACGGCGGCGCAACTGGCTCTGTTGCTGGAAGGCATCGACTGGCGTCGCACCGTGGCGGCGCCGCGGACGGAGCGTCCGAGGATCGCTTGAGCGCCCGGACTCGCCACAAAAATCAGGCGACTCCGAGAGATTGCGGCTGCGCCGGAGGCGCGCTTGTGGTACGAATCGTCATGTCGCTGTCGACGCCTGATTCGCCTCGAGATCCCGACGATCTGCGCCGCTTGGCGGATGATCTGCAACGCGACGTCGCCTGGCTCAGGGCCGAGGTTCACGCCAAGGCGCTGCTGATCGAGAAGCTGCGCGCCCAGCTCGCCGTTCTTCGTCGCGCCCGCTACGGCCGCAAGTCGGAGAAGCTCGATGCGCAAGTCGAGCAGCTCGAGCTGTTGATCGACGATATCGAAGCGGGCGTCGCCGAGACGCTCGCGCGCGCCGGGGTCGCCGAGTTGGAGCAGGACGCGGCCGAGGCGAGCGAGACCGGCGCCTCGTCGAAGAAGAAGCGCAAGCCTTCGAACCGCGCTCCCTTGCCCGACCATTTGCCGGCGGAGACGGTCGTCCACGAAGCGCCGTGCGTGTGTCCGATCTGCGGCGGCGACAAGTTCGGCCGGATCGGCGCGGATGAGCGCGAGGTGCTCGAATATGTTCCCTCCCACTTCAAGCGCGTCGTGCACGTGCGGCCGAAGATGAGCTGCCGGGCGTGCGAGACCGTCGTCCAGGCGCCGATGCCGACGCTGCCGATCGAGAAGGGGCGTCCGGGTCCTGCGTTGCTCGCCCATGTCGTCGTGTCGAAGTTCTGCGATCATCTGCCGCTGTATCGTCAGGCCGACATCTACGCCCGCAGCGGCGTTGAGATCGACCGTTCGGTCATGGCGGGCTGGATCGGCCGTCTCGCCGGACTGCTCGAACCCTTGAGCGAGAGGATCGAGCGCCATGTTCGCGCCGGCCTCGCGCTGCATGCCGACGACACGCCGGTCCCGGTGCTCGATCCCGGCAGGGGCAAGACCAAGACCGGCCGGTTGTGGACCGTGGTGCGCGACGAGCGCCCGTTCGGCGCGACGACGCCGCCCGCCGCCTTCTATCGGTATTCGCCCGACCGCAAGGCCGAACACGCGCATGCTTTGCTCGCGGGCTGTCGCGGCTTCCTGCATGCCGACGGTTACGCCGGATTCGGCGATCTTTACAAACCCGAGCCGGAGACCGGCGTCCCCCGCCTGACTGAAGTCGCCTGTTGGGCCCATGCGCGGCGCAAGATCTACGACGTCTTTGTCGAGACGGGCTCGCCCGCCGCGCGCGAGGCGCTGGAAAGGATCGCCCGACTGTTCGCCGTCGAGGCCGACATTCGCGGGCGCGGTCCGGCCGAGCGCCGGGAAGTCCGACAGCGACGCTCGGCGCCGATGCTGGCCGACCTCAAAGCCTTCCTCGACGCGACGCTCGCCAAGATCAGCGGCAAGAGCTCCCTCGCCGTCGCCATCCGCTACGCGACCTCGCGCTGGGTCGCTCTCACCCGCTTCGTCGATGACGGCCGGCTTGAAATGACCAACAACGCCGCCGAACGCGCCATCCGCCCGCTCGCCCTCGGGCGCAAGAACTATCTCTTCGCCGGCTCCGACGACGGCGGCCGGCGCGCCGCTATCATGTACACGCTCATCGAGACCGCCCGCCTCAACCGCGTCGATCCGGAGGCGTGGCTCGCCGACGTCATCGCCCGCATCGCCGATCATCCGATCAATCGCGTCGGCGAACTGCTGCCCTGGAATTGGTCCCCAGTCCCAGCCCTGGCCAAGGCCAAGGCCGCCTGATCAGCCTCGCGCGGTCATCGCATCACGCTTACGTTTTATGTTGAGTGTCGCCATTTGCTCGTCGGAGATCTTGATGCCCTTGGGATAGGGGTTGGGATCAAGTTCGCAGCGGATTTTGAGACCGGTTTTCGTCGTGGTGTTTGCGATCAGTTCGATGGCCACGAGGAGGCTGACGAGAGGCATGGCGCGCCAGTTCTGCGTGATGTGGCAGAACATGCGGTGCTCGATCTTGTTCCACTTCGAGGTCCCCGGCGGATAATGGCAGACCTGGATGATCAGGCCGGTCTCGTCGGCGAGTTGTTGCAGCGCCACCTTCCATAGCCGTAGGCGCGAGCCGTTGGAGCCTCCGCCATCGGCGGTGATCATAGAGCGTCATCGAGGGATAACGCTCCCGGCCCATCCGATCGAGCCAGAGGCGAACGCCATTTACGGCGAATTGCCCGGTATCATGGTCGATTCCGAGGCTGACGTAGCCGAGATTGGCGCCGGTGTCGTAGATTCCGTAGGGGATGAACTTGCCCAGTTCCTTGTCCTCGAAATCGTGGGTGTTGACCTCGATCGGCTGGCCTTGCGGCCCATAGTCGCTGCCGCCGTTCTTGAATTCGCCGAGCAATTCCTTCTTCTTCGCATCGATCGATATCACCGGCTGATCGGCCGCCTGAAACGCCTCGGCCTTGGCGTTGATATATTCGAACTGAGCGTCGCGATCGGGATGTTTGCCGCCTTCCTTGGTCTTGCGGTTGCAATGGCGGCAATATTTCAGTTCCTCCAAGAGTTTGGGAATGGTCGAGGAGCTCACCTTGTGACCCATCGCCCGAAGCGCCCTCGCCAGCTTGTCGTGGCTCTTGGAGACCCATCGCAACGGCCGCATCGGATCGCCCATCGTCGCGGGCTCGAGCAATCGTTGCAAGTCCTCCAGAAGCGTCGGGTCCCTCGACGTCAACCGAGGGCTCCCCCCGCCCTTGCGACGCACCTTCCCGGTCAGAGAGCCGGGGTCCCGCAGGTCCTTCAGACCGCGTCCGATCGTGCTTCGGGCGACCTTCGTCGCACGCGCGGCCGCCGCGATCCCGCCGTAGCCGGCCGCCTTCGCCTCGGCGGCGGCGCTCAACCGTCGGCCTCGCTCGTCAAGCGAGGAACGAAGCGCTTCAAATCGGATCCGCAGGGGCAATTCATCTATCATCGCCACGATATAGACGCCGATCTCGAAGACAGGAATCCCCCAAACAGCCGGTGCAGGTAAAAAATCCCAAACCCAATTCACCTGTCTCTGGCCGTCGCCTTACCTGAGGGATCATAGACAAAAACGAATCGAACATTGTCATTGAGGCGCCGGCGCGATCAAGCTGCGGCCAAGAGATCGACGACGCGTTGGATGGCGGCGTCGGCGCGGTGATAGGCGGCTTCGAGCCGGCTTATGGAAGAACAGGAAGAGGAGGGCGCAAGTTCAAAGGGCATGGCCTCATCGAGCGCGACGGCTCACGCTACGCCTACCCGCAGGTCGTAGCGCAGCTGGTTGAGACCATAGGTGTTCTGTGAAGATCAAAGGTGTCGAGGACGGCTTGATGGATCTGCCGGGCCGTCCAGCCACCGACCTGAGGGCCGCAATGCAGGAGGACCTCGAACAGGCGGATGATGCGCGGCTCGTGGATCTTGAGGCCGGGATAACGCACCGCGCCGATCGTGATCGGCTGGGCGAGCGCTGCAGCAGCGAGAAATCGACATGCACGTTGAGCCACTCGGCCGGGAAGCCGGCGAAGCGGTCGGTGATCGCCTGGAAGGTGGTCCGCACGGCATCGAGATGATTGAGCCCCTTCCTCAAGAATTTGAGAATTTTGCCAATTTGCCGGCTGAATGCGCCGAAAATTTCTCCGTGACGCCGGGCGGCGCGGTCCCAGGCCATTAATCAACACACCGCACGCTGTTGCACGCTCGTGTGCCGCGAGTGACCTGTCCGACGTGCCGGGTGCGCAAGGTCGCCACGCCGTGGGCTCGGGCGGGCTCCGGGTTCACGCTGTTGTTCGAGGCCTACGTGCTGGCGCTGGCCAAGGCGATGCCGATCGCCAACGCGGCCAAGCGGCTTGGCGAGCACGACACGCGCTTGTGGCGGATCGTCGAGCATTATGTCTGGCAGGCGGTGGAGAAACTGGACTTGTCTGAGGTGCGGCGCATCGCCGCCGACGAAACCTCGGCGCGCCGCGGCCACGACTACATCAGCCTGTTCGTTGACATGGCGCGGCGCAAAGTCGTCTATGTGGCCGACGGCAAGGACGCCGCGACGGTGAAGGAATCTGCCGCCAGCGCGGCGGCGCTCCACCCGAGCACAAGCGCAACCGCCGCGAAGGTCGCCGTCAGCTTGGCGAAGTTTTGCCGTGGCATGGCTTCCTCCTCGATCCGTCGGACGAAGTGTCGAATCGCGGTTCCGCAACCGGAGATGCCTGCTATTGGGGGGGCTTGCCCACGGTGATCGGAACCGCGGCGTAATAGGCGGCGACATTTGCGATGTCGCTATCCGAAAGATCCTTGGCGATGCCCGACATCATGTCGTTGCTACGCGCGCCCGATTTGAACAAGCCGAGCTGCAACACCATGTAGTTTTCATTCTGCCCGGCAAGGCTCGGCGCCTCGGGGATCTTGGAAAGACCGTCCGCGCCATGACAGCTGGCGCAGATTTCCTCGACTTTCGCGCGTCCCGCTTTCATGTCGGCGGCTTCCGCCGCGGCGAGCGCGGATAGCAACGCCAGGCTCACGGCTGCCGCGCGCATGGCGGTTTTCTCGAAACTTCAAAGCGCATCGTTTCCTCCTTGCTGCTCTAAAACATCGCCGCTTCTCAGGCGCCCGCGATCGCGGATCCCTCAGTGCGAGGCCGCAGGCCTTGATCAGGTCGAGATACAACGGAAGCCCGGCCAACGACGTCAATCCATGGCTGGACGAATCGGCCTCATACTGGAAATCGAGCAGCCCCTGTCCCTGCATCGCGCACCCAGTTGGTGATGATTTCCGGTATGAGGCCAAGACTATCTCCCTGGATTCCGTCAGGGCCAACGGGGAACTTGAATTTTCCTGATGCGGAATTCAGGCCTCGGCGGGGCGATCCAGCGGCATGTTCGGGCGGCCGGCGGCCAGGGCTGGCTCGACATCCAGATGGTTCTGGCGGTGATTTTCCTGAATCTGTCCGGCGGCGACTGCGTGGAAGACATCGAACGGTTGGAGCGCGACAGCGGCTTTTCGGCGATCCTGCGGGCGATCGAGAAGGATTTGCTGTCGCGCGCCGAACGGCGGTCGCTGAAAAGCCGCTGGCGGCGCGAGCGCGAGCGGGCGACGCCCTCGCCGTCGGCGCTGTCGGGCTGGCTGGAACGGTTCGATGATCCAGCTTCGCCCAAGGCGGTCGCGGGGATGGCGTTCATTCCGGCGGTGACGCAGGCACTGCGCGGTCTCTGGCGGGTGAACCAGGCGCTGCTGGACTTTCTGCAGAAGCGTCAGCCCGCGGCGACGGCGACGCTGGACATGGACGCGACGCTGATTGAGACGCACAAGCGCGAGGCGCTGTTTTGCTACAAGAAGTTCAAGGCGTATCAGCCGCTGAACTGCTGGTGGGCGGAGCAGGGCGCGATGCTCTATTCGGAGTTCCGCGACGGCAACGTGCCCGCCGGACACGAGCAGTTGCGCGTCCTGAAAGAGAGCCTGCGCCATCTGCCGGACAGCGTGAGGAGGGTCTCGTTGCGTTCGGACACGGCGGCCTATCAGGAAGAGCTGCTGCTCTATTGCGGCGAGGGAAAAGACCCGCGCTTTGGCGTGATCGAGTTCGCGATCGGCGCCGACGTGACCGAGGCTTTCCGCGCGGCTGTGCGGACGACGCCCGAGAGCGCGTGGAAGCCGCTG
The DNA here is from genome assembly GCA_963835885.1 of uncultured Alphaproteobacteria bacterium. Classification (GTDB taxonomy): domain Bacteria; phylum Pseudomonadota; class Alphaproteobacteria; order Rhizobiales; family Beijerinckiaceae; genus Roseiarcus. The sequence continues at coordinate 32,472 of CAWIHF010000022.1, forward strand.
ATCCGCAAAACGGACGGCCAGCCGCAACAGACCGATCAAGAATGGGCCGAGGTCGTCTACGTGCCCAATTGGGCCGGACACAGCCGCAACCGCGCCGATTACCGCTTTCTCGCGATCCGCGAGCCGCTGCGCCAGCTGGCGCTGGGCGACGAGGCGAAGCTGCCGTTTCCCACCCAGACGTTCGGCCCGAAGGGGGTCTATAAACTGTTCGCCGTCGTGACCAACCGCACGGGCGCCGGCGAGGGCGTGATCTGGTGGCTGCGCGAGCGCTGCGGCAAGAGCGAGGAAGTCCATTCGGCGACGAAATCCGACCTGGCGGGCGGACAGATGCCCTCTGGGCTGTTCGGCGCCAACGCCGCCTGGTGGGCGCTGACGATCCTGGCGTTCAATCTAAACGCCGCGATGAAGCGTCTCGCGCTGGGCGAGAGATGGGCGGCCAAACGCATGAAGGCGCTGCGCTTCCATCTGATCGGCCTGCCCGGACGGGTGGTCAGCCACGCCCGCCAGCTGATCATTCGTCTGGGCGGCGGGGCCGAAGCGCTGGCCACCCTCCTCGACGTCCGCCAAAGGATCCGGGCGCTGGCGCAAGAACCGGCCGGATGAGCCCAAACCGCGCGCTGCCGAGCGTCGACCTGATATCGCGTGGCGTTCCCTGGCGCGGCGACGACGCCCCGCGCCCGCGTCAGGCGAGCCCAACTCGCTCCGGTTGCACGCAGTCATCGCCGGACTCGCCATGCGTGTCGATGAACGTCAGGAGGTGATCGACCCCTCGGGATTGTGACATTCGAACCCGTCAACGACCGCAAAATCGGTCACGCACCGGCGCGCGCGGTGATTTGTTCGGGAATTGTGGGTGCTGCAGGGCCTTGACAATGGCGTCGGTCATCTTCTTGGCGTCGCCGAACAGCATCAGCGTGTTGTCGCGGAAGAAGAGCTCGTTCTCGACCCCGGCGTAGCCCCAGCCCATGCCGCGCTTGACGAACAAGACCGTCTTCGCCTTCTCGACGTCGAGGATCGGCATGCCGTAGATCGGCGACTTCGGGTCGGTCTTGGCGGCCGGGTTGGTCACGTCGTTCGCGCCGATGACGTAGGCGACGTCCGTCTGGGCGAATTCGTTGTTGATGTCCTCGAGCTCGAACACCTCGTCATAAGGCACGTTCGCCTCGGCGAGCAGCACGTTCATGTGGCCCGGCATGCGGCCCGCGACCGGATGGATCGCGTATTTGACCTCGACGCCCTCCTTCTTGAGCAATTCGGCCATCTCCCGCAGCGAATGCTGCGCCTGCGCGACCGCCATGCCGTAGCCGGGCACGATGATGATCTTCGAGGCGTTCTTCATCATGTAGGCCGCGTCCTCGGCGGACCCCTGCTTGACCGGCCTCGTCTCTTTTCCGGCGACCGCCGCCACCTCGCCGCCGAAGCCGCCGAGGATGACGGAGACGAACGAGCGGTTCATGCCCTTGCACATGATGTAGGACAGGATCGCGCCCGACGAGCCGACGAGGGCGCCGGTGATGATCAGGGCGAGGTTGCCGAGGGTGAAGCCGATCCTGCCGCCGCCCAGCCGGAGTAGGAGTTCAGCATCGAGATGACGACCGGCATGTCGGCGCCGCCGATCGGGATGATCAGCGTCACGCCGAGCGTGAGCGCGACGAGCGCGACCAGCCAGAAGAGGACGGGCGACTGCGTGGCGTAGAAGATCGCGATCAGCACGATGAGGGCGACGCCGAGGCCGATGTTGATGAGGTGACGCTGCGGCAGCATGATCGGAGCGCCGGACATGCGCCCATCGAGCTTGAGGAAGGCGATGATCGAGCCGGTGAAGGTGATCGCGCCGATCGCCTGGCCGAGCGACATCTCGATGATGCTCCCCGGGTGGATGTGCAGCCCCTCGGCGATGCCGAAGGCTTCGGGCGCGTAGAGCGCGCCGGCGGCGACCAGAACCGCGGCGAGACCGACCAGCGAATGGAACATCGCCACCAGCTGCGGCATCGCCGTCATCTGGATGGTGCGGGCGCGCCAGACGCCGATTCCGCCGCCGATCGCGACCGCGACAACGATCAATAGCCACGAGATAAAGCCCGACGGCGGCTTCAGGGCGAGCGTGGTCACGACGGCGATCGCCATGCCGATCATGCCGAAGCGGTTGCCCTGGCGTGACGTGGCGGGCGAGGAGAGGCCGCGCAAGGCCAGAATGAACAGAATGCCGGCGACGAGATAGAGCAGGGCGGCGAGGTTGGCGTTCACGGTCGCTCAGCCCTTCTTCTTGTACATCGCGAGCATGCGCTCGGTGACCAGGAACCCGCCGAATATGTTGACCGAGGCGAGAATGAGCGCGATGAAGCCGACCAAGCGCGCGAACATCGAGCCGCTGTCGACCGCAGCGACCCCGACCGAGAGCAGCGCGCCGACGACGATGACCGAAGAAATAGCATTGGTTTCGGACATCAGCGGCGTATGCAGCGCCGGCGTCACCGACCAGACGACGTAATATCCGACGAACACGGCGAGGGCGAAGATCGCAAGCCGGAACACGAAAGGATCGATTGCGCCGCCTGAGGCGGCATGCCCCGCTGCGGCGAGGTGGTCGCTATAGGTTTGAATGGATTGACCCGCTTGTTGGGCGGCGTCGGCGGCGGCTCTCAGTTTGGCGATTGCGGCGTCGAGGTTGTCCATCCGGCTCTCCGGGGCTTAAGGGGCAGGCCTGTCGGGGCTACTTGGGTTGAAAGTTGGGATGAACGATCGCGCCGTCGCGGGTGAGGCAGGTCGCCTTGACGAGTTCGTCGTCCCAGTTGACCGCGAGCGCCTTGTTCGCCTTGTCGATCAGGGTCTCGACAAAGGCGTAGAGGTTGCGGGCGTAGAGCGAGGAGGCTGTCGCCCCGAGCCGGGTCACGCTGGAATTGCCGACGACCTTCACCCCGTTTTCGCTGGTCACGACTTCGCCGGCCTTGGCGAGTTCGCAGTTGCCGCCGCGCTCGACCGCGATGTCGACGATGACCGAGCCAGGACGCATCGATTTCACCATGTCGGCGCTGACGAGGCGCGGCGCGGGGCGGCCGGGGATCAGCGCGGTCGTGACGACGATATCCTGCTTGGCGATATGCGAAGCGATCAGTGCGGCCTGCTTTGCCTTGTAGGCGTCTGACATTTCCTTGGCGTAGCCGCCTGCGGTCTCGGCTTGCTTGAATTCCTCGTCCTCGACGGCGACGAATTTCGCGCCGAGCAACTCGACCTGTTCCTTGGTCGCCGGGCGGACGTCGGTTGCGGTGACGACGGCGCCGAGGCGCCGCCCTGTGGCGATCGCCTGGAGGCCCGCCACGCCGACGCCCATCACGAACAGCTTCGCCGCCGGAACGGTGCCGGCCGGCGTCATCATCATCGGCAGAGCCCGCCCGTATTCGCCGGCGGCGTCGACGACGGCGCGGTAACCGGCGAGATTCGCCTGGCTGGAAAGGACGTCCATCACCTGGGCCCGGGTGATGCGCGGCATCAGCTCCATCGCGAAGGCCGATATGCCCGCCTTCCCCATCGCCTCGACTGCATCCTGGTGGCCGTACGGATCCATGGTCGCGACGACCAGCGCGCCGTTCCTGACCAGGCCAAGCTCTGTTTCGCTCGGCCGGCGCACCTTGAGCACGACGTCCGCGCCGAGCGCCTCCGCTGCGGAGACGATCCGAGCGCCTGCCGTCTCATAGTCCGCGTCGACCACGCCGGCTTTGAGCCCCGCGCCGCGCTCGACCGCGACCTCCGCGCCAAGCCCGATGAATTTCTTGACCGTCTCGGGGGTCGCGGCAACGTGCGTCTCCGCGGGATCCGTTTCCGCGGCCACTCCTATCAGCATGAGACTTTCCCCAAAAAGTCTTACTTCGAATGGACGAGCCCGAAATCTCGAGGATCGCGTCGGCTAGTTTCGTGGACCGTCATGGTTCTCGTCCTGTGGTTGCGCGCGCCTTTCATCCGCGTCCGTCCGGGTGTCCGCATTTATAGGCGTCGGGGACAAGGACGATAGAGCCCGTCGTGGCCCGTCCCTCCAGCGTGCGATGGGCTTTGGCGGCGTCGGCGAGCGCCAAGCTCAGGAAAACGTTCGGCTTCAGGATCCCGGCCGCGAGGGCCGCGAAAGTTTCGCGCGCCATCAATTCGAGGTCGCTCCTGCGGCGCAGGTAGTGGAAGACGATCGGGCGCACGACCGCGTTCGAACGGGCCGCGAGAACGGAGGGCGCGAAGGGCTCGACGGGCCCGGAGGCCTGCCCGTAACTCGCCAGCACGCCGCAATAGCCGAGGCTCGCGAGCGACGCCGAAAAGGTGTCGCGCCCAATCGCATCATAGGCCACGGCGACGCCCTCGCTACGCGTGATCCCGTGCACCTCCGCAACCAGGTCTTGCTCGCGATAGAGGATGACGTGGTCGGCGCCGGCGCGCCTTGCGATCTCGGCCTTCTCCACGCTGCCCACCGTCCCGATCACCGTCGCGCCGAGATGCTTCGCCCAGCCGCAGAGCAACTGGCCGACCCCGCCCGCCGCCGCATGCACGAGAACGACCTCGCCGGACCGCAAGCGATGCACCTTCCGCACAAGCATGCAGACGGTGAGCCCCTTGAGAAGGATCGAGGCCGCGGAGACGTCGTCGAGCGTATCGGGCAACGCAATCGCGAGGTCGGCTGCGAGAACCCGCATTGCGGCATAGGCTCCGTAACCGGACGTCACATAGCCGACCCGCTGTCCGGGCCGAAAATCCTCGACGCCGGCCCCGACCCGAACGACCTCGCCCACCGCCTCGATTCCCGGAACGCCGGGCAACGTCAGCGTTCGATAGAGACCCGAGCGCACATAGCAGTCGTGAAAATTCACGCCGATCGCCGTCTGCCGCAGCAACAGTTGGTCTGGACCGGGCTCACCGACCGCGACCTCACGCGGTTTCAGCGCGTCCGGACCGCCGAACTCGGAAAGAACGATTGCGAGGGTCATTCTCCACCATTCAAAACAAAGGCCTCCGGATTTGACTCCGGAGGCCTCGGAACCAACGGAGGGAGGAGCGCCCGTCAGTTCTGGATGTAACAGATGTGCGTAGTCGTATATTCCAGGAGCCCGTGCTTTCCGTCGGCGCCGCCGATGCCGGACTTGCGGTTGCCGGCGTGGAAGCCCTGCATCGCCTCGAAATTCTCACGATTGATGTAGGTCTTGCCGAAGGTCAGCTCCTTGCAGGCCTTCATCGCGGTGTTCAGGTCGTTCGTGTAGATCGATGAGGTAAGTCCATATTCGGAATCGTTGGCGTTGCTGATCGCCTGGTCGAGGTTGTCGACCACGTTGACCGGCAGCACGGGTCCGAAGATCTCTTTGTGCATGATATCCATGTCCTGGCGGCAGTTCACCAGCACCGTCGGCTCGTAATGGTTGCCGGTCCCGAGATCGGCGACCTTGCCGCCCGTCACGACTTCCGCTCCCTGCTTCTTGGCCGTTTCGACGAGTTCGGAAATCTTCTGGAGGCCAGCTTTGTTGATGATCGGCCCCATGTCGATTTCCTTGTCGCCGAGCGGGTCGCCGTAGCGGGTCGACTTCATGGCGTCGGCGAGCGAGGAGACGAACTTGTCGGCGACCTGACGCTCGACATAGACGCGCTCGGCGGCGTTGCAAACCTGCCCGGTGTTGAGCGTGCGCGAGGCGGCCACGAGTTTCGCAGCCTGCCTGATGTCGGCGTCCTTGCAGACGATCGCCGGGGCCTTGCCGCCGAGCTCCAGATTCACTTTCGTGATGTTCTTCGCGGCGGTTTTCATGATCGCCGAGCCGGTCGCGACGCTGCCGGTGAAGCTGATCAAGCCGACATCGGGGTGGCTGCAAAGAGCCTCTCCGGTCGTCCTGCCCAAGCCATAGACGAAATTGATCACGCCGTCCGGAATGTCGAGGCCGTTCAACAATTCGATGAACAGCGCCGCATTGTTGGGCGTCTCCTCGCTCGGCTTGATGACGATCGAATTGCCGCAGACGAGCGCCGGCCCGAGCTTGCGGGCAATGAGGAAGAACGGGAAGTTCCACGGCAGGATGCCGGCGACGACGCCGATCGGCTGCCGGAAGAACAGGATCGTCTCGCCGGGCCGGTCGCTCTCCAGAATCTCGCCCTCGATCCGGCGCGCCCATTCGGCCATGTAGTCGAGATAGTCCGCAGTGAATGCGGCCTCGACCCTGGCGAGCGGCAGGACCTTCCCCTGCTCCTCGGAGATCACATGGGCGATCTTGTCGGCGTTCTCGCGGATCCTGGCGGAGATGCGCCGCAGCGCGTTGGCGCGCTGGATGGCCGGTAGCTGGGCCCAACCTTTCTGAGCCTTCTTCGCCGCCTGAACCGCCCGATCGACCATGTCTGCCGGAGTGTCGGGGATCTCGGACAGAACGGTGTCACGAGCGGGATTGTAGACCTTGATGCGATCGCCCTTCTCGATGTCGACGGCTTGGCCGCTGATAAAGTTCCGATGCAAGACAGTCATGGTTCTGCTCCCTGGAATGTGGTGTTGTCGAAAGCCCCGACACGCGCCGTCGTCGAGGCTATCTCGGGGGTGCAATTCAAATCGATGCAGAGTAGGTTGGGTTTGCATTGATTTGGCGGGAGGTTACGGATGGCAGGGTTGGAGTTGAGCGACGAGGCTCTGGTTGCGGCTTTGCGATCGCATCCCGGTCTCCGGGAGCGGGTGGCCTCGATCGTGCTGGCGGTTGAAGGCGGCGGGGGCGAATTGAAGGAAGCCGACGCTGCGGAAGAGCGCATGGTGGATGAGATGCGTCTGATGGGACGGGAGGCGCTGCGCAGTTGGGCCGAGCGGCGGGTCGAGGCGACGGAGCGGGAGATTCGCCAACGACCTCAGATGCATCGCCAAGGTGAAAAAAACTCCGCTGGCATACGAAATTCGGCGAAATAGAAGTCCGGGAGCCGCAATATCGGTTCGGGACGCAACGGGTGCGTCCTTTCGTGCTCGGGGCGAAGGTGAGCCCGCTCGGATGTTCGCGACCGCTGCAGCGCGCCATCGTCGACTTCGCCGCCGATCAACCCTTCGCGCAAGCGCGCGCCAAGTTGCAGGAGCACTACGGCTTTGCGATCGGCGAGAGCACGATCCAGCGGATCACGTTCGCCCACGCCGAGGCGATCTACGAAGCCGGCGCCAGGATTGTGAAGTTCCGGAGGCGCCGGGCCTCAGCAAGCCGATCATCGTCGAGACGGACGGCGGCATGGTTCCGATCGTCGAACCTTGTCGCGAGGGGAAAGACAAGCGCAAGGGCAAGACGTTGTCCTGGCGGGAGGCGAAGCTGTCGCTGGCGCACGCGCAGGGGAGCCGGACGCCGGTCTATGCGGGCTCGATTGAGGGCGGGGTCGAAGAGGCCGGGCGTCAGATGCTTTCCTGCGCGGTTCGCGCTGGCTTCGGGGCGGGCTCACGGGTTCACGCGGTCGGCGACGGCGCGCCATGGATCGTCGGTCAAATCGAGCAGCAGTTCGGCGACCAGGGTCGCTACTTGATTGATTTCTATCATGTTTGCGAATATCTGGCCGCCGCCTCAGCGGCAATCGCGCCCGATCCGGTCGCCGCGCAGCCTCTGGATGGAGACGCAAAAGGACGCGCTCAAGAGCGGGCGTCTCGACGCCGTCCTGCGGGCGCTCGCCGGACATTGCGAGCCTCCCGAGGTCGACGACCAGCGCGCGCCCGTGCGAACCTGCCATCGCTACCTCGGCGCCCGCGCCGGCCAATTGAACTATCGCCAGGCCTTGGCCGAAGGACTGCCCATCGGCTCGGGCGAGATCGAAAGCGCTCATCGCTACGTCGCCCAACAACGCCTCAAGCGGCCGGGCGCCTGGTGGCGCGTCGAACATGCCGAACACATGCTTGCCTTGCGGATAAACCGAATAAACGGCGATTGGGACGCCTACTGGAAAGCCCTCGCCCAACCCAGCTCCGCTGTCGCCAATGACAACTACCCGAAATCACTCCGCCGCACCGCCTGATTGCATCACTTTGGATCGCACCCGCTATCTCGGCGGTCCTGCGGCCAGAAGAAGCGAGATGCGATAGACACCATTCTCCTTGCCGAGAAGAAACACGCCCGCGGGCTCCTCGCCGTTGGGCCCGGCCGGCTCGTCGAACACGACGCGCAAGCGCTGGGTTACCGGCAGATTTGGCTTGAGGTTCAGTTCCGTTTTCGCATCGCTCAGTCCGTCCGCCGGAAACGGCTCGACGGCCGCCGATTTGATCGGGCGGCCGAAGTTGTAGCGGATCTGAAACAGCGTCATGCGCCGACGGTAAGGCCGTGCTCCCTCCCATTCGACGAGACGGTCGATGGCGTCCAGATCATGGGTATTGAGCGCGTGGGTCACGTAGGCGACGAGCTCGTCCGGCCGCGTCGGCAATGAAGGCGCCAAAGCTTGCGCATTCGGCGCCGCGGCGGCCGGCGGCGCTGGCGGTCCGTCCGCCAGCGCCAGGTGGGCGGCCGCGAAGGCCGCGACAGCTGTCGCGATCGCCCACAGCCTCCTCATTTTGCCGCCACCTGATCGGAGACCTTGAACACCCAGACGACACCGCCCTGCGGGGCGACCTTCACCTGCCGGTCCGGAGGCAAGAGCCTGTTGATGCCGCCGAGCATCCGATCCGCGTCGACGCCCCACCCGGCCTGCACCGCGATATATTGCACGCCGTCGACCTCATAGCTGACAGGGACGCCGATGACGCCCGTGTTTAGCTTGGTCTGCCAGAGCACTTTGCCCGTCTTGGCGTCGAACGCCCGGAACATCCGGTCGCTGGTGCCGCCGGCAAACACGAGGCCCCCCGCCGTCGTGAGCACCGGCCCCCACATCGCCGAATCCTGGAAATCGTGCTCCCAGACCTTCTTGCCAGTGTTCAGGTCCCAGGCCTGAAGCCGGCCAATATCGACGGGCTTGCTAACATCGACTCCCGGGCGGAACTCCAGACTATTGAGGATGCCCTCGATTGGCACGCCGATGTAGAGCTCGCCTGGCTTGCGCGGGCCGAGCGGCACGTCGGTGATCGTCGCGCACAGATTGTCATTGGCCGGAATGTACAGGAGCTTGGTGTCGGGGTTGTAAGCCTCCGGCGGCCAGTCTTTGCCGCCCCAGAGACCAGGGCAGAAGGACGACTTGACGTTGAGGTGGGGAACCTTCGTCTCGTCGTAGGTCGGCCGGCCTGTCTTTGGATCGAGCGACTTAAAGACGTTCTGATAGACGAAAGGCTTGCCGTCGACGAAATCGAGCTTCCCGTCTGGCTTGCGTTCCAGGATCCAGAGGTAACCGTCACGGCCGGCGTGCACGGCGGCGGGAAAGGTCCGGCCGTTGCGCGTGACGTCGATCAGGATGGGAGTCGACACCTCGTCCCAGTCCCAGGCGTCATTATAGTGATACTGGTGCCAGCCTTTGATCTTGCCGGTGTCGAGATCGAGGGCGATCGCCGAGCTCGTGTAGAGATTGTCTCCGGGCCGAACGTCGGGCGACCACGGGCCGCCATTGCCCGTGCCGAAATAGGCGAGATTGGTCTTCGGATCGTAGCTGCCCTGAATCCATATCGGGCCGCCGCCGGTCTTCCAGCTGTCGCCCTTCCACGTGTCGCCCTGGCCATTCGGATCGTCGGGCCCGGCGACGGTGTAGGTCTTCCAGAGCTCCTTGCCGGTCTGGACGTCGAGCGCCGTGATGAAGCCCCGGATGCCGAATTCGCCGCCCGACACGCCGACGATCACTTTGCCCTTCTGCACCATGGGCGAGAGCGTGATGTAGTAGCCGTCCTTCCAGGGCGCGACGCAATGGTCCCACTCGACCTTGCCGGTCATCGCGTCGAGAGCGGTGACGCAGGCGTCCGTTGAGGTCATGAAGACCTTGCCGCCGTAAAGGCCGACGCCGCGGTTCGTCGGATGAAGCTGGAACAACTCCGCCGGCAGCTCCCGCTGATACCGCCAGAGGATGTTCCCGGTCTTCGCGTCGATCGCCAGCAGTTGCGCCTGCGGCGTCGTGACAAACATGATCCCGTTATTGACGATCGGCGGCGCCTGATGGCCGTCGGTCACGCCGGTCGATATGCTCCAGGCGGGGACGAGGCGCTTCACGTTCTCCGTGTTGATCTGCTTCAGCAGGCTGTAGCCCCAGCCCTGATTGTCACCACGGTATTGCAGCCAGTTCTCGGGCTCGGGATTGGCGAGCCGTTCGTCCGTGACAGGCTTATACTCAAATGCGCCAGCCGAACTGACGCCCCACAGGGCCATCAGCGCCAACGCGCTCGTGGTGAGCAAAGCGCTCACGTTCTTCGCCTTTCGCCAACGTCATCACTGCACTCCCTTTTTGCAATTTCTGTTGGGCTCGATCCGCGCCTACACGGTCTTTTCCGGGCCGGGCTTGCCGGCGAATTCGCCGGCGACGACGATTATGCCCCCGTCTCCCTTCGCGATGGGAAGCAGCGGGAGGCGCTTTCGCGCGGGGCCATGCGCCACGGCTCCCCCGTCCGCAGGGCTGAACTCGGAGTGATGGCAGAAGCACTCGAGGTGCCGGGAGGTGGGATTGAATGCATTGATCGTGCAGCCCTGATGGGTGCATATGGCCGAGAACGCCATCGCGCCGTCGACGGCGTCGGGCTTGAACTCGTCGTGAATCTCTTCCGGCTTCAGCTGGATCAGAAGCACCTTGCTGAAGCGGGAGCTATTCTTCTTGGCGCCGGAAGCGTCGGCGGGAACCGCGAGCACCACGCCCGTGGCCTTCGCGACGCTCTCGACCGTGACCGGCTTGCCGTCGTCCGGCCCATCGTCATGGACGAGCTTGTCGCCCTTCTGCGGCAGCTCGGATTCGTCGCCAAGCGCAATACCAGGCGCCAGGCAACACGCCACCGCGCCGAATACGACCTCGCGGCGGCCTAGAGGAATGCCAGCATCAGTCAATCGCTCCTCCCTTAATCTGCTCGCTTTTGGCCGGGACGCTGCGGCAATTCGCCGCAGCGTCAACGGCACAATAGCAGGTTCCGGTTGACGCGCAAGAGTTTGAATTCACATTTGGAATACCAATTAAGGATGTATATTGCGAATGCAACTATCGCATAAAATTGAATTCGATTTCCGTATGCGGTAAAAGTCCCCGGGCGCCTGTTATTGCGAGCCAGCTGTGATCTGTGCCGGGAGCGGTCGCTTCCGGGTATACGGACGATCCCGATGGACCTGCCGATTTCGCCGCAAGGAGTAGATGTTCTCGAATGGTTTACCGATACGCGCTTCAGGCGGGTCTGCTCGACGGCGCTGGACGAGGCCCACAAGATGGCGCTGAACTGGATGCTCAGGAGCTGAGGTGACAGATGTCGAGCTTGTTCGATCTTGGCGGGAAGCATGTTCTGGTCACGGGCGCCTCGAGCGGCCTCGGCCGGCATTTCGCCGGCGTGCTCGCTGCGGCGGGCGCGAACCTGTCGCTCGGCGCTCGCCGGGCGGATGCGCTCGCCGAAACCGTGCGGCGGGTCGGCGAGGAGCGCGCGCAAGGAATCGTGATGGACGTCGCCGATGCGGCGAGCGTCGAGCACGCCTTCGAGGCGGCGGAAGCCCGCTTCGGGCCAGTGACGGTCCTGATCAACAACGCCGGCGTCACCGCCACGCGCGCGGCGCTGGAACTGGACGAGCAGACCTGGGACCAGGTGATCGACACGAACCTCAAAGGCGTCTGGCTCGCGGCGCAGTCCGCGGCGCGGCGGATGGTGAAGCACAAGACGGGGGGCGGCATCGTCAATATCGCCTCGATCCTCGGCTTGCGCGTAGCGGGCGCGGTCGCTCCTTACGCCGTGTCAAAGGCGGGCGTCGTGCAGCTCACCAAGAGCCTCGCCCTCGAATGGGCGCGCCACAGGATCAGGGTGAACACTCTTGCCCCCGGCTATATCGAGACCGAGCTCAACGACGCCTTTTTCGCGAGCGAGGCCGGGCAGGCGCTCGTCAAGCGGATCCCGCAGCGCCGTCTCGGACGGGCCAGCGAGCTCGACGGCCCGTTGCTTTTGCTCGCTTCGGACGCGAGCTCATACATGACCGGCAGCGTCGTCGCCGTCGACGGCGGTCATCTCGTCTCAAGCCTTTGATACGACTCTCTTATCGCTTGTCATCAACCTGCCGCGAGGATCGATGTTGGATGCTCTCAAGACGCGCCTGCAGCCATGGCTGGCCGAACGGCTGAACGCGCCGGATCTCGTCGTGCGGACATTCGAGCCGCTGAGCGGCGGCTCGATCCAGGAGAACTGGCGTATCCGTTGCACACTCCCTGACGGGGCCGGGCGCGAGCTGGTCCTGCGCAAGGATGCGCCCGCGACGATCGCGTCGAGCCGGACGCGGCGGGAGGAATATGCGATCATGGAAGCTGCGTACGAGGCTGGCGTCCTCACGCCCGCGCCGGTCGGCTTCTGTGCGGACGCCAGCGTCATCGGCGCTCCCTTCGCGGTGATGTCGATGGTCGCGGGCGTCGGGCTCGGACCGCGCATCGTCAAGGATCAGACGCTCGGCGGCGACCGGACGGCGCTCGCCAGACGGCTCGGCCGGGAGCTCGCGAAAATTCATGCCGTGCGGCCGCCGAGCGGGGCGCTCGCTTTTCTGGGCCAACCGCCCGAGAATCCCGCGCTTGCCGAGGTCGGGGCGTTGCGCGCCATCCTCGAGGGCCTCGGCGAATTGCGGCCCGCCATTGAATGGGGGCTTCGGTGGGCCGAGCTCAATGCGCCGCCCTGCCCCAACCCGACGCTCGTCCATCGCGACTTCCGAACCGGCAACTATATGGTCGATGCACACGGCCTGACGGCCGTGCTCGACTGGGAGTTTGCGGCCTGGGGCGACCCGATGTCCGACATCGGATGGTTCTGCGCCGAATGCTGGCGATTTGGGAGAAACGATCTGGAGGCCGGCGGCATTGCCCCGCGCGCGGCCTTCTACGAAGGGTATCGGGCGCAAGGCGGCCCGCCGATTGACGAAGCGTCCGTACGCTATTGGGAGGCGATGGCCCACTCGCGCTGGGCGGTCATCGCCCTGGAGCAGGGGCACCGTCATCTCTCCGGGCAAGAGCACTCGCTGGAGCTCGCGCTGACCGGACGCATCGTACCGGAGCTCGAGCGGACGATCATTCGAATGACCTCTCCCGACAAGTGGAGAAACGCCAATGCGTGACAGGCCGAACGGCGCCGATCTTCTCGAAGTCGCGCGCGTTTCTCTTCTCGAAGAGGTCGCGCCGGTGTTGAAGGGGCAGCCGCACTACATTGCGCTCATGGTGGCCAACGCGATGGGCATCGCGGCCCGGGAGCTCAACCAGGAAGAGCGGTCGCGGCGCGCTTGGAAAGCCGTTCTCGATCGCGTCCCGGGCGACGGCGACGCGCCCGTCGACGCATCGATCGGACGGCTCGTCGCCTCGATTCGATCGGGCGAGCACGACGCCGACGCCGCGCTCCACGAGGCTCTCGCCGAAACGGTCGAGATCGCCGCGAGCATATGGAAGCCGGCCAGGTCCGCCCCGGCCGGCTGACCGCAGTCGCCGGAGGCTCCTACCGCTTCTCAAGCCAGTCGACGATCCTGCCACGCAGCTTGCCGCCGTCGCGGCTGACGAAGACGCCGATATGGCCGCCCGACACGACGTCCTGGGTATAATCCTCGCTGCCGACCTTCTCGCCCAGAACGACGCTCGCCGGCGGCGGAATAATGTGGTCCGTCTCCGTGTAAAGGTTCAGGACCGGCATGGTGACTTTTTTGAGGTCGACGCGACGGCCGCCGACCTCGAGCTCGCCGTTGACCATCTTGTTGCCTTGGTAGAGATCCTTGAGCCACTGCCGGGCTGACGCGGCGGTGTGATCAGGCCGGTCCGCCAGCCACTTCTCCATGCGCAGGAAGTTGAGGAGCTTTTCCCTGTCCTGGCCGACATCGACCAGCGTCAAGCAGTATTTGGAGAGACTGCGGTAAGGGGTCATCATCGAGAAGAACGCCCCGCCGACCTCGCCCGAGATATTGCCGAAGGAGTTGATCATCAGGTCCACCTCTTCCGGGCTGATGTTGCGGACCCAGACGTTCATGAAACCGTGGTCGAGGCGCTCGTGCTGCTTGTCGGCGTGGAAGTCGACCGGCGTCACGCAGGTGATCAGGTTGCGGATCCTCTCGGGATGGAGCGCAGCATAGATGAGCGACAGAACCCCGCCCTGGCAGATGCCGAGAAGGTTGACGGAGGGAATGTCGTGACGGTCGCAGATGACATCGATGAAGCCGTCCATGTAGATGTCGACCAGATCGGAAAAATCGTCGAACTGATCGGCCGCCGTCGGATGGCCCCAGTCCAGCATGTAGACCTCGCAGCCCCCTTCCGCGAGGTTCCGCAAAAACGACCGATCTGGCTGAAGGTCGAGGATGGTGCGAGCGCCGTGGGCCACGGCGCGGGAGCCGTGAAAGACTTCATCAAGGCTTCGCCGACGGACGCGCCGCGCTTGGTCAGCACAGCGCCCCAGGCCTCCGTCCACGCCGACAGGACGTCGACGGAAGCGGAGCCGAGCTGCCGCATCGCCGCAAAGGGTTCAGGATCCTGCGGAGGAGCGGCTTGCGAGCTTGGGTCTTGGCTCAAATGACACTCCGTTGGTTTGAGAGGGGTAATTTCAGCGGCCATCGGACGCTGCAGGACGATCGGCGACAGAGCGCTTCGCTCCGGCATGAGCCCGTTCGCGGATGCGCCGGGCGCTCCAAACGCGAAACCGGCTGCAGTTTCACGGCCTTCCCTCGACGTTCCGACCACGGCGTCATTTTCAGATCCCAAATAAATCCATAGCGGCTGCTAGCATTTGTCAATTCGCATGCAAACATTACATTCAGATTGTGCCGAGGATCAAGCCTGGCGTCCGGCCCGACCCCCGCGCGCGGGTCGATCGACTCGGGTGGGGAGGGATCACGAGGGATGGTGGGCGACCTCTCCATCGCTGTCGTCACCTGGACATTTTTCCTGCGTTTCGCGTAGTCCGCCAATCCCTCTTTGGTGACTTTGTCGTCAGGCCAAAGCATTCGCTTGGGATCGTCGCCTTGGGACGGCGACCCACCGAAGCGGCGGTGCTCGCTTAGCGGGCACGGGAGGCTTCGGGGAATTGGCGTGGCTAGTTACGAATTGGCGGTCTTCTTGAGAAGGAGTGAAAGTCGAACGATGAGCGTAGCATTTGGCCGAGAAGAAGGCGCGGAAGCGGCCGCGGAAGTCGGGCTGCCCGATCGCCCTATCTCACCGCATCCAAATTTGGTCACAGCGTCTGGACAGGAGGCCTTGGCCAACGCGATGGCGGAATGGCGCGCCGCTTACGCGTGCGGCCGGTGGCGAACGAAGCAGAAGATCGAGGACGCCGGCGAACGCGTCGCGCTGTCGCGCTCGCCTCTCGCGAAATGAGATATTTCGCCGATCGTCTGAGGACGGCCAGATCGTTCCGCCACCGGCGGAGTGCGGCGCCGTTGCTTCGGACATCGGGTGACCCTCAGGCGCGGCGACAGTCGCAGTCAGGCCTTCCGGATCGTCGGAGAAGATGAGGCGGACCCTCGGACTGGATCGATATCCTACGTCTCCGCCGTCGCGCGGGCGCTCGCCGGCAGAGCCGTGGGACGTTGCTGTCTCGACGGGCGAGCACGAGATTGAGATTTTCTCTATCGATTAAGGCGGGAATGTTCGGGCGCGAAGATGTCATCGTGCTAAGCATCGACTCTCCTCGAGCCGTTGCAAGAACCCGCGAGCAATCATGTTGCGAGCCAGCAGGGCGGCAGGCACAAAGGGGTAGATGACAAAGATAAGATCGAATCCTTTGCCCAAGAGCCGCCACACGTGACGAGGCCCCGCCTGCTCGACTTCCGCCGAAGCCCTGCGTCGTCTCGAAGCCCGACTCGGGCCGGTTCACGCACAACTGCGTCTCGGCATGGAGCGTGCGCACGAGGCGCAGGCTTTTGGCCAGGGGCTCAGCTTCCTGCACCTCGAAAACTTGCCCCTCATGCAGGTGATGATCGAAATAGCGCTGCGGGTGACGGGGACCTATTGGCGAGGCCGAGCAAACGCGGGGAAGGTGCAACTGAGGCGCAACATCGTCCGCCTCCCAGGTCTGCCAGGTGCATTCAATGGCTTCACCATTCTGCATCTGAGCGACCTGCATGCGGACCTGAGCGGCCCCGCCATGCAGCGAGCCGCTGAACTCGCGCGTGGCCTTGATTATGATCTTTGTGTGCTGACGGGAGACTATCGCGGACGCACCCACGGCGATTGCGGGCCCTCCCTCGAGAGTATGGCGCGGTTACGTGACGCGCTACGCGGCGACATCTATGGAGTGCTCGGCAACCATGATTCGGTCACCATGGTTCCTGACTTGGAGGCTCTCGGAATTCGCGTGCTGCTCAATGAATGCGTCGCCGTAGACCGAGGCAGGGCTTCAATCTATCTCGCGGGCGTCGACGACGCGCATTTCTACCGCGCCGACAACATCGAGAAAGCTGCGGCGGGGAATTCCCCAGGATTGCGTCTCTATCCTGCTATCGCACACGCCGGAAATATACCAACAGGCCGCGCATGCCGGTTTCGGTCTGATGCTATGCGGACATACGCACGGCGGCCAGATCTGCTTGCCTGGCGGCATTCCTATCCTGCTCGAAGCCGATCTGCCCCGCGCTCTCGGCGCCGGCGCGTGGCGATATGCGGGCATGGCGGGATATACCTCGGTTGGGGCAGGGTCCTCGGTCGTTCCAGTGCGCTTCAACATTCGGCCAGAGATCACTCTGCACCAGCTTGAGCGCGGCGTTCCTCAGTAGGGACGAGCCCTTAGGCCGACGGCAAATAGGAGCCGCGACATCGCCAGCGCTCCGACCGAGAACACCAATACGATAGCGAGTACGTCGATAGCGCCAAGCGGCAGGTAAGCAGAGCAAACGATTGCGGGAAGCAGCGATTCGGGAACCTGATCGAGACCGATCGTCATGCTGCTCGGCTTGAGCCCGAACCGCCGTTTGACAAAGGACGAGAGGCAATCGCCCGCCATGGCGGAAGTGGCAGCGAGCGCACCAAGCTGCCACGGCAGCCCGATCAGAACCGCGACGCAGACCGACAGAAAAATAGCCGAAGCAAGGCCGCGCCAGGTCTTGGAACGACCAAGTAGAGGATGACCGTCGCGGAACACGACCCCTCCGTCGATCGGACGAGCAAAGCGCGTTCCCAGCAGCCGCGCAACGAGGACCGGCGCCCCGTTGGCTGCGCTGATGAGGAGAACGCTTTCAAGGAGCGCTAGCGCGTGAGCGGACATCCAGATTTTCAAGGACCCAGTCACGTTACCCGACGAAGGACGCGATCCCAAGCCGGTGGTCGCAACAATTTCCAAACCTTAAACAGTTCGTTGAAATCATCCAAATCCCCGAGTTCGAATCAAGAAAACTTCTGAGATTCACGCCACCGTTTTCCGCCGCCGGTTACGCTAGGGCTTAGACTAGTGTCCGTCCAGAAACGCTAACTTTTTGAAATTATTTGTGGAATCTCTGTTTTCATGAGTGCAAGGCTCGGCGGTTTCGGCTAAGCGTTGGGATCAAGTCACTGATTCCAAAAGCGAAACCACCACCGCCGGAGCCCGACAATGCGTCAGGAACGCACCGTCCAGGCCAGCCTATTCGATCGCTTCGCCGATCACGAGATCGGCCGGGAACTGAAGGCGATGTCGCAATGGCTGGACGAGCATCGTGAGCTCATCGGGCTGGCGGCGGAGGATCTGCGCCGACACAGCGTTAAAGAGACCGGGAGAGAGGGCCTGCCGGCCGAGTCGGTCTTGCGCTGCGCCCTTCTCAAGCAGCATCGCCAGCTGAGCTATGAGGAGCTGGCGTTTCATCTTGAAGACTCCGCCTCGTTCCGGGCCTTCGCTCGGCTGCCGTTGTCGTGGACGCCGAAGAAGTCGGTGCTGCAGAGGACCATCAGCGCCATCCGGGCCGAGACATGGGAGGCGATCAATCGCGTCCTGCTTGCCAGCGCGCGGCAGGAGAAAGTCGAGACCGGCAAAGTTGTGCGGCTCGACAGCACGGTCGCCGCCGCGCTCATGCATGAGCCGAGCGACAGCAGTCTTCTCTGGGATGCGGTCCGCGTGATGGTGCGGCTGTTGAAGGCGGCCGACGCCTTGGTCGGTGGTCTTAAGTGGCGCAATCATCGGCGCGCGGCGAAGAAGCGGGCGCGGGCGATCGAATATGCCCGCGATCGAGCCCAGCGGGCCCAGCATTACCCTCAGTTGATCAAGCTGACCCGGGCGACCCTGGCCTATGCCGATCAGGCCGCGACGCTATTATGGCAGGCGCTGGACCCGATGGCGGTGGCGCTGTGGCAAGCCGAGTTCCGCCACTATCGTCCGCTGATCGAGCGGATCATCGGTCAAACCGAGCGCCGCATTCTTCGTGGCGAGGCCGTCGCCGCCAACGAGAAGATCGTCAGCCTGTTCGAGCCGCACGCCGACATCATCGTCAAAGGCCGGCGCGAGGTTCAGTACGGTCACAAGCTCAACCTGACCACGGGCCGGAGCGGTTTGATCCTCGACCTGGTGATCGAGGCCGGCAATCCGGCGGATAGCGAACGGTTCTTGCCCATGCTTAAGCGCCATATCGCCTTCTATGGCGAGGCGCCCCGACAGGCCGCCGCCGACGGCGGTTACGCCAGCCGTGACAATCTCGCCCAGGCGAAGGCCCTCGGCGTCCACGACATGGCCTTCCACAAGAAGGCCGGCCTGCGCATCAAGGACATGGTCAAGAGCAACTGGGTCTATCGCAAGCTGCGCAACTTCCGCGCCGGCATCGAATCCGACATCTCATGTTTGAAGCGCGCCTTTGGTCTGGCGCGCTGCGTCTGGCGCGGGCTCGACCACTTCAGGGCCTACGTCTGGTCCTCTGTCGTCGCCTACAACCTCGCTCTCTTCGCCCGGCTCAAGCCGGCCTGACTTCTCGCCGTCCCCGCGCCCTCACCGAGATTGGCTGAGCCCGGATCGACTTCTCATTCCGATTTTCAGAAATATGCGGCTGGATCGGCCCACGCAACCGCCACAGCAAACGAAATGGCGCCCAAACGACCCAGTTCATCGCCCAACGCGATCGATTCCAGCCGAAAAATCATGCGTTTATGGACCGACACTAGACTAGACTAGAGCCAACTCCGATCAAGTTGTATCATAGCCGCAGGCGGTGAAATAACTTGTGCATTTAGCGGATTTGAGGCTATGGGCGCAGTCGTCGAGCGCCCTCATCAGGCCGGCGACGGTTGGCTCGGCGGCGTTCATCGGCCGGTCGCAGGCCTTCGGCCCCGCAAGCCCGCGAAGGCGCGAGACCGGCGACGAGGGTGATCGTCTTGTGATGGCCGTGCGCGACGGTCCTTCGGTGTCCTTCCGCTTCCGGCCCAGCACCCGCAATTCGACCTCGGACACGACCCCGAAGAAGAACAATCTCTTGACAAGAGCTCCAAGGTTGTATTCATGATATGTTCTTTCAGCGCAACGGAGAACGTGCCTTGTCCGCTCCCCTCAAACCCGCCCCGACCTTGCGCGGAGATGGCTCCCTTGCAGCCTTGCACATCGAAGGAAGGCCGATGTCGAGATGTTGATTAGCGGCCCTGGACCGAGGCCGAGCGGCGTCACGGAGAAATTTCAGCGGTCCAGCCGGCCAATTCGCCAAATTCGGTCGTAAAGCTCTGATAAGTAAAGGTTCCCAGTGAAATTTTTTGAAATTTTCTGAAGCAGATTGAAATTTTTGGAAGAGATTTGGAAGCCCGGCGGAAATTTTTTGAAACGTTTGGAAATTTTCTGAAGGAAATGGCGGGTCGTCGGCGTCCAGCCCCGTCATGGTGAGCGACGATTCCGGTCGATCGGAAGGGAATGAAGCATGTGGCGGGCCGTGCCGAAGCTACTCGTCGAGCTTCGACCATCGCCGAAGCTGCGAAATATCAGGGGCCTTCTTCTGGTCGACAAGGACCACGAGCCATTTGTGCCGCGGAAGCCGTATGCTGTCGCGCGTGCGCTCGGCTTACGAGACCTGCCAGTCGCCGCCGTGGCGCCGATGGGACACAGCCCTCACCGGGAACCTCTACATATTTGTCGACCGCCGCCTGAGGAACGCAATGTGACACTGAAGTGTGACCCCACGCGTCCGATTGCGGCGGCCCGCCAGGTCGTCTCCTAGTCCCGCCGGCGCTTTTCAAATGAATAACGACCAGCGTCATCAAGAAAAATTGGTCTCCTCAAAGGTTAGGTCGCTTTGCCAGGGTCATTCGTCTCGCCCTATTCGCGGACATGCGGGCTAGGACGCCCCTCTTATCGTTATTCCTTCTACTCGGCGGCATGATCGAACTTGCGGCGAGCTTTCGGCGAGGGGAGGGGTTGCCTCTGTTGGTTTTCCTCACCCTCCAGGCCAATCCGCAGCCTGCCTGGCGGAGCATTCGCGCCGACGCCAAATCTTTTCCCCGCCCTTAGCCGATTTTTAACCGTCTGCAGGCCATGTAAGCAGGGGCTCCTTAGGCTCTGTTCGAGACGGTCAATGGTCTAATGCGTGCAATTCATAGTTTTCATGGTCCGAATACGACCCACGTCATGGGGCGTGAACCTTATTTAAACTCCGCAGTCTGCGGGTCATCCTCTCAACTCAACTGTCATTCGACTTTCAATATTTATTGCTCACTTTGTCGGAGGCTGAGCCAATGACACAATCGGCAATTCGGTCATTCCAGATTCCCGCTGCCGCGGCGTCGTCGGATCAGCCGTCAGGCCCAGAGCGTCGCCGCTATCCTCGCCTCCCGCTCACGCTGCAGGGACGCTACATGCTCGAGGACGGAAGCGAATTTTCCTGCGAGACGCTGAACGTCTCGCCGATCGGAATCGGAATCAGGGGGGGTGCGGCGGGAGCGATCGGGGATCGAGTCGTGGCCTATTTCGATGGGCTCGGACGGGTCGAAGGCAAAATCGTCCGGCGAGCGCATACTTGGTTCGCGATCGACATAGCCGGGACTCCGCGCAAGCTGGAAAGGGTCGCCAATACGATCAACCGTATGGTGGGGAATGAAACGAATGACGCCTGAGAGCCCCTCGCCCTTCGCAAAGAGCTGAGAATCTACCCGTATTTGCGGACGAACTCCCCCGCGAGCGCCTTGTCGATCAGCGCGCGGCTTTCGTCGAGACCGTAGAGCGCGATGAAGGAGCCCAGACGCGGGCCTCGCTCTTCGCCGAGGAGGATCGCGTAGGCCATACTGAAGAAATCGTTCGAAACCCCGGGGCGATCGGGCGTCGCGCCCTTCGCCCGAAGGTCCTGGTAGCGCGGGATCGGCCGCGCAACGTCGTAGAGGGCATGCTGGATTTCGTCCGCCTTAGCGTTGGCCGGCATTTTGGCGAGTTCTAGCAGACACCTCAAGGAGCACTTCGCGCTCCAACTCGTCCGCTTCCCGGTACCGCTTCTTCGGCGCGACGAAATCGCGGAAATAGGCGACGGCGTATCGAACGAGGCTGTCGAGGCGGGGATGGTTCTCCGGCGACGCCGATGGGGCGTAGCGTCGCAAAAATCCCCATAGCACCGCCGGGTTGTCGCTGTTCGACACCGCCGCCAGATTAAGCAGCATCGCAAAGGAGACACTGACCTGGGTCTCTCCGTCGCGGACGAGGGCTTCTGGCGCCGGCGGGGCGCCGGAGTGAATATGCCAGACGGGATTGCCGAGACGCTCTTTCCATTCCTGCCGCGGGTAAGCCTCCAGGAATCCGAGATAATCGTCGACCGTGCGGGGAATGATGTCGAAATAGAGCCGCTTCGCGGCGGTAGGCTTCTGGAACATGAAAAGCGAAAGGCTTTCCGGGCCGGCGTAGGTCAGCCATTGCTCAATCGTCAGTCCGTTGCCCCTTGACTTGGATATCTTTTGGCCGTTTTCGTCCAGGAACAGCTCGTAGTTGAACCCGGCCGGCGGGTCCGCCCCGAGCACGCGCGCGATTCGCGACGACAGTTTGACGGAATCGATCAGATCCTTGCCCGCCATTTCGTAATCGACGCCAAGCGCATACCACCGCATCGCCCAGTCGGGCTTCCATTGCAGCTTGCAATGTCCGCCGGTCACCGGCGTTTCGAACACCTCGCCGCTTTCGGGATCCCGCCACCGTATGGTTCCCGCTTTCGGGTCATGGCCGAGAACCGCCGCCTGCATCACAATGCCGGTGCGCGGGTGAATCGGAAGGAACGGCGAATAGGTCGCGGCCCGCTCTTCCCTCAGCGAAGGCAGCATAATCGCCTGCACTTCATCGAATCGTTCGAGCATGTGCATAAGGGCGGCGTCGAATCGGCCGGACGTATATGCCTCAGTCGAGGACATGAATTCGTATTCGAAGCCGAACGCATCGAGAAAGCGGCGCAGGCGCGCATTGTTGTGCGCGGCGAAGCTGTCATGTTCGCCGAAAGGGTCAGGAACCCGGGTCAACGGCTTGCCGAGATGGCGCTCGATGATGTCGCGGTTCGGAATGTTGTCGGGGGTCTTGCGCAAGCCGTCCATGTCGTCGGAGAAGGCGATCAGCCGGGTCTTGACCGCGTCGCCTGTCAGGACCCGGAAGGCGTTGCGCACCATGGTCGTGCGCGCCACCTCGCCGAAGGTGCCGATATGGGGCAGGCCCGATGGTCCGTAGCCCGTCTCGAAGACGGCTTCGGACTTTTTCGTGCGCTCCAGCCGCTCGATCAGCTTCCGCGCTTCTTCGAATGGCCACGCCTTCGACAGGGCTGCGGCTTCGCGCAGGGTCGGCAACGACATTTAGGTCCTGTCTCTCGGGACGTCCTGCCTCGCGCACCCGCTGGCCGGAAGGCGCGCACCCTAGAGCCCTCAAATTGCAAGTCAATCGACTTATCGAAGAGATCGCGTTGTCGGCGGCGCTTCGAACCGCTCCTCAACGCAAGACCGTTACGGACCTAACTCGTCCGCCTCGCTGAGCCGGCGACCAAAGTCGGGCGCTGCCGTCTCCTGCCCCTGAGCGACGATGCCAAGCCGGATGGATCGAGTGCGCGTGAACAATGCGAACAAGCCGTCGCCATCCTCACGGCGGATCATACGCTGCAATGCGGTCAAATCCTCGTTGAATCGACCGAGCATCTCCAGCACAGCGTCTTTGTTGTGAAGGAACACATCTCGCCACATCGTTGGATCGGACGCCGCGATCCGAGTGAAGTCCCGAAAGCCCCCGGCGGAAAACTTGATGACCTCGGAGCGGGTAACTTCCTCGAGGTCGGCGGCGGTGCCTACGATATTGTAGGCGATCAAATGCGGCACATGGCTCGTGATCGCCAGCACGAGGTCATGGTGACCCGCGCTCATGATCTCGACGTTCGAACCAAGCGCCTCCCAAAAGGCGCGAACTCTCTCCAACGCGACCGGATCAGCGCCTTCAGGCGGCGTCAGAATGCACCAGCGATTGACAAAAAGAGAGGCGAATCCAGCGTCGGGACCAGACTGTTCGGTCCCCGCCACCGGATGAGCGGGAATGAAATGCGCATTTGGCGGCAGAATGGGCGCCAGGGTCGAAATCACCGCCCCTTTGACCGAGCCGACGTCGGATACGATTGCGCCGGGCCGCAACGCCGAGGCGATCGCGCGGCCGATGCTTTCATTGGCTCCCACCGGCGCGCAGAGAATCACACAATCGGCGTTCCGGACTGCGCTCGTCAAATCGCTCGTCGAACTCGTCGCCCAGCGCCAACGCGCGAGCGCGCGCCAACACGTCCTTCGACTGATCGGCGATCACGATCCGATCTGCCGCCCTACGCCAGCGCGCCGCGCGCGCCACCGACGAACCGATGAGCCCTACGCCGACGATCGCCAACACTTCGAATATCGGCTTGTCCAGCGGCGGCCCGAGACGGTCAATCACGTTCGGTCCGCATAAACTCGGCCAATGCGCCGACGACGCCCCGGTTGGCCTCTTCGTTCCCAACGGTCAGACGCAAACAGTTGGGCAATTTATAGGCTCCCATAGCACGCAGAATATATCCGCGCGCGCACAAGAAAGCGTCCGCGCTCGCCGCCGTTGGTCCGATGTCGTCGCTGAAGCCCAGAAGAAGAAAGTTCGCCACACTGGGGGTCACCTCGATCCCGAAGGCGGAAATCGAATTGGCCAGCCACGGCAGCCACCGTTCGTTATGCTCGATTGCCGCTTCGATATGCTGTGTGTCCGCGAGGCTCGCGACGCCCGCGGCGATCGCCGGGCCATTGAGATTGAACGGCCCCCGGACGCGGTTGACCACGTCAACCACATGCCGCGGACCGAAAGCCCAGCCAATGCGCAAATTCGCCAACCCATGGATCTTCGAGAATGTACGCGTCACAACGACATTTTCACTGCCCGCGGCAAGGTCAATTCCGGCTGCGTAGTCGTTACGCGTAACGTATTCGGCATATGCGGCATCGATCACCAACAGACAGTCCGGCGGTAGGCCGGCATGCAACCGCTTTATCTCGGAATACGGGAGATACGTCCCGGTCGGATTGTTTGGATTGGCGACAAAGACGATCTTGGTTCGGTCGCTGGCATTCGCGAGCAAGGCATCAACATTAGCGGTCTTGTTGGTCTCCTTGGCGGCGACTGGAATGCCGCCCGCCGCCCGAATGCAGATGGGGTACTCGAGAAATCCGTATTCGCTGTAGAGTCCCTCGTCGCCCGGCCGCAAATAGGCGTGCGCCAGAAGCGCCAGCAACTCGTCCGATCCGTTGCCGCAAAGAATAAGGGCCGGCTCGAGCCCGAATCGGCGCCCGATCGCCTCTCGCAGAGCTGTAGCAGAACCGTCCGGATACAAC
The DNA here is from genome assembly GCA_963835885.1 of uncultured Alphaproteobacteria bacterium. GTDB lineage: Bacteria > Pseudomonadota > Alphaproteobacteria > Rhizobiales > Beijerinckiaceae > Roseiarcus. Next base: position 57,249 of record CAWIHF010000022.1, read on the forward strand.
GCCAATCCGCTCGCGCTCGCACGGAAGGCCTCGATCGCCGTTGGCGATGGGCCAAGCGGCGATTCATTCGACGAGAGCTTGTGCATCTTGGCGATGCCCGTGACCGAACTCCTGCCGGGCACATAAGCCTCGATCGTCAGAATCTCGGATCGAGGCTTCGGACGGAGAATTGTCGTTGCATTCATGGGCGTAAGCTCCAAGAGCCGCGCGCCACGGCGGCGTCGAAACGTCTGGCGTGAGCCCCAACCTCGACGCTCCGTACGTCAGAACCGCCGGCCGACCGCAATGTCGCGCTGACCGCACCCGGAAGAACCGTCTCAGGCCGCGCGACCAACAATGCTAGGCCGACCGCAGCCGCGGCAGAGCCGATTACGTCTGCCCCGATGGTCTGCAAGGCCACAGGGAAATCGGACCGCCAGCGGTCAAGCGTTACGGACTCCAGAACAACGTCCCGCGCGCCTCCCTCGGCCAAAGGATTCGACACGACAAAGACCGGCATGCCGGCGGGATGATCCGGCCTCTCCACGAATGGCAGACGAGCGATCACTTTAGGCGCCTCGGGCGGGGCAAGCGCAGTCCACCACGCGTCAGCCCCCGGACCGCGGTCCAAACTGAACATCCCGAGATCGCCGGCAGAGCAGGCGACCGCCCCGATGACTTCGCCGACACTTTTGTGCAGCACGCACGGAACGGTGAAGCCGAAATGAAACCGCACCGAATCGCGCATCGCCGCATCGTCATGCGACATGTCGACGTGCACACGGTAGGGCGCCTGCACATAAGTGAAAGTCGAAATGATGGTTCGCCAGATGGCCTCCACCGTGTCAAACGGCAGCCGCCCGCGGTGGCGTTCGGCGATCGCCCGCATCATCGAAGCCTCGCGCGCCGGCCGGAATGCGGAGCCCCCTCCTTGCCGCGACTTGATTTCGATGAGGCGGTCAATGACGGTTCCTCGTTCGATCAACAGATCGTGCATGGCTTTGTCGATCTCGTCGATCTGGACGCGCAAATCAGCCAGCGTGGATTTCGCCGAATTCAACCACCTCGAGACCCCGCCCTTTTCTCGGCTTTCTCGCCGTCCCCAAATCTGGCTCAGGTATTCATAGATTCGAAGAAGTTGGCGTTCGACTTTGTTTCGCGCAATTTACCGAGGAGAAACTCGATTGCATCGACCGTTCCCATCGGATTGAGAATGCGGCGCAAGACGTACATTTTTTTGAGGATGTCGGGAGGCACGAGGAGTTCCTCCTTCCGCGTCCCCGAACGCGTTATGTCCATCGACGGGAAGGTCCGCTTGTCCGCGACTTTCCGGTCGAGGATGATTTCCGAATTGCCGGTTCCTTTGAACTCTTCGAAAATGACTTCATCCATTCGAGACCCGGTATCGATCAATGCCGTGGCGATGATCGTCAGCGAACCGCCCTCTTCGATATTCCTGGCAGCGCCGAAGAATCGTTTCGGCCGCTGCAGGGCATTGGCGTCGACACCGCCCGTAAGCACCTTGCCCGACGACGGCACGACAGTGTTGTACGCGCGGCCCAATCGCGTGATCGAGTCCAAAAGAATAAGCACGTCCCGCCCATGCTCGACCAGTCGCTTGGCTTTTTCGATGACCATCTCCGCGACCTGAACGTGCCGAACGGCCGGTTCATCAAAAGTCGAGGAGACGACCTCTCCTTTTACCGAACGTTGCATGTCGGTCACTTCTTCCGGCCGTTCATCAATCAGCAAGACGATCAAGTAACATTCCGGATGATTGGCCGTAACGGACTGGGCGATATTCTGCAGAAGCACGGTTTTTCCGGTGCGCGGAGGCGCCACGATGAGCGCACGCTGGCCCTTGCCAATCGGCGCAACGATGTCGATGACCCGCGACGACAAGTCCTTGCGCGTGGGGTCCTCGACCTCAAGTCGAAGGCGTTCGTTCGGATAGAGCGGCGTCAGGTTGTCGAAATGCACCTTGTGACGCGTCTTCTCCGGGTCCTCGAAGTTGATTGCATTGCATTTCAGCAGCGCGAAATACCGTTCGCCTTCCTTGGGGCTGCGAATCACGCCCTCGACGGTGTCGCCTGTGCGAAGTCCCAGACGCCAAATCTGCGACGGTGAAACATAGATATCATCAGGACCTGGAAGGTAATTCGCGTCGGCCGAGCGAAGAAAGGCAAAACCGTCTTGCAGAATTTCAACGACACCTTCGCCGATGATTTGAACTTCTACACTTGCTAATTGCTTGAGAATGGCAAACATTAACTCTTGTTTGCGCATAGTAGAAGCATTTTCAACGTCGTTTTCTTCGGCGAAGGCCAAGAGCTCCGTTGGAGACTTCTGCTTCAAGACTTTGAGTTTCATTTCCCTCATTGGGGGACCTTTAGCTCCGACTTTCGGCTCGCAGAGCCTCAGGTCATCAAACCGAGTGGAAAAGGCCGCGCGCTCAGATGGCAACACCGGGCCACTTTAATTTGTCTGAGGCCGGCTGGATCGGGCGATCCAATGCCACAAGACACGCGCGCTGACGGGTGAAAGCCTCTCATAATCGCGTTCGCTTCAATTTTCAACGGGCTTTTGCTGACCTGCGCCAAACCCGCGATATCGTAAGCTGCCGCGCGACAATCAGGATGAGAATCCGCATTGCCTCGCCGGAAATGTTCCTGAATGCTGAGCCGTTGCCTCACGTAGATTGCTCCCGTGCGAGCACAAGGAACGAGGCAACGATGGGGCGGCTGAGCATGGCGACGCGGAAAGAACTGACGGCGGTGGCGGCGGCGCGCTACCAGAGCTCCGACCACCCAGAGAAGACGCGGATATTAGACGAGTTCGTCGACATAACCGGATATCACCGCAAGCATGCGATGCGGCTTCTACGGGGCGATGTTGGAGTGCAGATTGGCCGGCGGAAGCGCCGTCGGATCTATGATGAGGCGGAGCGGAACGCACTCGTGTTGCTTTGGGAGGCGTCGGACCGGGTTTGCGGCAAGCGGCTGAAAGCGTTGATGCCGGTGCTGATCGAGGCGATGGAACGGCATGGCCACCTCGAGCTCGCCGTTGATATCCGCGCCAAATTGCTCGGGATGAGCGCGGCGACGATCGACCGGGCGCTGGCGCGGATACGTGAAGGCTTGGGTCGCCGTCGACGGCGGCCCGCGGCGTACGCATTGCGAAGCAGTATTCCGATACGGACGTCGGCGGACTGGGGCGATCCATCGCCGGGGTTTGTCGAGGCGGACCTCGTGGCCCACAGCGGCCCCTCGACGCGCGGCAGCTTCATCCAGACCTTGGTGCTCACCGATGTCGCAACAGGCTGGACGGAATGCGCCCCACTGATCGTGCGCGAGCAGACGCTGCTGAGCACGGTCCTGACAGAGCTACGCAAACAATTGCCATTCGCGCTGCTCGGCTTCGACACGGACAACGACACCGTCTTCATGAACGAGACGCTGAAGGCCTACTGTGACGCGGCCAACATCGCCTTCACGCGTTGCCGGCCCTACCGCAAGAACGACCAGGCGTTTGTCGAGCAGAAGAATGGCGCCGTCGTGCGCAGAATGGTCGGCTATCGTCGGTTCGAGGGACTGGAGGCGGCAACGCTGCTGGCCGAACTTTACCGCTCGGCGCGGTTGTTCGTGAACTTCTTCCAGCCGTCGTTCAAGCTGATTGCGAAGCGGCGCGAAGGCGCGCGCGTACGCAAGACCTATAGTTCGCCGATGACGCCTCATCAGCGGTTAGCCGCTGACGCGCGCACGCCTGATGAAGTACGCGTCCGCCTTCAGGAAATCTACGCCGGCCTCGACCCCGTCGTGTTGTTGCGTGACATCCGCGCGACGCAAGAACGCCTCGCCGCGCTCGCGGATGTGCAGCCTGTCGGGCAGGCAATCGCGGCAGGGCAACCCATCGAACTTTTCTTGGCGAGTCTGCGCACGGCGTGGAAGGACGGCGCCATGCGGCCGACGGACCGGCCGATCGTCAAAGCAAAAAGGGGCCGTCGTCGTCCGGACCCGCTCCTTCAGGCGACGCCGGATCTACGGAGATGGTTCGAAGCCGAGCCGTGGCGGACCGGCAGCGAACTCCTCTCGCGGTTGCAGATGGAATACCCAGGCTCCTACCCCAACACGCTGCTGCGAACTCTTCAGCGCCGTCTCAAGGTGGCGAGGCGAACAGGCAAACGCATTGCTGTTCGGGTCCTTGGGAAGGACGCAGAATATCTCAGAGGCCGCAAGGCCCCATTGATGCGCTCGGCGCTCGCGGAGGAGGCCGGGCGCTGCGAAACCCCGACCATCTTCGCGCCCGGCCTCCTCCGCGCCCGAAGGGCGGGAGCAAAATGAATGAGGCAACCATCAGCCCGACGGGGAGCATCGCTACGTGCGGCAATACGCGTTCTCACCCAGATTGTCGCGCCATAGTAAGCAGTGTCCCCAGTCCCTTCCCGCGGGCAGACTGGGACAAGGCGCGCTTGGGCCGCGGGGCAATCGGGCGAAGCGAAGATTCAGACGGTTGGGCGCACTCCCGCCCCCCTTGCGGGGGCGGGCAGGGGTGGGGGGTCGCGCTGCGCTCTCCGCGGAGGGCGTCGATGAACAGCTTCCGAGGTCTGGCGCGACCCCCCTCCTTAATCCTCCCCCGCAGGGGGGAGGAGATCGCCTTCGCCCGATCGCCCTCGCTTGGGCCGGAAAGCGTCTTGACAGCTCCCAAGTTTAGTGCACTAACTCGGCAATAAACAAAATACTAAACTCAGATCTTCGCCCTTGCGGGGCGGAGACGAGCGAGGGAGGCGTCTTATGGACCTTCCGCTTCAAGCGAATACGGCCGACCCTTTGGTCGGCGTCGGTTGCTTGAATGCGTCTGCCCACCCTCGAGCGCATAAGGTCCACGAGAAGGAGGGAACGATGATCAATTGGCGTAATAGGTCACTTGTAGCGGCGCTCGCCTCGAGCCTGGCCGCCTATCTGTCGGCAGCTCCCGCCGACGCTCAGGAAAAGTCGCTGACGCTTTGCTGGGCTGCTTGGGATCCGGCCAACGCCCTGGTGGAGCTGAGCAAGGATTTCACAAAGGAAACCGGCATCGCGATGAAGTTCGAGTTCGTCCCCTGGACGAGTTACGCCGATCACTTCATCAATCTGCTCAATTCGCACAGCAGCGAGTGCGACGTCATCGTCGGCGACAGTCAGTGGATCGGCGGCGCGGCCGAGAATAAGTGGTATGTCAAGCTGAACGATTTCTTCGACAAGAACCACATTTCGATGGACACCTTCGTGCCGGCCACCGTTGTGGGCTATTCCGAGTGGCCGAAGAACACGCCGAATTACTGGGCGCTCCCGGCGATGGCCGACGCGGTCGGTTGGACCTATCGCAAGGATTGGTTCGCGCGACCGGATCTGCGCGCCGAATTCAAGAAGGAATACAACCGCGATTTGGAGCCGCCGAAAACCTGGGACGAACTCCTTCAGGTCTCCAAGTTCTTCACCGGCAAAGAGATCGACGGCAAGAAGGTGTATGGCTCCTACATTTTCACCGAACGCGGGTCGGAAGGCATCACGATGGGCGCGACGAACGCCATGTACAATTATGGCTTCCAGTACGACGATCCGAAGCAGCCTTATCACCTGGAAGGCTTCGTCAACTCCCCCGGCGCGATCAAGGGGCTTGAAGTCTACAAGGAACTCTTCAAGTGCTGCCAGCCGCCGGGCCTGACCAACGCCTATATGTCGGAAGGTCTCGACGCCTTCAAGTCGGGCGAGGTGGCGATGCAGATGAACTGGTACGCCTTCTTCCCGGGCCTCTACAAGGATCCCAATGTCGGGGGCGACAAGATCGGGTTCTTCGAGAATCCGGCGGGCCCCGCCGGCCAATTCAGCCAACTCGGCGGCCAGGGCCTGTCGGTCGTCGCCTTCTCTCACGATATCCCCAATTCGCTCGAATACCTGAAGTGGTTTGCGCAGCCTGCGGTGCAGCAGAAGTGGACCGCGCTCGGCGGCGCGTCGGCCGCGAAGGCGGTGCTGCTGTCGGACGCCTTCAAGAAGAGCGCGCCCTACGCCCCCTCCTTTGTCGAGACGATGGGCATCGTCAAGGACTTCTGGGCAGAGCCACTCTACGTGCCGCTGCTGCTCGACATGCAGAAGCGCCTTCATGACTTCGTGGTAGCGGACAAAGGCACGGCGAAGCAGGCGCTCGACCTGCTGGTCAAGGATTGGATCAAGGTCTTCCAGCAGGAAGGCAAGAACGCGTCCTGATTTTTACGACAAACCGGCGCTCAGGGCGAAGGCCCCCCCAGCGGCGATCGACGCCGGGGAACTCGCCAACCCCGAGAGAGAGGATCATGACGGCAAGCAACGATCCGGGAACGCTGGTCGATCACATCGCCGGGCGAACCCCGATCCAGGTCGCCACGCGCGTACGCGGCCTGTCGGACCGGAGCATCGCCTGGCTGTTCATCGCGCCCACCATCGCCCTTCTGCTTGCGATCAACGTCTTTCCGTTGATCTGGGCCGTCAGGCTTTCCTTCACCAGCTTCATGTCGAACATGCCGTTTCCGATGCGGTTCAACGGCATCGGAAATTATGTCGACATTCTCACCGATGACGACGTATGGCAGCATTTCCAGGTGACGGCGCGTTTCGTCGTCTCGACGATTGCGCTTCAGGTCGTCATCGGCCTGGGCTTGGCGTTGCTTATCAACCGACAATTCCGCGGCCACAGCTTCTGGACCACGATCATCCTGTTGCCGATGATGCTGTCGCCCGCGGTCGTCGGCAATTTCTGGACGCTCTTGTTCCAGCCGCAAATCGGACCGTTCAATTATCTGATCAGTTTGTTCACTGGCGTGCCCCCGAGCGCGTTCTCGATGATCGGCGACATCAACCTGGCCCCCTGGACGATCGTCCTGGTCAATAGCTGGATGTGGACGCCTTACGTCATGCTGATTTGCCTCGCCGGGCTGCGCTCGATCCCCGACTACATATACGAAGCGGCCGAGGTCGACCGCGCATCGTCGTGGCGCTGTTTCTGGTCGATCACCCTGCCGATGGTGTTGCCTTTCCTGATGCTCGCCGTGCTGTTCCAGGCGATCCAAGCTTTTGAAATGTTCGACATGGTGAACCTCTTGACTTCGGGCGGGCCCGGCTCCGCGACGGAGGTGGTTTCGATCACCCTGAAACGCGCTGCGTTCGAGAAGTGGGAAACCGGCTATTCCTCGGCCCTCGCGGTGATCCTGTTCGTGACCGTCTTCGGCGCGGCGAACATCTACGTGAAGGCGTTGAAAAAAGTGAAGCAGCAATGAGCGCCGCCGCTGCGACCCGTTCGGTCGCCGAAGCCTCGCCGCGCGCCAAGGCGGTCGCCGGCGCCATCGTCATCCTTTACGCCGTAGTCACAATCCTGCCGTTGCTCTGGATCGGCGCCACCGCCTTCAAGTCCCAGTCCGACGCGATCGCCTATCCGCCAAAAGTGCTGTTCTCCCCGACGCTGGAAGGTTTCGTCGATCTGTTCACGGTGCAGACGCGCCAGCCGCCGGACTTCATCGCCAAGCTGCCGCCGCCCAAGACCTGGTACGAAAAGCTGGTGCGCGCGCGCGGCAGGGTGATTGCCGGGCCTTCGCCGGTCGTCGGGCGCTTCCTCAATTCACTGATCATCGGCTTCGGTTCAACCATACTTGCGACCTTGCTCGGCACGCTCACGGCCTACGCCTTCTCGCGTTTCCGCGTGCCGCTCGCCGACGATCTTCTATTTTTCATCCTATCGACCCGGATGATGCCGCCGATCGCTGTGGCGGTGCCGATCTATCTCATGTACCGCTCGCTCGGACTTTACGACACGCGAATAGGCATGATCCTGCTCTATACCGCGGTCAACGTGTCTCTCGCGGTATGGCTGCTCAAGGGCTTCATCGACGAAATCCCCCGCGAATACGAGGAAGCGGCGCTGATCGACGGCTACACGCGATTGCAAGCCTTCCGCAAGGTGGTGCTGCCGCAGGCCGCGACAGGCATCGCCGCGACGGCGATCTTCTGCCTGATCTTCTCGTGGAACGAATACGCCTTCGCCCTGCTCCTGACGAGCAGCGACGCCCAGACGATGCCGCCCTTCATCCCGTTCATCATCGGCGAAGGCGGCCAGGATTGGCCGGCCGTCGCGGCGGCGACCACGCTGTTTCTCGTTCCGATCGTGTTTTTCACTGTGATCCTCCGCAAGCATCTTCTCCGCGGCATAACTTTCGGGGCGGTGCGCAAATGAGCGAGCATCTGGCTATAGAAAGCAGTGGCCGGAGACGGTGGTTCCGTCGTGGCCCTTGGGAGGCCGGCGCGACCGCGATGATCGGTGTCGGCATCGTGATGCTGGTGCAGCCCTTCTCGATCGATCTCTACGGCTATTCGTTTGTCACCATCTTGGCCGGAACCCTCGGGTTCGTCGTCGTCAGCCACTTTCCGGATTGAGGCGAGCGATGTCCCAGATCCGGATCGAGAAGGTGCGCAAGATCTTTAACGACTTCGTCGCCGTCCAAGGGTCGACCTTCACGATCGAGCACGGTTCGTTCTTCGTGATGCTGGGGCCGTCGGGCTGCGGCAAGACGACGACCTTGCGAATGATCGCTGGGCTCGAACTGCCGAGCGAGGGCCGCATTTTTCTGGATGACCAGGATGTGACGGCCCTTCGCGCGGCGGAGCGCGACATCGCCTTCGTCTTCCAGCTCTACGCCCTTTACCCGCTTATGAACGTCGCCGACAACATCGGCTTTCCCCTGAAATGCCAGGGAACTGCGCGAGCTCAAATCCGCCAGCAGGTGGGCGAGGCAGCTCGGCTCCTGCGCATCGAGCATCTTCTCGCACGCAAGGTTTCGAATCTCTCCGGCGGCGATCGGCAGAGGGTCGCGCTCGGACGCGCGATCGTGCGACGGCCAAAGGCGTTCCTCATGGACGAGCCGCTCGGCGCGTTCGACTCGGAGCTCCGACGCGACATGTGCGAAGAGTTGCGGGAGCTGCACGACCGGATTGGCGCGACCACGATTTATGTAACGCATGATCAGCTCGAAGCGATGTCGATGGCCGATCGCATCGCGGTGATGAACCATGGGGTGGTTGAGCAGATTGGCGCGCCGCAGGAGGTCTACGATTTGCCGGCGACCATGTTCGTCGCCGACTTCGTCGGCTCGCCGCCGATGAATTTCATCCAATTCGAGTGCGGGCTCAAACCAATGGATCGCTCCGTGCGGATTGGCGGCGCGAGCGTCGCCATTCCTGAGGCTCGCGAAGAGGGCGCGGCGAAGTCGCTTGTCCTCGGCGTGCGGCCTGAACATGTCTCCTTCTCCGACGCGGCGCAAATTCGCGGACGCGTCTTCGGGACCGAGTATCTTGGCACGACGCAGATCGTGACCGTCGATAGCGAGCAGGGACAGATCAAGGCGCGCTTGCCGTCGCTGCCGTCCGTTCAACCGGGCGAGACCGTGGGCCTCAATTTCAAATCGGATCGGCTTTTGTTGTTCGATGCCGGCACCGGGCGAGCCCTGCGCAGCGCGCTGCACGATGGCGCCGCCCATGGCTGAGATCGGACTGCGCCAGCTCAGCAAGCAATTCGGCGAGATCGAGGCAATTCGCGACCTTTCGCTTGACATCGGCAGCGGCGAGTTCGTCGTTCTTCTTGGACCGACAGGCGCGGGCAAGACCACAACGCTCCGCCTGATTGCCGGCCTGGAGCGTCCCGACCGCGGGACCATTTCGTTCGATGGTCGAGATGTGACCACGGCGACGCCGGCGGCGCGCGACGTCGCCTTCGTCTTTCAGCAATATTCGCTTTATCCGCATCTGAGCGTGTACGACAATCTCGCGTTTCCGCTGCGTGCGCCCTCACGCCGCTTGTCCGAAGCGGAAATCCGCAGGCGCGTGCAGGAGACCGCCGAACTCCTCCGGATTGCAGGCAAGCTCGGCAATCGCGCAACCCGCCTGTCCGGAGGGGAGATGCAGCGTGTCGCCATCGGCAGAGCGCTTGTCCGCCGGCCGGCCATCTACCTGATGGACGAGCCCCTGTCCTCGCTCGACGCCAAGCTTCGCGCCGAGCTGCGCCTGGAGCTCAAGCGAATCCAGCGTGATTTGGGAGCAACAGTGCTCTATGTCACGCATGACCAGATCGAAGCCATGACGATGGCGAGTCGCATCGGGGTCATCAAAGAGGGGAAGCTCATACAGGTCGGCACGCCGCGCGAAGTCTATGAGAGCCCGAACGACATCTATGTCGCGACTAGGCTCGGCTCGCCCCAAATCAATTTGTTCGCTGCGGATCTGCTGCCCGGGACGCCGGCGCCGAGTGGAACGAAGACGATCGGCGTGCGGACCGAGCATCTCGAGATCGCCAGGCCGAACGGCTCAGGACTCGTCGGGCGCGTGAATCGGGTGGAGCATCTCGGCGACCAGAACCACGTGCACATCCAATACAAGGGGCATGCTCTGGTGACTCTGGCCGATCCACACCGTCCGCTCGCGCCAGGCCAGGAAGTGGGGCTCTCTCTGATCGAGCCGCTCTATTTCGATGCTGCCGGGCGGCGCATCCGCGTCGCGGCCGAGTGAGCTTTCCCGTCATGTCTCTCGATCCCTCCAACCTCAAAGCGATGATCTCGACGGCGGCCGCAAAGATCATCGACAGCGCGGAAGAGCTCACATCGCTGGACCAAGCGATTGGCGATGGCGACCACGGCATCAACATGAAGCGGGGTTGTGTCGAAGTGCTGTCCCAGCTTGAAGGCATTGCCGCGAAGCCAACCGGAGAGGCGCTGAAAGCCGTCGGAATGGCGCTCGTGATGAAGGTCGGCGGCGCTTCGGGACCTCTCTACGGCAGCCTGTTCATGGCCATGGGCAAGGCGCTTGGCGAACGGCCTGCGACGCTTACGCTCCTACCTGAAGTGTTTGCCGCCGGCGTCGACGCTGTCGCCGCGCGCGGCAAATCGGCCGCAGGCGAAAAGACGATGCTCGATGTTCTCGTGCCGGCGCTCGAAACCGTGCGCGCGGGCGGCCCCGATCTTGCGACGCGGCTCCGGGAAACCGCTGCGCGCGCCGCCGTGGCCACGATCCCGATGCGCGCAACGAAAGGGCGCGCCGCCTTTCTCGGCGAAAGGAGCGTCGGCCACATGGACCCTGGCGCGCGGTCCAGCGAGATCATCGTCGAGGCCCTTTCGTCCTTTCTGGAAGAACCCAAGTGAGCGAAAATGTTTCCCTGGTGATTGTTTCGCACTCCCCCGAGGTCGCCCGGGGGACAGCCGACATGGTTCGGCAAATGGTCGGCGACGAAGTCAAGGTCGCTCATTGCGGAGGCAATCCGGACGGGGGGCTTGGCACCGACGTCCAGAAGATCCTTGGCGCGATCGATGAGGCTTGGTCGCCGCGTGGCGTCGCCATTCTGGTCGACCTCGGCGGCGCCGAAACCAACAGCGAAATGGCGATCGAGCTCCTGCCGGAAGAGCGCCGCGCGCGCGTCGTCCTCTGCAATTCGCCGATTGTCGAAGGCGCGATCATGGCGGCGACGGAAGCCTCGGGCGGCGCGAGTCTCGCCGAGGTGCGGGCGACCGCCGAAGAACTGGCGCCGAGGTGAAATGACCGCGTTCCCCGATCCCTCATTCGAGCCGGCGACCCGAACTAGCGTGATCGGCTCGGCGCACTTGCGCCACGAGGCGGGTTTGCACGCGCGCCCTGCGGTTAAGCTAACGAAGCTCGCGAAGAAATTTTCGTCGCGAATTTTCGTCGCGATGTCGACCGAGGGGCCGTGGATCGACGCCAAGAGCATCGTGAAGGTGATGGGGGCGAAAACCCCCAAGGACAGTGTGCTCCATTTCCGCGCGGACGGCGACGATGCGAAGGCCGCGGTCGAAGCCCTGATCGCCCTGGTCGAGCAGGATTTTCCCGATGACTGTTGAGGCGCTTAGGTTGCGGGGCCGCGCGGCTGCGCCGGGCTTCGCCGCCGGGCCGCTCAAGCGCTTGTCGAGCTCGCTCGGCCAGACCCGCTCCGCCGGGTCGCCGGAGGCCGAGCGGGCGGCGTTGCGGCGCGCGATCGCTGGTGCGGCGGACGAGCTTAGGGTGCTGGCGGCGGCGCAAAAGCGCGAAGCCTCCGAAATCCTCGCGTTCCAGGTCGCGCTGCTCGAGGACGAGGATCTGTTCGGTCCCGCGCTCGGCGAGATCGACGCCGGAGCGCCTGCGGATCGCGCCTGGGAGCGCGCGCTTGACGCGCAGATCGCCGACTATGCCTCGGCGGAGGACGAATACTTCCGTGGCCGCGCCGTCGACCTCGCCGATCTCCGCGACCGCGTTCGCCGGGCTCTCGCCGGCGCAAGCTCGGCGGCGCCCAAAGCGCCAGAGGACGCAATCCTCGTCGCGGACGACCTTGCGCCCTCGCGCTTTCTCGAGATCGACTGGGCGCAGTCGGCCGGCATCGCGCTCATTGCCGGAAGCGCCTCGAGCCATGTCGCGATGCTGGCCCGCGCCCGCGGCGTGCCGATGGTCGTAGGCATTGGCGACATTCCCGCCGGAGACGGCGCGTGGGCGCTGCTCGATGGCGAGAAGGGCGAGATCGAGATCGCTCCGTCAGCGGCGCGGGTCGCCGAATGGCGCCGCAAAGCGGCAGATCTCGTCGAGCGGCGCGCCGATGAGGCTCGGCTGGCGAACGCGCCCGCTGTGACCCGCTCGGGCCGAAGAGTCCACGTTCTCGTCAATGTTCAGGGACTGGACGATCTTTCGCCCGAGGCCGCACGGGCGGACGGCGTCGGCCTTGTGCGCACGGAATTCCTGTTCCAGCCCGGCCGCGCGCCGCCAGACGAGATCACGCAATACGAGGCCTACCGGGCGATCCTCCAATGGGCAGGCGCGCGCAAAGTCGTCATCCGCACGCTTGACGCTGGAGGGGACAAGCCAATCCCCGGTGTCACCTTCGACGGCGAAGCAAATCCCTTCCTCGGTGTTCGCGGATTGCGCCTGTCGCTGCGCCGTCCGCAACTGTTCAAGACCCAGCTGCGCGCGCTTGCCCGCGCCGGCGCGAACGGGAACCTCAACGTGATGCTGCCGATGGTGACCACGCCGGACGAACTCGCCGAGGCCCGCGCCCATCTCGACGCGGCGATGACCGAACTGGAGTCCGAAGGACTCGAAGCCCACCGTCCCCCGCTCGGCGTCATGATCGAAGTGCCCGCGGCGGCGCTCGCCATCGACCGTTTCGACGCAGACTTCTACTCGATCGGCAGCAATGATCTCGTTCAATATGTGACCGCCTGCGACCGCGGCGCAGGCGAGTCTCGCGGCGCTCGCCGACCCGCTCAATCCCGCGGTCTTGGAGCTGATCCGGCGGACCGTCGACCACGGCCGGAAGGCCGGCGCTTCGGTTAGTCTTTGCGGCGACATGGCGGCCGATCCGCGCTGCGTGCCCGCTCTGCTCGAGTGTGGGCTCGAAGAGCTTTCCGTCGCGCCCTCGGCGCTTGGTCGCGTGAAGGCGACGATTGCGCGCTGTGACTGACGTCCGGGCAAAACGCGCTGCGCCCGCCGGCGCTGTCGCCGACTATAAGCAGGTCTTGAAGGCCGTGTTCGAGAGCCGCCCCTCCGGTATGCGGCAGCGGCTGGCCGAAGCGATCGGCAAGAATCGGAGCTTCGTTTCGCAGATCTCCAATCCCGCGTACCAGGTCCCAATTCCCGCGCGGCACGTCGCCATCATCTTTGAAATCTGCCATTTTTCGCCGCAGGAGCGCGCCGCCTTTCTGAAGGCGTATTCGCGCGCTCATCCAGGTCGGCTCGGCCCCACTTCCAACGGGCCGCACGCGCGCAAGATTACCCTGACGCTGCCGGATCTTGGAAGCGCCGGCAAGAATCAGCAACTGGAGACGCTCATATTCGACTTCGTCCACCGCCTCGTGCTGCTTATGGGCGAAGGCCGATGAACCAGGCGCGGGAGGAAGGAAAATGAAGAAATTCGTGAATGAAATCGACGCCATCCTTACCGAGAGCCTTTCCGGGTTTGCGGCGGCCCACGCCGGCCTGGTGACCCTTGGCGCAGAAGGCAAATTTGTCCGCCGCGCACGGCTCGCGCCGAACAAGGTCGGGTTGATCTCCGGCGGCGGCAGCGGTCACGAACCGCTGCATGCGGGGTTCGTCGGCTACGGCATGCTGGATGCGGCCTGCCCCGGACAGGTCTTCACCTCTCCGACCCCTGACCAGATGGCCGCGGCCGCTCAGGAAGTCGACGGAGGCCCGGGCGTCCTTTTCATCGTCAAGAACTATTCCGGGGACCGGATGAATTTCGAAATGGCGGCGGAGCTCCTTGACACTCCGGTCGAGACGGTGATCACCGACGATGACGTGGCGGTGGAACATTCGACCTTCAGCGCGGGGCGTCGCGGCGTTGCCGGCACTCTCGTCGTTGAGAAGATCTTGGGCGCCGCCGCAGAGGCGGGACAAGATCTCGTCAGCCTCAAGCGCCTCGGCGACCACGTCAACGGGCGCACCCGCTCCATGGGCGTCGCCTTGACGAGCTGCACCGTGCCGGCGGCAGGGCGCCCGACGTTTGAGCTCGGCGAGAGCGAAATGGAGATGGGCGTTGGAATCCATGGCGAGCCTGGCCGCCGTCGGGTTCCGCTCGCTCCCGCCGGTCGAATTGCCGACGAGATCGTCGGCGCGATCGCCGGAGATCTCGGCGCCGACATTCGCGGCGATGCGCTGCTTCTGGTCAATGGCTTCGGCGGCACGCCGCTCATGGAACTCTACCTCATGTACAATGCGGCCCGAACTCACTTGGAAAAGCGCGGCGCGCGGGTCGTTCGGTCGTTGGTTGGCAATTACGTGACCTCGCTCGACATGGCCGGCTGCTCGATCACCGTCTCAATGCTCGACGAAGACCTCGCCGCGCTCTGGGATGCTCCGGTGGAAACCGCCGCCCTGAGATGGGGCCGGTGACGCGTTATGGGATCAATCCGAGGCGCCGTTCCCGGCGCGGCGCGCTCTGCCGCCGGTCGGCCGCGCTTCGGATGCTGCCGCGAGAATGACGTCCGCCGCCTTCTCCGCAATCATGTAGATTGCGCTCACGATGAAAAATCCGGGGATTCGCGGAAAGACGCTGGCGTCGACGACCCGCAGACCAGAGGTTCCATGCACCCGGAAGTCGCCATCGACCACTCCGAGCCGATCCCTCGGGCCGATCTGGCAGCTGCATGAGGCATGGTGTCCCCACGTGTGCTCACGGACGTATCTCTTGAGCGATTCCTCGTCGGTCATGCCAGCGCCCGGCGTATCTTCGGGCGCCAAAACATCCGGCTCAATCGCAGCCCCCATTGTCCGCACTCGCTTTATGCCGTCGATGATGGCTGCAAGGTCGTCACCGCTTGCGTCCGTCCCTTCTTCGAAGCCGCGGAAGTCTATGACGGGAGGGTCGCGGGGATTTGCCGACGCCAAGGTGACCCGTCCGCCTCGGTTGTCGGTGTGCGCTTTCAGGAGTGCAAACGTCAGGTCTCCGCGGCTCGCTCGGATGACGTCCGAGTATCCTGAGAAGTAGCCACAAAATCGCGTCAGGAGCGCCATGACGAAGAGATCCGGGTCGGTTCCGGCGACTTTCGACCGCAGCGAAAACGCGACCGCTGCGCCGTTCGAGAGATACATGCCGCGACCGCGTCGCCATTCGCGATAGACGGGATCGTCGACCCTGAATTCGACTCGACTCCAGGCACGCCCACGGTCGTCTTGTCTTGTGCGCGACACCGATCTCGTAGCGGTCCTGAAGGTTGCGGCCGACTCCATCGAGGGGGACGAGCGTCGCGATCTCGTGTTTCGCGAGCTCGTCCGGCGACCCGACGCCCGACAGCATGAGAAGTTGCGGCGTATTGAGCGCGCCGCCGGCCAGGATGACCTCGCGTCCTGCAAAGGCCCGACGAAGCAGCCCGTCCTCACGGCTGGAGTTGGGACACGCACGGTAGAGGCTTCTGCCCTTCATGTACTCGACGCCGATCGCCCGTCGCCGCTCATCGAAAAGGACCTTCGTCGCAAGAGCGTCGAACTCGACGCGCAATCCGTGTGCATCCATGGCGGCCTGCACTCGCTCGCGCGCTCCGCGGCGCCGGCCGCGCCGGGTGGAGAGGGGGACGGCGGTCAGGCCCTCCGCAAGCCGCCCTTGCAAGCGCTGGTCGTTCGGATCGTCCTCGCCCACGACGAAGCGGGTTTTTCGCTCGAAGAACCGCGCGAGCGACTCCGCCACGCGTTTGAGGCCCGTTTTCGGCTCGCCGAGCAGATCGGCTCTCACCGCGTCACGAATGACGCACATCAGCGGGTAATCGCCGAAAGCGCGCAGCGGCAGCGGCCGCTCTGTGGCGAGCCACCCGTTCCAGCCGTGGCCCGTCGGGTTGAATTGGCCGCCGGTGGCTCGGGAGAGGAGCCTCCAGAGCGGACGATAACGACAATTCTCGATGCGCTGGAAGTAACCCTGCATCTTTTCGGCGCGCCAAGAGCGATCGCCGGTGATCTCGGCGATGGCGTTCCAGTCCGAGTCGTGCGGGACCATAAGGATCATCGCGTTGTGCGCGGTGCAGCCGCCGAGCGTCGAGGCGCGCGGATAAAGGACGCCTTTACGCCCCGTCGCGTCGGGGCCCGGCTGCCGCTTCGCGTCGTCGCCGAAATCATGGACGCGGAAGTTCCACGCCATCGCTTTGTTTTCGGAGGCGAACGGGTGGAACGCAGGCACGTCGTAATCTTCCGGCAGACCCTCCGCTTTGAGTTCGGCGGGGTCGGCGCCCGCTTCGAGAACGAGCACTTTCATTCCGGCCTCGGCGAGACGCGCCGCAACCGTTCCGCCTCCCGCTCCGGAGCCGACGACGACGTAATCGAACGTCTCGTCCCCGGGCTCCGCCATCGTCAGAAGGTCTCGAGGTATTCGATCAGGGCACGCTTGTTGTCGTCGCTGAGCGGCGTCTCCTTGCCGAACGCCTTCTCGTCGTCGCTGAGCTTGTCGGTGTCGTTGAACTCCGCCGTTCCGAAATAATGGCCGCGGTTGAGGACAAAGTCCGGGCACTTCAGCAGCGTTCGGAACGGCAGGCGCAATTTCGCGGCCCAGGCCAACATCGCCGCGTCGTCGCCGCTCACGTCGAGACTGGGCCAGTTCCTGGCCGCGTCGAACACGAGCTGGGTGAAGGCGAGGTCATGCGGCAGCCGTTTTCCGAACGGGATGTCGACCCTCGGCTGAAAATTAGACGCCAGATTGATCGGGAATCCCTCGGGGATGGGCCCGAGTTTGAAGTTGCCATCCTTGTCGAACACCTTTTGGAAAGGGGTGGCTGGAAGCGAGCCGATCAGATTCTTGAGCTCGACCGGAATGCTGCGCTTCGGAATATTGACGTAGCTGCGCTCGGTCGTGCGGGCGACCGTGCCGTCGAATCCGGGCTCATGGTCGCGCTTTTCCGGCCATAGCAGCTGCTCGATCGACGCATTGAAGCTCTTCATGCGCTCGTCGACCGACGGATCCTCCGAGAACGGTCCAAGCCTGTTGTTGAGAAGGAAGGGGGCGGTCGACCAGATGCTGACCAGCGACGGCACGCGGGTGTAGCCGAGCCCGCCGCCCGGCATGCGGAACTGCCAGCGCTCTGCGGTGAACGGGTCCTGCAGCGTCACTTTGCCGACCGACGGCAGATCCTTGTAGGTCTCGGAGGAGAAATTGTCCCAGATGTTGCCGCGGATCGCGTTGGTGCCAAGCGGGCTGCAGGCGTTGGTGCGGAGCAGCGTCACCGGAATGCGCGCGTCGGTCGAAAGGAAATTGTCCTTGAGGAAATCCGGCGCGTCGACGATCGTGCGCATCTTCGACTTGAAGTCGTCGGTCTGTGTGTAGGCCCAGTAGCGCTTGAAGCAGGTGAGATAGTCGGGGCCTGAGCAGCCGCCGGGCGCGAGCTTGGCCCGCGCCTCGTCGGGCAGCTTGCTCGAATGGCAGCGCGCGCAGGTTTCGGCGAAAACTTTTCTGCCGCGATCGAGGGTCGCGGCGTCCGCTGACAGATATTTCTGTCCGCCCGGCGCGTCGGCGAGCCGGTCCGGCTGGCCCGCCTTGACCAGAAACTGCGCCATATAGGGCGTTCCAGCCTCGGTCGCCCGCCAATAGGCGGAGTTCTTCTCCGCGGTCGCGATCTGGATCGCGTCGATCGGTTTGCCGCCGAAGAACGGATTGAAGTGCCGCATCCATTCTTCGCTGTAGAGGCCGATATTGATGTAGACGCGGTTGAGCGCGCCCATCACGCCGACCGAATCCGCGCCGTCCTTGAGCACCCGCGGCGACCATGAAATGTTCGGCGGGTCGAAGAAGCCGGGCAGCTGCTTGTTGTTGAGCTGGGGGCCCTTCAGCGCCTCCTTGCCCCAGAGTTTCGCCTCGGCGAGGCGCGGCCCGAGCAGATAGACCGCGTTCATGGTGCGGGGGTTGTTGATGTAGTCGGTCGAGACGAGCGAGGTGTCCATCGTGCCGGGCGGATAGGAATGCACGAGCTGGTAGAGAAAGTTTGTCTTGTCCGCCCCGTAGACGAACACGCGATCCATCCAGAGGTACTGGGCGCCGACCGTCGAGTTTAGATCGGCCCATTGAGGGCGAGCGGGATTGGCGGGCGGGCGGATCGGGCTTGGCCCGACGTGGCAGAAGCCGCATGCCATGCCGACCCGGTAGGGGCGGACGAGGCTCGGATCGTTGTAATAGTTCGGGTCGGTGTAGTAGCGCTCCGGGTCCCATTTTTCCTCGGCGGCCTGGTCGAAATCCGGATTGGGAAACAGGCGGAGCCCAAGGATGCCGGTCGAGTAGCCGAAATAGGAGCCGACCGGCAAGGTCGAGCCGTCCTTGAAGGTCGTCCCGCGTGCGCCAATCTTGACGCCTGGGTAATTCGTCTCGCTCTCGAACGGATCGGCCGGGCAGTTCGCCCCGCGCACGTCGAGCCACAGCCCGAAGCGTTTTGGATCGGGGCCGGTCGGCTTCTCGAAGCAGGGCTCGTTGACCGCGCCGAGCCAGCGCCAGCGCGAGTCGCGGTCGCAGCGCTCGCCGTGGCAATAGGTCTGGCTCGGGTGTGAGGTGACGATCTTGAGGAGGTCGAAAGTGGCGAGACTGTCCTTGGTCACCTGGTCCCAGAATTGGTCGTCGCCGCCGGTCCACACGAGCCACATGTTGCGGCCCTTGATCTCGTCCGGCTTCAGCTGGACGCCGTTGTCCATGTCGTGGAAGAAGTCTTCGCTCGGTTGCGGGAGGGTCGTCTCGTCGCGCCCCGCCCGCTGCGCTTCGTCGACCGGCGCGGGCGCCGCAAGGACGGGAAGGGAAGCGGCCGTCAGAGCCAATCCAAGCAGAAGAACCCGAGCGCCCGATTGCCCCAACCACCCCATTCCGGCCTCCTTGGCGGAAAACGTCGTCCCCGACGAAGGCTGGCGCATGGTCCGCCCGAACCGGCGGCCCGCCCCTCGGGCCCTCCGTGCGCATCCTTGCCGCTTTCCCGATTCCGCGCAAGGCTGCCGCGCACCGCCGCGTTTTCCCTCCTCCTTGTGGGCTACCGCATTCTAACGGCCCCGGTCACACTCAGGGGTGCTTACCAGCTTCGCGGCCTGTTGGTTCGCGACGCGGAGGGCTGTGCGCACGTCGTTCCTTAAAGCCAGCCTGGCAGCGAGCGTTCCGACGAACATGTCTCCAGCTCCATGGGTGCTTTGCACTTTGACCGGAATGCTAGGAAGGGAAACTTTGTCGCCAGCCTCGTCCTGAAACGCTACGCCGTCGCCCCCCGCCGTTACCACCACGGCAGCGAACCGAGACGCCAAGGACTCCGCCGCCTTTTCAGCATCCACCAACGAGCGCACCGGCGCCGAACCGAGCATTTCGGCTTCGAGGGCGTTCACGACCAGGATGTCGACATAGCCCGGCAGCGTCGTCTCGAACGCTCGCGCCGGAGCCGCATTGAGGATCGTCTTGACACCGAACGCCCTCGCTCTGCGCGCCACATCCTCGTTGATCTCTTCCGGAATCTCGTTCTGGAGGATCAGGACCTTCGCTGATCGCAACAGCTCGTCGTGAGCCTGGGCCGCCTTTACGGCCAGATTCGCCCCCGAGATGATCACGGCGCCATAGTCGCCCTCGTCGTCGAAGATCGCGACGCTCATCCCGGAACCGACGCCCGGCAGAATTGCGACCGCCGAGTGATCGACGCCTCCTCGATCGAGCCCAGCCAGCAACGCGGTTCCGAAATCGTCGCTGCCCACAGCTCCGACCATCGCGGTCGGAACGTCCTGGCTCCGGGCGGCGAGGGCCTGATTGCCGCCCTTGCCGCCAAATTTCGGCGACCAGCTGCGTCCCCCGACCGTCTCGCCCTTTCGCGGTCGGTCGGGCGCGTCGACCATAATGTCGTAATGCAGGCTGCCTACGACCACGACGGAGCTGACCATCGCGGCGCGTCCTTCGGTTTTCGGCGCACTCATGACCGGCCCCGAGTGGCGCGGTCAATGAGCATGGCGATGAGGATGATCAAGCCGGTCGCGAGGAGCTGGTAGAAAGCCCGGACATTGAGGAGCGTCAGTCCGTCTCTCATGGCGCCGAGGATGATAGCGCCAAGCAGCGTGCCGATAATGCTGCCCTTGCCGCCCATCAGCGAGGCGCCGCCGATGGCCGCCGCGGCGATCGCGTCGAGCCCCCAGAGATTGCCCAGGATAGGTTCGGCAGCGCCCAGGCGTCCGATCAGGATCTGCGCAGCCAGCGCGGCCAGCACACCGGACAGAACGAAGGCGCCGATCTTGGTGAGTTCGATTGGCACGCCCGCAATGTGAGCCGCCTCTTCGTTGCCGCCCACCGACAGCAATTGAGACTTCATCACGCGTTTCCTCCAAGGTTTTTGGGGGTTGGGGGTTAGCCGTCGTTAGCCAGGCATGGTTCCAAACATGGCTGAGCGAACGATGGACTGGGATTTGACGGCGTCCTGCCGGGCGATTGCGGCGCCCAACTGGTTGTCGCCGTCGAGCTTGCGCACGACGTTCAACATCGCCTTCACGGTCGCGATGTTGGCCTCGCATTCCTTGACCGGGTCGAGGCCGGTCAGGTCGGGAAAGGTGTCGAAGTAGATCGGCCCATCGAAGCCGTCGGCATAGACTTGCCGCAGGAGCTCGATTGTCTGGATTGAATGGACCGCTCCGACCATGAGGCCATCGTCCCGTTTCGAATAGCCGTCATTCAGGTGCACCCCGAGAAGGCGGCTGTGGCGGCCAATCAGAGCCGCGGCGTAGGCCGGCTGTTCATCGGCGTACAGGACGTGGGCGAAGTCGAGGGTGACTCCGAGGTTCGGCAGGCCGACTTCCTTGAGGGCGAGCAGGGTGGTGGCGCAGTCGGGCAACAGGCTGTAGGAGCGCGGCTCGTTCGGCTTGTATTCGATGCTGATGAGGCAATCCGGATCGTGCTCGGCGACTTCCCTGATGCCGTCGATCTCGTCAGCCCAGAGCCGCGCATAATCAGCCTGGAAGGCATAATCGAAGCCATCCTGCCCGAGCCAAAGCGTCATCAGATTGGAGCCCGCCTCGCGGGCGGCGTCGATGCCCCGCTTCGTGAGGTCGATCGCTTCGCGGCGAACAACGGGGTCCGGGTTGGTGAAGGCGCCGATTTTGAAGGCCGGGTTGGAATAGTAGCGCATCGCCAGGCCGTTCACCGTGAGACCCAGCTCGCGAATCGCCTTGCCGGTGGCCCGAGGTTCGCTTCCCAAATGGTCCGGGTAATTGAGGTCCACGTCGGTCAGGCCTTCCGCCGTGGCCGCGCGCTCCGCCAGTTGGAGCGGAGTCGGCTTGCCGTGCCCTTTGGGCCAATAGGCGTCCGGATTTGATCCGAACGAGTTGAGGCGGGTCGCGAAGCGTGGGGTTTCGGTCTGCACCGAGGCTCTCCTTGGTCTGTAAACGTACATTACAACATTCCGTGAGTTTATAAATAGAAAAAGTGAAAAATTTGGAAAAATTATCTGGCCCCGGAAAAACCGAGGCGAGCTCGCCTGGCGGACAGAAACTCGGGCAGACTGACCGTTCTGACTTGTCCCCGTGTTTGTGATCCAGTAAACTACACTCGAATATGGAAGGCCCCGACTCGGGGCTTAGGGGTCGAAAAGTGAAAGTGATCGCGAGCGGCGCCGCAGGAATGTGAGACCGCCCGTTTCGACCGCCTTGGGCCTTTCACGGCTTTCCGGGGCGCCCAGGGTCTCGAGGAAGCAGGAATTTGGCAGGAGGAATGAGGATGGTCTCGATAGCGGACGTCACGGATCCAAAGTCGGTTGGACCCAGGATTTGTATGATGAAGCCCCATTTGACCCCGTTAGAGGCTAAGGTCGTCGAACTCGGTGATGGCCAGACGGGATTTCAGTCAGGAGACCGCGCTGAAAGAGGTCGCCGACGACGCGGGCGTCTCTGAAGCGATGGTCATCAAGATCGCCAAGAAACTTGGCTTCTCGGGATATCGCGACTTCCGGCAGAACGTGGTCGACTATGTGAGAGTGTCGGTCCCAGAAATGCGGGAGGAACTCTCGCCGGACGACAGCCCGCGAGAGATCGTCAACAAGGTCTTTCGCGCCTCCATACAAGCGCTCGAGGAAACGCTGGCGATCGCGGACCTCGAAGCCTACGATCGGGCCGCGGATTTCATCGCCGGAGCTCGACAGCGCGATCTCTACGGTGTCGGCGGCTCAGCCCAGATCGCCCGCGACGTCGCCCATAAGTTCCTCCGCATAGGGGTTCGGGCTTCCGTCTACGACGACGCGCATATGATGGCGATGTCTGCGTCTTTGCTGGGAACGACCGATGTCGCGATCGGCTTCTCCCACAGCGGTTCGACCCTGGTGACAATCGAGGCGCTCCAACTCGCCCGCAAGAATGGCGCGCGCACGATCGCAATCACGAATTATCTCGGTTCGCCTATCGCGGAGACCGCAGACGTCGTCCTTTGCTCGACCGCGCAGGGTTCGCCGCTCCTAGGAGAGAACGCTGCGGCCCGAATTGCCCAGCTGACGATCCTGGATGCGATTTTTGTTCTTGTCGCTCAACGCAATTACAAGGCCGCAGACACGAACCTCGCCAAAACGAAAGCTGCGGTGAAGGAAAAACGAAAAGGACAATGAGTGCGTCTCGCGGACACCTAGCCCCTCCACGCACTTTCGGGAACGTCAGAATTTCAGCAGTGCCGACGAACGGCATCGATTGTGGACACGAGTCCAAGCAGATGCCCGCGGACGCCTCTAGGCAAGCCTACAAAGTCACCGGGTAGGCCCGCTCTGCCCATTCGCGTCGTGCTCCCGGGGGCGGGAGGATTGAAATTCGAACCACAAGCCGCGTTCGTCAAGCCGGCCCACGACCCCTTTCCGCTGGTTTCAACTCCCGCCCTGTTGTGGCAACGTAGGGCGTCCTCGGTGCTCAATCCGAAGGTCGGCGGAGGCCGTCCGGCTCGCGCTTGGGACAGGAATTCGCCGCGCGTTCGCCGCCGGCGACCACGGAGCGGCATCCATGTTTCTCAGGCTCCTGCATCGTCTTCTCGAAATCTTCCTACATCTCGAGCGGCGGATCGAGCAGCCCTTCCTGCGGCCGGCCTTCAACGCCGTCTTCCGCATGCCGCTGGCATACGCCTTAACATGGCTCCAAAAACTCGGCCGGAGCCGGGAGAACGTGGGTCTCGCGGAGGAGACGCCGCAACTCGGCGAGGATCAGGATACGCAGACGATGATCGACGAAATGCGCCGGCATCTCGTGCGTGATTTTCCCCGCGGCGGCTTCGAGCGGGCGGGTAACACCAAGACCCACGGGCTCGTGCGCGGCGAACTCGCCATCCACGACAATCTTCCCGAGAACCTGCGCCGGGGCCTGTTCGCGACCCCAAGAACCTATCGCTGCTGGGTCCGTTTCTCGGGCCCCGGTCCGCATATCGAGCCCGATATCAACGACGTCGGCTTCGGCAGCATTAGCGTGAAAGTGATGGACGTGCCGGGTGAAAAGATTTGGGACGACGAGAAACACACACAGGACTTCACCTCGGTCTGCACGCCGACCTTCGTCACGCCGAACGTGAGGGCGAACGCGCGGCTGCAATACTGGAGCCGCCGCCATCTGCCCGTTTTCTATTTTTTCGACCCGCGCACGCCCCATCTGATCGACTTCATGATGCAGGGCTTATGGAACGAGACGCAGACCAACCCACTCGGGCAGACCTATTATTCCTGCGTGCCCTATCTCCTCGGCCCGGGACAGGCGATGCAATACAGTTTTTGGCCGATGACCAAAGTGTCGAAGAAAATCCCCGGCCTGCCGTTCTCGCCGGCGGACAATTATCTGCGCGACAACATGGTCCGCACGCTCGATCAGACCGACGTCGAATTCGAGATGCGCGTGCAGGTGCAGACCGATCCGTTCCTCATGCCAATCGAGAACAACGCCGTGCTATGGCCGACGCGGCTCTCGCCCCGCGTCCCGGTCGCGACCCTGCGCATCCCGAGGCAAAAATTCGACACTCCGGACCAGTTCGCCTTCGCTCGCAACCTGCGCATCAATCCTTGGCACTGCCTGCCGGACCACCGCCCGCTCGGCAACCAAAGCCGGGCGCGAAAGCGCATGTACGACGAAATGGCTTCGTTCCGGCAAAAAATGAACGGCGAGCCACATGTCGAGCCGACCGGCGACGAGGTATTCGGCGCGCAGACCTTCGAGGAGCAGACGGCTCCGCGGGAGGCGGTCGAATAGGGCAGCAGGAATCCAGGTCCCGGAGCATGGCGCAATTCGGTTGAACCATCGTCGTCAAAAGGCCACTTCGAGCCTCAGCTTGGCGAGCTCGCGAGGGAAATCGTCGAGGTCGAGCCGGCCGGTCGAGGCTTGCGCGAGGAAGGCGGCCGACAGATCGATTTTTTCGTTGATCTGATAGTGGAATGTCGGGCCGAGGTAGACTGCTTCTCCGCGAAAGCCCTGCAGCGCGAGGCCTCCGTAGGCCCTGTCGTAGTCCGCCTCCGCGCCGAACATCAGGGGCGGCGTGAGGCGATAGGAGGCCGCGGCGGAGGCGGTGAGGATTGCCGAATTCTCCCGGGGCAGACCAGGAAGCCGCGAGTCGTCCGGCGCGTAGACGAGGTTGACGGCGCCATAGAGCCGCCGATCGGTGGATATGACGTCCGCGACAGCGCGGAAGGCCGCATTGAAATCGACGATTTGTTGCCCCGCGTCCCCGATTGCATTCCATTCCGGCTGCACCGTCAACGTCACCTTGATCGGATGATCTGTGCTCCGGTGGATCAGCGCATAACGAAGCTCGGCCGAGACGCCCATGAAGCTGACGCCGGCGAAATCAGGCAAGTCGGACACGTGCTGGACATCCTGACCGAGCACGTGCGCGCCGAGTTCGAGCCCGAGCGAATCGGTCAGCGTGTTCTCGAAGATGAATTCCTGTTCGATCGAATCGTAGAGGCCGTTTGGCCTGCCGAAGGATCCGGTCGTCTCGAATTCGATCGATCGGTCGCCCTTCTCGCCCACGTCCGCCCCCTCGAGGAAGCCGAACAGGTTCTTGGTGTCGAGGACGTAGAAAGGACTGCCCGGCTGTCCCGCCGGCGCCGCATCGTCGTCCGCCGCGGCGAGAGAAGGGACACAGGCGACCGCCAGCGCAACGCCAATCCCTCGAAGGCTGCGGCGCCGATGCGGGCGGCGAAACCTGGACATCCTTCCTCCGCCCTCGCGCCTGCGTCGCTTTTCTGCTTTCCGATCCGTTCCGGGCAGGCGACTTCACGCGCGGCGCCGTCAGGCGACAGCGGAGCTCCAGCGCTGCTAATGCGACATCAGCACGGGCAGCGACTGCTGGCGGATGAGGTCCATGCTCACCCCGCCGAACAGCCCTTCGTAGACCCGCGAATGACCGAAGGCGCCCGCAACGATGAGGTCGGCGTCCTGGGTGTCGAGGCTGGCGAACAAGGCCTCGATCGCCGTAAGGTCGCCAGTGTTGGTCCAGTCGGAAATGTGGGCGCCGACGCCATGCGCCTCGAGATGGTGAACGAGCATCGTCGCTGATGCGCGCAGGTCGCTCGGCCGGGCGGAGAAGCAGAAGACGGTCACCTTGCGCGCCTTTGTCAGGAAGGGCATCGCGTCGTGGACAGCGCGCAGCGCCTCGCGTCCGGCGTTCCAGGCGATGACGACATTGTCGCCGATTTTGCCGCCGGTCCACTCGGGCGGCAGGATCAGCATCGGCGCTCCGGATTCGACGAGCGCCCGGTCGAGGGCGCCGCGCCGCACCACCTCGCGGGCCGCGCCGCCCGGCGCCGGGGCGATCATGAGATCGACGCAATGGCTGAAGGCCTCGCCCTCGCCGGGTTTCTCGGCCGGCGCGAACACCGCCTTCACGCCCGCCTCCCGCGTCGTATCGTCGAACAGCTGGCGGGTGACTTCCGATCCCTCGGCTTCCGGCGCGGAGACGTCGACCCCGATCAGCCTCGCGCCATGCGCCTTGGCGAGGTCGACCGCAAAGCGGAGCCGTTCGACCGATTCGGCCGTCGGATCGAGGTAAACGAGAATATCTTTGTAAGCCATCGCGTCCTCCCGCTTTTTCACGCCCGCGCTTTGGCGGGCCGCTGTCAGCCCCGTCGATCGGCGCCGGAAGGTTCTTGGCGACCGGTTCAGCCGGCTGGCACTGTAACACGCCGGACCCCGTTGGCGAAGGCGGACTTCGGCCGGAGGCCGAGGCAGAGCTATCCCAATCAGCTCAGGGAACGTCGCGACTGCCTTTCATTCGACCGGCATTCCCGTCGAAATACAAAGCGAGTTTCGCCGGCGCTAAGCGCGCTGGCGCCGAGGGCGCTTGGCCGCCGCTTACACCGATACACGACCGGTCAGCGCCGGCCTCATGCCCGTCGAGCAAGCCGCCTTTCTGACCCTGCGACGCCGAGTCTCTCGAGAAGCGTGCGGCGGCGAATTGAGGGCGGATTGGAGCGGGTCTCCTCGTCAAGAATTCCGCCGCCGCTCAGTCGGCTCCGGGAACGGGATGACAGGCGATGGAAGAGGCGCGGTTTCTGTCTCGGAGACCGCGGCGCTCGGCGGCGTCTCGGCTGTGCTGAAGGGGGTTCGCAAGGTCTGGTCCGATGCGGGCGGCGCGTCGCGCCGTTGGAGAACCGGCTCGGCTGATGACCGAGCAGACATATGATCGATGCGGAAATTGGCCGTCTGATCGATGCCCGTCGCGACAACCGACACCCGGATCGCCGCCTCGAGAGCGGGCACGACGGTCGCGCCGACGATAATATTGGCTTCCTCGTCGACTTCCTGGCGAATCCGGCTCGCCGCCTCATCCACTTCGTACAGTGTCAGATCGTCGCCGCCGCTGATCGAAATCAGAAGGCCCCGAGCTCCTATCAATGACGTATCATCGAACAGCGGGTTGGCGATCGCTCCTTCGGCGGCGCGGAGCGCGCGACGTTCGCCCGTCGCTTCGCCGGTGCCAATCATCGCGGTCCCCATTTCGCTCATGATCGAGCACACGTCCGCGAAATCGAGATTGACGAGTTCCTCCTTGACCATGAGGTCGGTAACGCAGGAGATGCCCGAGCAAAGCACCTGATCAGCCATCACGAATGCGTCGGCGAAAGTCGTCTTCTCGTTGGCGACGCGGAACAGGTTCTGATTCGGGATGATAATCAGCGTATCGACCGCCTTCTGCAGTTCGGCGATGCCGGCCTCGGCGATCCTCATGCGGCGGCCGCTCTCGAAGTGGAACGGCTTGGTGACGACGCCGACCGTGAGGATGCCCATCTCACGAGCGGCGGCCGCGATGACGGGTGCCGCGCCTGTGCCGGTGCCGCCGCCCATGCCGGCGGCGAGGAAAATCATGTTTGCACCGGCAAGGCAGTCGCGAATTTCCTCAAGCGCCTCTTCGGCTGCAGCCTTACCGACCTCTGGCCGTGAGCCGGCGCCGAGGCCCTCGGTCACCTGAAGGCCCATCTGGACGATTCGTTGGGCGCGCGACGAGGCGAGAGCCTGAGCGTCGGTGTTGGCGACGACGAAGTCGACCCCAGACAGGCCAGAGACGATCATGTTGTTGATTGCATTGCCGCCGGCGCCGCCTACGCCGCACACCACGATGCGGGGCTTCAGTTCCTTCAGTTGGGGGGCCTTCAAATGAATTGGCATACCTGACCTCTCCTGTTGGGCGCTCGCCGACGCCTTCTCATCCCGTCCACGGCTGAAAGGCTGGCCCGTCGGGGATTGCTTTTCCGCCAGCGCCGACCTGCAACGCACGCCCGGCTGTCTCGGGCCTGTCGTTGCATGGAGCCGGAGACTTCACCTCTATGGTTAACCCCCGGTTAATCCGTAACGACAATGCCGCTCGGGCCGGCGGCGGGCCGACGTCGAGGGTTACGCAACAACCGTTTCGGGCGCGCGCCGGGCAAGTCACGGCGTGTCCGGATGGGTCGGCGGCGGACGGACCGAGGCGTTCAAAATTGTCGCGAGCGTCCCTCAAGCGCGGCTCGCTAGCAACCCGCTGGGCGGATCGCAGGAGGCCCATCAAAGGCGGAAATATTACCCTGCTCTCGCGCAAAAAAGTCCCTGTTCTTCGGAAAAAAAGTCCCTGCTGTGCGGACCGGACTGGCGTTCCGCGACCCCGTTCGGCCGATGTCCGCGATGCGCCGGCGCGACATCGGCGCCCGATCGGCGCCGTGCCTGTTATGCTCTCAGGTGGCGTGAAAATTGTTGGCCAAAGTCGGGCTTCTGTGCTACATTTGTTCTTTTTTGGAACCGCGCCTAATGACCTTCCCCACGACGCTCTTGCTCTTGCTCTTGCTCTCGCACGCGCTGCGCTTCCGGCGCGTGTTCGCCAGCCCGCGGGTGGGCGCGCGTTTGTCCGGCTGGCGCCTCTTGCGCCGGCACGCGGGAATTCGCCGGAAGCGCAAAAAGTCACGGTCTTTCGGTCTTTCTCTCCAACCTCTTGAAAAGGCTCAAAACGGCAATGAGCAGGCCTTGTCGCGAGTTGGCATCGATGTGCTATCGGCGCCATACCGGCTTGGCGCCGGCAGCTTGGCTTCTTGGCCCCGCAGCCCCCTTAGCTCACCTCGGCGCGCGCTTGGCCAGAATCCGCTGGAGCGTGCGGCGGTGCATGTTGAGCTGACGCGCCGTTTCGGACACGTTCCGCTCGCAGGCCTCGTAGATCCGCTGGATATGCTCCCAACGGACGCGATCAGCCGACATCGGCGGATCGTGTTCGGGAGGGCTATCGAGGCGTCCGGCCATGAGCGCGGAGACCACATCGTCCGCGTTCGCGGGTTTGGCGAGGTAGTCGAACGCGCCGAGCTTGACCGCCATGACGGCGGTCGCGATCGCGCCGTAACCGGTGAGAATAACGCCCCGGGCGTCCGCGCGCTTCGCCTTGAGGGCTCGCATGACGTCGAGGCCGCTGCCGTCACCCAACCGGAGGTCGATGACTGCAAAGGCCGGAGGCGAGGTCTCGATCGCCGCGAGCGCCTCGGCGACGCTGATCGCGGTTCGCGCCGTGAAACCCCGCGAAGACAGGGCGCGGGCGAGTCGGTCGCAAAAAATCTTGTCGTCGTCGACGACAAGCAGCGATTTGTCGAGCGCTTCCACGCCGATCTGACCGTGGTTGGCCGACTGATGCGATGCGTCTTTGTCCATTGCCGCGAATTCAACCAGAAGTCGGCCCCTTAAGCCAACTTACAGACTCTTATTCTGGCCGTCGACCCTCCTCGTAGGCGGCGCGCGGCCAGCTGATCGTGACGACGGCTCCCGTCGCCGGCGGAACGGCGTTGCTGAACTGGAGCGTTGCGCGAGAGCGCTCGAGCAGGGACCTTGCGATGAACAGGCCGAGGCCCAGCCCTCCGCCCGCCTCTTCCTGCTTCCTGCGCGCGCCGTCGCGCTGCGACAGATAGGGTTGACCAATGCGAGCGAGAATGTTCGGGGGAAATCCGCGCCCGTCGTCCGTTATGGTGATCTCGACGATCGATTTGGTCCATTTCGCCCGGATCACCACTCCCTTCTCGGCGAAGCCGACGGCGTTCTCGATCAGATTGCCGAGGCCATAGAGACAGGCTGGACTGCGCGGGCACTTGGGCGGCGGGTCCGGACCCTCGCCTTCGACGGATATCGTGACGCCATGCAGCCGATGGGGGGACGCGGCGATTTCGGCCAGTTCGACCGGGCTCGAAAGGTCCATCGGCTGGCCTGACAGTCCGGCGGGTGCGGACAGCTTGCCCAAGATCGACCGGCATCGCTCGACCGACTGCTCCAGGAGCCGCAGATCCTCCTTGAAGGCTTCGTCGGCCTGGGGCTCGGCCGCCATTTCGCGCACCACAAGCGCAACGGTCGCCAGCGGGGTCCCCAATTCGTGCGCGGCTGCCGCAGCGAGGCCGTCGATTTGGGAAAGATGATGCGCACGCGCTAGAACCAGTTCGGCAGCCGTCAGGGCGCTGGCGGTCTGCCGAGCCTCCGCCGCAACCCGATATGCATACACTGTCACGAACGCGGCGCTGACCCCCAGCGCGACCCATCGCGCAAGGACATACATCGGCGGCAGGATCAGGCTTTCGCCGCCGAGCCACGGCATCGGCAGGCTCACAATCAACAAACCCGTGGCGCACACCAGGGCGAGTCCGAGCACGCCAAGAGCTTCACGCAACGGCAGTGAAGTGGCGGCGATGGTCACCGGCGCCAGCAACAGAATGGCGAAAGGATTGGCGACGCCGCCCGTCAGAAAGAGAAGCCCGGCGAGTTGAAGGATATCGTACGCGAGCAGGGTCGTGGCTCCGCGCTCGCTGAGTTGCAGGCTGACCGGAAACCGCCAGCGAAGGGCGAGGTTGAGAGCGGCGGAAGCGGCCACGAGCCCGAAGCAAGCCAGGATCGGAAACTTCAGACCAAACCCGAGCGCTCCCGCCAGGATCGCGGTCGACTGCCCGGCTATCGCAAGCCAGCGAAGCCCGACCAGCGTGTTGAGCCGCAGCCTTCGCGCTTGGCGGACCAGGCTTTCTTCGTCGGTCGAAAACACGGATGTCCAGACTGCGTCCGCTTCGGAGACCGCTTCACTCGATCTTTTCGTTCGGGTAGACGCCCCAAAGCTTGAACTGCTGGATATAGCCCTTGAATCCGTCGCCGTCGACCAGACACCACGCCGTGTCGCAGCTGCGGATGTTGACGATCACCCCTGATTGAAGCGTCGCCGCTAGGTCGGCGCTCTCGGACGGCCGCGCGTAGATCTTCGAGTTCTCGCCTTTCTTGTACGGCATAACCAGAGCGGTCCGACGACCGGACAAGAGCGAATGCAGGACCCAGCCCTCGACGCCCTCCGAATCGCGCACGCGCCGCCAGACTTCGAACTCAGCGGTGATTTCGACTGGAAGTCCGGCGCGCTCGTAGACCCATTTGGTGGCGTGATCTTTCGACGGCCCTTCTCGCAGGTTCACCCGGTCGGTCTTCAGACTGGCGAACCGGGGAAGCGGCAACCTGGTGACGGAACCGACCGGATCTGCGAGCGCGGACGCAGCTGCAAGCGCGGATGCACAGAGGATCGATAGGAAGATGAGGCCGGCGCGGACCGGCTCGGCTCGACTCATTGGGCTCCTCGACGACGGCCAGGCGATCCTTGTCTTTGCCCGGCCATCTGGTAGAGAGGCCGGCGAGCCGGCGGTTCGCGAACCGTGGGGCCGACCCGGCGCAAAACATTTGCAGCCCGTAGCGTTAACGATGCGTAAACCGCTTGAAAGCATGGACGCAAATGACTGAAATCGGGGCGGTGGCGGCGACAGCGCGGAGAGGGCGGCGCTCATGACCAAGAAGAAACCCCTTGTGGTGGTGACCCGGCGGCTGCCCGAACTGGTCGAGACCCGTATGCGCGAGCTGTTCGACGCTCGCCTCAATCTCGAAGACAAACCACTCTCCCAGGCCGAGATCGTCGAGGCGATGCGCGAGGCCGACGTTCTCGTGCCGACTATCACCGACCACATCAACGCTGCGATGATCGCCCAGGCGGGCGAGCAAATGAAGCTTATCGCCAATTTTGGCAACGGCGTCGACCACATTGACGTGACCAGCGCGCTCCGCCGAGGCATCACCGTCACCAACACTCCCGGGGTCATGACCGAAGACACCGCCGACATGACGATGGCGCTGATCCTTTCGACCGCGCGCCGGCTGGTGGAGGGTTCGCAGGTCATCCCCGACGCACATTGGACCGGCTGGTCCCCCACCTGGATGCTCGGACGACGCATTACAGGCAAGCGGCTCGGCATCGTCGGCATGGGCCGCATTGGTCAGGCGCTCGCGCGACGGGCGCGCGCCTTTGGCATGTCGATCCACTATCACAACCGCCGTCGGGTCGCCGCGCAAATCGAGGAGTCGCTCGAGGCGACGTATTGGGACTCGCTCGATCAGATGCTTGCCCGAATGGACTTCGTCTCGGTCAACTGCCCGCACACGCCAGGGACCTATCACCTTCTGTCCGCGCGGCGGCTCAAGTATCTGCGTCCCGACGCCATTCTGATCAATACGGCGCGTGGCGAGATTGTCGACGAGAACGCGCTTGTCCGGATGCTCGAGGCGGACGAACTCGCGAGCGCGGGGCTCGACGTGTTCGAACACGCGCCTGCCGTCAATGAAAAGCTCATCGCGCTGGCCAAGACCGGAAAGGTTACGCTGTTGCCGCACATGGGGTCGGCGACGTATGAAGGCAGAGCCGACATGGGCGAGAAAGTCATTGTCAACATTCGCACCTTCGCCGACGGCCATCGTCCACCGGACCGCGTGCTTCCGAGCATGCTCTGACTGGGGAAAACGGTGAAATTTTAGCCGGCGGCGAAGCTGCGCGGCGCGGGACTGATGATCGTGGCTGCATTGTTGTCGATTTCCATCACAGCGAGCCCCCGTTCGTTGGTTCCATTGGCGCGGAAGCGGAAGACGCCGTCGGCGCCGTTGAAGCCCGAGACGGAAGTCAGGGCCGCCGGGCCATAGTGGTCGGGCCCGGTGTTTTTCGCCAACGCGGCCGCCAGGGTCACCGCGTCGTAGGACAGTGTCGCCAGCCGCGCGGGCTCGGAGCCGAATTTCGCCTTGTAGCGCTGCGCAAGCGCGTTGAAACCGGCGTTGTCAGGCGCCGCGAACCAGCTTCCCTGAAGCTGCGGCAGCCGCAGCACGCGGGAATCGTTCCAGACGCCGGTGCCCAAGAGCTGGGTCTTGATTCCGTTTGCCGCGAGCGCGGTCGCGACGGCCGGCATGCCGTCGGCCTGTTCAGGAATGAACAGCGCGTCGATCTGGCCGCCGACCGCCGCGACCTGCTGGGCTGCGGATTGCGCATTGCCGGGCGCATAGCGGGCGACGACGATGACCGGCGCATTCAAACGCCCGGCGGTCTCCTGAAACTGGGCTACGGCAATGTTGCCATACTCGTTCTGAGGTGCCATCACGGCGAAGGATTTCTTGCCCCGCGAAACGGCGAACTGAGCGATCCGCTCCACATAGCCCTCGATCAGAAACGACAGCAGATAGACGCCCGGCGAGGCGACGCCGACATCGGTCGAAAATGCGATCATCGGTTTGCCGGCCGCCTTGGCCGCCGATGCCGCCTGGCGCACGTCGGTCGCATAAACCGGACCGAGAAGCAGCTCGGCGCCTGCGCCGAGCTCCGCCTGCGCCGCCTGCCCAGCGCCGTCGGGGGTCGATCGGTCGTCTTCGATCATCAGGGTGATGTACGGGCCGGCGAATTCGTCGATCGCCAGTAGCGCGGCATTGCGCATGGACACGCCGACAGGGCTTGGCGCGCCGTTTTGGGTCAGCGGCAGGATCATGCCCACCCGAACCGGACCGGAGCCGAGCGCTTCCCCGACCGTCGGGCCCGTGGCGCCCGTCGCCGGCTGGGTGTTCGGCGCGGCCGTGCCAAACCCCGGCATTTCGATCGCCGTCGAATTGCAGCCGGCAAGGGTCAAGGCGAGTCCTGCGCCGATCAATTCACGCCGGGTCAATGTGCGCTGGCGTTCTGACTCCGACACGATCCTCATCAACATCTCTCCGCCGGAGATGCGGCGACCTCGGCGGATGCGCCGCATCAGCTTCGCTGCCCGTTCTCGCCCGGCCCGGACCCGGTCGACCCGTCGGCTGTCCGCAGAAATTGTGGCATTTTCACCTGCGCTTGGCTATGTCGTCAGTGTCGCGCTTGGCTTCCGGGACCGAGGATGAGCAAAAGAAAGCGCCGGCGTCCATGAAGAAGGCCTTTTTTTCGGGAAGCGCCGGGACGAGCCGAGCCGAGCGGAACTTTCTTGTTCACGGCGCCCAGATTCCAGCCCCTCCGCTGGAGCCGGGTCTTTATGTCGTCGCAACTCCAATCGGCAATCTCGGCGACATAACGCTGCGCGCCCTTGCCGTGCTCGCTGGCGCAGACGGGGTCCTCGCGGAAGACACGCGCCATTCCCGGACCTTGCTCGCTCATTACGGAATCGAGACCCCCCTCTCTCCCTACCATGACCACAACGCCGCCGAAACGCGTCCGGGTGCGCTTCGCCGGATGGCCGAGGGACAGGCGCTGGCGCTCATCTCCGACGCAGGGACCCCGTTGATCTCCGATCCCGGTTACAAACTCGTCGTTGAATCGATCGCCGCCGGCCTCATGGTCACGGCGGCGCCTGGCGTCTCGGCAGCGCTCGCAGCTCTCTGCATCGCCGGCCTCCCAACCGACCGTTTCTTCTTTGAGGGCTTTCTGCCGCCGAAGAGCGCCGCGCGGAGGGAGCGCATCAATGCCCTGGCCAACGTCCCGGCCACGCTGGTCTTCTATGAAGCGCCGACCCGATTGGCCGAGTCTCTCGCTGATCTCGTACTCGAGCTCGGGCCGAGACCCGCAGCCGTCGCGCGGGAGTTGACCAAGCTGCATGAGGAGGTCCGGCGGGGCGCGCTCGACGTCCTGGCTGCGGAATACGGGTCGGCCGCCGCGCCCAAAGGCGAGATCGTTATCGTCGTCGGGGCCGGGGAGGCGCGAACGGTCTCCTGGGACGCTCTCGACGGCGCCCTCATCGAAGCGTTGCGCACCCTTTCGGTCAGGGACGCCGTCTCGGCCGTCGCCGCCAGGCATGGCCTTCCGCGCCGCCAGGTCTATGCGCGGGCGCTCGAATTGACCGGCGCCTCCCGGTGAACACCCGAAGCCCCCTCGAACGTGCGACCCGCAGACGGAAGGCGCATTTCTTCGGCCTCAACGCCGAATCGGTCGCAGCGGCGCTGTTGCGGCTGAAAGGCTACTCCATTTTGGCCCGCCGGTACGTGGTTTCGGGGGGCGAAATCGATCTCGTCGTCAGGCGGGGCGACGCGATCGCGTTCGTCGAGGTGAAAGCCCGCAGCCGGCTCGATGCGGCCCAGGAATCAATCACCGCGACAAAGAGGCGCCGGATTGCGCGGGCCGCCCGCGTATGGCTCTCCCGCAACCCCTGGGCCGCTGGCCTCACGTTGCGCGGCGATGCAGTCTTCATTGCGCCCGGGCGCCTTCCCCGCCACACGCCCTCCGCGTATAGGCTGGAGATTGATTGACCTCGCCGCTGGCGAGTCGCCGACAGGATCGCCCATGCCCTTGACCGTCGCCGTGCAGATGGACCCGATCTCCGGCATTCGCATTGCGGGCGACTCGACCTTCGCGCTCATGCTTGAGGCGCAGGCCCGCGGCCACCGCCTGCTTCACTATACGCCCGACCGTCTCCGGCTCAACGGGTCGCGCGTCGAGGCCATGGCCGAGCCGGTCGAGGTCAAGGACGTCGAAGGCGACCATGCGCGGCTCGGCGAGAAGCGCATGGTCGATCTCTCGACGGTTGACGTGGTGCTGTTGCGCCAGGATCCTCCGTTTGATCTCGCTTACGTGACGACGACGCATTTCCTCGAACGCATTCATCCGCATACACTCGTGGTCAACGATCCGCGTAGTGTTCGCGATGCGCCGGAAAAGCTGTTCGTGATGGATTTCCCCGAACTGATGCCCGCAACACTGGTAGCCCGCGACCGGGATGCAATCGAGGCCTTTCGCCACGAGCACGGCGAGGTCGTAATGAAGCCGCTCTACGGCTTCGGCGGCGCGGCCGTGTTCAAGGTCGGCCCCCAGGACCCGAATTTCGGCTCACTGTTCGATCTGTTCACGACGACGTTGCGTGAACCTTGGGTGATCCAGAAGTTCCTGCCGGCGGTGTGGCGCGGCGACAAGCGGATTATCCTGGTGGACGGCGAGGCCAGGGGCGCGGTCAACCGTGTTCCGGCGAACGACGACATCCGCTCCAACATGGTGCGCGGAGGGGCGGCGCAAGGAACGGAGCTTACGCCTAGAGAGTGTGAAATATGCGCGCGGATTGGCCCGGAGCTTCGACGGCGCGGGCTCGTATTCGTCGGCATCGACGTGATCGACGGCTATCTGACCGAGATCAACGTCACCTCGCCGACCGGCATCCGCGCCATCAAGCGGCTAGGCGGCCCTGATCTAGCCGTGGCGATCTGGGACGCGATCGAGGCGAGGCGCCGCACCCGCTGAGCGGAAAGAAAGTCGCCTGACCTGTTGCCGGCGCCGTGCGGAGGGGGAATATAGCGGTCAATGTCGATCGCCAACGCTCCCGCCGCAGAACGTCGCGCCCGTCTACCGCGCTCCCCGCCGCTCTCAAGCAAGGGCCTCGACCGCGCGGGCCTTCTCGACGAGCTTTCCTTTCTTCACAAGACCCATTCGGGGGATCCGACCGCGTTTCGCCGGGCGGCGATAGCGAACCTGCAGTCGGCGCTCGCCGCAGGGCGCAGCGAGGCGCGAAGCGCGCTGGAAGGCGGCGGCACGGGAAGGGCGTGCGCCGAGACGTTGAGCGCGCAAATCGACGATCTGCTTCGGGTTGCTCTCGATATGGCGACACGCTGGTTCTCCCCGCCGCCGCCGGGCACGGCGTTGCCGACGATCGTCGCGGTCGGCGGATACGGGCGCGGCATGCTGGCGCCTGGCTCCGATATCGACCTCCTGTTCCTCTTGCCGAACAAGCCGACGCCTGCAGTCGAAAAGATCGTCGAGGCCCTGCTCTACGTGCTCTGGGACCTCAAGCAGAAGGTGGGTCATGCCACGCGAACGATCGAAGAATGCCTGAAACAGGCCCGCGCCGACATGACGATCCGAACGACCCTGATCGAGGCGCGGCTCGTCACGGGCGACAAGAGGTTCTTCCAGACCCTGCAAACGCGTTTCGAAAAGGAGATCGTGGCGAAGACCGCGTCGGAATTCGTCGCGGCCAAGCTCGCCGAACGCGAGGAGCGCGTGAAGCGGGCTGGCGCGTCGCGCTATCTCGTCGAACCCAACGTCAAGGACGGCAAGGGCGGCCTACGCGACCTGAACACCCTGTTTTGGATCTCGAAATATGTCTATCGGGTGCAGAATGCGCACGAGCTGGTCGCGGCCGGCCTCTTCTCGCCGCGCGAGTTTGCGCTATTCCGCCGCTGCGAGGAGTTTCTGTGGTCGGTCCGCTGCCGTCTGCATTTCCTCGCGGGCCGGGCGGAGGAGCGCCTGAGCTTCGACGTGCAGAGACCGATCGCCCGACAATTGGGCTATTCGACGCGTGCCGGCCAGGCCGATGTCGAGCGGTTCATGAAGCACTATTTTCTCGTGGCGAAGGACGTGGGCGACCTCACGGCGATCGTCTGCGCCGCTCTGGAGGAGCGTCAGACCAAACCGACCCCGGTGTTCGACCGGTTCATCGGGCGGCTGAGGCGGGGGCGAACGCGAGCTATCGCCGAGGCGGAGGATTTCAAGGTCGACAACGACCGCATCACTGTCGTCCGAACGGACGCGTTCGAGCGCGATCCCGTCAACCTCATCCGGATCTTCTGGATTGCGGATCGCACGAATTTGCCGATCCACCCGGATGCGACGCGGCTTGTGACGCAGTCCCTGAAACGCATCGACGGGCGCCTCCGCGAGGAGCCCGAAGCCAATCGGCTTTTTCTCGAAATTCTGACCTCGCGCCATGCCCCGGAAACGACGCTCAGGCGAATGAACGAGGCCGGCGTTCTCGGCCGGTTCATCCCCGATTTCGGCCGCGTGGTCGGGATGATGCAATTTTCGATGTACCACCACTACACGGTCGACGAGCATCTCTTACGCACAGTCGGCGCTCTCTGCGCCATTGAGGCCGGCCGCCACAAGGAGGAACATCCGCTCACGAGCGAGATCGTCCACAAGATTGCGCATCGCACGGAACTCTATCTCGCCGCCTTCCTGCACGACATCGCCAAGGGCAGGCCGAGCGACCATTCGCTTGCCGGCGCCGAAGTCGCGCGCAAGCTCTGCCCGCGTCTGGGACTCACGCCTGCGAACACGGAGCGCGTGGCTTGGCTCGTCGAACAGCACCTCATCATGTCCAACATGGCGCAGGGGCGCGACTTGTCCGACCCGCGCACGGCTGAAGCGTTGGCGGCGATCGTGCAGACACAGGAGCGGCTCAAGATGCTGCTGACCCTGACCGTCGCCGACATTCGCGCCGTCGGGCCCGGTGTTTGGAACGGCTGGAAGGGCCAGCTCCTGCGGACGCTCTACTGGGAAACGGAAGTCGTGCTCGGCGGCGGCCATTCGGCGATCGATCGCAAATCCCGTGTGCAAGCTGCGCAGGAAATCTTGCGGCGCTCGCTTCCCGGATGGTCAGATCCCGAGTTCGAGGCCTACGCGCAGCGCCATTATCCGGCTTACTGGTTGAAGGTCGACGCCCCGAGTCAGGTCGCTCACGCCAACCTGCTGCACGCCATGGCGACCGACATGCGCTCGCTCGCGACCGAAGTGACAACGGATGGTTTCCACGGCGTCACTGCGGTGACTGTGGTTGCGCCGGACCACCCTAGACTGTTAACCGGCATCGCCGGGGCCTGCGCCGCCGCCGGTGGCAACATCGTCGACGCCCAGATCTTTACGACCACCGATGGG
This sequence comes from uncultured Alphaproteobacteria bacterium, assembly GCA_963835885.1. GTDB lineage: Bacteria > Pseudomonadota > Alphaproteobacteria > Rhizobiales > Beijerinckiaceae > Roseiarcus. Next base: position 96,108 of record CAWIHF010000022.1, read on the forward strand.
CTCGCGCTCGATACGATCTTCGTTTCGCGCGCCTTCGAGCGGGACGACGACGAGTTGCGCCGCGCGCAGCGCATCGCCTCAAACATCGAGAGGACCTTGCGGGGAGAAGTCCGACTCGCGGAAATTGCGCCTCAGAAGGACGTGCGGGACGTGCGGCGCGGCGCCTTCGCGATCGAACCCGAGGTGATGATCGACAACAGCCTGTCGAGGCGCTACACGGTCGTCGAGGTTTCGGGCCTCGATCGGACGGGTCTCCTGCGTGATCTCACCGCCTCGCTTTCCAGCCTGCATCTCAATATCGGCTCGGCGCACATCGTGACGTTCGGAGAAAAGGCGGTCGATTCGTTCTACGTCACCGACCTGACCGGCCAGAAAATCAACTCGCCGTCGAAGCAGGCGGCGATCAAGCGGCGGCTCCTGGCGGACTTTACCCCACAATAGCAACTTGCGCCGCCGCGCTTGATTTTTGGGGCGCCAGCCCTGATATCCGTCGCAAATTCCAAAGGGGCTCGGACATCATGAGTGACACAAACGCCGAACGCGGCGAAGAGACGACCGCGCCGCAGGCGGAAACGCCTCCCGCCGACAACGCAGAGCGCGACGCCTTCGCAGTAATCGAGGCGCTGAACACCGAGAACAGCCAGCTCAAGGATCGCGTGCTGCGGACCTTGGCCGAGATGGAGAATTTGCGTCGCCGCACCGAGCGCGAGGTATCCGACGCGAAGACCTATGCCGTAACGGGCTTCGCTCGCGAAATGTTGACGGTCGTTGACAATCTCACCCGCGCCTTGGAGCATCTGCCGGCGGAGGTGCGCGCCGCGGCCGATCCGCAGCTCCAGTCAGTGATCGAAGGCGTCGAACTCACCGCGCGTGATCTCGAGGCGGTGCTTGGCCGACACGGGGTCAAGCGGCTCGATCCCAAAGGCCAGAAGTTCGACCCAAATTTCCACCAGGCGATATTCGAGATTCCCGACGAAACGCTGCCCGCCGGCGCCGTCTCCCAGGTCGTCCAGAGCGGCTGGACGATCGGTGACAGGGTCCTGCGGCCCGCGATGGTCGGCGTCTCCAAGGGCGCCCCTAAGTCCGCGCCCAAGGAGGAGAAAGCTTCCCCCAGGGACTAGACCCGTTCGTCGCGCCGCGCTCGGGTCACCCGGCGCAAGGTGAGATTGATTCGTCCGCCCTGCGGGAACAGATTCGTCGCGCCCGCCGCGATTCGGTCAATTCCATGGAAGGCGAGCCTGGCCGGCCCTCCGAAGGTGATCGCGTCGCCGGACCGAAGCCAGAAGGACCGCGTCGGATCGCTTCTTTTTGACCCGCCAAGACGGAAGAGCGCAGGGTCGCCGAGCGACAATGACAGGACCGGCGCGGAAAGCTCCTGTTCGTCACGGTCCTGGTGCAAACCCATCCTCGCCTCGACGTCGTAGAAGTTGATGAGACAGGCTTCCGGCGACGGCGCGTCCGGCGCGAGTTGGCGCCACGCTTCGACGAGCCGGTCGGGCATTTGCGGCCACGGGCGGCCGGTTTCCGGATGCGTCGGCTGGTAGCGATAGCCCCCCTCGTCCGACACCCAGCCGAGCGGACCGCAGTTGCTCATGCGCACCGAGAAGGGCCTGCCTGTCTTCGGCATGCGGGCGCGATAGAGCGGCGCCTCCGTCAGGATCGCCCTGACCTCCTCGCGCAACGCCTCCTGTTCGGCGCGGTCGAGGAAGCCGGGAAAGTAGGCTACGCCGGGAGCGACTGAGATTGCGGCGGGTCGCGGCATGCCTTTTCCTCGCGCCTTTCCTAACCGACGCGCGTTAGCGTATAGGGGCTTCGATTTTCACTCATTCCGCCGCGCGCAAAGGCCGGCGTTCGTCGAGGCGATGTATGGCTGGCCATAGTCAGTTCAAGAATATCATGCATAAAAAGGGGAAGCAGGACGCAATCCGGTCCAAGCTCTTCTCCAAGCTGGCGCGCGAAATAACGGTGGCGGCGAAGATGGGCCTGCCCGATCCGGGAATGAATGCGCGTCTGCGCGCCGCCGTCCTCGCCGCCCGGGCCGAGAACATGCCCAAGGACAATATCGAGCGCGCGATCAAAAAGGCCTCGGGCGCAGAGGGTGAAAATTACGACGAAGTGCGCTACGAGGGCTATGCGCCTGGCGGAGTCGCGGTCATCGTCGAGGCGCTAACCGATAATCGCAACCGCACCGCAGGCGAAGTGCGCTCCTACTTCGCAAAGGCAGGGGGGGCGCTGGCCGAGACCGGCGCCGTTTCGTTCATGTTCGATCGGGTCGGCGCCATCGTTTACGACCGCAAGGTCGCCGACGACGATGTGATGCTTGAGGCCGCGATCGAAGCGGGGGCCGACGATGTCGTGTCGGGGCCCGACGAACATGAGGTGATCACCTCGATCGAGGCGCTGGCCGAGGCGCAGAAGGCGCTCGAGGCCAAGTTCGGCGAGCCGCGCAAGGCCTCCCTCGCCTGGCGGCCGCAGAACACGATCGCCGTCGATGACGAGGCCGGTGAGAAGATCCTGCGCCTGATTGGGGCGCTCGAAGACAACGACGACGTCCAGAATGTCACCGCCAATTTCGAGATTTCCGACGCCCTGATGCTGAAGATGCAGGGATGAAGTTTGGCGGCGCCGGCGTGCAGACGCCGCTCCCCACTTGTGTCAGCACCAGCGGCAGACGCGGCCAAGCCAGTCCACCAGCAGCGCCGCCTCCCAAGGTCCCACCCAACTTGCAGGACGGCCGCGCCGGCGACTGGCCGGTCAAGCCACGGCGAGGAGAGCGTGAATACGGACGATGGGCCAGGCGAAGCGGCCATCATAAGTGCAGCCTACTGGCGCCGCAAGCATTCCACCCGGCCACAATTCCCGAACAAATCACCGCGCGCGCCGGTGCGTGACCGATTTTGCGGTCGTTGACGGGTTCGAATGTCACAATCCCGAGGGGTCGATCACCTCCTGACGTTCATCGACACGCATGGCGAGTCCGGCGATGACTGCGTGCAACCGGAGCGAGTCGGGCTCGCCTGACGCGGGCGCGGGGCGTCGTCGCCGCGCCAGGGAACGCCACGCGATATCAGGTCGACGCTCGGCAGCGCGCGGTTTGGGCTCATCCGGCCGGTTCTTGCGCCAGCGCCCGGATCCTTTGGCGGGCGTCGAGGAGGGTGGCCAGCGCTTCGGCCCCGCCGCCCAGACGAATGATCAGCTGGCGGGCGTGGCTGACCACCCGTCCGGGCAGGCCGATCAGATGAAAGCGCAGCGCCTTCATGCGTTTGGCCGCCCATCTCTCGCCCAGCGCGAGACGCTTCATCGCGGCGTTTAGATTGAACGCCAGGATCGTCAGCGCCCACCAGGCGGCGTTGGCGCCGAACAGCCCAGAGGGCATCTGTCCGCCCGCCAGGTCGGATTTCGTCGCCGAATGGACTTCCTCGCTCTTGCCGCAGCGCTCGCGCAGCCACCAGATCACGCCCTCGCCGGCGCCCGTGCGGTTGGTCACGACGGCGAACAGTTTATAGACCCCCTTCGGGCCGAACGTCTGGGTGGGAAACGGCAGCTTCGCCTCGTCGCCCAGCGCCAGCTGGCGCAGCGGCTCGCGGATCGCGAGAAAGCGGTAGTCCGCCCGGTTGCGACTGTGTCCGGCCCAATTGGGCACGTAGACGACCTCGGCCCATTCTTGATCGGTCTGTTGCGGCTGGCCGTCCGTTTTGCGGATCAGCGGCTTCCACGCGCTCTCGGGCGTCGTCCGCACAGCGGCGCGGAAAGCCTCGGTCACGTCGGCGCCGATCGCGAACTCGATCACGCCAAAGCGCGGGTCTTTTCCCTCGCCGCAATAGAGCAGCAGCTCTTCCTGATAGGCCGCCGTGTCCGAACGCAACGAGACTGTCCTCACGCTGTTCGGCAGATGGCGCAGGCTCTCTTTCAGGACGCGCAACTGCTCGTGTCCGGCGGGCACGTTGCCGTCGCGGAACTCCGAATAGAGCATCGCGCCCTGCTCCGCCCACCAGCAGTTCAGCGGTTGATACGCCTTGAACTTCTTGTAGCAAAACAGCGCCTCGCGCTTGTGCGTCTCAATCAGCGTCGCGTCCATGTCCAGCGTCGCCGTCGCCGCGGGCTGACGCTTCTGCAGAAAGTCCAGCAGCGCCTGGTTCACCCGCCAGAGACCGCGCAGTGCCTGCGTCACCGCCGGAATGAACGCCATCCCCGCGACCGCCTTGGGCGAGGCTGGATCATCGAACCGTTCCAGCCAGCCCGACAGCGCCGACGGCGAGGGCGTCGCCCGCTCGCGCTCGCGCCGCCAGCGGCTTTTCAGCGACCGCCGTTCGGCGCGCGACAGCAAATCCTTCTCGATCGCCCGCAGGATCGCCGAAAAGCCGCTGTCGCGCTCCAACCGTTCGATGTCTTCCACGCAGTCGCCGCCGGACAAATTCAGGAAAATCACCGCCAGAACCATCTGGATGTCGAGCCAGCCCTGGCCGCCGGCCGCCCGAACATGCCGCTGGATCGCCCCGCCGAGGCCGCAGGCCTTGATCAGGTCGAGATACAACGGAAGCCCGGCCAGCGACGTCAATCCATGGCTGGACAAATCGGCCTCATACCGGAAATCGAGCAGCCCCTGTCCCTGCATCGCGCACCCCGTTGGTGATGATTCTTAAGTCGCAAACCAAGACTATCTCCCTGATTCTTCAGGGCCAACGGGGAACTTGAAATTTTCTGATGCGGAATTCAGGCCGGAACAGGGCGTGAAACCATTTTGCTTTCCATGATGCTTCCACGAACATGAAGTGTCCTTGCTGCTGAACCGAATTCTTCGAAACATTTTTTTGGGCTGAAAATTCTAACTCGCGGATCATCCGGGCCAGGACCGTGTTGGTTGACCGCCGCGGCCGAACATGCTCAATTTCGAGGGAGTTGGCGCGAAAAGCGACGGTCTGATGACGGTCGGCGCTTGGCGTCGGAGCTTTCATGCCGCACGCAACGGCGCGCGTCCTTTCAGGCGCCTTACTGTTCGCGGCCGGAAGAGGAGACAGACTTGAACGACGGCCCTAGACGCCCCGTTGGAGCGCGCCTGTCGCATCCTGCGGGTTCTCGTTTTCTGCAACCGAACGAAAAAGCCGCCGCCGCTCCTGCGTTAATCCGCGCCGACTGATCGTCCGCGGGTCGCTCCAGAGCCGTCGCCGGCGAAAGGAGCGAACCCAATGACGATGAACGTCCATATCGCCGAGCCGGTTGAGGCCGCCGTGCTCGACGCCGCTCACATCTGCCACATCCGCGGCGCTTTCGGCACCATCGTCCACGGCGACGTAGCCCCGCGGAACACTTGGAGGCGTCGCCTCACCACCCTACTCGCCATTCTCGGCCCCGGCCTCATCGTAATGGCCGGCGACAATGATGCGGGCGCATTCGCTACTTACGGACAAGCCGGCCAGACTTACGGCACGACCATGCTTTGGACGCTAGCGCTGCTGGTTCCGGTGCTCTACGTCAACCAGGAGATGGTGCTGCGGCTCGGCGCAGTGACCGGCGTCGGCCACGCCCGGCTGATCTTCGAGCGCTTTGGCCGGTTCTGGGGCGCTTTCAGCGTCGTCGATCTTTTTCTGCTCAACGCGCTGACGATCGTCACTGAATTCATCGGCATCAGTCTGGCGCTCGACTATCTCGGCCTCAACAAGATTGTGGGCGTCGCGGTCGCGGCCGGCCTCATCGTCGGCGCGGCAGGCACCGGCGATTTCCGGCGGTTCGAGCGGTTCGCGATGCTGCTTGTGTTCGGCAGCCTGTTGCTCCTGCCGATCTCCTTTGCCGTCCATCCGCCGCTCGCGCAGGTGGCGCGCGATTTCATCGTTCCGCAGTTCCCGGCGAACGGAAAGATGAGTGACGTCATGCTGCTCGTCATCGGTCTGGTCGGCACGACGGTCGCGCCGTGGCAACTTTTCTTCCAGCAAAGCTACGTGATCGACAAGCGCATCACCCCCCGGTTCATTCGCTATGAGCGGTTGGACCTTTGGCTCGGCATCGGGCTCGTCGTGGTTGGCGCGATGGCGATCATCGCCTTCACCGCCAGGGCTTTCGCGGGAACGCCCGAGTTCGGCGCCTTCACCGACGCGGGCGCGATCGCTGTCGGGCTCGAGAAATACGCCGGCCGCGCCGTCGGCGTGATGTTCGCCGTCGCGCTGATCGACGCGGCGCTGATCGGCGCGGCCGCGGTGTCGTTGTCGACGGCTTACGCGATCGGCGACGTTTTCTCGGCCAGTCACTCGCTGCACCGGAAGGTGTCGGACGCCAAGGGTTTCTATGCGGTCTACGCCTGCCTGATCGCGGTCGCCGCGGCGATCGTGCTGACCCCCGGCGCGCCGCTTGGGCTGCTCACGGTCGCCGTGCAGACTCTCGCAGGCGTGCTCCTGCCAAGCGCCACGGTGTTCCTTCTCTTGCTGTGCAACGACCGGGCGGTGCTCGGCCCTTGGGTCAACGGGTACTTGGTCAACGCGCTCACCGGCGCAGTCATCGCGGCGCTGGTAGCGCTGTCGATGATCCTCACCGTGTCGGTTCTGTTTCCCGGCTGGGCCGGCGAGCCAGTGATCCTCGGCATTCTTGCCGCGGCCGCCGCCGTTGCAGCGATCGCGATCGCGCAGGCCGCCTTCGGCCCGAAGCGAGCGACTGAACCCGCGTTCCCGACCGCCTTCGATCGTAACACATGGCGGATGCCGCCCCTGCACAAGCTGCCGCCGGCGAAGCTGTCGCTCACCGCCCGGACCTGGATGGCGGCCCTGCGGCTCTACCTCGTCGTCGCGGGAGGACTCGTGTTCGTTCGCATCGTCTCGCTGGCGATCGGGACCGGATGAGGCCCTGAGGTAAAGCAGCGGAGGACGCCGCCGCACGAATGCGAGCACGGAACAGGATAATAACAGGAGGATAATAGGACGAAGACAGGAAAAAAGATCAGAACAGCTGCCTGTAGCAGTCTCCTCCCTTGAACTTCCCCGGCTCGGTGAGAAGATCAGCTTTTCCGACGACAGGCCGCGCCTCCGGCTCAGCCTAATCGCAAATCTCTCTAAAATTTTCCCGAACCGCCTTTGCGGGAAGCACCCCGGTTGCGATGGCGACGGCGACCGTGTGGGTCAGGTTCATGCAATGCAATTTGTGCCGCGCGCTGTCCAGATGCGTCTTCACGCTGCCGAAGGTCAGCTCGAGGATCTCCCCGATCTCCTGATACGTTTTGCCCCGCGCGGCCCAGATCAGACACTGCTCCTCGCGCCGCGACAGCTTGACGGGCGGCAAAGGGAGCTTGAAATTGATGTTCGCAGCGGAATCTATGAGGACGGCCAGCAATTGCAGTTTGGCCGAATTGTCGTTTTTGTACTGCTCCCATTCGGCCTTGGAGCGGTCGCTGGTGAAGGAGACCAGCGAAAAGATCCCCTTTCGGCTCCGCACCGGAATCGACAGGCCGCGGCGTCCGACACCATGATTTGCCGCGTCGGTGAGGAAGGCCTGCGCCAAGGGGTCGCCGTCGCCCAATATTTCCCAGTCGAACGGCATAACCGCCTTGCGTCCATGCGCGATGACTGGATCGGAATCAACGTATTTCTTGAGGAAATAGCGCGCGTTCCATTCCTTCGAGTAAGTGACGCTCGCCGTGAAAATACTCGTGTCGGCGCTCTTATCCTGCCCGAAGCGGATATAAGAAATGTGACGGACGCCGATTTCGAACGCGACGTCTTTCAGCGTCTCGCTGAGATCCTTCTCGTTGTAACCGAGGATCGTGTCAGTAAGCCTTGTGGCGCAGCCGTCGATACGGACGGGCTCGATCAATTCAATCGCCGACATTTTCAGCCTCACGAAGCGATTCTATGAGATTCAGGTCAAATATTTCGGTAAAAGAATCGTCCGTTCGCCCGCCGGGAAATAGCCCGCGGCAGGATTGATCTTGGCGGATACCGTCGAGCGTACGTCGGTGCGGATAGCGAGAGCACCGCGTCGGCTCGATCTTCTCCTTCCTGCACGACTTTGAACTTCTGGCCAACCAACCCTCCTTTGCTAGATTACGCAAAGCACCACGCTCGGATTCCGGAACCTCCAACTTTCCAGGCACCGCGTGGGGCGAGGCGTTAGAGACACGACACTAGGTCATTCCCCAGTGTTAGCTACTGTCAACTTCAGGAAACTGGCAATGAGCAAATGTGGCGAGATCAGAACGTGAACAACATCTCGCCCAAAGTCACCGGCGATGGCCGCAGACCCCGCGGCGCCGACCCGCTGCGCACGAAAGTTTCGATCCCCCTCTCCGACTGAAAATTTCGTTGGCTCATCGACGGGCGGGCTTTCGGCGAAGCAGAATCCGCCGATCTTCAATTAAGCGCCACTGATGGGCAACCAAGCCCAGTCGAACTGCGATTGCGTGCGACTGAGGCCCGAAAGGCCCTTCCAAACATTTCCCTTACCTTCCTTTTGTGGCGTCGATTCCAGACTTATCAGGGCTTTACGGGGCGGAAGGACCAAAAAAATTTCCCTCCCGACTTTCCGTCCGGCGAAAATCGCCAATTTTTCGAGAATTCCGATTACGTACATGACCTTGCCGCCTGGAGAAATCTGAGCCGCCGCTCCGCCGCCAACACCAGGGGCGGCCACAATGGCGTGAGTTGTGATGTGCTCTCGCCTTTCAAGCAAGCGGAGTAAGCCGCACGCGAAGGCCGTCGCGCGGCTGAGGAATGGGCCAGAATTTCCAGTCGGGTTTGTATCCTCGGGCGACGGAGACGTTCGTCGTCGACAGGAAATGGTAGGCGAAGCACTTCGCCTGCATATACGCGAAATGCATGCCGAGGCACATATGCGCGCCGCCGCCGAAAGGCACGAACGCGAACTTGTGTCGCCCGAGTGAGGCTTCCTGGGTGAAGCGATACGGATCGAACGTCTCCGGCTCCGGCCACACTTCCGGCATGTGATGCGTGAACAGGATATTGACGTTGACGCGCGAACCGGCTGGCAGCTTGTACCCGGCGAATTCGGTGTCGCGAATGGCGCAACGCCAAACCACCGGCACGGGCGGAATGAGGCGCAGCGCCTCCTTGTACGCCATTTCCGTCAACGGCAGATCGCCGAGCCTGTCGTACGGGAGAGGCTCGCCCGGGTCGAGGCCGAGCGACCGAACTTCCGCGCGCAGCCTGTCTTGCCACTCCGGGTTCGCGCACAAGGAACCAGACGAAGGATGTCAGCGACGAGGTCAGGGTGTCGTGTGCCGCCATCATCAGGAAGCTCATGTGGTCGGCGATCTGCTGAGGCGTTAGCAGCCCGCCGTCATCCGTGGTCGCCTTGCACAGTTGGGTGAAGATGTCCGCCGCTCTCGCTCGCCTCGTCGCGCCTCGATCTGACGGCGGAAAAAATCGACCATGAAGGCGCGGCCCTTCACGCCGCGCGCCATCCGCGTGCCGGGGATCGGTTTGCGCACGACCGCGATTATGGCTGCCGCCATGTCGATGAAGGCGCTCTTCAACTCCGCGATATCCGGACCGAGTTCAGCGCCGAGAAACGACACTGCGGCGAGATCGAGGGTCAATTGCTTGATCGCCGGGTAGAACAGCAAGTCGGGCGAGCCGGCCTTCCAACCAGCGATCCCGCCGGCTATGCCGCGGTTGAGGCTCTCAAGATAAGCCTTCATCGGCCCCGCCTTGAATGCGACCGACAAAGCCCTGCGGTGCAGCCGGTGCTCGTCGAAATCGAGCAGCGCGAGGCCGCCAGGAAAGATGCGTCCCGAACAGGACGTCCCAGCCGTGGGTCGAGGAGAAAATCTTCGCGTGATCGAACAGGACGAATTCATTCGCTTCCGGGCCCAGAAGGGAAATGTTGCGGCCACCGAACGCGCGGGTGCGGTAGACAGGGCCGAAGCGCGCGGCCCGACGCTCCACCTCGCCCTTCGGATCGGCTAGCAGAGCGAGCGTCGAACCCACAATCGGCCAGCCGTCCGTGCCAGGTATATGAGCGAGCTGCTCGAGCGGCGGCTCGGCAATTGCGGGCGTCGGCAGAAAGGCATTGTCGGAACGTGACAGCGGACATGTCGATTTTCCCGGAGCCATCAGGTGTTAGATTCTGGTTTCGTACCGGTAAACCCGGCCGTCGCCGTTGCGGGCTGACCTCAATCAGACCGACCGCTCGTCGACTTTGACGAAATTCGATCTGATGGCCTTTCCGAGCTCGTCTGCCGTAACGGGCTCGTCGCCATCGAGGAAACTGATATCGAGCGGCCTGGCAAGCTCCGCCACGAGGTCCGGCCGGCAGGAACAGATCGATCCTTCGAAGCTGACCGTGCGAGTCCTTGCAGACGGCGGACTTCTTGACGCCCACCACGAGGCGCCGCGTCTCGAGCGCCGCCCCGACGGGCGCTGGCTTCTCTGTCGGGCGCGAGGCGCGCCTCAGCCGAAGAAAGGCTTTTGTCGCAACCCGCAGCCAGCCGTCCGACGTTTGGGGAAGCGTTTCCGTTTGGTTCTGCACGCTCATGAAGCTCTCCTTCACTTTCCACGCGTCCCGAGATGCAGAACGCTGCGGGGTCGTCTTGCTTGAACGTCGCCCCGGCGAATGCGGGGACCGGCCGACGCTGCCGCTAACGTTGGACGCGATGACTGCCCGAAACGACGGCGCTGGCCTTCTGGTTGCCCGGCTTTTTCTCGCAGGACTCCGCCCAGGTTTTCGGCCTGATGCTTGCTACTCGCGTCCCCGCGTCACCCCCATCAGCGGCCCGAGCGAATCGAGCGCGACCCGCAGCCGGTCGGCGACCACGGCGTCGGCCCGCCAGGGGGTGGCGAGCTCCGGGATGAAGCCGCGGCAGTCGCGCACGCCCGCGCCCTCGATGATGATCCGGGTGACGATCGGCCAGGCGGCCGGCCCCACCCGCTCCTCGGCCTTGCGCAGCTTGTCGCGAGCATGGAGCGCGGCCTCCGACTGCGGCAGGCCCGGACGCGGCCCAAATCCGGTCGCGCCCAGGCGATCGGGCGCAACGGCCCGCAGGGCGTCGAGCCGGGCGCGATGATGCGTGCGGCGAAGCGACTCGCCGACCAGCCAGCGGATGTCGTTGAGCTTCGGATCGTGCGGCGCGAGGACGCGGTTGGCGCGCATGGTGTCGAACGGATCGAGAATGCGGCGCAGCCTGTCGCGGTCGCGGATCGCAGCCTGGCCGGCCTCCCTGGCGCGCGCCAGCCGCTCGGGCGTCGCGTCGAGCCGCTCCTGAACGGCGTCGGCGAGATCTTGCGGCTTGCGGACGCCGCGCTTTTTGGAAGTGGTTCTGGTCATTCGGCGAGCTCCGCGCAGAGTTGGGCCGGCGAGGTGCAGTAGGAACCTTCGGGCACGGGCGCGATGAAGCGCACCGTGCTGCTTGAGCGGAACGCGGACGTCCGGCGGCGGGCGGCCATGCGACCGCTTCAGGTCGTCGAGATGTCTGGCGCAGGCGCGAGCGGACTCTTCCCTGGCGGTTTCGGATTTCGGCGGTTCTCGGCGCGGCGGAATCGGCTCGGTCATGGAATGTCTCCATCGAAAAAGACTTGCAAACAAACGGCTTCCAGAAAGAGCGCAGCGGTCGCCATCGCGTTTCGGACGGTCCTTCCTGCGGCGTCGGCAATGAGATTCGTCTTTTGTTCTAGGCCTAGGCGAACGCGAGGTCTCGGGCCCCGGGCGCCAGCACGCTGCCTTCGATTCCGAGCGAGGCACGGAGAGCCTCGAGAAGGTCTTCGCCGAAAAGGCCGGCGTAGCTCATGGTTCCGCCTATGGGCTGGGGCCTCCCGATAATCTCGGGATGGCACCGGATCGTTTTGAGAATGCGCAGGAGCCGCTCGTCGAAGACGGCGACGATCTGAGTCAGGCCCGCGATTAACCCGACTTCCGCGATCCCCGCGATAAGTTCGCCGAGAACCGCGCCGCTCACGCCGTGTCCGGAGCGTCCCTCCGGGCCCGCCGTGCAGATCCGCGAGACCTTCCCAGATTGTCGCGCTCTCGATGTGCTCTCCATCTTCGAGCAATTGCGGAAAGACGTCGCGCAGCATGTTCGGCCCGGTGGTCGGCAGGAGCCGGAGGGAGCCCCGGTAACGCTCCGTGTCGGGATCGACCGAAACCAGATACAAAGGATTGAGGTCGTCGAATCGGTCCCGCTCGTAGCCGTTCTTCACCACGACGTCCCAGCCCAGCCGTACTGCGAAAGGTTTCCGCCCGATTGCGGAACATCGCATCCATTTCCTTGGGGAAAAACGACGCATAAGAACCTTCGATAAGCTTCAGCATCGCGTGCGCCTCCAGTTGGTTTGCCCGTTTGGCGGCTATAGGGCCGCATTCGTCGCCATCGCTCGAGTGCCGTACCGTCAATCGGCGGCGTCCGAAGAGGAAGGCGACGACTGTTCTTTATTTGTTCTAGATTGCGCAGATGAGGCGCCGTTGTCAATTTGTTCCTTTGGCAAAACCGCGCTTCCTCAACGGAATAGTTAATCAATGGCGCGTCTATTTACATGCGGAATTCATTCCGTTTTTATGCAATTGGGCCTATCGCTCTGTTTAAATTGATGAAGGCGGCAATACACTATTGAAATTTACCTATTTTTGTACTTCAACATTGTATCAAATGTTAGGTCCATGGGACCGATTGCTATTCGTGCGCGGGCGAAGCCTGCTTTGACGCAAGGAGCTCAACGAACGCATTTTTCGTAGAGAGGTCGTCGGTCGGCGACGTTTCACGAATGGCAGCTGGACGAGATATACTCATACGCTCATCTTTTGTTTATTTTCCGTGAAACCCCACCCGACGTCAACTTTCTGTTTTTGTAGTTGCTGTTTTTCGGAAAGCGTGGTTAACCCGTCGGATTGGCGGCCTCGCAGACGCCGCAAACCATGGGGCCACCGCGCGCGCGAGGCGCCCGCATTGACAGGGGGTGGAACATTGACCGTCGAATGGATCCGCGCCGGCCTCAAGCACACCGGCAAAACGCGCAGCGGCCTCGCCAAGGCGCTCGGACGTTCGCCTTCCGCAGTGACCGATCTCCTCAACGGCCATCGGCGCCTGCGCGCCGATGAGATCGCCATTGTCGCCGAATATCTCGGCATGGAGCCGCCGCGGCTGCTCGGCGGCGGCGGCAGGCCGATCACCCCCAAGGCGCCGCTGATTGGTTATGTCGGCGCCGGGGCGGTCGCCCACTTCTACGCCGAAGGCCAGGGGCCGTTCGACGAGGTCGACGCGCCGAGCGACGCCGAGCCCCAGACCGTCGCGCGTGCAGATCCGCGGGCACTCGCTCGGCGCGCTGTTCGACAACTGGCTCGTCTTCTACGACGACATCCGCAATCCGCCCGGCGACGGCCTGGTCGGCCGCATGTGCGTCTGCGGCCTGTCCGACGGGCGGGTGCTGATCAAGGCTTTGAAGAAGAGCCCGGCGACGGGCTTATGGAACCTGCTCTCCAACACCGAGCCGCCGATCTACGATGTCGGCCTCGACTGGGCCGCGCCGGTGCGCGAGATGCGGCCAAGGTGAAACGAGCGCGCCTGGCGGATGGCGAAGAGGTCGGACCAATCGCCACTCGAAACGCGCCCCGTCCGGTGACGACATGGCCAATCCGCCCTCCGCGCTCGACATCGCCCGCAGCGCTGATCGCCTTTCCCTCGGTGACGCCGGCGGACGCCGGCGCGCTGCCCTATCTCGCCGATCTGCTCGCCGGCGCCGGTTTTACCTCCGAGCTCATCCCCTTCTCGGAGGCAAGAACGCCGGACGTCCTCAACCTCTACGCCCGCTGCGGAACGGCGGCGCCGAACCTGGTCTTCGCCGGGCACACCGACGTCGTTCCGCCGGGCGACGCGGCGCGCTGGCGGTTCGGCCCGTTCTCCGGCGAGGTCGCCGAAGGCGCAGCTCTGGGGACGCGGCGCCTGCGACATGAAGGGCGGGCTTGCGGCCGCCGTCGCGGCGGCTTTGCGCTTCGTCAGCCGGGGCGCCTTTCCGGGCTCGATCAGCTTCCTCGTCACCGGCGACGAGGAAGGCCCGTCGATCAACGGCACGGTCAAGCTCATCGCGCTGGGCGCTCGCCAGGGGGGAACGCTTCGATCATTGCATCGTCGGCGAGCCGACCAGCGTCTCGGCGCTCGGCGACACGATCAAGCACGGCAGACGCGGGTCGCTGACCGGGAGGCTCACGCTGCACGGCCGCCAGGGCCATGTCGCCTACCCGCACATCGCCGATAATCCGATCCGGTCGCTCGCGCCCGTCCTCGGGGCGCTCAACGATCCTCCGCTCGACAAGGGCGACGCTGACTTCGACCCTTCGAACCTCGAAGTGGTCAGCGTCGACGTCGGCAATCCGGCTTCGAATGTGATCCCTGCCGAAGTCCGGCTCCTGTTCAACGTCCGTTTCAACGCCCTCTGGACCCCCGAAACGCTGAAAGCCGAGATCGCCCGGCGGGTCGAGGCCGCGGCCGGCGGTCGTCATACGCTAACTTTCGATCCGACCAATGCGGTCGCCTTCGTGACCCGGCGCGGGTGCCTTCACCGACCTCGTCGCCGACGCGGTCGAAGAGGTGACCGGACGCCGTCCTTCGCTGTCGACCGGCGGCGGCACGTCCGACGCCCGCTTCATCAAGGACGCCTGCCCGGTCGTCGACCTCGGCCTGCCGAACGCGACCATCCACGCGGTCGACGAGCGGGTCGCGCTCGACGATCTCGAGGGGCTTCAGCGCATCTACGAGCGCGTGCTCGAGCTTTATTTCGCCGCCCCCTGGCGCCGACAAGACGAAGGGACGTGATTCGCTGGTAACAGCGAAAGAAACAGCGAATACGATGATTTCGCTGCCTTTGTGCGCCGCAATCGCTGCAAAAACCGTCTTGATTTCAGCTTGTTTGCGCGAATATTCGCTAAGCCGCGAACAGACGAATTTTTTCGCTGGAGCAGAGGAATAATTCGGCGAAAATTCGCCAGAACAGGGAATGAGCCGGATCACGGCGGGCGGGCGTCCGGCCTGCGGTGGACTCATCCCGCCCTTCTCGCGAATGGGAAAGAAGGGAGCGCGCGCGGCCATTCGCGCCGCCTATTCCGCCTGGTAGTCGACCCGTGCGAGATAAAGGCCGCAGGCCGGGGCGACCTGGCCGCAGCGGCTGCGGTCGGCCGCCTCGAGCGCGGCCTTGAGATCGAGCGGCGTCCAGCGCCCGGCGCCGACGTCGACCAGCGAACCGACCATCGAGCGCACCTGGCGGTGGAGGAACGACAGCGCCAAAACCTCGAAAACGATCGCCTCGCCCTGGCGCTCGACCTCGAGTCGGTCGAGCGTGCGGACGGGCGATTTCGCCTGGCACTGCGAATCGCGAAAGGTGGTGAAGTCGTGCCGGCCGACCAGGGCGAGCGCCGCTTCGCGCATCGCCTCCATGTCGAGCCTCTGCTTGACCCCCCAGGCGCGGCCGCGATCGATGGTCAGCGGCGCCCGCCGGTTGACGACCCGGTAGACATAGGAACGGCTGCGCGCGCTGCGGCGGGCGTCGAAATCGTCGCCAACGCGCTCGGCCTCGAGCACCGCGATCGGGTTCGGAACGAGATGGGCGTTGAGCCCCTCCATCAGCCGGAACGGCGCCCAGTCGCGCAAGAGGTCGACATGCGCGACCTGTCCGCTCGCATGAACCCCAGCGTCGGTCCGCCCGGCCCCGTGCGCGATGATCTGCTCGCCGGTCATGGCGACGATCGCCCTTTCCAGCGTCTCCTGCACCGAGACGCCGTTCTCCTGCCGCTGCCAGCCGACGAACGGGGCGCCGTCATATTCGAGGGTGAGCTTGAAGCGCGGCATTCGGGTCTACGCGGCGGAGGAAAGCGCAAAGGGCGCCACAGATTGAGTTCTAGAATGGCGGCGGCGTCAAGGAAACGGCCGCGCGACGGGCCGCCGCGGGCGACTTCGCCGAATCTTTGCGCCTTTCTCCCGGCCCGGGCATCCGCTATGTGTTGTCTCAGACAACACAGGAGCGGTCCCGATGACGCTCGTCGACGAGATTCGCGTCTTCAACAGGTTTTACACACGTGAGATCGGCCTCCTCGACAAGCATCTTCCCGCCAGCGACCTGTCCCTTCCGGAAGCGCGGGTCCTCTACGAACTGGCCAATGCAGAGGGCGAGCACCGAACCGCCGCCGACATCGGCCGCATGCTTCGGATGGACAAGGCGCATCTGAGCCGGATCATCGCGCGCTTTCGCCGGCGCGGCCTCGTTCGAGGCCGCACAAGTCCGCGGCATGGACGGCATGTGCTCCTGTCGTTGACCGAAAGGGGCCGGCGGACATTCGCCGGTCTCGACGCAGGGGCACGCGCGCAGATGGACAGGCTGTTGTTGCCCCTCGATCAGGATCGGCGCCGACGCCTCGCCGCGGCCATGCGCGAAGTCCGCTCTGTCCTGACGCCCGATCAGACGGATGGCGACGACGTCGGCCTGAGGGGCGCCGCGCCGGGAGACCTCGGCTGGATCATCCATCGCCAAGCCGTCCTCTATCACGAGGAATATGGCTGGGACTGGACCTACGAGGGCCTCATCTCCGGCATCCTCGGCAAATTCGTCGCCGAGCACGATCGCGAGCGCGAGGGCGCCTGGATCGCCGACCTTCGCGGCGTGATCGTCGGCTCGGTGTTTCTGCTCCGGACCGACGATCCGGCGGTCGCCAAGCTCAGGCTCCTTTACGTCGAACCTGCCGCCCGCGGCCGGGGACTTGGGCGCCGTCTCGTGGACGCCTGCACCGCCCGCGCCCGCGAGATCGGCTACAGTGAGCTCTCGCTCTGGACCAACGACGTGCTAACCTCCGCCCGTCGGATCTACGAGGCGGCGGGCTTTCGCCTGGTCAGCGAAGCGCCGCATCGCTCATTCGGCCACAACCTCGTCGGGCAAATCTGGACGCTCGATCTCGAATGACCGACAAACGAGCGGCGCCGGTCAGAACAGGCTCAATTGCGCCCCCGCCTCCTTCGCCGCCGGCGCGGGCTTGCGGAACAGGTCGGTGCGCAAGCTCCGTTTCGTCTCAAGGTAGCCGAGGCGCCGAGCGGCCATCTCGAACCGGCGGCCAATCATCCAGGCGTAGGGGCCGGAGCCCGCCATGCGGCGGCCCCACTGGGCCTCGTAATCCTTGCCGTTGCGCATCGACTGCATGAGCGACACCGCGCGGCTCAACCGATCCGGGAAGTTGGCCTGCAGCCATTCGCGGAACATGTCGCGGAGCTCGAGCGGCAGGCGCAGCACGACATAGCCTCCCTCCCGGGCGCCGGCGGCATAGGCGCGGGTCAGAATTGTCTCGATCTCGGCGTCGTTGATCGCCGGGATGACCGGCGCGACCATCACCCCTGCCGGCACGCCGGCCGCGTTCAGCTTGCCGATCGCCTCGAGCCGCTTCTCCGGCGTCGGGGCGCGCGGCTCCATCTTGCGGGCGAGCTCGCGATCGAGCGTCGTCACCGACAGGAAGACCTTGACGAGTCCGTCGCGTCCCATGTCGCTCAGGATGTCGAGATCGCGCAGGACGAGGTTCGACTTGGTGACGATGCTCAGCGGGTGGCGGGTCCGCTGCAAAACCTCGAGGAGCGAGCGGGTGATGCGGAACCTTCGCTCGATCGGCTGATAGGGATCGGTATTCGTGCCGAAGGCGATCGCGCCCGGCGCGTATTTGGGGGCCGCGAGCTCGCGCGCGAGCAGCTCGGCCGCGCCGCGCTTGGCGAACAGCCGGCTCTCGAAGTCGAGCCCCGGCGAGAGGCCCATATAGGCGTGCGTGGGCCGGGCGAAACAGTAGAAACAGCCGTGCTCGCAGCCGCGATAGGGGTTGATCGACCGGTCGAACGGGATGTCGGGCGAAGCATTGCGGGTGATGATCGCCTTGGGCGCCTCCCAGGTCACTTCGGTCGAAAGCGGCTCGGGGGCCTCTTCGCGCGTCCAGCCGTCGTCGAAATCCTCGCGCGCGAGACTCTCGAACCGGCCGGAGGCGTTGGTCGCGGCGCCCCGCCCGCGCCTGTGTTCGGGCCGAGCGAACCGTTCGGCGATCGCCGCGGGGCTGCGAAAGGATTGCGGGGCAAGCAAACGAGCGGGGTTCGGGTTCATCAGTCATGGTCCGGATTGACGCATATCGAACAAAGCATGAACGATGAGATAGCCCCCGGCGAGCGGCGCGTCAAGTCCGCGTCGGCCGGTGAGTTCAGGTTCGCTCAGGCGGTCCAAGAAGGAGGTCAAACGACGGTGATGCGGCCGAACCGCCTGCAAAAAGCCGATTTATTTAGTTTAAGTGCGTGCAAGTCCATGTTTGATGGATGAAAATCTTAAGAAGGAAGTGATAATGATCGATAAAGAAGGTTCGAGTTGGATTTATCGTTCAATAATCGTAGCGTCCTTGGCGTTCGGCGTCGGGTCGGTCGATTACCAATTTGCTTTCGCGCGCGGGTGTGGAGAATATTGCGAAGCGAAGAAGGTGCTCAAGATATGCAATGATAAAGTCAAGAGGTGGAATCTTGAAGGTCAACAGCGTGAAGCGGAGTTCAACAAACGCAAGACGCAGCTCATGAATTCTGAGAGCGCCAGCGAAAAAGCAGGCGACACCAAAGCAGGCACGGATTGAATTATAACGTTGAGAGCCTGACCCAAAAGCCCTCTAGCGTCTGCCGGCACGGCATGATTCATGGTGTGGGTAGGCGCCAGATCGGCGGACACCGACCCTACAATCGATGGCAATCTACCGGCGCCCTGCGCATTCCGGCCGGCAGGAGTTGACGTTAACCGGCCATTCGAGATCGCGACGGGGACGCCGAGGCGGGAGACCGGGTCGTGCTGCGCAGAGGAGATAGCCAGCAGCCGGTGGGAGAACTCTTGTCACTCTTTGCCCATGACCGCCAATACCTGTTCGAGCGGCGCGCTCGAGACGCGAAAGATGCCGGAATAGGGGCTACTCAACTCGAGGATCAACAAAACGGCGCTCGCCGCGGCGACTGCACCCAAAGTCATGGCCACGAAAGCCCCGGCGCTGTCTCCCCCCGATGCCAAACCGTAACCGAAAAAGAGCAGCGTCGCCCACCCGGCCACGATCAGCACGAGCGGAATGGAAACCGGGCTCGTCAGCGCGAAGGCCATCTGCAATCGCGCTTGGGCGATCGAATCCACGTCCGACTTCGCGGTGGCGAGCGCCTCCTTTTGAGCTTCCGTGGCGGGATGGAGGTTTGCCAAGGAGGCTTCCCACTTGCGCTTGTTCCGAATGGAGGCGTTAAAGTCATTGGCGGCGAAGGCGCTGTCGCTTTCACTGCCTCCCCACACCTGATCTATTGTCGCCGCCAGAGCCTGTTTCAACTGCGCGCGCGCGGCATTCGCCTCGGGCCCGTAGTCCGCAAGGGCGAGATCGAAGTCCAACACCTTCGCCGCAAGGCTTTGAATCGCCGAGTTTTGCGCGGAATAGACCCCGTGCGCGGTCCAGATAAGCAGGCCGAGGACCAGAGCCGACAGCAGCGTGAGGAGACCGAGGACTGCGCCGATCATGTCTTTTGCGCCGCCGGTCACGTGTTTCTCAGGCAGAATATGATGCAGGACGAGACCGAGTACTCCGGCGGCGAAGATCACGACTGCGACCGCAAACGCGAATTTATCTGGATTCATTCGTATTCCCCAGCGACGCGTCCCTGAATAGCGCCAGATAGCGCCCGTGCCCACGCAAACGCAACAATAGACCAAGCCGCTACCGCGCGATCGGAATGGCCGGTATTTGCGCTCACCGGACGGCAGGAGTCGACGTATTCCTGACCGCAAGGATGGACGTCGCGAGCGGAGGGATTCCGGCTGTGCGTCAGGCACTCCCCTCGTCATTCAACATCAGAAGATAACGGCGGCCGCCGTATAAAGCTGCCATCTCGCGCCGTATTGCGGGGTCACGACGTTGTAGTAGCCGCCGAGCGACAGTTTGACCGGCAGCTTGCCTCCGAGCTTGATGATCCGGCCCGCCTCCAGGCCGAGGGGCACGGTCCATTTCCTTCTCGGCGTCTCCCAGTCGGCGGTGATGAGCGGGGCGGAGCTGACGAACCAGCCGTGGCCGAAATTGTAGTTGAAGAAGGGCTCGAGCAGCATCGAGGAATAGCGCTTGCCGCCCGGGCCCGTTTCCACGCCGCCAAACGACCAGACCTGGTTCGCTAGCACGCCGGCGACGGTTTTCTCACCCGTATGGACGACAACGGCGGTCGGGCCGCCGCCCCAGACGCTAGAGCCGACGGTCGGGCTGGTGGCGGTCGGGACCTCGACGATCGGGCCCGCGCCGACGGTCCAGCCGTTGACCGGATTTCTGGGCGAGAGGAACGCGGAAAAGTCGGTCGGCGCGATGGCCTGCGGCACGCTCGGGAACGGCGACAGGTCCGGGTTCCAGACCACGGGTATGACCGCGCGGGTGATGAGGTTCCAATCCTGGTTGAGGTGGAACAGCACCACCGGCTCGAATTCGAGGATGTTCTGCGTCCCCTTGTTCGGCCCGACCTGGAAGTTGGTGTAGTTCTCGAACGGCAGGATGGTGAGATTGCCGATCGGATTTTCGGATTCCCTCGCGATATCGTCCTCGCTCGCCTTGGGAACGGTGTCGTGATCGACCTGCCTCGCGTACTCCGGCTTGGCGCTGTCGTCGGGCGCATCCGCTTGCTGGGCGTTGGCGGGCGCGCAAGCGAAGAGTAAGGCGCCGGCTATGGCGGCGAGGCTGCGCCTCGCTCCGGCTATCCCCGCGTTCATTGGTCACGCTCCCCCTCATATTGCCGTGCGCTAAAGTCCGCGCGCCGGCCCGATCAGCGGCGTGCGTACTGGCTTGGCCATGCCGTAGAAGATCGTTACGCCATCGCCGCCGCAGCGCGTCGAAAGCGCTTCGGAAAGCGGTCCGGACAGTTGGTGGAAGCAGGCGTTGAGGTCCTGATAATTGTCAATCACCCAGACGTTGCCCGCGGGGTCGATCGCGAGATCGGTTTGCAATTGCAGGCCGCCGCCGACATACCCCAACGGCGGCGAAATCGGTTCGCCGGTTTTGAAGCCGGGCGGACAATTTTCTGTGCGCACGCCGCACAGATGCGCGACTTGACCGGCGACGCCGGCGAAGTTGGAGACCCAGACGTTGTCGTCGCCGTCTATGGCGGTGGCCCAAGGTCCAGGGAGACTGGGCCCGTAAAACGGCGACCCCGGGAATTGGCTTCCGTCCGGCCGCAGCACCGTCACGCTGCCGCCTTCCCAACCGCCTGTCTGTTCGGACATCTTGTAGAGGAGCGCCTCGTCTGCGTTGCCGCCCGTCTTGGCGACGAGGCCGACCTCGACAAATTTTGCGAGGCCCCGCAACGAACTGCCCAGTCGATTGCCGACCCAGACGTTGCCTTGGCTGTCGACGCTGAGGCCGCTGCCGCTGTAGCCCGCCGCAAAGGTCTCTGCTTTGCTCGGATCGGACGTCGGAAAACGTGTGACATGGTCGCCAAGCGCATTGCTCACCCATATCCGGTCCTGCTGGTCGATCGCGAGGTGGAACGGACCGCTGAGAGACTTGCATGGCTCCGCGTTGTCGCCCTCACAGAGCAATTTCCCCTTGGTTGGATCGCCCCCTGGGAAGTGAACAAGCTGATTTTTCGTGAGACCCACCACCCACACGTCGCCGCTGGGCGTCGCAATGGCCCCTTGCATCAGCCCGAGTTTGCCGTCGAAGGTGATGCCGTCAGACGGCGTCAGGGGCTTGCCGTTCTTGTTGAATACGGCGATGGACTTGCCGCCGTAAGTCGAAAACCACGCGTTGTCGTGAGCATCGATGGCCTCGCCGAAGCTGCCGCCCTCCATCCCGCCGCCGGCGAAGCCCGTCGTCATCGGCGACAGCGGACGGCCGTTCGGGGCGAATTTGGTCGCGTTGCCCTGCCACAACGTCTCAAGGCCTTGCCAGCCCACGGTGAAATTGTCGCCCGTCCAGAAATTGCCTTCGCTGTCGAAGGCCGCGCCGCCACCTGCGCGATAGCCGCCTCCGTCAACCTTCAAGGGCAAGACCCACGCGCTCGGCGCGTAATTCAAGTAGGGCATGAACGGAACCGGCCGCAAGGTCTTCCCCTGCGGGACCGGATAAAACTTGCCGAGCAAGTTAAAGAGCCTTTCTGGCACGTACCAGGGATAGCGAGCGACGGCCTCAGCCGCCGTCAGCGTGTCGGTCGGGGCGTCGCCCTTTGGCGGTGTCGCCGCTAGAAAGAGATCGTCGCACGCACTGACCGTCACACGCGTCGCGCAACCCGCGAGCGCATCGGCGAGCGTGGCGAAATTCGCCATCGTCGGCGTCTGGCCGCTGTTGAGAGAACTTTGAATAAGTGTGCCCCATCCGCCGGTTTGCAGATCGACGAAGTTCGGCACGTTGCCCGCGGCGATGCTGAGACTGAGCGCCGGACCCTTGATCGCCGCGCTGTCGAGAAACTGCGCGTTGGTCCAGACCGACGCGATGGTCGTCATCTCGTTGACGACGACCTTCGCCGGAGGCGTTCCGCCGAGCACAGCGAGAAGTGCGAGCGCCGGATTGTCGCCCGCGCCCTTGTTGACCAAGGTGACGCCGCTTTTGGCGATCAGATAGAGGCTCACGCCCGGTCCGGGCGTCTCGTCCGTGCCGAGCGCAAAGCTTCCGTCGTCGGCCGTTTTCGCTTGCGCCAGTTGTTTGGGCTCGCCGGCGCTCCCGGCCCATAACGTCACGGTCGAACCCGCGACCGGCCCGCCCCCAGCTTGAACCTGCCCGTCGATGCGAACGGCGGCGTCCGCCGCGCCGCTTGCCAAACCCAGCAATCCAAGGACCCCGAGCGCCAGGGCGCTCCGCGCCGGCCGCTTTTGCTTTTCAGACTTCATGTCATTCCCTCGCGCGACGCCTTCGAAGGCGACCTCACCGAACCCGGCTACCGCAAGGTGACCCTCCACGCAACGCCGCGCGTCGCGCCTTCGTCAATGCGGGAAGAACGTAATGAGCCACACCGGGGAATGACCGGTGTTTGCGCACTCCTGCCTTTCATGGGGCCGGTCTGGAAGGGCAGCAGAAGTGAAGGATTTCGGACGTCCGGTAGCGACGTGCGTTTGGGCGCCAAATGTCAGATGAACCGCTAGACTTTTGGGTCAGGCTCTGAGGGGTCTGACCTCGCGTCCTCGTCGTGAGGCCGCCGTTCGTCGCACCTGGAGCATCCTTCGAGGCCTTTTGCATAGCGCAAAAGGCGCCTCGGGATGAGGTCGGTGGAAGACGTGGACCAGGGTCGCCGTCAAAAGTCGGTGGCGAGGCCCTTGACTTCCCAATCGCCGTGGCGGACCGGGTCGAGCCCTTCTCGGCCGTTGACTTCGTGCGGCCGCTCGGGCTCCGACTGCGCGCGCCGCTCCGCGGCCTCCGCCAGAGCCCGGCGGGCGGCCGGCGAAAGCGGGCGATCGTCGCGACCACGGACGGCGTCGCCTTGGCCGGACAGCGGCTCGTCTCCGTCGTTCTCGCTCATCGCCGCCTCCAACTCCCATCATGCGTGTCGAACGGCCGCGATTTTGGCCCCGAAATCACGCCGCCGTCGAAGCCCGCTTGCCGCCACCACACTGCGCAGTCTACCTTTCGAATTTCGAGTCACAGTCTCATCGTTCTTTGTCAAATCCGATTTGATAGGTAACAACAGCATCGAAGCCCGAAAAGGGTTTTCCATCGGATTTAGGAGTCACAGTCTGATTGTCGAGTTGGGGCCCGTTGTTAGGCCAGCGGTGGCCAGGTTTCGCGACCAGGGGCGCACCGACTTCCTGTGCGGCGCGGCGTCCTGCGTTGCGCCATGCCGGCGTTTCGGTCGACCGGGGGCTGGCGAGGTCGCTGCATTTTGTCGCCCGTGCGAGCGTCGGCGCTCCGCTCGCGTATCTTTCATTGAGGAGATCGAATGATCGTCATCACCGGGGCCGCCGGCTTCATCGGTTCGAACCTCGTTGCGGCATTGAACGATGAGGGACGCGACGACCTCATCGTCTGCGACTGGCTCCGTCAGGATCTGCGCTGGCAGAACCTGCGCAAGCGGACCATTCGCGACTTCGTCCCCCCGGAACAGCTGCTGACGGAACTCGCTCGAGTTCGACCGGAGGCGATATTCCATCTGGGCGCCAACTCATCGACGACGACGACCGACGGCGACACGCTGATGCGGGTCAATTTCAAAAGCTCAATTCGCGTTAGATTGATATCATCATTTGGGCTCCTCCGCCGATGGCGGCATTGAGGCATGCTCGGGGCGTGGGATTGTGCTTGAGGCCGGCGAGGTGGAACCACCTGAGGTAGCTGTCGAGGTATTTTGTGGCAATGCCGCGACGGGGGCGCAGGAAGGTTTTGAGGCTCTCATGGCGACTGTTGACGGTCTGGATGTGTAATTCGCCGCGGACGCGTTCACCTTTCGACTGGTTGAGCGCTTCATGGCTGACGCCGAGGGCGGCGGCGCAAGGCGGGTAGACGTTATTGCCGTCGGTGACGAGCAAGGTGTCCTTACCCAGAATGGGCGCGAGCACCGGCTTGATGGTCTGGGCGGTCACGGCCGAGAGGACGGCGCTGATGGTGGCGCCGCTTCGGTCGGCGGCCACCAGGATCGGCGTCTGTTCGTCCGAAAGGCCGCGCTTGGCTGCTTTTCCGCCCCGCCTGCGAGCCTTGCGACCGAGGCGACGCTCGCCCTTACAGCTTGATAATATATAGGTTTCGTCGACTTCGACGATGCCGCTCAACAGGCGCGTGGGGTTCTTGGCGGCGCGCAGGAAGCGATGTCGCCAGCGGAACGCCGTGCTCACCGCCACCCCGCACCGCTCGGCCGAGGCGGCCACCGTCTCGCCCTCGCTCAACGACTGACCAAAATCAAGCCAGCGTTCCTTCTTGCGCAATCGGGCCAGCGGCGTTCCGGTCAGCGCATTGAAGCTTCTGCGGCAATCCTTGCAGCGGAAACGGCGCAGGCCGTCGGTTCGGCCCCCGCCCACCGACGCCCCGCCGCAGTGCGGACAGCGCCGCGCCTCGCCCAAGCGCTCCTCGATCGCCGCCGCCACCGCCGCTCTGGGCTGCCGGCCGGCCAGCACCGCCTCGAGCTCCTGGCGCTGCTTTGCCGTCAGACCGTCGATCTCCGCCAGCCACGCTCGAAACATCCCCTGATCCATCGCTATCCCCTGTCAATCCATAATAAATCGTAGCACAAACAGGCCACCTCAATCTAACGCTAATTGAGCCATTTCAAATATACCCTCGACCTCGTCGACTTTTGCGCTCGCGAAGGGGTGAAACTGGTTTACGCGTCGAGCGCTGCGACCTACGGCGACGGCGAGAACGGCTTCGACGACGATGGCTCGCTCGCGGCGCTGAAGAAACTGCGCCCGCTCAATCTCTATGGCTGGAGCAAGCATCTGATCGACAAGATCGTCGCCGAGCGGCGCGAAAAGGACCTGCCGCTGCCGCCGAAATGCATCGGGCTCAAATATTTCAACGTTTACGGCCAGAACGAATATCACAAGGACGAGATGGTCAGCGTCGTCGGCAAGAATTACCCGCGGGCGGCGGCGGGAGAGACGGTGGATCTCTTCAAGAGCCATCGCGAAGGCTATGCCGACGGCGAGCAATTGCGCGACTTCGTCTATGTCGACGACGCCGTCGCGGCGACGCTCTGGCTGATGGACAATGGGCCTGCGCATGGCCTTTTCAACGTCGGCTCCGGCGTCGCCGCGTCGTTCCGGGCGCTGGTCGAGGCGTTGTTCGGCGCCGTCGGTCGGGAGCCCAGCATCCGCTATGTGCCGATGCCCGAGACGCTGCGGGATCGGTACCAATATTACTCGCGAGCCTCATTGGCCAATCTGCGCGCCGCGGGCTACCAAGGCTCGTTCGCGCCGGTCGCCGAGGGTGTCGAGCGATACGTCAGATATTTGGAATCCTCAGACCCCTATCGATGACCGCGACTGCGGGCTGACAAACCCCAGGCGTTGCTTCAGGCGAGCCTGACCACCTGCCCGGTCCGGATGCTCTCGTCGGCCGCGAACACGATGCGCAGCGAGTTGATCGCATCGGCCCAGTGATCGGCGAGGTCGACCTCGCCGCGGATCGCCCTCAGGAACAGCCGCTGCTCACGCTCGCAAAGCTCCTGATGACCGGGTTCGTCCTCGGTCGACTCGATCGTGTCGGGACGGACGAAGGCGCCGTTCGCGTCGAGCGCGGCGTGGTGGATGCGTAGCGCATTGGTGCGCGTATGCGCGTCATGGTCGGACGATTTGACCGCTTCGCCGGCCGCCTCCTTGGCGACAATGGAGACGCAGCCCTTTGGGCCGATCATGTCCTTCACGAAGAACGCGGTCTCGCTCATCATCGGCCCCCAGCCGGCCTCGTACCAGCCGACCGAGCCGTCGTCGAAGACGATGTGCAGATGGCCGTAGTTGACCATTCGCGGGGCGATCTCGTCCGTCAGCCTCGCCCCGACCGCATGCACCGCGACGGGCTTGGCCCGCGTCACCTGGCACATGATGTCCACATAATGGACGCCGCAGTCGACGATCGGCGAGGTCGAGCGCATCAGGGCCTTGTGCACCTCCCAGAACGAGCCCGACGACTGCTGGTTGAGGTTCATCCGCATGACGAGCGGCTTGCCGAGGGTGCGGCCGATCGCGACGAAGCGGATCCAGGACGGATGAACGCGCAGGATGTAGCCGATCAGCAGCGCCTTGTTCGCGGCGCGCGCCGCCGCGACGATTTCTTCCGCCGCCTCGAGCGTGTCGGCAAGCGGTTTTTCGCAAAAAACATGCGCGCCGGCGGCGAGCGCCGCGAGCGCCATCGGCGCGTGATGCTCGGTGTAGGCGCAAATCGCGACCGCGTCCGGCTTAAGGGCTTCGAGCGCCTCGGCGAGTCGCTCGAAACGCGGAACGCCGGCAAATTCCTGGTCGAGGTCTGTTCGCGCCGCGGCCTTGCGGGTGCAGAGGCCGGCGAGTTCGAAGCCGTTGATGGCTTTATAGGCGCGGGCGTGACTCGTCCCCATCGTGCCCAGGCCGACCACGAGCACGCGCTGGCGCTTCACCTCGCCCGAATGGCGGACATCGCTCATCGACCGTTTCCTCCTGCCTTGGCTTCGCCGCCCGCCCCTCGACGGCCTCCCATGGTCCTGCGGCGTGTCTCCCGCCTGCTTATCGTTCGGCGCCACCGGAGCGGGCGCCCGAGGCCCTGATTGACGTGCCCTGTATGGATAATGCAGCTTCCCTTTGTCATCCTCGCGAAAGCGGGGATCCAGAGGCCCGCTGGACCCTTGGTCGCGTCGCACCGGCTCCCGCCGCCGATTCTGGATGCCCGCGTGCGCGGGCATGACAAGGTTCGATATTTGGCGCCGGCGCCGGCAAACGTTGGCCCTACTTCATCAACCACTCGTGCGCCGGGTCGTTGTGGAACCGCCAGGTGCGCTTCGGCCCCGCCATCGTGTTGAGGTAATAGAGGTCGTAGCCGTGCGGCGCGCCGACCGGGTGATAACCCTTCGGCACCAGCACGACGTCGCCGTCGCCGACCGTCAGCGTCTCGTCGAGCGAGCGGTCCTCGGTGTAGACCCGCTGGAAGGCAAAGCCCTGCGCCGGCTTGAGGCGGTGGTAGTAGGTCTCCTCCAGGTAGGATTCGTCGGGCAGCGCGTCGCGATCGTGCTTGTGCGGCGGGTAGCTCGACCAGTTGCCGCCCGGCGTGATCACCTCGACGACCAGCAGGCTCTCGGCCTCGGCGTCTTCGGGCAAAACGTTGCGGATGTGACGCGCGTTGGAGCCTGAGCCGCGGGTCAGCGTGCCGACCTCGCCCGGGGCGATCACGCGCGCCTTGAGGCGCCCCTGGGCCGGGGCGGAGCAGAGCGCAAGCTCGCAGTCGGTCGCCGCTTCGATCGTCGCCGCGCTGCGGGGCGGCAGATAGACCGACCACGGAAGGCCGTCGAACACGCTGGCGCGCTCGCCGATCGCGCCGGAGTTGAAGCCCTCGGCGGTCACCCGCGCCTTGCCCGACAGGATGACGATGCAGACTTCCTTGCCATCGGTGTCGAGCGGAGATTTCGCGCCCCGCTTCAGGGTCCGCGTCTCGAAACCGACATAGCGCCAGCCGGCGCTCTCGGGCGTGATGCGGTGCCCGACGCCGTCGCCTTTTGCCGGATGAACGAGCAGTTTCGATTGCGCCATGACGGCCTCCTTTTTGTCGCCCTCGGAACCTAAACCAGGCCCGCCTCCTTCAACGCGGCGCGCAGATGCGCGACGCCCTCTTTGGCATAGGGCAGGGCCGGGGCCTTTTTCGGGTCCTGTTCCGCTTCGAGCACGACCCAGCCGGAATATCCCTTGAGCGCCTGGAACACCTCGACATAGTCGATCACGCCATCGCCCGGAACGGTATAGACGCCGAGATCCCTGCCCATGCCGAGGATCGAGTTCGAGGAAGCTCCAGTCGCCCGCGTTCGACTGGCGCATCTCGACTTCGCGCACGTCCTTGCAGTGCACGTGGCCGATACGCTCGCGATAGGCGAGCGCCAGCGCCGCGGGATCCGCGCCGCCCCAACGGGCGTGGCCCGTATCGAGCAGAAGATGCACCGGCGGCTTGGTGTGGGCCATGAAGGCGTCGATGTCGCGCTCGGACTCGATGATCGTGCCATGTTTAGCTTGAGGCCCTCGCCGGCGAGGCGCTCGGCGAACTCCGTCATTTTTGCCCCGTAACCCGGCCAGTCGCCCTTCTTGAGCCGCGGCCGCTCCGACAAAGGGCGCGAGCGGTCGCCGTGGATCGCATTGGAGGTTTCGGCGACGATGACAATCTCGGCTCCCGCGCCCTGGGTCATGGCGATATGGGCTCTGGCCGCTTCGAACTCATCGCGGGCGGAGCGCTTGAGGAGTTCGGTCGAATACCAGCCGCCGACGAACCTCATGCCGTATTCGGCGAGCTTATCCTTCAGGGCTACGCCGTCAGACGGCAATTTGTGGCCTTTCTCCATGCCGACGACGCCCGCCTGCCTCGCCTCGGCGAGACAGGTGTCGAGCGGCGTGTCGCCGCCGATTTCCTGCAGATCGTCGTTGCTCCAGCCGATTGGGTTGGCGCCGATGCGTATGCTCATGTCAGTCTCCAACGCGCTGGCTTTCCCGCGCTTTCTCGTAGTCCCGGCGCGCGGCCCCGACTTCCTCGCGCCGCGACACGGCGGGTACGGCGACGTCCCACCAGAAGCCGCCCGCGTCGGTCGATGCGATGGGATCGGTGTCGACGACGATGACCTGGGTGGTTTTCGCGGCGCGCGCCGCCTTGAAGGCGGCCTCGAGTTCGGCGATCGAGGCGACCTTTGTCGCTTCGGCTCCCATCGAGCGCGCGTGCGCGGCGAAATCGACTTCCGGCAGGACTTCGTGCCGAGCGTCCTTGAGCAGGTTGTTGAACGGCGCCCCGCCGGTCGCCTTCTGCAGGCGGTTGATGCAGCCGAAGCCGCCATTGTCGAGGACGACGATGATCAGCTTCTTGCCGAGCATCACCGACGTCGCGATCTCGGAATTCAGCATGAGATATGAGCCGTCGCCGACCGTCACCACGACTTCGCGGTCCGGCAGCGCCATCTTGACCCCGATGGCGCCGGCGATCTCGTAGCCCATGCAGGAATAGCCGTATTCGACGTGGTAGCCGAGCGGCCCGCCGGGCCGCCACAGCTTGTGCAATTCGCCCGGCAGGCCGCCCGCGGCGCAGACCACGACATCGCTCTTTTCGCCCCCGCGCATCAGCGCGCCGAGCACTTCGGCGTCGGTCGGCCGAGGCGCGTTGGTCGGAGCGGTGTAGCGGGCGGCCGTCGCATCCCAATCGGTCTTGGCCTTGGCGGCGCCGTCGGTCCAGCCGCGCGGCGCCTTCCAGTCGCCGAGGGCGGCGTCGAGGGAGGCCAGCGCGCTGCGCGCATCGCCGACGACCGGAACCGCGCGATGCTTCGCTGCGTCGAACGGCTGGACGTTGATGCCGATGAATCGGCGGTCGGGGTTCTTGAACAGGGCCCAAGAGCCGGTGGTGAAGTCGGCAAAACGGGTGCCGACGCCGACGATGACGTCCGCCTCCGCGGCGAGCGCATTGGCGGCGCCCGTGCCGGTGACGCCAATCGCTCCGACGGCGAGCGGGTGGTCGACCGGCGTCGCCGACTTTCCGGCCTGGGTCTCGCCGACCGGAATCCCGCGCCGGGCGCAGAAGTCCATCAGCTCCCGCTCGGCGCCCGAATAGAGCACCCCGCCGCCGCAGACGACCAGCGGTTTCTTGGCGCGGCTCAACAGAGCGGCGGCGTCCGCCACCTCGTGCGCGTCGGGGGTGACGCGGCGTTGGCGATGCACATGCTCCTCGAAGAAGGTGTCGGGGTAGTCGTGCGCCTCCGTCTGCACGTCCTGGCAGAAGGCGAGCGTTACGGGTCCACACTCGGCCGGGTCCGTCAGCACGGACATCGCCCGGTTCAGCGCCGGCACGATCTGCTCGGGCCGAACGATCCGGTCGAAATAGCGCGAAACCGGCCGGAAGCAGTCGTTGGCGCTGATCGTGCCGTCGCCGAACGAATTCGACCTGCTGCAGCACCGGGTCGGGCCTGCGGTTGGCGAAGACGTCACCCGGGATAAGCAGCACCGGCAGCCGGTTGACGTGCGCGACCGCGGCGGCGGTGATCATATTGGTCGCGCCCGGACCGATCGAGGTCGTGCAGGCCATCATCCGCTGGCGGCGGGAGGCCTTGGCGAAGGCGATCGCCGCATGCGCCATCGCCTGCTCGTTGTGGGCGCGGAACGTCGGCAGCGCGTCGCGCTCGGCGTAAAGCGCCTCGCCGAAGCCGGCGACGTTGCCGTGACCGAATATGGCGAACACGCCCTCGAAGAGGCGTTCCTTGCGGCCGTCGACCTCGACTTTCTGGGCGGCGATGAAGCGCGCCATCGCCTGTGCGGCGGTCATTCGAATGGTGTTCATCCGGCGTTCCTCACAGAGGTCGCGCAGGCGGCGGCCGCGATGCGCGAAGGGCTGAGGGCATATGGGCGCGGGGCGGCGGGCTCAGGCGCGGGTCGCGGTCGCGGTCATCCAGCATCAGGCGCCTCCGTCCGCCGCTTCGCGCCACAGCGCGCAGAGACGCGCGAAAGCGCCCGCCATGCGCTCGACCGCTTCGTTATCGCCGATCCGTCCGGCGAACCAATCGGCCGCCGGCTCGACGAAGATCGTACGGCCGACTGCGAAGCCTTTGACGACGCTGCGGTGCCGCGCGATTGCGAAGGCTTGCGCGAGATCCTCTTCCGGCGCTTCGAGCCCGAGCAGAACGACGCCTCGGCAGAACCGATCTCCGTTGTTCACCGCCCGCTCGACCGCTTCCCACGCCGCGCGCGAGGGTTGGCCCTCGAGCTTCCACCAGTCCGGCTTCACTCCGAGCGCATATAGCCGCTCGATGACCCGAGCGGTCGTGTCGTCCTCGACCGGCCCGTTCCGACTCGCGATGATCTCGATCAAAAGCTCGCGGCCGAGGGTGCGGGCGGCGTCATAAAGGCGCAGAAGCTCGCGCTCCTGCCGCGCCTTGAGCTCCGGCGGATCGTCGGGATGGTAAAAGCAGAGGCACTTGATCGTGTGGGCGACCGGCCATTCCTGAAGCCTGGCTCCCAGCGAGCCGCCGAATTCGAAATCGAGCGGGCGCGAGCCCGGCTCCTCGACCGGCCTCGCGATCCAGAAGTTGTGATCCAAGGCGCGGAACAAGGCCTCCCGCCCGTATTTGCCATCGAGGAGCATGCCGTAGCCTCGCCGCCCCGCGGCCACTTTCGCCGCCGCCTCGACCGCCAGCAGCTTGAACGCCGGTATGCGCTCACGCGGCGCTCGGGCGTCGTCCACGATCTTCTCGAGCTGCGCGCGATGGTCGATCGCAAGCGCCATGATCGTCGGCGGTTGCGGCCGGCGCGTCGTCGCCCAATGGACGTGGTTAAGCGCCTCGTCGCGGCGCAAGGCGCGATGGGGCGAGCCTTGTTCGAGGAACCGGCTGAGCTCGGTCCAGGTCGGATATTCGACCGAACAAAGGAGCCGCGACACCGCGAAGGCGCCCGCCGCATTGGCGAAGGCGCAGCAAGTCTCGAGCGGCTCGTCGCGCAGCCATCCGCGCAGGAAGCCCGACATGAACGCGTCACCGGCGCCGAGCACATTATAGACTTCTACGGGAAAGCCCGGTCCCTTGATTCCTTCGTCCGGGCCTGCGGGAATGACGCCCGGAAAAACCACGCAACCCATCGGGCCGCGCTTGAGCACCAGCGTCGCCGCGGTCGCAGCGCGCACGGCCCTCAGCGCCGCAAGCGGATCGTCGGCCCCGCCCGCGATCATCATCTCCTCCTCGGTGCCGACAATGAGATCGCATTGCGGCAGGATGGCGCTGAGGCTGCGCGTCACGTCTCCCGACTTGATGTAGCGCTCCTCGCCGGTCCCGTGGCCGCCGAGCCCCCAGAGGTTCGGCCGATAGTCGATGTCGAACACGATCCTGCCGCCGGCGGCCCGCGCGAGCCGCATCGCCTTCAATTGGGCCGCGGCGGTGTTGGCCCGGGCGAAGTGCGTGCCGCTGACCAGGATCGCCTTGGCGCTTTCGATATAGGTCGGATCGATGTCGCTTTCGTCGAGCGCGCCATCCGCGCAGTTGTCGCGATAAAAGATGAGCGGAAACGTCTTTTCGTCGCGAACCCCGAGCAGCACGAGCGCAGTCAGTCGCGACGGGTCCGTATGGATTCCCGACACGTCCACTCCCTCCCGGGCGCATTGCTCGCGGATGAACCGGCCCATGTGCTCGTCGCCGACCCGGGTGATCAGGCCGCTCTTGAGACCGAGGCGCGCCGTGCCGATCGCGATGTTGGTCGGGCAGCCCCCGACCGCCTTGGAGAAGCTCGCCATGTCCTCGAGGCGGCCTCCGACCTGGACGCCGTAGAGATCGACCGAGGAGCGACCGATGGTGATGACATCAAAACGCGGGGACACCCGTGCGCCTTTCCCGTTCAGGGCTCAATCGGCGCGTCGCCGACGCCGACGACGTTCTGGTCGAAATCGACGTTGGCGCCGGTCATGAGTCCGGATTCGTCCGAAGCGAGATAAGCGCACGCGCGAGCGACCTCCTTCGGGTCGATCAGTCGCCCGAAAGGCTTGGTCTTCGCCGCGGCCTCTAGCCAGCCGTCCTCTGCGCCGTGATAGGTCTTCATGATGCGGTCCTCGCCCGGCGTCGACATCCAGCCGATGTTGAGACCGTTGACGCGAATACGGAACTTGACGAGCGAGTGGGCGACGTTGCGGGTCAGCGTCGCGAGGGCGCCCTTGGAGGCGCAATAGGCTGTAATATGCGGCTGCCCGCCATGGGCCGACATCGACTGGATGTTGACGATGGCGCCGGCAATCTTTTCCCGCCGCATGATGCGGACCGTCTCCTGAATGAGGAAGAACGGCGCGCGGACATTGACATCGAAGATCTCGTTGTAGCGTTCCTCGGTTGTGTCGAAGATGTCGCCCCGGTCGGTCAGCGCGGCAGCGTTGACCAGAACGTCGACCCGGCCGAACCGGCTGTCCGCTTCGGCGATCACGCCGCGGCAGGCGTCGACCTTGGCGAGATCCGCCTTGACAAAGCCGGTCGGACACCCGGTCGCGGAAATCTCCTTCGCCACCCGCGCGCCGTTTTCGGCGTTACGCCCGCAGATAACGAGGCCGGCGGCTCCGCGTTGGGCGAAGAGTTGCGCGATCGCCTCGCCAAGGCCCTGAGTGCCGCCGGTCACAACGGCGATCTTACCGGCGAGGTTGGCGGGGCCACGATAGACTTCGCGCGCGGTCTCGGACGCAGGATGGGCGGCCATGAGCGTTTTCTCCCTCGGGCCACAGCGGGGAGCCGCCGTCGACCGACGCCATAATGAAACAAAAATTCTATTCCCAAGTCAATATGGAACGGATATTCTTTTTCTTGAGACTTGTTCGCGGTGGTTCCCGGACGCTTTTGCCAGGGAGGAAATCATGAAGTTCGGGATCATCGGCGCCGGCCGCATTGGCAAGATCCATGGCGGCAACGTCGCCGCGAGGCGTGACTGCCAGGTCTCCTTCGTCGCCGACGCAGACCCTGCCGCAGCTGAAGCGCTCGCAGCAGAGACCGGCGCGAAAACAACGTCGATCGAGGAAATTCTCGGCTCGAGCCAAGTCGATGCGGTCGCCATATGCTCTCCAACCGACACCCACGCCGATCTTATTGAGCGCGCCGCTCGCGCAGGGAAGGCGATCTTCTGCGAGAAGCCGATCGCGCTCGACGTCAAGCGCATTCGAGACTGTCTCGAAGTGGTGAAGCAAACAGGCGCCACCCTGATGATCGGTTTCAATCGGCGCTTCGACCCGAACTTCGCGTCGCTCAAGAGGCGTGTCGCCGAGGGAGCGATCGGCGCGCTGGAGATCGTCTCCATCACCTCGCGGGATCCGGCGCCGCCGCCGGTTTCCTATATCGCACGGTCGGGCGGACTCTTCCGCGACATGATGATCCACGATTTCGACATGGCGAGGTTCATTCTCGGCGAGGAGCCGATCGCGGTCAGCGCCATGGGGTCGGCCCTCGTCGATAAGGCGATCGGGGAGGCGGGCGATATCGACACTGCGGCCGTCATCATGGAGACGAGCTCGGGGAAGATCGCCCAGATCTCCAATTCGCGCCGCGCGACCTACGGATATGATCAGCGCGTGGAAGCGCATGGCGCGAACGGCATGGTCCACGTAGCCAATGTGAGGGAAACGACGGTAGAAGTCGCGGGCGCGCATGGCTTCGCGGGCGACAAGGTTTTGAATTTCTTTCTTGAGCGCTACGATGCCGCTTATCGGAACGAGCTCGATTCCTTCGTCAGCGCAGTGAAGGCGGGCGTGAAGCCCCGGCCCGACGGGGAGGACGGTCTCAAGGCCAATCTCCTCGCCGACGCGGCCTATCAGTCCTGGAGGACACATCAGCGCGTCGCTCTCGCCTGACCAGACCTGTTTAACATTCAGAGCATGTGTCTGATCCCTTGCGCGGCGCCCGTGAAGGCCTTATAGGCGGCGCCGAATCAACAGGAACAAGGCATGGCGCAGGTGCAGGAACGACGCCCGGCCTCAAACCGGACGTCCGGCAGCGCGCCGCGCCCCCCGGATCCCGACAGTCTGGTCGCAAGCATAATCGCGGCGGTCGGTCGCCATCGCAGCGCCCTGCGACGCGTCGGGGTGACGATTAGCGTCGTCATCATAGCCGTTTCTCTGACGATTTTCCTGAGAACTCTGCTTCGCGTCGACGTTAGCAAATTCAGGGCGGCGATTGCAGCGACGAGCGGCGATCAGATCACCCTCGCTTTCGCATTCACCGCTCTGAGCTATTTGGCGCTCACAGGCTACGACGGCCTCGCGTTGAAGCATCTAGGGATCAAAGTCCCCTATTGGCTGACCGCGCTGGCGTCATTCGCAAGCTACGCCGTTTCGTTCACCCTGGGGTTTCCTCTGGTGACGGGCGGGGCGGTGCGCTACTGGCTCTATGCCCCGGCCGGTCTGACGGCGGGCAAGGTCGCGAGTTTCACGGTCGTGGCCGGCGTCACCTTCTGGCTCGGCATGGGCTTTATCGTCGGAGTCGGCTTCATATCCGCATCCGACGCGGTGGCGGAAATCGACCATTTCAATCCACTCGCTAATCGCTTGATCGGGCTCAGCGCGATCGCCGCGATGATCGTTTATCTGTGTTGGGTTGGCGCGATGCGTTGGCGCGGGACGCCGATCTTCGGCAATTTCAGGCTGCCTGGGCCTCTGCTCACCTTGGGTCAGATGGCGCTAGGGGTCGTCGACGTCTGCTCGGCCTCTGCTGCGCTTTACTTCCTCCTGCCGAAAGGTTCGACGATCGGTTACCCGACTTTCGCCACGCTTTATTCGTTCGCCGCGATGCTTGGCATCGCCAGCCATTCGCCCGGCGGCCTTGGCGTGTTCGAGGCGACCATTCTCCAGGGAGTGGGCGGCGACAGCGACGCGCTTCTCGCATCCCTCCTGCTCTTTCGCGGCATCTATTACGTCGCGCCCTTCATCGGCGCGATGGCGCTGCTTGGCGGCGTAGAAGCGACCCGGCGCTGGCGGTCGATCCGCGAAGCCATGTCCTCGGCTTCGGACGATTCGTGAATTCCTGCGATGGGTGACACGGAAGCCGCCAACCTTGAAATCCTGATCGGCTCCCCCTTCGCGGCGAAGCTGATCGAAGCCATGCCGGAGCCAGCCGTGATCGTCGGGCCGGACGGACGCGCGGCCGCGGCCAACCAGCCCGCGCTCAGCCTCCTCCCGGGGCTCAAGGTCGGCGATCCATTCGTGCTTGCGCTGCGCGCGCCAGACGTCGTCGACGCGCGGCGCCGGGTGATGGCCAGCGGGGAGGTCGAGCGCGTTCAATGGAGTGAGCGCGTCCCCGTCGAACGGCTGTTCGACGTCTGCATCGCCCCGATCACGACCGCGGAAAACGAGGTGGTGGCGACCTTGCTCACCCTGCGCGATTTGACCGAAGTCCGGCGAGCGGAGCGCATGAGGGTCGACTTCATCGCCAACGCCAGTCACGAATTGCGCACGCCGCTCGCCTCGCTCCTCGGTTTCATCGAGACGCTTCAGGGCTCGGCCCGCGACGACGCCAAGGCGCGCGACCGGTTTCTCGCCATCATGCGCGAGCAGGGCCGTCGCATGGCGAGGCTGATCGAAGATCTGCTCTCGCTTTCCCGTATCGAACAGAAACAGCACGTTCGGCCCGAAACGGCTGTCGACCTCGCCCAGACTGCGCGCAGCGTCGTCGACGCGCTGACTCCGATGGCGCAAGAGCTGGGGGTCGAGATCCGCTTCAACGCATCGGAACCGGCGCTCGTCACGGGCGACCGGGACGAACTGCTCCGCGTGGCTGAGAATTTGATCGAAAACGCGATCAAATACGGGGTGCGGCCGGACGGCAACGCCGGACACGTCGACGTTTCGGTGGGAACGACAGAGAAGGAGGCGGCCCTGACGGTGCGCGACTATGGCTACGGCATCGCCCCCGAACACCTGCCGCGCCTCACCGAGCGCTTCTATCGCGTCGACGCCACGCAGAGCCGCGCAAGAAACGGCACCGGGCTCGGCCTCGCCATCGTCAAGCACATCCTGACCCGCCATCGAGGGAAGCTTGCCATCACCAGCCGCATCAATCACGGCTCGACTTTCATCGCGAGCGTGCCACTTCACCTGAAAGAGAAGTAATTAGCCCGCGCCCTTTATAAATAACCGATCTCTGCGTGAACTCCGCCCCGCTAAAGCTAGCCAAAGATATTTGAAATTTTCAGGACGGCGGCGCGAACAGGTGCGTGGGGTACCCGAGGATGGTCGAGGCACGCCGGGTCTGGCGGTCGGAATAGATGAAGGCGGGTCTCTCGATGCGATAGTCGCCCTTCCAATCGATGGCGAAGGAGGTATCGTTTTCTTCGATGTGGACGGGTTCGGGGTCGCCGTCGCGGGCCAGCGAACCCCGACGGTCGCCTGTGGGTCGACCGCCTATCGGGCGGCCTCGAAGATACCGGCCTGCCGCGTCACGCCGGCCGACGCGGAACGCATCGTGCGAGATCGATCGGAAAGAAATCAAGTTTATAAGCTGTTTTCACCTGGGGGCGTCCAAAAACGTTGAGGTTCGCGCGAAGTAGTTTTGCCAATTCGCCACCGCTATGAAGACCTGGTGGCCGACAAAGAAACGTAACGACGTCCAAATCGCGTGGATCTTTCTGCTCGACAAAGCATTTCTTGACCGAAATCTCCCTGCCAGCCACGAATCACCTCCATCGCCGCTTCGCCGCGACAGAGATTCAGAAAAAACACCACGGATTCAATGACGCTGGCGACTAGACCGCCCGCGTGACATTCGCATGTCGGCGGTTGGGAGGCAACGGCGCGCGCCAGGGCTGCATCACTATCTCCTGTGGCCTCGTTTGGCTCGGCGCGCTCCTCTTATTGCCCCGGTCATATTTTCGCGGCATTTTGCGCTGCGATGCTCGTTGAGGCCGGTCGTTGCCTCCTTGAACAGAATTGGTGCTCGTTTTTCTGTGCGCGTTGTCCTGACCATCTTCGCAGTAGGGCTCGTGGCCCTGCTTACAGTCGCGCTGATCGCTCCCCTGTTTATCGACTGGTCGGCCCACCGCGCCGAGATCGAGGCGCGGCTCGCCGCCATCAGCGGCGGGCGCGTCGTGCTCAACGGGCCGGTCACCCTCAGGCTACTGCCGGTCCCTTACCTCGAAGTGGGGGAAGGCTCAGCGGCCGGGCCTGGTTCGGATGCGCCGCGTCTGTCGTTCGAATCGGCGCGGCTCGAGCTCGCGCTGGTCAAGCTCGCGAGCGGCAAAATCCGTTTCACCGAGATTCGGCTCGAGAAGCCCGTCTTAACCCTGACGCGCAGGGCTGACGGGTCGGTCAACCTGCCCTTCGCGAAGTCGAGAGAAACGGACGTCGTCGGCTTCGACCGGCTGGTTGCGCGGAACGGCGCGGTCCGGATCGCAGCGGCCGCAGGCCGGCCGGCGCGTGCGATCGACGGCGTCGACCTCGATGCGGACGCGCCCTCGCTCGCCGGCCCCTATCGCGCATCGGGTCAATTCGATGGACCGGGCGGGTCGCCCGTCGACTTCCGGCTCGCGTCCGAGAAGGGAGATGCGGCCGGAACGCCGATCCATTTCACGGTCGAAGCCGGGCCGGGCCTACCTTCGCTCGTGTTCGACGGCGTGCTCTCTTTCACCGGCGACGGCGGGAAAGTTCCAAGCGTTTTGGGATCGGCCTCGCTGACCGGGTCCGCCGCCGGCCCCGACGGACCGCTTCCCTGGCGCGTCGCCGGACCCATGAGCGCGGATTTCGAGGCGGTGAAGTTCAAGAACGCCGAGTTCCGGTTCGGACCCGAGGAGCGGGCGCTGAGGGCGAACGGCGATGCGACGTTCGTTGCTGATTTACCGGCGCGGCTCACGCTCAGCGTGAAGGCGAAGCAGGCCAATGTCGACGCGCTTCTGCGCCGGAAGGGCGAGGACGGCGTCCCCCCGGCGCGCGCCGTTGCCCTGCTCACCGACGCCCTCGGCCCGGCGCTCGCCGGCGCTCGCGGCATGATTGTCAAGACCGACATCGCCGCCGGCGAGGTCATCCTCGGCTCGGACACGATAACGGATCTCTCGGCAAGCCTCAGCGCGGCGCCGGGAGCGCCGCTCAGGACGCGGTTCAACATCGCTCTGCCCGGGCGAAGCCGCCTGACGGCGGATGGGGAGCTCGAAACCGGCTCGGCGCCGAAATTCGTCGGCGCCGTCGATTTCTCCACCGACGATTTCCCCCTGCTGCGCGACTGGGCGAGCCAGGGCGCGCCTGGCTTCGCCGCGAAAGCCGCCGCCCTCAGCGAGGCTTTCGCCTTTCGCAGCGCCTCGCTATCGGGCGACGTCGCGGCCTCGGCTGTCGGCTTTTCGGGGCGGAGCGTCAGGCTAGCGCTCGAGCGCTCGACCCTGACCGGCGCGCTCGCCTTCACAAGAAAGGTCGGCCCGGATCCCGGCCGGCTCTATATGGATCTTTCGAGCGACTCGCTCGACGTTGGCACGCTGCCGGCGCTGAACGCCAGCGCAGCGCTTCTCGGCGACCTCGATCTTTCCATCTCCGTGCAGGCGAAGTCCCTGCACGTCGCCCATCTCGGAGAAGGCGAGATCGACGGCGGTTCGCTTGCACTGAAAGTCGAAAAAAGCGGGCCGAGGACGACGCTCAAGCGACTGAGCGTGGGCAATCTCGGGGCGCCTCGATCGACGCCCAGGGGTCTTTCGGCCCGGACGGCATGACCGCAACCGGCCATCTCAATGCAGTCAGACTGCGCGAGTTTGCCCTCCTCGTGTCGCGCCTCGCGCCCGGCGCCTGGAGCAAGGCGGTGGCCGAACGCGCCGCGCTGCTTTCGCCGACTTCGCTGGCTTTCGAGGCGCGAGGCGGCCCCGCGTCCGGCGGCGAACCGTCGCTCCTGTCTTTGAGGGCGAACGGGACGATCGGTCAGACCCAGGCGACTCTGGTCCTCGACCCCGGGCCGAAGGGGGGTGGTCAGACCGTCGCCCTCGATCTCAACGCGCCCGAGGCCGGAGGCCTTCTGCGCCAGCTCGGCCTGGCCGGATCCGTGGTATCGAAGGGAAAGGCTCACATTGGGCTGCATGCCGCCGGCGCCTGGGGGGCTGGCTACGACATCGAGGCGACCGGCGCTCTCGCCGGCGCCGACGTTTCGGCGAGCGGGCGGTTCGCGCCCACGGCCGAGGGCGACGAGGCCCGCTTGTTCGGCTCCGCCAGACTCAGAGGCTCGAACGTGGCTCCGCTCGCCTCGGCCTTCGGTCTTGCCCCGCCCGGGGCGACGATCGGGCCGATCGACGCGCACACGGACGTGACTCTGCGCGGCGAACGTTGGACCCTTTCGCGTCTTTCGGCGGTGATCGCGGGTGTCAAGGCGAACGGCAGTCTCGCCTATGAGCCGCCGCCGAAGGCCGCTGTGCCGCTCCCCAACCCCGATCTCTCGCTCGCGCAAGAGGCGGTCAACGG
Source organism: uncultured Alphaproteobacteria bacterium (assembly GCA_963835885.1). Lineage (GTDB taxonomy): Bacteria > Pseudomonadota > Alphaproteobacteria > Rhizobiales > Beijerinckiaceae > Roseiarcus. The sequence goes on from CAWIHF010000022.1 coordinate 136,572, forward strand.
GCCGGCCGCAGCCGCGACCGAGGCTCCCGCCCCGGCGGTTACCGGCGAACTTTCGTTCGATCATTTGCCGCTGGCGGGCCTCCTTGCGCTGGCGCTGGGGCCGCCCCAGCCAACGAGGCCCGGGACGCTTTGGTCGGAGGCCAAATTCGCCGCCGCTCCGCTGAGCCCTCCACCCGCCGTGGTGCGCGTCAACGCGGCAACCCTCGAGGTGAACGACGGTCTCTCGGCCCAGGACTTCTCAGCGAACTTGCGCCTCGGCAGGGGGCGAGTCGAACTCGACGACATGGCGATGAAAATCGCCGGCGGCGCGGCGTCGGGCCACGCCACCCTGCGGCGCGACCGCGACAACGCGACTCTGAGCGGGACGTTCAACGCCGAACGGCTCGCGGTGAACCGGCCGGGATTCTCAGGTCGGATCGGCGGGACCGTCGAATTCGCCTCGACCGGCAAAAGCCCGGCTGCGCTGATCGCCGGTTTGGCCGGCGGCGGGTCGGGACAATTGGCCGACACGGAGCTGCCGCGAAGCGACGCGGCGTCGCTCGATCGAGTCGTCGCCAGATCGGAGGCGCCGGACACACAACTCGATGAGACCAACATCGCGTATCAATTTGGCCAGGAGCTCAACAAGGCGCCGCTGAAATTGCCGGATGGCGTGACGCCGCTCTCGCTCAGCGCGGGAACGATGAAGCTCGGACCGCTTCCGATCGCCCGGCCGAACGGCGACGCGGCGCTCAGCGCCAGCTTCGATCTGACGAGGCTTTCGCTCGAGACGCGACTCCTCCTGACGTCGTCATCGAAAGATCTCAAATTTTGGTCCGGACCGCCGCCGAGCGCGACCGTCACGGTTGAGGACGCGCTTTCCGCGCCGAAGCGCCAACTCGACGTCACCTCGCTGTCGGCGGCGCTGGCGACCCAGGCGATCGCGCGCGAAACTGACCGCATCGCCAATCTCGAAGCCGATATTCGCGAGCGAGCCTTCTTCAATCGCCGACTGAAAGGTGAGCGGTTCATGGATCAGCGGAATGCGGAAATGGAGGATTGGCGCGCCGAGCAGGCGCGGCTCAAGGGTCTGACCGAGCATCTCGACGCCGAGCGCGCCGAGGTGAAGGCCGCCGCAAAGGCCGCTGCGCAGAAGGCCGCGCTTGAAAGAGCCGCGGCGGATCAGACGGCGGCGGACAAAGCTGCAGCCGGCAAAGCGTTCGTCCAGCCGCAACTTCCGCCGGACATCTCGAACGACCCGCCGCTCGCGATGAAACCACCGGCGGCCGAGCTCGGCGCCAACGCCGCGCCGCCGCACGCAGCCGCTCCACTGCCGCGGCCGAAGCCGCGTCCCGTGCTGTCGCCGCGTGAGCCGACCGCAGGCAGCCTCTACTGACCGCCCGGGGACCCTGTCTCGACAGACGCGACCAAGCCGATGGCGGGAGCCCGATCGGTCGCATTCGTCGCGGCGAAGGCCTCAAGCACGAACACCCTCAGCGCCGACGACAGGTTGGCTTCGCCGCGGGCGGCGTCGACGGCGGCGGCGAGCGCGTTGACCGAGAGCCCGCGCTCGCCAGCGAGCGCCTTGAGACGACGCCAGAACGCGTCCTCGAGCGAGACGCTGGTGCGATGGCCGGCGACGACGAGCGAGCGCTTGACGACCCGTGCGCTCTCCTCACGGATCATCGGGGCGAACGAGCTTATGGGCATCGAGGCCGCGCTCGGCTTTTTCGCGCTCGCTGTCGAGGCGGCGCCGCTCCGCTTTCGTCATGCCGAACGCGATGCGGTTCTCGGCGGCTTCCGCCTCCTTGCGGTGGCGCTCCCGGCCTTTTCGCGCGCGGCGCAGATTGACGACGTCGCCCATGCTACTTTTTGCGGAAGGCGTCGATCGACACGACTTTGGCCGCGTCGGCAGGCTCGGGCGCCTTTTCGCCCATTGCGGCGGGCTTGGCGGCGGCGGCGGGTTCGGCCGGCTTTGCCGACAACGGCCTCGCCGGAGCCGCAGAGGGGGCGGGTTCGGAGCGCCGAACGGGAGCGGCGGCCGGCGGGCTCTTCGGCTCCGTCGCCTGTTCGCTGACCCGCGGCTCGAGCTTGAAGCCGAACGGCACAGACGGATCCGTGAAACCGGTGATCGCGTCGAACGGCACGGTCAGTCGCTCGGGCTTGCGGGAGAAATTGAGGCTGACCTCGAAGTCATCCTGGGTGACGACGAGATCCCAGAACTCATGCTGCAGGATGATCGACATCTCGTCGGGAAAGCGGCTCCGGATCGCGGGCGGCACGACGACCCCCGGGGCGTGCGTCTTGAAGGCGATGTTGAAATGATGGTCGCCAAGCAGGCCCGCGCGCGCGGTGTCTGACAGGACCTTCCGCACCACGGAACGCAATGCGTCCTGGACGAGAAGGTCGTAGCGAATGAGGTCGGTCGGCATCAGGGAAGGCTCGCGCCGCGAAGATCCAAAATTTAGCCGGGCGACGCCAGCGTTGCAAACGTCGCCCCCGCCCTTTCTCGAACCTACGCTCCCCGGATGAAAAGAAAGTGGAGGCTTCTGTTGCCAGGCGCCTCCGGACCCCGCCTAAAGGTGCAAACCCTTAGGACTTGATTCCCAGTACCATCACTGCATTACGCAGCGAGGGCCACCGGAGCATAGTTGTCATTCGCAACTATAGGTTTGACCCGATAACGGCGGTATCATGCCGAGCGAAAGATCACCCTTTGGGTCCCCCGTCGAACCTATTTCGCCCCCGCCGAAGCCCGCTTTTGCATCAGCGGGCTTGGGTGGAGGCGCCGGGTACTGCCCCCGGGTCCGAAAGACTTATTCCGATGCCCATTTATCGCCATAGCCGCCCTCGCGGACGGCAAACCGAATATAGTGCGCGGCGGCCGGAGAGGGAAGAGGGCGAGCTTGACCGCCTGTGAGCGCCCATTCACCGACCAAGCCCGATGACGGTTCACGTCAGGCGGTAAGATTTTCGGGGGTCAGCCGCATGCGGCGGGAACTGGGGTCGGGCGCCGGTCAATCCTGGGCCGACCTTTGGGAATTACGAATTTGGTTGCTTTCCCCCCGAAATGGAAATGCTCGGAAGGGCTTTTCGGGCCTCCGTCGCCCGCAATCGCAGCTCGACTGGGTTTGGTTGCCCGTCGGTGACGCTTGAAGACAGACGGCTTCTGTTTCGCCGACAGGCGCCCATCGACGAGCCATACACGAACTTTCCAGTCGGAGAGGGGGATCGGAACTTTCGCGCGCCTTGGGTGGGCGCCGCCGGTGGCCAACTCAAGAACTCAAGACAGACCCTTCAGTAAGCAGTTCACCTCTGAACACAGCAAGGACACGAAGGAGAAGTCACCCTCTTTGCGCCCGATCCTTCGCATTCTGCGCTTCGATCGCCTCGCGCGCCGCTTTCCACTGCTGATCGCCCCATTTGCGCAATTCGTAAAAATTGCCGCCGGTGGCAAGCGCCTGAGCGCCGTCCATGGCGATCGTTTCGCCGGTCAGCCACTCGCAGCCGTCGGACAGCAGGAAGGCCGCAAGGTTCTGCAATTCCTCGATTTGGCCGACCCGGCCCATCGGATTGACGCTTGCCGTGCCCGGCCCGCCGCCGAGCGTGAGGCGCTTGCTCATGCCCTCGGTGGGGATCTCGCCGGGCGCGATCGCGTTCAGGCGGATGCCGTAGCGGCCCCATTCGCTTGCCAGCGACATGGTCATCGCCTGCACCGCCGCCTTGCTCATGGCGGAGGGCACGACGAACGGGCCGCCGTTGCGCGTCCAGGTCACGGTGATCGAGACGACGCTGCCGCGCTTGCCTGCTGCAATCCAGCGTTTTCCGACCGCCTGGGTGACGTAGAACGTTCCGTGCATGACGATGTTGGCGACGGCGTCGAAGCCGCGCGGCGAAAGATCCTCGGTGCGGGCGATGAAGTTGCCGGCCGCATTGTTGATGAGCGACGTCAGCGGGCCGTCGCGGAAAATCTCCTCGATCATCGCGTCGACCGCGGCGGCGTCGCGGATGTCGACGCCGTAGCTCTTCACCACTCCGCCGTGCGCCTTGATCATTTCGGCGGCGGCCGCCTCGCACACGCTTTTCCGCCGGCCGCAGATCGCGATTTCGGCGCCGAGGCCGAGCAGACGTTCGGCCATCCCCCTGCCGAGCCCGGTGCCTCCGCCGGTGATCGAGGATCTTCTTGCCTTTGAACAGGCCCTCCTGAAACATCGCGCGCTCCCTCCGCTCGAGGACGACCCGGTCCCTCGCGGCTCTGTCAGCGGAAAACGGTTGCGACCACTTCACGCAGCGCCGCTCTGGAACCCGGGATTTTTCCTTCTCCAGATCGTGCTGCGCCAGCTCGGATCAGGCAAGGGAAAGATTCCGGGCAAATGCAGCCGGAAGTGAGATAGGAGCCTCTCATGCCGCAGCGACGCGCATTGCCGGCGATGCGGCATGAGAGCGCGATGATTTTTGGATGCATCGCCCGAACCACCGGCGGGCTTTGCTGGCAACAGCGGCAAAAACAGCGGATTTCGCCAAACGGAGCGCCTCTGCTGCCCTTCCCGCGTCCAAAATGCTCGCAAAATCAAAGCGCTGATCGGAGACCAGCGCTGAAGGCGGAACAGCGGAGAAATTCGGCGCAACAGCAGTTTGACGGCGCGTTCCGATTCGGGGCGGTCCCACGTCACGGACGCTGAGGCTCAGTCGCAGGGTTTCGATCCCGCCGGAACGCCGCGACGAACTCGGCAAGGGTCTTTTCGTCCATATCGGAGACGGCGAAGTAAACGAGATTCGGACCGGCCCAGCGCGCGACGTGGTAGCCGTCGACCGTTTCGATTCCTTCGCCGCCGCGCGCTCCCTTGGCGTCGAGCGGCAATTCGGTCACCGCGACCAAATGCTCGTTGCGGCGGTAGACGAGCGTCGGCAGAGGGATCTTGTCCACGACAGCGACGCGACCGCCGGCGAGGGGGAAGCCCGCGCTCGCGAGATCGACGATGTCGGCGCTGACCGTGGTGCGGCCGGCGAGCCAGGGCTTGACGGTATGCCGATCCGAGGAGGCGACGTCGAACGGCTGGCCGGCGATCTCCGCCCGGGCGAAGTCGGTAATGAGGTTTTGCGCGACGTCACCGGCGGCGCTCTGCGTCCTCAACGACATGAGCCCCGCGCCGACCGCGAAGCCGAGCGCCGCCATCGCTGCTGCGAGCGCCAGCGCGCGCGTCGCGGTCCAGCCGGAACGCCCGCTCGGGATTGCCCGAGCGGACTGGACGGGAGTCGCGGCGAGCGCCGCGATGCGGTCGGCGAGGCCGGCCGGAGCGACCTCGAGCGGAGCAGAGCGACGGACTGCCAGCCGCAAAGCCTCGAGCCGACGGTAATCTTCTGCGAGCTCCGGATCGGCGGCGAGGTCACGCTCGAATTGGAGAGCGCTCATCGCGTCGAGTTCGCCGTCGAGGGCGGCGTTCAGCTGCAGCAGGCGCTCGTCGGGATCCTCGGTCATGGCTCGGCCTTCAGCGTTTTTGCCAGCGCGCCCCGGGCGCGGGCGAGGCGCGACATGACGGTGCCGATCGGCGCGCCGGTCGCCTCGGCGATGTCGCGATAAGAGAGACCATTGATGTCGCGCATCACCAGCGTCTCGCGGAGCGGCGGCGCCAGCGCGGCGATCGCCCGCCTGAGGCCATCGCCGTCTTCGAGCGCGATCAGCGCCTCTTCCGGATCCGGCGCCATTTCGCCGAAGCCCGGCTCGATTGCGTCGAGATCGGCCATATCGCCGACATAGGCGAGGTTTTGCGGCCGGTTGCGCCCCATCCAGGTCATTGCGGCGTTGCGCACAATCATCAGAAACCAGGGCTTGGGACGTTCGACGGCGGTCGTCTCAAGCGCTTTCAGCGCGCGTATCGCCGCCTCCTGCACGATATCCTCGGCGTCCGCGCCGTTGCGGCAGAGCCACTTGGCGAGCGTATAGGCGTCATCGATGAGCGGCGGCACGATTTCACGAAATCGCCGCTGAGCGAGCGGTCCGGCAGCGGGACTGGTCATCCGCAATCCGATTTCGCCATCCTCGGCGGAGCCGCATGACGCAGACGCCAAAATGCGGCGAGGACTTGCGCCGGGAGCGGCGGCGGGCCGCATCCTACTTCGCCCGCTCCTTCAGATACGTGATGACGTCCGCGCGGTCCTGCGCGCTGTCCAGGTGGAAGAACATCTTCGCGCCCGGGACGAAGACTTGCGGATCGGTGAGCCACTTGTCGAGCGTCTCCTCATTCCAGACGATATTGGAGGATTTCAGCGCCTCGGAATAGCTGTAGTCGGGTAGCGAGCCGGCCTTGCGGCCGTAGACGCCGCGGTGGCGCGGGCCAACGTCGTTCTGGTCGAGCGAGTGGCAGTCGGTGCAGGCCTGGTAGAGCTGCTCGCCACGCGCAGCGTCGCCCTTGAGCGCTCCGGCCCAAGCCTGTTGGGCGAAGGCGCACGCAAACATGAGCCCGATGCGAAGTTTCGCTCTCTTTCCTCCGGCCGCCTTCACGACAGGTCCGCGTCGGTGACGGCGAGGGCGGTCGGCGAAACGACATAGGCGACTTCCCGGACGCCGAGCCACTTGCGCAATTCCCCTGCCGGCACGACCTTGGGCCCCGGCGACGGCGCGGTTCCGGGTGCAGGCTGCGGGAAGGCGGTCGAGCGGGCGGTGTGGAACCTCACATTGCCTTCCACCTTCTGCATCAGTTGATGGATATGGCCGTTGAGCACGGTGACCGAGCCGAACCGGGAGACAAGCCCGAGCGCCTGGGCCGAGTCTTCGGTTCCCCAGCCCCATTCGGGCGCGACCATCCAGAGCGGGATGTGGGCGAAGAGGACGATCGGCGTCGAAGCGGACTTAGCCTTCAGATCGTCGTTGAGCCAGGCAAGCTGCTCCGCTCCGAGCGAGCCGAGGCCGTTCTTCTTGAGGTCGGCCACGTTGACGAGCGAGATGAAATGAACGCCGCCGTGATCGAAGGAATACCAGCCGCTTCCGGCGCCCTTGCCGAAGCGGTCGAGATAGGCCGCTCGCGTGGCGGGGTCGAGAATGTCGTGCTCCCCTGGCGCATAATGGACGTCGAGCTTCGACCGCCCGATCATCTGCAAGGCGTCGTCGAATTCCTGCGGTTTGGCCGTATGGGTGATATCGCCGGTATGGATCATGAATGCAGGATCGCCCGGCATGGCGAGAAATCTTGTTGATCGCCGCATCGAAGGTGGCGCGGGCGTCCGGATTGGCGGGCTTTGCGAAGCCGATGTGGCTGTCGGAGATCTGGACGAAGGAAAAGCTTCCCTCCGCCGCCTCCGCCGAGTCGATCAGGCGCGACGCCGGCACGCCGCCCGCGACTGTCCAGACGACGCCCGTCCCCGCCCAAAGCATGCATTTCAGGGTTTGGCGGCGGTCGACACCGCCCAAGTTTTCGTCCGCCATGGCGCTCTCCTGCGGCCAGCGAATGCGCCGGTCACGGGAGAGACTCTGGGAGGTCGCGGATTATTCCGTTGGGGCCAAACAAAACGTCAGCGGCAGGGCCGCCGCAATCGCGCCATCGCCTGGATGTTGACTTCCTACACAACAGCGCGCCGCGGTTCGCGTAGATAGCGGCTCAACTGCGGTCATGGCACAGGGGGAAGAGAAATGCGCAGGTCGACATTCGCGGTCGCGATGATCCTCGGGGCCGGCGCCCTGATGCTGGCGCGCTCCAGGCGAGCGGGCGTCAAGCCATTCCCACCGGATTTTCGAGCGAAAGAAATCAAGACGGACGGCGCGAGGATTCACGTGCGCGTCGGCGGCTCGGGGCCCGCCGTCGTCCTCCTGCATGGCTTCGCCGACACAGGCGACATGTGGGCGCCGGTCGCCGCGGCGCTCGCCGGCGGCCATAAAGTCATCGTTCCGGATCTGCGAGGGATGGGTCTCTCCTCCCATCCCAAGGGCGGATACGACAAGCAGACGCAGGCGCGCGACGTCGCCCAGGTGATGGACGCGCTGAACGTCGAACAGGCGGACCTCGTGACCCACGACATCGGCAACATGGTCGGCTATGCGCTCGCCGCGCAATTTCCCGACCGCGTGACCAAGTGGGTGGTGATCGACGCGCCGCTGCCGGGCATCGGCCCCTGGGACGAGATCATCAAGAGTCCGATGCTCTGGCACTTCAATTTCCGAGGGCCGGACGTCGAGCGGTTGGTGGCGGGGCGCGAACGCATCTACCTCGACCGGTTCTGGAACGAGCTTTCCGCCGACCCGCGCGCCATCGACGAGGCGACCCGGCAGCATTATGCCGAGCTTTATGCGCTTCCAGGCGCGATGCATTCGGCGTTCAGCCAGTTCGCCGCCTTCAATGAGGACGCCGCCGACAACAAGGAATTCGCCGCCAAGAGCAAGCTCGCCATGCCTGTGCTGGCGCTCGGCGGCGACCATTCCTTTGGCACGCAGATGGGCGACATCATGGTCTTGGTGGCGTCGGACGTGACGGCCGACGTCGTCCGCAACTCCGGCCACTGGGTGATGGAGGAGCAGCCAGCCGAGACGACGGCGGCGATTGTCGAATTCGTCGACAAGAAATGATGGCCATCCCGCGCCTTCGACTTGGAGACGCTGTTTGCCGCCCACACGCGTGAGATAAGCCATCCTGACTTGGCGAAGTCGCGGTATTATGGCGCAGACGCCACAAGAAAATCTACAGGCGCATCCAACGACAGAACGGGAATGGGCAGCACGCACCGCTAGCTTAGCTAACGAACGTCCAGGCGCTGCTGCTCCGCAGCGTGCGCGGGTGGGAACAATCTCTTGACAAGAGCTCCGAGTTATGTTCTTGATATGTTCTGAAAACGCAACGGAGAACGTCCTTCTCCGCTCCGCCGCCCCGACCCGGCGCGGAGATCGCCCCCTCGCAGCCCTTAGGCTTGCGTATCGAAGGAAGACCGGTACCGATATGTTGGTTATCAGCCCCGGGACCGAGCCGTCCGAATACTTGCCGAAAGTTGCAGAAATTCAGAAATTGCGAAATTGGCGCCTAACCTTTTGAAGAGTCTCTTTTGGCGACAGATTCTCCGGCCACCGACACGGCGCCCGACTCACGCGAGGGGCAATGCTTCGGCGATCCTCCGGAAAGTGATCGCAAGCCTATTGCGCCGGCACGCCGAGCTTCACCAGCCGATAGACGATCGCGTCGACCAGAGCCTGGAACGAGGCGTCGATGATGTTGCCCGACACGCCGACCGTGGACCAGGTGTCGCCGTTTCCGTCGCCGAACTCGATCAGGACGCGCGTCACCGCGTCGGTGCCACCCTGGAATACGCGCACGCGATAGTCGCGCAGCTCGAGGGTTTCGATATGCCTCTGGTAGACCCCAAGGTCCTTGCGGAGGGCGAGATCGAGGGCGTTGACCGGGCCGTTGCCTTCGGCCGCCGAGATGAGCCGCTCGTCGCCGATGCGGATCTTGACCACCGCCTGCGAGGCCGAATAGGTCACGCCCGGCGCGACCATCTTGCGCTCGACCCCGACATGGAAGCTTTCGACGTCGAAGAACTCCGGCACGCCGCCGAGCACGCTGCGCGCCAGAAGCTCGAACGAGGCGTCGGCCGCTTCGTAGGCGTAGCCCTGCGCCTCGCGCTCTTTGACGATCTCGAGCAGGCGCGTGAGGCGCGGATCGTTCGGATCGGCCTCGATCCCGAGACGACTGAGCTCGGAGACGAGGTTTGACTTTCCCGCCTGGTCGGAGACGAGAACGGCGCGCTGGTTGCCGACGCTGTCCGGCGCCACGTGCTCATAGGTGCGCGGGTCCTTCGCCAGCGCCGAGGCGTGGATGCCCGCCTTGGTGGCGAAGGCGGACGCGCCGACGTAGGGCGCGTGGCGGTTGGGCGAGCGATTGAGCAGTTCGTCGAAGGCGCGCGAAACGTGGGTGACCTGGCGCAGCGCCTCCGGGCTGACGCCCGTCTCGAAGCGCTCGGCGAACGCCTCTTTCAGCGCCAGCGTCGGGATGAGGGTCACCAGGTTGGCGTTGCCGCAGCGCTCGCCGAGGCCGTTCAGCGAACCCTGCACCTGCCGGACGCCGGCGCGGATGGCGGCGAGCGAATTGGCGACCGCGTTGCCGGTGTCGTTGTGGGCGTGGATGGCGAGGCGGCCGCCCGGAATCACGTGCGCGACCTCGGCGACGATCCGCTCGATCTCGTGCGGCAGCGTGCCGCCGTTGGTGTCGCAGAGCACCGCCCAGCGCGCCCCGGCCTTGATCGAGGCCGTGGCGCAGGCGAGCGCATATTTCGGGTTGGCCTTGTAGCCGTCGAAGAAATGCTCGCAATCGACCATCGCCTCTCGGCCCGATTCGACCGCGGCCCTGACGCTCTCGGCGATGCAGTCGAGGTTTTCCTCGAGCGTGCAGCCGAGCGCGACATGCACATGGTAGTCCCAGGATTTCGCCACGTAGACGATTGCGTCGGAGTCCGAGGCGAGGAGCCCGGCGATTCCCGGATCGTTGCTGACCGAACGGCCGGGGCGCTTCGTCATGCCGAAGGCGCAGAAGCGGGCGCGCTTGGTCGGTTTCTTCCTGAAGAATTCGGTGTCGAGCGGGTTCGCGCCCGGATAGCCGCCTTCGACATAGTCGATCCCGAGGCGGTCGAGCATCGCGGCGATGTTGCGCTTGTCGTCGAGCGAGAAGTCGACGCCGGTGGTGAGCGCGCCGTCACGCAGCGTCGTGTCGAACAGATAGAGCCGTTCTCGGGCCATCGAGTCCTCGTCAGTGCCGGGTCGGCGGAGCGGGCTCCGCGCCGAGCGATTTCGTCATGGTGGTGTTGGCGAGCCACTCGTCGCCGACGCGTACGAGATTGCGTTTCTCGGCGGTAAAGCCGAGCCGTTCGAACAGGGGCTTCGCGCCCTCGCTCGCTTCCACGGTCAGGCGCTTGGCGGCGCGCGCGGTGGAAAGCTTGATCAAGGCGTCGATGAGCGCGGATCCAGCGCCCTGGCCCGCGTATTCGGGACCGACATAGAGCATGTCGATCTCTCCGGCGTCCTTGAGGCTGGCGAAGCCGGCGACCGCGCCGTCGATCACGGCGATCAGCGTCAGCGCGCCGGCGAGGTTTGCGGCGAATGCGACCTCATCGTTGGCCGCCGAGGCCCAGGCCTCGCGCTGGTCGGCGTCGTAATCCTCCGCCGCCAGCTCCTCGATGCTCGCGCGAAAGATTTCTACGCAGCGGCGGGCGTCGGCGGGAACGTAGGGGCGCAGGGATACGCTCATCGCTTGAAGTCCCAGGTCGTGCCGTTTTTGGAGTCTTTGACAACGATCCCGAGCTCGGCGAGCCGATTGCGCAACCGGTCAGATTCAGCCCAGTCTTTTTTCGCTCTTGCTTCGTCGCGTTCTTCAATGAGTTCGAGCGATATAAGCAGTGACAGTGGGCGACGACTTCCAGTAGATTCCCAAAGACGGCTCAATTCGCCTCTCAGGCGACTCAAATTTTCTCTTCGCTTTCGCTCTTTGCGGGCCGAATGCGTTTCTGGCAACAATCCAAGTAGATTGGCGCTCGACTTAAGCGCCCCGGAATTCTGCGGCTGCGCAATTTTATGAAGCTCTTCCAAGGTCGCGGGAGTGTTCAAGTCATCGGTCAACGCCTCCAGAACGCCGGGCGCGACCTCACTCGCCGGCTCCGCGTCGCCGACCGCCTCGTACCACCGGTCAAGCGTGCTCTCCGCCTCCTCGAGCGCGCGAACCGTCCAGTCGATCGGCTGGCGGTAGTGCGTGCGCAGCATCGCGAGACGCAAAACTTCGCCCGGCCATTTCCGGCCGCCGAAGACCGTCGTGTCGAGGAGGTCGCGGATGGTGACGAAATTGCCGAGGCTCTTCGACATCTTCTCGCCTTCGACCTGCAGGAAGCCGTTGTGCAGCCAGACATTGGCCATGCGCTGCGAGCCGAAGGCGCAGCAGGATTGGGCGATCTCGTTCTCGTGGTGGGGAAAGACGAGATCGATCCCTCCGCCATGGATGTCGAAGACGTTCCGGGTCGGATCGTCGCAGGTCAGGCCGCCGCCGTACGGTTCGAGCAGTTCGGCCATCGACATGGCCGAGCACTCGAGGTGCCAGCCGGGGCGTCCGGGCCTGGCGATGCCAGCCGGGCTCGGCCAGCTCGGCTCCTTCGGCTTTGACGGCTTCCACAGCACGAAATCCATCGGATCGCGCTTGTACGGCGCGACCTCGACCCGTGCGCCGGCGAGCATCTCGTCGAGCGAGCGGCGGGCGAGCGAACCGTAGCGCGGCGCGCCCGGCAAGGCGTCCATCGCCGATGGCGAGAAGAGGACATGGTCCTCGGCGACATAGGCGACGCCGCGCGCCGCAAGGCGCTCGATGAGCGCCCGCATCTCGTCGATGTGCTCGGTGGCGCGCGGCTCGACGGTCGGCGGCAAAGCGCCGAGGGCGGCGACATCCTCTTGAAACTGATGTTCGGTCGCCTGCGTCACCATGGCGATCGCCTCGTTCAAGGGCAGATCGGGAAAGTCGCGCTCGGCGCGGGCGTTGATCTTGTCGTCGACGTCGGTGACGTTGCGGGCGTAGACGACATGCGCGGCGCCGTAGAGGTGACGAAGCAGGCGGTAGAGCACGTCGAACACGATGACCGGCCGAGCGTTGCCGATATGGGCGAAGTCGTAGACCGTCGGGCCGCACACATACATGCGCACCGCGGCAGGGTCGATCGGCGCGAACGCCTCCTTCCGGCGGGTCAGCGTATTGTAGAGGCGAAGCGTCATCGACGACGCTCCGGCTGCCGGGGCGGCGCCAGTCGGGTGAGGGAAAGGCCTTCCGTCATCGAACGTCTCGTCTCAGAGCGACGGCGCAGGAGGCCGTCCGGGACCGGCCGGATGATCGCTTCTCGAAGGTTTTTTGAAAAACGGGAGACGCGAACCAGCCAGCTTGGAGCTAGCAGGTAATAATGCAAATCTGGGTAATGCGGAGCGCACGCGTCATCCCCGCTTCAATTGAGCAGGCGGCGGCGGATGTCAAGCATCCGCCGCCCCCGACTAGGCTCCCCCTCGCCGTCGTCCATGATATGGAGACGGGGACGGTCCTGGTCGGAGGGGAGCGGGCGTGTGAGCCTGACCAGCGTAGACGAAGAAGGGAATCGCGCGGTCAAGCATCCGCGCCGCCAGGCGATCACGATCCTCGGCGTCCCTGTCGAGGCCGGCGCGGGCGTGGCCGGTTGTGCGATGGGTCCGGCGATGCTGCGCACGGCGGGCATCGTCCGAACGTTGAAGGAGCTCGGCCAGGACGTCGTCGATCGCGGCGATCTCGCGCTTCCCCATCCCCTCGTTAACCCGCGCCTGCCGGACGGAAAGGCGCGTCACTTCGCTGAAATCTCCGCCTGGGCGCGCACTCTCGCGGCCGAAGCCCACGCTGTGATGCGCGAGGGGCGGCTGCCTGTCGTACTTGGCGGCGACCATTCCCTGGCGATGGGCTCCATCGCCGGGGTCGCGCGCTACGCCGCCGAAGCAGGGCGGAAGCTCTTCGTTCTGTGGCTCGACGCCCACTCGGACTATAACACGCCGCAAACCTCGCCCTCGGGCAACATGCACGGCATGCCCGTCGCAATGCTCAGCGGAGAACCCGGCTTTGACGGCGTCTTCGGCGACCAAGGACGCGGTCGCATCGACCCGTCTTACGTCCATCTCTTCGGCATCCGATCGATCGATGCTGACGAGCGCAGACTTTTGCAGGCTCGCGGAATCGATGTCGTGGACATGAGGCGGCTGGACGAGGATGGCTTTGCGCTGTCGATCCGGAGGGTGATCGACCGCGTGCGCGCCGCCGGCGGGCTCTTGCACGTGAGCCTGGACGTCGATTTCCTCGATCCGACGATCGCTCCAGGCGTCGGGACGGCGGTTCCAGGGGGGGCGTCCTATCGCGAGGCCCATCTGGTAATGGAGCTATTATACGAGTTGGGCTTGTCTCCATCGCTCGACATTGTCGAACTCAATCCGTTCCTCGACGAACGAGGAAGGAGCGCTTTGCTGCTGGTCGACCTGACCGCGAGTCTGTTTGGGCGGCAGGTCTATTAGGCCCGGCAAGAGCATTACAAGTTTCGTTTTTTGTAATATGAAATACCAGTCGACCGAGTCATCGGCGGCCGATCGGCCCGCTAACCGGTTGGTGAATACGGCCAAATTGGCTCCGCTCGGTTCAAGGCGCACGGTTCGCGCCCTTCTGCGCCAAAAGTTCGGCTTGATCGCTTCGAATGATCAGTGAATAGGACGCGCCGAACCTCGAAAGCCCGTGCGGCATCGTAACGTGCGGGAGTGTCAACAGCGGACGAAAGAGCGGAATCCTATGGCGCGCAAGAAAATTGCTTTGATCGGAGCCGGCCAGATCGGCGGGACCCTGGCCCTCTTGGCGGCCGCCAAGGAGTTGGGCGACATCGTTCTCTTCGACATCATCGACGGCGTTCCGCAGGGCAAGGCCCTCGATCTCGCCGAATCGGGGCCGGTCGAAGGCTTCAACGCGAAGCTCGCCGGCGCGAGCGACTACGCGGCGATCGCCGGCGCTGACGTCGTCGTTGTCACCGCGGGAGTGCCGAGGAAACCCGGCATGAGCCGCGACGACCTGCTCGGCATCAATCTGAAGGTGATGGAGGCGGTCGGCGCCGGCCTCAGGGCGCACGCTCCTAACGCCTTCGTTATCTGCATCACCAATCCGCTCGATGCGATGGTCTGGGCGCTGCAGAAGTTTTCCGGTCTGCCGGCGAACAAGGTGGTCGGCATGGCCGGCGTGCTCGAACTCGGCCCGGTTTCGATATTTCCTGGCCGAGGAGTTCAACGTCTCGGTCGAGGACGTCACGGCCTTCGTGCTCGGCGGCCATGGCGACGACATGGTCCCGTCGGTGCGCTACTCGACTGTCGCGGGCGTGCCGCTGCCCGACCTCATCAAGATGGGTTGGACGACGCCGGCGAGAATCGACGCGATTGTCGAGCGCACCCGCAAGGGCGGCGGAGAGATCGTCAATCTCCTCAAGACCGGTTCGGCCTTCTATGCCCCCGCCGCCTCTGGCATTGCGATGGCCGAGGCTTATCTGAAGGATCAGCGGCGCGTCCTGCCCTGCGCGGCGCATCTGACCGGGCAATATGGCGTCAGGGATACTTATGTCGGCGTGCCGGTGGTGATCGGCGCGAACGGAGTCGAGCGCGTCATGGAAATCGCTTTCGATGAGACGGAAAGCGCGATGTTCGCCAAGTCCGTCGCCGCGGTTCATACCTTGATGGAAGCCTGCAAGTCGATCCACTCCGCGCTCGCCTGACGCTCCGTTGCGCGCCCGCTGGGTACCGGCGCTCGCTCTTTCTCGAGGTTGTCGTCCCGATGAACATCCATGAATATCAGGCGAAGGCCGTGCTCCGCGCCTTCGCCGCGCCGGTCGCCAACGGCTTTCCGGCCTTCACGCCTGAGGAAGCCGTCGAGGCCGCCAAGAAGCTCGGCGGACCGCTCTGGGTGGTCAAGAGTCAGATCCACGCCGGCGGGCGCGGCAAGGGAAAGTTCAAGGAGCCCTGGGCGGGCGACAAGGGAGGCGTCCGGCTCGCCCGCTCGATCGAGGAGGTCCAAGCCTTCGCCGAGCAGATGCTGGGCTCGACCCTGGCGACAGTGCAGACCGGTCCTGCTGGAAAGCAGGTCAACCGCCTCTATATCGAGGACGGGGCAAACATCGACAAGGAGTTCTATCTCTCGGCGCTCGTCGACCGCCAGACGAGTCGGGTCTCGTTCGTGCTTTCAACCGAGGGCGGGATCAACATTGAGGACGTGGCGCATCATACGCCCGAGAAGATTCATACGTTTTCCGTCGATCCGGCGACCGGGATCATGCCTCATCACGGCAGGACAGCGGCGCGCGCGCTCGGACTCACAGGTGATCTCGCCAAGCAGATCGAGAGCCTCGTCACGCGGCTCTACACGGCCTTCCTCAATAAGGACATGTCGATGCTGGAAATCAATCCGCTGGTCGTCATGACCAACGGGCAGTTGCGGGTGCTCGACGCCAAGGTCTCATTCGACGACAACGCCCTTTACCGGCATCCCGACATCCTCGCTCTGCGCGACGAGACAGAGGAAGACGCCAAGGAAATCGAAGCCTCCAAGCATGACCTCAACTACGTCACGCTGGACGGCACGATCGGCTGCATGGTCAACGGCGCCGGCCTCGCCATGGCGACCATGGACATCATCAAGCTCTATGGCGAAAGCCCGGCAAATTTCCTCGACGTCGGCGGCGGCGCCTCAAAGGAGAAAGTCACGGCCGCGTTCAAGATCATCACCGCCGACCCGAACGTGAAGGGCATCCTGATCAACATTTTTGGCGGCATCATGCGCTGCGACGTGATCGCCGAGGGCGTGATCGCCGCGGTGAAGGATGTCGGTCTCAAGGTTCCTCTCGTCGTGCGCCTCGAAGGCACCAATGTCGACCTCGGCAAGAAGACCATCAGCGACTCGGGACTCGACGTCATTCCCGCCGACGACCTCGATGACGCGGCGCAAAGGATCGTCAATGCAGTGAGGAAGGGCCGGGCCGCCTGACCGGCCGCCGCTTTTGAGGCCGGCAACCCGAATACCGCGAAAGTCCGACATGTCCATTCTCGTCAACGCGAACACCAAGGTCATCACGCAGGGCTTCACCGGCAAGAATGGCACGTTCCATTCCGAGCAGGCGATGGCCTACGGAACTAAGCTCGTCGGCGGCACGAGCCCCGGCAAAGGCGGGTCGACCCATCTCGGCCTGCCGGTCTTCGACACCGTCGCGGAGGCCCGAGAAAAAACGGGGGCCGACGCGAGCGTGATTTACGTTCCCCCGCCCGGCGCGGCGGACGCGATCTGCGAGGCGATCGACGCCGAGACGCCGCTCATCGTGTGCATCACCGAGGGTATTCCTGTGCTCGACATGATGCGGGTCAAGCGATCGCTGCAAGGGTCGAAGTCAGTTCTCATCGGTCCCAACTGCCCCGGCGTCATGACGTCGGGCGAATGCAAGATCGGCATCATGCCGGGCAACATTTTCTCCAAGGGCAGCGTCGGCGTCGTCTCGCGCTCCGGCACGCTGACCTACGAGGCGGTGTTCCAGACAACCCGCGAGGGGCTGGGTCAGACGACCGCGGTCGGCATCGGTGGGGATCCGATCAAGGGAATGGAGTTCGTCGACGTCTTGGAGATGTTCCTCGCCGACCCGGCCACCAAGTCGATCGTGATGATCGGCGAGATCGGCGGCCAGGCAGAAGAGGACGCGGCGCAGTTCCTGAAAGACGAAGCCGCGCGCGGCCGGTCGAAGCCGGTAGTCGGTTTCATCGCGGGGCGCACTGCGCCTCAAGGACGACGAATGGGCCACGCGGGCGCGATCATCGCCGGCGGCAAGGGCGGCGCTGAAGACAAAATCGCGGCGATGGAATCGGCCGGCGTTCGCGTGTCGCCATCGCCCGCCCGCCTCGGCAAGTCACTCGTCGACCTTTTGCAAGGCAAGTAACGGAGCCCGCCCCATGACCCGCCAGGATGTCAATCAGGCGTTGCTGCAGACCGCGTTCCTGTACGGCGCGAACAGCGCCTACATCGAGGCGCTTCAGGCAAAATATGAAAAGGACCCACTGTCGGTCGAACCCGGCTGGCGCGACTTTTTCGCCGCGCTGGGCGACGACCCGGCCAGCGTCGATAAGACGGCGAAAGGCGCATCATGGCGCAAGCCGAACTGGCCACAGACGCCGAAGGGCGATCTGATCAACGCGCTCGACGGCGACTGGCCGGCGACCGAGAAAGCGATCGCCGAGAAGCTGCGCGCGAAGGCGGTCGAGGCGGCGCCGGCCGGGCCTGCCAGCGATGAAGAGATTCGTCGCGCGACGCGCAATTCCGTGCGCGCCCTGATGATGATTCGCGCCTACCGCATGCGCGGCCATCTACACGCTAATCTCGATCCGCTTGGCCTCGAACCGCAGAAGGATCACGAGGAGCTGCATCCGGCGACCTACGGCTTCCGCGAATCCGACTACGACCGCGAGATTTTCATCGATCACGTGCTCGGGCTCGAATACGCGACCGTTCGCCAAATGCTGTCGATCCTGCGGCGCACCTATTGCGGCACGATCGGCTTCGAGTTCATCCACATCTCCGACCCCGCCGAAAAGGCCTGGATCCAGGAGCGCGTCGAGGGCCCGCACAAGGAGATTCAGTTCACCAAGGAGGGCAAGCGGGCCATCCTGTCGAAGCTAGCCGAGTCGGAGGGGTTCGAAAACTTCTTCGACATCAAATATAAGGGCGCAAAGCGGTTTGGCCTCGACGGCGCTGAGGCGATGATTCCGGCGCTTGAGCAGATCATCAAGCGAGGCGGACAGCTCGGCCTGCGCGAAATCGCTCTCGGCATGGCCCATCGCGGCCGCCTCAATGTGCTGAGCCAGGTGATGGGCAAGCCCCATCGCGTCATCTTCCATGAGTTCAAGGGCGGCTCCGCGTCGCCCGACGAAGTGGAAGGCTCCGGCGACGTCAAATACCACCTCGGGGCCTCGTCCGACCGCGAGTTCGATGGCAACAATGTCCACCTGTCGCTGAGCGCCAACCCGTCGCATCTCGAAATCGTCGACCCCGTCGTGCTCGGCAAGGCGCGCGCCAAGCAGGATCAGCTCAACGACATCATCGAGCGCTCGAAAGTCCTGCCGCTGCTGATCCACGGCGACGCGGCGTTCGCCGGCCAGGGTGTCGTCGCCGAATGTTTCGGGCTTTCTGGCCTGCGCGGCCACCGGACTGGCGGCTCGCTTCATTTCATCATCAACAACCAGATCGGGTTCACCACCTATCCGCGTTATTCTCGCTCCTCGCCCTACCCCTCCGACGTCGCCAAGCTGGTCGAGGCGCCGATCTTCCACGTCAACGGCGACGACCCGGAAGCGGTCGTCTTCTGCGCCAAGGTCGCGACCGAGTACCGGCAGAAATTCCACAAGCCCGTAGTCATCGACATGTTCTGCTACCGTCGGTTCGGCCACAACGAGGGCGACGAGCCGTCGTTCACCCAGCCGATCATGTATCGGCTGATCCGCTCGCATCCGACGACCCTGCAGATTTACGCCGAGAAGTTGATCGCCGAAGGAATCGTCACCCAGGGCGAAGTTGACAAGATGCGGGCCGACTGGCGTCACCGGCTCGAGGCGGAATACGAGGCTGGCCAGGCCTATTCACCGAACAAGGCCGATTGGCTCGACGGACGCTGGGCTGGGGTCAAGGCCGAGCAGGACGTCGTCGATGATGACCGGCGGGGCGAGACCGGCGTCAGCGTCGAGCGGCTGAAGCAGATCGGCGAGCGAATTACCGCGGCGCCGGAGGGCTTCCATGTCCATAAGACGATCCTACGCTTCCTCGAAAATCGAAAAAACGCGATCGCGAGCGAAGAGGGAATCGACTGGGCGACCGCCGAGGCGCTCGCCTTCGCATCGCTGCTCGACGAGGGCTTTCCCGTTCGGCTGTCGGGCCAGGACAGCGAACGCGGGACTTTCTCACAACGGCACTCCGTGCTAATCGACCAGGACACTGAGGCGCGCTACGTCCCGCTCAACCACATCCGGGACGGCCAGGCGCGGTACGAGGTCATCAACTCGATGTTGTCGGAAGTGGCGGTGCTCGGCTTCGAGTACGGCTATTCGCTTGCCGAACCGAACGCCCTCGTCATGTGGGAGGCGCAGTTCGGCGACTTCGCCAATGGCGCACAGGTCGTTTTTGACCAATTCATTTCCTCCGGCGAACGCAAGTGGCTGCGCATGTCGGGGCTCGTCTGCCTGTTGCCGCACGGCTATGAGGGACAGGGGCCAGAGCATTCCTCGGCGCGGCTCGAGCGCTATTTGCAGCTCTGCGCCGAGGACAACCTGCAGGTCGTGAATTGCACGACTCCCGCCAATTTCTTCCACGTGCTGCGACGCCAGTTGAAGCGGCCGTTCCGCAAGCCGCTGATCGTGATGACGCCGAAGTCGATGCTGCGCAACAAGCGCGCCGTGTCGCCGCTCGATCGCTTCGGCCCCGGCTCGTCGTTCCACCGCATCCTGCTCGACCACGCCGAGACGGGCGAGAACGAGAAGATCAAGCTTGTTCGCGACGACAAGATCCGCCGTGTCGTCATCTCCTCCGGCAAGGT
Source organism: uncultured Alphaproteobacteria bacterium (assembly GCA_963835885.1). Classification (GTDB taxonomy): domain Bacteria; phylum Pseudomonadota; class Alphaproteobacteria; order Rhizobiales; family Beijerinckiaceae; genus Roseiarcus. Next base: position 156,657 of record CAWIHF010000022.1, read on the forward strand.
CTACTGGGATCTCTATGACGAGCGCGAGAAGCGGGGTGTCGAGGACGTCTATCTCCTGCGCGTCGAGCAGCTCTATCCGTTCCCACTGAAGGGATTGGTGCGGCACTTGTCCCGAATTCAAGAAGGCTGAGATCGTGTGGTGCCAGGAGGAGCCGAAGAACATGGGCGCCTGGTTCTTCGTCGAGCCCTATATCGAGTGGGTGCTCAGCCAGGTCGCAGGGAAATCGCGGCGAGCGCGCTACGCCGGCCGCCCGGCTTCGGCGGCGACCGCGACCGGCCTGATGGCGAAGCACCTCGCTCAGCTGAAGGCTATTGTCGACGAATGCCTCGCCTGAGGCCGGCGCCCCAGACGAGATGGAGCGATGCCACACTATCTTTGCAGACTGAAGCCGCCGCGGCCGACGTTCCTGACGGACATGACGCCTGAGGAAGCGTCGGTGATGCGGGGCCATCGCGAGTACTGGATGCCCCGGGTCGAGATCGGCGTGGTGATCGCAATGGGGCCGGTCGCGGATCCGGAGGGCGGTTACGGCGTCGGGATCATCGAGGCCGCGTCGCTGACGGCGCTCGAGGCGATGCAGGCCTCCGACCCGGCGATCATGGCCAAGCGCGGATTCGTCTACGAGAATTTCCTGATGCCGACGATTGCGGTGAGGCCGAGCATGCCGCTCGCCCCGATCACCTCCGTAACTCCCTAAGTGAAGAAGGGCGCCTTGCGGCGCAAACAGCATGGCGATTGAAATCCGTGTCCCGGCCCTCGGCGAATCGATCAGCGAGGCGACTGTCGGCAAGTGGTTCAAGAAGGCCGGTGAAGCGGTGCGCGCCGATGAACCCCTGGTCGAGCTCGAAACCGACAAGGTGACGCTCGAAGTCTATGCGCCGGGCGCCGGCGTGCTCAGCGAGATAACCGCGGAGACCGGACAGACGGTGGCGATTGGCGCTTTGCTCGGCCAATTGTCAGGCGGAGCCGCGGCGTCGGCCGCCGCGTCGGCTCCGGCTGCTGCGCCGAAGCCTGCTGCCGCGCCGAAGACCGCCGCTGCGCCGGCCGCCGCGATGCCGCCGGCCCCTTCGGCCGCCAAGATCGCGGCTGAAAACAAGATCGATCTCGCGGGCGTCGCCGGGAGCGGCAAGCGCGGCCAGGTGCTGAAGGGCGACGTCCTCGCCGCTGCGACGGCGCCCGCCCCCGCCCCCGCCCCCGCCCCCGCCCCTGTCATTGCGCTCGCGCCCACTCCCGTCTCCGTGCCGGCGCCTCGCCCGACGACGCCCGACGACAGCGCTCGCGAGGAGCGTGTGCGGATGACGAAGCTGCGCCAGACGATCGCGCGCCGTCTTAAGGACGCCCAGAACACCGCCGCGATGCTGACGACCTTCAACGAGGTCGACATGACCGAAGTGATGGCGATGCGCGCCCGCTACAAGGACGCTTTCGAGAAGAAGCACGGCGCCAAGCTCGGCTTCATGGGCTTCTTCGTGAAGGCCTGCGTGCAGGCGCTGAAGGAGATTCCTGCGGTCAACGCCGAGATCGACGGCGCCGACCTCGTCTACAAGAACTACTACCACATCGGCATCGCAGTCGGCACGGACAAGGGCCTCATTGTGCCGGTGGTGCGTGACTGCGACAGGCTTTCGGTCGCCGGGATCGAGAAGTCGATCGCAGACTTCGGCAAACGCGCGCGGGAGGGGCAGCTCAAGCTCGAGGAGCTGCAGGGCGGCACCTTCACCATCACCAACGGCGGCATCTATGGATCGCTGATGTCGACGCCGATCCTTAATGCGCCTCAGTCGGGCATTCTCGGGATGCACAAGATCCAGGAACGCCCTGTGGCTGTGAACGGCAAGGTTGAGATCCAGCCGATGATGTATCTGGCGCTGAGCTACGACCATCGAGTTGTCGACGGCAAGGAGGCGGTGACCTTCCTGGTGCGCGTCAAGGAGGCGATCGAAGACCCGGCGAGGCTCGTGCTGGACCTTTAGTTCTCGCGGGTCAGAAATGCTGACAATTGAAAACTTTGGGCGGAAGCCGCGGAGTCTGCAATGAGCGAAATCATTCGGATGCGGTCCGTCGAACCGGTCCTGTTCGGCGTAGTCAAGATCGTCTGGCTCGACGGGTTCGAAGCGATCGTCGATCTACGGCCCGTGTTAGCCGCCGGCGACCTTTTCGGGTTCCTCCGCGACGAGCCAGAGCGCTTTGCAGACGTCACGCTCGATGAATTCGGACACTCGATCCGTTGGATCGACGATGAGGGCGACGAAGTGGATTTCGGGTCCGACGCGCTTCGCCGACGCGCCGAACGCCAAGCAGAAATCCTCTGTCTCGCCAGCTGAGCGCCAAGATGCGCAAGTCGACCGGGCCGCGACCCTCCGGCGCGGAGTGAATGCGACACGCCGCAAACAGGAATAGGAGCAAAATTGGCCTACGATCTCATCGTCATCGGCTCCGGTCCCGGCGGCTATGTTTGCGCCATCCGCGCGGCCCAACTCGGTATGAAGGTCGCGGTGGTCGAGAAGCGCAAGACGCTCGGCGGGACCTGCCTCAACATCGGCTGCATTCCGTCAAAGGCGCTCCTCTATGCCTCTGAAATGTTCGAGGAGGCGGGCCACGGAATGGCGCCGCTCGGCGTCGTCGTGGCCGCGCCGAAACTCGACCTGCCCATGATGATGAAGCACAAGGACGACACCGTCGCCGCCAACGTCAACGGCGTCGCCTTTCTGTTCAAGAAGAACAAGATCGACAGCATAACCGGCGAGGGACGCATCGCGGCGCCCGGCAAGATCGTCGTCAAGGGCGAGGACGGCAACGAGAAGACGCTGGAGTCGAAGGCGATTGTGATCGCGACCGGCTCCGATGTCGCGAGGCTGCCCGGAGTTGAGATCGACGAGAAGACTGTCGTCTCCTCGACCGGAGCGCTGAGCCTGCCCAGGGTCCCGAAAAGACTGATCGTCGTCGGGGCCGGTGTCATCGGGCTCGAGCTCGGCGCTGTCTGGCGGCGTCTCGGCACCGAGGTGATCGTGGTCGAGTTCCTCGACCGCATCCTGCCCGGCATGGACGGCGAGATCGCCAAGCAGTTCCAGCGCTTGCTGGAGAAGCAGGGGTTCGCCTTCCACCTCGGCCACAAGATGGCCAAGGTCGAGCGGGCGGGCGGGGGCGTCAAGGCGACCGTCGAGCCGGCCGGGGGCGGCGACGCGAAGACAATCGAGGCCGACGTGGTGCTGGTGGCGATCGGACGGCGCCCTATACCCAGAACCTCGGGCTTGAGGCGCTCGGGGTGGCGACGGATCGTGGCATGGTCGTCGTCGACTCGCATTTCGCCACTAACGTCCCCGGCGTTTATGCGATCGGCGACGTCGTCCGCGGGCCGATGCTCGCCCACAAGGCGGAGGACGAAGGCGTCGCCCTTGCCGAAATGCTGGCGGGGCAGGCCGGGCATGTGAACTACAATGCGATCCCCAGCGTCGTCTACACCAGCCCGGAAATCGCCGCCGTCGGCAAAACCGAGGAGGACCTCAAGACCGAGGGCGTCGCCTACAAGGTCGGGAGGTTCCCTTTCACCGCCAACGGCCGCGCGCGCGCCATGCGCCACACCGACGGCTTCGTCAAAATTCTGGCCGACGCCGCGACCGACCGGGTTCTCGGGGCTCATATCCTCGGTTTCGGGGCCGGCGAATTGATCGCCGAGGCGGTCGTGCTAATGGAGTTCGGCGGCTCGGCCGAAGACCTCGCCCGCACCTGTCACGCCCACCCGACGATGTCGGAAGCGGTAAAGGAAGCGGCGATGGCGGTCGATAAGCGCGCGATCCATATCTGACAAAGACCTGCACGGTGTCGTCTGAGCGATTGACAACAGTTCCGCGCCGGCGATTGCTTGGCCAAGGCTTCCGATCCCCGCGCGGTCAGCGACGCATTCTGGCTGGAGCCGAGCGAAGAGCGTCGTCGGATGAGTCAGGGATGGTCTGGGGGATCAGAAACGCTGAACGCGCATCGGAATTGGACAAGTCTCATTGCTGCGGCCGTCGGTCTTTCAGGCCTGCCCCTGAGTTTAGAAGCCATTGCGGCCGACCCGCTCGCGCTGTGGAAAATCGTGCACGAGCAGTGTGTCGTGCATCAGGAAGGCGGCGAAGGGCCGATGCCGTGCGCAAGCGTTGATCTGAGCCATGGGATTTCAGTCGGAGTCGCGATTCTCAAGGACCAAAACGGCATCGCCCAGATGCTCGCCATTCCGACGCGGCGCATCACAGGCATCGAAGATCCGCAGATGCTCGCGCCCGACGCGCCGAACGTTTTCGCCGCCGCCTGGAAGGCCAGGGCGCTGGTCGAGGGCCGGGTGCATCACCTCCTGCCGCGCGAGGCGATCGCGATCGCCATCAATTCGGAATGGCGGCGCTCTCAGCAACAACTGCATCTCCACGTCGACTGCCTCGCCAAGAACGTTGCGGACGCACTCACGGACTCGGCCCGGTCGCTCGACGGGACATGGCGCCCATGACGATTGCGCTGAATGGGCGCAAATATTGGGCTCGACGGCTCGAACTCGGCCGACCTCAGCGACGCTGAGCCGCTCAAGCTGCTCGCTGGCGGGATTGACGGCGCGCGGGCGCACATGGACGACTTCAGCCTGGCCGCCGTCGGCGCGACCTTCGACGGCAAGCCCGGCTTCATTGTTCTCGCGGACCGCCTTTCACCCGAGGGCGGCGGTCACGCCGAGGACCTTCAGGACCACGATTGCGCGATCGTCCAATCGGCGCCATGAATTGATCGGTCCGCTTTCGGGGCATTTGGGGCGCGATCTCGAGTTATCTGGAGAATTGACGCGGTCTCTGCCGGGGCCGAGGCCGCCGACCGCATCGAATGCGCCGGCGTAGCGGTTGCCGGGCTCAATGGGGAGCGGGGCTCATGCGTCTCATTGTGAAACTGCTGCTGGCCATAGGCGTCATTTTCGCGGACAAGGACCAAGCATCTGCTTTCGTCCGCATCGACGTCGACCTTACGTCCCAGACGATGCACGTGCGGTCGGGGTCGGGCGAGGCGTATGTTTGGCGGATTTCGTCAGGCAAAGAAGGTCATGCGACTCCGCGCGGCGTGTTCCGGCCGCGCGCCCTCTACGTCATGGTGCATTCCGCCAAATACGGCAATGCGCCGATGCCGCACTCGATTTTCTTCTATGGGCAATACGCCATCCACGGCACGAACGCGGTCGGGAGACTCGGGCGTCCGGCCTCGCACGGTTGCATACGCCTCTCGCCGGGCGCCGCCGCCGTCCTCTTCGCCCTGGTGCAATCGCAGGGCGCGCAAATCCGCATCGTCGGGACGTCTGCGGGTGGCCAATTGGCGCATGCCCACCGCAGGCGCACGTCCGAGTCGATCCTCGCCTTCGCGCCGGTTCATCGCTCAAAGACGCTCAACGAGTGGGCGCGCAACCCGATCGGACGCTGACCAAAGGGGTTGGGCCGAGGCCGCCCGCGATCGGCAGGGCGCGGCAGTTTTAGGGTCGCGTTTTGCCTCAGGTTGGGATATCAGGCCGACCAACCAGTTTCGTTTGAGGAGACCTTCGTGCAACGACGACAATTCTTGGCCGGCGCAGCCGGGATGCTCGCGGGCACGCTCGCGCCTCGCCTCGCGTGGGCGAACGTGCCCACGCCCTTCACGTTCGACATGTGGCCTCCGATGGACAATCGCGAAAAGTTCATCAAGTGGGGCGTCGCGCAGCGCGGCGAGGAGCCGAAGTTTCTCGGCGAGAGATTTGACCGTTTCGGCGCCATGGTGCGCAATGAAGACCTGCTCAACGATCGCAACAAGCGAGCCTTTCTGCTGACGCCGCGCGAGAAATTCGTGCTCAAACAGAACCTCGGACGGGCCTACGACCATGCCTTCCTCGATATCGGCTACGGCGTCACCATCTCGGGCCCGCATATCGTCGGACGGATGACCTCGAACATCGATCCGAAGCAGGGAGAGAGGGTGCTCGAGATAGGCACCGGCTCGGGCTATCAGTCGGCCTATTTGTCGCACCTGACCGACAAGGTTTACTCGATCGAAATCATCAAGCCGCTCGCGGAGCGCACGCGCGGCATCTACGATCAGCTCATCAAGGACGGCTACAGCGAGTTTTCGTCGATCACGACGAAGGCGGCCGACGGCTATTACGGCTGGGAGGAATTCGCCCCGTTCGACAAGATCATCGTCACCTGCGGCATTGACCACGTGCCTCCGCCGCTCCTGCAGCAGTTGAAGCCGAACGGGATCATGGTCATTCCGGTTGGCCCGCCCGGCGCCCAGCGGGTCCTCAAAGTCGTCAAGTCCGAGGCCCCGGACGGCCAGATGACGGTCGCCCGCTCCGATATTTATGGCGGACGCATCGTCCCCTTCGTGCCCTTCACCAAGCTCGAAGGCGAGCAGATCGTCGGTACGCACAACAACTAGCGATCAGGGAGAGCTTTTTCGAAGCGGCGCTCTGCCTCAAAAGGGCGCCGCTTGTCCTCGATGACGGCTGCCGGAAGGACACCATGAACGACGCAAGTCCCATTGCGGTCGCCGAAGCGCTTGGCGAAGATGCGAACGGCGACGCCGTGCTCTCGACCCGGGAGCGCGCAGGGCTTTATTTCGCAGTCGGTCTGGGCGCCGGCGCGGTGATCGCGTTGCAGATCGACATCATGCGGGTGTTCTCGGTCGGCAGCTGGGCGCATTTCGGATCGCTGGTCGTGAGTTTGGCGATGCTCGGGTTCGGGCTGACGAGCGCCGTCATGACCGTCGCCAAGGACTGGTTTTCCCGCCACTGGCGCGCGGCCGCGACAGTTTCGCTCGGACTGTTCGGGCCGCTCGCGGTCGCCGCCAATCTCTATGTTCAGCGGCTCGGCTTCAATGCGATCTTTCTCGTCTCGGACCCCGCGCAGAAGTGGAAGCTTCTGGAAATGTTCCTTGCCGAACTGACGCCGTTCCTGGCCGGCGCCGCATTTCTCGGATCGGTCTTTCTCAAGAGCAATCGGACTTTCGGGCGGGTCTATTTCGCCGATCTCGCTGGATCCGGCCTGTGCGGCCTTGTCTTCCTGCTGGCGATGTATGTGCTCGTTCCGGCCAACCTCATAGCCGCGCCGCTCGCGCTCTGGCTGGCGGCATGCGTCGCCTGGGCTTTGGGGCCAGGGGGCCGCGCGTCGCTCATTCCCTATCTCCTCGCCGGTGCATTGGCGTTCGCGGGTCACTTCGCGATTGCTCCCGCCTTGGGCCTGAAGACGCTCGCGGTCAACGACTACAAGGGCGTCTCCTACGCCCGTAAGTTTCCGGACGCGAAGAAGGTCTACGAGAGCGCTTCGCCCTTTGGCTACCTCGAAGTCTATTCGAGCTCGTATCTCCACTTCGCGCCGGGCCTGTCTGACAACGCCGGCTTCAATCTTCCGACCATGCCGGTGAACGCCTATCTCGGGCTTTACATCGACAGCGACGGGCCGATCGGCATCATGCGCGATCTGACCGACAAGGAGACGGCCTACTTCCGCTTCCTGCCGATGTATTATCCCTACGTCATCAAGTCGTCGCCCAAGACCTTCATCACGCAGTTTGGCGGCGGCATCTCGACAGAGGTCGCGCTGCATTCCGGCGCGCGCGACGTCACGGTCGCGGAGGGCAATCGGGCGATCCTCGAGGCCTTCCGGAGCGACGTGATCCGCAATTTCACCGGCGATATCCTGTCGAAGGTGCGCGTCATCGACTACGAGGGCCGGCACTTCCTCGCTCATACCGACGAGCGCTTCGACGTCATCGATTTGAGCCTCGCCGATTCCGTCGGCCTGTCCAATCCCGGCGGCTTCGCCATAGTCGAGAAGTTCTCCTACACCAAGGAGGCGATGGAAACCTACATGCGCGCGCTCGCTCCAGGCGGCGTGCTGTCGGTCACTCTGTGGAACAAGGAAGAGCCGCCGAAATCGGTGCTGAAGCTCTACGCCACGATGGCGGAAGCCGCCCGCGACGTCGATCCCAAGCATCTCGCCAATTCGTTTTTCGTCGCTTCCACCTACCTCTCGACCGCGACGGTGCTCTACAAGAACGGCGGTTTCACTCCGGACGAAGTCGCAAAGCTGCGCGCCCATACGCGCGCCATGTCGTTCGACGAGATCTACTCGCCGGGCTTCCCCTTCGATCCTTCGCAGACCAACTCGACGCTTGACGGCTACGTTGAGCAGATTTTCGGCAGAGCCTCCGGCGGTCCGCCCGGGACCGAATTGTCCGATCAAGAGACCGACGCCGCGCCGCCGTCCGGTAAGGCTGACGACAGCGTCCTGCCAGCGACGGCGATGGGGCGGCTGGCTTGGCACACACTCATTTCGGGCGGCTGGCCGGACGTCGCCTCACGCTACGTCTTCAACGCGCGTGCGCTCACCAATGACGCGCCCTACTTCGCCGCTTACGTGAAGACCGCCGACCTGCCGAGAGTTCTCGACCGGCTCGAACTTCTGCAGGACGAGTGGGGTTATCTGCTGATCTGGGCGACGCTCGGTGTCGCCAGTCTGACCGCGTTCGTTCTGCTCGCCATTCCTGTCATCTGGGGCTGGCGGACGATTTTCTCTCACACCCGCGGCAAGGCGCTGACCGTCATCTACTTCGCCTGCCTCGGCGCCGGCTACATCATGGTTGAAGTGGGCCTCATCGCCCATTTCGTGTTGGCGCTCGGGAACCCGACGATTTCCGCATCAGTGCTGATCACCGGCATGCTCGTCTTTTCGGGACTCGGAGCGCTGACGTCGGAGCGCGTTCTTCCGCGTATGCGCACGGTCATGCCCATTCTCTTTCTCACGATCGGAGGACTCCTCGTCCTCTATGCGCTGTTCATCAACCACGCGCTCGATGCGATCGGGTCACTGCCGTATGGAACGCGCCTCGTATACTGCTTCATGATTGTTGCGCCGCCGGCGTTCTTGATGGGATTCCCCATGCCGACCGCGATGACCACGCTCGGGCGCCTCGGCAAGAGCCACATGTTTATCTGGGCGTGGGGCGTGAATGGCTGCTTCTCAGTGATTGGTGCGGCGGCCGCTCCGGTCATCGCGACAAATTTCGGCCTCGGTGCGGTCATCGAAATTGCCGGCTTCGCCTATCTATTGGCGCTGCCCGCATTTTTTGGCGTCATCGCTGTGGATAAGTCTGCGGCGCGGGTTTGAAGCTACGCCCTCTCGATGTTCACGACGCCGTCGTCGCGACGCCACATGACAGTTCTGCAACGAAAAGACGACGCGCGGCCGCCCCTCGCCGAACACAAAAATTCTATCATTGTCAAAACTTTATTAATCAAGCGCGACTCGACCCTCCGACGCGTGAAGTTTTGAGCCCAAGAAGCCGTGCTTCCGCGCGCGCCGATAAAATTCTTGCGATGGCGCGTTCCGCAGCAATGCCGATTTGATCTTCGGCCTCGAATCAAGCCTTTGCGATATCGCGCGGCGAAAATGTATGATCGTGAGGTCAATGTGGCGCCGGAATGGTGGCATCGCGGCCGATAAACGGAGTTGCCTCGCCGCGGCGCCCGTGCCATAGTCTTGCTCGCGCCAAGCAACTTATGAGTATAAATCTGTTATGAGTTGTATTGAGCAACCTGGTCGAGGGTAAGCTAAAAGAGTAAGACATCTGCTGGGAGGCGATTTTGAAGGGCCGTCGTCTTAAGGGCCAAGAGTTGTACTTAGGTCTGATCTGAAAATCACGACCGCATTGCAAAAATCCAGAGAAACAAGCGTCCGTGGTGCGGGCTACGGAGGAGAGCCTATGTCTTATCAAAGCGGCGCCGGTTATGCCGGAGACATGCTGTCGGCTGACGCATACAGACTTCTTGGGGCCGAGGCGGCCTCGACGCTGATCGATGTGAGGACGCAGGCCGAGTGGGCTTATGTCGGCGTGCCGGACGTCGCGCCTTTGGGCAAGGCCGCGCTTTTTCTGGAGTGGCAGAGTTTTCCTTCGATGCAAGTCGACGAGCGCTTCGCCGCACGGCTTTCGACTATGCTGGAGACTGCCGGGGCGAAGCGGGGCGCGCCGCTCGTGTTCATCTGTCGGTCGGGCGCTCGTTCTCGCCAAGCCGCTATAGCGATGACAGCCGCAGGCTGGGCTCCGTGCTTCAACGTCTCAGATGGTTTCGAAGGTCCCCTGGATCCGCGGCGCCACAGGGGAGTCCTCGCCGGCTGGAGGGCGGGCGGGCTGCCCTGGGCGCAGACGTAACGCGTCTCGAGCCCTTTGGCTTCCCCTATGCCGACGATATCCGTCATCCCCACTGAGACACGGTCGATGGACATGTATGACGACCCCAATGCCAATCCAATCGGTCTGAGCGGTTCGGGCGTTCCTTCATTCGCGCAATCGTGGCGCCGCTGTTGCCAGCGGCTGCGCGCCGAATTGGGCGAGGACATCTTCAACAGCTGGTTCGGACGGATCGAGCTTGAAGCGGTCAGTGGCGGCCAAGCCCGCCTTTCGGTGCCGACCCGTTTCTTGAAGAGCTGGATCGACACCCACTACCTCGGGCATATCACCGCCGCACTCGGCGCCGAGGTCGGCTCATTGGCCAGGATCGTCATTTCCGTCCGCTCGTCGGGTCGGCCGGAGCCGCAGGCAAGACCAGAGCAGTGTGCGCCGGGGACGTCATCGAAAGAGAGCAGAGGGGCGGTAAGCGAGCGGGAGCGATTCGTGCCGGCCTCGCAACGCCCGCCCGCCCACCCGACGCCGCAATCAGCCGAGTGAAGCCCTGGTCGGCTCGCCTCTCGACCGCCGCTTGACATTCTCGACCTTTCAGGTCGGGCGGTCCAACCAACTGGCGTTCACCGCAGCACAACGCGTATCCGAGCAACGCGCCGGCGGTCGTGCGACATCGTTTTGTCCGCTCTACGTCCATTCGGCTGTCGGGCTCGGCAAGACCCACCTGCTGCAGGCTGTCGCCCACACTGCGGCGAACCAGGGCCGCTCCGTGATCTATCTGACCGCGGAGAAGTTCATGTACGGCTTTGTCGCGTCGCTCCAGTCGCAGACCTCGATCGCCTTCAAGGAGCGGCTGCGGGCCATCGATCTGTTGATCTTCGACGACGCCCAATTCCTGCAAGGCAAGTCGATCCAGGCGGAATTCGGTCACGCTCTGAACGCGCTGCTCGATGCCGGCCGTGACGTCATCGTGGCCGCCGACCGGCCGCCAAACGACCTTGAGGCGCTCGATGAACGGGTGCGTTCGCGCCTCGGCGTCGGCCTATGCGTCGAGATCGGACTTCTCGACGAGCCGCTGCGGCTGAAGATCCTGGAGGCGCGAGTCGCGGCGGCGCGGTCCCTGCAGCCGAACTTCGAGCTCTCGCAGGCCGTGCTGGCCTTCGTCGCTCGTTCGATCCGCTCCAACGGGCGCGACCTGGAAGGCGCCGTCAATCGTTTGCTCGCGCATTCGACGCTGACCGGGGCGCCGCTGACAGTCGAGGCGGCGGAGGTCGCAATCCGCGACCTCATTCGGGCGCACGAACCCAAGCGCGTGAAGATCGAGGACATCCAGAAACTGGTTGCGAACCACTACAGTGTGTCGCGCGCCGATATCCTCTCTTCGCGACGGACCGCGGTCGTCGTCAAGCCGCGACAGGTGGCGATGTTTCTCGCCAAGACGCTGACCATGCGCTCGCTGCCGGAAATCGGGCGGCGATTCGGCGGGCGCGATCATACGACGGTGTTGCACGCCGTTCGAAAGATCGAGGCCCTCTCGGCAAACGACGCGACGTTGCGCGACGAAATCGATCTCCTGAAGCGGATGCTTCAGGACTAAGCGAAACGCATGACGCTCGTCTTCAAGATCCTGGCGACCGAGGAATGGCGCGCGGCTGAAATTGACCGGCGTCTTTGCCGGCGCGGCCGGTCGACCAAGCGGACGGCTATATTCATTTTTCTACCGCTGAACAGGCGCCTGAGACGGCGGCGAAATGGTTCGCCGGGCGCGAGGACCTGACGCTGCTCGCCGTCGACGTCGACGCGCTCGGCGCCGATCTCGTTTGGGAACCGTCGCGCGGAGGCGCATTGTTTCCACACCTCTACGCCGCGCTGCCGCTGAGCGCCGTCGTCTGGTCGCGTCCGCTGCCGGTGGGTCCGGACGGCCGGCACGACTTCGGAAGCCTCGAAGAGTGAGGCTCGCCAAGCTCGCCGAGCCGCTTATCAACGTCTTCCGCCGGAAATCGCGCACCGCCTTGCCGTCATCGGCATGAAGATCGCGCCGCTCGGCGCCGGCTAAGCCGCGCGACCCGCGTCTCGTGGTCTCGGCTCTCGGACTGAAGTTTCCGAACCCGCTGGGACTCGCCGCCGGGATTCGACAAGAACGCTGAGGCGCCGGAGCGCGATGCTGAGGCTCGGTTTCGGCTTTGTCGAGGTCGGAACGCTGACGCCGCGTCCACAGGCCGGGCAACACAGCGACCCACGACTCTTCCGCCTGCGCGAGGACGGCGCGGTCATCAATCGTCTCGGATTCAACAACGAAGGTTACGAGAGAGCGCGGACTCGCCTGACGCGGCGTCCCGCAGGATTGATCGGCGTCAACGTCGGCGCCAACAAGGATGCGGCCGACCGCATCGAGGACTACGTCCTCGGCGTCAAGACCTTCGCCCCCGTCGCGGACTACGTCGCGATCAACATATCCTCACCCAACACGCCGGGTCTGCGCGATCTCCAGCGCCGCGAGGCGCTCGACGAGCTCGTCGCCAGAGTCGCGGGGCCCGCGACGAAACCGAGCCGCGCCGGCCAGTCGTCGTCAAGATCGCGCCGGATATCGATAGCCATGGGCTCGACGACATCGTCGCAGTCGTGCTCGCGCGCGGGATCGATGGCCTTATTGTTTCCAATACAACTGTCGCTCGGCCGACATCGCTGCGCTCGCTCAATCGCGGTGAGGCGGGCGGCCTGTCGGGCCGGCCACTCCACGAGCCGTCCACCCGGATGTTGGCGCGGGCCTATGTCGCGGTCGGCGGCGCGATCCCGCTGATCGGCTGTGGCGGCATCGAGGATGGCGCGACGGCGATCGCCAAGATCGAGGCAGGCGCAAGCCTCGTGCAGCTTTACACCAGCCTCGCCCTCAAGGGCGTCGGCGTGATCGACGACATTCTGAGCGGCCTCGAGCGAGCGGTTGCGGACCGCGGCGTCGACAGCATCGCCGCGCTCACCGGGGTGCGGGCAAATGACTGGGCGTCGCGGCGCTAGAGCGCCCTCCGCCGCCGTCGGCGGCGACACCCGAGGCCGTCCGAACTTCGGCGCCCTCATCTGTTTCTTTGATCGCCTTCTCCGCCTCAGCGATGTGACGCGCGATCGCGTCCGGCTTCGAAGCGCTGCGCCCAGGGTCGCGCAAGAGCTCGGCGGCGCGCAGGTGCAAGGCCTGCCGCCGGCTCCTGAGGAGATTCTCGTAGGCGGCGTCCCGGATCAGCGCGTGCCTGAAGCGATAGGCGCTATCCGGCGGGGTCCCTTCGGCGACGAGGATGTCCGCCTCGGTCAGGCGCTCGAGCGAAGACCGGAGCGCCGCCTCTGACAGATCGGCCAGGTCGCGCAACAGCGCAAAGTCGAACGTCGCGCCCGAGAACCGCGGCAATCTCGGCGATCTCGCGCGCCTCTCCCAGTCGGTCGAGCCGAGCCGCCAGCGACTGCTGAAGCGCCGGCGGGATCGCCTGCAGGCTAGCCTGTCCTCCGCGCTCGAGAAGCAGCCGCGCGACTTCCTCGACGAACAGCGGCACGCCGTCGCTTCGTTCGCAAACGATGTCAAAGTCGTCTGTCGGCAGCTCGCGCGGCGCGGCGAGGGCGCGAACCATCAGGCGAGTCTCGTCCGGATCGAGCGGCGCGAGCACAAGCGATGCGTGGTGCTTGCATGAAGGCCACGGCGCGCGGAATCCCGGACGAGCGGTAGCGACGATGAACAGCGGGGCATTGGCGCCCTTGTCGGCGAGCGCGGTGAGGAGCGTGAGCGAAGCCGGATCAAACCATTGCAGGTCCTCGATGGCGAGGACGGCCGTCTGCGACCGCGCCCCCGCGAGGATCCACGACACTGCCGCCGCCACCTGCTGGCGCAGGAGTTCGTCCGGGTCGAGTTTCGGCGCGCCTGCGGGCGGCAGGGGAACGTCAACCATGGGCGCGACGAGAGGCGCTATCGCCTGAGCGTCGAGCCCGACCAACGCTAGCGTCCTCTTCAGCTCCGCAAGTCGCTCGGACGGCGGCGCGGCGGCGTCGAAACGAAGGCGGCCCCATTCAGCGATCGGATAGAACTTTGAGCTCTGCAGCAGCGGCGAGCCGTGATATTGGACCCACGTGTGAGGGATTTCCGACAGCGTCGCACGGAACTCAGCCAGGAGCCGCGACTTGCCGATGCCCGGCTCACCGAAGATCAGGGCGAGTTGTCCCACCCCAGACCGAGTGCGCTCCCATCCGCGCGACAACAGCTCAAGTTCGTCTCGGCGGTCAACGAAGCGCGGAGAGCGGCCGCGCATCCGCGCGATTTCGCCCCGACGCGGACCGACGAATGCGATAGAGATTGAGCTTGTGAGGCACCCCTTTGAGGTCATGCGGCCCTTGATCTTCCGCAACGAACACGCCCGCGACCTGCCGCAGCACGTCGGTCGTGACGAGCACGGCGCCCGGATCGGCCGCCGCCTGAACGCGCGCCGCGATGCTGGTCGCCTTGCCGAAGACGCCGCCCATCGAGTCGACGACCACCTTTCCGCATTCAATCCCTATTCGGGCCGAAACCTGAGGGGACGCAGGCGCGGAGCGCGCGTTCAGGCTTTCGATCGTCTGCTGGATAGCAAGCGCAGCCCGCACCGCGCGCTCAGCGTCGTTTTCCTGCGCATGGGGGTAGCCAAATACCGCCATCAGGCTGTCGCCGAGCTCCGGCTGTCCACGCCCGCCAAACCTCGTCACGACCGCCTGCGCCTGATCGACGCAGCCTCCGTAAAGATCGCGCCAGTCCTCCACGTCGAGCTGAGCCGGAAGCGACGACGCCTCGAAGCGGCAGGAGAGAACGGTGATCGGACGGCGCTCGACAGCGGAAGCGACGGCCTGCAAAGAGGCGCTTGACGCGGCGCCCGCTTCGAGCTCCACAATCGCTTTCATCATGCGCTTGCGCGAACCGAGCGCGACGCCTAGCCTCTTGAGGTCTGCTTCCGTCAGTTCCGGCAGAACTTCTGCGTCGATTTCATGCTCGCGAAACTTGGCTTCGTACCGGCCAAGACCGAGACCCTGAAGCCAATCGCCGACATCTTTGATGGTTGCGGTTACCATTGACAGGCGATTATTGCCGAGTCAGACGCGGGTGTCGAGGAGCGCGCGGGAAACCCATTCGAGAACTCGACCATCCGCCGTTGCCCCACGCCTTGCGCTTGGCCTAAGCTTTGCCGTTCGCCCCGTGGCAACGGCTCTTTCAGGAACACCATCCATGGCGGCCAATCTTCAGGTTCTGCTCGACCATCGCCCCAGCGAAAACGTTTCGCCCGACAACTTCCGCATCGTTGAGACGCCGGTCCCCGCGCCGGGGCCCGGACAGGTGCTGGTCAGGCATAAGTTTCTGTCGCTCGACCCTTATATGCGAGGGCGGTTGAGCGAGGCGAAGTCCTACGCCAAACCCCAGGCGGTGGGCGACGTTATGCAGGGAAGGACGGTTGGTGTCGTGGAATCGTCCAGCAATCCGCGATTTCGGGAGGGAGATTCCGTCCTCGGCATGGGCGGCTGGCAGCTCTACGCGCTGAGCGACGGACGCGACCTGAGCGTGATCGACGCGAAGGCGATTCCAATCCAGGCCTATCTCGGCCCGGTCGGCATGCCCGGCGTCACCGCCTGGCATGGTCTCAACGCGATCATTGCGCCAAAGGCGGGCGAGACGGTGCTCGTCTCGGCGGCGACAGGGGCGGTTGGTTCTGTCGTCGGGCAGCTGGCGCACGCGGCCGGCGCACGCACGATTGGCATCGCTGGAGGGCCCGAGAAATGCGCCTACGCGGTGGACGAACTCGGCTACGCCGCTTGCGTCGACCATAAGTCGCCGCAATTTGCGGCTGAGTTACAGGCGGCGCTTCCGGACGGTGTCGACGGTTTGTTCGAGAATGTCGGCGGCGAGCCTTTTCAGCAGGCGCTGAGCTGCCTCAACAATTTCTCGCGCGTGGCGATCTGCGGCCTGATCGCTTCCTACGAAGGCGCGCCAACGGCGCTCCCCGACATGCAAATCTTCCTCGTCAAGCGGATCAAGATGGAAGGGTTCATCGTGTCGGATCACATGAACGCTTGGCCCCAAGCCATCCGCGAACTCGCCGCTCTTGCCGCAAGCGGCCGCCTGAAATGGCGGGAGACGATCCGCAACGGCCTGGAGAACGCCCCGCAGGCGCTGGTCGCCCTTCTGCACGGGGAGAACTTCGGCAAAATGTTGATCCAATTGTATTGAGCCCAGCTTTATTCACAGAGCTCCTTTGAGTTGCACTTAAGTCGCGCCCACGCTAGACGCTTGGTGGATGAGGGCGGATTCCGATCGGATGCGTCGTTGCAGGCTGGGGCGGACGGGTGCGGGCTGCCCTCGCTCACGGACCCGGGGCCTTGTCTACTCGTGAAGCTTGGCGATTGGCTAAAACGCCACGGCGTCAGCCGTTCAGATTTTTCTCGTCGCATCGGGGTCTCCCCCGGTGCAGTGACGCTGATCTGTCGCGAAGACGGCGCGTGGCTGTCACGCGAGACCGCCGAGCGGATCGTCGCCGAGACGCAAGGCGAGGTGACTCCGAACGATTTCCTCCTCAACCCGCCGAAGGATCGCAAAGGACAGGACATGCATCATCCGGTCGCGGCCGCCATCGAGGCTTTTGCGCGCGGCGAGATTGTCGTCGTCACCGACGATGACGATCGTGAAAATGAAGGCGACCTGATTGTCGCCGCCTCGCTGTGCACCACCGAGAAGATGGCCTTTATCATTCGTCACGGGTGCGGCATCGTATGCGCCCCGCTGACGGCCGACGACGCTCGTCGGCTGCACCTTCCGCCGATGGTGGCGACCAACGACGCGCCGCTCGGCACTGCGTTCACCGTCTCGGTCGACGTCAAGCACGGGATGACGACCGGCATCTCGGCGGAGCAGCGCTGCAACACCGTGCGGGCGCTGGCCAACGACAACATGGGCGCGAGCGACTTCGTTCGACCGGGTCACGTGTTCCCGCTTGTCGCCAGAGAAGGTGGCGTTCTCATGCGCTCGGGCCATACCGAAGCCGCTGTCGATCTCTGCGGGCTCGCTCATCTGCCGCCGGTCGCGGTCATCTGCGAGCTCGCGAATGACGATGGCACGGTGATGGTCGGCCCCCAGATCGAGGCCTTCGCCGAAAAGCACAAGCTCAAGCGCATTTCTGTCGCCGAACTCATCGCCTACCGGCAGGCGCGCGAAAAGCTGGTCGAGCGCGTTGCGACCTTCCCGGCCCAGACGCCGATCGGCGAGCTGCAGGGTTACGCCTATCGAACTCCGTTCGACCCGGTGCAGCATTTCGCCTTTGTCCACGGGTCGATCGGCGACGGGCGCGCCATGCCGGCGAGGCTTCATCGCTGCGATATCATCAGCGACATTTTCGGCAGCGGCGCGATTCCGAAGGTCCTGCAGCGCTTCAAGGCGGAAGGGCGCGGCACGCTTGTCTATTTGCGCGACGGATCGGCGGGCGTCCCGGCAAACTTCGGCGGCGCGGACCCGTCAGGCTCCGACGGCGCACGGGCCATGCAATGGAGGGAGGTCGGCCTCGGAGCCCAGATCCTGCGCGACCTCGGCGTCTCGTCGATTCGCCTGCGCACCGACAACCCCCGCACCTACGTCGGTCTCTCCGGCTTCGGCATCGAAATCGCATCCGTCGAGCCGATTGACAGTTAGTTAGGCGGGGCGGGCTCACCCTTCCATCAGCGCCGTGACATGCGTGGCGACAGAGCGCGCAAGGCTGTCGAGGTCGTACCCGCCTTCGAGGACAGAGACGATGCGCCCGCCACAGCGCTTCTGCGCAATCTCCATCAGCTTGCGGGTGATCCAGGCGAAATCCGCCTCGACCAGATTGATGTTGCCGAGCGGGTCGCGGCGATGCGCGTCGAAACCCGCCGAGATGATGATCAAGTCGGGGGCGAAGTCGGTTATGCGCGGCAAGATGGCGCCCTCGATCGCCTCGCGAAACGTGTCGCCGGCGTCGCCGGCCCTGAGCGGCGCGTTGACGATCTGGTCATGTTCGCCGCGCTCGCCGAGCGAGCCGGTCCCGGGATAGTGCGGCATTTCGTGGGTCGAAGCGTACATGACGTTCGGATCGTCCCAGAAGATGTGCTGGGTGCCGTTGCCGTGATGAACGTCGAAGTCCATGATCGCGACGCGGTCCGCCCCGTAGATCGAGCGCGCGTGCCGGGCGGCGACTGCCACGTTGTTGAAGAAGCAGAAGCCCATTGGGGTCGCGAGTTCGGCGTGGTGGCCCGGCGGACGGGTGGCGACGAAAGCGCTTCTCACCTTTCGCGTCATCACCTCGTCTACCGCAAAGATGGCGCCGCCGGCCGAGCGCAAAGCGGCCTCATACGTGCCCGGCGACATAGATGTGTCCTGATCGATAACGGTGTGTCCCTGGGTCGGGGTCGCCGCGCGCAACGCCTCGATATACTCGAGCGGGTGAACGCGCGCGATCGCCGAAACCTCAGCCCGGGGCGCGACGTCGCGGGCGAGCATCTGGAAACTCTCGCTTTCGAAGGCGCGCTCGATGGCGCGCATTCGGTCCGGCTGTTCGGGATGTCCTTCGCCCATGTCATGCGCCAGGCACGCAGGGTGGCTGATGAGCAGCGTGGTCACTGTCTGGAGTCCTGCTTGGCGAAACGCCGTGCTCCCCTCAGCCGGAAGTCTCGCCCCGGCGGTCGCGATAGTCCACAGCCGCAATCGATTATGGCGGGACGGGTTCGGGTTTGCATGTCAATCGTTTCGCTTCGACCTCCGCCTCGGGATAGAGGCTCGGGAACTCGCTGAAGACGCGGACGAACACATAGCCTTCGCGAGCCGGCGCGGCAACGCGCAAATCACGCAGGGGGGATTCGTCGTCATCGTGCGCGGCGAGAGCGCGCACCTCCGCCGGTGTCCCGAGCACGACGTCGACGACGCCATGGGTCGCGGCCCTGTCAGTCAGCGCGTAGAACGTAAGACCCCTTCGGGTATGAAACGAGATCGAGGAAAAGGAACGTCCAGCCGGCGCCTGGACGCGGATCGGTCCCGAGGCGAGGTCGTATCGACAGAAGGCCATAGCCACGGCAGGGTCGCCGTATGGGAGCGTCTTTTCCGCCGGGCTCGCGCGCGGCAGCAGGACGGTCTCGTTGAGCGCGGCGGGCCGCGCAATGCGGGCGAAGGCATCCCGGTTCGCAACGTAGGGCGCCAGGAGTACGACGACGAGGTGGACCAGAATGGCGAGAATGACTGTCGCAGCGAGATAGGCCGCCGCTTCAACGCGTCGAAACTCGGTCATCCGCAGCCGATCCTCACGACGTGCGGCGCCGTCGACTTATCGATGGCGCCGGCGGTGGCGCTGAGGGGAGAATCGTACAGCCTCAATGCGAGGGCGAACCGACCCGGCGCGCCGATCGGCAGCCAGTTGCCCGGCTGGACGTCTGCGGCGACCGTGATGGTGAAGTCTCCGTTGCCAGCGCGCAGAATTTCCGATGAGCGGAAACCGTATCGTCGCGCGAGGTTGTCGACGGGCCAGCCATGCAGGTCGATCAGGCTGAGCGTCCAGTAGCGCGCGGCCGGCACGCGCGGGCCGACTTTATAGACGCAGCGTGCATCGAGAGGCCGGCCCTCATCGTCGACCCTGGCGAGCAATTGCAGCCCTTCGCCCAGAGCAAGGGGAACTTCGCCGCTGCGCGCGAGCCGGGCCAGCGTGTAGGGGTCCGCATCCATCGATCCGGCGTGGGCTTCGAGCTCCCATGGGCCGAGTTGGACGCTGTCAAACGGACTGAGCCGCGAGAGTGCGTATGCGCTTGCGAAGAGGCCTAGCCCGAGGGCGAGCACGCATAAAAGCAAGGCTTTGACGAAAAAGGTCAAGGAACGCCACTCCGCGGGGGTCGTTGAACGCGAGGCCGAGAGCCGAAGTCAAGCGAGCGCCGCTCAAGGCGAGCCGGCGCTCCCGCGCATGGCCGAGACGCCGCCGGTCGGTTCGACGGGTTCGGCTTGCGGCGCCTCGGCGGTCCGACCGCTCTTCAAAGCCTCGCGAGCCAAATTGCCGATATCGAGGATCGCCCTGGTCGCGCGCGATGACAGTCCGATTTGCGGCGGCGAAGCCACGTCGGACGGTTGCGCCGCTTTCGCGGACGCCGACGGTTGGCTGGGCGCCGGAGGCGGCGCTGCGACGCCGAACGGCGGCTTTGCCTCGAGGCCTTGGTGAGCGAAGGCCATGATTTCTCGCCAGGACATCGCCGGCAATATGCCGCCGGTCAGGTTTTCCGTCGGAGAGTTGTCGTCGTTGCCGAACCAGACGCTGCCGACGAGATTTCCGGTGAAGGCGTTGAACCATGCATTGGTCGAATTGTTGGTCGTGCCCGTCTTCCCCGCAATGGCGAGCCCGGGAATCTGGGCGGCGCGGCCGGTGCCCTCGGTCACGACGTGGGTCATGATATTGTTCATTTCAGCGACCCTGTCGGCCGGAAGCACGCGCACCGGCGGCCCGCTGTCCTTCTCGTGGGAGTAGATCAGCTTGCCGCTCGAATTGCGCACTTCGATCGCCGCGTAGGGCGTGACGCGGATGCCGCCATCGGCGAGCGTCGCATTGGCGGCGACCATGTCGATCATCTTGACCTCGTCAGCCCCGACCGGCAGGGAGACCGTATCGACAAGCGGCGTCGTCACTCCCATTGCGCGCGCCGTTGCGACGATCTTGGAGCGTCCGAGCGCCGCGATCTTGGCTAGGTGATAGCTCTGTTTCGGCGGCCAATAGAATTCGCCGATCTTGACCGACATGCGGATCGCCGCAGTGTTGAGCGATTCCGCCAGCGCGCGATACAGCGGGATGATTCCGGCGCTCTCGCCGTGGTAATTGTGCACGCAATAGTCGCCGATACAAATGGGCGACGCGTCTATCGGGGTGTTGGCGTGGTATTTGCCGGTCAAGAGGGCGGTCATATAGACGAAAATCTTGAATGACGATCCGGGCTGGCGCTCCGCGTCCGTCGCGCGATTGAACTGGCTGGCGCCGTAGTCGCGTCCTCCGACCATCGCCCGGACAAGTCCATCGGTCGTTGCGATGACCGTCGCCGCCTGATGGGCGCGATAGGCCGGCGCCTTGTCGCGCAACATGGTTTCGATGACCGTCTCGGCTTTGTTCTGGATCGAACTCGTCAAGACCGGTTCGCACGGTGAGGGTGCGATCGTTGCCGAGCTTGCCGGCCGCGGCGAGCGCCTTGACTTCGGAATAGGCGAAGTCGAGGTACCAATCCGGACTGTCGTGGGGCGTCTGGTCGATTGGGGTGGCGGGGTTGCGGCGGGCC
The DNA here is from genome assembly GCA_963835885.1 of uncultured Alphaproteobacteria bacterium. GTDB lineage: Bacteria > Pseudomonadota > Alphaproteobacteria > Rhizobiales > Beijerinckiaceae > Roseiarcus. The sequence continues at coordinate 178,114 of CAWIHF010000022.1, forward strand.
GCGTAAACCTGCCCTTCGGTCATGAATCCGGCGTCGACGAGGTTGCTCAAGACGTCATTGGCCCGAGCGCGCGCCGCCGACAGGTTGACCAGCGGCGAATACTTGGTCGGCGCTTTGAACAGGCCGGCCAGCATCGCCGCTTCCGCGAGATTGATGTCGCGCGCGGATTTCCCGAAATAGGTCTGGGCCGCCGCCTGGACGCCGAAGGCGCCCGCGCCCATATACACCCGATCAAGATAGAGTTTGAGAATCTGCTTTTTCGTCAGATGGTTCTCGAGCCACAGGGCAAGGTAGGCTTCCTTGATCTTGCGTTCTATCGAGCGTTCGTTGGTGAGGAAGAGGTTCTTCGCCAGCTGCTGCGTGATCGATGAACCGCCCTGGACGACGCCTGAGGCCTTCGCATCGACGGTTAGCGCGCGGATGGTGCCTACGACGTCGATGCCGAAGTGACTGTAGAAGCGACGATCCTCGGTCGCCAACACCGCCTTCACGAAATAGTCCGGCAGCTCATCGAACGGCACGGCGTCCTCGTGCTTGATGCCCCGCTTGCCGACCTCGATGCCGTAGCGATCCTGGAAGGTCACCGCAAGGTCGCCGCGCTTCAGCCAATCGTCGTTCGCCGTCACCTGGAACGCGGGAATGGCTAGCGTGAGAACAACGACGAGGCCCGCGAGCCCGAGCGTCAGCGCCTCACAAGCGACTTCGACCAAGAAGCGAGGAGCGCCGGAAAGGTGCAACCGGTCGGACGCGTCATCCAATCCGCGCAGGATGCCGATGACCGTTTGGCGTGCATTGAACATCGACGAATCGACAAAAGCGTCGAAAGCGAGCAGGGCCCGCGACGCCATCGCCAGCAGCCTCGTCATCCGCGGGTTCGGCACGAACGTCCTCGATTGCGGCCGCGCCGGAGCCCGATCGCCCTGGCAAGCAATGCACTTAACATAGGTATGGCCTTGGCTTAAGCGTGACCGAGAGATGTGACTTTTCGGCGTCATCGCAGGCGTCGCAGACCACGCAAAAGCCGCGATGGCGGGTCCACTATCCAGGACGGGAGATCGAGCCGGCAGGAATGACGATCAAGGATGCGGATACGGTTCCGTTCTGGCGGGCGAAGACGCTGGACGAGATGAACCGGGACGAGTGGGAGAGCCTGTGTGACGGCTGCGCCCGATGCTGCCTCGTCAAGCTCGAGGACGAAGACACCGGCGACATCCACTTCACCGACATTGGCTGCACTCTGCTCGACGCCAAAACCTGCCGCTGCCGCGACTATGAGCGACGCAATCGGCGCGTCCCGGACTGTGTCAGGCTAACGCCGTCCGTCGTTCGCATGCTGACCTGGCTGCCAGTGACCTGCGCCTATCGGCTCGTTGCCGAAGGCAAGGACCTTCCTGGCTGGCATCCGCTGGTCTCGGGTAGGGCCGACAGCGTTGACGACGCCGGGGTATCGGTTCGCGGGCGGGTCGTCGCCAGCGAGGACGATCTCGCGCAGGAGCTCTGGCCGGATCGGATCGTCAAATGGCCAAACCGCGCTCCGCGCAAGCGCCGATAGGGTTCTCAGGCAGCGGCGCTCGGTCGGGCCCTCAGCGCCTCGTGCCATCGGTTGAAGTTGGCCAGCTCCGGCGGAATGGCGATGCGGGCCGGCCTGGCGAAGTCGAGGGCGACGAGGCCGGTAATGTCAGCAACCGTGAAGCGATCGCCCGAGACAAATGGGCGATCGCGCAGGACGTCGTCGAAGAGCAGCATGTTGCGAAGCGCCCGGGGCCGGTTGGCCGCCGCCCAGTCAGCGATCTGGGGCTCCTCGAGCTTGGCCATGTGCGGGTGGGTATGGCGGAAGACCTGGGCAATCGGCAGCAGGAGGCGCCACTCGAGGCGGCGCTGCCACATTTCGACGGTCACCCGTTCGAGCGGTGTCGAGCCGAACAAGTTCGGCACGGGGTAGATTTCCTCGACATAGCGACAGATCGCAATCGATTCGCCGATCACGGCGCCGTCGTCGAGTTCAAGGGCCGGAATCACCTGAAAGGGATTGACCGCCGAGAACTCCGCCGTCTTGTGCTCGAGCTTGGCGAGATCCACTTCGATCCGCGGGATCGACAGCCCCTTGTGTCCGCGAAGCGGGGAAGGTGGCGCCGAAGGCGATGGATGGGGTGTAGAAAGCCGGAATGAGACGGCGTGGGTTCGCGGTGAAGGTCGTGCAATCCGAGCTGGCCCGAAGCAGCGGGCCACACCCCATCCGGCGCCGTAGCCCGTCGAGAGACGGGCGTCTCTCGACGCCCTATGGCGCCGCCTTCCCCAGCAAGCTGGGGAAGGCGTTCACGCGGCGATTTCAGATGTGTGAATGCCGTAGCGGCTTGAGTCGAACGCTTCAGCCTTGCTGCTGCCCTGCGCCCTGCGCTTTCGCGAACGTCTGCCTGAGCTGGTATTTGAGAATCTTCCCCGTCGCGTTGCGCGGCAACGCGGTCACGATCTCGAGCCGCTTCGGCTGCTTGTAATGCGCGACGCTGTCTTCCGCGAAGGCGCGCAGCTCGTCGATCGTCAGCGAATGGCCGGCTTTCAGCGCGGCGACGGCCACGACCGTTTCGCCCCATTCCGAGTTCGGCTCGCCGATCACCGCGACCTCAGCGATCGCCGGATGGCGCATGAGGGCGCTCTCGACCTCGGCCGGATAGACGTTCTCGCCGCCGGTGATGATCATGTCCTTGATGCGGTCGCTGATGGTGAGGAACCCCTCTTCGTCGAAAAAGCCGGCGTCGCCGGTATGAAACCAGCCATCCTTGTCGATCGACGACGCCGTCGCGCCGGGAAGGCCCCAATAGCCTTTGGTTACGTTCGGTCCGCGCACCAGGATCTCGCCCTGCGTACGCGGCGCCTCGATCGTCTTTCCGACGAAATCGACGATCTTGACATCGACGAACATCGGCGTCCGCCCGGACGACCCGACCTTGGTCAGCGCATATTCCGGCGCAAGGAAACTCACCATCGGCGACGTCTCGGTGAGCCCGTATCCCTGCTGCATGGATACGCCGCGCGCGAGATAGGCCTTCAGGATCGGCAATGGACAGGGCGCCCCGCCAACGACGAGGACGCGGATCGACGACAGGTCCGTTTCGGCAAACGCCGGGTGCTGCGCCATGAACAAGAACATCGCCGGCACGCCGAACATGGTGGTCACCTTGTGCGCGGCGATGTCGGCGAGGGCGCGGCCGGGATCGAAGGTCCGATGCAGCACGACCAGCGCGCCCTTCTGCAGAGCCGCGAGCGTCGTCACGTTGAGCCCGCCGATATGGAAGATCGGCGCGGGAGTGAGCGTGACGTCGTCGGCGAGCACGTCGAGCGTGTGCATCGCGCTGGCGTTGTTCCACCAGATGTTGCCGTGGGTCAGCATCGCGCCCTTCGGCCGGCCGGTGGTGCCCGAGGTGTACATGATCAGCGCGACGTCGTCCTGGTGGGCGCGGACCGGTTCGGCCGGCGGCGGCGGGCCGGCGATCCAATGCGCCTCGTCCTCGGCGGCGAGCGTCGCCTTGAGCGACTGGAGGCGCGGAAGCTGCGGCTCGATTGCCGCGCGATGATCGGCGTCGACGATGAGCACGCTCGCCGCTGAGTCCTCGATCATGAAGGCGAGCTCCGGCCCGGTCAGGCGGAAATTGAGCGGCACGAAGATCGCCCCCAGGCGCGCCGCGCCGAACATGGCGAAGAAGAACATCGGCTGGTTGAGGCCGAGGAAGGCGACCCGGTCGCCCCTTGCGATTCCGAGCGCGGCGAGCCGCGCCGCGCAATCCTCGATCGCCTGCTGCATCTGAGCATAAGTCCAGTCGCGGCCTTCGAAGCGCAGCGCCTTGCGTTCGGGAGTGCGAAGGGCGCGCTCGCGAAACCAGTTGGCGAGTCCGATGTCCGGGGTCATCTTCTCCTCCCTTTCGCATTGTCTACAGCCCTTTGTGCTTTCTTCGTGTCCCTTGTGGTGAGATTTTTCACCACCAAGGACCCGATGGGGCACGAAGCGCCCTAACTGGCTCGCGGCTCTTTTTACACCGGCGGCCCGACCCCCTTTTCGCTGGCCGCGGCCTTCTGCGCCGCCTTGGCCCGGTGGAACGCCGGCCGCTCGCGCAGCCGGCCGTAATAGGCCTGCAGAGAGTCCGGCGCCTGTTCGAACAGGCCGGTGATCTTGAGCAGCATCAGCGCATAGCCGATCGAAATGTCGGCGACCGTGAAGCGACCCGCCGCGACGTGCTCGGCGCCGCCCATCAGGCTGTCGAGCCCCTTGAGGCGGCCAAGAGTTCCAGCGCCCGTAGTCGGCGACCGCCTGCGGCAGGCGCCGTTCCGGCGGTTCGAGCGTGCTGTAGCGCAGCACGATCGTCTGGGGAAAGGTCAGCGTCGCCTCGCCGAAATGAAGCGCGTTCAGATAAGACGCGTAGCCGGGCTCGTCCGGCCGCACGCTGAGCGGCGGCCCGGAATAGCGCTCGGCGAGATACTGGCATATGGCCGCCAATTCCGTCATCCGCACGTCGCCGTCGATCATCAGCGGGATGGTGCCGAGGGGATTGAGCTGAAGATATTCGCGCGCGAGGTAACGCGGCGGAAATGGCAGCATCTCGAGCCGGTATGGAACGCCGACTTCCTCGAGCGCCCAGAGCGCGCGGAAGGAGCGGGCGTCGACACAGTGCCAGAGAGTGATCATCGCGCGCTCCGTTTTGTCGGCCCATCGCCGTCATTGCGAGGCCCGGAGGGCCGAGGCAATCCATGGTCTGCGCCCGACGGCATGGATTGCTTCACCTTCGGCTCGCAATGACGGTTCCCGGCTGGCGTCATGCGTTAAAGCCCCATCTGGCGGCTGGCGAGGTCCTTCATGATCTCCTCGGTTCCCGCGCCGATGGCGGCGACCTTGACCTCGCGATAGATGCGCTCGACCTTGGTCCCGCGCATGAACCCGGCGCCGCCAAAAATCTGCACCCCCTCCGAGGCGCAGAAGGCCAGCGTCGTGGTCGCCTGGTTCTTCAGCATGCAGATTTCGGCGACCGGGTTCTCGCCCTGCTCGAGCCGCCAGGTCAGGAGCTCGAGCATCGCCTGCGAGGCCTCGACGCGTTGCGCCATATCGACGAGCTTGTGGCGGATCACCTGATGCTCGGTGAGAAGCTTGCCGAAGGTCACGCGCTCCCTGGCGTAGCCGATCGCTTCCTCCAGGCAGGTTCGCGCCGAGGCGATCGCCATCGCGGCGCCGTGCAGCCGCTCGTCGTTGAAATTGATCATGATCGCGCGAAAGCCCGCGCCTTCCTCGCCGATCAGGTTCTTCGCCGGCACGTGGCAATTGTCGAAATAGAGGGTCGCGGTGTCGGAGCACCACCAGCCCATCTTCTTCAACAGCGTGCGCTGCAGGCCTTCGGGATTGCCCTCGATGAGGATGAGGCTGACGCCGCTCGCGCCCGGCCCGCCGGTGCGCACCGCCAGCGTAATGAAGTCGGCCCGCATGCCCGAGGTGATGAAGGTCTTCGAGCCATTGACCACGTAATGGTCGCCCTCGCGCCGCGCCGTCGTCCGGAGGTTGGCGACGTCGGAGCCGCCGCTCGGCTCGGTGATGGCGAGAGCCGAGATTTTCTCGCCCGAAAGAATCTGCGGCAACACGCGCGCCTTCATCTCCTCCGAGCCGCGGTGAAGAATCGGCGGCGCGCCGATGGTGTGGCTGAAGAGGCCGGCTCCCACACCGCCGCAGCCGGCGCGGGCGATCTCCTGCATCGCGATGATGCGCATGAAGCGGTCGCCCTCGGTCCCGCCGTAGCGCTCGGGAAAGCCGAGCCCCATGTAGCCGACTGCGGCGGCCTTCCGGTAGAGCTCGCGCGGGAACTCGCCGGCCTCGTCCCAGTCGTTGGCGTAAGGCTCGATCTCGCGCGAAACGAAGCGGCGCAGGCTCTGCCGGAACGCGTCGTGCTCCGGCTTATAGAAGGGACTCGCGCGAACGGCGTCGAACGAATGGGCGGTCATGGCCGCGTCTCCTTTGGTTGCGGCGACAGTTTTAGCGCGACGCGCGCCTCTTCGGGCGAGGCGATGGCGCGTCCGGTTTCGCGGGCGACCGCGACGAGCTGCTTGACGAGGTCGCCGTTCGAGGCGGCGCGCGAGCCGTCAGGCAGGTGGATCGTGTCCTCGAGCCCAGTCCGCAGATCGCCGCCGAGCTCGGCGGCGCGGCGGTGCAGCGCCCAGATCTCCTTGCGTCCGATCGCGGTGACGCTCCAGCGCGCCCCGGCGACGACGAAGCGCAGAAGATAGGGCAGAAGCTCCGGATCGGCGGGCATGCCGGATTCGACGCCCATCACGAGGTTATATTTCGGCGACCGGTCGTAGCCGCAGTTGCGCCCGATCGCGGCGGCCGTTCGAACCATGCCGAGGTCGAAGCACTCGAACTCGGGCTCGATCCCCTTGGCGCACATCGACTGGAGAAACTTGCGGATCTTGTCGACCGGATTGTCGAACAGCACCGGCGGCCAGGCCCAGGTCCCGTCGGCGCGCGTCTTCAGATAGTTGAGCGAGCCGGCGTTGAGCGCGGCGATCTCCGGCCGGACCGCCGCCAGACACTTCAACGGGCCGGTGATGTCGTCGCCCACCACCCCGGTCGTCTGATTGACGATGATTCCGGGGCATGCGTCGCGGATCGCCGCGACGATGGCGGTCGCGACGTGCGGCTCCCAGGAGGGCCAATGGCCGAGGTTCGGCTCCTGCCGCCGGAAATGGACATGGACGACGCTTGCGCCCTCGTCGAATGCGCGTTTCGCCTCGCGCGCCATCTCGTCGGGCGTCACCGGCGCAGGATATTCAGCCGGGTTGGTCAGGACCCCGGTCAGCGCGCAGGTGACGACGGCCTTTTCCATGTCAATCTCCGTGCGGGTCAATGGCGAACAGCAGCGCGCGCAACGGCGCCTGCTGTCCGGCGACCGCGTTCGCCTGGGCGATCACGCCGTCGATCGGCGCCAGGATGGAATATTGCATTTTCATCGCTTCGACTGTCGCGAGCGCCTGGCCACGGCGGACCCGGTCGCCCGCTTTCGCCTCGACCCCGACCACGACGCCGCTGACCGGCGAGCGAACCGCTCCGTCCGCATGCCCGTCGTCGAGTCGCGGCGGATGATAGGTCCGATCGACGACGCGCCGGAGGGCGCCTTCGAAATCGAGCCAGAGATCGTCGCCCTCGAGCATGTACGCGGCGGCGTAAACGAGGCCGTCGCGCGAAATGCGAACCCCGGAATCGTCACGCGACACGAGCCGCATCGCCAAAACCTCGTCGTCGACCGTCGCGATCCATTCGCCCTCCTGCCGGCGAACCGAGACGCCATATTCGGCTCCGTCGACCGCAAGGCGCAACGGGGAAGCACGCCAGCCGGCGCTCGGCGCAGGCGGACCGCCACGCTCGACGAACAGGAGGGCGGCGAGCGCGATCGCCATCGGGCTCGGCTTCGGCGCGCTGAGCGCCTCGGGGCCGACGGCGGCGATGAAATCGGTCGTCGCCTTTCCTTCGACATATTCCGGTCGCCGCAGCGCGCCGATCAGAAAGTCACGGTTGGTCGTCACGCCCGCAACGAACGTCGCCTGGAGGGCGCGTACGAGCCGGCGCCGCGCCTCGTCGCGGTTCGCGCCGAAGGCGATGATCTTGCCGAGCAGGGAATCGTAGAAGGGCGTCACCGTCGCGCCGCTGTCGACCCCGGAATCGACGCGTACGCCTTCCCCTTGCGGGGGCCTCCAGGCGGTGAGCCGCCCGGTCGAGGGCAAAAAATCAGCCGCAGGGTCCTCGGCGTAGAGCCGCGCCTCGATCGCATGGCCGCGCAAGTCGATGTCCGACTGGTCGAAAGGGAGCGGCCGGCCTTGCGCGACGCAAAACTGCAGCCGCACGCAATCGACACCGGTCACGCACTCGGTCACCGGATGCTCGACCTGGATCCGCGTGTTCATCTCGAGAAAATAGAACCGGCCGTCGCCGGCGAGAAGGAACTCGACGGTCCCCGCTCCGACATAGCCGACCGCCGCGGCCGCCTTGACCGCCGCCGCGCCCATCGATGCGCGCAACTCGGGCGTCATCGCGGGCGAGGGCGCTTCCTCGATCAGCTTCTGATGGCGGCGCTGGATCGAGCAGTCGCGCTCGCCGAGATGAATGATTTTCCCCTGCTCATCGCCGAACACCTGGATCTCGACGTGGCGCGCGCGGGTGAGCGCACGCTCGAGGATCAGCCGGCCGTCGCCGAAGGCGGTCGCGGCCTCGGCGCTGGCCGAGCGCAGCGCGGCTTCGAGATCGCTCGGCTCGCGCACGATCCGCATGCCGCGTCCGCCGCCGCCCGCGCTCGCCTTCACCATGACGGGATAGCCGATGCGCTCGGCCTCCTTGGCGAACCGCGCCGGGCTTTGCCCGTCGCCGTGATAGCCGGGCGCGCAAGGGACGCCCGCCGCCTCCATCAAAATTTTGGCGGCGGCCTTGTCGCCCATGGCGCGGATGGCCGAGGGCGGCGGTCCGACGAAGACAAGGCCCGCGGCTCCGCAGGCTTCGGCGAAGGCGGCGCTTTCGGCGAGGAAGCCGTAGCCGGGGTGAACGGCCTCGACGCCGGTCGCTTTGGCGGCGGCGATCAGCTTCTCGATCGCCAGGTAGGACTCCTGAGACGGCGCGGGACCGATCCGGACGGCGGCGTCGGCAAGCCGCACATGCAGCGCATCCGACGTCGGCGTCGCTGAACACGGCGACGGCGCGGAGGCCTTCCGCGCTGCGCCGCGCGAATGACCCGGCAGGCGATCTCGCCGCGATTGGCGATGAGCACCGAGGCAAAGCTCCGGCTCATAGCGCACCCTTCGTCCAGGACGGCGGGCGCTTTTCCGCGAAAGCCGCGAGGCCTTCGCGACCTTCCGGCCCGCGCAACGCGTCGGCGAAGCTCTTCGCCGCCGTCTCGACGTAAGCCTCGGGGGAAAGTATGCGGCAGGCGGCGAAAAGACGCTTGGTCTCCGCATTGGCGCCTGGCGCGCAGCGTTCGACGGCCCGAAGCAACGCTTCGAGCTTCGCGTCGCAGTCTCGATCTCTTCCTCGCAACAAAAGTCGGCGAGGCCGAGCGCCGCGGCTTCCCGTCCGTCAAGCCGCGCGCCGGTCAGCGCGAGACGCCGCGCGATGCGCTCGCCCATGCGCGGGACGAGATAGGGCGCGATCTGCGCGGGCGGCAGGCCGAGGCTCGTCTCGGTGAGCGCGAAACGCGCGCGACCGGTCGCGATGACGATGTCGGAGGCGGCGGCGAGACCCATTCCGCCGCCGACCGCCGGGCCGTCGACGACCGCGATGGTCACGAAAGGCAAGGCGGCGAAGCGGGCGAAAAAGCGCCCGCCCGCGGCGTTGAGCGCCTGAAGAGGATCGATCTCGCCGGACCGCGGCGGCTTCGCCAGGGCGTCCGAAAGCGACTTCAGGTCGGCCCCCGCGCTGAAAACTCCGCCAGCGCCCTCGATGACCAAGGCGGCGAGGCCTGAAGGGGCGTCGTCGAGCGCCTGCCCGATGGCGGCGACCATTTCAGCCGAGAGAGCGTTCTGGCGGCGCGGGTCGTCGAGCGTCAGCTTGAGGCGGCGGCCGGCCTGATGAACCCGAAGGAGCGCGGACATCGTCAGAACCTCGCCACGCCGAACGAATTGGGCCGCAGCGTCCGCGCTTCAGCCTCGGCGCAGGCATCGAGGCAGAAGGCGAGCGTCGCGCGGCTGTCGCGCGGGTCGATCAGGCCGTCGTCCCACAGACGGGCGGTGGCGAAGAGCGCGGTCGACTGGCGGTCGTAGCTCGCGACGATCTTCGCCCCCTGAGCCTTGGTCTTTTCCGCGTCGAACGGCAGCCCCCGCGCGCGTCGCCCCCTCCTCGGCGACGATCGCCATCACCTTCGCCGCCTGCTCGCCGCCCATCACCGCGACGCGGGCGTTCGGCCAGGAGAACAGGAAGCGCGGGCCGAACGCCCGGCCGCACATGCCGTAATGGCCGGCGCCGAACGAGCCGCCGATCTGCAGCGTCAGCTTGGGCGAGCCGGCGTTGGTGACGGCCTGGATCATCTTCGAGCCATGCTTGACGATGCCCGAGGTTTCCGCCTCGACGCCGACGAGATAGCCGGTGGTGTTCTGCAGGAAGACGATCGGCAGGCCCGCCTGACAGCAGAGCTGGATGAACTGGCCGGCCTTGCTCGCGCCGGCCGAGTCGATCGGGCCGTTGTTGCCGATGAGGCCGATGGCGCGCCCCTCGATCGCCGCATGGCCGCAGACCGTGCCGGATCCGTAGGACGGCTTGAAATCGAGAACTTCCGAGCCGTCGACCAGGCGCGCGATCACTTCGCGCACGTCATAGGGTTTTCGGTAGTCGACCGGAACGATCCCGAGAAGCTCGTCCGGGTCGTAGAGCGGCGCAGGCGCGCGCGGGCGCGCTCGCGGAGCTCCCCAGCCGATGCGGGCGAGAATTTCCCGGCCGATGCGCAACGCGTCCGCATCGTCCTCGGCGAGATATTCGCCTAAGCCCGTCGTCGCGCCATGCAGTTCCGCCCCGCCGAGCTCCTCGTCGCCGGCGATCTCGCCGGTCGCGGCCTTGAGCAGAGGCGGTCCGGCAAGGAAGACTTTCGAGCGGCCGCGCACCATCACGACATAGTCGGCGAGGCCGGTCTGATAGGCGCCGCCGGCGGTCGAGGAGCCGTGCACGATCGAGACGACCGGAATCCCGGCCGCCGACAGCCGCGCCATATTGGCGAAAGTCGCGCCGCCGCGCACGAACATCTCCGCCTGCAGCATCAGATTGGCGCCGGCGCTTTCCACCAGCTGGATGTAAGGCAGCTTCTCGGCGAGCGCGATCTTTTGGGCGCGGATCGCCTTCTCGACTCCCATCGGATGCGCGGCGCCGCCCTTGATCCCCGAATCGTTGGCGGCGACCATCGCCCTCGCCCCCGAGACAAAGCCGATGCCGACGATCAGGCCGCCGCCGTAGACGTTGTCGGCCCCGTCGTCCTCATGCATGCCGAGGCCGCAGAGGCTGGAGAGCTCGAGAAACGGCGAATCGCGGTCGAGAAGCCGGTTGAGGCGCTCGCGCGGCGGCAATTGTCCCCTGGCGCGGAATTTGGCGTCGGCGCGGGCGGAAGCTTCCCGGACCTTCCGCTCGAGGGCGCGGAATTCGGCGATCAGCTCGAGATGCGCGATGCGGTTGGCGCGGAAGTCGTCGCTTCCAACGATCACATTCGAGGCAATCGCGGGCATCGACCCTCCCTGTTTGCCGCGCGTTCCCATCGCGAACTCTTGCTCGCGGAAGGTCTATGGAAGCGGCGCCGGAAGTCAAACGGCGGACAGAGAGGACCCTTGCGCGCCATCAGGCGGTGCGGCATCAGAACATAAGCCAAAGCGGCATTCCCCTTCTCCGCGAAGCGGGGAAGGTGGCCCGGAGGGCCGGATGGGGTATGGAAAGCAGGTATGGATCGACGCAGGTTCGCGGTGAAAGTCGTGCAATCCGACTTGCGTCGAAGCAGCGGGCCACACCCCATCCGGCGCCATAGCCCGTCGAGAGACGGGCGTCTCTCTCGACGCCCGATGGCGCCACCTTCCCCAGCAAGCTGGGGAAGGGATTCGGACCCGCAACTTGAGATGTGTGAATGCCGTAGGCTGGCGCCGGAGGCGTGAGGGGCTCACTTTGACGACTTGTGGAGGAGGGCAATTTAGGCTCGAACATGCCGCACGCGGAAGGAAGGGCGCGAAACCATGACCAGCCAGGACGTTCTTCAACGGGCGGGTCTCGGCCCGGCGGAATTGACCGGCGGCACGCTTGCCGTCCGCTCGCCGATCGACGGCGCGGAGATCGCCCGCATCCGGGAGACGCCGCTTTCCGACATGCCGGCGGTGATCGCCCGAGCGAAAAACGCCTTCGTCTCCTGGCGCGACGTCCCGGCTCCGCGCCGAGGCGAGCTCGTCCGCCTGCTCGGCGAGGAACTGCGCGCCGCCAAGGAGGCGCTCGGCGCCGTCGTCACGCTCGAAGCCGGCAAGATCGTCTCCGAGGGTTTTGGCGAAGTGCAGGAAATGATCGACATCTGCGATTTCGCCGTCGGCCTGTCGCGCCAGCTCCACGGCCTGACCATCGCCTCCGAGCGCCCCGGCCACCGCATGATGGAGATATGGCATCCGATGGGGCCCTGCGCGGTCATTTCCGCCTTCAATTTCCCGGTGGCGGTCTGGTCGTGGAACGCCGCGCTGGCGCTCGTCTGCGGCGATCCGGTGATCTGGAAGCCGTCGGAAAAGACGCCGCTCAGCGCGCTCGCGGCGATGAAGGCGTTCGAGCGCGCCGCGAAGCGCTTCGGCGCCGAAGCGCCGGACGGGCTCGCCCAGATCGTGATCGGCGGCGCGGCGCTCGGCGAGGCGCTGGTCGCCTCGAGGGACGTGCCGATCGTCTCCGCGACCGGCTCGACCCGGATGGGATCTTTGGTCGGTCCGAAAGTCGCCGCGCGATTCGGCCGCGCCATTCTCGAGCTCGGCGGCAACAACGCGATGATCGTCGCGCCCTCCGCCGATCTCGACATGGCGGTCCGCGCCATCCTGTTCTCGGCCGTCGGCACCGCGGGTCAGCGCTGCACCTCGCTCCGCCGGCTGATCGTCCACCATTCGATCCGCGGCGAACTGACCGAGCGGCTGGTCAAGGCCTACGCCAGCCTGCCGATCGGCGATCCGCGCGAACCGGCGACGCTGGTCGGGCCGCTGATCGACCATGCCGCGCGCGACCGGATGGCCGCGGCGCTCGCCCGCGCCAAAGCGGAGGGCGGCGTTGTGCACGGCGGCCGAACCGCGGCCGAGCGCGCGCCAAACGGCGGCGCCTATGTCGAACCGGCGATCGTCGAGATGCCGGGCCAGACGGAAATCGTGCGCGAGGAAACCTTCGCGCCCATCCTCTACACGCTCGGCTACGAGACCCTGGATGAAGCCATCGCCATCCACAACGGCGTGCCGCAGGGCCTTTCCTCCTGCATCTTCACCCTCAATCTGCGCGAGGCGGAAGCATTTCTGTCCGCGACCGGCTCCGATTGCGGCATCGCCAACGTCAACATCGGTCCGTCCGGGGCCGAGATCGGCGGCGCCTTCGGCGGCGAGAAGGAGACCGGCGGCGGCCGGGAGAGCGGCTCCGACGCCTGGAAGAACTACATGCGCCGGCAGACTAGCACGGTGAACTATTCGGCGAAACTGCCGCTGGCGCAGGGGGTGCGGTTCGACGTGTGAGCCATAAAGCCTGGCACCGCGCCCGGCGTGGTCACTATTCAACGCTTGGCGCGAAAGGGCGGAGAGCGGGCGTTGGTGCCGCTCATCGGCTCGATACTGAGATGGGAGTAATCCGTCACCCCTATAAGAAGTTGATCAAAGCAGGCAGCGAAGGGGCTTGAGGTGCAGTATCCGGATACACCACCACCTTCGAACAACGAATCCTCGCGCGACGAGGCTTCCTGGTGGGTTTGGATTGCTTGGATCGAACGCGAGAGCGGCGGCGGTTTTGTTTATGGCTGCACTGCGCGCAGCTTGCATTCTCCAGGCTGGAGGGACGAAACCGTCTTTGACGTTCCTGGCGGTGCGCGACTTATTGTTCATCAATGCGCGATCGCGGAAGGAACCTTTGGGACACTTCGAACAATAACTAAATCGTGATCGCTGGTCATGCGAGGGAGTGACTCGGGTTGCGGGGATTCCGGCGCTGAGCGAACCGGCGTAGGTCGGTGGGATGATCGACGAGAACGCAATTCGGCAACGGTGGGAAGCGGTTGGCTCGAAGCTCGACGAGCGGGGACGGCGGTTGTTTGCTGCGGGCGAGGTGCGGAGCGCTGGGTGGGGTGGTCTTGCGGCCGTCTCGAAGATCACCGGGCTGGCTCGTTCGTCGATCAATCGCGGGAAGGATGATCTGGAAGCGCCAGCGCTGCCGAGGGGGCGCGTTCGCCGCGCCGGCGGCGGGCGTCGCGCGCTCTCTGCGAACGATCCGGGGCTCGTTCGCGCGCTCGAACGGCTGGTCGAGCCTGCGACGTTGGGTGATCCGATGCGGCCCTTGATCTGGGTGTCGAAAAGCATGGAGAAGCTCGCGGCGACCCTGACCGAGATGGGACATCCGATCAGCGCCGACACGGTGCGCAAGGAGCTGGTGAAGCTCGGCTTCTCGCGCCAGTCCAATCGCAAGGCGGATGAAGGCGCCAAACATCCCGACCGAAACGCGCAGTTCGAATATATCAACGCGAAAGTCGTGGCGGCGCAGGCCCGACAACAGCCTGTGATCTCCGTCGACACCAAGAAAAAGGAGCTGATCGGCAACTTCAAGAACGGCGGAACCGACTATCGCCCGAAAGGCAAGCCACGGCGCGTGAACGTGCATGACTTCGAGGACAAGAAACTCGGCAAGGTCGTGCCCTATGGCATCTACGATGTGACCGCCAACGCCGGCTTCGTCAGCGTCGGGATCACGAGCGACACGGCCGAGTTCGCTGTACAGTCGATCCGCTGCTGGCGCGAACGCATGGGACGGCAGCGCTATCCCCATGCGCGAGAGCTGACGATCACGGCCGATTGTGGCGGCTCGAACGGGGCGCGGGTGCGGCTGTGGAAGGTCGAGCTGCAGAAGCTCGCCGACGAGACCGGGCTCGTCATCCATGTCCACCACTATCCGCCGGGCACATCGAAGTGGAACAAGATTGGTGTGTCACGAACACATCCTCAGAGAAAGGAGGTGTGGAACTACACGAGAGATGAGGGCAGACCCCTCGCGGTCGGCAGTCAGGTGCAGGCCGCAAACCACTGCAAGCTGCCAACGTTAAGAGCGCTGGTGGTGAACGTTGCAGTAAAAGGCGGGAGCAAATCCCGTCAGGTATGGTCCGGAGAGGCGAGCGAAAGCAAACCGCTGATGACGTGTCGAAATTCCATAGGTGATGTCGAAACCGGGGGTGCGATTTTCTCCCGGGACGAGCTTGGGGGTTGCCCTGAAGGCTGCCCAAGCGGCATCCGGCATGTAAGCGGCGCGAAGCCGGACCGGGCTCTTGTGCGGAACGTGAGAACCTGTCGCCTCGATGCGAAGGGAGACGTCCGAGCGGCAAACACCGCAAGGACCAGAGTACCGAAGCGAGGCACAGGGGCGGAGCAGTTTGTAGTAGGGATGAAGGTTCTGTAATGGGACTGGACCGAAGGAACTGCGTTGTTCAGCTGCGGCCCAGAGCCAACTGGTAACGGGAGGAGCTCTGTGGACAAGGCAAAGTCGTTCGACATTCCGAAGCGGGAAATCTGGGAAGCCTTCAAGAAGGTGAAGGCCAACCAGGGAGCGGCTGGAGTCGACGGACAAACGGTGGCCGACTTTGAGACAGACCTATCGGGTAACCTCTATAAGTTGTGGAACCGAATGTCCTCTGGGAGCTATGTTCCTCCACCGGTTCGACGGGTGATGATCCCGAAGGACGGGGGCAGCGGGGAGCGGCCGCTCGGCATTCCGACGGTCGCCGACCGGGTCGCCCAGGAAGTGGTCAAGCGTTATCTGGAGCCGATCCTGGAGCCCATCTTCCATGGGGACTCCTACGGATATCGCCCTGGCCGCTCGGCCATCGACGCAGTCCGGACGGCTCGCCAGCGGTGCTGGCGATACGACTGGGTGCTCGATATCGACGTCAAAGGCTACTTCGACAGCATCGACTGGGAGTTGCTGCTCAAGGCGGTCCGAAAACATACGGACTGTCCGTGGGTGCTGCTCTACGTCGAGCGCTGGCTAAAAGCGTCGGTACAAATGGAGGATGGGAGCGTCGTCACGCGAATATCGGGAACTCCTCAAGGTGGGGTTGTAAGTCCCATTTTGGCGAATCTTTTCCTGCATTATGTCTTCGACATGTGGATGAAGCGGAATTACTCCAGCATCCCTTTCGAGAGGTACGCGGACGACATCATCTGCCACTGCCGAAGCGAGGCAGAGGTGCGAGCACTATGGGAAGCCCTGGAGGCCCGCTTCACGGCCTGTGGGCTGGTTCTGCACCCGCAGAAAACGAAAATCGTCTACTGTCGGGACACGAACCGGCGTGGTGACTTTGCGATCCAGGAATTCGACTTTCTCGGCTACCGATTCCGGCCGCGGAAGGCGATCTGGCGCGGCTGTCAATACGGCGTTTCATTCCTGCCCGCCGCCAGTCCGAAATCGCTGAAGGCGATCCGGCAGACGATCCGGCGATGGGAACTCCATCACCGGAGCGACCTGGCCCTGGACGATCTGGCCCGAATGTACAACCCGTACATTCGTGGCTGGATCAACTACTACAGCCACTTCTACAAGTCGGCACTTTCCTGGACGTTGCGCCGGATTGATGCCTTCGTGATCCGTTGGGCGCGCAACAAGTTCAAGCGCCTACGCTCGCGCCCCAAAGGCGCCAGGGACTGGCTGGCTCGGGTCGTCCGCGCCAATCCAAATCTCTTTGTCCAGTGGGGATTTCTGCATGTCGCCGGCCGAGCATCGGGAGCCGTATGAAATCGAGAGGTTCACGTACGGTTCTAGGAGCGCGTGGGGGTGAAATTCCCCTGCGCGACTCGACAGCACCGACTGTTCTGCCACATCACCCAGAACTGGCGCGGCCGGCCGCTCACCGATCGCCTTGCCGTCGTCGAGCTGATCGGCGCGACGACGACCAAGGCCGGTCTGCGGGTCGAAAGCGCGCTCGACACCCGCACCTACCAGAAAGGCATCAAGGTCGGCAGAGCCGAGATGAACCGTCTCGACATCACCGGCGATCCGTTCCATCCTGAATGGAACTACACCATCAGGCCGCGACTTCCTGCCTCGGCCCAGCCAGCGGAACTGTAGCGGTTATTTTGCGTGATGTCCTTAGCCTCTTTCAGGCTCAGCTCAACGCCGGAATGGTCGATACTGCATCGCTGCAACCGTCCAACATAATTCAAAAGCAAATCGCCGCTACCCGAGCGATCTTCCAGGACGGTCTGGGGCAATCAGGAGTCCGAACAGCACTGCACTATACCATCCCCAATGTGGAGGTCCTTATCGGCACCGCTAGCGGAGCGCTCGAACGCATCCTATCGGTCTTACAGGAACAGCTCAATCTTCCGTTCAAGGGCGCTTATGCCGGTCATCTGGGAAACTTCGAAACATTCGAACTCCACCCGTGGCTAGACGCGCCGCAACCCTTCCTAGAGCGGAATCCGATCAAGCTGTATCATGTTCGCAGGCAACGATTTCAAGATGTCGGCAAAGGCCTCCGGGCCCTCGGGAAGCGCGCCGATTCAGTGCGTTCGGATACCGCTCTAATTGAGGCTGTACCCAATCCAAACCTAGACCGTAGCGGCCCTCAGATCATGGAAATTTGCCGCGCTGAGGCGTTCGCTGCCGAGGCGCACACTGCGCACATCGTCGGCCGGGTCAATGGAGAAGTTATCCTCGACCGCCTCGTTAAACTGCCGGCGGGCGAGCGCCGCATCCCTTTCCAGACGCAGGAACAGCTCGATCAATTTGATTTTCGCCTATTCAGCGACGACGGAAAAGCGCTGCTTCACTCCGAACACCAGAGCTTTGTAAATCGTATCGGATTCGTATTGGCGCCGGTTGGCCGCCAAATGACGATTGAGGATAATCTCAGCAACCGTGCAAAGAGCAAAGACAAAGGATTAGGCTCGCAGGCATCCAGCGTCGTTGTGCACTCCTCGCACCGTTCCATGATAGGCGCTCCGCGTGAGGGCAACTGGCGCAAGTTCGCAGAGGACATGGAACAAAGGGTCGCCGCCTGCCTGCCAAATTCGAGCGAAGACAAATGGTTCCCGCGCGGAATCGAAGGTGAAGTGGGGGCCATCATGCACCTCAACCATCTTATCAATGCCGGGCAGATTACGCGTGCGGTTCTGGTTGATCCCTGGTTCGGGGCCGAAGCAGTCCAGCGGTTCGTCCTGCGGCTAGGCAGCCAAGGAGTGGCGCTCACAATCCTTACCAGCTGGACCGACACAGATCCAGATACCGGCATGGACCTCCAGGGCAATCGGGTGAAGAAGTTCGTGACAACGCGGTGAGAAGCTGAATCTGTCGAAATCCTCTGATTCGCTTTGTGGGGGATTTTATGGACGACATTGCTGAGAATTTCGCGGCTGTGGCCGAAACGACGATTTTCCTTCAATACTTCAAAGATATGCCGGACGGTCGGCAAGCCGGGAAGGTGATCTATCCGCTCGACGAAATCCTGCTCTTGTGCCTTTTGGCGGTTCTGGCGGGCAGCGAAGCGTTCACCGAAATCGCGCGGTTCGGTGAGAAGAAGCTGGCGCTCCTGCGCCGGTTCCGGCCGTTCAAGGACGGAACTCCGGCGCATGATCATCTGGGCGACATTTTCGCCACGCTCAACTCTGCGGCATTCCGGCGCTGCTTCATCGCTTGGGCGGCGGCTCTGACCAACACCCCGGCCGAGGTGATCGCCGTCGACGGCAAGACCTCGCGCCGCTCCTATCGAAAGAAGGGATCGAAGCAGCCGATCCACATGGTCTCGGCTTTCGCCGCGCGCCAGCGTCTGGTCATGGGCCAAATCGCGGTGGCGGAAAAATCCAATGAGATCGTCGCCATTCCGGCGCTGCTCGACATGATGGCGATCGAAGGCGCCGTCGTCACCATCGACGCGATGGGATGTCAACGCCACATCGCAGGCAAGATCATCGACAGCAAGGCTGATTACATCATCGCGCTCAAAGGCAACCAGGGCACGTTGCACGATGACGTGAAACTCCTCGCCGCCGAGCAGAAAGTCAACGGTTTCAAAGATGTCGTCATCAGCCGACACGAGACGGTCGACGGCGATCATGGGCGCATCGAAACCCGTTCCTACACCGTATTCTACGACGTTGAATGGCTGCAACAGCGCCATGACTGGCCGGGATTGAAAGCCGTCGTCATGGTCGAGAGCCAGCGCGAAATCGAAGCTAAAATCTCAAACGAAACCCGCTTCTACATCACTTCGCTGACCATGCTCGCCAATCTGATCGGGCCGATGATCCGAGATCATTGGGCAATCGAGAACGGGCTGCATTGGGTGCTCGACATGATCTTTCGCGACGACGAATGCAGGGTCCGAACCGACAATGCGCCCGCCAACTTCACAACCCTAAAGCACATGGCAAGCAACGTCCTTCGAACCGCTCCAGGTAAAGATTCCCAACGCCTGAAACGAAAAACCGCGGGATGGGACGACGACTACCTCGCAAGCCTCATCGCCGCATGATCCGTTCACCCGATTCCCCTGCATGGACCTCGACCCCGCAGAGAGCCCGACCGCAAAGCTTGAGGCCGCCCTTCAACGTGCGGAGCCGTTTTTGACGCCGCGCTTGACAATGCTCAATCTGGTCGATGGTAAAGAACGGGCATTTCACGATCGCTATCTGCTGCTCTATCCGCATGAACATCCAGCCAAGGTTTTTTTGTTGTCAAACAGCATCAACAAACTGGCGGGCAATTGTCCATTTGCGATGAGCCTTCTCGCACCCGATGTGAGTCGGGAAGTTCAGCGCTATATCGAGGCGCTTTGCGATTGCAAAGATAGCGCGAGAAACAAGTCGCTGATCATCAGCTTCAAATGGCCGTCTGATGCGACTTAGCTTCCCGACATTGCAGGAGCTGTCGAGCGTCCACGCCGCACTGGCATGGCTTCTTGCCGGGCATGAAAAGACGGATGGCGACATCCTTGCAGCCGCGCGTGCGTCAGGCCTGATCCCGTCCGACGACGGTCCCCATTGGAAAGTAGACGGCGGCCTCGCAACGCGTCTAGCGGAAGCGGGCCTCACGCGATTGCCTAGCGACCCTGATCGTTTCGGCCAGATATTGCACGGTATGGGAGAAATGGCTGCCCATAGCCATGCGCCGACATTATCAACGTTGTTCGTGAATGCCGTGAAGGAGAGGCGGGCGCAAATCCCGCTGGAGAGGCTCTTCGACGCAGCGGTCAAGTGCGATAGTGCGCTTCCACGTCAGACGCAATTCGGCGAACTTGCCTTTGGGCAATGGATTTCCCGCTCAACCGTCGAATGGAGCACATTCGACGCGGCCGTGGCTCGTATTGGTCATCCAGATCGCGTGCTTGGTCGCTTTGGTCTGGGTTTTGCCGCCAGGGTTATCCTATGCGCTGAACCAGGCGTTATCGACGATTGGATCGCCGCCCATCCCGATCATCCAGCGATATCTGTCATCGGCAGCGCTGTGCTCATGATGGTCTTTCCGTTTGACGACGTCGCGGCCGTCGCGCCGCTTCTCGAAAGCAGGACCATAGCCATCAAATGTCTCGGCGCCGCGTCGATCGTTTGTCCGGTAGGCTTACAAACGCCGCTAAGCTTTCGCAATTGTCACGAGGCGCTCGTCGGATCGGGTTTCACGCCCGCAGACGCCACCTGGATGACGGGCATGCGCATCAAGAACGCTGTCCACGCGCGCTACAGGATCGAACATGGGCGCGAACAAAACACGGCCAGATTGCGATATCTCGAACAGAACCCTGACAAAGCGATTGGTGGCATTCGTAACGCCGAAGCCGAAATGACGACGCTGCGCACGCAGTTGGGCCGTGCAGAGGACGCCTATGCCAAGCTGCTACCCGAGCTTGAAGACATGTTGAGCGACATGGCCGCCGCTTGGCCAAGTGACGGGCTCACCAATTCGCAAATGCAATCCCTTGAATTCATAGGCTCAATTAGCGTTAGATTGAGGTGGCCTGTTTGTGCTACGATTTATTATGGATTGACAGGGGATAGCGATGGATCAGGGGATGTTTCGAGCGTGGCTGGCGGAGATCGACGGTCTGACGGCAAAGCAGCGCCAGGAGCTCGAGGCGGTGCTGGCCGGCCGGCAGCCCAGAGCGGCGGTGGCGGCGGCGATCGAGGAGCGCTTGGGCGAGGCGCGGCGCTGTCCGCACTGCGGCGGGGCGTCGGTGGGCGGGGGCCGAACCGACGGCCTGCGCCGTTTCCGCTGCAAGGATTGCCGCAGAAGCTTCAATGCGCTGACCGGAACGCCGCTGGCCCGATTGCGCAAGAAGGAACGCTGGCTTGATTTTGGTCAGTCGGTGAGCGAGGGCGAGACGGTGGCCGCCTCGGCCGAGCGGTGCGGGGTGGCGGTGAGCACGGCGTTCCGCTGGCGACATCGCTTCCTGCGCGCCGCCAAGAACCCCACGCGCCTGTTGAGCGGCATCGTCGAAGTCGACGAAACCTATATATTATCAAGCTGTAAGGGCGAGCGTCGCCTCGGTCGCAAGGCTCGCAGGCGGGGCGGAAAAGCAGCCAAGCGCGGCCTTTCGGACGAACAGACGCCGATCCTGGTGGCCGCCGACCGGAGCGGCGCCACCATCAGCGCCGTCCTCTCGGCCGTGACCGCCCAGACCATCAAGCCGGTGCTCGCGCCCATTCTGGGTAAGGACACCTTGCTCGTCACCGACGGCAATAACGTCTACCCGCCTTGCGCCGCCGCCCTCGGCGTCAGCCATGAAGCGCTCAACCAGTCGAAAGGTGAACGCGTCCGCGGCGAATTACACATCCAGACCGTCAACAGTCGCCATGAGAGCCTCAAAACCTTCCTGCGCCCCCGTCGCGGCATTGCCACAAAATACCTCGACAGCTACCTCAGGTGGTTCCACCTCGCCGGCCTCAAGCACAATCCCACGCCCCGAGCATGCCTCAATGCCGCCATCGGCGGAGGAGCCCAAATGATGATATCAATCTAACGCGAATTGAGCTAATTCATATTCGTTGACACCGCCGAAATCCGGTATCGGTTGGCAGCCAAGCTATCCCACCAAGCCAATCGAGACTGGCTTTTGAAGCGAAACGTAACTCGCTTGCAGGACTTCATCGGTCTTAAGAGGAAGCCGGAGGACGTCTCGAAAGAATACTTTCTTCCCGATGAGCGCCGTTTCACCGCCATCGAGGATTGGACCGCGCTGTCTCTCGCTCTTCTTTATCAAGAAGATAGTCTAGGGGTCGGATGGCGAACGAGCAAACTTGTCTTAGGCGTTGCGCAGGCAGCGGAAAGGCTAATAGCGCAGCCGTTCATCGCCGGCCGCCAGCCTGAAGCTTGGCAATCTATCATGACGCGTGCGGCATGCGCCGGACGGTTTGCTTTCAAGGTCGCCGCCAGCATTCCCCAGGACAGGCGGGAATTTGTTGCCCAATTGAACAAGCTGGCCCTTGAGCACGCATTCAAGCTTCTTTCCGCTCGCAACCTTCCGGCACAGTCGGCAACCTCATTCCATGAGCTCACCGCCCAGGCTGCGCAACACATGGAATGGACTTCCAACCCGGATGAATTTTGGGAGAGGTGGGCACTGGCGGAAGATTTGCCCGACTTTGCGCGGGCGCTTGCGCTGTGGTCCTCACCTGCGCTCGCGGAAAAGCACCAGGACCTCGCCTGCCGTTTGTTCGAGCGGATTTGCGCTTTGCCGCTGTCGCGCCGCAGCTATAATCTTCAAATGTCTCGCATGTTGACGCTTCTTGACATGGCACTCGCATCAAGTGCGCGGGCAGGCAAAAGCGAATTAATTCTTCGCGCCAGACGACTTTGGGCGTCCGGCTACCGCGACTGGCTGCCGATCAGCACGCGATGGCAAGGGATTGCCGAAAAGCTTGCCTTGGCCATCGAGACTGACGGCGGGGAGCGGACCGAAATCATCGCTGATGAGGCGTTTGCTAATTCTCATTGCCGTCGGCTGATCGATCAGACTGCGGACTGATGTATGTCCCAATTAACAGCCACGTGGAATTCCGGATCGCGGTAGGGACGCCCATTCCTTAGCGCCCCCCCCGGCACCGATCCGTACGTGCGGCTTTCCCCGCATACGGCTCCGGATTGTCTATGTACGTGGGCTATATGCGGCTCCGGAGAATGACCATGACCACTCAAGTCCTGGAATTTGTGAAACCGTGGGAGCGCGATCGCCGCAGGGCGGACGCGGCAACGAAGCTCGCCCGCCCGGAGTTACGGTGACGAGTTACGATGACGCGACCGGCTTTACCTAATTGCGACTCGCATCGTCCGCTTCGTCGTTCCCGGACGGGGTCGTCAGTGTCAGGTCGATCAAAAGACCGCACGGCGCGGTTCGCCGCCGCGCAGGGAGGGCACGGCTGGCACGAGTTTTAAGGGAAAGAAGTCACCCTGATCCTCTCGTTTTCGCTGCGCGCTCCAGGCTCGGCCGCGAGCCGGGGCTTCGCTGGTAGAATCTCCTGCATGAAGCGAAAAATTGTTGGCTTCCATACCGACGCTGAAAATCACTGGGTTGCTGAACTCGAGTGCGGACATGAACAGCACGTCCGCCACGCGCCGCCATGGGTCGAGCGGCCCTGGGTTGTGACCGAAGAAGGCCGGACAAGCCGGCTCGGTCACGAATTGAACTGCGCCCTATGCGATCGCTTTCCGTGCGGACCGCGCTGAGAGAGAGTTACGTGTCACCAATGACCCGCATCGTCCGTTTGGACAGGGTCGTCAGTGCCAGGTCGCGCAAAAGACCGCACGGCGCGTTTCGCCGGTGCGCGGAGAGGGCGTGGCTGGCGAGTGTTAAGGGAAAGACGGGCATGTCACCGTTATCCTATATTATGAACCACCTAAGCGATTGAATTCTAAGTGATCGCTCGAAACTCGGCGGTCTGCGTTCCTTTGAGAGGTAGGAATGGAGAACGAGTATTAACGCTGTATCCGTCAGACTAATGAAAAACTTCGGCGTCGTGGAAGCATATTTATGAGCGCCGCTACGCTAATGCCGTCGGGAGAGCCGCATGCAGGCCCGCTGGCCGCTTTTAAGTTGGCTCTGTCAGCCTGGCGATAAATGTGTCCAGAGACCGGATCTCCACCTGCTCGCCGGTCTGATCGGCTGCGAGACGCCGACAAAGCGCCGCCATCCCCTGGAAGATAAGGCGGGCGGCGGGATCGTCGCCGAGGAACTCGGCGATCTCTTCCATCTCGGGAGCCCAGCGATAAGCCTTTGGATACATGTCCGGTATTGATCGGGCGTAGCGATCCAGAATATCTGGCCGGCTTTCCGATAATTCGGCGCGGAGCGCATCGGCGGCCCCGGCGCGCGTGGCGCCGAGCAGCATCGCGGCGGTAAGAAGCGTCGTCCCCTTGTTGATTCCGGCGTAGGACATCTTGAGAGCGGAAGCAGCGCCGAGCGGGGCCTTCATGATTCGGGCCTTGAGGCCAAGATCATTGAGCCCTGCCAGAGCCGAGGCGGCCGGCCCAGAAAAATAGAAGTTGGGGTCGCCGCTTTGCCCTGGCGGCGGACCGATGATTCCGCCATCGACGAAGGCTGCGCCGGTCGGCGTGATGACAGCGGCGATCCGGCGCACGGTCTCCACGTTGATGGCGTTGCAATCGGCAAAAATTGCCTTGTGCGAGGCGCGGGACAGCGGCGGTGCGAAACGCTCGGCAAGCGCGAACGCCTCGTTGGGCGGGAGGATGGAGAGGATCACGTCGGCCTGGGCGATGGCGTCGTCGTCGGCGCCAATCATGCCCGTCGCTTCGGCCCGGCGGATGGTTGCGATGCTGCGCCCCGTCAGCGACGTGAGCACAAGCGCACCGTGCTCGCTGAGCCGACGACCCACCGCGCTGCCCATGGCGCCCGGCGCTATGATAGCGACTTTTGTCATCATCAGACTGTCTCCGGTAGGGAGAACGGGGTTGTCACATAAACTTGGCACGTTTGAACATTTGAACCGGGATTGTCCAGATCGACCCTCAGTTGAAGCGGAGACTGCCGGTGCTCGCGGCAAATTTAATTCAGCGATAACGGTGATATGCCCGTCTTTCCTTTAATACTCACGCCAGCACCCCCTTCCTTGCGCGACCGGCGAACCGCGCCGCGCGGTCTTTTGAGACTGACGACCGCCGCGCGGGGAATCTCGATCCAGACGGAGGAGGCGGCTGAGGTCCATGGACCCTCATCACGCACGAGTCAGAAAGCGCGCGTCAACGCCGAGCCTTCAAACCGTCGCTCTCGCCTGCTATTTTGTCGCTGGATGAAGGTGCGCACAAAAAGTTGGCCGGAGCAGGGCGAGCTTGCTTCCACGGATTGAGCGGGCTTAACTGGGCGAGGGCTCCGCAGGCTCGTCGCCACAGATCCAAGCGATTTATCAAGCTTCGGGCCGAGGAGGCGAAGGACTGTCTGGCCGCCTATCGGCGAGGCGAGATTGAGGCGCTCGATTTCGTCGCGGGACATTGGCCAAGCATGCTAGTCGCCCATAGGTCCGACGCTGGCTCCGCGCCGCGCAAAGAAAATGGACGATGGCGGTCCGACTGGTACGCTGCGCAGGCGGCGGGTTTCGAGCGGCGGTTCAAGTCGATGAGATACGCGACGGCGCGGAAGCGCAACGTGAAGCGCCCGCACGGTGGCGCGACCCGCTTGGTGCGGCGTGCGGCGCGTTTCGGTTCGGGCGGTACCCCTACGGACTGATTTACACTGTCAGGCAGACGAAATCATAGTCGCGCCTTCGTCGCGACACCTGCCCCCGAAAGGGAAGAGGGGCAAGGGGTCCTGACCGGCTACTGAATGTTCAACTCGCCAGCTGCGCAGGAGCTTTCGTATACAGCTGGTCGGCCGCAGACCGGTGGCCAACTGAGGTGGAGGTCCCATGATTTGGGGACGGACGCTGGGCACAGCGTTGAGGCGATGAGCGACGTCGTTATTGTCGGCGGCGGCCATAATGGCCTGGTCGCCGCGGCCTATCTCGCCGCGGCCGGGCTGAAGGTCATTGTGCTGGAGCGCCGCGCAATCGTCGGCGGCGCCGCGGCGACCGAGGAATTTTATCCGGGTTTCCGCAATTCGGTCGCCGCCTATACCGTCTCGCTGCTCCACAATACCATCATCGGCGACCTCGATCTTCCGCGCTTTGGCTTGCAGATCGTCGATCGCACGCTGTCCAACTTTCTGCCCCTTCCCGATGGGCGCTATCTCAAGGCCTCGCCCGGGCGCACCAAGGCCGAGGTGGCAAAATTCTCGGCCGCCGACGCGGAGCGCCTCGACGCCTACGAGGCGCGGCTCGAGCGCATGGCCGACGTCCTTCGCGCCATCGCCCTCGAGACGCCGCCCAATGTGGCGACCGGACGCGGGTTCGCGGCGGTGTTGCGCGGATTGCTCGACACGGCGCGGGTCGGCAACCGCCTGCGTCCGCTGGGCATCGAGGGCCAGCGGGATCTGGTCGAGATCTTTGGCCGCTCGGCCGGCGATTTTCTCGACCGATGGTTCGAGAGCGATCCAATCAAGGCGATCCTCGGCTTCGACGGGATCGTCGGAACCTACGCCAGCCCTTACGCCGCCGGCACAGCCTACGTGCTGCTGCATCACTGCATCGGCGAAACCAACGGCAGAAAGGGCGTCTGGGGCCACGCCGTCGGCGGCATGGGCGCGATCACCCAGGCGATGGCGCGCGCCTGCGCCGCCCGCGGCGTCGACATCCGCACCGGTTCGGCGGTCGCGGAAATTCTGGTGGCGAACGGCCGCGCCGCCGGCGTCGTCACCGACAGGGGCGAAAGGATCGAGGCGCGCGCGGTCGTTTCGAACCTCCATCCGAAGCTGACCTTCGAGAAGCTCCTCGATCCCGGCGCGCTGCCGGCCGACTTTCGCGCCCGGATCGGCGCGTGGCGCAGCGCCTCCGGCGTTTTCCGCATGAACCTCGCGCTCGGCGAATTGCCGAGCTTCTCCTGCCTGCCGGGACGCGACGCGGCCGAGCACCACGGCGCCGGGATCGTGATCGCGCCGAGCCTGGCCTACATGGAGCGCGCCTACATGGATGCGCGCCGAACAGGCTGGTCCGCGGCGCCGATCGTCGAAATGCTGATCCCCTCCGTGCTCGACGATTCGCTCGCGCCGCCGGGGCAACACGTCGCCTCGCTCTTTTGCCAATATGTCGCGCCGAAGCTTCCCGACGGTCGTTCCTGGGACGAGGCGCGGGAGGCGGTCGCCGACCTGATGATCGATGCGGTCGAGGCTTACGCGCCGGGCTTCAAGGCGTCGGTGATCGCCCGCAAAATCCTGACCCCGCTCGACCTCGAGCGCGATTTCGGCCTGGTCGGCGGCGACATCTTTCACGGCTGCCTGGCGCTGGATCAGCTTTATTCGGCTCGGCCGGTTCTCGGCCACGCCGACTACCGCTCGCCCGTTCCCGGCCTTTATATGTGCGGCGCCTCGACCCACCCGGGCGGCGGGGTCAGCGGCTTGCCGGGCCGAAACGCGGCTCGCGAAATGTTGAAGGATTTCCGCAGACGGAGATTGCGGTGAGGAGGGTGCGAGATATCCTCAATGGGGGCCGCACTTCCGAAGCGTGAGCCCGTCATTCGCCATGCAGCCTTGACGGCCGCATCACCTCACATCCGGTCGAGCTTTGTGGGGCTCGGACCATAATCCCTCATGCTCGAGGGCGTCGGGCTCGGGTTGGCGGGACCATCCTGTTAAACGGCGTGTTTCAGCCAGGGAAATAATCCGCGGTCACCGCCCGCCCGGATCCGGCGAAGCCGTCGCGTTCAGCTTCGCTGGAATGGGATTAAGTCGTTAAGCCATCGTTGGAGTGTAGGAGCGGGATTGAGCCATCGGGTCAGGCCGCCTTGAACACTGCGCCCTCGGGAACGACGCCTTGGGTGACATAGCGCCACAAGGCGACGAGCAGTTTGCGGGCCAGCGCCACGATGGCGATCCGGCGGACCCGCCCCTTGGCGGCGCCGACCCGCGCCTGAAACCAGCGGCTCAACGCCGAGTCCGGCTGGTGACGCAGCCAGAACCAGGCGAGCTCGATCATGGTCTTGCGCAGGCGGCGGTTGCCCGACTTCGAGATGCCCTGATCCCGTTCGACGCCCCCGCTCTGCCAGGGGCTGGGCGCCAATCCGGCGTAAGCCGCCACCTGGCGTCGGTTGCCGAAGCTGCGGAACAACGATTCCAGCCAGAGGAGCGAGGCGAACTCAGGGCCCAAGCCCTTGAGCTTGAGAAGCAGGGCGGCGGGGTTGTTCGGCTCCTCGGCGTCCGTGCGGATGAGCGCGTCGCGGGCGCGTTCGACCGCAGCCAGTTGCGTCGTCACCAGCCCGATCCGATCGAGTTCCCGGCGAATTTCCGCCTTCAGCATCGGCGGCAGCTCGCGACCATCGCCGGTTCGCAGCGCCTCCAGTCGTTCGACACGATCGCGCCGAAGCGGATTGTAATCCCGGACGCCTTGGCCGCTGAGCAGGCCCTTGACCCGATTGGTGTGCTGAATGCGTTCCTTGAGCAGCGTGCCGCGCTCGCGCGTCAGCCGCCGGCGATCCTCGTCTTCCGGGCTCGGCGCGCGAACCATCGAACAGACCCGCCGCTCGCCGCGAGCCCACGCCATCAGCGTCCGCAACAGCGTCTCGCCGTCGATCGCATCGGTCTTGGCCCGCCGATGCCGCCGGGCGACCGCGATCGAAGCCGCATCGACGACGTGGCTCTCGATCCCGTTGGCGAGCAGCAAGCGATGAATCCAAAACCCGTCCAATCCCGCTTCCTGAATGACGATCGCTTTGATCGGCACGCCAAAGCGCTGCTCGGCCTTCGCTCTCGACCGCGAAAGAAGGTCGAGCAGGCCGGCGCCGTCTCCGCCCTCGACCATATGCCTGGAAAATTTCTCGCTGCCCGGACTGTTGACCGTCACGACCCATTTCGATTTGCTCAATTCGAGCGAGGCGAACAACGTGATATCATTCGCCCGGGCGGTGGTCGCGACAACGGTCGCAGAGGTGACAAAATGCATCGGTTGCCTCCATGCTGGTGTGGAAGATCAGCCTACCAAGTCAGGTCGCCGTCCACCCGCATAGGATCTGTTCTTGGCCGAACAGGGAACTTTAATTCCCTGATGGGCTGATTTCATTCCCTGTTCGGCGGGGTAGGGAATTTTCGTGGAACCGCTTGGAATCCTTGGGCGTTTCAGCGCGGTTTTTCCCCGAAATTGGCCGAAATTCGAGGCGTTCCCTGCTTTTTTGCCTGTTACCAGGGAACCGGGCCGCCCGCCGGGGCGCCCGCAGGACGGCGGACGCCGCCCTTCCGCCGCGCCGGCCAGCGCGCTAATCCGGGCGACGGTCGCCGCCGACCGCCCGAGCCTGCATTGTGAACGAGACCGCCGCGCCGCCGCCCGCCGCCCCGCCCGCCGAAGCGCTTCCGCACGACGGCCTCCCCAATCCGCAGCGGATGCTGGCCTTCGCGACGCTCGCCATGGCGACGGCGATGGCCGTGCTCGACGGGGCCATCGTCAATGTCGCCCTGCCGACGATCGCGCACGAGCTCTCGATCACCAACGCCGCCTCCGTCTGGATCGTCAACGCCTTCCAGCTTGCGGTGACGGTGTCGCTCCTGCCGCTGGCGGCGCTCGGCGACAGTTTTGGTTATCGTCGCGTCTATCGGCCCGGCCTCGCGCTGTTCACGCTGGCGTCGCTGGCTTGCGCGCTTGCGCCGAACCTTGCCGTGCTGACGGTTGCGCGCGCCGTCCAGGGGCTCGGCGCGGCGGGAATCATGAGCGTCAACATCGCTCTCGTCCGCTTCATCTATCCGTCGTCCCGCCTGGGCCGCGGCGTCAGCAACATCGCCCTGGTCGTGGCGGTCTGCTCGGCCGGGAGTCCGACCGTGGCGGCCGCGATCCTGTCCGTCGCCTCGTGGCGATGGCTCTTTCTCATCAATGTTCCGGTGGGGGCCGTGGCGCTCGTCATGGCGGCGCGCAACCTGCCGGCCACGCCGGTCTCGCAGCGCAGCCTCGATCCGATCAGCGTCGTCCTCAATGCGCTGACGTTCGGCCTCCTGATCACCGGGATCAACGGCGTCAGCAACGCCCGCGGACAATCGGCGGCGGCCGTGGAGCTTGCCGCCGCGGCGGCGATCGGCGTCCTGTTCGTCCGAAGGCAGTTGAGGCTCGCGACGCCGCTGCTGCCGCTCGACCTCCTGAGCCGGCCGGTGTTTGCGCTGTCGCTCGCGACGTCGATCGCATCGTTCGCCGCCCAGAGCCTCTCGCTCGTCGCCCTGCCGTTCTATTTTGAGGACACCCTCCGGCGCTCGGAGACTGCGACCGGCCTCCTGATGACCCCCTGGCCGCTCGCGACGGCGCTGATTGCGCCGATTGCCGGACGATTGGCCGACCGGTTCGCCCCCGGCCTGCTCGGCAGCGCCGGCCTGCTCGTCATGGCGACCGGCTTGGCGCTGGTCGCCCTCCAGGGCGACCACGCGAGCGTCGTGTCTCTCGTCTGGCGGCTTGCAGTCTGCGGTCTCGGCTTCGGTTTCTTTCAGTCGCCGAACAATCGGCTGATCATCGGCAGCGCGCCGCCCGAGCGCAGCGGCGGCGCGGCCGGACTGCAGTCGTCCGGGCGGCTGATCGGGCAATCCTTCGGGGCCGCCCTGATGGCGGTCGCCTTCGGCCGCTCGCCGGAGCACGCGACCTCGATTGCGTTATGGACGGCGGCGGGGCTGTCGCTGGCGGGAGCCTGCGCGAGCGGCTTGCGCAGGTCCTGAACGTCGCTCGCGGCCGGTCGGAGGTTGTCAGCGCCGAGGCGGCGGTTCAGGGATTCTTTTGAGCCGGCGGAGACGCCGGGTTCGAACCGTTCGTCGTTGCGGTGTGGCCGACGTTGGTGTTCGCCGTGGACGTCACCGGAGCGTTCGCGACGTGGTATCCGCGCCCGTACCAGCCGCCGTACCAGCCGCCCCAACCGAATCCGATGATGACAAGGATAACAATGATAGCGATAATCCAGCCCGGTCCATATCCGGCGCGAGTCGGCCGGCGCCTGGGGTCATAGTCGGTCATCGCATCCTCCATTGGCTGCGCAGGATTTCAGGCGCAACGTTTGCGGAGGCGCTCGGTTCCGTTCGCGTCGGTCTCGGGAGGGTTTTGGGGTGGAAGCGCTGCGTCGTCCCTGCGTGAGATCGCTCCGTGCCGGACGCAACGCGCTACGCCGCCCGGGGACCTGGGCGCCCGAATTACGCCGCCCGGGACGGCTTGACGTTGCAGAAGGCGTTGTAGAGGACGCCGATCACCGCGCGGACTTTCTCGTTGGCGATTCGGTAATAGATCGTCTTGCCGTCACGCCGCGCCGCGACCAGTCCTTCAAGGCGCAGCCGCGCCAGCTGCTGCGACACGGTCGACTGGCGAAGATCCAAAAAGATTTCGAGCTCGCCGACCGACTTCTCGCCGTCCAGCAGATTGCAGAGAATCATAAGACGCGAACTCATGGGCGAGCGCCTTGAGAAACTCGGTCGCTTCACGCGCGGTAGCCGACATTTGGCCGACATCCACCATATCGCGGTGTTCAAACGCCTTCGTGGGAGCCATGAAATCCAACTCGTTCATCTTCGTATGTACGAATATGCTAGTATAATCGGGACGGCGGCTCAACCGTACGGCAGACGGCTGAATTGACCAAAGCCCCGGACGATCCGTCTTTCGTCGCGATATTCGGCGTCCGCATCAATCGGGAAAATCCTCGCGCCGCCCGATCGCCGGCGGCCGCCCCGCCTGCAGTTCCTTGCCGACCTTTTCGACCCGGCGCAGCACGCGCAGCATGTTTGCCGACGCCATTTTTTCGAGATCAATTTCGGAGAACCCGCGTCGCACGAGTTCGGCGAACAGGTGCGGGAAGCGGCTGACGTTTTCCAGCCCGACGGGCGCGGCGCCGCCGAAATAATCCGACCCGATCCCGACATGATTGACGCCCGCCGTCGCGGCCAGACGCTCGACATGATCGGCGACTTGCTCGAGGGTCGCCCTGGGCGCAGCCCCGCGCTTCGACTCGAGTTCGGCGAATTGCGCCTTGGGATCGGCGGCCAGCGGCGCTTTGCCGTAGGCGTCGCGCGAGCCGCGCAGCCAATCGCGCAGCGGCTGCGACACGAATCCCGGCACGAACGTCGCCATAACGAGACCGCCATTGGCCTTGAGCCGCCTGAGCACGTCGTCGGGCGCGTTGCGTGGATGATCGCAGAGCGCGTAGGCGTTGCAATGGGAGAGCGCGACCGGCGCCTCGGTGACGTCGAGCACGCGGCGCATCGCCTCGTGCGAAGTATGCGCAAGGTCGATCACGATCCCGAGCCGGTTGAGCTCGCCGACCACCGCGCGGCCGAACGCGTTGAGACCGCCGTTGCGCGGCGCATCCGTCGCCGAGTCCACCCAGTCGAGCGTCTCGTTGTGGCAGAGCGTCATCAGTCGCACGCCCGCCGCATGCCAGATCCGCAATGGGCTCAGGGAGTTCTCGAGCCCGACGCCGCCCTCGACCGCGATGAACGAGGCGATCTTGCCCAGCGCTTTCGCCTTTGCGTAATCCGCCGCCCGTCGCGCCGGAAAGAAGACGTCGGGGTGCGCCTCCTCGATGCGCCGAATAAGATCGATCTGCTCGAGCGCCGTCCGCGCGGGATGGGCGGCCCCGGTCGGCTGGAACGCCGCCCAGAACTGCGCCCCGACCATTCCCTCGCGCAGGCGCGGGATGTCGGTGTCCGCCTTGTCGTGGACCCGGTTCAGCTCGTAGGCGAGCACATCGCCGCGCGCCGCCTTGTCGATCCGTATGACCCAGGGCAAGTCGTTATGCCCGTCGAACAGGGGCGCGCGCTCGAGCAGGCCGCGCGCCGCCGCCAGGGCGTTGTCTACGATCCCAGCCGAAAGACTTGCCGTCTCGTCCGTCATGCGACGTCGCCCAGTTCAGTTTACCGGAAGCGCGACAAAGCGCGCCACGCCTTCGCCGTTCGAGACGAGGAGCAGCGCCGGCTTCTTGCTATCCTTCTTCGCCGCATCGATCGCCTTGGTTACGTCGCCCGGCGTCTGCACCGCTTGATGATTGACCTCCTCGATGACGTCGCCAGGCCGCAGTCCGCGCTCCGCGGCCGATGATCCGGGATCGACCGAGGTCACGACCACGCCCTTCACGCTGTCTTTGATCTTGAAGCTCTTGCGCGCCTCGTCACTGAGGCCGGAGAACTCCATGCCGAGAGCCTTCTTGACCGCGTGCTGCTGCTGCGCTTCGTCCTCATTGCTCGCCGCCTCGCTTTCCCGTTCCTCGTTCTCGAGGCGCCCGAGCGTAACGGTCTTGGTCACTTCCTTGCCGTCGCGAATGACGACGACGTCGACCGCTTTGCCGACGGGCATGGAGGCGACCAGGCGGGGCAGGTCGCGCGATTCCTTGATGTCCTTGCCGTCGAACTTGACGATCACGTCTCCGGGTTTGAGCCCAGCGGGTTTTGCCGGCCCCTTGTCGTCGACGCCTGCGATCAACGCGCCGCGCGCGGTCCCCAATCCGAGACTGTCCGCAATGGTGTCGTCGACCGGCTGGATTCGCACGCCGAGCCAGCCGCGCCGCGTCTCGTGGAACTGCTCGAGCTGGGCGATGACCGGGATGACCGTCGCCGACGGCGTCGCAAAACCGATGCCAATCGAGCCGCCGGATGGAGACAGGATAGCGGTGTTGATGCCGATCACTTCGCCCTGCATGTTGAACAGCGGGCCGCCCGAATTGCCCTTGTTGATCGAGGCGTCGGTCTGGAGAAAATCGTCATAAGGGCCACTGTCGATGTTGCGGTTGCGGGCAGAGATGATGCCGGCCGTCACCGTTTCGCCGAGGCCGAACGGATTCCCGACCGCCATCACCCCGTCGCCGACGCGCATCTTGTCGCTGTCGCCGAACTTGACGGTCTTCAGCGGCTTGTCGCTATCCACCTTGAGGACAGCGACGTCGACTTTCGGATCTTTCCCGACGACTTTGGCCTTCAGTTTTCGGCCGTCAGTGAAGATGACGAGGATGTCGTTGGCGTCGCCAACCACGTGGTTGTTGGTGATGACGATCCCGCTCGGATCGATGACGAAGCCCGAGCCGAGGGACTGCGCCTGACGAGCGCGCGGACGGGGATTGATGCCGTGGTTCTTGAAGAACTCCTCGAACATCTCGTCGAATGGCGTGCCCTTGGGCAGGTCGGGAGTCGCGTCGCCCTTCGCTTCGATCGTCTGCGTGGCGGAGATGTTGACCACCGCCTCGGCGACCGAATCGACGAGATCGGCCAGGTTGGTCGGGCGCGACTGCGCGAACGCGGGCGCCGCGGGCGCGAGCGCGAGCGGGGCGACGACGAGCGACGAGGCGATCACGACCGCGAGTCGAGCGCGGGTTCGGCGGCGTAGCGGCGTCGGGGTTCGCGCGTCTTCAGACATGTCATCCTCCTCGCATTCATTGTCGACGGATCGGGGCGGCTGGGCGGCCCGATCAAAAACAGCTCAGAGAAGCGAGCGCGAAGCCCAGATGATCGCGACGCCGACGAGCGCAGCCCCGAGGCCCATCCCACGCAGCCTGTTGGGGTCCTCGCGCGCGACGGCGGCCATCCGCTTGCGCATCGATTCGGCAAACCCAGCCATCAGCAGCCCCTCGATGGCGAAAGCAAGGCCGATGGCGACGATGAAGTCGCGCATCTCAGTCCGCCTTCGCCGACGGGATGGACCCGGCCGACGTTTCCGGCGGGGGCGTCGGCGTCGAGAAATAGCGGAAGAAATCGGACTTGGGGCTGATCAGCGCGCGCGTCGCCCCGCCGGGGAAAGTGTTCTGATAGGCCTGCATCGAGCGATAGAACGCGAAGAATTCTGGGTCGGCGCCGTATGCTTCGGCGAAGATACGATTGCGCTCGCCGTCGCCTTCGCCGCGGATCTGCTGGGCCTGTTGCTGAGCCTGGGCGGTGATGACGGTAACCTTGCGATCGGCCTCGGCCTTGATCGTCTGGCTCTCCTGCGACCCCTTCGCACGATAGGAGGCCGCGCGCTGTTGCCGCTCGGTCTGCATGCGGCGGAATACGGCCTCCGAGTTTTCGGGCGGCAGGTCGGCGCGCTTGATGCGCACGTCGACGACAGCAAGGCCGAAGCGCTTGGCGCCGGCGATCATCTGGTCGCGGATGTCGGCCATCAGCGCGTCGCGCTTGTCGCGAACGATGTCGGTGATCGAGGCCTCCGACAATGTTCGCCGGAGCGCGGAGTTCAGCATGCCGCCGAGTTGCGCGTCCGCGCCGCGGATGTCAAAGACCGATTGATAGAAGAGCAGCGGGTCGGCGATGCGGTAGCGCACGAAGGCGTCGACTTCGAGGCGTTGGTTGTCGGAAACGAGCACCTCCTGGCGCTCGTCGTCGACCGCCAGGATGCGCTTGTCGATATAGACGACCGTGTCAACGAACGGCCACTTGAAATAGAGGCCCGGAGCGCCGATCAGGTCGCGGACCGGCTGGCCGAAGCGCAGAACGAGCGCTTGTTCGGTCGGGTTGACAACGAATATCGACATCCACGCCAGAACGATGACGACGACCGCAAGGAGGGCGATCGTGAGGCCATTCAGAGGTCGCCTCATTTCGCGCCTCCCGACTTGGACTGCAGGGGATCGAGCGCGATATAAGGCACCGGCGCGGCGGCCGCGTTCGTGTCGATAATTGTCTTATCCATCGGCCCGAGGACGTGCTCCATGGTCTCAAGATACATGCGCTCGCGGGTGACCGCCGGCGCCTTCTTGTACTGTTCGTAGATCTGCTTGTAGCGCGAGGTCTGGCCCTTGGCGTCGAGGATCGTCTGCTCGCGATAGGCCTTGGCCTCGGCGAGGATGCGCGCCGCGCCGCCTTCGGCCTCCGGCACCACCTTATTAGCGTAGGTTTCGGCTTCGTTCACGGCGCGCTGCTGATCCTGCTGCGCGGCGGTCACGTCTCGATAGGCCGAAATGACCTGGCTCGGCGCGTCGACCGACTGCAACTGAACCTGCTTGACCAAGACGCCGGCCTTATAGCTGTTGAGCACGTC
This sequence comes from uncultured Alphaproteobacteria bacterium, assembly GCA_963835885.1. Taxonomy (GTDB): domain Bacteria; phylum Pseudomonadota; class Alphaproteobacteria; order Rhizobiales; family Beijerinckiaceae; genus Roseiarcus. The sequence continues at coordinate 213,847 of CAWIHF010000022.1, forward strand.
CTGGATGCGTTTCTGTGCGTCCGTCTCGACCGCCTTGCGGTCAGTGGTGAGAATGCCGTCGATGGTCTGTCGACCGACGACTTCGCGCATGATGCTTTCGCCGATCGCCTTGACGGTCTCGCGGGGGTTGAGAATATTGAACACGTAATCCTCGGGCTTGGCCGGATCGATTTGCCAGATTATCCGAAAATGAACGTCGACGATGTTCTTGTCGCCCGTCAGCATCTGGCTTTCCTCGGGAATGTCCACGTTCCCGCCAAGGCTGCGATAGCCAATTTCGGTGATCTGCTGATCCCAGACCGGGACCTTGATCACGGAGCCGATCGGCCACGGCCAATTGGTGTTGAGGCCGGCGGTCGTCTTGCCGGTGTACCGGCCGAACACGAGATTGATGCCGACCTCGTTGGGCTGCACAGTGTAAAAAGTGCCCCAGACGAACCAGATCAGGACGGCTGCGAGCAAGAGGAAGGCGATGGTGCGGCCGGTAAAGCCGCCTCCAGCGGAACCTCCGCCGCCTTTCGAGCCGCCCGGGGTCAGCTTTCCGAGAGCCTCCTGCACGCGGCGGATAATCTCTTCGAGATCTCCCGTCGGAGGACCGGAGGGCCCCTGCCCCCACGGCCCTCGCCCCGGCGAGCGCCACGGTCCGCCGCCTTGATTGTTCCAGGACATCAAATCCTCTCGCTGGCCGCCGTCCGCCGCAGGCGCTTATATAGGCAAGTGTTGCTGAGCGGCAACGATCGAACGCGCGCCCCCCCTCAGAAAGCCGATCGGCGCAGTCGCCCGTTTCCCGAAGTCCCCGCAAACACTCAGTCGTGGGTCGCCGTCTCGCCTTCCTGACGAGCGGCCCTCGCTCCGGGCTCGAGCGGCGCCAGCGGTTTGATTCGAAGCGCGGCGATGCGGTTGCGCTGCTTGCGGAGCACCTCGAAGCGGAAGCCATGGAACGAGAAGGTCTGCCGCGGCTCGGGGATGGCGCGCGCCTCGTGAATGACCAGGCCAGCCACGGTCGCCGCCTCCTCGTCGGGGAGGCTCCAGCCCATAGCGCGATTGAGGTCGCGGATCGTGACCGAGCCTTCGACCACGACCGAGCCATCGCGCTGCTTGCGCATCCCGAGGACGACCTCGTCGTGTTCATCGCGAATGTCGCCGACGATCTCCTCGATGATGTCCTCGAGCGTCACAAGTCCCTGCACGACGCCGTATTCGTCGACAACCAGCGCTGAATGGGTCCCGCGGCGCAGGAACGCCTGCAGCTGGGCGCGCAGCGTCGTCGAATTCGGGAATGAACCACGGCTCGATCATGAGCTCGCTGAGCTTGAGTTTTCCGGCGTCTCCTCCCGCCGCGACGTACGCGCGAAGAAGGTCCTTGGCGTGCAGGACGCCCACAATGTTGTCAGGCTCGCCCCGCCACAGCGGTACGCGGGTGTAGGGCGAGTCGATCACCTCGCGAACGAGCTCCTCCGGCGGCAGATCCGCGTCGATGAGCCGCATCTTGGTGCGATGCACCATGACGTCGGACACCGGAATCTCGGCGAGTTCCAGCAGGCCGCCGAACATGTCGCGCTCTTCGCGCTCGACGCCGCCTTCGCGGTGCAGGATGTCGACAGCGCCCATCAGCTCTTCGTGCCCGGTGACTCCCGCATCCTTCTCGATGAGCGACACGCCGAACACACGCAGGAAGAACCGCACCAGCGTCTCGACGGCGCTCACGATCGGACCGAAGACCGTGACGAAGAACAGAACCACCGGCGCAATCAGGAGCGACACGCGGTCGGGATAGGCGATGGCGATGGTCTTGGGCGTCACCTCGCCAAACACGACGATCAGCGCCGTCATGACGACGGTCGCCGCCCAAACCCCGCGGTCGCCGTAGAGGTCGAGCATGATGCTCGTGGCGATCGCTGACGAACCGATCGTGACGATTTGCCCGCCGAGCAGCATTGAGCTGATCAGCCGGCCGCGCATGCCGATGAGACGGGTCACCAGCTTCGCCCGCCTGTCGCCCGCCATCTCGAGCGCGTGCATGCGCGCGCGGGAAGCGGCGGTCAACGCAGTCTCGGCCCCGGCGAAGAACGCCGCCGCGACGATGCTGACCACGATAACGACGATGTCGAGACTGATCGCCATAGGGTCTATCTTAGCATGGCGGAAGGTCTATTGCGGCCCATGCGCGCCGATCGCCGCCCGCTCCAGGTCCTTTTTGAGGAATTCGAGCACGCTCGTCTCGTCGACGTCGCGAGCGATGAAGCTCTCGCCGATTCCCCTGGCCAGAATGAAAGTGAGCCGGCCGCGCTCGACCTTCTTGTCCTGTCGCATGGCTGCCAGAAGCTCGTCCGCGCCGACCGTCAGTCCGGGAACGTCGCCGATCCGGGTCGGCAGCCCGACGCTCTTCAGATGCGCCTCGACCCGAGCCGCGTCCTGACCGGAGCAAATCGCCAATTGTCGGGAAAACCGAAACGCGCAGGACATCCCGATCGCCACCGCTTCGCCGTGGACCAGACGCGCGGAATCATAGCGCGTCAGGCTTTCAAGGGCGTGACCGAAGGTATGGCCGAGATTGAGCAGGGCGCGCTCGCCTTGTTCGGTCTCGTCGGCGACGACAACCCGCGCCTTGGCCGCGCAGCTCCTCGCGATCGCCTCGGCCCGCACCGGTCCGCCGGAAAAGACCTCGCGCCAGCGGGCTTCAAGGAATTCGAAAAAGCTCCGGTCGTCGATGAGACCGTATTTGACCACCTCGGCGTAGCCCGCGCGGAACTCCCGTTCGCCGAGCGTATCGAGGCTGCCGGAATCGGCAAGGACGAGAGACGGTTGGTGGAACGCCCCGACCAGATTCTTGCCGTGCGGCGAGTTGATGCCCGTCTTGCCGCCGACGCTGGAATCAACCTGCGCAAGGAGCGTGGTGGGAACCTGCACGAACCGTACGCCGCGGCGAAGCGAGGCGGCGCAGAAGCCGGTCAGATCGCCGATGACCCCGCCGCCGAGCGCGATGACAACGTCTCGCCGCTCGATGTGCGCTTCGATCAGCGCGTCCGAGACGCGGGCGAACTGCTGATAGGACTTGGTCGCCTCGCCCGGCGGGCACACGATCGCGGTCGAACCAAGGCCCGCCGCAGCGAGGCTCGTCGTCAGCCGGTCGAGGTAGAGGGGCGCGACATGCGCGTCGGTGACGATCGCGCATTTTGCCGCCGGAGCGAAGCGCGCGACCTCGACGCCGGCCTGGTCGATCAAGCCCGGGCCGATGAGGATCGAGTAGGCGCGCGCGCCGAGCGGCACTTCGACCCTGCGCCGATCGGCCGGCGGGGGTTCCGGTGCGCAGCGCAACAGCTCCGCAAGACGACGCAGCGTCATGTCGACCACTAACTCGTGCGGTCCGTCGCGCAATTCGATGGTGATGTCGGCAAGCGCATAGATTGGCGAGCGTTCGTCCAGGAGCCTCCGCAAGGTCAACTCGGGATCGGCGGTCTGCAGAAGCGGACGGTTCGATTTCTTGCGGACGCGTGCGACCAGCACTTCGACGTCCGGCTTCAGCCAGACCGAGACGGCGTGCGCCGCGATGTTGTCGCGTGTCGTCTTGTTCATGAACGAGCCGCCGCCGGTGGCCAGCACCTGAGGTCCGGCATTGAGAAGTCGCGCGATGACCTTGCGCTCCCCCTCGCGAAAATAGGTTTCACCGAACCGCTCGAAGATTTCCGGGATCGTCAGTTGCGCGCCAGCCTCAATCTCGGCGTCGGCGTCAACGAACGGCAGCCCGAGCTTCGAGGCCAACCGCTTGCCGACCGAGGTCTTGCCGGCCCCCATCATGCCGACGAGCACGACCGACCGTCGGCCGAGCGCAGCCGCCACCCGTTTCGCGTCGACCGGCTGACCTTGAACCATAAACACTCCGCCTAGCGTTCCCGTTTGAGCGCCGTCCCTTACAGGAAATGGGCGCCAAATGCGACCGGCGGCGCCGTCCCGCCCATCTCGACCCCTGGTCGCTTTCGACCGGCTTGCGCGCCGCCCTTGTTCTTGCAACCATGTCGGGAGCGTGACAGACGCGCGACAGATGCGCATCGCGTTCGCCTATGGGGCCGCCGGGCCTCGCGGGTCGGGATTTCCACGGCGCCCTGCAAGGAAGCGCCGAGCAACGCTTGAGGAGCCCAACATTGTCCGCAGCCAATCACGAGCACCGCGTCCCCGGTCCTCGTCTAATCGCCATCGTCGGGCCGTTCCAGAGCGGGAAGACGAGTCTCCTCGAGGGAATTCTCGTGCGCGGCAGCGGCCTGTCGCGTCAGGGCACGGTGCGCGAGGGGACGACGGTCGGCGATTCCAGTCCCGAGGCGCGTGGCCACGCCATGAGTGTCGAGCCCAATGTCGCAAGCACCGACTACATGGGAGACCGGCTGACCTTTTTCGACTGTCCCGGATCGATCGAATTCATTCATGACATGCGCCACGCCCTGCCGGTCTGCGACGCCGCCGTCGTGGTATGCGAAGCCGACCCTCGCAAAGTGCCGGCGCTGCAAGTGATCCTGCGCGAGCTCGAGGAGCTCAACCTCCCGCGCATCCTCTTCCTCAACAAGATCGACCAGGCCAGCGGAGGGCTGCGCGAGACCCTCGAAATGCTTCAGCCGGCGTCTCGCGTCCCCCTGCTCCTGCGCCAGATTCCCGTGTGGGAAAACGGCGTTGCAACCGGCTTCGTCGATCTCGCGCTCGAGCGCGCCTTCGTCTACCGCGAGTCCGCGCCCTCGACGGTGATCGAGATGCCGGCCGGAGTCCTTCCCGAGGAGAAACAGGCGCGCTATTCGATGCTCGAGAAGCTCGCCGACTATGACGACGCGTTGATGGAGCAGCTGATCAGCGACATCGACCCGCCGAAGGACCTGGTTTTCGACGATCTCGCGCGCGAGCTGCGCGACGGCCATGTGGCGCCGGTGCTGATGGGGTCGGCGACCGAAGGCCATGGAGTAACGCGCCTGTTGAAGGCGGTCCGGCACGAGGCGCCGGCCATCGCCCACACCCGGTTGAGGCTCGGGATCGACGACAAGGGGCCGGCGCTGGCGCAGGTCATCCGCACGATCCACACCGCGCACGGAGGCAAGCTGTCGCTGTCGCGGGTCCTGCGCGGCGCCTTCGCCGATGGCGTCACCGTCGTCAACTCGCACGGCGTCGAAGAACGGATTGGCGGTTTGGCGCGGCTCATGGGCGCGACCCAGTCGAAATTGACCCGAGCCGAGGAGGGCGACACCATCGCCTTCGCCCGTCTCGAAGGGCTCTCAACCGGCGACCGCTTCGCCGACGGAAAGGTCGCCCCCGCCGCGGCCGATTTTCCGCCTCCACCGCCCCCGACCCAGGCTTTCGCGATCCAGGTCAAGGACCGGAAGGACGAGGTTCGCCTCGCTGCGGCGCTCGCCAAGCTCTGTGAGGAGGACCGCGCGCTGGCCTTCGTCCAGGACGCCGAGATGTCCGAGATGAAGCTCTACGGGCAGGGCGAAATGCATCTGCGCGTGACAACGGAGCGCCTCGCCGACCGGTTCGGCGTGACGATCCAAACGCACAGGCCGACGGTCGCCTATCGCGAGACGATCCGGAACGCGGTGACTGTGCGCGGGCGGCATAAGAAGCAGTCAGGCGGGCACGGCCAGTTCGGCGACGTGGTCGTCGAGGTCGCGCCGCGCGGACGTGGAGAGGGCTTCGCCTTCGCCGAGCGCGTGCATGGCGGCTCGGTGCCGCGGCAATATTTCTCCTCCGTCGAAGCCGGCGCGAAGGACGCGCTGGCGCGCGGGCCCTTGGGCTTTCCGGTGGTCGATGTTTCCGTGACGCTGATCGACGGCTCGTATCATACCGTCAATTCCTCCGACATGGCGTTTCGCGCCGCAGGCAGGATCGCGCTCGACGAAGCGCTGCAGAAGGCGCGACCAATCCTGCTGGAACCCATCCTATCGGTGACGATCTACGTGCCCTCTGACGCGCTTGCCCGCGCAAGCGCGCTGGTCAGCGCCCGGCGCGGCCAGATTTTAGGCTTCGAGGCGCGCGAGGGATGGAAGGGCTGGGAGGCGCTGCGGGCGCTCATCCCCGAGGCGGAAATCGGCGATCTCATCATCGAATTGCGTTCCGCGACTTCGGGCGTCGGCGCTTACGAAACCAAGATTCGACCATCTGGCCGAGCTCGTTGGGAAAACGGCCGACCAGGTGATCGCGGACCGCAAGCGGGCGAACGGGTGAGGCCGCCGCCGGCGTCCAGTTCTCAGTCTTTTTCGCCGCTGTACAGGCGCGCGCCCATCGCATAAAGGTGCCGGGCTTTTCCTCCCTCTTTCGGAGACGGACTCGATGGCCGACGCCACCTTCGAACGAAGCCGCTTGGCGACCGTATTCGGCGGCTCGGGCTTCCTCGGGCGCCACATCGTTCGCGCTCTGGCGGGCCGGGGATGGCGGGTCCGGGTGGCGGTGCGCCGGCCCGATCTCGCCGCCTTCCTGCGGCCGCTCGGCAATGTCGGCCAGATCGAGCCGGTGCAGGCTAATCTTCGTTATCCGGCCTCGATCGCAGCCGCGCTCCAAGGCGCCGAATTGGTCGTCAACGCCACTGGAGTTCGGGCCGAGAGCGGCGCGCAGACCTACAAGGCCGTGCATGTCGATGGAGCCGCGGCACTCGCCCGCGCCGCCTCAGCCGCCGGCATCGAAACCTACGCGCATATTTCCGGCATCGGGGCCGATGCGAGATCCACTTCGGCCTATATCGCGAGTAAGGGGCTCGGCGAAACCGCAACGCTCGAGGCTTTTCCAGACGCGACCGTCCTGCGTCCTTCGGTGGTGTTCGGCCCGGAGGACGACTTCTTCAACCGGTTCGGCGCGCTGGCGCGTTTTCTTCCCGTGATCCCGCTGTTCGCCGGTGGAAAGACGCGCCTGCAGCCGGTCTACGTTGGCGACGTTGCGCGTGCGGCGGCGGCGGCGCTCGCGCGGGAAGCGAAGCCCGGGACGATCTACGAACTCGGCGGACCTGAGACGATGACTCTGCGCCAAGCCGCCGAGCTCGTCCTGCACACGATCGATCGTCGCCGCGCCCTGTTCGGGCTGCCGCTCGGCTTCTCGCGGCTGATCGCTTCGACGACCACATTCGCCAGCAAGGCGACGCTCGGCCGCTTTCCCAAGCTCCTTACGACCAGCCGCGATCAGGTTGACCTCCTCGCCTTCGACAACGTCGTCTCGGCTGAGGCCGAGGCGGAGGGACGCGTCTTCCGCGGCCTCGGCATCGTCCCGCAGGCGGCCGACGCGATTATTCCCGCCTATCTTGTGCGCTTCCGCAAGACGGGCCAGTATGAGGTTCAGCGCTCGGCATGAAGCGCCTTTTCCCGAGGCTCGGCGGCCGAAGCGCGATTCCACGCAATGATGATTTTGCATTGCAGGGAAAAGACAATTCAGGGCAGGAAGGATCCCGGACCGCGCTCCGGGCCGGCGTCGAGGTGGGGAAGCTCAGTGATCAAGTCTGAACTCGTGCAACGCATGGCGGCCCGCAATCCGCACCTCTACCAGCGCGACATCGAGAACATCATCGACGCCATTCTCGGCGAAATCGCCGACGCCCTGGCGCGCGGCGAGCGAGTCGAGCTGCGTGGCTTCGGCGCCTTTTCAACCAAACAGCGGCAGGCGCGCACCGGCCGCAACCCGCGCACCGGCGACAAGGTGCCGGTGACCGAGAAGCTGGCGCCCTTCTTCAAGACCGGCAAGGAGATGCGCGAGCGTCTCAATCGCCAGGCGGAACAGGTCTAGCGGCCCCACGGCGGGCGGCGCAATGGGGCGAAGAGACCAGGCATGATTCGCTACATACGGATCGCCGTCGTCGCCGTCGTCGCGATCATTCTTCTGCTATTTGCCATCGCCAACCGTCAGATTGTGATGGTGTCGTTCGATCCGCTCGGCTCGGTCGACAACCCCGCCCTGGCGGTGACGGCGCCGCTGTTTGCCGTCGTGATCGTCTCCGCCATGCTTGGCGTCATCGCCGGTGCGGCCGCGACCTGGGTGTCGCAGGGCCGTCATCGGCGTGCGGCGCGGCGGCACCGGGCGGAGGCTGCCAAATGGCGCGCCGAGGCCGAGTCCCTTAAGACGCAGCAACCGCCCGGCCTACCGCTCTCGTGAATGCCGCCCCTACGGGTCGGGAGACGGACGATCGAATGCGACAACCCAACAAAATCGACGCCCGTTCTGAGCCTTGTTCCTTCCAAGACCTGTTCAGGGCGCGCTTGGAGCGCGTTTTTTGCGTGCAAGCCGGGCTAGATTTCCTTCCAATGACCTTCCGCTTCATTCCACTTCTGAGACCGAATCCTCTCCTATCGATGCTTTATCGATGAAGCGGCCGAAAAGTATTTTTCGCCCTCTGCCGCAGATACGTCGTTATCCTGTTCTGCTGCTTGAGTTGCGCCCCGTGCGGGCGTCAGCCGCTTGTCCGCCGCCAATGCCGACCTGGTCCAACCCGGCCTCCATGCGAAACTCGCCTTCCGCCTGTTTCTGCAAACCTGAAACGCAACACGCCTCATGAAAACCCGGAAGAGAATGCCCGGGGCTTTCGTCGTTGACTTCAGCTGAGTGCGGTCGTCCCGCAGCGGGCAGACGATGATCTGAGGCGCCTTGTTCGATCCGCATTGACAGCGTTGCATCAGCGTAAACGGTTGCAAACTTAACTATTGCGCGCCCGTGGAAAAGTCCGTTAAGTTAATATCGTCAACAGAACGGCCGGCCCGCGGGGCAAACGCTACGGCAGTCGTCCGACAAACCGAACACTGGAACTTAGGAGGCGGAATGCCCGAGATTTCGTTGCGCATGGAAGCGTGTCAGGCGGCCGAGTTGCTGATCCGGCGGCTCGGGACTGAGCTGGCGCTCCGGAGAACCGCGAACGAAAGAACCCATGCGCGACGCGCACGCAGTCGCAGACGGTTTGCGTTCTGGTCGGCGGTCGCGAGCGAGATCGCGGCGCTCGGCTCGTCGCGCCTCGACGGCAAGGCCGCCAACGACAATAGCGTCCCAGCGATGTGGGTGGGCAAAACGCGTCAGGCCCGGCGAAAGCGGGACTTGCCGGCGGCGGAGCCGTCGGCGACGACCAGTCCGCGCTCGCTGAGGTCTTGGAGCTGGGCGAGCGTCGACAGTCCGGCGGCGCGTACGAGGGAAGGATCGAGCCCGACATAGACTTTTTCGACCAGGTCGGAGACGGTCTCCGCGCCGGCCGCGAGCGCAGCCAGGATCGCGGCCTCGCGCTGGCGGCGATGGTGGGCGAGTGCACGCACGTAGCGCTGCGGCTCGACAACGGGACCGCCGTGTCCGGGCCAGTATATCGTCTCGTCTCGCGCCCGCACCTTCTCGAGCGAGGCCATATAGGCTCCCATCGAACCGTCCGGCGGGGCGATGACCGAGGTCGACCAGGCCATCACGTGGTCGCCGGAAAACAGCGCCCGCTCCTCGATGAGCGCGAGACAGAGATGCTCGCCGCAATGCCCGGGCGTCGCGACGGCTTCGATCGTGAAGGTGCGTGAAGCGAAGCGCTCGCCGTCGACGAGGACAGCGTCGGGCGCGTAGCCCCGGTCGTGTGACGAGTTCGAGGCCAGCGCCGTCGCCTTTCGGCTCGAATGGCGGCGGGCCAATGACGCGTGCGCCCGTCGCCTCGCGCAGATCGTTGGCGAGGGCGCTGTGGTCGCGATGAGTGTGGGTGACGAGGATCGCCTCGACCTGCTCGCCTGCGACCGCCGCCAGGATCGCTGCGAGATGCAACGGGTCGGCGGGGCCCGGATCGACGACGGCGACCGCGCCCTCGCCGATGATGTAGGTGCAGGTGCCGTTGAAGGTGAAGGGTGAAGCGTTCGGTGCGACAAGTCGGCGCACGCGCGGGGAAAGCCTGGTCAACTGCCGTGGCGGCGGCTGTCGTGCATCGGCGAAAGGGTCCGGTTCGCTCGCATCAGCCATTCGCCTTGCTCCTTCTCCGCCCAACCAGGCGTTCCACTCCTCGCCTTGTCATGATAGCCGGCCATCGATAAGACGCGAAGCAGAACCATCCGACGACATTTTGGAGCGAACATGTCCGACGCCATCGACCCACCGCTCGCATGGCCCGCACGCGGCGCGGCGCGTGTCGCGCGCAAGACGCCGCTCGTCCCCGGCGGAGCGCGGGTCGGCACGGCCCCGCGCGCGATCCGACGCTTACGTAGCGCCTAAGCGAGGTTTCGAGCGGATGGCCGCCGATCCCGATCGCCAGGGGCCGCCAACAAGGGCCGCGTTTGCCCGCTTTGTGCCGATCGCGACGCGCTGGAGCGACAACGACGCCTACGGCCATCTCAACAACGTCGTTTATTATTCTCTGTTCGACTCCGCAGTGAACGCAATCCTGATCGAGGCGGGGCTGCTGGACCCGGCGACGAGCCCGATCATCGGCCTCGTCGTCGAAAGCAACTGCCGCTTCTATTCGAGCCTCACCTACCCGGAGCCGGCGGAGGTCGGCGTCGCGGTCGAGCATCTCGGCCGCTCGTCGGTGCGCTATCATCTGGCGGCGTTCCGGGCTGGCGCCCCAGAGGCGGCGGCGGCCGGCCGGTACACGCACGTCTATGTCGACCGGCAGACCAATCGTCCGTTCCCGATCCCGGCGGGGCATCGGGAACTGATGCAAAAGCTGAAGCTGCCCTGAAACCATCGGACCGGCGGACCTTGCCGAGGCACGCGCCAGCCCCCATTTCAGCGGAGTAAATCGCAAGGTCAGAGTTGTCTTGTCTTGCTGGCGCGGGGGGCGCCGCTCGCACTTCGTCGGCTTGAGAGTAATTGCCATGGCCAGCTGGCGTGCCCGTGTGATCAATTTCGTGCTGCGTCGCCGAGTCAAACGCCGGCTCGCCGCCTGCTCCACGCCGCTCGAGGCGCGCAAGGTCTTCTCGGCGAGGCCGTTGCCTGCGCCGCTCGGCGTACGTTTCACTCCAGCAGCGCTCGGCGGTGTTCCGGGCGAGTGGGCCGAGGCGAAAGCGGCCGGCCCGGAGCGGACGACGCTCTTCTATCTGCATGGCGGCGGCTATATCGGCATGTCGTCCGCGACCCACCGCCACCTGACGGGCGCCTTTGCACAGCGCGGTTTTCGGGTCTTTTCGGCGGACTACCGGCTTGCGCCGGAACACCCGTTTCCAGCGGCGGTCGAGGATGCGACGGCGGCCTGGCGCGCGTTGCGTTCGCGCGTCGCCGGACCGGTCTGCGCTGCAGGGGATTCGGCCGGCGGAGGGCTGACGTTGGCGCTCCTTTTGCGCTTGCGCGACCTCGGCGAGCGGGGCCCGGATGGCGCTTGTCTGTTTTCGCCCTGGACCGATCTCGCCGTGACCGGCGCGTCAACCCGAACGAACGAGGAGCGCGATCCGCTCCTTGTCGCAAGCGGCCTCGACGAGGTCGCGGCGGCCTATCTCGCCGGCGCGGATCCGCGGAACCCGCTCGCGTCGCCGCTCTACGGGGATTTATCCGGCCTCCCTCCGCTCATGTTTTTCGTCGGCGATACGGAAATCCTGCTCGACGACACGCTCCGAGTCGTGGAACGGGCGCGGGGCGCGGGCGTCCAGGTCGAAGTGCGCATCGGGACCGATATGCCGCACGTGTGGCCATTCATGAACCGCGTGACGCCGGAGGGCCGTCGCGCCATGGACGAAGCAGCCGCCTTCCTGCTCAGCGTCCCAGAGCGCGCTGCGAAACAGGCTGCGAGGGAGACGTCGGCGGCGAACTGATCTACGCGCCGGACTCGTCGTCGCCCTCTTCGACGAAGCGGAAAGACAGCGGCGGCTTTTTCGCTTGCCCGTCGGCGCCTCGGAGCATGTCCGACAAGAGCCTGTGCGCCCGGTGCAGTTCGGCCTCGCGTTGAGCGTCGGCGAGCGTGTCGCGCCGACCACAGACGAGACAACGCGCGACCGGCTCGCCGCCCCTCTCGAGTGAAACCTCAACGCGAACGCGACATTGCCCGCACAAAAGCGGCACGCCTTCCATCGCAGTTTCCCGAGCGGAACGGATGTCTCAACAGTTGTTGAGAACATTTGTTCGCGGCAATCGCCCGCTCCGCAATAAGGGATTCTACTTAGTGAAGGGACGCGATTTTCCCGCTCGCCTCATGCGGCCCCTCGGCAACCGACGGCGGCCGCGTACTCTTGATCGCCGCCCGGCTTTGAGGCATAGGAGCGCCTCCGAATTCCTCCGCCGTGGGTCCTTCCCCGCGGGAAGAAGCATTGGTGAACGCCGTGAAAGTCCGTAACTCGCTGAAGACCCTGCGCAAACGCCATCGCGACAACCGCCTCGTGCGTCGCAAGGGGCGCGTCTACATCATCAACAAGACGCAGAAGCGCTTCAAGGCCCGCCAGGGTTGATCGCCTTGCTGTCGACTTCCGGCCGCGTTAATCTGCAGGTATGAGGCTTCGCGCGTCGTCCCTCATCCTCGTCTTGATCGTCGCGGCCCTTTCGGCCGGCGGCGTCGCGCGGGCGGCGGATCGGGCGCCGCGCGAGAAGCCGGCGAAGCCTCAGGCGGACAATCCCGCGCCGCCCTCCCCCGCCGAAATGCGGGCGGAGATCTATTCCCGGCTCGCCGCCTCCACCGACGCGGACGAAACCGAAGGACTCGTCGGCCTCCTGGTGACAGCCTATGGGCAATCGGGCTCGGACACGGGCGACCTTTTGCTCCAGCGGGCGCACAAGGCGATCGAGGCGCAGGACTATAAGGCCGCTAAGCAAATCCTCGACGCGACCATTATCCTCCTGCCCGACTGGGCGGAAGGGTGGAACGCCCGCGCGACGCTACGCTATCTCGACGGCGATTACGACGGCTCGATGGCCGACATCGCCGAGACGCTCAAGCGCGAGCCACGCCATTTGGGCGCGCTCCTCGGCATGGCGAGCATCCTCCAGTCGCGCGACAAGGACGAGGACGCGCTCAAAGTCTACGGGCGCGTGCTCGCGATCGCCCCGCACTGGAAAAGCGCCGAGGAAGCGGTCGACAAGCTGAAGGCGGAAATCGCGGGACAGAGCCTGTGAGGCTTCCAGCCGCGCCGAAAGGCTCCGCGCGTTGCTGACCGGGCTGATTGCGCTTCTCGGCGTGATCACGGCGCTCGGATTGTTTACCGCGGTTGAGACGCGCCGGATCGAGGCGCGCTATCCGCCTGTGGGTGTTCGCGTCGAGGTCGACGGGGGCGTTGTGCACGTCCTCGACCGGCCAGCAGAGGGTGAAGAGCGGGGCGCGGTTCTTCTCATCCACGGCGCCTCCGGCAACGCGTCCGACATGTTCGTTGCGCTCGCCGACAAGCTGACGAGCCGGGGTCTTCGCGTGCTCAGCGTCGACCGGCCCGGACACGGCTGGAGCGACCGGATCGCCGGGCGCGCCGCCTCATCCCCCATCGTTCAGGCCGACCTCATACGTCGCGCGGCGGAGCGGCTAGGGGTCGGCAGAGCGGTCGTCGCCGCCCACTCCCTGGGTGCGATCACGGGACTTTCGATGGCGCTTGACCACCCGCACTTCGTGCAGGCCCTGGCGCTGATCGCGCCGGTCAGCCATCCTTGGCCTGGCGGCGTCGCCTGGTACTATTCTGTCGGCGCGCACCCATTGCTCGGGCCGCCGTTCCGCCGGCTCCTTACGCTGCCGATCGGTATGGCCAGGCTGGGCCGCGCCGTTGCCGGCGTCTTCGCGCCAAATCCGACGCCTTCGGATTTCATCGAGACGACCCGGCTGCCTCTCGTCCTGAGACCCCTTCAATTCCGCGCCAACTGCGAGGACGTCGCCCACGCTGAGGCGGCGGTCGCCGGGCTGTCGCCGCGGTACGGGGAGATCCGCGCGCCGACGGAGGTAATCACCGGCGATTCGGACGGGGTCGTCTTTGCGTACATCCACTCGATGGGGTTGGCGCGTGACATAACCGGCGCACGGCTGACAATGCTCGAGGGCGTCGGTCACTCGCCCCATTTTTCCGCGTCCGATCGGATCGCGGATTTGATCCTGGAGGCTGCGAGGCGCGCAAGCGCCCGTCAATCGACCACGGCGTGAGCCGAACCGCCGGCGCCGACCCGACTGCGGACGGGACGGCTCACTTGAAGGCGTTGCCCAACGCGCGGAGCAGCGGATTGCCCGCTGGCTGCGGGCTTCGGGCCTCCGGCTCTGCGGGCGGCGGCGAAGGCTTGGGCGCAGGCTCGGCTTGCGCGGCCTTGTGCGGCTTACTGTTTCTCTCGCGCCTCGCCGGTTTCACACGCGAGGCCCGCCGGACCGGAGGCAGGGGCGTGGCCTCGGCGGCGACCGCCTTCTGCGTGGCGGGTTCGCCGACGCCGGCAGGATTGGCCGGTCGGGGCGACGGCGCTTCAGACTCCGGGCTCCGCATCCCCACGGCCGGCTCGCCAGCCGCATTCGGCTCGGGCCCGGCCAGCGTCTTGACCGCCTCTCCCGCCGGCTGGGGAGCCCGCGGCGCGGAAGAGGGTGTCGGGATCGGCGCCGCCGTGGTCCCCGAGGATTCCATTCGATGCGAAGCGAGGCTTGGAGCCTGCGGTTTCGCCGCCTCGGCCGGGCCTCCCCGAGCGTCGCGGACCGGCGTCGCGCCGACCGCTGGAGCAGTGTCAGACGACGCCGGCGCGGTCGGTGTCGCCGGCTTCTCCGAATTGGCGTCTTTCGCGCTCGCCCCGGCGTCCTCCTTCGGAACCAACAAGAACGCTTTGCCCGACGCTGCATCGATCGGTTCGGCTGTCGGCCGCACCGCCGCCGGATGGCTGGCCGAAGCGATGAAAGGCGGCCGTTTCATAAGACCCAGCGCGCCGTAGAGCACGATAAACGCCCCGACCGCGGCCGCCGCAAGCAGAGTGGCCGTCAGGAGTCGCCGCCGGGGACCAAGTTGCGCCAGAGCCGTGGCCAGCCCGGGGGCCGGCGGTTCGACCATGGCGCCGGCAAGGGGTTGACCCGCGTCCCCAGTCAACCCGACATGCGCAGCGACCTCCAGGCGGGGGTTCGAGGCCGCGAAGTTACGCGGGGGACTCAGGGCCAGGACCTTTCGCGGCGGGTTCGAGGGTGTCCAGGACTCGAGAAACCGCTGCAATCTGTCGAGCGCGTCATCAGGGTCGGCTTGCCGCGCGTCCTCGGCCGGATGCGCGGGCTTCCACTCATCGACCTTGATCTCTGCGGCCGGGTTGGATCCGGCTGCGTCGGCTCGATTCGACATGACGACTGACTTGCTCCGTTTTCCCGGTCCGGGCAACCCGTGGCCGCGTCACATATGCAAGCAGCAGCAGGCTCGTCCACGGCTTGACGGGCGACCGCCTCCGGCGACAAGATCAAGCATGGCGCGCATCGTCTTCACCGCCAATCTCGAGCGCCACGTCGACTGCCCGGCGACCGAAGCGGAAGGCGCAACTGTTCGCGAGGCGCTCGACGCGGTCTTCCGCAGGAACGAACGACTGCGCGGCTATGTGCTTGACGACCAGCAGGCGTTGCGCCGCCACATGGGGATCGTCGTCGACGGAAAGCCGCTGCGCGACCGGGTCCACTTGAGCGACCCGATTACCGCCGCCAGCGCAATTTACGTCCTGCAGGCTTTGTCCGGCGGGTAGGGGAGGGCAGCGGATGAGCGACAGGCTGGTCGTGTCGACCCGCAAGGGCTTGTTTTGGGTCGAACGGGACAACGGCGACTGGCGCGTCGCGCGCGGCGACTTTCTCGGCGACAACGTCACGCTCGCGCTGCATGACGCACGCAGCGGCTACGACTACGCCGTGCTCAACCATGGGCATTTCGGGGTCAAGCTGCACCGGCGGAAAAACGACGACTGGACGGAGATCGCGGCGCCCGCCTATCCGCCGAAGCCGGAAGGCCTGGTCGACCGCGACGGGTGGGGCAAGGACATCCCCTATAATCTCATCAACATCTTTTCCCTCGAGGCCGGCGGCCCTGAGGAGGACGGCCTCATGTGGTGCGGGACCATTCCCGGCGGTCTGTTCCGCTCGCGCGACCACGGAGCGACCTGGGAGCTGATAAGCTCGCTGTGGGACAACCCGAAGCGCCAGCAATGGATGGGCGGCGGAACGGAATGGCCGGCGATCCACTCGATCTGCGTCGATCCGCGCGACAGCAACGTCGTCCGGATCGGCATTTCCTGCGGCGGCGTGTGGGAGACGCGCGACGGCGGCGACACCTGGGGATGCCGCGCCGACGGCATGTTCGCCGCCTTCCTGCCGCCCGAGATGGGTCGAGACCCCAACGTGCAGGACCCGCATTGCCTGGTGCAGAGCCCGAGCGCCCCCGACCGCCTGTGGGTCCAGCACCACAACGGCATTTTTCGCAGCGACGACGGCTCAGCGAGTTGGCGTGAGATCGTCGACGTTCCGCCTTCGTCGTTCGGCTTCGCCGTCGCGGTTCACCCAACCGAGCCGGATACGGCGTGGTTCGTGCCGGCGATCAAGGACGAGCGCCGCATTCCGGTTGACGGCAGGCTCGTCGTCACCCGCACGCGCGACGCCGGCGCGACGTTCGAGGTCCTCCGGGAGGGCCTGCCGCAGGAACACGCCTATGACGTGGTCTATCGCCACGCGCTGGCGATCGACTCGAGCGGCGACCGGCTCGCCTTCGCCACCACGACCGGCGGACTCTACGTGACCGAGGACCAGGGCGATCACTGGCGCGAGATCAGCCACACGCTGCCTCCGGCGCATGCGGTGCGGTTCGCGCCGTGACCGCGGCGCCCGCCGCGCTGCGGGCGCCCGGTTCCCTGGTAATAGGGAAAAAAACAGCGAATTCATCGAATTTCGGCCGATTTGGGGAAAACCGATCCAAAAAGGCCAAGTATTCCAGTCAGTTCCACGAATATTCCCGACCGGGCCGAACAGGGAATGAAATCAGCCGATCAGGGAATTAAAGTTCCCTGTTCGGCCAAGAACAGGGATATCTCGCACACGCCTCATCGCAATCTGCGCCGGCGGAAATCCTTCACGATTTCGCGAGCCGCGTTGCGGCCCGGCAAGCCGCTGACCCCGCCGCCCGGGTGGGTCGAGGCGCCGCACATATAAAGGCCGGGAACCGGCGAGCGGTCGTCGGCGTGGCCAAGCACGGGCCGAGCCAGGAAATGTCCTCCCGCGGTAAAACCTCATCGTGGCCGACCGCAATTCGTGCGTTTTTTTTTTTTTTTTTTTTTTCTTGGCACGGTTTGGTTTACTTCCAGGGCACGAGCGGATTTAGGTGGCGTTTTTCGGTGGATGCTTTTTGGTGTAGCGGTGATGTAGCGCGGGTTGTAAAGACGGCGTGCGAGCTATCGGTATAGTGATGGACCTTGACCTCGCTTGAAGAAGTGCGGCCGCAGTGGGCTTGTGGGATCTGCAGTTTGAGTGGTGCGGAGCGACACGTGATTGTCGTTGCCGACCTGGCGCTCCTCCTGCACGTACAGGATCTCGATTCGAGCTCGACGCCCGGGATCGGGGTGAAGGCCGAACCGGGCTGCGCCGGCGCGACGCGAAGCGCTCGTTGTGGGCGGGCAGATAGACCTCGCGGATGAACGCGTTGGCCGCCTCGATCGCCGGATCCCGGAGAGCTTGAGCTCCTTCACCAGCCGCCCTGCAAGGTCTGGAACGCCCGCTCCGAGCGCCCGCGCGCCTGCGGCGAATAGGCCCCGAAAGATCGACGCCGAGTTGCTCGAGCGCCCGGCCTACCTGCGTCAGGCGGCTGCGTCGATCTTGCCGCCTCGGCGGTATGGAAGTAGTGTGAACGCGATCTGTATAGAGGTTTATCGGCAGCGTGGGCTGAACGTCTCTTTCAGCGCGGAACGTCGAAGCGTACCTCCTCCTCGACCAGCTAGAATATATCGCTGGTGCGTCGTCTAACGTCGTATGAGATCGATGTTGCTGGTTTTCGAGCTAGATGTGTTTGAGCTGTTCTGTCAGTATCATCCGGTAACGGTGTGCTCCGTTTCCGTTGATGCGCGCTTTGCGCGGCGTTTTCGTAATAGCTGCGCGACCATTAACGTTTGTCTACGTGTAGCTTTAGGTGAAACGTGATCTTTCACTAGTTGCTTTATGGTAGTGTTTGTCTCGGAATCGCATAATGCTGTTATTAAAGCGTCTCGACCTCCTGCTTGGTTCGACCGTAACCAGCTTCTTAGACGTTTTGTTAAGCCGCTGTTCTATTAACTTAGCCTCGCTGTCTTTTTCGTAACGCGTCTGCTAGCGCTGAAACGTCAGCTTTTTTATTTTAATTAATATTACTGTTTCTAACTGATTTAACTCCGCTGTTTCGTAGCGATTTAAAATGTTTATAAATTTTATCATAAGTATATTTTAAAAAATTTCAGTCAGTTGTATCAAATTATCTTTAAAAAAGTTTGAATTACTATACATATTGTTCGCTCATAAACCGAATATCATTGCTACCGACAGGGCCGACCGTCGATTGCCGTGGTTTCGGCGTTCGGCTAAGATTTTGGAAAGTGTCTTCGGCGCCCGAAAGCCGGGCAGGCCTGACGGTGAGGAACGCGCGATGGAACCATCGCCGATCGGCGGCCATGCGCATGGAGACGCGCACGACCACGACCACGACCGCAGCGTAATCTCCGACGTCGCCTTGCGGGTGCGGGCGCTGGAATCCCTTCTGATCGAAAAGGGCTACGTCGATCCGGCGGCGCTCGACGCGATCGTCGAAACCTATGAGACGAAGATCGGCCCGCGCAACGGCGCCCGCGTCGTCGCCAGAAGCTGGATCGACGCGGCTTATCGGGAATGGCTGTTTCGCGACGCGACGGAGGCGATCCGGTCGCTCGGCTACGGCGGGCGCCAGGGCGAGCACATGGTTGCGGTCGAGAACACGCCCCAAGTCCACAACCTGGTCGTCTGCACGCTCTGCTCCTGTTATCCCCTGCCGGTGCTCGGCCTGCCGCCGGTCTGGTACAAGTCCGCGCCGTATCGCTCGCGGGCAGTGATCGATCCGCGTGGGGTTTTGGCCGAGTTCGGCGTAAGCCTGCCGGCCTCGACAAAAATCCGGGTCTGGGATTCGACGGCCGAGATCCGCTATCTCGTCGTGCCGATGCGCCCCGCCGGAACCGACGGCTGGAGCGAGGCGCGGCTCGCCCGGTTGGTGACGCGCGATTCGATGATCGGAACGGGCCTTGCCGTCGATCCCCAGTCGCTGGCCGCGGAGGCGCCCTCATGAACGGCGGGCAGGACCTTGGGGGAATGATGGGCTTCGGCCCGATCGGCGCCGAACGGGATGAGCCGGTTTTCCACGCCGACTGGGAGAAGCGCGTCCTCGCTTTGAGGACGGCCGCCGGCGCGCTGGGCGAATGGAATATCGACATGGCGCGGCACGCCAACGAGACGCTCCACCCCGTCGACTATCTCTCGTCGAGCTACTACGAAGTCTGGCTGAAGGGTTTGGAGAAGCTCATCGTCGCGGCCGGACTGGCGGGACCTGAGGAAATTGCCGCGGGTCAGGCGTTGCAGCCGGCCAAGCCAACCCGTGCTCCCCCTTCCGCCGCCGCGATGGCGGAGGCTTTGGCCCGGGGAACGCCCTACGACCGCCCGCCCACCTCCCCGGCGCGCTTCGCCGTCGGGGACGAGGTCCGCGCCCTAAACATCAACCCCGGCGGACACACAAGGCTGCCGCGCTATGCGCGCGGCAAGCATGGACGGGTGGAGAAGGTCCGCGGCGTTTTTGTCTTCCCGGACGCGAACGCCCATGGCCTCGGCCCGAGCCCCCAATGGCTCTATTGCGTCCGATTCTCGGGCCCGGAAATCTGGGGCCGCGATAGCGATCCCGACCTCGACGTGTCGATCGACGCCTGGGAAAGCTATCTCGAAGGATTTGCCGAGTGATCGCGCATAACGCTGTCTTCGAGGCCGGCGACATCCTCCTTCCGGTTTCGCGCGACAGCGAAGGGCCGATCTTCAACGAAGCCTGGGAGGCGCAGGCTTTCGCCATGGTCCTGGCGTTGCATGAGGCCGGACTGTTCGGCTGGCCCGAGTGGACGGAAGCGCTGTCGCGGGAGATCGCCGCGGCGCCGCCGTCGAGCGATCCCGACACGGGCAATTCGTATTACCATCATTGGCTGGCGGCGCTCGAAGGCCTGGTCGTCGCGAAGGGGGCGGCGAGCCGTGCGGCGCTGGCGTCGCGCAAGGCGGCATGGGCGCGGGCGGCAGAAGCGACGCCGCACGGGGAGCCGATCCTGCTCGCCAATGATCCGGAAGCGCGCGTTCGATGACTTGGGGGGTAATGGGTCTGTTTGAATTTCGGCTTCCGACCCTTTGCAGACATTGCCCTTTGAGGGAATCAAGAATTCCGTCTCAAGGGATTTCCGCGCGTCCGGTTCAAGAGAGGGCCAGACGCACGAAGGCTGCCTGGAGGCGGCCTTCAGTTCTATAACGCCCATCCGCGATTGAATTGCTAACTTCAGACCAGCCGATAGAACCTCTCTTGCTCAGCCTGGAGTTGAGTTGCATCCGGGTTCCATCCGAATCGATAGAAGATCTCGACGCAGAAATTGATCGCTATTTCTCGATGGGCTTCCGCAAGTTGCTCAGGGGCAAGGTCTTTACTAGTTTGAATTCTCTCCGCATTCGTTTCCTTAGCGGGGTAGATCGGCATCCTATCGTGTCCAGCTGACAATATCCGTCCTTTCGTGTTATTCAATGATATGTCTACACGCACGCCGTCCTTATAAAGGCCATTGTTTAGGAGACGATGACAAAATTCAATGACTTCCGTTATATAATAAATGACATTAACAAACAATATTATTCTTTTCCTAGGACTGCCATAGT
>CAWIHF010000023.1:0-69150 GCA_963835885.1 uncultured Alphaproteobacteria bacterium
CGAATGCTCTACCAGCTGAGCTATCGGGGATCAGCCGGGCGCGATATAGCAGAATTTGAAGCGATGCAAACAGGTTTTGTCGCTGGCCGCCACGAAGGGTCCTGACCACTTTGTCGTCATGCTCGATCCGCTCGACCTCCCGGAACTCCTGACCCCCGCCGAAATGGGCGAAGCCGACCGCATGACGATCGCGGCTGGGACCCCCGGCATCGTGCTGATGGAGGCGGCCGGGCTCGCGGTCGCCGAGGAGGCGGCGCGGGTCGCGCGATCGCGCGGCCGGATCGTCGTTTTGTGCGGGCCGGGCAACAACGGCGGCGACGGATTTGTCGCCGCGCGTCTCCTCACGGAGCGTCGCTACGCGGTCGAACTCGGCCTGCTCGGGCGGCGTGAGGCGCTGCACGGCGACGCCGCGACGGCGGCCGCCCGGTTCATCGGCGAAGTGCGGCCCGCGGCGGAGGTCGACCCGCGCGGCGCCGACTGCGTGATCGACGCACTGTTCGGCGCGGGGCTTCAGCGCGACATCGGCGGCGAGGCGAAAATGATCGTCGAGCGGATCAACGCTTATCGCCGCAACGGCGGGCGCGTGGTCGCGGTCGACGTGCCCTCGGGCCTCGACGGCGCAAACGGCAAGGTCCGCGGCGCGGCGGTCGAGGCGACCTCGAGCGTCACCTTCTTCCGCTTGAAGCCCGGCCACCTGCTCGAGCCGGGCCGGTCGCTTTGCGGAGAAATCCGGCTCGCCGACATCGGCATTCCGGCCGGCGTGCTCGCCCGCATCGCGCCGAAAACCTTGGTCAATTCGCCGGTCCTGTGGCGGCCGGCCCTGCCTCGACTCGGGCCGGGATCGCACAAATACGCGCGCGGCGCGGCGCTTGTCCTCTCGGGCGCGGCGCATCAGACGGGCGCGGCCCGGCTCGCCGCGCGGGCGGCGCTGCGGGCCGGCGCAGGAATCGTCTCGATCGCCAGCCCGATCGATTCCGTCGCCGTCAACGCCGCGCATTCGACCGCGGTGATGGTCGCTCCCTTCGCCGGCCTGCAGGGTTTCGAGGCGCTGCTCGCCGATGCGCGCCGGCGCGCCATCGCGCTCGGGCCGGGGGCGGGCGTCGGTCCAGAACTGCGCAAACTCGTCACGGCGGCGCTGACCCGGCCCGCGGCCGGACGCACCGTCGTGCTCGACGCCGACGCTCTGACGAGCTTCGCCGGCGAAGCGGACAAGCTCGGCGCGCTGATCGCGCGCGGCGGCCACGCCGCGATCATGACGCCGCACGAGGGCGAATTCGCAAAACTGTTCGCGGGCGCAGCGGGCGTCGACGCAGAGGACGACAAGCTGGCGCGAGCCCGGGCGGCGGCGCGGCTGACCGGCGCGGTCGTCGTCCTCAAAGGCCCCGACACGGTCGTCGCCGCGCCCGACGGCCGCGCCGCGATCGGCTGGGACCTGCCGCCGACGCTCGCCACTGCAGGGTCCGGCGACGTCCTGACCGGCTTCATCGCCGGCCTCGCCGCGCAAGGGATGCCCGCCTTCGAGGCGGCCTCGGCAGGCGTCTGGCTGCACGGCGCCGCGGCCCGCGCGTTCGGCCCCGGCCTCATTTCCGAGGATTTGCCCGAGGCTTTGCCGGGCGTGCTGCGGGAGCTTGGCGAATCTGCTCACGCGCCTGGCTTTTCAACGGATTAGGCGCCAGATTCCCAGATTCTGCAACTTTCTCGCGGCGGGTTGTCGCGCGCGCCCACGCGCCACGCACCGCCTGCAGGCCGTCGCCTGGCCGGCGACAAACAGGATAGCATGGCTCCTATCGTTTGTACATGTTTTGTTCGAGACGCGATCAATGCCCCGCTGACCTCCGGCTGACCAAACCGCTGTCGCCGCGGTCGCCGCGAGTTTCACGCACAGCGATTTGTTCTCCGCTTCCATTCGCTACGCCTCGTGGTGACCTTCGGCGGTCTCGAACCTGTCGCCTTCCTGGTGCCGCAGACGGGAGGAGCTTC
The DNA here is from genome assembly GCA_963835885.1 of uncultured Alphaproteobacteria bacterium. Classification (GTDB taxonomy): domain Bacteria; phylum Pseudomonadota; class Alphaproteobacteria; order Rhizobiales; family Beijerinckiaceae; genus Roseiarcus. The sequence continues at coordinate 1,981 of CAWIHF010000023.1, forward strand.
GCCTCGCCGGACACGGTCGATCTCTCGGGCGACTGGGTTCTTCTCAAACTCAGCGCGAACTCGGGCCACACACAAGGGAGGGAGACCCTTTCCGACGTCGCGACCAAAATCGGCCACGCGTGACGGTTTCCTTCGCGGACCGAGCCGTCAACTGCAACCGCGGACCTCGTGAATTCGGGGCGCAGGCTGTCGGACAATCGTGTCCGCCAATCCGGAGGCGCCCGCGAGTCGCTGAAAAGGCGGGGTTTTTACGAAAGGCCAGGATCGGCCCTTTCAAACCCCGCTCCTGTCGTCAGCAGTTGGACTTGGTGCGCGTGACGCTGTTGCCCATGTCGTCGGACTTCTTCACCGTCTTGGTGGTGCAGCCGTTCTCCTTGTTGATGACGACCTTCCTGTGGGCGGCGTCGGCGTCGTGGTGTTCGATCACCACCCCCGGCGCAGGGGCTGGCGTGACAACTACGTCCTTGGCGAGCGCCACACCGCCCAGTGAGGCGAGCGCAATGGCGGAGATAAGCAATGTTCGCATGGGTTGAGACTCCGTTCCGTTCTTGATAGTCGCCGGGTAACGAACGGGAGAGCCTGGCCGTTCCCAAGGCGCCCCGGCAAATTCAACCGACGGTTCTGCGACAGCGTCCCAGGCTCCCGGAGCCCGCGCGGGCCTTCCCTGCTGTCGCGCCCTTGAGGGATTTTGATTTCCCTGCTCGCGCGCAAAAATTCCCTGCTCTGGCTGGGCAGGGAATTTGGCCGCGCTCCCGGGGCCAGTCGGCAGCGGTGGCCCACGTCAGGGCAATCGGGCGACGCGAAGATTCAGACGGTTGGGCGCACTCCCGCCCCCCTTGCGGGGCTATGGGACGCACAGATCTCGAACGCCGCGCGATATCCTTCTCCAGCTTGCTGGGGAAGGTGGCGCGGAGCGCCGGATGGGGTGTGGCCCGCCGCTTCGACGCACGCACGATTGCACAAACACGTCGCGTATCTTCGCCGTCGCCATCCTGCTTTCCACACCCCATCCGTCGCCTTCGGCGACACCTTCCCCACTTCGTGGAGAAGGGGAGCGCCCTGATATTCGGGTAAAAGGAGACTTCTGTGCATGCCTTAGCCTTGCGGGGGCGGGCAGGGGTTCGGGGGTCGCGCTGCGCTCGCCACGGAGGGCGTCCATGAACAGCTTCGAGGTCTGGCGCGACCCCACCTCAATCCTCCCCCACAAGGGGACCACAAGGGGGAGGAGGTCGCCTTCGCCCGATTGCCCTGGTGGCTCCGCAGCGCCCCGCGGCTCTTGCATGCCGACCGTCGATGGTCCACATGAGGGGTGGGAGGTTGGCGAAGAACGCACCGCTCGCCAACCGGGTCAGGTCCGGAAGGAAGCAGCCCTAACGAGACAGGGCGGGTCTTTGTCCAACCTCCCACCTTCATGCTTCGCCTCGACCGCCGAACGAACGGAATTGAACACGCTATTGGCTGGAGCCCCAGGGCGAGCCCCCGTCCTTCGAGACGCGCCCGCGGCGCTCCTCAGGACCAGGGCGCGGGGCGCTGGTTATCGCCCCGAATCCCGGGTCGGCGTCCTTCGAGACGCGCCTGCGGCGCTCCTCAGGACGAGGGCGCAGGGCGCTCGTTATCGCCCCGAATCCCGGGTCGGCGGCCGATGAGCGATTCGCTGTTTCCCGTCGAACCGCCGGCCGCCTCCGATCGGCCTTCGTCCGCGTCCTCCGCCTCGCCCTATCGCGTTCTGGCGCGAAAATACCGGCCGCAGCGCTTCGAGGACCTGATCGGCCAGGAGGCGATGGTCCGGACGCTCGCCAATTCCTTCAAGGTCAACCGCATCCATCAGGCCTATATTTTCACCGGCGTGCGCGGCACCGGCAAGACGACGACCGCGCGCATTCTCGCCCGCGCCCTGAACTATAGCGTGCCGGGCAAGATCGATGCGCCGAGCGTCGACATGCCCGAACTCGGCCTGCACTGCCAGGCGATCATGGATTCGCGCCATGTCGACGTGATCGAGATGGACGCCGCTTCGCACACCGGCGTCGACGACGTGCGCGAGATCATCGAGAACGCCCGCTACAGGCCGGTCTCGGCGCGCACAAAGGTCTACATCATCGATGAAGTGCACATGCTGTCGAAGCAGGCCTTCAACGCGCTCCTGAAGACGCTCGAGGAGCCGCCCGAGCACGTAAAATTCCTGTTCGCCACCACCGAGATCGACAAGGTGCCGATCACCGTGCGCTCGCGCTGCATCCGCTTCGACCTGAAGCGGATCGAGTTGGGCCTGATGATCAAGCATCTGGAGAAAATCTGCGGCCTCGAGAGCGTCGGCCGCGGAGCCGGGGGCGCTCGCCGTCATCGCCCGTGTCGCCGAGGGCTCGGTGCGCGACGCCCTGTCGCTGCTCGATCAGGGCATCGCCTACGGCGGGCCTGCCGGCGTCGACCGAGCTTGCGGTCCGCGACATGCTCGGCCTCTCCGACCGGGGCGAGATCGTGACCCTGTTCGAGCGCGCGATGAAGGGCGAGATCGCCGAGGCGCTCGAGCTGATGCGCGCGCTCTATCACGCCGGCGCCGATCCGGCCGACATTCTCCTCGAAGTCGCCGAGGTCTGCCACTATGTCACCCAGGTCAAGATCGCCCCGGAGGCGCCCGACGACGCAACGATCGGCGAAAGCCAGCGCGACAGGGGCCGCGCTTTCGCGCGCCAGCTGTCGATGGGCGCGCTGACCCGGGCCTGGCAGATTCTTCTCAAGGGCTTCGACGATGTGAACGACTCGCCGCGCCCGCTCGCCTCCGCCGAAATGGCGATCATCCGCCTCGCCTACGCGTCCGACCTGCCGACGCCCGAGGAGGCGCTGCGCAAGCTCGCCGAGACGACGGATTATGCGCCGCGTCACGCGCCGGCGCTTCCCTCCGGCGGCGGAGGTCCGCGGGGAAGGGTCAGCGCCGCCGGCGCCTCGGCGGAGCGCCTCGTCGCGCCGAGCGCGCCTGCGCCCGCGCCGGCGAAGCCGCCCGCCCCGGCGGTCCGGCTGGCGCGGTTCGAGGACGTCGTCGCCCTGGCGCGGGACAAGCGCGACATCCAGCTCGTCCAGGCTCTCGAACGGGACGCGCGGCTCGACCGGTTCGAGCAGGGCAGCATCGCCTTTTCCCTGATCGACGGCGCTTCGTCCGGCCTCGCGCAGACGCTCGCCAAACGCCTCCAGGAATGGACCGGCGAGCGCTGGATGGTGGCGCTCGCGCCGGGTTCGACCGCCCCGACTCTTCGCGAAGCCCAAGCCGCCCGCGAAGCCGAACGGGCGACCGGCGCTGCAGCGCATCCGGTCGTGCGCAAAGTGCTCGAACGTTTCAAGGGCTCGCGCATTGTCGAGGTGCGCACGCCGGAAACCGCCGCGGCCCCGGCCGCGCCGCCGTCTCCGTCGGACGACGACGTCGCCTATGCCGATTCCAACCCGCTCGACGACGAAGATCTTTGAACAAGGAGAGGCCCGTCATGGATCTCATGGAGATGATGAAGAAAGCGCAGGCCATGCAGGCCAAGCTGCAGGAGGCGCAGGAGGAGCTTGGGCGCCTCGAGGTCGAAGGCCTGTCGGGCGGCGGCATGGTTCGCATCGCCATGACCGCCAAAGGCGAGGTCAAGAGCGTCGAGATCGATCCCTCGCTGATGACGCCGTCGGACAAGGAGATCCTGGAAGACCTGATCATGGCCGCCTTCGCCGACGCCAAGGGCAAGGCGGACAGCGCGGCGACGGAAAAGATGCAGTCGCTGACCGCGGGTCTGTCGCTGCCGCCCGGCATGAAACTGCCGTTCTGAATGCCGTCGAACGTCGCCGGCCCGGAGATTGAACGGCTGATCCAGCTGCTTGCCCGTCTGCCCGGACTGGGTCCGCGCTCCGCCCGCCGCGCGGCGCTGCATCTCATCCGCAAGCGGGAGGCGCTGCTTCAGCCCCTCGCCGAAGCGATGCGGGTCGCCGAGCAGCGCATCGTCGCCTGCTCGGTCTGCGGCTCGGTCGATTCGCGCGATCCTTGCACGATCTGCTCGGATAATCAGCGCGACCCCTCGACGATCGTCGTGGTCGAAACGGTCGGCGACCTCTGGGCGCTGGAGCGGGCCGGCGCCCTCAGGGCGCGCTATCATGTGCTGGGCGGCGCTCTGTCGCCGCTCGACGGCGTCGGCCCCGGCGACCTCAACCTGACCTCTCTCGTGGCCCGCGTCGCCGCGGGCGGGGTCGGCGAAGTGATCCTCGCCGTCAACGCCACCGTCGACGGCCAGACGACGGCGCATTACATCGTCGATCTTCTCGCCGACTATCCCGTCAAGGTGACGCGCCTCGCCCACGGCGTTCCGGTCGGGGGCGAACTCGACTACCTCGACGACGGCACGCTCGCCGCCGCCATGCGGCAGAGGACCGGGTTCTAGCCTGATGGCTGAAAGAAAGCGGCTTCCGCCCCTGTTGCTGCGATCCGAAGCAGCCTAAATTCTTCGCGCAACGTTTTGCCAGGAAGGCTTCAATGTCGGCGGTCGTTCAAGCGTCAAAGCCTTTCGTTCCGCCGTATCCGGCGCGCCCGGAAAAGCCGCTCGGCGCGCTGTCGATGATTCTCACCCTCCGGCGCAATCCGCTGGAAATCTGGGGCAAGGCGGATTTCGAGCGGCCGTTCTCGATCGGGCGCACGATCCTTGGCCTGCGCGCCGCCGCCCACGATCCAGCTGCGGTGCGGCGGGTCTTTCTCGACAACGCGGCCAACTACCGCAAGGACGACCTGCAGCTGAAAGTCCTGAACCCGGGTCTCGGCGACGGCCTCCTGACGGCCGAGGGCGAGTCGTGGCGACTGCAGCGCCGCTCACTGGCGCCGCTGCTTTCGCCGCGCCTGGTCGCCGAATTCGCGCCCGCCATGCAAAGGGTCGCCGAGGCGACGGTCGAGCGGCTCGTCCATCGCCGCGACGGCGCCGTGACGGACCTCGGCGAACTGACGTCCCGCATGACGCTGGAGGTCCTTGAGCAGACCTTGTTTTCGCAGGGGCTCGGACGGGAAACGAGCGAATTCCAGCGCGCGGTGACGAGCTATTTCGAAAACTTCGGACGGTTGGATCCGCTCGATCTCATTGGCGCGCCAGCCTTTCTGCCGCGGTTTGGACGAAGGCGCGGCCGCCCGGCGCTCAAGTTCTTCAACGATGCTGTCGACGCCATCATCGCGAGGCGCAAGGCTCTGCTCGACCAGGGCGGCGAGGCGCCGCGCGATCTTCTGACCCGGCTGCTCGCCGCGACGGACCCGGAAACCGGCCTCGGCCTGCCCGACGCCAGCATCCGCGCCAATATCGTCACCTTCATCATGGCCGGTCACGAGACGACGGCGAACGGGCTAACCTGGACGCTTTATCTGCTGTCGCAATCGCCCGAATGGCGCGAACGCGCCGAGGCGGAAGCGGAGAAGGCCTACGATCCTCGGCGGCCAGCCTCGTTCGAGGACTGCGCGGTGCTGCGCGCCGTGTTCGAGGAGGCGCTGCGCCTTTATCCGCCGGCCGCCATGCTGGCTCGCCAGGCCATCAAGGACGACGAAATTCTCGGCAGGCGCATCCCGGCCGGAACGGTGGTCGCGATCTCGCCCTACGTGCTGCATCGCCGACGCGGACTGTGGGACAACCCGGACGCCTTCGATCCGTCGCAATTCCTCGGCGAGCGGCGGGAACGCATCGACCGGTTCGCTTACATTCCGTTCGGCGCCGGCCCGCGCGTGTGCATCGGCATGCCGTTCGCGATCGAGGAGGCGATCATCATTCTCGCCAATCTCCTGCGCACTTTCCGCTTCGAGCTCGTCGACGGCCATCCGGTGATGCCCCAGCAGCGGGTCACGTTGCGGCCGCGCGGCGGCATGAAAATGCACGTCAGACGGCGCGAAGGGCGGCCGGTTATTCACAGCTGAAAATTTCTTTGCGCGAGTCCGTTGACACAAAAACCGCGCCCCTCTATATCGGCACTCCTCCGACGGCGCGGCGCGCATCCTTGTGGCGCTTGGCGCGGTGGGTTTCGGGAACTTCTCAAGCGCGCTCCTCCCGCCGTGAGGCGGGGGCGGAGAGTTTTCGGTCGTTCCTGCTTCGCGTGAGCGAAGCTTTTCGAATTCGGGCTCGAGCTTCGAGCTCTGCAGGCGGCAGCCTCGGAGCCGGTGTTCGCGTCCAATGGCTCAGGAGGCCGGCGTCAGCGGGGCTCTTTTGGTCCATCGCTGTTTGACAATTGCATCGGAAGGAAGAGAGACGTGGGCGGCGTTGTCCTTGCGGGGGCGTTTTTTGCTGGGTTTTGAGGTTGGCTTGGAGCTGGCTTTGGGGTCTGGCGGGGAACGCTCCGAGAAGTGACAACTGACGGTCACGTTTCAAGAATTCATCGCGTCTGGTGGTTGGCGCGTCGGAACGTCGTGAGGCGGACTGGCGTGGATGAGCATCAGGCGGATGTGTTTGGAACTCGTCAAGAATGCAGCAGGGCCGCGCGGTTCTGTTGAAGTGACCAGTCAGCGATCAGATCTCATTTGAACTTGAGAGTTTGATCCTGGCTCAGAACGAACGCTGGCGGCAGGCTTAACACATGCAAGTCGAACGCTCGTGAGCGATCACGGGAGTGGCAGACGGGTGAGTAACGCGTGGGAACATACCCTTTGGTTCGGAATAACTCAGGGAAACTTGAGCTAATACCGGATACGCCCTTGGACGAAAGTTTGGGGGGAAAGATTGATTGCCGGAGGATTGGCCCGCGTTCGATTAGCTTGTTGGTGAGGTAACGGCTCACCAAGGCGACGATCGATAGCTGGTCTGAGAGGATGATCAGCCACATTGGGACTGAGACACGGCCCAAACTCCTACGGGAGGCAGCAGTGGGGAATATTGGACAATGGGCGCAAGCCTGATCCAGCCATGCCGCGTGAGTGATGACGGCCTTAGGGTTGTAAAGCTCTTTCGCTCGGGACGATAATGACGGTACCGAGATAAGAAGCCCCGGCTAACTTCGTGCCAGCAGCCGCGGTAATACGAAGGGGGCTAGCGTTGTTCGGAATTACTGGGCGTAAAGCGCGTGTAGGCGGGTCTTTAAGTCAGGGGTGAAATGCCAAGGCTCAACCTTGGAACTGCCTTTGATACTGGAGATCTTGAGTCCGGGAGAGGTGAGTGGAACTGCGAGTGTAGAGGTGAAATTCGTAGATATTCGCAAGAACACCAGTGGCGAAGGCGGCTCACTGGCCCGGAACTGACGCTGAGACGCGAAAGCGTGGGGAGCAAACAGGATTAGATACCCTGGTAGTCCACGCTGTAAACGATGGATGCTAGCCGTTGGGGAGCTTGCTCTTCAGTGGCGCCGCTAACGCATTAAGCATCCCGCCTGGGGAGTACGGTCGCAAGATTAAAACTCAAAGGAATTGACGGGGGCCCGCACAAGCGGTGGAGCATGTGGTTTAATTCGAAGCAACGCGCAGAACCTTACCAGCTTTTGACATGTCCTGGACGGATTGCAGAGATGCGATCTTCCCTTCGGGGCCGGGAACACAGGTGCTGCATGGCTGTCGTCAGCTCGTGTCGTGAGATGTTGGGTTAAGTCCCGCAACGAGCGCAACCCTCGCCCTTAGTTGCCATCATTCAGTTGGGCACTCAAGGGGGACTGCCGGTGATAAGCCGGAGGAAGGTGGGGATGACGTCAAGTCCTCATGGCCCTTACAGGCTGGGCTACACACGTGCTACAATGGCGGTGACAGAGGGAGGCGAAGGCGCGAGCCTGAGCAAATCTCGAAAAGCCGTCTCAGTTCGGATTGCACTCTGCAACTCGAGTGCATGAAGTCGGAATCGCTAGTAATCGCGGATCAGCACGCCGCGGTGAATACGTTCCCGGGCCTTGTACACACCGCCCGTCACACCATGGGAGTTGGTTTTACCCGAAGACGGCGCGCTAACCCGATAAGGGAGGCAGCCGGCCACGGTAGGGTCAGCGACTGGGGTGAAGTCGTAACAAGGTAGCCGTAGGGGAACCTGCGGCTGGATCACCTCCTTTCTGGATTCGGACATCAGAAAACAGAGGACTTAAGGACAGAAGGCGTTTAGGCCGTTTGTCCGTCGATGTCGGCATGTTTTGACGTTCGGCTCAGAATCAAGCGGCTTGTCAAAGCCGCGTTTTGCGGGACCACGCCGCCTTCGTCTCTCTTTCATCCAGGATATCGGCCGAGGGGAAACAGGGTGCGGGAACATCCGCCCTCTGTCCTGCGCCCTCTGTCCTCCGATCCCGGGCTTGTAGCTCAGTTGGTTAGAGCGCGCGCTTGATAAGCGTGAGGTCGGAGGTTCAAGTCCTCCCAGGCCCACCATCTGACCGGGGGTCGGAAGTCGGAAGTCGGAAGTCGGAAACCAGAAGTCGGGAGTCGGCCTTCTGACTTCTGTTTTCCGATTTCCGATTTCCGTTCGCGGCGACGGGGCCATAGCTCAGTTGGGAGAGCGCGTGCTTTGCAAGCATGAGGTCGTCGGTTCGATCCCGTCTGGCTCCACCAACCGGACGAGGGATGGGGCGATTCCCCGAGGGCCGGCTTAAGCCTTCCCGAGATCCTTCCCGAGATCTCCTTCCGATGCATGTTTTGATCCGTTTCGTCTGAGCGCCTTTGGGCGCGCAGGCGCAAGGAAGGCCGGGAGGCCGATGAAGGACGGGTATCCGTCCTCTGTCGTCCGATCTCCGTCCTGACGAATATCTGACATTGTGAAGAGGAAGCGCATTCGGTCGAGGGCCGGATGGGGCGAAGCGTCGCCGGGAAGGTTCGAGAGAGCCTTTGCGGCTTTGAAAGCGGTTCGTCGTTCATTCGACCCTTCGAGCAACCAGTCGTGGGTTTGGAGCCTGACCGCTCAGATCCCCGGATGCGTTTGAAGCAAAACTGGTCTTTTCAACGCCAAGCGCCAATCGGGGACGGGAAGTGGAAAACGGTAAAACAGAAAACAGAAATCGGGATGCTCGCATTCTGGTTTCGGACTTCCGACTTCCGATCGACTCGAGAGCGCGCTTTGGCGATGAGAGCAATCAAGTGTCTTAAGGGTATCCGGTGGATGCCTTGGCGCTGAGAGGCGATGAAGGACGTGGTACGCTGCGATAAGTCATGGGGAGCCGCGAACAGGCTTTGATCCGTGAATCTCCGAATGGGGCAACCCACTTTCAGAAGTCAGAAATCAGAGATCGGAAGACGGAAGGGATGTCGGCTTGCGAAGCCGGCGTCGCCCTTCCGCTTTCCGGTTTCCGGTTTCTGACTTCGATCAGAAAGGACTTATTCCTTGAATTCATAGGGGAATAAGGGCGAACCCGGGGAACTGAAACATCTAAGTACCCGGAGGAAAGGACATCAACGAGAACTCCGTTAGTAGTGGCGAGCGAACGCGGACCAGGCCAATGCTTTTGCCTTAGACGACCAGAACCGGCTGGAAAGCCGGGCCGGAGCGGGTGACAGCCCCGTATGGATAGGTCTTGGCGAGAGATTCGAGTAGGGCGGGACACGTGCAATCCTGCCTGAACACGGGGGGACCACCCTCCAAGCCTAAGTACTCCTCAGCGACCGATAGCGAACAAGTACCGTGAGGGAAAGGTGAAAAGCACCCCGACGAGGGGAGTGAAACAGTTCCTGAAACCGGATACCTACAAACAGTGGGAGCCCGCTCACCTTTGGTGAGCGGTCAGAAGTCAGAAGTCTGAAGTCAGAAATCTGAAGGAGAGGTCATGAGCGTCATTCGCTCATTCAAGGACCTTGACGTTTACCAGCGGGCCTACAAGGTTTCGCTGGCCATCCACAGGGCGACGCTCGGTTTTCCGAAAATCGAGCAATACGCCTTGGCCGATCAAATGCGACGCGCCAGCAAGTCGATCTGCGCCAATTTGGCGGAGGGATTTGCGAAGCAGCGGACCTCGTCGCCGGAATTCCGGCGATTTCTGGTCATCGCGATCGGCTCCAGCGACGAAATGCGGGTCTGGCTCGATTATGGGCGCGACCTCGGCTATCTCGACGCGAGCCAAGTTGAGACATGGGCGGATGATTACACGATCATCGCGCGCATGCTTCACGGACTGATGGACCGATGGAATTAACGCTCTTTCCGATTTCCGACTTCCGATTTCCGACTTCCGACCCGCCTCGCCAAAGGCGAGCGGGTGACCGCGTACCTTTTGTATTATGGGTCAGCGACTTAAAGTATCGAGCAAGCTTAAGCCGATCAGGTGTAGGCGCAGCGAAAGCGAGTCTGAACAGGGCGACCTCTAGTTCGATGCTTTAGACCCGAAACCGAGTGATCTAGTCATGAGCAGGTTGAAGGTAGGGTAACACCTACTGGAGGACCGAACCGGTGCCTGTTGAAAAAGGCTCGGATGACTTGTGATTAGGGGTGAAAGGCCAACCAAACTCGGAAATAGCTGGTTCTCCGCGAAATATATTTAGGTATAGCCTCGAGCTTTAGGCTCCAGGGGGTAGAGCACTGGATGGGCTAGGGGGGCTAAAACCCTACCAAACCTAACCAAACTCCGAATACCTGGAAGTCATGCTCGGGAGCCACACGGTGGGTGCTAACGTCCATCGTGGAGAGGGAAACAACCCAGACCAACAGCTAAGGCCCCCAATTCACGGCTAAGTGGGAAAGGATGTGGAAATCCCAAAACAACCAGGAGGTTGGCTTAGAAGCAGCCATCCTTTAAAGAAAGCGTAACAGCTCACTGGTCTAATTTAAGGGTTTCTGCGCCGAAGATGTAACGGGGCTCAAGCCGTGAGCCGAAGCTTTGGGTGTCGGCTCGCTTTGCGAGCCGGCGGAAATCGGAAATCGGAAATCGGAACTCAGAAAACGGGAGCGTGAGCGCCCTCTTTTTCTGACGTCTGACTTCTGACTTTTCTGGCTTCTGCCGGCTCGCACAGCGAGCCGGCACGGTAGCGGAGCGTTCCGTTTGCCTGCGAAGGGACAGCCGTGAGGCGTCCTGGAGGCTTCGGAAGTGCGAATGCTGACATGAGTAACGACAAACACTGTGAAAGACAGTGTCGCCGAAAGTCCAAGGGTTCCTGCGTAAAGTTAATCTTCGCAGGGTTAGCCGGTCCCTAAGGCGAGGCCGAGAGGCGTAGTCGATGGGAATCACGTTAATATTCGTGAGCCTGCAGGTGGTGACGGATCTCTTAAGTCGTTCATCCTGAGTGGATTGGATGGGCGTCGACGAGGTTCCAGGAAAGAGCCCCTGCGTTCAAGACCGTACCCGAAACCGACACAGGTGGACAGGTAGAGCATACCAAGGCGCTTGAGAGAATGACGTTGAAGGAACTCGGCAATTTACCTCCGTAACTTCGGGATAAGGAGGCCCTCGGGTCGCGCAAGCGGTCTGGGGGGGCACAGTCCAGGGGGTGGCAACTGTTTAACAAAAACACAGGGCTCTGCGAAATCGCAAGATGACGTATAGGGTCTGACGCCTGCCCGGTGCCGGAAGGTTAAAAGGAGAGGTGCGAGCCTTGAATTGAAGCCCCGGTAAACGGCGGCCGTAACTATAACGGTCCTAAGGTAGCGAAATTCCTTGTCGGGTAAGTTCCGACCTGCACGAATGGCGTAATGACTTCCCCGCTGTCTCCAACGTCAGCTCAGTGAAATTGAAGTCCCCGTGAAGATGCGGGGTACCTGCGGTCAGACGGAAAGACCCCGTGCACCTTTACTATAACTTTGCGTTGGCATTCGTGTGGTCATGTGTAGGATAGGTGGTAGGCTTGGAAGCCGGGGCGCCAGCTCTGGTGGAGCCACCCTTGAAATACCACCCTTGACTTCATGGATGTCTAACCGGGCTCCGTCATCCGGAGCCGGGACAACGCATGGCGGGTAGTTTGACTGGGGCGGTCGCCTCCCAAAGCGTAACGGAGGCGCGCAATGGTTGGCTCAGACCGGTCGGAAATCGGTCGTCGAGTGCAATGGCATAAGCCAGCCTGACTGCGAGACCAACAAGTCGAGCAGAGACGAAAGTCGGTCATAGTGATCCGGTGGTCCCGCGTGGGTGGGCCATCGCTCAACGGATAAAAGGTACGCCGGGGATAACAGGCTGATACTCCCCAAGAGTCCATATCGACGGGAGTGTTTGGCACCTCGATGTCGGCTCATCACATCCTGGGGCTGGAGAAGGTCCCAAGGGTTCGGCTGTTCGCCGATTAAAGTGGTACGTGAGCTGGGTTCAAAACGTCGTGAGACAGTTTGGTCCCTATCTGCCGTGGGTGTCGGAGAATTGAGAGGATTTGCCCCTAGTACGAGAGGACCGGGGTGAACGTATCTCTGGTGGACCTGTTGTGGCGCCAGCCGCAGTGCAGGGTAGCTATATACGGAATGGATAACCGCTGAAGGCATCTAAGCGGGAAACCAGCCTCAAAACAAGTTCTCCCTGAAGAGCCGTGGAAGACCACCACGTCGATAGGCCGGATGTGGAAGCGCGGCAACGCGCGAAGCTGACCGGTACTAATCGCTCGTCCGACTTGATTGCTCTCGTCGCCAAGGCGCGAGGCGGAAGACAGACAATAGAAGACAGAAATCGGAAAACGGAAAACGGAAGCGACGCTCGCGCCGCACCGACTGCCCGCCTTCCGTGCGTCTTCCGGAAAAGCCAGTTTTGCTTCACTCACGCGACAGACGGTGAAAGCCGGATTTCCGACTTCTGAATTCCGACTTCCGACTTCTGTCGTGCGAATCCGTTCTTTGCCGGCCTGGTGGCCCTTGCAAGGTGACAAAGACCCGATCCCATCCCGAACTCGGCCGTCAAACGCCTTAGCGCCGATGGTACTCTGTCTCAAGACATGGGAGAGTAGGTCGTCGCCAGGCCTGCAAAGAACGGAAAATCCGACAAACGACGCCCCGGGCACGGGACAACCAACCGCCGCCTCGGCCGTCCGCGCCCTTCCTCTTCACGAAACAGCAAAACGACGGACGACAGGCCCCAATCCGCCTCCGTCGTCCGTCCTTTTGCAACCCAATGACGCGGGGTGGAGCAGCCCGGTAGCTCGTCAGGCTCATAACCTGAAGGCCGCAGGTTCAAATCCTGCCCCCGCAACAGCGTTACCTGTCGAGCCCCCGCGCCACCCGGCCGGGGGCAGTGTTTTTTGCCGAACACAACCTCCCGCTTGCGCTCCGACAGGGCAGGCGAAACCCAATGGGTGCGGTACAGCCGCTCGATCGTGGGATCTCCGCTGCGACTGAATTGCAATCGCCGGCGGTGCGACGCACGTGCGAGATACTCGGTCTCACTCGGCAGCAGTTCCTTTGTCACCGCCCAGGATCGGAACAGTTTCATGGCCTCGGAGATGCGCGGCAGGTTGGCTTGCACGGCGCGCTCAAGGTAATTGATCTGCCCCAGACGCCAGCGCTTCACGGCGCCGGCGTCGAGCCATCCGATCCCGAGCAACACGTCGAGAGGCGCGACATAGCCCTGGGCTGCAAGGGAGGCCTCCGCAGCTCTGCTCACTCGATCGGCGAGCCGTTCGCGGTTCTTTGGATTCATGATTGCAGTTTAGAGAGTCGTCACGGGCCAAGCTCACATAAACTCCTGCACCTCCTCGATCGACGTTTCGCCGATCGGCCGGTCGTAGACGATTTCCCCGCGCGCCATCGCCACCACCCGGTCGCAAGACTGGAACACGTGGTACATGTTGTGGCTGATGAAGATGCCGGTGACGCCCTGGCTCTTCAGCGCCTTGATGAAGCCGATCACCTTGTTGGTCTCCTTGACCGACAGATGGTTGGTCGGTTCGTCGAGGATGAGGAGCTTCGACTTGAAGTGCATCGCGCGGGCGATCGCCACCCCCTGCCGCTGACCGCCCGACAATTCGCCGACCAGCGCGTCCGGCGAGCGCAAATGTAGGTCGACATCGGCGATCGCCTTGACGCTCTCGCGCCGCATGCGCGGCTGGTCCAAGAATCCGAAGCCCAACATAGAAGCCATCAGGGGCTCGCGGCCGATGAACAGATTGCGCGCGATCGACATGGTCGGAACCATGGAGTTCGTCTGGTAGATCGTTTCGATGCCGAGCCTCATCGCCTCCTTGGGCGAGCGGATGTCGACCCGCTGACCTTCGACATAGACGTCGCCGCCGTCGGGCGGATGAACGCCGGAAAGGATTTTGATCAGCGTCGTCTTGCCGGCGCCGTTGTCGCCGACGAGGCCGACGACCTCGCCCTTCTCGACGCGGAAGTCGACGCTCTTCAGCGCATGGACGCCGGAATACCATTTATGCAGGCCGCGGCCCTCGATCAGCGGCGCCCCCATCGTCTCAGGTCTCCAGCTTGATTCGGCGCGAGGTCCGGCGCAGCCAGGAATTACCGACCACGGCGAGGATCAGAAGCGAGCCGATCGCGAACTTGAACCAGTTGGCGTCGACGTGCGAGAGCACGAGGCCATTATCGATGACGCGGATAAGCAGCGCCCCGACGATCGCCCCGAGAACGGTGCCGATCCCGCCGTAAAGCGATGTTCCCCCGATCACGGCGGCGGCGACGGCCTGAAGCTCGAGCCCCTCTCCGAGCGAAGGCAGGGGAGAGCCGAGCCGCAGCACCTGGATGATCCCGGCGAATCCCGCCAGCATGGCGCAGAGCACGAAGCAGACCATCTTGACCGCGCCGGTCGGGACGCCGAGCGCCGCGGCGGCGTCGATCTGTCCGCCGGTCGCTTTGATCCAGTTGCCAAAGTTGGTCAGCGACAGGAGCGCGGCGAGCATGACGGCGATGCCGGCGAACCAGAACATCGACAGCCGGATCAGGCCGACGAAGTGGGTGAAGACGTAAGCGGGAATATCGAGCGGCAGAACCGGGGGAAAGCCGCCGGAAATGACGACCGTGATCGACCGCGCCACGAACAGCATGCCGAGCGTCGTGATGAAGGACGGTATGGCGAAGCGGAGCGTGACGACGCCATTGACGACGCCGATGCCTGCAGCTGCGGCGAGGCCGAGCAGCACGGCCGGGGCAAATGCAACTCCTGCGACCAGCGAGGTCGCCATGACCATCGGCGCCATCGCGAAAACCGAGCCGACCGAAATGTCGAATTCGCCCGCGATCATCAGGATGGTGACGCCGATCGCAACGAGCCCCATTTCGGGCAGGAGGCCCAGCACGCCGCGCATGTTCTCGTACGACAGGAAAACGCCGTTCGAAGTGAATTCGAACACAATCGTCAACGCGATCAGGAGAACGACGCCCGCCAGTTCGGGCTTGTCGAGATAGATCTTGAAGAGGCGTCTCATGCTCTCTCATACCGGCGGCGGCGCTGGCTCGCCGGCATCCCGCAGCGTCGCTAAACCGATGAATTCCGGGGAGCGCAAAGCCCCCCGGCTTGATGGCTCGCAGGGTCAGCGCACGCCCTTCTTGACGAGGTCCATGATTGCCTTCGCCTGGGCGGGATAGATCAGCGCCTTGCCGGTGTTGATGTCGGTCGGGGCGAGACCGACGGTCTTGTTGAGATAGGCTTCCATCACCGGCATGAAGCCCTGCATGTAGGGCTGCTGGTCGACCTGGACCTGCACGTAGCCGGAGGTCATCTCCTGGACGACCTCGGGCACGAGATCGAATCCGCCGAGCAGCACCTTGCCTGGGGGCACGCCCCGATCGCGCAGCACGCGCGCGACGGCGGCGTGCCAGAAGCCGGTGTCGAAATAGGCGTTCACGTCCTGGTTGGCGTTGAGATAGGCGCCGACCCGATCGGCCGTGATGGCGAGATCCGTGCCGGTGTCGAGGCGGACGATCTTGATCTGCCGCGAGGGATTGGCCGCCTCGAATTCCTCCAAAGCCTTCATGATGCCGGCGGCGCGCTGCTCCGACCAGTTCTGTCCCGGAGCGCTGACGCCGACGACCAGGTGAAGCGGACCGTCCTTCGGCAGATTGGCGATCTGCGCATTGCCGAGCGCGTAGCCCGCCGCGTAGAGGTCCTGGCCGATGAACGCCTGGCGCGCCTCCTTGGCCGGACCTTGCGTCGCGTCGACGTTGACACCGATGACGGTGATGCCTTGCTTGCGCGCATCCTGAAGGATCGAGGTGAAGGCGTTGTTGTCGACGATCGACGTCATCAGGACGTCAGGCTTGCCCGCGATCGCGGCCTGCATGTTTGCCGCCTGCTGCTCGATCGAGCCCTCCGTCTGCGTGAAAATCATCTGGCAGTCCGCCTGAACCCGGGTGCAGGCGTCGTCGAATCCCTTCTTCACCGCCTGCCAGAAGGTGTTCGAAGTCGAGGAGTGGATCGTGAATGCGATCTTCACTGAGGCGGCCTCGGCCGCGCCCGACAACGCAAGCGCGAACGCCACCGCGCTCGCAGTCGTCAACAATCTCGTCATTGCTTTCCTCCCGGTATTCTTGGCGCCGTTCTCGGCGCGCGAAGGACATACTACTCCGCTTTTGACACGCGCACAGTCGCGGAGAATCTTTTTGCGATGTCGGGGGCGAGCTCCATGCCGAGGCCGGGGCCGCCGGGAACCGTTATGGAACCGTCGCGAATTTCTGGCAGCGCCGTGACGAGATCACGGTACCACGTCTTGTAATAGGCCCGCACGCTCTCCTGGATCAGGGCGTTCGGCGCATTGAGCGACAGGTGGGTCGAGGCGCACAGCACGACCGGGCCGGTGCAGTCGTGCGGCGCAACCGGCAGATGCCAGGCCTCCGCCATCGCCGCGATCTTTCGCGCCTCGGAGAGACCGCCGCACCACGAGAGATCGAGCATGATGACGCCGGCCGCGCCCGTCTCGAGAAGATCGCGGAACGCCCACCGGCTACCGAGCGTCTCCGAGGCGCAGATCGGCGCGGGCGAAACCTCGGCGTAGCGCTTGAGGCTCGCCAGGCTGTCCATCTTGATCGGGTCCTCGTGCCATTTCGTGTCGAACGGCGCCAGGGCTTTGGCGATGCGCATGGCGGGCAGGAGCTGCCACAGGGAATGGAACTCGACCATGATCTCCATGCGGTCGCCGACGGCGGAGCGGATCTTTTCGAACGGCTTCAGCGCCGCCTTCAGGTCGGCGGTCGATATGTCGACGCCGCCGGTCGCCTCGGCCGCCATGTCGAACGGCCAGATCTTCATTGCGGAGATGCCTTCCGACAGCAGGTCGAGCGCAAGCTCGTCGGCGCGGTGAAGGAATCCGTTGAGGTCGTCGTAATCCTTGCGACTGCTCGACAGCCCCCAGTTCGCGGTGCTCTGACCGGCGTTGCGGCGCATGTAGGCGGAGCCGGCGCAGGTGTTGTAGGTGCGGATTTTTTCACGGGAGAAGCCGCCGAGGAGCTGGGCGATCGGCTGGCCGACGACCTTGCCGAACAGATCCCAGAGCGCGATGTCGAGCGCCGAGTTGCCGCGCGTCTCGGCGCCGGTCGAGCGGAATCCGAGATAGCCATTCAGGTCCCTGGCGATGAGGTCGATCTGCAGCGGATCGCGGCCGATCAGTTTTGGCGCGATCACCTCGTGGACATAGGTTTCCACGGTCTCGGGCGCCATGAAGGTCTCGCCGAGGCCGGTGAGGCCTTCCGAGGTGTGGACGCGCAGCCAAAGAAGGTTGCCGAAATCCGCGAGTCGGATGGTTTCGAGCGCGGCGATCTTCATGCTATCGAACCCTCTCTGCGCGACGGCAGCATAGCGCGGGCGGTGACGGCGGGGGAGGGGCGCTAGCCGTCATTGCGAGGAGCGAAGCGACGAAGCAATCCATGATCGTAGCGCGGCGCCGGTGGTCGTGGATTGCTTCGCTTCGCTCGCAATGACGGCTGCGCTCAGGGCTCCAGCCCCCCGTTGAACTCCTTCACCGCTTCGATCATCGCAACCATGTTCTCCACCGGCGTGCCGGCCTGGACGTTGTGGATCGCGTTGAACACGAAGCCGCCGCCCTCGGAGAAGATCTCGCAGCGCTGGAGCACCTCGACGCGCACCTCGGCCGGCGTGCCGAAGGGCAGGGTCTTCTGCGTGTCGACGCCGCCGCCCCAGAAGACGAGCCGGCCCCTGTACTTCTCCTTCAGCATCTTCGGGTCCATGCCCTTCGCCGAGCACTGAACCGGATTGATGATGTCGATCCCGGCGTCGATCATCGACTCGAAAAAACGCTCTGACGCGCCGCACGAGTGCTTGAAGATTTTCCAGGTCGTGTTCTTGTGGATCCAGTCGCAGAGGTCGGCGTAGTGCGGCTTCCACAGCGAGTTCGAACGTCTTGACCGAGCAGAAGGTCGACGTCTGCGTGCCGAAGTCGGTTCCGCAGAGAAAGATAACGTCGATCGCGTCGCCGACGCGCGCATGGATCTTGGCCATGTTTTCGATTCCGACCGCGACCTGGCGTTCGAAAATCTTGTGCACGACCTCCGGGTGGCTCGCCGTCAGCATGTACCATTCCGCGACGTCGCGCACGCCCTTGGGATCGGTAAGGTCGGGGCCCGGGACAAAGGCGATGTCGCCCAGCGCGGTGTTCACCAGAGAAGCGAAGACGGCATATTCGCCGGTGTCGACGGGGCGCGCGTCCTCCTCGATGGCGTCGAGCTGCGCGTCGGTCAGCGGCTGGTACTGCTCAGCGTTGTCTTCGGGATTCAGGTGGTCGAGGTCGATCGGCTTCTGGCGGATGATCGAATCGAAGAAGAAGCCGTCCTTCGGCATATGCGCGCTCGGCGGCGCGCTCACATCGCCCTTCGGGTAGATCAGCGTGCCGCCCTTCTCCGGTTCGAGGCTGACGCGAAATCCTTCCGGCACGAGCACCTCGAGGCCGTTGAAGGTCCAGGGCTTCCAGTCGCGGTTCTCGAAGCCGAACATGTTGGTGCGGCTCGTCAGCGGCGTGACGTCGATCCCGATCGCCTCCTTGAGATCGTCCTCGATCAGCCCCAGCATCTGATACGGCTCATGGACTTTGACCAGCCGCTTCTCGAGGCCGTAATGGTCCCGGAGCTTGGCGACGCAGCTTACGTGCATGCCGCTCACCGCCGAGCCGCCGAAGTCCATCGGCACGCGGTCCGGCGTGCGATGATTGATCGCGTCGAGCACCCGCTTCCGCTTGGGTCCGACTTTCTTGGCGCTCATCAGCATGGTTTCTCTCCCTTTCCCGCCTTTCGCGCTGCGGAATCACGCGATTCCATAGCTCGCCTTGTCGTGCGAAGACGAGCGGCGTGAATGCCGCGCACATGTCAGTTCGAAAGCCCCACCTGCCGGCGTGCGAGCGCCACCGCGTCGGTCGCCGACGCGCCGTAGCCGTCGGCGCCGATCTCCGTCGCATATCTGTCGCTCAACGGCGCGCCGCCGACCAGGATCTTGACCCCCCGACGGAGCCCCGCGTCCTCGAGGGCCTGGATCGTCGACTTCATCGCGGTCATGGTCACGGTCAAAAGCGCGGACAGGCAAACGATCTGAGGGTTATGCTCGCGGACCGCCTCGACGAACGTCTCCGGCGCCACGTCCGAGCCGAGGTCGATCACCTTGAAGCCCGCGCCCTCCAGCATCGAGACGACGAGATTCTTGCCGATGTCGTGCAGGTCGCCCTTGACCGCGCCGGCGACCACAATTCCGGCCGGCTTTGCGCCTGCGGCCGCCAGAAGAGGCCGCAAAGGCTCCATCGCCGCCTTCATCGCCCGGCCGGCCAGCATCAGTTCGGGGACGAAGAACTCCTCTTCCTGGAAAAGCTTGCCGACTTCATCCATTGCGGGGATCATCGTTTCGGAGATGAGCGCCACTGGCTCGGCGCCGGCCTTCAGCTCGTCCTCGACGATCGAATGCGCCAGCTCCGCCTTGCCGTCGACGATTGCGTCGAACAGCCTCTGCAACACCGCCATCGTCCTCCCCCTTTGCCGCTGCGATATCTCGGTCTCTGATTTCTACCGCTTGGGCGGACGGCGGGACTTGATCTCCGTCAATCGGGTGGGGCCGAGGCGGGACCGTGGCTGGGTCAAAGCGTCGCCCAGGTCGGACTCAACGCGTCGCGCAGCGTATTGAAGGCGCCGCGGCGTCGCGCCAGGATTTTGGTGAGGCCGGGCTCGGGATCGATGCGTCGCGTGACCCGCGTCATCGCGGCGACGGCGGCGTCGAGATCGGGATAGAGACCGACGCCGACGGCCGCGACGATCGCGGCGCCCAGCGCGCCGAGTTCGCTGACCGACGAGAGTTCGAGCGGCAGATCGATTGCGGAGGCGAAGATCTCGAGCCACGGACGGCTGCGGGCCGCCCCGCCGGCGAAGCGTGCAGCGCGCGGCTGTTCGCGGCCGATCAGCAGATGATCGATATGGCCGCGGTGTTCGAAGGCGACGCCCTCGTAAACGGCGCGGACCATTTCCGGCAACCCGTGCCAGGAGGCGAGGCCGATGAAGCAGGCGCGCGCTTCGGGCTGCTCGAGCCGGCCGTTCAGGTACGGAAGAAAATAGGGAGCCTCGCCGTCCGCCCGGGCCCGCCTGACCTCCTCGTTGCAGAAATCGAACAGCGCCTCCCGGCCTCGCCGGCTCATGTCGGCGCGGCCGATGATCGAGTCGACGAACCATTCGAAAGCGCTGGCCGACGTCGGGCCGGCGTCGGTCAGGACGAACTCGCCCGGCCTCGGCCCGGATATGACCGCTGCGACCGATCCGTCGGTCGACGGCGTTCGGGTGGCCACCTGATTGAGGCCCCATGTGCCGGCGATCACGCTGATCAGGCTTTCGTCGGTCGCTCCGAGACCAAGGGCCATCGCCGGGCCGTCCGCGTAGCCGGCCGACACCGGCGTTCCGGCAACGAGCCCGGTCTCCGCCGCCGCGCTCCGGGTGACGGCGCCGGCGACGCTCAGCGGCTCGACGCCGTCGCCGAACAGCCGCGCGTAGCCGCCGAGGCCGAAGCAATCGAGCGCGGCCGGCGTCCAGCGACGCAGGCGCTGGTCGGTCAGGCTGGCCGAAGACATATCGCTGATTTCGAGGCCGACCTCGCCGGTCAGACGAAAGCGTAGATAGTCCTTGCAAAAGAGCGCCCGGTCGGCGCGCTCAAGCGACTCCGGCTCGTGCGTCTCGAGCCAGGCGATCAGCGGAAGCGGCTTGCCGGCAAATTGCGCATTGTAGGTCAACTGGACGGAGCGGGCCTCGGCTCCCTCGGCGCGCCAGCGCGCGACGACGCCTTGCGCCCGTTGATCCGGCGAGAGGATGGCGTTGCGGACCGGCCGTCCGTCGCGGTCGATAAGAAAAAGGCCGTTGCCATAGCCGGTCAGGCCGACGGCGGCGATCGAGGACGGCTCGACGCCCGATACGGCCAGGACCTTGCGAGCGACATCGCAAACGGCGGCCCACATCGCCTCGGGATCGCGCTCGAGAAAGCCGGGCGCAGGATGAAGGGGCGGCATCCCCACCGCGGCGACCGCGCGTTCGACGCCGGACGCGTCGTAGAGCGCCGCCTTGACCGCGGTGCCCCCGGCGTCAAAGGCGATGATATGCCGCTCCGCCATGCGCGCCACTCAGGATTTGGCGTTTCGGCAGAGGCCGCGGGCGGCCGCGACGATCCGCGCGACGTCGGGCCGATAGGCGTTCTCCAGCGGCGGCGAAAAGGGGACCGGAACGTCCGCCGACGCGAGCCGCGCCACGCGCAAGCCGGGCAGGCGCTCGCACAAGCCCGCCGCGATTTCCGCGCCGACGCCGCCCGTCTTGGCGCCTTCCTCGACGATCAGCGCACAGCCTGTTTTGCGGGCCGAGGCTTCCAATGTCGCCCAGTCGAGCGGCGCCAGGGCGCGCACGTCGATCACCTCGGCGTCGATCCCTTCGGCCGCGAGCCGATCGGCCGCCTGCTTCGAAAAATGCGCCATCAGGAGCCAGCCGAAAATGCTGACGTCCGAGCCGGACCGCAGCACCGAGGCCTTGTCGAGCGGTACGAGGTAATCTTCATCGGGGATGTCGCTGGTCGCGTCGACCGCGCCCGGCTCGGCGCGCGCGCCTTTCGAGCCATAGAGCAGCTTGTGCTCGAACATCATCACCGGGTTGTCGTCGCGAACCGCGGCCTTGAGCAGCCCCTTGGCGTCGTAGGCGTTCGACGGGGCGACGACTTTGAGACCGGGAACGCCGATGAAATAGCGCTCCATATTCTGCGCGTGCTGTGCGCTGCGGCCGGTCGCGCCGACCGGCGCCCGCATCACCATCGGCGTCCGGATCTGGCCGCCCGACATGTAGCGCAGCTTGGCGGCGTTGTTGATGATCTGGTCGCTGGCCAGGAACAGAAAGTCGCCGTACTGCACGTCGACGATCGGCCGCATCCCCATGATCGCCGCGCCGGTCGCCACCCCGAAGAAGCCGAGTTCGGCGATCGGCGTGTCGATCACCCGGTCCGGGAATCTTTTCTCCAGGCCGAGGGTCACGGTGAACGCGCCGCCCCATCCGCCTGGCACGCCGATGTCTTCCCCGATGCAGAAGACGCGCGGGTCCCTCTCCATCTCCTCGGCGATCGCGTCGCGCAGGGCCTCTGCAATTCCCTGCCGCTTCATGGCGTCGCCTCGGCGGCAAAGACGTCGGTTTCGAGATCGTCGATGGAAGGCTGGGGTGCGGAGCGCGCCGCTTCGACCGCCTCGGCGAACCGCTGCGTCGCCCTCGACCGCATGCGCTCGACGGCGGCCTCGTCCGCTGCGCCTTCTGCCTGCAGCCGGGCGGCGAACGTCTCGATCGGATCGCGCGCGGCCCACTCTTTCCGCTCCGCCTGCGGCTGGTAGGCGCGCGGGTCGCGCCGGGAATGGCCGGTCTGGCGATAGGTGAGGAGTTCGAGCAGAACCGGGCCGTCGCCTGCGCGGCATCGCGCCGCGGCGCGTCCAGCGGCCGCATGGACCGCTTCGACGTCGTTGCCGTCCACGGTCTTGCCGGTAAAGCCGTATGCGGCGGCGCGATCGGCGACGCGCGGGTTGTTCATCACCAGGTCGATGCGGGTCGAGGCGCCATAGAGATTGTTTTCGCAAACAAAGATCACCGGCAGCCGCCAGATCGCCGCCATGTTCACGCTCTCGTGGAACGCGCCCTCGGCGACCGCGCCGTCGCCGAAAAAGCAGGCGACGACCTGATCGGACTTCTGCATCTTGAACGCCAGCGCCATTCCCGTCGCGAGCGGAATGCCTCCGCCGACGATCGCGATGCCCGGGACCATGCCCTTGCTCATGTTGCCGACATGCATCGATCCGCCCTTGCCCTTGCAGCAGCCGGTCGAGGCGCCGAACAGCTCGTCCAGCAGCTCCTCCTCGCTGAGCCCCTTGGCGATGGCGTGGCCATGGCCGCGGAAGGTCGAGGTGATGAAGTCGTCCGGGCGCAAAGCGGCGCAGACGCCGACCGCAGTCGCCTCCTGCCCCTGACATTGGTGGATGGTGCCGGGCATCGAGCCTTCGAGGAACAGGAAGCGCACCCCCTCCTCGAACTCGCGAATGCGGATCATCCGATCCAGGAGCTCGAGCCTGCGCTCGGTGGGGAGGGGGGTCATGCGATGACCTTGGGCGGAAGGATTCCCCTTGTCCGCGGAGCGGGGAAGGTGTCGCCGAAGGCGACGCATGGGGCGTGGAAAGCAGGAATGAAGCGGCGTTGTTTCCCGCGGGCGCCCGTGCAATCCGATTTCATCCTGAGGCGGCGGTCCATACCCCATCCGGCCCTTCGGGCCACCTTCCCCAGCAGAGCTGGGAAAGGGAAGCGTCCGACCGCTTGCGCCAAGAACGCCCATCTCATGGCTCGACCTCGATTCTTGCAATCACCTCGCCGACCGCGACCTTCACGTCCGGTCGCGCGACGATCTCCACCAAGACCCCTGTCGCCAGCGACTCGACCTCGGTGGTCGCCTTGTCGGTTTCGACCTCGAGCAGCGGCTCTCCGCGCTTGACCCGCGCTCCCTCCGGCGCCAGCCATCGCCTGACCAGAATGTCGGAGCCCTCGGTGGCCGAGAGGTCGGGCATTTTGACGTCAATCCGCAATCCATTCCTCCATCGGAAGCTTGTGCGCCGCGACGAACGCTTCGGCCTCTTCGGCGCGAAACACGCCATCGGTCGTGCCGACCGTTCGGACCGCCGACGCGCCGAGCGCCGAAGCGTAGACGAGCGTCTTCGGCATCTCCCATCCGCGGATGATCCCGGTGATGACGCCTGCGGCGAAAGCGTCGCCGCATCCGGAGGGATCAACGATCGGCATCGCGTAAGCGCCGCATCGCCAGCGCTGGCGGCCGCGCGCAGCCACCGCGCCGTTGGCGCCGCAGGTGACGATCGGAATCCGCGCGCCGGCCGCCTGCAACGCCGCCGCCTGTTCGACCGGGTCGTCCGTTCGCGTGAACAGACGAGCCTCGTCGTCGTTCGGCAGAAAATAGTCGATCATCGGCAGAAGCCTCGCGAGGTCCGCGTGCTGGTCGAACGGCTCCGGCGCGACGACGGTGACCACGCTGACGATGCCGGAGCGGCGGCAGAACCCGAGGACCTCGATCAGTTCATCGGTCTCGATGCCGGGCAGGACGAACAGGCCGCCGAGATAGAACACGCTCAAGCCGGCGAGCCACTCGCGTCGGATGTGCCTGACGGTGAATTCCGCATTCGCGCCGAAGGAATGGATGTATCGCCGGTCGTCGCCGCTGACCAGCAGGATCACCGTCTTGCTGGTCGCGAGGCGGTCGGACTCGACGACGCCTTGGCAGTCGACGCCGTGGGCGCTCAGCGCGGCGAGCGGCACTTGCGCGGCTGCGTCGCGTCCGACGCAGCCCGCGACCGCGGCGGCGACGTTCTGGCGTGACAGGTCGATCGCCACATTCGCCGCGCATCCGCCCGCCTTGGCGGGAATGTCGTCAACGGTGATTAGCTGTCCCGGCCGCGGCAGCGCCGCGACCGGCCCGCACAGCGTGTCCGCCACTAGAATGCCCGCGCAGCCCACTTGAGCCATCATGCCCTCCCGGCTGAGCCAAGCGCCGGCAGGCGTTCGAGCACGGCCTCGCGCACCGCGCAGCGCCCCGCGATCATGACGTCTTCCGGGCCGCCCATGCCGAGCAGGGCGTGCGGATTCGGCTCGTCGCTCGCCAGCGCGCGCCGCACCGCCGCCAGATAGCGCTGCTTCAGCGCCGTCCCGTAATTCACCTTGGCCACGCCGATCGCGATGGCCTTGCGCAGCGAGTCGTCCGCGATGCCGGTGCCGCCGTGCAGCACGAGCGGGACGTCGACCGCGTTCCGGATCGCCTTCAGATGGTCGAGGTCGAGCGCCGTCCGGCCGGAGAGGGAGACATGAATGTTGCCGACGCTGACGGCGAGCAGGTCGACTCCGGTCGCGCCGACCAAGGCCCGTGCGCGCTCGGGATCGGTCTTGTCTCCTTTCCCGTGCGCGAATGCGGCGACGCCGGCCGGAAGTTCGCCGAGCTCGGCCTCGACCGCGACGTCACGCGTCCGCGCGTAGCCGACGAGATCGCAAACCCGTCGGACATAGTCGTCGTAAGGAGCAGACGAGTTCCGCCGGCATCACGAGATTGAATCCGGCGGCGATCGCGGCTCGAGTTCCAGTCGTCTTGCGCGCATTCGTTGAAGATGAAGCCGCAGGGAACCGTCGCGTCGCTCGCCGCGGCTCTGCCGAGGGCGCCGTACCACGACAGGCGCTCCCCCGCCGTGCGCTCGGGACGGCTCAGGAACTCGCCGTTGAACCCGATGATCACGGGTGCCCGCGCCTGCTCGACGGCTTCGATCACACCGTAGAGCGACTCGAGGTTCCAGCTCTCAAAATAGCCGACAGCGTAGCCGCCGTCGCGCGCCCTTCGCATCATGGCTGGAACGGATTCGAGCGGCACGGAAAGGGGCGCCTCTTAGAGCACGCTGCGATGGAGTTCGAACCGTCGTCATCGCCAGGAGCGACCCCCGCGCCTGACCCGGGGGGACGAAGCGATCCGGAACGGCCGTGGGGCGCCCCAGGTTCTCCGGGATTGCTTTGCTACGCTCGCAACGACGGATCTGACTCGAGTTCATTTTGCCCAGCCCTTGCCTGCGCCTACTCGCTGATGCCGAGCAAGGATTGCTCGTTCTTGCGATCGAACAGATAGACCCGATCGGGCGCGAAGACGGCGTGAACGCTCTGGCCTTCCTTGAGCCGAACCTTGCCTGCCAGCAGAACATTGAGGCGGCGGCCGGACGCCATCTTCGCCCGCACCAGCGTGGTGTGGCCGAGAGGCTCGACCGTATCGACCGTGCCCGCGATGCTCAGCG
Organism: uncultured Alphaproteobacteria bacterium; assembly: GCA_963835885.1. Taxonomy (GTDB): domain Bacteria; phylum Pseudomonadota; class Alphaproteobacteria; order Rhizobiales; family Beijerinckiaceae; genus Roseiarcus. The sequence goes on from CAWIHF010000023.1 coordinate 28,079, forward strand.
CGGCCGAGCCGGCCGGGTTGTCAGAGAAGACGATGTGCTCCGGCCGTACGCCGACGGTGACCTCCGGCGCCGTAGCCCGTGCGACCGCCTGCCGCGCGCCCCCGTTCATCGCGAGTATCGCCTGCTCTGCCGGCAGAACGATGCGGTCGCCTTCCACACGCCCCTCGAGAAAGTTCATCGGCGGGCTGCCGATGAAGCCCGCGACATAAGTGTTGTTCGGCTGCTCGTAGAGCTCGGTCGGGCTGCCGACCTGCTGGATCCGGCCGTCGCGCATCACGACGATGCGGTCGCCCATGCTCAGCGCCTCGACCTGGTCGTGCGTCACGTAGAAGGTCGTAACCGCGAGCCGCTCCTGCAGCTTGATGATTTCGGCGCGCATCTCCATGCGCAGAGCCGCGTCGAGGTTGGAGAGCGGCTCGTCCATCAGGAAAACGCGCGGCTCACGGACAATCGCCCGGCCCAGCGCCACGCGTTGCCGCTGGCCGCCGGACAATTCCTTCGGACGTCGCTGCAGCACGCTCTCGATGCCGAGCAGCTGCGCGGTCCTGCGCACGCGGTCCTCGATCTCGGGCTTGGGAACCTTTCTGAGGCGCATGCCGAACGCCATATTCGAGAACACGTTGAGATGGGGAAAGAGCGCGTAGTTCTGGAACACCATCGCCACGTCGCGATCGTGCGGCAATTCGTCGGACACGTCCTTGCCATCGAACTGGACCTGCCCGTCGGAGGCGACCTCGAGGCCGGCGATGATGCGCATAGTCGTCGTCTTGCCGCAGCCGGAAGGGCCGACGAACACGATGAACTCGCCATCAGCCGCGCTGAGCGAGAAATCCTCGACGGCGACGACATCGCCGAAGCGCTTCCACACGTGCCGGAGTTCAACGCTTGCCATCAAGACTCTCCTCGGAAGACGCTCGGGTAGGCTCCCGTCATCGCGAGCCGAAGGCGAAGCAATCCGGTGGGCTTAGCGGCAATACCGGCCCTCTGGATCGCTTCCTCGCTTCGCTCCTCGCGCTGACGGCCACGGTTCAACACAGTGGCGCCACGCTCGGGCCTTTCATGTCGTACTAAACCCTTTCCCGATTGATGCACGGGATGCGTCGCGCTGTCCACGCGGCAAACAGCGTCGCGTCCGCATCGAAGTCAACCGTTGACCCGCTGTAGATGCAAGTATAGGCTGACATGCCAGCTGGTTCTGCCGAAAGGGGGATCTGAGCCTCCAATTCTCTCAATTACGTTTCAGCGTTCGACGAGCCGACGGAAGGTCGGCCGCTGGATGGTCGGCGGTTCACCAGAAAAGTCGCAGTTTAACGAATTGCGTTCGGCGGAACGTGTCGACGCCGCCGTCGCATGCAGAGGAGGAAGGAAATGGCCAATCGTTACGATGACGAAAAATTTGGTTCTGTCGTGCGCGACTATGTGCGCGGCAATATCAGCCGCCGCCAGTTCATCCTGCGCGGCGCGCAGCTCGGTCTGTCCGCCGCCGTCTTGGCAAAGTTGACCCGACCCTCGCGGGCCGCCTCCAATATGATCAATTCCGATCCCGTGTCGCCCTACGAATCTCCGATCACGCCCGAGCGCGTGGCGTTCCTCAAGACCAAGCCCTACAAGGGCACGACCATCAACGTGATGGTGCTGAAGGCGACCGTCGGCGACGGCCTGAAGTATCATGTGCCGCACTGGGAGGAGGCCACCGGCGGCAAGGTGAACGTCGCCGAGGTTCCGATCGAGACGCTGCATCAGCAGATCTTCTCCGACCTCGCAACGGGATTGGGCAAGTACGACGCCTACATGACCGGCGCCTGGTTCTACGGCGACTTCTTCGTTCCGAAGGACCCCTACATCGTCCCGGTCGAGAAGTTTATCGGCGATCCGAAGACTCCCTATTGGGACCCCGACCAGTGGCTTCCGGCCATGCGCAAGCTCTATTCGTGGAACGGCAAGGTGTACGGCGTCCTGTTCGACGGCGACGCTCAGGTTCTGTACTACCGCAAGGACGCCTTCGCCAACAAGGAGTTTCAGGACAAGTTCAAGGCGAAATACAACTACGATCTGCCGGCGCCGCCGACGACGACCCAGCAATACCACGACGTTGCGGACTTCTTCACCGGTTGGGACTGGAACGGCGACGGCCAGAACGACTGGGGAATTTCGCTTCACGCCAAGGTCAACGAGCAGGGATTCTTCCACTTCCTGACACTCTCGGCGCCTTTCGTAGTGTCGGCCGACAACAAGTATTACTTCTTCAATCCCGACACGATGAAGCCGCTGATCAATTCGGAGGGCCATGTCAAGGCGCTCGAGGACTATGTGAAGTTCCTCGCCAACGGTCCGAAGGAGGAGATCAGCTGGACGCTGAGCCAGGGCTGGAACCTGTTCCTCTCAGGGCACTCGGCGACGGAGCCGACCTGGGGCGACCTGCCCACCTTCGCGCAGGACCCGAAGACTTCGAAGGTCAAGGGAAAGATGGGCGCGGCGCCTTTGCCCGGCACGACCGAGGCCTTCAACCCGATCACCGGCCAATGGAAGAAATACGACCTCAACCAGGTCGGCAACACCAACGGCGGCAGCTGGCATTGCGTCATTTCGCGCCTGTCGAAGAAGCAGGGCGCAACCTACGACTTCCTCGCCTTCATGGCGAACAAGAAGAACGCACTGTTCAATTGCACCCAGGGCTTCACCGGCGTGCAGCCTGGCATGAAGTTCGAGTACTTCCCGCCGGTCGGGAGCGGCAATGTCGAGGAGTGGAAGGCGCTGGGCTGGGACGAGGCCGACGCGATCGAGTATCTTAAGGGCTATTATGCCGTGCTGGCGGCGCCCGTTCAGCAGGAATATCTGCGCATCCCCGGCGCAGCCGAGTATTGGCATGAGCTCGATGTCAACGTCTCGGCGGTGCTCGGCGGCCAGATGCAGGCGAAGGCGGCGCTCGACGCCACCGCGGCTGCGTGGGAAAAGGTCACCGACCGCTACGGGCGCGATAAGCAGAAGGCGTTGTACCAGGCGTCGTTCAGCTGAACGAGCCTAAGGAAATGGGTCCGCGGCCGTGCGCCGCGGGCCCCCGTCGTCATTGCGAGCCGAAGGCGAAGCAATCAGGGGGCCGTAGCGCCCCGACGTTCAACTGGATTGCTTCGCGTGCTCGTAATGACGGGCAACAACCGGAGGAACGAGGAGGAGATGGCGACAGCGGCTCGGGTTCGGCGCCTGGAAAGCGGCGGCGCGTTCAAATACGCGCTGCTCCTGCCCGCGGTCGTCTGGGTTGTCGCGTTCACGTTCTTTCCGCTGATCTCGGTGATCCGCTACAGTTTCGCCAATTACGTGCTCGGCGAAGGGATCACCGGATACGTCGGCTTCGCCAACTATGTCGACGTTCTCACCTCGGATCGGTTCTGGCACGCTATCCTCGTCACATTGATCTTCGTCGTGGTGGCCGTTCCCATTCAATTGGTGCTCGGTTTTCTTGCGGCGTGGCTGGTCAATCTCCACGCTCCGGGAACACGGACGTTCCGCACGATCATCGGCGCGCCGTTGTTCACCCTCGAAGTGGCGATCGGCTATATCGGCGTGACCTTCTTCACCGACCAGGGCGGTCTGATCGCCGTTCCGCTGGCCGCAATGGGCATTCACATTCCCTGGATGTCGACGGCCTACGGCGGGATCGCCGGCGCCATCCTGCTCGACGTCTGGCGCTGGACGTCGTTCATTTTCATCATCGTGCTCGCGGGCCTGTCCGGCATTCCGAGCGACCTTTACGACGCGGCGGTCCTCGACGCGAAAAACCATTGGCAGGTGATGTGGCATCTGGCGATCCCGCTCGCCTGGCCGGTGATCACGATCGCCGTACTTCTGCGCACGATCGAATGCCTGAAGGTCTTCGCCATCCCCTTCGCCCTGACCTCGGGCGGACCGGGAACCAGCACGGAGCCATTCAGCGCGATGGACTATCTGGTGACCATTCAGTTCTTCGACTTTGGCAAGGGCTCGGCCATGGGCGTCGTGTTCCTGATCATGGTTTCCGCGGTGATCACGATGTTCTTCAAGCAGATGCGCAAGAGTTCTGGCGTAGGATCGGGAGCGGCGCGATGATCAACATCCTGTGGACGCGAGCCGGAATCGGGTCCCGCATCCTCGTCTATGCGCTGCTGGTCTCAGCCTCCGTCTTCACCCTCGTGCCGTTCCTCTGGGCCGCGGTCAATTCGGTCAAGACGCTCACCGAGACGTTCGAGCTCAACGCCTTCATCCCGTTCCTGCAGTTCGAGCCGACGCTCGAACTCGTGGAGGACGGTGCTGAGCGACCCGCAGACCACCAACGCCTTTATCAGCAGCTGCGTGGTGAGCGCCGGCACGACAGTGTTCTCCTTGATCCTCGGCGTCCCGGCGGCCTACGCGCTGGCGCGTTACGAGTTCCCGGTCAAGTCGAACGACATCGCGTTGTGGTTCCTGTCGCAGCGCGTGCTGCCGCCCGCGGTTGTGCTGGCGCCGTTCTACCTTCTCCTGGTTTATCTGCGCCTGATCGACACCTGGACCGGCCTGATCCTCTGCTACTCGACCTTCAATCTCGCCTTCGTCGTCGTGATCATGCGCGACATATTCCGCGACGTCAGCACCGAGATCGAGGACGCGGCGAAGGTCGAGGGGGCGACGCCGTGGCAGATCTTTTGGATGATCGCCCTGCCGCTGTCGCTCGACGGCCTCGTCGTCTCCTCGGTGCTGGTCTTCGCCTTCAGCTGGAACGAGGCTTTGTTCGCTTCGGCGTTGACTTCGCAGGCGGCCGCTCCGTGGTCTGCTCTCATTCTCGCGTCCCGCTCGACGCGCGGCGTCGACTTCAACCAGGCCTCGGTCAACACGCTGATCGGCATCATCCCGCCGGTGATCTTCTATTTCTTCGTGCAGCGCTTCCTCGCGCGCGGACTCACCTTCGGGGCCGTCAAGGGGTAGCGAACCCTTCTCAAACCCTTCTCCCGCTTGCGGGAGAAGGGGGCCGGCGACAGCCGGCCGGATGAGGGCCTTCGCCACGATTCTCAGTCCGATCGCGACCCGGCGGTCGCGCGCCGCTCGACGAGGTAAAGGTGCTCGCACACGAGCGCGGTTTCGCCCGCCTGATTGGACACTTCGAGGCGTTCGACGACGATTCCATGGCTCGAGCGGCGGGGATGATCTCGCTTCTCGACGATCGTCGTCCTGGCCCGGATGGTGTCGCCGATGAACACCGGCTTGACGAAGCGCAGGCGGTCGTAGCCGGTCGACATGGCGCGCGGATTGATGTCGGTCGCGGTCATGCCGACACCGACGCTGAAGACAAGGGTGCCGTGCGCCATGCGGCGCTTGAAGTCCTGCGTCGCACACCATTCGGCGTCCATGTGGTGGGGGAAAAAGTCGCCCGTCTGGCCGGCGTGGGCGACGATGTCCGCCTCGGTAATGGTGCGCCCGAGACTCTGCCGCGTTTCGCCGACCTCGAAGTCCTCGAAAAAGCGCTCCTCGACCTTCATGGCGGCTCCGCTGGCCTTGCTTGTCATTCACATATGGATGATACATTCGCTTATGAATTGCAAGCCCGTCGCGCGGGATCAGGGAGGCGCAGGTTGGACATCATCCTCCACGGCATGACCTGGAGCCACGAGCGCGGGCACGCCCCGCTTGTCGCTTGTTCGAGGCTGTGGCGCGACCGGACCGGCGTCGAAATCGGTTGGGACAAGCGTTCGCTGCAGGATTTCGAGGCCTACCCGGTCGACGAGCTGGCGCGGCGCTACGACCTTATCGTCATCGATCACCCCCATGTGGGGCAGGTGACCCGCGAGGGCTGCCTTGCGCCATTCGACGATCCGGCGCGCGCCGCCGACCGGGACGCGCTGGCCCGCGGCAGCGTCGGTCCTTCCTACGCCAGCTATGACTGGCAGGGGCGGCAGTGGGCGCTGCCGATCGACGCGGCGACGCAGGTCATGGCCTGGCGGCCGGACCTCCTCGCGGAGCCGCCGAGTTTTTGGGACGAAGCGGTCGATCTCGCCCGGCGCGGCGCGGCGATTTGCCCGATGCGCCCGCCGCACTCGCTGATGGTTCTCTACACGCTAACCGGCAATCTCGGCCGTCCGTGCGCAGTCGAGGGACCCGACCTGATCGACGCCGAGGCCGGCGCCGAAGCCTTCGATCGGCTGCGCGAGCTGACGGCGCTCATCGGCCCGCGCTCATTCGCGATGGACCCGATCGACGCGTACGAGGCGATGGCGGACGCCGGTTCTCCGTTCGCCTGCGCCCCGCTGATCTACGGCTACGTCAGCTACGCGGCGGACGGTTTTCGCGCGCGAAGAATCCGCTTCGCCGACATTCCGGCGCTCGGCGCGAATGGCCCGATCGGATCGGCGCTCGGCGGGACAGGGATCGCCGTCTCCGCCCTCAGCGCGAACCAAAAGGCGGCGGCCGACTTCGCCTATTGGGTCGCAAGCGCCGACGTCCAGGCTGGCCTCTACGCGGCCTCGGGTGGCCAGCCCGCCCATGCCGCCGCCTGGGAGTCGGACGCCGTCAACGCCCCGGTCGCCGACTTCTATCGCGCCACCAGGCGGACGCTCGAAGGATCATGGCTCCGCCCCCGCCACGACGGCTACATGCCCTTCCAGGACGCCGCCGCGCGCCTCCTGAACGAGGCGCTGCAGGCGGGCTGGCAGGGGCGGGAGACGGTCGGGCGCATCAACACGCTCTTTCGCGCCAGCCTTGCGAGCGGGCAATATAACAACTAACGTAGTGTGTATAAACGCCTGCGAAATGGACAGGTTTCGGCGCCCAATCAGTTGAAAAGGCTGGGTCGCGGCCAAATCTGCCATCGACGGGCTCGCTGATCTTTTCCATCATCACGGATGGGCCTTAAGCGGCGTCGCCGGCCGCGCGCTCGACTCGAACGCCGCCTCGACCAGCGCCATGGTCGTCCATGCGTCCTCGACCGAGGCGATGAGCTCCTGGTCCTCGTCGGCGATGAAGCGCTGCAGGTTCGCCATGCGTCCGACGAATGCGTCGGGGAACCAGCCGCCATGCAGCGGAACATGGACCCAGTCGGCCTCGCCCTTCGCCTTGATCGTCAGCTCGTCCGGCTCGCCGCGAGGATAGTCGAGCAGCACGCCCATCTTGGCGTGAGCGGCCCCATCCGATCCCTCGAAGCGAAACTCCGCCACCTGATGCCTGCGGCCGTAGGAATGGTTGTGGTTGATGGACATCGCGCTTCTCACCTCGTCGCCGTAGTCGAGAATTGCGGTGGTGCGGGTCTGCGCCATCTCGGACGAGGGGTGGCCGATGGTCTTGGCGTGCACGCCGCTCGGATCGCCGAGAAAGCTGCGGATGAGGTCCAGATAGTGGATCGAGTGCACCGCGATCTCGATGCGCGGCAGATCCTTCAGGAACGCGAACAGGTTCCATGGCGTGTCGATCGACAGGCGGACTTCGACGTCGAGGAGCCGCCCGATGAGGCCGCGATCGAGCGCATCCTTGACCGCCAGCATCATCGGCGAGAAGCGAAGCTGGAAGTTGACCGCGGCCTTGAGCCCGCGCGCCCGGCAGACTTTCAAGATCTCGGTCGCGCCGTCGAGGTCGGACCCCATCGGCTTCTGGATGAGGACGCCGGCGCCGGCCGGAACGCGCTCGAGCACAGGGAGATGCGCTGCCGGCGGCGTCGCGAGATCGAACACCGCGCCTTCGGTCGCCAGCGCCTCGTCAAGCGAATTGAAGACTCGGACGCCGAACTTGTCGCCGACCGTCTTCGCCCGCTCGGCGTCGAGATCGTAGACGCCGGCGACCGGAAATCCTCCCTTCTTGTAGGCCGGAAAGTGCGCATCGACGACGATCGAGCCTGCGCCGATGGTGACAATGGGCCGCGGCCGTGAAGGCGCCGGCCACGTCTGTCGCAGGGAGGTCGGGTCAAATGTCATGGTTGAGCCCGCTCAGTCGTGATGAAACACCTCTTCCGCCATCGCCCACCACTCGCCTTCAGCCGCGCGACTCGAGCGGCGCCTGCATCGGTTTGTGGATCGCCCACCATTCCTGCGTTCGCGGATCGGCCTCCATTTTCGCCGCGTCGGCCGCCCAGTCGTCGCCATGATACTCCCAGTAGCCGAACAGCAGGTTCTCCGGCTCGCGCAGGAAGATGGTGTAGTTGCGGATGTTGCAGTCGGAAATCTTGGCGAGGATTTCTGGCCAGACGGCCGCGTGGGTCTTCTTGTATTCGGCGATCCGTCCCGGCTTGATGCCGATCACCATGCCCATGCGCTTCATTCAAGTCCCTCCGATCGTGCGAGTGAACTCGGCGAGGCTTTTCGCCTTCACCGCCTCGAAATCCCATTCGACGCCGATGCCGGGCGACATTGGGGCCACGGCCATGCCATTTTCGACCGCCAGGCGCGACGTCGTCAATTCGTCGAGCTGCGGGATATATTCGACATATTTTCCGTTCGGCACGGCGCAGCTGAGGCTGACGTGCAGCTCCATCAGGAAGTGCGGGCAGACCGGCATGTCGAACGCCTCCGCCGCATGCGCAACCTTGAGCCAGGGGGTGATCCCTCCGATGCGCGCGACGTCGACCTGCACGATCGAGCAGGCGCCTTTGGCCATGTATTCGCGGAAGTGCCGGATCGAGTACATCAACTCGCCGACCGCGATCGGCGTCGTGGTCGCGCCGGACAGCCGGACATGCCCGTCGAGATCGTCGGCCGGCAGCGGCTCCTCGATCCAGGCGAGATCGAGCTCGGCGAAGCGCCCAGCGCGCCGGATCGCCTCGTCGAGCGTAAAACCCTGATTGGCGTCGGTCATGATCTCGTAAGAAGGCCCAAGCGCCGAGCGCACCGCCGCAAGCCGCCGAAAGTCCTCGGAGACATGCGGGCGGCCGATCTTTACCTTCGAGCCCATGAACCCTTTCTCGCGCGCGGCAAGCGCGTCATCGACCAGGGCGCCCTCGTCGATGTGCAGCCAGCCCCCTTCCGTCGTGTAGAGCGGCCGCCGATCCGCCGCTCCTCCGGCGACGATCCACAGCGGCAGCGCGCGTCGCTTGCAGCGCAGATCCCACAGCGCCGTATCGATCGCCGCAAGCGCCAGGGCCGAGATCGCGCCGATCGTGGTGGCGTGGGTGGCGAATTCCAGCTCGCGCCAGATCGCCTCGACTCTTTCCGCTTCCTTGCCGATGAGCCGCGGCGCCAGATGGTCGGCGAGGAGGCGCATGACGGAGGAGCCCCCCGTGCCAATCGTGTAGCTGTAGCCGGTTCCGACCGCCCCGTCGCTGTCGGTGATCGTCACGATCGGCGTCTCCTGCGAGACGAAGCTCTGGATGGCGTCGGTGCGCCTGACCTTCGGCGGAATATCGACAAGCCGCATTTCAATGCGTTCGATCCGCGCCATCTCACTTTCCCATCGTCGCGACCGCCCGTCCGCCGTCGGTTGCGAAGAGATGGGCCCGCGCGAGATCGAATGAGACTGTGATTTTGCGTCCGGATTCAAGGGGGATCGGATTGAGCATGCGGGCAACCCAGTCGCGTCCGCCGAACGGGACGAAGACGAGGGTCTCGTTGCCCAGCGGTTCGGTCACCGAAACCGGAAGCTCGCGCTCGACCACCTGGCTTCCAGCTGCGGATGGCAGGCCATGGCCGGTCGGGTAGACGTCGTCCGGACGCATGCCGACCGCGACCCGCCGGCCGGTGAATCGCGCTTGCTTGAATCGGTCCGGAAGCGGCAGCCAGTCGCCGTTGGCGAAGGCGATCCTGCCGTCCATGATCTCGGCATCGACGATATTCATCGTCGGCGAGCCGATAAACCCGGCGACAAAACGTGTGGCCGGCCGGCGGAAGACCTCGTCGGGCGAGCCGACCTGTTCGATGAGGCCGTCGCGCATCACGACGATTCGATCGGCGAGCGTCATCGCCTCGACCTGGTCGTGGGTGACATAGATCACGGTCGAAGGCACGCGGGCGTGCAAAAGCTTGATTTCGGTCCGCATCTGGGCGCGCAGCTTTGCATCGAGATTCGACAGCGGCTCGTCGAAAAGGAAGACCTCGGGTTTGCGGACGATCGCCCGCCCCATCGCCACGCGCTGTCGCTGGCCGCCGGAGAGCTGCGAGGGGCGCCGATCGAGCAGATCGCCGAGATGGAGGATGTCGCTCGCTTCGGCGACGCGTGCGTCGATCTCCGCCTGCGGGCGCTTCGCGATCTTGAGGGAAAAGGCCATGTTCTCGCGCACGCTCATGTGCGGATAGAGGGCGTAGGACTGGAACACCATGGAGATGTTGCGCGCGCGAGGCGGGAGGTCGTTGACGATCTCGCCGCCGATCCGGATCGACCCCGAGGTAATCTCCTCGAGTCCGGCGATCATCCTGAGGGTCGTCGACTTGCCGCAACCCGACGGCCCCACCAGCGCGACGAACTCGCCGTCTAGGATGGCGAGGTCGATCGCCTGCACCGCTTCGACCGGGCCGTAGCGTTTGACCAGTTGTTCGAGGGTGACCGTCGCCATCTCTTCAGCCTTTAACCGCGCCGAAGGTGAGGCCGGACACCAGCCGCTTCTGGATGATGAAGGTCAAGGCGAAGGCAGGCGCAATCATCACCACCGCCAGCGCGCACATGCCGCGCCAGTCGATGGTGAACTCGGAGGTGTAATCCAGCAGCCCGACCGGCAGCGTCTTCGAGTTCACCGAGCGGGTGAGCTGCGAGGCGAGCGCAAACTCGTTCCAGGACGTCATGAAGGCGAAGATCGCTGACGAAGCGATGCCCGGTCCGGCGAGCGGAAACTCGACCTGCCAAAACGCCTGCCAGCGGGTGCAGCCGTCGATCTGCGCCGCCTCGGCGAGGTCCCGAGGCACCTGGCGAAAGAAGCCGTCGATCAGCCAGATGGTGAACGGCACGTTCAGAGCCACATAGGTGACGATGAGCGCAAGATGGGTGTCGATGATCCTGAGGCGTGCGAAGATGATGAAGAGCGGCAGGGATAAGGCGATGCCGGGAACCGTGCGCGTCAGCATCAGGCCGAGGAACAGGGCGGACTTTCCGCGGAAACGGAAACGCGCGAAGGCGTAGCCGCCCGCCATGCCGATCGCGATGGCGATGACAGTCGACGTGATCGAGATGATCAGCGAATTGCGGAAATAATCCCAGACGGGAATGCCGCCCTGACCGACGGCTCCGAACATCGCGCCAAAGGCGTCCAGCGAAAGCGATTGCGGAATCCAGACCGGCGGTTTCGCCATGATCTCGACGGTCGGCCGCAGGGAATTGAGGACGACCCAGGCGCCTGGCAGGCAGATGACGAGGAAGGCGAGAGCCAGGCCGACGCCATAGGCGAGGCCGCTGAGGCGGCGCAGACGTATCGAGGTCTCGTTGCGCGTCATCTCACCACTCCGCGGCGATCTGGGTCCGCGCTGACGCGAGCTTGCGGAAGAAATAGACGGTGAACAGGATTGACAGCGCGATCGAAGCGTACGCCATCGCATTGGCCGCGCCCATGCGAGCGTCGCTGTAGCCGGTTCGAGCCACCAGCGTCCACAGAAGCTCGGTGCGCCGCGCCGGGCCGCCGTCGGTCATGATCTTGACAATATCGTAGGCTCGGCCGACGTCGAGGGAGCGGATGGTCATCGCGATATAGGCAAAGGGCATGATGAACGGCCACGTGACGTAGCGAAAGCTTTGCCAAGGGGTGCAGCCGTCGACCTTCGCTGCTTCGATCGGCTCTCTGGGCATCGCCAACAGCCCCGCGAGAATGAGAATGGCGAACACCGGCGTTGACGACCAAACCTCTGCGACAACGATCGAGAAGAAGGCCAGTCGCCCGTCGATGAGCCAGGGGATCGCTCGTTCTGTTATCCCCAGGGACTGAAGCGCGTTGTTGACGAGCCCGACATTGTCATTGAACAGGAACTTGAACTGGAAGCCGACGAGGATGGGCGAGAACATCATCGGGAACATCATCAGTGTGCGCAACAACCTTTGACCACGCGTCGCTCTTGCGACCAGAAGGGCCAGGCCCAGGCCGAGCAACATTTCGAGATTGAGCGCGATGGTCAGAAAGAGAACCGTCCGGCCGAACGCCGCCAGGAACACGGGGTCGGAGAAGGCGTTCACGTAGTTGCGAAAGCCAACGAGCAGCCAAAGCGATTCTGGTCTTGTCAACCGGTAGGCGGTGAAGCTCGAATAGAGGGAAAATACGAGCGGCAAGGCGACCGTCGCCACGAGGACGATGATCGCCGGCAGCAGCAGAAGAAAGGGCGCGCTGATGCGGATGGATCTCATCGACCCGAAACTGACTTGCGAAAGCCGCGGCTCAGCTTTTTAGCAGACGGACCGATCATCAAGCTCAACGCGCCTTATCCTCCCCGAGACGCACGAGAGGCGACGCGCCAATGGGCCAGTTCCAGATTTCGGCGGCGGCGAGGTTCGCATCTCGCCTCCGCCTCACGGGACGGCTCTAGAGCTTGCCCGCGTCCTGAAGGACTTTCGTCGCCTTTGCAGCTGCCGCGTCGAGCGCCGCTTTCGGGGTCTTGTCGCCGAGAATCGCTGCCTGGAGTTCAGGATAGACGACGTTGGAAATCTCGATCCACTCGGCGGTCGGAGGCACCGGGAAGGCGTATTCCGCCGCCTCCCGGAACGTCGCTAGCACCTGCTTCCTGTAGGGATCGTTGGCGGCTTGGGCGATGTCCCATTCCCAGACGGCAGGGCGCGTCGGCAACGATCCGTTCGCGGCCTCGATCTTTTGGCTGTCGTCGTCGGTCAGCCATAGTATGAGCGAAACCGCGGCGGCCTTGTTCTTGCAAGCCTCGGTGACCGAAAAGCCATGGGTTCCGGACCACCCGGTGTGCTTGCCGGCCGATCCGACCGGCTGCACGACGATGCTGACGTTGCCCGCAGCCTTCGAGGTTTTTGGATCATTGAAAAACCTCGCCCAGCTCGGCCAGTCGAGATCGAGGGCGATCGTGCCTGATGCAAAACCCTGACCGAGGTCATCCCAAAGGTAATTGACGGTGCCGGGCGGCACCGCCTTCGCCTTGTACAGATTGACGAACCAGTCGAGCGCGCGCACGCCCGCATCCGAATTGAAGGCCGGCCGCCCTTTGGAATCGAGGTACTCTCCGCCGTCCGCCACGAGCATTTCGTAAAAGCGTCCGTTGATCGCTTCTTCCTTGCCGGCGAACTCAGTGCCATAGAAATTTGGCGGATCGGAGAAAAATATCGCTTGGTCAGTTACTTGCTGCCAAGTGGTCGGCGGCGCCAGGTCGTAGCCGTACTTCTTTTTGAACGCCTGCTTCTTCGCGTCGTCGGTGTAGTTGCTCTTGAGGTAATAAAGCGCCGAGACGTCGAACTGAGCCCGGGGCAACATTTCGAGCTTCCCATTGACGGTCGAGGCTTTGATGATGCCCGGAACGTATTTGTTGATCTCATCTTTCGGCACGATCTTCGACAAGTCTGTATAAAGGCTGGTATATTGAGGCGCAAAGGAGGTGTGATTCCAGCCGACGCACCAATTGACGGTGTTGCCCGCGATGTCCTCCTTTAATTCTTTATCGATGTCGAAACCGTTCTTCTTCGAAAGGATGTTGACTTTGGCGCCTGTGAGCTTCTCCCACTCGGGAATTCGGGCGGCGTAGAGCGCTTCATATTGTTGGCCTCCGATCAGTTTCGCGTCGATGGTGACGCCGGGAAACGAACCGGGAAGATTGGCGGCCGAGGAGAGGCCGGAGGCGACAAGCGCGCAGGCCGCGGTCGCCAAGGCTGCGCGCTTCATGGGAGTCCTCCACACGGCGTTGTTTTGACGGCCGAAAGCAGTTCGGCCCGAGACGAACGACGCCAAGCATTCGCCCATATTTGAAATTAACATTCACTAGCAAATCAGATAGCCTCTACCCTGTCAAGGATGGACCGCAGCGCCGGCGCCATCGATCTGCGGGGCGACGCGATCATGAGCGATTCCCACGAGCTCGACCGGTACCGGGCGCCCGCGCTCGACAAGGGGCTCGACATCCTCGAACTACTCGCAGGCGAGGAGGAGGGGCTCAGCCAGGCGGAGATCGCCAAGGCGCTCGGCCGCACTCCGAACGAACACTATCGCATGCTCGAGCGGCTGGTGCGGCGCGGCTATGTCGCTCGCAGCGCCAGCGATCGTTATGAGCTGACGCTCAAGCTGTTCGGCCTCGCTCACTTCCACCGGCCGATCCGGCGGCTCGTGTCGCAGGCGACGCCCCTGATGCGCGGCCTCGCCGCCCGGACGATGCAGTCGAACCATCTCGCGGTGTACGATCGCGCTGGCGTCACCGTCATCGCGCAGATGGATGCGCCGGGCTATTGGGGCCTGGCGATCAGGGTCGGCGCGCGGGTCGATCTGTTCGACACCGGATCGGGCCACGTCCTGCTCGCCTTCCGTTCGGCGGAGGCGCGCGCGATGATGATCGCCGAGCAGGAGGGGGCCGACGAGGGGCAGCAGCGCCCGGACGACATCGAGGAGCGAGCGGCGCAGATTCGGCAGCGCGGTTACGAAGTGATGGCGAGCCAGCAGTCGGCAGGCGTCTACAATCTTTCGGCGCCAGTTCTGGGCGGCGACGGGGCGGCGCTTGCGGCGCTGACTTGCCCCTATATCGCTCCGCTCAACCGGCCGAAGGCCCCGGACATTCCAGAATCCATCGCGATGTTGCAGGAGACCGCGTCGGCCCTGTCGCTGAGAATCCGGGGACAGGCGGACGCATAGCCGAGAACAGTCGAGGCCTGATTGTTATTTGAAGGTTTCATTCATATGTGATTAGCTCAGCTCCGGGAAACTCCAAGGCAAGGGGCGGCGCGATGCAGACGCCGATCATCGACACGCACCTCCACCTCATCGATCGCGAGCGGTTGAGCTACCCGTGGCTCGCCGGCGTTGCCGCGCTCGACCGTGACTTCCACTACGCGACATACGCGGCCGAGGCGCGTCGCTGTGGGATCACCGACGTTCTCCACATGGAGGTCGACGTCGCTCCTGGCGACATCGAGACCGAGACGCGCAAAGTCGCGGCGCTCGCCCTCGAGGCGGGCAGCCTGCTGCGCGGCGCAATCAGCTCCTGCCGGCCGGAGGACGACGGGTTCCCCGCCTTCCTCGAGCGCCAGCTCGCCGATCCGTTCGTCAAGGGGTTTCGCCGCGTCCTGCACGTCGTCCCAGACGATCTCAGCGAGAGGCCCGTCTTTCGCGACAACCTGCGGCGGCTCGCCGGAGCGGGCCGCCCGTTCGATCTTTGCGTGCGGGCGGACCAAATCGATAAGGCGATTGCGCTCGCCGACGCCGCTCCCGGAGTCCAGTTCGTCCTCGACCATTGCGGCGTGCCGGCGATCAAGGACCGCGCCGAGCATCCCTGGCGCGAAAAGATCGAGGAGATCGCCCGGCGGCCGAACGTTGCGGTCAAGGTTTCCGGGGTGGTCGCCTACGCCGATCCGGCGGCTTGGACGGTCGACGACATTCGTCCCTATGTCGAGCATACGATCGCAAGCTTCGGCTGGGACCGCGTGGTCTGGGGCAGCGACTGGCCGGTCTGCACCCTGACGGCCTCGCTGTCGACCTGGATAGCGGCGATCCACGCTCTGACGCTCGGCTGTTCTCCCGGCGAGCGCGAGCGCCTGTTCAGCGTCAACGCGCGTCGCATCTGGCGCCTGGCGAACTGACCGGACAGGGGAGCAGAAGCCCATGTCGTTCGCCCCGACCGTCGGCATCTCCTCGACCCATCCCGACGGCATGCCGGCCGACCACGCTTCGCTGCCGGTGTGGAACGCGGAGAATTGGTTCTACGAGGATTTCGAAGTCGGTCACCGCATTCGTTCGCTGCGACGGACGATCTCCGAAGGCGAATCGATGCAGTTCAACGCGCTGGTGCTCGACATGCACCCCTACGTCGCCGATCAGATGTTCGCCGAGCGGGAAGGCGTCTTCGGCAAGCGGCTCGTCGCCGGGGCGTTCGTGTTCTCCGCCGGCCTCGGTCTCGTCGCGACCAACTGCGTCAACGCCTTTTCCTACGGCTACGACAAGCTGCGCTTCATCAAGCCGGTGTTCATCGGCGACACGATCTACACGATCCGCACCCATCTCGATAAGCGGCCGAAATACAAGGAGATGGGGCTCATCCGGGCGAGCTATCAGGTGTTCAAGGGCGAAGGCGAGCTCGTCATGTATTGCGAGCATCTGCAGACGGTGAAATACCGGAACGCCGCAGACTTCGCCGGTCGCGTCGAGGCGCAGGCATGAGCGGCGGCCTGCTCGACGGGCTCCTCGTCCTCGACATGAGCCGGTTCCTGTCGGGGCCGTTCGCCGCCCTCAGGCTCGGCGACCTCGGCGCGCGGGTGATCAAGATCGAGCGTCCCGATGGGGGCGACCTCTGCCGCCGGCTCTATCTCACCGACACGGAGATCGGCGGCGACTCGACGCTCTTTCACGCCATCAACCGCGGCAAGCTCGGCTTCGCCGCCGACTTCAAGGACGCAGCCGACGTCGCGGCGGTCAATGGCTTGATCGCCAAAGCGGACGTGCTCATCCAGAATTTTCGTCCCGGCGTCATCGAGCGGCTCGGCCTCGACTATCGAGCTGCGAAAGCGGTCAATCCGGGCATCGTCTACGCGTCCATCACCGGCTATGGCGAGGATGGACCCTGGGCGATGCTGCCGGGCCAGGACCTGCTCGCCCAGGCGCGCGCCGGCCTCATGTGGCTGAACGGCGATCACGATCAGGGCCCGGTGCCGTTCGGCCTGGCGATCGCCGACCTGCTGGCCGGCGGCGCCGTCGTCCAGGGCGTGCTCGCCGCGCTGGTGCGGCGCGGCCGGACGGGGGAGGGCGCCCATATCGAGACGAGCCTGCTCGAGGCGCTGGTCGACTTCCAGTTCGAGGTCTTGACGACCTACCTGAACGATGGCGGCCGCACGCCGGAGCGCTCAAGATTCCGCAACGCGCACGCCTACCTCGCCGCGCCCTACGGCGTCTACCAGACGCGCGATGGCTGGCTTGCGATCGCCATGACGCCGCTCGACACGCTGGCGAAAGTCCTCGATTTGCCGGCGATCGGCGGGCTTCCGCCGAGCGCCGGGTTCGACCGGCGCGACGAGGTGAAGCGCGCCATCGCCGACCATCTGGCGAGCCGTTCGACCGCCGATTGGCTCGATCGCCTGCAGCCGGCGGACATCTGGTGTGCCGAGGTGCTGGACTGGCCGGCGCTATTCGCCAGCGAAGCCTTCCGCCGGATGGACATGCTCCAGACAGTCGTGCGCCGCAACGGACATCCGGTCCGGACCACCCGCTTGCCGATCCGCGTCGACGGGCGGCGCGAAAACTGTTCTTCCGCCGCCCCGCGGATCGGCGAGCACACCGCCGCGCTCCGGGCGGAATTCGGAATCTAGCGACGACGGCGCCAATTCCTGACTCCTGCAAGACGCCTCAAGACCGGATCGCGCGCCCCGCCTTCGGCGATCGGAACGGCGGGCCGAGACGCCTGATGATGAGGGCCACTCCCCTGGTAACAGGGGGAAGAACAGGGGGAAAGGCGGCCATCCGGCCGGGCTATTTGGCGTATAAGCGCAAAATAGCAATGGGTTACGCTAAAACGTGGCGCTCGAGGATAAGCACAATAACAGGAGCTTATCAGGGAGCGGTTTTGCCCTTATCAGGGGGATAACAGGGAGCGTTCTGGCGATAACAGGCAAACGCCATTCCAAACGGCGGAAGCGCGCCGGGGACTTTGAAACGGGCTGTCCGGACATCCTCGCAGGCGCGCGGAGAGGAGCCCCAAAAGGATAGAAATTCTATCCTTTTGCCCAGCTTCGGAGCGCCAGCAGAGCTGGGGAAGGAAAGCGACCGGCTTTCACGGTCAATCATCTGGTACGGATTCATTCCGTATGCTATCGTAAGGCGAAAACTTAGGGAATTTCCATGCCCCGCGCCCTGACCGACAACGGCCGCGTCGAATTGCGGCTCCGCCCCGAAGACAAGGCGATGCTGATCCGCGCCGCTTCGTTCAAGCGGGTCGATCTGACCGGCTACATTCTCGGCGCCGTGCTGCCGAAGGCCGAAGCGGATATCGCCGAGGCCGAACGGCTCGCGCTTTCGGAGCGCGATTCGCTGCGTGTCCTGGCGCTCCTGGAAAATCCGCCGGCGGCTCCTGACCGTCTCGTCCGCGCCGCAAAGGCCGGCTTCACGCTGCCGTGACGGCGCTCGTCTGGGACGAAGCGCCGATCGCCAAGCGACACGACCGCGCCGCCTTCGATTGCGGCGATGCCGATCTCAACCTCTATCTGCAAAAGTTCGCGCGCCAGAACCATGAAAGCGGCGGCGCAAAATGCTTCATCGCCGCGCCGTCCGCCGCGCCGGCGCGGATTCTCGGCTTCTATACGCTTAGCCCCGCGTCGATCGAATACAGACGGACGCCGGCGCTCGCGAAGAAAGGCCTCGCTCGCGACGACGTGCCGGTGTTCCGCCTCGGCCGCCTCGCCGTCGATCGAACGGTGCAGAGCCGGGGCCTCGGCGGCGCTCTCTTGTTGCGCGCCGCCGACCGCTGCATCCGCGTCGCGCAGGACGTCGGCGGCGTCGCCTTGCTCATCGACGCCAAGAACGATCGCGCCGCGCGCTGGTACGAAAGCTATGGCGCTCTGCGCATGGACGATCGCCCGCTTTCCCTCGTCCTGCCGCTCGCCACGGCGGCCGACGCGCTCAAGCGCCAAACCGAGTGAACGAGCCAGTCGCCAATTCCTTCTCCCCGCCTGCGGGGAGAAGAGCCTGCCCCCCGGGCTTCGACCCGGGGGTGGCCGCGTAGCGGCCGGATGAGGGGCTTGCGCCGCCCCTCGCCCTCTCCGCGCAATCCCCGGGTCAATCCGTGTGAGGACGAGGGGGAGGACGCGGCTGACGAAAACATTAAGTGAAAGACGGGTGAACTGCACCCCTCGGCTGAGACACTGGATTTGAGTGACAAAGCGTTAGTTGTGTCCTTTCAGACGGTTTCGGTTTGGCGGAGTTCGGCTTCGAACTCAACCGGGGGTTTGTAGCCGAGCGCCGAATGCAGCCGGCCTCAATTATAGACGTTTTCGAGGAAGGCGCCGATATCAGTTCGGGCCTCGTGTCGGTAGCAGATGATATGTCCGGTTTAGGGAGCGCACGATCTGTCCGGTAGCCTCGGCCCTTTTTGGAGGGGGTTGGATGCGCCGGACGGAAGCCCTTCAGGGTGTGCGTATTGGGCCGCTACGAGGCGGCGGAGTTCAACCCGTTGGAAGCAGCGGCGTTGCTTGGGGTGAGCGAGCGGACGTTTCGGCGCTGGCAGGCGCGTTACGAGGAGGACGACGAGGCTGGGTTACTGGACCGGCGGCTTGGCAAGGCGTCTGGGAAGCGGGTTCCGGTCGACCGGGAGCAGGAGGTCGAGGCGCTTTACCGACAGCGTTATGCGGGGTTCCGAGCCAAGCACTTCCATGAGCATCTGGTGAAGGATCACGGTTTCGCCTGGGGCTACACGTTGACCAAGACGTTTCTGCAGTCGCGCGGGCTTTTGCCGAAGGCGCCGCGCAAGGGCGCGCATCGCCGGAAGCGGGAGCGCCGGCCGTTGCCGGGGATGATGCTGCATCAGGACGGCTCGCGACACGTCTGGCTCGAAGGCCAGCCGGCGCTCGATCTCATTGCGACGTTGGACGACGCGACCGGGGCGATCTATTCGGCGGTTCTGGTCGAGGAGGAGGGTACGGCTTCGACGTTCCGGGCGCTGAAAGAGACGTTCGGGGCCCACGGGCTGCCGATGAGCCTCTATACGGATCGCGGTTCACACTACTTCCATACCGCCGAGGCGGGCGGCAAGATCGACCGCAGCCGCCTGACGCAGGTGGGCCGGGCGCTCGAGCAACTCGGCGTCGAGCATATCGGGGCCTATTCGCCGCAGGCGCGCGGGCGCTCGGAGCGGGCGTTCCAGACCTTGCAGGAGCGGCTGGTGAAGGAGCTCAAGCTCGCCGGGATCACGGCGATCGAGGCGGCCAACGCGTTCATCCGCGAGGTCTATCTGCCCGCCCACAACGAGCGCTTCGCGGTCGCGCCGGCGCAGCCCGGTTCGGCCTTCACCCCGATCCCGGGCGTCGACCTCGATGAGATCCTGTGCGTGCAGGAGGAGCGCCAGGTCGGCAACGACAATTGCGTGTCCTACCGCACGCTCAAACTGCAGATCCCGGAGAGCCCGCTGCGGCCGCACTTCGTCAAGGCGAGGGTCAAGGTCCATCACTATCCGGATGGCTCGCACGCCGTCTTTTACGGCCCGCGCTGCATCGGCCGCTACGACCAGAAAGGAGCGATCCGGGACGCGAAAAACGCCGCTTAAATCCGCTCGGTGGCGCGCCTGTGGGACTGTGGACGTGTGCCGCAGAGGCACGGAAAGGAGTTCGGCAATGAACTGAACGCTGAACCGTGGCGTGAAGCTGCGCAGGAGATGATGGTAGGCCCATCGGGATCGGCTTTCAGGAGCAGGTCTCAAACCAGTCCGAGCTGCTGCGGTCAAAAGCCGTGGTGGTGAACGTCGGATCAAAAGTCCCGGGATGGATCTGGGGCAGGTGGGTGTCCGGAAGCCGAGCGGAAGCAAACCCTCGAAGACGCGTCGATAACCATACGTGCCGTCAAAACCAGAGGCGGTCCACATCTCTGGGATCAGCCCGCCGAGAGCCTGATGACCGGGCGGGCGGCGACCGGCGTATAGGGGGCGGGAGCCGGACACAGGCTGTTGCGCGGAACTGCGGGAACCAGCTCTTGGATGCCAAGGGAGAAGCACAAGCGGCGCACACCGCGAGGCGAGAGTACCGAAGCCAAGAGCTGAGTTGGATCGGCCTATAGTAGCGAGGAAGGCTTCGTAATGGGGCTGGAGCGAAGGGGCCGAGTCAGGTGGTCGTAGGGATCGAAGCAACTGGGAACAGGATGACGACGACAAATACGACGAACAAGCCCTTCTTGATCGAGAAGTGGCGAGTGTACGAAGCCTATAAAGCGGTCAAATCCAACCAGGGTGCGGCCGGCGTGGATGGTCAGACGATCGAGGCATTCGAGGCCGACTTGAAGGGAAACCTTTATAAAATCTGGAATTGGATGAGCTCGGGAACCTACTTTCCGCCGCCAGTCCGCGCTGTCTCCATTCCTAAGAAGAGTGGGGGCGAAAGGATTTTGGGTGTGCCCACCGTAAGCGACCGGATCGCGCAGATGGTGGTCAAACAACTGATTGAGCCGGATCTCGATCCCATATTCCTGTCGGACTCCTACGGCTACAGGCCGAATAAATCGGCGCTGGATGCGGTAGGCGTCACGCGCAAGCGGTGCTGGAAATATGACTGGGTCCTTGAATTCGACATCAAAGGTCTGTTCGACAACATCACGCACGACCTGCTGCTTAAGGCCGTTCGGAAACATGTGAAGTGCAAGTGGGCGCTGATCTATATCGAAAGATGGCTGACAGCGCCCATGGAACAGGACGGAACAACGATCGCGCGAGATCGCGGCACCCCACAAGGGGGCGTGATCAGCCCGATCCTTGCCAACCTGTTCCTGCATTACGCATTCGATCTCTGGATGCGGCGGGCCTACCCGGACCTCCCATGGTGTCGGTACGCGGACGATGGGCTGGTTCATTGCCGAACTGAGCACGAAGCGGAAGCGGTCAAGACCGCGCTCCAAGCCCGGTTGTCGGAATGTCGGCTCGAACTGCATCCCACCAAAACAAGGATCGTCTACTGCAAGGTCACAGGCCACCGGGGCATGTACCCGAACGTCAAGTTTGACTTTCTCGGGTACTGCTTCCGGCCCCGACGGGTCCTGCGTCCGTCAGACCGAAAGGTGGTCGGCGGATTCACGCCGGCGGTGAGTTCCACGGCACTGAAGGCGATGCGCGCGGCGATCCGGGACTTGAACATTCGGCGAAGTACGCAGGTGTCGTTGGCCGACATCGCCCGGAAGCTCAATCCGCTCCTTCGGGGGTGGATTGCCTATTACGGGCGGTACACGCCCTCGGCGCTGTCCGCACTGTTCCGGTACGTAAATCTTACGCTACTGGCCTGGGTGCGACGGAAGTTCAAGCGCTACAAGGGGCACAAAGTTCGCGCCGCCGGCTTCGTTGAAAAGCTGGCACGAACACGCCCTGACCTCTTCGTGCACTGGCGTCTCGGCATGACCGGTGCGTTTGCCTGATGGGAGCCCAGTGAGGCGAGAGTCTCACGCTGGGTTCTGCGAGAGGCTGGCGGTGCAACTCCGCCGGCCTACTCACCAACGCAAACGCGTTGCCCACAGTCCCACAGGAAGAACAGAAGCAGAAGAAGCGGACATTTGATGTGCTACCAAAACCGGACAAGTTAATTCGCTATCGACATATCAGTTCGGGCCTCGTCGATCGACGCATAAATTTTGCCGTTCACTTCTTCCTCCTTCAGGGTGCGGCATGAAGCGCTCGGCCTTGGCGTTGTCATATGGGTTGCCGGCGCGGCTCATGCTGATGCGAATGCCTCTCGCCTCTAACTTCTCGCCATAGTCGGCGCAGGCGTATTGCACGCCCCGGTCGGAGTGATGGATGAGGCCGGGTTGTGGGTTTCGGGCGGTCAAGGCCATGTCGAGCGCTTCGATCGCCAGGCTCGCTTCCAGATGGTCGGCCAGCGCCCAGCCGATCACCTTGCGCGAAAAGGCGTCGAGAACGACGGCCAGATAGACGAACTGCCCGGCCAGCCGGACATAAGTAATGTCGGCGACCCAGATCTGATCGAGCCCTGTCGGGACAAGACCGCGCGTCAGATTGGCAACGATGGGGAACTCATGCCGGCTGTTGGTGGCGTAGGGAACGAACGGCTTCTGGCGCAGGCAGAGCAGATTGTCCTCGCGCATGAGGCGCAGGACATGCTTGTGATTGACCTTCAGGCCATGGATACGCCAGAGCTCTCGGCAGACCCGCCGATAGCCATAGAAGCGGTTGTCGAGCGCGATCTTCTGGATTTTGTCGCGCAGATCCGTCTCCGTCCGCTGCGGCGCACGAACCTCGCCAAAGCGATAGAAGCCGGCGCGCGACACGCTGCCGAGCAGGCACAGATGCTCGACCGAGGGGGCGCCTTGCGTCTCCTGCGCGGTCATTTCTTCGATGACCGCGTAGATGGCGTCGCGCGAGACGGCCGGTCCCGCGCGTCGATGAGCCGCAAGGCTTCGCGAAAAAAATCGAGGTCCATCTGCTGCTTGCCGATCTTGCGCTCGAGCTCGGCAATCCGCGCTTGCGCCCGCGCCAAGTCGGTGAGCGGAGCCGGCGTAGCCGGCGCAGCGTCCGGGCTGGCGCGGGCGCCGCCCGGCTTACGACCGCGCTTGCGGTTCAGCCCGGCCGCGCCAAGCTTGCGATAGGCCGCCCGCCATTCATAAAGCAGCTTGCGCTTGATCTTCAGCTCCTCCGCGACCGCCGCGACCCGCTCCCCAGCCTCGAGCCGAAGAACCACCGCTTGCTTGAACTCGGTCGAAAATGTGCGCATCCCTTGCTGTGACATGGAGCCTCTTAACAGGCCGTGTCACTCAATTCGGATGTGTCTCACTTTAGGGGGTCAGTACACGGGCCCGTCACCGTAATTCCCGTAATTCCGTCGTTATGCTGAGCCTGACGGTGTGGCGGATGCAGCGGCGGGAGGCTGAGGAAGCGCGGGCGTGACCGTTCCCGCCTCGGCGGCGTTTTGATGTCGCGGCCGCCTGGATCGCGGGCGCCTGCCGGTGGCCAACTCAGGATGAGAGCAGTATGGGAGTGACAATTCTGAGGAGTGTGAGCGCGATCACAGCGGCTGTCGTGATTCCATCCTAAAACGAGACCCAGCGGGTTTCTGTCCGGTGTTAGCCCGACAAAGCTTGGGTTGGCGGCGGCGCCGCCAATCTATTTGACGCTCGCCAATTTCACCGAGCAGGAATGAAGAACATAAAGGATACGACCAAAGGGCGGAAGCTTTCGAGAAAACGGCCAAGGTCCGGGTGACACCGCGGTGTCGGGGATGGCGCTGAGCGTCGCCAAACCGGGCGTCATCAGAAGGCGGACGCTTCGCGCTTTCACTGCGGCCGAGATGGATCAGATTTCGGCGAAGGTTTCCTCGAATGTTCCGGTGAGCAATCCTTCAAACCGAGACCCGTTGATGAAGTAAGGCTTGTTTCCGAAGCAGACAGGAAGGAGGAGACGCCATGGACAGGGCGCTGCTTTCGATGCTGGCTGGCGGCATGATGATCGCATCCTCTTCGGCGTTTGCTCAGGCGACACCGCAACCAGCGCCGGTCGCAGGCGGTCCGCCGCGGGGGATTTATGTCGATACCGTGCTGGTGCCGCAAAGTTCAGCTGACGAAACAGCCGTCGATCACGCACTGTCAAAGCCCGGCGTCGATGGGCTCGTGATCGTCGTCGGGTGGGACACGCTGCAACCCGCAAAGGAGCACGGATACAACTTTGATGTGCTCGATCATTGGATTATAAGGCGATCCGTCATGGCAAGACATTCACGCTTTCTGTGCGCGCAGACCAAACCGCCAGTTGGATGACGACGTCAACGATGAAGATGCTCGGCTCTATTTCGCCAATAAAGGGGGAAGCAAAGGCTGCCGGTTCGCTGAAATTCCCGTGCCCTGGGATGCCGCCTTTCTAAAGTCTTGGGACAGGCTGTTGCAGAAGATCGCCAACCATTTGAACAAAACGACCTACGAAAACGAACTCGAATTGGATGCGCTTGTGGGCTTACGCCTCACCGGCATCAATATGGACAGCGACGAGTTACATCTGCCTGGTCAGAATGTGGAGCCTGGGAATCCGATCTATCCTTGCGTGAAAGATACGGTCTCCGAATGGCAGAAAGCGCAATACACGCCTGACAACCTGCTGAAGGGTTGGGAGAGCATTGTAAACGCATTCAACAACAATTTCCAGGGTAAATATTTCAGCGTCGCCATCATCGACAGCACGTACCCGTTTCCGCCGATCGACAACAACGGGAAGATCCTCAAGGAGAAGATCATCAAGGATGCGACGGATTTGAGCGTGACGCAAAACCAGCCGTTGCTTCAATACGCCAGCCAAGTGCTGGGCGGCCAATCTCATCATCCAGAACAACAGTCTTTACGAGGGAGTCCCCGCGCAAGCCGAGACGGAGACTTTCGCCGGTGATTTCAAAGCCATGGTGGCGTTCCAAACCAATTTGGACGGCGGGCCGACGGGCGGCGCATATTGCAGCCCCGCAGCGCAATGCACAGACCAGCAGGATTATCTGAACCTATTGGAGACCGGCGTCTATCCGGGATTATGGATGTGCAGCAAAATCGGTCCGACGCTCGCGCAATATATCGAGGTGTTTGCGCCGAATGTGAATGCGTACCCGGAAGCGATTTGGTTCGCGCACCAGGAACTTTTCGGCCGCCCGCTCGGCCCCCCGCCGCTGCCCGGGTGCGTCAATCCCCGCCGCCCGCCGCCCAGCCGCCCTTGGGCGTCTATGCCCATATCGATATCGTGGAGAAAATCGAGGAACTTCTGCCGAAAGGGGCTCAAAAACCCCTGTGCAGCCATGTGCCGGATTATGGGGCCGCCGTTCCAACACTGATTCTGCACGCGAACCTTCAGGCGTTTTATGAAAAAATGATGGAAAACCGGGCCGTTTCCGGGATAGCGCTGGGAATACCATGGTGCCTGGTCCAGCCCTGCCCGCCCCCCCGATGTCCCGCATTCCCAAGCTGGTCATCCCGTCGTGGTGCACCAGCAAGCCCACCTTCCCGCAAGGCTACGACTTGAGCTACGTGCAGGACGCCATAAACGCGGCGAACAAGGTGGCCGCCGATAATCAGACGAAGGGAATCAAGAGGCCGCCTCCCACCGTTCAGCTGAGCATCATTCCGGGCGTTGATACCCCGTGGTGGGTGCTGAACACGTTTCAGCTATGCAGTGAATCGGACCCCGCCCCCAATTGCGAATATGTGCCGGTGAAAGACTTCCCCGAGCAAAGCCACGCCCAGAGCGATCAATTGCCTGTACCCTGGAATGATACGTATATCGGTGCCTGGACCGCATTTCTTAAGACACTTGCCGCCAGCCCCGAGATAACGTCTCCGCCGCTCGTCTCGATTGCTGTCGCAGGTCCCGTTGCCGCGTCATCGGAGATGATCCTGCCGACCGATCGAAAAATGTGGACGAAGTTGATCCAGTCTGCGCTAAAGTGCAGAAAAGAGGACTGTCAGAATCTGCACAGTTTTTCCGAATTATGGTACTTACGCCGACCATCCCGAACAAGTCTTTGTCGATGCGTGGAACGCGACGATCGACAACTATGAGGGGATATTTGCCTCCTCCAAGCTGACGCTCGTCCTGGTTGCGGATTCCGGCGGCGACCTGCCCGAAGTCGGACCCCTGCCCGACCCGAACGCACCGACGATCGAGGGCGTCGACCTCCCAATCTACAATGCGTTGTTGCCGGCTGATTGCGGCGTGCCTCCGTCGGTGTCGTGCCAAGCCAAGGTCGAGATCCTGTCTCATTTCGCCGCCCCGGCTACGGGGCCGCAACCCGCCTATCTCAAAGCCACCGAGAATGGCGGAACGACAGCTTCGTCAATCATTAAGTCGGGCAACATCGGCGTTATGGGCGTGAAAATCCTGACGTCGTCTCAGCTGCTTCAAGAAACAGCGCCGTGGACCCCCTTGCTCGGCGGGGCGCAGTTCGATCACCCTGTTTCCGCCAGCGCACAGCTTCGAACGAAAGAGGGATGTGTGAATGGGGGGAGCGCTCCTCCCTGCGACCTTGCGGAGGAGGGGGCCTTTAACGTGTTGAATGCTTTCTTCAACTGCACGCCGGGCGCCTATGGCGACACCTTTGCGACGCCGTGCCCGTCCGGTCCACTGACGGGATCGTCCCCTATCCAGTACATTAATGTTGATTATCGCGACATCCAGTATGCCCAAAGCCCCGAACACGCATGCCCCGCGCTTCCCTTCCCGGTCCCGTCGAACATGTCGTCCTGGAACACGTCGTCCTGCTGGTCGATGCAGGATCTGCTGGGCCAGGCCAACTTCGATCTTTTCGAAATGGCCGGCCAGACCAGGGCGTTGACCGAACCCATTTTCACCTGCTTCCATATGCCCGAGATACCCACGACATCCCAGACAAAGAATATATGTGTTCCCCAATGATGTTTTCCCCGGCCGCGCCCTCGACGGTCGACGAGCTTTTCGCCAATCGTGTTTGATTTTTCAACACAAAGGACACGACGATGGCACGAAGATCGCGAGATCGTTCCGGCGTGTGCTAAAAGATTGCTGAGGTTGCAGGCGAGCGCGTGAAGCTCAAGGCGAACGGCGTTGGAGAAGGGCCGGCGCGATAACCGCATGCGCGGCTGCGCTAGACCAGAACCGGTCTTCCGCCCGTTTGACGAGCCGCGTCCGCATGGGAGTTCAAAGCCATACTGCGCGCCGCCAGACGGCTTGCACGAACGTTACCGCGAACTTGCGGTCCAAGCGCCCTGCTTTCCACACCATCCGTCGCCTTCGCGACACCTTCCCCACTTCGTGGAGAAGGGGCGGAAGGGTCCGGGGGTCGACGACGATCCTTCGCGCAAGACAAATGAAATCCGCAAAATAGGGTCCGATCGGCATTTGTCTGCGAAAGCCGTGCCCGTCGATCTGATGCTTTGGCGACGTGTGCCAAAGCATGGTCTTAAGCCCTCGTCATGTTCCGACGCTGCGCTCGAGCGAACTTGCGCGAGGACTGAGGGAAACCGGGTGGAGCGTCCATCTTGTGGACCTATCACAAAGCTGTGCAACCGGATTGATGGTTTACACTTTGGACCGGATACATGGTTGACACTTTTGGCCACTTACGTGGCCGGTTGTTGCTGCTGCTGCGCCTGTGGACCCTGTGGGCAATGCGCAGCGTTGTCCACAGGGTCCACAGGCTGGGGCGGCGACAATTTCCGGCGGCGAAGACGGCCGCTCTTGTCGATGAATCCGAGCTCGACGTCGGCGTAGCGCACGAGCCATTCGCCCGCCTCGGTCTCCTCGATCGCCACAGGCTCGCCGATCAGGGCCTCGCTGACGAAGATCAGCTCGCCGGCCCATTTGATCACGCCGTTTGTACGCACCCGGCGCACCGCGGCGCCCTCGGCATAGCTCGGCTCGCGCAAGGCGCAAGGGTAGACGCGGTCGGAGGGCCGATAAACCGAAGCCGGCGTCTCGAAGCCCAAGGCCTCATGCGGACGCTCGTCATTGTAGATGGCGCGGAAGCCGTCGAACCGGCGCTGCTGCTCGGCGAGCGTCGCCGCCGGCGGATCGGCGGTTTCGGCCTTCAGGGTGCGATGCATGCGCTCATGGCGGCCGTTCTGCTGCGGCTTGCCCGGTTTGATCCGCTCCGGCTTGACGCCGAGCTTGATCCACCACACCGCCAGCCGCGACAGTCCGCCGGCGCCGATCGAGGCGAACGGCGGGCCATTGTCCGAACGGATCGCCAGAGGCAGCCCGAACTCGCAGAACGCCGCCTCGAACAGCGGGCGGACATGGGCGCCGTCCGGTTGCGCGACCGCCTCGCAGCACAAGAGATAGCGGCTCATCGCGTCGCTGATCGTCAGCGGATCGCAGCGCTGACGGTCGCCGGTCGTAAACCAGCCCTTGAAGTCGGCGCACCACACCGCGTTGGGCGCGTCGGCGGCCGCAAGCGGCGAAGAAGAGGGCGGGCAACGCCGCCGGGGACGCCGTCGCTCGGTCAAGCCCTCCTTGCGCAGCCAGTCGCCGATCGTGCTCCCAGCCGGCGGCGCAATGTCCGGCAAGCGCTCGCCAAGCTTCTTGCGCAGCTTCTTGGGACCCCAGGTCGGATGGCGCTCGCGCAGCGCCAGAACCGCCTCCACCACGGCCTCGTCGCGCGCCCGGCCATGCGACAGCGGCGCTCGGCTGCGCTCCTTCAGCCCCTCGAGCCCCTCCGCCCCATAGCGCCCAAGCCATTTGTAGCCGGTCGGCCGGCTGATCCCGAACTCGGCGCAAACCGCGCTCATCACAGCATCGTCCTCGCTCGCCGCAATCACAAATCGCATTCTCTCATCCATCGCGCAGGTCTCACTCCAAGGCATCGGCGGAGCCCTCCTCGCCGTGCAGTTGACCTGTCAACGATGTATCCGGTCCAATCCGTTAGCGATCTTACCGGATCGTACAAAGCGTGCACACCTTCCCCAGCTTGCTGGGGAAGGTGGCCCGGAGGGCCGGATGGGGTGTGGCCCGCTGCTACGACGCCAGACGGCTTGCACGAACGTTACCGCGAACTTGCGGTCCAAGCGCCCTGCTTTCCACACCCCATCCGAAGGAGCCAGCCCGATGCGCACGGTCGCCCTCGAAGAGCATTTCGCCACGCCCGCCTTCATGGACGGGCCCGGCCGCAAGCTGAAGGAGCGCGCCGAGCAGACCGGTGGCCGGCTGGCGAACCTGGTCGCAGGACTCCTCGATGTCGACGACGGCCGCGTCGCGGCGATGGATGCTGCTGGCGTCGACGTGCAGGCGCTGTCGCTGACGGCGCCCGGCGTCGAACAGCTCGAGGCCGAGGAGGCGAAGGCGGTCGCCCGCGAGACGAATGCGGCTCTGGCCAAGGCGATCGAACGCCATCCGACGCGCTTCTTCGGGCTCGCGTCGCTGCCGATCGCCGATCCGCCGGCTGCGCTCGCGGAAATGGAGCGCGCGGTTGGCGAACACGGCTTCAGGGGGCTCGTCGTCAACGGCCACCAGCGCGGGCGATATCTCGACGACCGGGTCTTCTGGCCGATCCTGGCGCGCGCCGAGGCGCTGACGCTGCCGATCTATCTCCATCCGACGCAGTCGCCGCAGCCGGTCATCGACGCCTGGTACGGCGGCCTGCCGCCGATGGTCGGCGAGATGATGGCCGGCTTCGGCTGGGGCTGGCACATCGAGACGGCGCTGCACGTTCTGCGCATGATCCTCGGCGGCGTGTTCGACCAGCATCCCGAGTTGCAGATCGTCGTCGGACACCTGGGCGAGACGCTGCCCTACATGATCGAGCGGGTCGACGCGATGCCGCCGACGGCGACCGGGCTGAAGAAGCCGGTCAGCGCCTATTTGCGGGAGAACGTCCACTACACGTTCTCGGGCTTCAACTTCCTGCCGGCCTTCCTCGAACTCCTGCTCGAGGTCGGCGTCGACCGGATCATGTTCTCGACCGACCACCCCTATCAGCCCATGGCCGAAGGCCGCGCCTTTCTCGACCGGCTGCCGGTCAGTCCGACGGACCGCGAGCGGATCGCGCATGGCAACGCGGAGAGGCTGTTCAAGCTCTCATGAGTAACACCGAAATTGAAATGTATTTTTTGCACAGATGCGACGATGCGACGATGCGACGTAACTCCCAAGCTGGTGGCTATGCCGCCAGGGCGCGAATGAGGGCGTGAGGACGAGCGGTCAGGGTCTGGAGGATGTTCCAGCGTCGCTTGCGGGCGGTTGCGACGACCGATCGCAGGGCGGCGAAGTCGCAGGCGGCTTCGAAGATGCGAAAGGCGCCGGAGATCTTCATCTTGACCTTCATCATGCGCAGGGCCTGTTCGGCCAGGTTGTTGGTGAAGGGGACGGAGAAGTCGACGAGGAAGCGCAGGACGTCGTCTTTGAACTCGTGCAGTCGGATGAGCAGGTTGTGTCCGGGGCGGTGTTTTGTCCGACCGCGGTTCGAGGGATGCCGTTGAAGGCGCGGCAAGTTGCGGTGAAAGGCGAGACCCTGGCGCAGGATCTCCCAGTAGCGGGTGAAGAAGCCCTCGAGCGCGGGCGGGGGCAGATTGGTCGCGCCCGCCTCGCGCGCGTTCTCGACGGCTCGATTGGCCTCGAGCAAGAGATCGCGCATGGGTGCGGCCCACGGCTCCCGGTCGATCTCGACCAGCGCCTTCAGTTCGCGCAGATGATGGGCGTTGCACAGCGCATGACGGACGTCGGTGAGCCCGGAGTAAGACTTGAAGCCGTCATGAACCGCGACTCCGCCCGTGAGCCCCTCCGGCATCTCGCCGCGTTTGGCCGACACGCGATAGTGGGTCAGGGTTTCCGTGGCGACGGTGTGCAGCCATTGTCCCTTGCCGGCGACGCGGAAGCCGGTTTCATCGAGGCAGCGCACCGGCGCTTGCGCCGCGAGCGCCGCGATCTGCGCCGCCACCGGCGCGAGCGCCGCAGCCTTGCCGCGCACCCAATCGGCCACGCTTTGCGAGCATAGACGCAATGCTCCGAACAGATCGCCCATCGCTTCGGCGACCCGATCTTCGGGAATGAGCTGATGGACGTTGAGATAGACCGCCGCCGCCCTGACGCGCTCCCCGTATTGCGCCGGCGAGGCGACGCCCGCGGGAAACGCGGCTTTCGTCTCTCCGCCGCACGCCGCGCAGCAATAGACCGAGGCCTGATGCTCCGTGACCTCGATCAGCCGGTCAGGCAGATCGAACACCTGCCGCCTCTCCACGTCCCGCTGCATCGAAACCGTCAGCCCCGCCAGACAAAGCCGGCACGCCTGCGCCTCGTGCCGCACGACCCGATCGGGTTGGGCGACCTGCCGGAGCGTGTCGCCCTTGTGTCCCGCCTGCCCGCCGCTTTTCTTGTCCGAGCGCCCGCGGAGGCTGCCGGGGATGCGCGGCTTCTTCTTCAGCCCATCGCTCGACGGCGGCTTGGAACTCGTCGAACTGTCCAAGTCCAGTCGGCGCCGGAGGTCGGCGTTCTCCGCCTGCAATGCCTCGTTCTTGGCTCGCAACGCTTCATTCTCGGCCCGATGCGTCGCATTGTCCGCGAGATGGGCGGCCCGCAATGCCTCGTTCGCCCGCCGCAGCCACGCGACCTCGCCGCGCAACTGCGAGATGTCGCCTATGAGCGCGTCGATCGGGTCGCGAATCGTGGCGGGAGTCATCCCCACCTTGACTTACACTTCTGCTCCGCGTGTCTCGGTCAATCATCCCCCGGGCCAAAATTCACGCCGACTGTTGCAGATCGGACTTACCCAGCTTGGGAGTTACGAATCGAGTGGGAATGAGGGGGAGTACTGTGGAGTAGGACGGGATAGGACAGCGTATTTGCAGCAATGTTGTCCCAACGATAGACATTGATAGTTTTCGTATCACTTTGTCGGCAGAAAATCACTCGATCTCTCGCCAACATCCGTCCGGTCACGCTTGGCCACTGCGGAGGACCATTCACAAGCGGCGCCGCGCCGAAAGAATGTTCGATTAGCACCACTATGTTGCCGCGCGAACTCATAGCCGGTAGGCGCAAACTGAGCTTACTCCCTCGCTTCGTCCGCGACATTCGGGCTTGTTGCGCTCACATTATTCAGCGAACCGGCGCGCCGATTGTCATGACACCTCAAGCTGCCTGACACTGAAGCAAGTGCGCGAACGGTACGGTCGAATTATCCCTCTTCTTCCGGCACGCCCGCGCCGAGCTGGGGGAGCTCGATCTGCGCGGGCTGGTGGCCTTTTTAGCCGGCGTTAGCCAGCGCAACCGCGTCCGGGCCGGCGGGGAAACGGAGCTGGCCGGCCGTGTCGTGGACCGCGGCCCAGACCGCCTCGGCGACGTCCGATTCCTTCGTGGTCATCGCCGGTTGCGCGAACGCCTCGAAGATGGGCTTGGCGAAGTCGGCATAGGCCTCCGGGATGGGGTCTTCGATGCGAACCGAGGTGTTTTGGGAGAAGCGCGTCGTCGGGGCGTAGCCGGGTTCGACGAGTTTCGCGCGGATGTCGAAGTAGGCGAGTTCGAGAGCCAGCGAGCCGGTGAAGCCCTCGATGGCCTGCTTGCTAGCCGTGTAGGCAGCGGCCAAGGGCATCGCGGCCAGCGTGACGCTGGACGTCACGTTGATGATCGCGCCGGAGCGACGCTCGCGCATCTGCGGGATCACGGCCTGCACCATGGCCATAACGCCCAGGGTGTTGGTATCGAACACCTTGCGGATGTGCGACATCGGGGTTGCTTCGAAGGCTCCGACGCCGCCGATGCCCGCGTTGTTGACGAGAACATCAATCCGCCCGGTAGCTTCGACAGCGGCAGCGATGCTTTCATCGCTGGTGACGTCCAGCGGCAGAATCCGTAGGTTCTCGGAACGGGGCAGAACGTCGGGGTTCGGCGTGCGCATGGCGGCGATGACGTTCCAGCCATTGGCCAGAAAGTGACGAGCGGTTTCTAGGCCGTAGCCCGAGGACGCGCCGGTGATCAGGATCGTTTGCATTGGGACCTCCATCTGGTTGCGATGACCATTGATAGGCCGAACCTTCTGGATGATCCATAATTGGAAGTCCAAGATTATTGTCCAACTGTCCAAACGTGCCGATTGAGATGGTACGGCGAGGTGCTGGGTTCATCTCAGCCACCCCCAATGATAGCTGGGCGGCAGTGATGGCCGACGGCCAGCTCCGCGACCAACATCGCGTAGCGGAGATAGCGCAAATCGAGCGCTAGGGTCAGGCAATCGGCTGGCCTCCGCTTGGAGCAAGTGAGGGCAAGTGAGGGCAACCTAGACAACTCAAATTGGACTCCTTATAATCAAAATCCTCAAGTCAATTATGGATCGTCCACTATGGATCCGCTTAGCGACGTCATTGCGCTGCTCCGGCCGAGCACAGCCATCTCCAAGCCCATCACCGGCCGGGGTCGCTGGGGCGTGCGTTACGCGGCGCACAACGCGCCCGGGTTCACCATCATCCTGAAGGGCGAGTGCTGGATTTCGTTCGACCGCCAAGAGCCGGTGAAGTTTCAAAAAGGTGACTTCGTTCTTTTGCCGGCGTCGCCAGCTTTCACCTTAAGCAGCCATCCAAACGTCGAATGCGAGCCGCGCGACCCAATGGACACTCCTGTTCGGCACGGCGAACAAGAAGGCGACGCGGACTTCGAATCGCTGGGCGGCACCTTCCGCATTGAGCAGGTCAATGCGCCTCTTCTCCTCTCTCTCCTCCCGTGCGTCATCCACATTCCGGTCTTGGAAGGGCGCACAGGGAAGCTCAACAGCATCATCGAACTGATCATGGACGAATGTGGGAGCGAGGAACCCGGCAAGAAGATTATCCTGCAGCGCATGCTCGAGGTGCTGCTTATCGAAGCCCTTCGCTGGCAAGGCATCGCACATGACGACGTTCGAGCTGGCCTTCTCAATGGTATGCAGGATCCCGGTCTGGCCCGCGTTCTCCGCGCGGTGCACGCAGACGTACGGGCCAATTGGACGGTCGCAGGCCTCGCGAAAGTCGCCGGGCTTTCTCGCTCGGCTTTCGCCGCTCGTTTCGGTGAGGTCCTCGGCTGCGGTCCAATCGAGTATCTCGCCCGCTGGCGAATGGCGCTGGCAAAAGACGCGCTGATCCGTGGCGCGAAGACGCTCGACAGTATCGCCGACGAGATCGGCTACAAATCCGCGAGCGCTTTCAGCACAGCGTTCCGGAAACGGCTGGGCTGCTCGCCCGGGAAATTCGCGCGAAGCGCCGCCGTCGCCGCGGCTGCCTAAGACAAGATCGAGTCCTTCCATACGGCTGCGTTCAGCAAGCAGGAAATCGGCACGGGAGAGTTGACGTCCTCCAAGGCGTGGCGAATCGAAACCGAGCCGCCCGGCGCTTGCTCCATGCTTGTGACGGATACTCCGTTCGTCCTGGCTGACGGTCTTTTTTCTTCGAGGCTGGCGACGCCGCCCGTGCCGGAGGGTCCCTAAATCGACCGATCGGTACCGATATTCCCCGAAACCAAACAAATTTCGAGTCGGCCAAATTCTCCTTTGAATTCAACAGCAGAAATTCCTGACGGATCGGGGAGACGGTTCTTTCTCGTCCGCAGAGAAATTTTAGCAGCGAGATCAATGTGTTGCCATCGCTCAGAACAATCGAGTGGCAATGATTTTGGCGCTTCCGAGGGTATATAACGTACTGATAAATCATAATAAACCGTCCGATGCCGTTCGAGGACTATCGACCGACAAAGACGGAATTTGTCGGACCTTGTGACGGTAATCGTTCCCCATAGCGCAATCCTGTTTCGTCCGTCAGGCTCCGAGCGCCCTCTGACGGGTCTTTTTTTGTAACCGGAGCAAATTTCCGGGCGGAGGGGGAGTCCCAAGCGCCAAAAAGTATGATTTAAGCTGGGAATGGCGCTTAAATCGACTGATTCGCTTGAACGAATGACGCCGGCCGAGCTCATCGGTCTGGTTCGCACTTTGATTGGCGAAGTGACCCGGGTTCAGGCGGAGTACGAGAAGGTGAGCGGGGCGTTGGCCAAGCTGAGGGTCGAGCATCAGTCGGTCAAGGACGAACTGGCGCGATTGAAGAAACTGCCGCCGCGGCCGCCGCAAAAGCCGTCGGGGATGGACAAGGCGACAGACCGACCGGATTCGCAAGCGAACGGGCCCAAGGGCGGGCGATCGACGCAGCGGCGCGGCAGCAACCTGGACAAGTTGACGATTACGCGAACGGTCGAGGTGAAGGTCGACGCGCCGGCCGGTTCGCGCCACAAGGGCTATGAGGAGATCGTCGTTCAGGATCTGGTTCTGAATCCGTTGGTGACGCGCTATCGACGTGAGCGCTGGGAAACGCCGGATGGGAAAACCCTGGTCGCGCCGCTCGATCCCGGCATCGTCGGCGGCTATGGCCCGCAACTGCATCGCGTGGTTCTGATGCTGCATTATCAGTGTCATGTGACGATCGAGAAAATTCTTGCGCTGCTCAACGGCATGGGCGTTGTGATTTCAAAGCGCCAGGTGGGGCGCCTGCTGACCGCCAAGCTCGAGATGTTCCGGGCCGAGGACGGCGAGGTTCTGAAGGCCGGATTGCGTTGCTCTTCCTTCGTCACGGTCGACGACACCGGCGCCCGCCATCAAGGCAAGAGCGGCGTGACGACCCAGATCGGCTCCGACACCTTCACCGCGTTTCGAACCGGCCCGAGCAAATCCCGCCTGGCGTTCCTGCGCAATCTCCTGGGCGGCGCGGCCTCTTACGTGGTCAACGAGGCGGCGCTCGTCTCCATGCGGGCTTGCAATCTGAGCCTCGCCCTCATCGACAAGCTCGCCGGCCATGCGACGCGGTTTTTTGCGTCACACGAAGACTGGATGAACCATCTGAACGCGCTCGGATTCGCCGATCTCAGGATCACGCCCGATCCGGTTCGCGTCGCCAGCGAGGGCGCTCTGTGGGGCGCCGTTTGCGAGCAAGGCTTGCTCGGCCAGGCCGTCGTCGTGTCCGACGGCGCCGGCCAGTTCCGCGTCGGCGAACACGCCTTGTGCTGGGGGCACGCCGAACGCCTCGTCCACAAGCTCATCCCCGCCAACGACAAGCAGCGCAACGCGGTCGAGGTCGCACGGCGCATGATCTGGTGGTTCTATCGCGGCCTGAAAGACTACAAGCTCGCCCCCAGCCCCGAGAAAGCCGAGCGGTTGCGGGCGCAATTCGACCGCATCTTCAACCGCTCCAGAACCGGCTACGCCACCCTCGACAGCCTGCTCAAGCGGCTCTTTCGCCTCAAGGACGACCTCCTGCGCGTCCTCGACCACCCCCATATTCCGCTGCACACCAACGCCTCGGAAAACGACATCCGCGTCTTCGTCACCAAGCGCAAAATCTCCGGCGGGACCGTCAGCGACAGAGGCCGAGACGCCCGCGACGTCATGCTCGGCCTCGCCAAGACTTGTCGGAAGCTCAAAATCCCCTTCTTCGACTATCTCGGCGCCCGCCTCGCCATTCCAGGCCCCGAAATCCCCGACCTCGCAGCCCTCATCAGACCCGCCCCAAGCTAAGGCGACGCCCAAGAATTATTGCTCCACGTTCGGACGTCTGGGCGAGATGCTGTAGTTCCATTCTGGATGAAAGGAATTGCGTTTTATGTTGAGTGTCGCCATTTGCTCGTCGGAGATCTTGATGCCCTTGGGATAGGGGTTGGGATCAAGTTCGCAGCGGATTTTGAGACCGGTTTTCGTCGTGGTGTTTGCGATCAGTTCGATGGCCACGAGGAGGCTGACGAGAGGCATGGCGCGCCAGTTCTGCGTGATGTGGCAGAACATGCGGTGCTCGATCTTGTTCCACTTCGAGGTCCCCGGCGGATAATGGCAGACCTGGATGATCAGGCCGGTCTCGTCGGCGAGTTGTTGCAGCGCCACCTTCCATAGCCGTAGGCGCGAGCCGTTGGAGCCTCCGCCATCGGCGGTGATCATGAGACGCGTCATCGAGGGATAACGCTCCCGGCCCATCCGATCGAGCCAGAGGCGAACGCCATTTACGGCGAATTGCCCGGTATCATGGTCGATTCCGAGGCTGACATAGCCGAGATTGGCGCCGGTGTCGTAGATTCCGTAGGGGATGAACTTGCCCAGTTCCTTGTCCTCGAAATCGTGGGTGTTGACCTCGATCGGCTGGCCTTGCGGCCCATAGTCGCTGCCGCCGTTCTTGAATTCGCCGAGCAATTCCTTCTTCTTCGCATCGATCGATATCACCGGCTGATCGGCCGCCTGAAACGCCTCGGCCTTGGCGTTGATATATTCGAACTGAGCGTCGCGATCGGGATGTTTGCCGCCTTCCTTGGTCTTGCGGTTGCAATGGCGGCAATATTTCAGTTCCTCCAAGAGTTTGGGAATGGTCGAGGAGCTCACCTTGTGACCCATCGCCCGAAGCGCCCTCGCCAGCTTGTCGTGGCTCTTGGAGACCCATCGCAACGGCCGCATCGGATCGCCCATCGTCGCGGGCTCGAGCAATCGTTGCAAGTCCTCCAGAAGCGTCGGGTCCCTCGACGTCAACCGAGGGCTCCCCCCGCCCTTGCGACGCACCTTCCCGGTCAGAGAGCCGGGGTCCCGCAGGTCCTTCAGACCGCGTCCGATCGTGCTTCGGGCGACCTTCGTCGCACGCGCGGCCGCCGCGATCCCGCCGTAGCCGGCCGCCTTCGCCTCGGCGGCGGCGCTCAACCGTCGGCCTCGCTCGTCAAGCGAGGAACGAAGCGCTTCAAATCGGATACGCAGCGGCGATTCATCTATCATCGCCACGATATAGACGCCGATCTCGAAGACAGGAATCCCCCAAACAGCCGGTGCAGGTAAAAAATCCCAAACCCGATTCACCTGTTTCTGGCCGTCGCCTTAGCTCGGTGAACATTCGGGCGAAGACACCGGGAAGCGTGGGATGGAGCGTGAACGGCCGCCGAAGATCGTAACGAAGGCTGAATTTTGAAAGGAATGCCTCGATCAATTCGAAGTACCGATTGGCGAGCGGATCGCCACCAAGATCGACGGCCACTGAGTGCGCTCGCTCAAGGAATTCGACAACGGCTCGCTCACCGACTAGCCGAGAGCCTTTGACACGACGAAAGGCCCTCCGGGCGGATGCGGGGATGCTCACGATATCCGCAAGAGCCTCGGCGCTCGGCGAGATGATAAATGCTTGCGCGAGTTCGCGATAAAGTTCTGAGAATAAGTCGTCGGGAGCATCTGGGTGGCGGGCGAGTTTTGACCAAACGTCGCGCCAGATGTCGGACCATATCGGCAAGAATTCTCCGCGCATTCACAGATCTCCTCGAAATGCGCGGTGTTGAAGCGAGATGAAGAGAGATTCAAGGTCCGTACAGTGCGCATTTACTTTAGTTTTTTCCGACTCTGTTTCTTTGATAACCCTCGCAAACGTGATTTGCAGATTTACAGGCGGGACAGGGACGTTCAGCTCTCGAAGCCGCCCCATACTGATACGGAGTTGAGTTTGACCTTGTATTTTATTTTGTGCCATCTTCTCAGTTGAAGGGCAATTCAGCAACGCTACTACGTATTCAGGTGTGCATTTTCCTAAATCGCAACGCATTTGCACGCAATCTGCCTTGTTTAAGGCAATCGGGATATGTTCAGGCTGAATACATGCGCGCAGATTAGGATCGCCAAGCGTCCCGATCAGGACGTCACCTGGCTGACAAGCATGCTTCTTTAGTTTTTTGAAATGTTCCTCAGAGATGAAGGCGCGGTCATCATCTATAAAACGACCGACGCCGATGTTTTGAAGACGGATCACACGAATGCCATTCTCGACATAGTGTTCGCTCTTTAGATTGGAGCCAAATGGACCGTCAGAGAACTTGCAGCTCAAATTTCCGAGTGCCTCCATCGCCCACCGATTGGGATTGCTTAGCGGATCGCCAAACGTCTTTAGGAATAGCGCCTGCGTAAGCGCATCGAGCTGCTCCATCGCTGCCCGGCGCTTTCGGCGCAAGCTGTCCGCTTGATCGAGGATCGCCGCAATCCGCCGCTGTTAGTTTATGGGCGGAAGTTGAATGGTCGCACGCTTCAGATACTTGAAATGCCTTGAATAGCCAGCGTCAGGAATTTCTACTTGACGCAGCAAATAGTATAGAAACTTCGGATGAGCACCGGGTTTTGAGCGCAAAATCTTCGTTCCGAAAATCAATATACTTTACAGATTTCGTGTGGTCTCCAAACACAATGACAGGCAAATCTGACTTGCAAAGGCGATTTTCCTCGTTGGCGTAGCCGGCAATGAAATCCTTCCCTTGATCAATAATTGGATATTTTCCTTTGGGAAGGTAATCAGATTGAAGTGTTTTTATATTCCCGCCGGTTTCGTCCGCTATAGCGTCATCAAAGGCTAATACTTTCCGTTTGTTACTCACCCCACCATCTCCCTAAGCTTCTCCAACCCCTCGGCAATCTCGCTTTCGAGTTGTTTTAGCTTCGCAATGATCTCCGCCGGACTCTCGTGCCGCACCTCCTCGTGCTCCGTTTCCTTATAACGGTTCAAAGAGAGGTCATATCCGCCCTTCCCCGCGATCTCCGCCTTCGGCACGCAAAAGCTCTGCGCGGTCCGCGCCCGTTCGCGTTCCGCGCCGTTCCGTTCCTCCCAGCGCATCAGCACGTCCGGCAGATTGTTCTTTTCGTGCTCGGCCTCGTCGAGTTCGGCCGGGGGAGTCGGCCCCTGCTTGTCCTCCGGCAACAGCGGCTGGCGTTTGTCGTCGAGCGAGAACCCGTCCGCCTTCACGTCGTAGAACCAGACAAAGTCCGTCCCGCCCACGCCCGTCTTGGTGAAGACGAGGATGGCGGTCGAGACGCCGGCATAGGGGCGGAAGACGCCCGAGGGCAGCGAGATCACGGCCTCGAGCTTGTGGTCCTCGACCAAAGTCTCTGCGCAGCGCCTTGTGCGCGGTCGACGAGCCGAACAGCACGCCGTCGGGCACGATGACCGCCGCGCGCCCGCCGACCTTCAAGAGCCGCAGGAACAGCGCGAGAAACAACAGCTCGGTCTTCTTGGTCTTGACGATCTGTTGCAGGTCCTTCGCAGTCGCCTCGTAGTCGAGCGAACCGGCGAAAGGCGGATTGGCGAGGACGAGGCTATAGCGGTCCTTCTCGTCCGAAATATCCTCGGAGAGGGAATCGCGCGCCTCGATCACCGGATCCTCGATGCCGTGCAGGATCATGTTCATCGAGCCGATCCGCAGCATCGTCGGATCGAAATCGAAGCCGTGAAACGCGCCATGGTGGAAATGCGTCCGAAGCTTCAGATCGCGGAGCATTTCGGGATGATTTTCGCGCAAGAATTCGCCCGCGGCGACGAGGAAGCCGCAGGTGCCGCAGGCCGGGTCGCAGATCGTATCCCCCGGCGTCGGCTCGGTCAGTTCGACCATCAGTTTGATGATGTGGCGCGGGGTGCGGAACTGGCCGTTCTGCCCTGCGCTGGCGATTTTGCCGAGCATATATTCATAGACGTCGCCCTTGGTGTCGCGATCGTCCATCTTCACCGCATCGAGCTTGTCGACCACCTTGGCGAGCAGCGCCGCCGTCGGGATGGCGTTGCGCGCCTCCTTCATGGCCTGCCGACGTCGCCCCCGCCCGCGACTTGTCGCGCAGGAAAGGGAAGACGTGCTCGTCGACAACCTTGAACATCTCCTTCGGCTCAAAGGTCTTGAACCGCGACCAACGCAAGTCCTCGTAAGGCCGCCCGCGGGCGGATCCTTACTGCCTCCGGGAAAGATGCGACGCTCCAGCGGCTGCTTCAGCATCGCCGCCTTGCGCTCCTCGACCGCCTGCAACTCGTCGAGCCGCTTGATGAACAACAGATAGGTGATCTGCTCCATGACGCTGAGCGGATTCGACAAGCCGCCCGACCAGAAGTCGTTCCAGATGCTGTCGAT
>CAWIHF010000024.1:0-141287 GCA_963835885.1 uncultured Alphaproteobacteria bacterium
CATGTCATCGACCTGGAATGGATGCGAGAGGCGTACCGGCTAACGCGCAAGGATGGAGCATCGGGCATCGACGGAGTGACGGCGGCGCAATACGAGGCGAACCTGGAGGCCAACCTTTCGGCTCTCCTGGAGCGCATCAAATCTGGCCGCTATGTCGCTCCGCCGGTGAGTCGGGTCTACATTCCGAAGGCGGACGGCTCGGAGCGGCCGCTCGGCATTCCGACGTTTGAGGACAAGGTGGCACAGCGAGCGATCGTCATGATGCTGGAGCCGATCTATGAGCAGGAGTTTCTGTCCTGCTCATTCGGCTTCCGGCCAGGGCGATCGGCGCATCAGGCCCTGAGTGCGTTGCGTCTGGCCTTCATGGGTCGACAAGGGCTGCGCTGGGTGTTGGACGTGGACATCTCCAAATACTACGACACGATCCAACATCATCACCTCCGTGCGTTTCTCGACAGGCAAGTCACGGACGGCGTTATTCGCCGGATGATCGACAAATGGCTGAAGGCAGGCGTGCTCGAACACGGTGTCCTTCAGCGCACGACCGAGGGCACCCCGCAAGGTGGCGTCGTCTCGCCTCTGCTCGCAAACATCTACCTGCACCATGTGCTGGATGAATGGTTCGAGCGGGACGTGCGCGTGCGCCTCAAAGGGAACAGCATCCTCGTGCGGTACGCCGATGACAGCGTGATGGCGTTCTGGAACTCTCGACGACGCCAAGCGGGTCATGGACGTGCTGGGAAGGCGGCTTGCACGGTACGGGCTCACGCTCCACCCGGACAAGACGCACCTCGTCGACTTTCGCTTTCATCGGCCGGGGGGCGTATGCCACCCGGATACGGACAGCGTCACGTTCAACTTCCTCGGCTTCTCCCATATCTGGGCCAAGTCAAAGAAGGGGGTGAACGGGGTGAGGCAAGTGACGGCCAAAGGCCGGTATGCGCGGGCGCTGGCGGCGGTAAGCGATTGGTGCCGACGCAATCGGCATCGATCCTTGCGCGATCAGCATGCCCATCTGTCCCAGATGATGCGAGGCCACTATGCCTACTACGGCATATCGGGCAACTCTCGACGCATACGATGGTTCGCCTGCCAGGTCGTGGTGCTGTGGAAAAAATGGCTGGCGCGACGG
Source organism: uncultured Alphaproteobacteria bacterium (assembly GCA_963835885.1). Taxonomy (GTDB): domain Bacteria; phylum Pseudomonadota; class Alphaproteobacteria; order Rhizobiales; family Beijerinckiaceae; genus Roseiarcus. Next base: position 1,133 of record CAWIHF010000024.1, read on the forward strand.
CATCGTGGAGGAGGCGCGTTCCACTGGGACCGCCTCAACGCGATCCTTAAGCGCCATCCGCTTCCACCGGCGCGGATCGTCCACCGCCTTTACGCCAACGCGAGCGAAACTCTCCCGTGAAGAACCGGATGCGGGAAACCTGCACGTCCGGGTGTGTGTCCAGCGAAGGCTGGCATGTTCAGCAGGAGAAAGGCCTGCCGGGGCAAGAGTCAGGAGCCCCGTAGTTTGGATAGCAGGGTGGCGGGAAACCAAGACTCTGAAGCCTATCGACAACGTCTCCCTCGGGAAGACGACGAGTCACCGGGCCGTAACGAACAGTGAACGTAAAAGTGGCCTCGAAAGTGCGTAGCCCCGAAGGCCGAGCCCTCAACCGGAGGGCGAAGGCGGCGTGGGGAGCCGAAATCTGACCGATGCGGCTCCTTCACTTCGGCGGGGTGGAAGCGACAGCACGGTGGCAAGGGCATGCCGAGCAACTGGAGAAGCCCTCCTCGTCCCGGCGCGAAATCGCCGGAGCAGGATCGATCGTATAACCGGCTCAACCGGGAAGTCGATCGAAGGCGAGAGGGTGACGGATGGGTTCGTAGTAGCGTTGAGGCGGGGTAACGCCCGTGGAGCGAAGGAGCCCTGCTGTTTGTCAAGTCTCCGACCACAAGGAAGGCAAGGACGAGATGACAAAGGCGTCCATCGATTTGCAGGACCTGAGGCGGAGAATATACGTCAAGGCGAAGGCTGAGACGTCCTGGAAGTTCTGGGGATTGTACGTCCATGTCTGCAAGCTGGAAACGCTACGCGAGGCGTATGCGCTGGCCAAAGAGAACAATGGGGCTCCGGGAAGTGACGGGGTCACCTTCGAGGCTATCGAAGCGCAGGGCGTAGAGGCTTTCCTCGAGCAGATTGCGGACGAACTGGTCGGGCGCTGCTATACGCCATTGCCGGCCCGGAGGCAGGAAATTCCGAAGGATGGCGGCAAGGTCCGCGTCCTTTCAATTCCTGCGATCCGCGACCGGGTGGTGCAGGGGGCGCTCAAGCTCATATTGGAACCGATCTTCGAGGCGGACTTCCAACCGGGGTCGTTCGGATACCGACCGCAACGGACAGCTCATGAAGCAGTGGACCGCGTGGCGCGAGCAATCGTTCAGCACCAGACGCGCGTCATCGACATCGACTTGCGCAGCTATTTCGACAATGTCCGGCACGATCGGCTGTTGGCGAAAGTAGCCGAGCGCGTGGACGATGCCGACGTGATGCACCTGCTGAAGGTCATGCTCAAAGCCGGCGGGAAACAGGGCGTTCCGCAGGGCGGGGTGATTTCGCCGCTGCTCAGCAACATCTACCTCACCGAGGTTGACAGGATGCTGGAGCGGGCGAAGGAGGCCACGCGCTACGGCAAGTACACCTCCGTCGAATACGCGAGATTCGCTGACGATCTGGTGATCTTGATCGACGCCCACCCGCGACATGACTGGCTGATGGCGGCGGTGGAGAAACGGCTGCGGGAGGAACTGGCCGAGCTGCAGGTCGAAATCAACGAAGAAAAGAGTCGAATCGTGGACCTCCGCCGCGGCGAGAGCTTCGGCTTTCTGGGGTTCGACTTCCGCCGAGTGCGTAGCCTGCGGGGCGCATGGCGCGCCCACTACACGCCCAAGCTCAAAAAGCGGACGGCGCTGCTACGCAAGCTCAAGGATGTGTTCCGCCGCCACCAATCGCAACCGGTTGATCGGGTCGTAAAGTTGATCAACCCGGTGCTGCACGGTTGGGTGAACTACTTTGCGGTGGGACACGCCAGCGAGTGCTTCGGCTTCGTGAAAGACTGGGTGGAACAGAAGATCAGGCGCCATTTGATGCGAGCCCGGAACCGAAAGGGCTTCGGCTGGACGCAGTGGAGTAGGGGATGGCTGTACCAAACTCTGAAGCTGTTTAATGGCTACCGAGTGGTTCGACCAACGCCGAAAGCCGCTCCGGCAGGATAGGTCCCATAATCCTTGAGGCGAAGCAAACAGGAGAGCGCAGTGCGGGAAATCCGCATGCTGCGTTCGACGAGGCGGAGGCTGGAAACGTGGCATGGCCGAGATGGTGTGACACTCGCAGACGAAAGAGCGAGCCAACAGGGAACACAAACTTCGGCCTAAACCGGCGCGCCAGTCCCCGACCCTACCTGTGAGGGGTGGGGATGGCGACATCCCCACCTACTCGGCAGCAACGACGTCGCCTTCGCATAAGTATCGAAAGGCCTTCCCCATGACCGCCTCGCCCCGCCTCGACAATATGCGAGTCATCCGCGCCCCGCGCGGCCCCGAGCGGACGGCGAAAAGCTGGCTGACCGAAGCGCCCTTGCGGATGCTGATGAACAACCTCGACCCGGATGTGGCGGAACGGCCGGGCGAGCTCGTCGTCTATGGCGGCATCGGGCGCGCCGCGCGCGACTGGCCGGCCTTCGACCGGATTGTCGCGACGCTCCGCCGCCTCGAGGCCGACGAAACCCTGCTCGTGCAGTCGGGCAAGCCGGTCGGCGTCTTCCGCACCCACCCCGATGCGCCGCGGGTGCTGATCGCCAATTCAAACCTCGTGCCGCACTGGGCGACCTGGGACGTCTTTCACGAGCTCGATCGCAAGGGGCTCATGATGTACGGCCAGATGACCGCGGGCTCCTGGATCTATATCGGTTCGCAGGGCATCGTTCAGGGCACCTACGAGACTTTTGTCGAGATGGGCCGTCAGCATTTTGGCGGCGACCTCGCCGGCAAGTGGATCCTGACGGCCGGATTAGGGGGAATGGGCGGCGCGCAGCCGCTCGCGGCGACCTTCGCCGGCGCCTCGATGCTGGCGGTCGAATGCAGGCCGTCGAGCATCGAATTCCGCCTGCGCACCGGCTACGTCGACGTCGCGGCAAAAGACCTCGACGACGCGCTTTCGATCATCGGCAAGGCGACCAAAGAGCGCAAGGCCGTCTCGGTCGCGCTGCTCGGCAACGCCGCCGAAATCGTGCCCGAGCTGGTGCGCCGCGGCGTAAGACCCGACGTCGTCACCGACCAGACTTCGGCGCACGATCCGGTCAACGGCTATTTGCCGAAAGGCTGGACGCTGCAGGAGTGGGAGGCGCGGCGGGCGAGCGACCCAAAGGGCGTCGAGCGGGCGGCGAAAGCCTCGATGGCCGAACACGTGCGCGCGATGCTCGCCTACGCCCACGCCGGCGTTCCGACCGTCGACTACGGCAACAACATCCGCCAGATGGCGTTCGAGGAGGGCGTCACGGACGCCTTCGACTTCCCTGGCTTCGTGCCGGCCTATATCCGGCCGCTGTTCTGCAAGGGAATCGGGCCGTTCCGCTGGGTCGCCCTGTCGGGCGATCCGGAAGACATCTACCGGACCGACGCCAAGGTGAAGGAGCTGATCCCCGACGACCCGCATCTGCACAAGTGGCTCGACATGGCCCGTGAGCGGATCAAGTTCCAGGGGCTGCCGGCGCGCATCTGCTGGGTGGGCCTGGGCGACCGCCACCGCCTCGGCCTCGCCTTCAACGAGATGGTGGCGAAGGGCGAGGTCAAGGCGCCGATCGTCATCGGCCGCGACCATCTCGACTCGGGCTCGGTCGCCTCGCCCAACCGCGAGACCGAATCGATGAAGGACGGCTCGGACGCCGTGTCCGACTGGCCGATGCTGAACGCGCTTCTGAACTGCGCCTCCGGGGCGACCTGGGTGTCGCTGCATCACGGCGGCGGCGTCGGCATGGGCTTCTCCCAGCATGCCGGCGTGGTGATCGTCTGCGACGGGACGCCGGAAGCAGCAAAGCGGATCGAGCGGGTGTTGTGGAACGACCCCGCCACCGGCGTCATGCGCCACGCCGACGCCGGCTACGAGATCGCGATTCGATGCGCCCGGGAGAAGGGGCTGGACCTGCCGAGCATTCCGCAGGCCCACCCTTGAGAATCGTCGCTATCGCCGGTTTAGCGCAGATTTAGGGTCGCGCCCCAAGGATTTCAGGGGCTTGCGACCCCGTTTAGGGTCGACCTGATTTTTCCGGCTCAGAGAAGCGCGTGGCGGACCTTAAGAACAATAAATCTATGTAAATAATTTAAGAGACTTAACGGGTTCCAGGCGACTCGCGCTTCACCAGCGCCATCCTCGCCAGCGGAATCTCCATCCTCGCCGGCGCCGCGGCCAGCCGCGTCGCCATTCCCGCCTGCAGCCGGTCGAAGAATTCTTGCCGAGCGCGTTGCGCCGCCCGCGGGATCGAGCGCGGCCGCCAGGGAGGGGAAGACGGAGGCGCGCGAGAAGCGGGCCCATTGCTCCCCGAACGTCTCGGCGTCGCCGCTTCGCTCATACTCTTCCCAGATGCGATCCTCGCCCATGAAGATCTCGAGGCGCTCGATCGCGAGCCCGGCAAAACGGCCGTCGTCGGCAAAGGGCTCGGCGAAATCCTCCTTGCTTTTGCTGACGGTCGGGATGGCCATGCGGCGGAGCTCATCGGGCGACAGAAAGCCCTCGCCAACCATGAGGACGAGCGTCGCATACATGGCCTCGAGCACGGGCGCATAGCCGAAGCGCCCTTCATCGTCGGTCGCCATCGTGAGCAGGACCAGGCGTCCGCCCGCCTTGAGCTCGCGGCCGCGCTGGACGAGGAACGTCCGCCAGTCCTCAGCCGCCTGCCGCGCGAAGGCGGCCCGCGCATGCGCGTCGCGGCTGTAGGCGACCTGGACCTGGTCCGGGATCTCCGCCGGAATGCCGCTCAGCCACTGGATCGCCCACGAGCTCCAGCCGAGCGCGAGGCTGTTCGAGGGCAAGAGCTGCTCAAAATAGGACCGGCCGACGGCATAGGCGAAGGCGGCGGGGTCAGCCTTCAGATAGCTCTCCGGGTCGTTGTTCAGCGTCACGAACAGGGCGGAAAAATCGTTGTCCGGCAGGTCGGTGTGGACGACGTTGATCGGCCGGCCTGTGCCGGCCCGCGACCTCAAAGCCCGCAGCGCCGTCGCAATCGGCTGAAGCGAGTTCCTGCCCTCCGACGCGCCGTAGTCGGCGACGACGATGGTCTCTGACGTCGGCGCCAGCGGAACGCTCCGCGCCGCCTCGGCGAGGAGCGCGACGGCGGGCAGGAGGCCGGCCGCCTGCACGCGGGAGCTGCGATTGTACGCCCCATCCCCTTCCATCGGCCGGACGGCTTCCGGCGCGTCGGCCATGCTTCGACCCTTTAGTCCGAGACGTTATCGATGACCGCGTCGGCGATCGCCCGCTTGGTGATGACGCCGACAACGTCGCGCGCCCTCGGCCGGCCTTCGCCGCGAAAAACGATGGCGGCGCCGGACCGGTGGTGCTTCAGCCGCGCCAGCGCGAGGCTGAGGACGTCGGTGTCGCGGCAGAGGGCGGGGCGTTTTTCGACGAACCGGTCGACGAGCGCAGTCGGATTGGTTCGGGCCTCCCGCCATAGGCCGGAGCGCGGCTGAACGAGGCCGACGATGCGCCCCTCCCGCTCGACCACGATGGCGCGCAGATCGTCCTCGACCTCGGCGTCAATAACTTCATTCAGCGTGGCGCCGGCCTTCGCCAGGATGAACTGGCGCTCCATGACGTCCTGCGCCTGCCTGACCAGGTAGAGATTCATGTAGCGCTCTTTGGGGATGCGGTGGCCCCGGTGACGAAGCTTGACGGTATAGATCGTTTCGCTGATCAGCGCGCGACGGACGCCCGCGGCGACCGCGACGGCGACGATGACGGGGACGATGATCGCGTAGTCGCGCGTCATCTCGAAGATCATGATGATCCCGGTCATGACGCCGCCCGTTCCGGCGCCGACCATCGCCGCCATGCCGACGATCGCCGCTGACGGAAGCGTGAGGCCCGCATGCGGAAGAACGATGCCGGCGACCGCCGCGAAGGCCGCGCCGAGCGTCGCGCCGAGATAGAGCGACGGCGAGAAGATTCCGCCCGAGGCCCCGCAGCCGAGGCTGATCGTGGTCGCGAGGAGCTTCAGGCCGAACAGCAGCGCGAGCAATCCCGCCGCCGTCATCTTGTCGTCGAGGACCGACTGGATGACCCCGTAGCCGACGCCGTCGATATAGGAATGGCCGAACGTGCGGGTGAGCAGAACCATCATGAGGCCAATCGCCGCCATGCCCACGATGTTTTGGGTGTAAGCGTTGCCCGGAAGCTTCGGAAAATTGTCTTCCATGACCACCAGCAGGCGAATGAACGCCCAGGCGGCGACGCCGCAGAGCGCGCCGAGAACCACGAACGCGAGCCCCTCCTGGAGGCTGAAGGACTGCGCCAGGGGAAACTGCAGCTCGGGAACGATGAAAGCCGGGTCCGGCCCGATCAAAATTCTGCCGATCAGTGTCGCGGCGCCGGTCGCGACGACGACCGGAAGAAAGGTCCGGTTGGAGACCTCGGGCAGCAGGATTTCGAGCGCGAACAGCACGCCGCCGAGAGGCGTGTTGAACGTCGCGGCGATGCCGGCCCCGGCGCCGGCGGAGAGCAGCGTCACCTTCTGCCAGCTCGAAAGCCGGATCACCTGGGAAAAAGCCGAACCCAGGGCCGCGCCGATCTGAATGATCGGGCCCTCCCGTCCGACCGCGGCGCCGCTGCCGATCGACAGCGCCGAGGCAAGCGACTTGATCACCGCGACCTGCCAGCGGATATTGCCGCCGCCGTAGTAGATCGAATCCATCACTTCGGGCACGCCGTGCCCTTTGGCCTCGGGCGCGAACCGCTGAACGAGGTAGACGACGATCACGCCGCCGACGATCGGCGAGAAGAACAGGAAATCGCCGAACGGGCTCGGTCCCTCGAGAAAGTTTGCGTTGTACCGGAAGCTGAGCACGCCGTTGAAAAAGCCGTTGTGAATGAGCCCGATCAGCGCCCGCAATCCTACGGCCCCGAATCCGGTCAGCACGCCGATAAAGAGCGCAAGGAGGCAGAGAACGAGAAGGCCAACGCGGCGCTCGTCCTGCTGAGCCGCGCGAGAGGCGACGAGCTGCGCGGGATCGCCCGCCTTCAAGGAATTTGGTAGCGCCTGCTCCATCACGTCCCATCCTGTCGAGCGCCTGCGTGCCCCGCGCGCGCAACGACGTCAACTCCGGTTCCGAAAGGGTCAAGGAAAAATGGCGGAACCTTGGCCGACCCGGAGCCTCGTTCGGCGAGGCTCACGCCTCGATTTCCGGCTCTGTTTTCAAAAACTCTTCCAGCCAGTGAATGTCATACTGCCCGTTCTGCACGTCCGGGTTTCGAACCAGCGCCCGAAACAGCGGCAGCGTCGTATCGATCCCGTCCACGATGAACTCGTCGAGCGCCCGGCGCAGCCGCATCAGGGCTTCGGTGCGGGTCCGTCCGTGGACGATGAGCTTGCCGACCAGGGAATCATAGAAGGGCGGTATGACGTAGCCCTGGTAGGCGGAGGAATTGACGCGAACCCCAAGACCGCCCGGCGGATGGAAGTACGAAATGCGGCCGGGCGAAGGAATGAAGGTGCGCGCGTTCTCAGCGTTGACCCGGCATTCGATCGCCGCGCCCAGAAAGCGCACCTCGTCTTGGGCGATGGACAGCGGCGAACCAGCCGCGATCTTGATCTGCTCGTTGACGATGTCGATGCCGGTGATCATTTCCGTGACCGGGTGTTCGACCTGAATGCGCGTGTTCATCTCGATGAAGAAGAACTTGCCGTCCGCGTAGAGAAACTCGACCGTCCCGGCGCCGACGTAGCCGAGTTCGACCATCGCGTGGGCCACCACGCCGCCGATCTGTTCGCGCTGTTCGGCGTTGAGGGCGGGGGAGGGGCCCTCTTCCCACAGTTTCTGGTGGCGGCGCTGCAGCGAGCAGTCGCGCTCGCCGAGGTGGACGGCGCGGCCCTGTCCATCGCCAAGCACCTGGAACTCGATGTGGCGCGGGTTGGCGAGGTACTTTTCGAGATAGACCGCGTCGTCGCCGAACGCGGTCTTGGCTTCGATCCGCGCGGCGCCCAGCGCGTGGGCCAATTCCTCCGGTTTGGTCGCGACCTTCATGCCGCGCCCTCCGCCTCCGGCCGCCGCCTTGACAATGACTGGATAGCCGATCTCCTCGGCGACCTTCACCGCTTCCGCTTCATCATGCAGCGCGCCCTGCGACCCGGGAACGCAAGGAATGCCGAGCCGCGTTGCGGTGCGTTTCGCCTCGATCTTGTCGCCCATGATGCGGATATGCTCGGCCTTGGGACCGATGAAGGCGATCTCATGCTCGTCAAGAATGTCGGCGAAGCGGGCATTCTCGGCGAGGAAGCCGTAGCCCGGATGGACGGCGTCGGCGCCGGTGATTTCGCACGCCGCGACGATCGCCGGAACGTTGAGATAGCTGTCGCGCGCCGGCGGGGGACCAATGCAGACGCTCTCGTCGGCCAGCTTGACGTGCATCGCCTCCTTGTCCGCGGTCGAATAGACCGCGACGGTCGCGATGCCGAGCTCCTTCGCGGCGCGCATGACGCGAAGCGCGATTTCCCCGCGGTTGGCGATCAGGATCTTGTCGAACATCGAGGCCAATCCGGGTTACTCGATCACCATCAGCGGTTGGCTGTATTCGACCGGGTCTCCGTCGTCGACCAGAATGCTGGCGATCTTCCCTGCCCGCGGCGCCACGATGTCGTTGAACGTCTTCATCGCTTCGACAAGCAGAAGCTTGTCGCCTGCCTTGACCAGCGAACCGAGTTCGACGAAGGGCTTGGATTCGGGGTTCGGCCGCAGGTAGGCCGTCCCCACCATCGGCGATCTCACCGCTCCGGCCAGTTCATCCGCCGCCGGTCCGGCAGAGGGAGCGGCGGTCTCCGAGGCGGGAGGGGCGATCGCCGCAGCATGCTGAGGCGCGGCGAAAGCCTGTCCGTTCGTCGCTCGGTCGCGGGAGAGGCGCACGTGCAACTCGCCGAGGTCGATTTCGACCTCGGTCAGATCGTATTTCGCGACCACCTTGGCGAGTTGTTCGATCGCCGCGACATCGACAAGGCGCTGAGCAGACTCCTCGGTTCGGGGGCCGGACGGCTTCTTCATGGAGTTTCGCTCGGGCTGGAAAGAAACGATGTCGGGATTGGGCAGTCCCTATATCCCGCTCGCCCGGGCAAATAAAGAGACGAAGGGCGCGCGCCATTTCCGCGCCCGCCGACCGGCCAGCCCTTCGCTTCGTGCGAAAGCCTACGAAGACAATAAATTACGGCGCGCGCGTGCGCGCGTTATGGGGACCGGCGCCCGGTCTCCGGCACCCCGAGGGGCGAGTAGCGCTCGTGACGCTGGCCGAAAGCGGCCGGATCGAGCGCGCCGACCGCTCGGAGGGGCGCCGGGTCCGACAGCTTCTGTCCGTCCAGAATCGAGCTGACGTTCCACCGCCAGACCGAGGGGTCGGACTTCTGCAGTTCGCCGCCAACTGTGCTGATCGCAGCCGCATAGCTCGCGCCGCCGCCGACCGCCATGAGAGCAAGAACGAGAGACTTCCGCATCGTCTCCTCCGCTTCGTCGCCGCTTTTTGAAACGTTCGAACACAGGGACGCGGACCACAGCCCCGCGCGCGGCGCCTGCGTTAACCGAACGTTAACCACGGATTTGTGTCTCGGCTATGGCAATTCGTCATGCGGCGCGATCTCGCGCATCACTTCGCTGGCCATCGAGCGGGTCACCCGCCGCCCCTTGGCCAGCGCTTCCCGGTCGAGTGTTGCGACAAGCCTGCGCGCCGCGCCGAGCGACCGCTCTATGCGGGTCGCGATATAGGCGATGACGTGAGGCTCGACCAGCAACTGCCGATCGCTGAACAGCTTGAAGAGCACGGTCTCGGTCAGCTCGATGTCCGGGGCGTCCAGGCGCACAACCGGCGCGAGATGCAACCGCGAAACGATGTCCGGGAATTGTCAATCCCCAGGCGTCCGGACCCTGACGGGCGGTGAGCAGCACCCACGCGACGGTTTGGACCGCCGAGTTGACGAGGTGGAACAGAGGCTGCTCGGCGTGGCCCGCCCGGTCGGCGTCCTCGATCAGCAAGGCGGCGCCCTGAACTGAAAGCTGAGCGGTTTCCTCGCCGAGGCTTTCGCCGTGAAACGGTCGCCGCGCCGGCCCTCTTCGCCCACAGGGCCGCAAGATGGCTTTTGCCGGACCCCTCCGGTCCGACCAGCAGCAACATCCGGCCCGGCCAGTCCGGCCAGCGGTCGATGGCGCTCAAGGCGTCGCGGTTCGAAGGCGCCGAAAGGAAATCCTCACGCGCGAAACTCGTCTGATGTGGCCAGTCGAGGATCAGCTGGCGCGGGGGCGTGGTCATTGTCGACCTGCGGCGGAGCCACCGCGATAGAGCGGACTTGCAAGATACAGGCCGATGAGGTGGCGGGCGATTACGCCCGCCGCCGCAGCGGTCGGAACCGCGATGACGAGGCCAACAAAGCCGAACAGCTGACCAAACGCCAGCAACGCGAACATCAGCCAGACCGGATGCAGACCGATCGACCCGCCGACGAGCTTCGGCGAGATCACGTAGCCTTCGAGGAACTGTCCGCTGACGACGACCGCCAGCGCCAGGAAGAAAGCTTCAGGCTCGGCCAGCCCGCAACGAGAGCGACGCTGATCGACAGGAGGAGAGTGAGGAGCGACCCGACATAGGGCACGAAGCTCAAAATTCCTCCGAGAAACCCGATCAGGAAACCGAAATCGAGCCCGACCAGCGTCAGGCCGATCCCGTACCAAAGCCCCAGCAACAGGCAGACGAGCGATTGACCGCGGATGAATCCGGCCAGCGCCCCATTGATCTCTCTGGCGATCGCACGCAACGTCTCGCGATGCTCGATCGGCAGCCAACTGTCGATTTCTGCGATCATTCTTTCCCAGTCGATCAGGATGTAGAACGCCACGACCGGCGTTATGATCAACAGGGAGAGAAAATCGAAAACCGCGGCTCCTCCGGAGACCAGCGACCTTAGCGTGTTGACGAACCACTGCGCCCCTTGCGCGACAAAATCGCCGATCGACTTCTGGATTTGCGCGCTGGACAGCTGTTCGCCGAGGCCGAAGGCGCCGATCCAACTGCCTCCATATTTCTTGATGAGGGTGTCGCCTTCCTCGACAGCGAGGGCCTGCAGGCGAACCGCGTAGCCGGGCAGCCGCTGAGCGAAGGTCACGAGCTGGCTGCTCAGGATCGGCGCGACCACGATCAGAATGACAATGAAGGCCGAGGCGAAGGCCACCAGAATGAGCAGGGCTGCGCCCAGCCGATTGAGTCCGAGCTTCTCCAACTTGCAAACGACCGGGTCGAGAAGATAGCCGAGCGCAATTCCGGCGGCGAACGGAGTCACGGTCGAGCCGAGCACATGCAGGGCGTAGCCGAGGGCCGCGAACACGACGGCCCAAAAGAGGAATTGACGCTCGATGCTCATGGCGCCGAATCCGCCTCATCGCCGCTGACGCCAATCGGCTGCAAGAGGTCCCACTTTCCGCCCCACGGATCGACGAAGACCGCGACCGTGCCGTATTGCTCGCGGCGCGGCGCTTCGAGAAATTTCACTCCGCGCGACAGCATCGCGGAATGGTCCTTCGGAAAGTCATCGGTGAGAAGGAAGTAACCGACCCGCCCGCCGGTCTGATCGCCAATTCTCGCGCGCTGCCGCTCGTCGCCGGGAACGGCGAGGACGATCTTTGCTCCGCCGCTTCGCGGCGGCGCGACGACCACCCAGCGTTTTTCGGCGCCGAGGCGAACGTCCTCCTCGATGACGAAGTCCAGCGCGCCGGCAAAAAAGGCCAAGCCCTCGTCGTAGTCGGGGACGAGGATGGAAACTGCATAGAGGCCATTTATCATCGTCGGGCCTATCGGCTCATATGATCAAGCCACTGGGCGATATAGACGCCGCCCGAGCCAAGGGTCGTCGCGGCGACCGTCCATTCGAGGACCGTCTGGACAGGCTGCGGGCTGAAACCGTAGGCGCGCGCGCCAAGGGCGAAGCCGGCGAGCGCAATCTGGGCAGCGGTATTGATTTTCGATTCCCACACTGGCCGTATCTCGACCGGCTTGTCCATCACCCAGGAAACCATGACCGCGACGAGAATCATGACGTCGCGCGATACGACTGCAATGGCGAGCCAGGCAGGCAATCCGGCATAGATGGCCAGCGATACATAAATGGAGATCAGAAGCGCCTTGTCCGCCAGCGGGTCGAGATACGCGCCGAGTTCCGTGCGAAGATCGAAGTTCTTGGCGATAAAGCCGTCAATCCCGTCGGAAATTCCTGCAAGGAGGAAGATCATGAACGCCGCCATGAAGCGTTGCGAAACGATCATCGAAATCGCCAACGGCGTCATCAGCATTCTTGCCAACGTAATCAGATTGGGGATATTACGCAAAATCTGAGAGATTTTCATTAAGTGCTTACGTCCCCGAGATCTCAGTTCGGTCCAGGCCGATCGAGGAACAATCCCGCTGGACCGTCCCGCCCGTCTCCGCGCCGTGCGGATTTTAAGCGCTCCGCGGGATGCTTTTGCGGGGAAGGCTAACATGATCGAACCGGCCTTGGGAAACCTGCCCGGACCGCAACGCTTGCGCGAGCAATGACGAGCGATTACCCCGGTTCCGATCTCGTCCTGGAGCGCCGATGCCCGACCGCCGCAAGCCTTTGACCTATGCCGACGCCGGCGTCGACATCAATGTCGGCAATCGGCTGGTCGACCGGATCAAACCCCTGGCGCGGGCGACACGCCGACCCGGCGCCGATGCGGAATTGGGGGGGTTTGGCGGGCTTTTCGACCTCAAGGCCGCCGGATTCGTCGATCCGATTCTTGTCGCCGCCAACGATGGGGTCGGCACCAAGGTGAAGGTCGCGATCGAAAGCGGCATCTACGACACGATCGGCGTCGATCTGGTTGCGATGTGCGTCAACGACATCGTCGTCCAGGGTGCGGAGCCGCTTCTGTTTCTCGATTATTTCGCGGCCGGCAAACTCGACGAGGATGTCGCCGCCGCAGTCGTCAAAGGCATCGCCGAAGGCTGCTCGCAATCGGGCTGTGCGCTCATCGGGGGCGAAACCGCGGAGATGCCGGGCCTCTACGCTCCCGGCGATTTCGATCTGGCGGGCTTCGCCGTCGGGGCCGCCGAGCGCGGCGCTCTGCTGCCGCGCGGCGGCCTGAAAGCTGGAGATGCAGTCTTCGGGTTGCCGTCGTCCGGGGATCCACTCCAACGGCTTTTCGCTGGTCCGGCGCGTCGTGGAGCGGTCCGGTCTTGCGCTGGGACGAGCCGGCCCCTTTCGAGCCGTCGCGTTCGCTCGCTGCCGCCCTGTTGATCCCGACGCGGCTCTACGTGCGCCCGCTCCTGCAGGCGCTTGCTCGCGCTCCGGGCATGCTGGCGCTCGCCCACATCACCGGCGGAGGATACATGGAGAATCTGCCGCGCGTCATCGGCGACGGCCTCACGGTCCTGCTCGATCTCGACGCTTTCGCGCCGCCGTCGGTTTTCTCATGGCTCGCGACTGCAGGCGGGATCGCGCAGGACGAGATGTTGCGCACCTTCAACTGCGGCTTCGGAATGGCGGTCTTCGCCTCCCAGGAGCGGGAGGCGGAGACGCGGGAGGCGCTTGCGCTCGCGGGCCTTGCGCCGACACTGATCGGCCGGCTCGTCGCCTCTCGTGGTCCGCGCGTCGTCACCGAAGGGCGGCTGGCGTTGTGACCGGGCGGGTTGCAACAGCGATCCTCATATCCGGCCGCGGGTCGAACATGAAGGCTCTGGTCGCGGCGACGCGATGTCCCGACTTCCCAGCCGCGATCGCGCTCGTGCTGTCCGACCGGCCACGAGCGGCCGGACTCGAGGCGGCGCGCGAAGCGGGCGTCCCGGCCGAGGCGATCGACTTTAAGCTTTTTCCGGACAAGCCGGCCTTTGAAGCGGCGCTCGACGCGCGCCTTCGGGCGGCGGAGGTGGAGCTCGTCTGCCTCGCCGGCTTCATGCGCATCCTGAGCGCCGGTTTCGTCCAGCGTTGGGCCGGGCGGCTTCTCAATATCCACCCGTCTCTGTTGCCGGACCTGCGCGGTCTGCACACGCACGAGCGCGCTCTTGCCGAGCGGCGGGCCGAGCACGGATGCACCGTCCACCATGTCTCCGCCGAACTCGACGCGGGCCCCATTGTCGCCCAGGCGCGCGTTCCCGTTCTGCCGGGCGACGATCCGGCGACGCTGGCGGCGCGGGTGCTCGTCGAGGAGCATCGGATCTACCCGGAGGCCCTGAAGGCGGTCGCCAGCGGCCTGCGCGCCACGCGCGGAGGCTGAATGCGCTTGGCGCGCCGTGGAATTTGTTTCAGAACTCCTGAACACTGACGAGTGGAGTTTTGCGTGGCGCGCCGGCTTGCGAAGAAGGATCTTGTCGCCGTGACGATCGAGTTGACTGCCGAGGAAGCGGAGGCGTCGCCCCTGTTGTCCTCGCCGGAACGTTTCATCAACCGCGAGTTGTCCTGGCTGGAATTCAATCGGCGGGTGCTGGAAGAGGCGGCGAACTCCCATCATCCGCTGCTCGAAAGACTGCGGTTCCTGTCGATCTCGGCCAACAACCTGGACGAATTCTTCATGGTTCGGGTGGCCGGCCTCGTGGGGCAGGTCCAGTCGAGCGTCACGGAAGTTTCCGACGACGGCCGAACCCCCGCCGAGCAACTCGAGCGGATCAGCGAGCGGGTGGCTTCCCTCGTCGCCTCCCAGCAGCAACGGTGGCGCGCCCTGCGGTCCGAACTGACTTCCAGCGGAATCGTCATTCTTGACGTCGCGGATCTGACGCGGCGCGAGCGGGACTGGCTGCAGGAGTATTTCCTTCAGCACGTCTTTCCAATTCTCACGCCTCTCGCGGTTGATCCTGCGCATCCGTTTCCGTTCATCCCCAATCTCGGGTTCACCCTGGCGCTCGAACTGCTCAATCCGCAGGACGGCCGAACGATGAGCGCGCTCGTGCGCATTCCGGGCAGCGTTGAGCGCTTCGTGCGTCTGCCGGACGGTCCGCTCGCCGCGACCGCCCGCTTCGTCACCCTTGACCGCTTGATCGTCGCGTTCATCGGCCTGCTTTTTCCCGGTTATGAGGTGCTCGGCGAAGGCGCCTTCCGGGTCATCCGCGACAGCGACATCGAAGTCGAGGAGGAGGCGGAAGACCTCGTCCGCCTTTACGAGACCGCGCTCAAGCGGCGTCGCCGGGGCTCGGTGATTCGGTTGGAAATCGAGGCCAGCATGCCGGAGTCGCTTCGCGTCTTCGTCACTGGAGACGTCGACGTCGTTCCGTCAGGCATCGTCCTGATCGAAGGGATGCTGGCGCTCAACGAATTGTCTCAACTTGTCGCGATCGATCGCTCCGAACTGAAATTTCCTCCGTACAATCCTCGCTTTCCCGAGCGGGTGAAGGAACACGCGGGCGATTGTTTCGCCGCTATCAGACAGAAGGACCTCGTGGTGCATCACCCCTACGAGTCCTTCGATGTCGTGATCCAATTCCTCAATCAGGCGGCGCGCGATCCCAACGTCGTGGCGATCAAGCAGACCCTCTATCGGACCTCCGCCGACAGTCCGATCGTTCGCGCCCTTGTCGAGGCTGCCGAGTTGGGAAAATCGGTCACCGCGCTGGTCGAGCTGAAGGCGCGTTTCGACGAGGAGGCGAATATTCGCTGGGCGCGCGACCTCGAGCGCGCCGGTGCGCAAGTGGTTTTCGGTTTCATCGAGCTGAAGACCCACGCCAAGCTGTCGATGGTGGTCCGTCGCGAAGCGGGGGCGCTCGTCAGTTACTGCCACCTGGGCACGGGCAATTATCATCCGGTTACCGCGAAGATCTATGCCGACATCTCGCTTTTCACCGCCGAGCCGGCGATCGGCCGGGACGTCGCCCGGATTTTCAATTTCGTCACCGGCTACGCCGAGCCTGACGGGCTTGAACAGATGTCCATTTCGCCGATCACCCTGAAGAAGACGCTCCTGCGCAGCATTGCCGACGAGATCGACCATGCGGCGCTTGGCAAACCCGCCCAGATCTGGATGAAATGCAACGCGCTGGTCGATCCGGAAATCATCGACGCGCTCTATGGAGCGAGTCAGGCGGGGGTTCGGATCGAACTGGTGATCCGCGGCATATGCTGCCTGCGCCCGGGCGTGCCAGGGCTGTCGGACAACATTCGCGTGAAGTCGATCGTCGGGCGGTTCCTGGAGCACGCGCGCATCTACGCGTTCGGCGCCGGGTATGGTCTGCCGCATCCGAAGGCGCACGTTTTCATTTCGTCCGCCGACCTGATGCAGCGCAATCTCGACCGGCGGGTCGAGGCGCTCATCCCCCTGCTGAATCCGACCGTGCACGAGCATGTGCTCGATCAGATCATGGAAGCCAATCTGATGGACAATGAGCAGAGCTTCCGCATCCTGCCTGACGGTTCAAGCGAACGAATCGTGCCGGCGCCGGGCGAAGAGCCGTTCAACGCCCACAAATATTTCCTGACAAATCCGAGCCTGTCGGGGCGCGGCCAGGCGCTGAGGGAATCGTTTCCGATGGCGTTGCGCCGTCGCGCCTGATACACGGCTGGCCGCGGGGCAAGGTTTTCCAGCGGACCAACAATGTCGGATAATCCAGCGCAAGGACGATTGCCCGGCCTGCCGGTGGCGATCGTCGATATCGGCTCGAATTCGGTTCGGCTGGTCGCCTATGAAACGCACTCCCGCGCGCCGACGCCGATCTTCAACGAGAAGGCGTTGTGCGGTCTGGGGAGAGGGGTGGCCACGAGCGGGCTCCTGCCCGAAGACGGGGTGGCCAAGGCGCTTGCCGCGCTTCAGCGCTTTCGCGTTCTCTGCGACACCATGCGGATCGGCGACATACACAGTATCGCGACGGCCGCCGTTCGCGATTCGGCGAACGGACCGCAATTTCTTTCCCTGGCCGAGCGCGCCATCGGGTGCAAGATCAAGCTGCTCAGCGGCCAGCAGGAGGCCCGGCTTTCGGCCCTCGGGGTCGTCAGCTCCATTCATAACTCTGACGGGCTCGTGGGCGATCTGGGCGGCGGATCGCTCGAATTGACCGAGGTCAAGAACGGCGACGCCGGCGCAGGGATGACCTTGCCGCTCGGCGGCCTGTCGTTGATGGATCTTTCGGATCGCTCGCCCAAGAAGGCGGCGAAAATCGTCCGGGAAGCGGTGTCGAATGTAAAACTGCTGCAACTCCTGCCCGGGCGTACGTTTTACGCGGTCGGAGGGACGTGGCGCGCGCTCGCGCGGCTGCATATGCGCCAGCGCCAGTACCCTATGAACGTCATGCACAATTACGTGATCCCGTCGCGCGACGCTCTCGAGTTCGCAAGACTCGTCGAACGGATCGAGGCCGACGCCCTGATGGCGATCGAGGCCGTGTCTTCGGCGAGGCGTCCGCTTCTCGCTTACGGAGCCGCGGTGCTCGAGGAAATCATCCGGCAGGCCAATCCGAAAGAGATTGTCGTTTCGGCGCTCGGAGTTCGCGAGGGCCTGCTTTATTCGCAGCTTCCAGGCGAGGCGCAGGCGGAGGATCCCCTGATCCTCGCCGCTCGGGAATTCAACCGCCTGCGCTCGCGCGCGCCCGAACATGGCGAGGAGCTTTTCGAGTGGACCAGCCGGCTGTTTGCAACCACGCACCTCGAGGAAGACGAGGACGATCGCCGACTGCGGCATGCCGCCTGCCTCCTGTCTGACATTTCCTGGCGCGCCCATCCCGACTACCGTGGCGCGCAGGCCTATGATCTCGTCGCCAATGCGGGCTTCATCGGGGTCGATCATCCCTCTCGAGCCTTTCTTGCGCTCGCCGCCGCGTACCGGCATCTGTCGAACGAGGACCTTGTCACGCCCCAGTCCCGTTCCCTGGTGAGCGCGCGTCAACTCGACCGCGCACGCATTATCGGCGCGGCGATGCGGGTCGCGTACAACATCTCCGCCGCCATGCCAGGCGTCCTGCCGCGCGCTCCGATGGTCTTGGACAAAGGCCATGTGGTATTGACACTGCCGGCCGAGCTGGCGCCCTTGAGCAGCGAACGTTTGCAATCCCGGATGCGGCAATTCGCCCGCTTGATCGGAAGCGATCCGGAGATCAGGGCGGCGCTTTGATTTTCAATACACATGGACCACGGGAAACAGGCTAAACGTCGCCGTCCGAAACGCCGGGCGTCATTTGCAAACGGCCGTCAAAGGCCCCATATTGGGCAGGCCCGCGGCGGACGCCATCCGAGCGGGCGTTAACGAGACCCCCACCGGCGGTCCTTGAAACCGCCAAGGCGAGGAGATGTCGCATATGGCGGCTGTCCAGGAGACGGTCGAACGGGTTCGTTCGATCGACGTCGAGGCATATAAATACGGCTTTGTGAGTCCGATCGAATCGGATGTCGCGCCGAAGGGCCTCAGCGAAGAGATTGTCAGGTTCATATCTGCGAAAAAGGAGGAGCCCGACTGGCTGCTGACCTGGCGGCTTGACGCCTACCGTCGCTGGCTGACCATGGAGGAGCCGCGCTGGGCTCGGGTCGAGTATCCGCCGATTGACTTCCAAGAGATCCACTATTTCTCCGCGCCGAAGAGAGGTCCGACACCGAAATCCCTTGACGAAGTCGATCCGGAATTGCTTCGGACTTACGCGAAACTCGGCATTCCGCTTGTCGAGCAGGAAATTCTCGCCGGCGTCGAGAAGCCGAGGGTGGCGGTTGACGCCGTGTTCGATTCGGTGTCGGTCGCTACGACCTTCAAAGCGGAACTCGCCAAGGCGGGTGTCATCTTCAGCTCGTTTTCCGAAGCCGTTCGCCATCACCCGGAGCTGGTGCGCCGCTATCTGGGCACGGTTGTGCCCGCGACTGACAATTTTTATGCAACGCTCAATTCGGCGGTCTTTTCCGACGGCTCGTTCGTCTACGTGCCTCCGGGGGTGCGCTGCCCGATGGAGCTTTCGACCTATTTTCGCATCAATGAAAAGAACACGGGTCAGTTCGAACGCACGCTGATCATCGCCGACAAGGGCTCGTACGTCAGCTACCTCGAAGGCTGCACCGCGCCGAAGCGCGACGAGAACCAGCTGCACGCCGCCGTCGTCGAACTCGTCGCGCTCGAGGATGCGGAGATCAAGTACTCGACCGTGCAGAATTGGTATCCCGGCGATTCGGAAGGGCGGGGCGGCATTTTCAATTTCGTCACCAAGCGCGGCGACTGTCGCGGCGCGCGGTCGAAAATCTCATGGACCCAGGTCGAGACCGGATCCGCGATCACCTGGAAATATCCGTCCTGCATCCTTCGGGGCGAGGCGTCGCGGGGCGAGTTCTATTCGATCGCCATCTCCAATGGCCGTCAGCAGGTCGACAGCGGCACGAAGATGATTCATCTCGGCCGCAACACGACGAGCCGCATCATCTCCAAGGGCGTTTCTGCCGGAAGATCGCAGAACACCTATCGGGGTCAGGTTTCGGCGCACCGGCTCGCCACCGGCGCGCGCAATTTCACCAACTGCGATTCGCTTCTCATCGGACACGAATGCGGCGCGCACACGGTGCCCTACATCGAAGCGAAGAACGCCTCGGCGGTGATCGAACACGAGGCGACGACTTCGAAAGTGTCGGAGGACCAGCTGTTCTATTGCCTGCAGCGGGGATTGTCGGCCGAAGAGGCGACGGCGCTGATCGTGAACGGGTTCGTCCGCGATGTCTTGCAGCAGCTGCCGATGGAGTTTGCCGTCGAGGCGCAGAAGCTGATCGCAATCAGCCTGGAAGGCAGCGTCGGATGACGATGTCGATCTTTGGGGCGCGTCCTGATGCTTGAAGTCAAGGATCTCAGTGTTTCGGTCCATGGCCAGCCGATCCTTGGCGGGCTGAACCTCACGGTCGCGGCGGGAGAGGTCGCCGCCATCATGGGCCCGAATGGCTCCGGCAAGTCGACGCTTTCCTATATCATCGCCGGCAAGCCCGACTACGAGGTCACCTCGGGGGAGATCTTGCTCGACGGGGAGAACCTCCTCGAGTTGGGCCCCGACGAACGCGCCCGGAAGGGGGTGTTTCTCGCCTTTCAGTACCCGATCGAAATCCCGGGAGTGGCGACGATGACATTCCTGAAAGCCGCGGTGAACGCTCTGCGACGATCTCGCGGCGAAGGTGATCTGACGACGCCCGATTTCATGCGCCGCGTGCGTGAGGTGTCGCAGACGCTGAAGATCGAACAGGAGATGCTGCGCCGGCCGCTCAACGTCGGATTTTCCGGGGGAGAGAAGAAGCGGCTCGAGGTGCTGCAGATGATGTTGCTTCGACCCCGTCTCGCCGTGCTCGACGAGACGGATTCGGGACTCGATATCGACGCGTTGAGGATCGTGTCCGACGGGGTCAATGCGCTGCGCGATCCGGGCCGGGGCTTTCTGGTGATCACCCACTATCCGCGCCTGCTCGACCACATCAAACCCGATGTGGTGCACGTGATGGTCAAGGGCCGCATCGTGGCCAAGGGCGGACCCGAACTCGCCCTCGAGCTTGAGCGGAGCGGCTACCGCGAATACTCGGAAGAGGCTGCGTGAGGCGCCGATGATCGCTCACGCCGCGCCGCGCTCGAACGCGGAAACAAACCTCATCAAGCAGTTCGAGTCGCGCAGGGAACTGGCGCTGTCGCCTCGGCGTGTCGCCGCCTTCAAGCGATTTGTCGAGCATGGCCTACCGACGCGACGGCGTCGAGTCGTGGCATTATACGGATTTGCGCGCGGCGATGGCCGACGCCGCGCCGCTCGCTTCCGCTCCCGACCAGGCAGCGATCGAGGCCGCGGCCCAGGCATTGAACGGACGCGAAAAGATCTGGCGCCGCGCGGCTGGTCCTGCTCAACGGACGCTTCGTCGAAGCGCTGAGCGATGCTCTGCCGGCCGGCGCGTCGATCATCAAGAGGGACGGGAACACGTTCGCCGCAGATGATTCCATGGTCGCCCTCGCCGAGGCGATGAGCCTGGACGGGTGCGGGGTCGAGGTGTCCGATGGCGCCGAAATCGACGAACCGATCGAGATACTCCACATCGCGAGCGACGAGGGTCCGCTTTCCTTTTATTCGCGGATGGAAATCGTCGTCCGCGCCGGCGCGCGCGCGTCGTTCATCGAGACGTTTTCGGGCGCCGGCTCCGCCGTCCAGCGGCATGCCTTGACGGCTTTGACGCTCTCGGAGGGCGCCAGGCTGAAGCATGCGGTCGTCGTCGAGGATCATGCCGAACTGCACCTCGAAAGCCAGATCGCCGAGATTGAAGCGGGCGCCGAGCTGAACGCATTTGCCCTGGTTTCAGGCGCAGCGCTCTCCCGCCGCCAGTTGTTCGTGAGAATGGTCGGCGAGAAGGCGAAAATCGCGCTCGGCGGACTGGCGCTTTTGGACGGCTCGCGACGGGCCGACACGACCCTGCAGGTCGTCCATTTGGCGCCGGGCGGAACAAGCCGCGAGTTCTACCGATCCATCGTCGATGACGAGGCTGTCGGCACGTTTCAGGGGAAAGTGGTCGTCGCCAACTGCGCCCAGAAAACCGACGGCGCGATGAAATCCCAGGCCGTTCTGCTGTCGCCGCGGGCGCAGATGAACGCGAAGCCGGAACTCGAGATCTTTGCCGATGATGTCGTCTGCGGCCACGGCGCCACCATCGGCTCGCTCGATCCTGAGCAGATTTTCTATCTGCGGTCGCGCGGCCTTCCGAAAGAAGAAGCCGAAGCGATGCTCCTCGAGGCGTTCGGCGCGGAAGCCATCGAGCGGGTCGAGGACAATGCGCTTGGCGAGGCCTTGCGCGAGCCGTTTCGCGCCTGGCTCACCTCAAGGGGCAAAGCGTCGACGGAGGCTCGCGCATGAACCACGCCGTCCGAACCGCGGCCATCCCGTACGACGTCGAGAAGATCCGCGAGGATTTCCCGATCCTGGCCGAACGCCCGTATGGAAAGCCCCTTGTCTATCTGGACAACGCCGCCTCGGCCCAGAAGCCCAAAGTCGTCCTCGATCGACTGGTGCATGCCTATGAACATGAATACGCCAATGTCCATCGTGGATTGCATTATCTCGCAAACGCGGCGACGGAGGCCTACGAAGCGGCGCGCGAGACCGTCCGCCGATTCGTGAACGCTGCGTCCACCGAGGAGATCGTCTTCACTCGGTCGGCGACCGAGGCGATCAATCTCGTGGCCTCGAGTTTTGGCCGGAAGTCCATCGGCCCTGGCGACGAAATTGTGCTGAGCGTGATGGAGCACCACTCCAATATCGTGCCGTGGCACTTTCACCGCGAGCGCAATGGCGCGGTCCTGCGCTGGATCGAGGTTGGCGACGACGGCTCACTCTCGCTCGAGGCCTTCGAACGGGTGTTGAGCGATCGGACCAAGATTGTCGCGATCACTCAGATGTCGAACGTTTTGGGGACCACGCCGCCGGTCAAGGAGATGATTCGAATCGCGCATGAGCGCGGCATAGCGGTGCTGGTCGATGGGTCGCAGGGCGCGGTCCATCTCGACGTGGATGTCCGCGACCTCGACGCGGACTTTTACGTCCTGACCGGCCACAAGGTCTATGGCCCGACCGGGATCGGCGTCTTGTACGGAAAGCGCGCGCTGCTCGAATCGCTGCCGCCGTTTCTTGGCGGAGGCGAGATGATCGAGGAGGTCACCCTTGAGACGGTGACCTACAATCAGCCGCCGTATCGGTTCGAGGCCGGGACGCCGCCGATCGTCCAGGCGATCGGGCTCGGGGCGGCGATCGATTATATGGAGGGGATCGGCAGAGCGCGCATCCGCACGCATGAGGAGGCGCTGAGGGCGTATACGCACGAGCGCCTGTCCAGAATCAATTCGCTGCGGATCATTGGCGATGCGCCGGGCAAGGGCCCTATCGTTTCGTTCATCATGAACGGGGCGCACGCGCACGACGTGTCGACCCTGATCGACAGGGCGGGGGTGGCCGTCCGCGCCGGGACCCATTGCGCGATGCCCGTCATGCAGAGGTTCGGAGTGACTTCGACGTGCCGCGCCTCGTTTGCTCTCTATAATACGTTCGCCGAAGTCGACGCGCTTGCAGACGCTCTTGACCGGGCACAAAAGCTCTTCATGTAGGGGGTAGGAGATCGCCGCATGAACGATGCGAGCAACACTGCCGTTTCAACTCAGACCCAGGCGGCGAAACCGCCGTCCGAGATGGCGGCCGACGAATTGCGGGCGCTGACCGATGCGATCGTCGCCGCACTCAAGACTGTCTACGACCCGGAAATTCCGGCCGACATCTATGAGCTCGGCCTCATCTACAATGTCGATATCGACGACAGCCGGTTCGTCACGATCGAAATGACTTTGACGGCGCCGGCCTGTCCCGTCGCGGGGGAAATGCCGCAATGGGTCGAAAACGCCGTCAGCGCGGTTCCTGGCGTGGCGGGCGCGAAGGTCAACATGGTGTTCGATCCGCCGTGGGACCAAAGCCGCATGTCGGACGAAGCGCGCGTCGCGCTGGATATGTGGTGAGTCCGCGACCCCCTCTCCCGCTTGCGGGAGAGGGCCGGGGGTGAGGGCCCGCGCAACCCCTCATCCGGCGCTGCGCGCCACCTTCTCCCGCAAGCGGGAGAAGGGTTTTAGCTTGCGCCGCAGGCGGCGGTTCGCCAGCATCGCGTAGGAACGAGATCCGTCGGACCGAGCGGCCAGGTGTGAGCAGCGCGCGCTTCAACGATCCGCGAGTGCGGGGAATCCTTTATCAAGGGCTGCTGGTTGCGGCGGTCGGCCTGTTGGTCGCCGGCGGCGGTTACAACGCCTATGTCAATATGCAGGCCCGTGGAATACCCATGGGCTTCGGCTTCTGGAATCAGACTGCCGGCTTCGACATCAATCTTCACCTGATACCCTATTCCGCCGTTTCGACCTATGGGCGCGCCTTCTGGGTCGGTCTCCTCAACACCCTTCTCGTCGCCGCCATCTGCATTCCGCTTGCGACGCTGGTCGGGTTCGCGGTCGGCGTCGCTCGCCTGTCGCCGAACTGGCTCATGTCCCGGTCCGCTCTCCTTTATACGAATGTGTTGCGCAATACGCCGCTGCTGCTGCTGTTGCTCTTCTGGTACAATGCGGTCCTTAAATCGTTGCCGGGTCCGCGCCAGTCGATGAGCCTCGGCGGTCTTATTTATCTCAATAACCGCGGACTGTTCTTGCCGGCGCCGGTTCTCCTTCCAGCGGCGACATGGTTCTTTGCCGCGATCGCCTTGGCCGTGGTCGTCGCCCTCGCGTTTCGAGCCTGGGCCAGACGGAGGCAGGAGCGCAGCGGCGCTCAGGCGCCGGTCGCACTCGTCTCCTCAGCGCTGCTTCTCGGGGTGCCGGCGCTGGCGATCGCCGGGGCCGGGGCGCCCTTCTCGGTCGACATCGCAAAACTCAGCGGCTTCAATCTGAAGGGTGGAATCCAGGTCATTCCGGAGTTGGCTGCGCTTGCGTTCGGACTCGTGACCTTCACCTCCGCCTTCATCGCGGAGATCGTTCGCGCCGGCATTCAGGCGGTGCCGCACGGCCAGGTGGAGGCGGCCGCGGCGCTCGGGCTGCATCGCGGACTGGCGAACAAGCTCGTCGTGGTCCCTCAGGCCATGCGCCTCATCCTTCCGCCGCTGACTTCGCAATATCTCAACATCGTCAAGAATTCTTCGCTCGCGGTGTTCGTCGGCTATCCGGACCTCGTTCAGATTTTTGCCGGCACGGTGCTCAACCAGACCCAGGCGGCGGTGCAGGTCATGGCGATCACGATGGCGGTCTACCTGACGATCTCGCTCGTCGTTGCGGCCGCGCTGAACGCCTACAACGCAAGCCAGGCACTGAGGGAGCGTTGAGTGAGCGAGGCGCTTGCCTTTGTCCGAGACGCTTCCGAGCCCGAAGATCCGCCGCCGAGCCTCACCGGGGGGGCGATGGCCTGGGCGAAGACGAATCTGTTTTCGTCGATCGGGTCGAGCTTGACGACCTTCGTCTTTGTCGCGCTCGCGCTCTGGCTACTGCCGCCCTTGATCGGCTGGGCGACGACCAAAGCCGTATGGGCCGCTCCCGACGGCGAACTGTGCCGACAGCATCAGGACGGCGCCTGTTGGGCGTTCATTGCGGCAAAACTCGACTATTTGCGCTTCGGCTCCTATCCGATCGCGGAGCGATGGCGGGTCAACGTCGTAGAAGCGATCGGCGCCGGTCTGATCCTGTGGCTGCTTTGGCCGGGTGCGCCGCGCCGCGGTTTGGGTGCGCTGCTGTTCTTCGTGGTCTTTCCGGTTCTGGCGTTCGTTCTGCTCCGAGGGTCCGCCGCGCTCGGCCTGCCGCTCGTCGACTCTTTGCTCTGGGGAGGGATCTTCGTTTCCTTGCTGACGGCGGTCGTCGGCATCGTCTTTTCGCTCCCGCTCGGCGTTCTGCTCGCGCTCGGGAGGCGTTCGCGGTTGCCGGTCGTGAGGGCGGCCAGCGTCCTGTTCATCGAATTCGTTCGCGGCGTGCCGTTCATCACGGTCCTGTTCATGGCGAATACGATGCTGCCCCTATTCGTGCCCGAGTCATGGACGCCGGACCGACTGCTGCGGCCGCTCGTCGGCATTGCTCTGTTCTCCGCCGCCTATATGGCGGAAGAAGTTCGTGGCGGGCTGCAATTGCTCGGCCGCGGGCAATATGAAGGCGCGATGGCGCTCGGACTCAACTATCCGTTGATGATGGCGCTCGTCGTCCTGCCCCAGGCTCTGGTCATGGTCATCCCCGGAATCGTCAACAATTTCGTCGGGCTGTTCATGGACACCACTCTGGTTTCAATCGTTGGCGTAACCGACTTCCTCGAAGCGATGAACAACGCCTTCAAGGATCCGTCGTGGAGCGGGCCGACGATCATGGCGACGGGATATGCGTTCGCCGGAATGTTCTACTTCACGGCGTGCTACGGCATGACGCGGTACTCCGCCTTTGTCGAGCGGAGGCTGGCGAAGGGCCACAAGCGATGACGCTCGCGCAAAGCGACGCCGCCATAGATTTTGTCGCCGTCCACAAGTGGTACGGCAGCTTTCACGCGTTGCGCAACATCAATCTGACCGTCAGGCGCGGAGAGCGAATCGTCGTCTGCGGCCCGTCGGGGTCCGGCAAGTCGACGCTGATCCGGTGCGTCAACGGCCTCGAGGAACATCAGCGCGGGTCGATCGTGGTCGACGGCGTCGAGCTGACGCCGAACGTCAAGCGGATCGATGAGGTGCGGCGCGAAGTCGGCATGGTCTTCCAGACCTTCAACCTCTTCCCGCACCTGACCGTCCTCGAGAATTGCACGCTGGCGCCGATCTGGGTTCGCCGGATGCCCAAGCGCGATGCGGAGGAGCTGGCGATGAAACTCTTGACCCGAGTCAAGATCCCTGAGCAGGCTTGCAAGTACCCCGGCCAATTGTCAGGCGGGCAGCAGCAGCGGGTCGCGATCGCTCGCGCGCTCTGCATGAATCCGAAGATCATGCTGTTTGACGAGCCCACCTCGGCTCTCGATCCCGAGATGGTGAAGGAAGTGCTCGACACGATGACCGCGCTCGCCCAGGACGGCATGACGATGATCGTCGTGACCCATGAGATGGGCTTCGCCCGGCAGATCGCTGACCGTGTCGTGTTCATGGACAACGGCGAAATCGTCGAGATCAACGCTCCCGAGCCTTTCTTCGACCATCCCCGGCACGCCCGCGCCAAAATGTTTCTCAGTCAGATCCTGCACTGAAATCTTGCCTTTACAAGCGCGCATCGGCTGGCCCATTCGCAAGGAATGCATCTGGGCGCCGAGTTCGGCAGGTGAGGGTTAATGAGGCCAAGTTTCCCGACGCAGCCGATCATGGCCGGAATCATCACCGCGTTCGTCGGCTTCGCCTCGTCTTTCGCCGTGATCATCAAGGGGCTGACGGCAGTCGGCGCGAGCGACGCAGAGGCCGCTTCGGGACTGATGGCCTTGTCGATCGCGATGGGACTGGCCGGCATCGGCCTCAGCGTCGCGTACCGAATGCCGATTTCGGCGGCGTGGTCGACCCCGGGCGCGGCGCTTCTCGCGGCGACCGGAGCGACCTCCGGAGGGTTTCCGGCGGCGGTCGGAGCGTTTCTCGTCGTCGGCCTTCTGATCGTCGCGGCAGGGCTCTTCAAGCCGTTCGGCCGGCTGGTTGCGTCCATACCCGGTCCGCTGGCGAATGCCGTGCTGGCGGGGGTCCTGTTCGGACTGTGCCTCGCGCCAATTCGGGGGCTGATCGAGGCTCCCGTGGGGGCGGGCGCGATCGTGCTCTCATGGTTGGCGGTTTCGCGCTGGAAGCGGATCTATGCGACGCCGGTCGCCGCGCTCGTGGCGGGAGTCGTGATCGCAATGAGCGGCCACGCGGCGGATTTCGATCTGGCGAGCATGACGCCACATCCGGTGTTTGTCGCGCCCACATTTTCGCTCGAGGCGATCATGAGCCTCGCCGCGCCCTTGTTCATCGTGACCATGGCCTCTCAGAACGTCCCGGGTCTGGCGGTGCTCGGCGCCTATGGATATCGCCCGAACGCGGGGCCGCTGGTCGCATCGACCGGCGCCTTCACGCTTGTAGCGGCGCCGTTCGGAGGCCATGCGGTGAACCTCAGCGCGATCACGGCGGCGCTCTGCGCCTCGCCCGACGCTTCGCCGGATCACCGCAAGCGTTGGATCGCCGCGGCGTCGGCCGGGGCGACCTACATCGTATTCGGATTGCTGGCCGGCGGGGTCATGGCGTTCGTCGCCGGCGCGCCGATCCTCATCGAAACCGTGGCGGGGCTCGCGTTGCTTAACGCATTCGGTTCGGCCCTGCACAATGCGCTCGCCGACACGCAGGAGCGGGAACCGGCGCTGATTACCTTTCTTGTCACGACCTCCGGCGTCAGCATCTACGGGGTGGGCGGCGCCTTCTGGGGATTGCTGGCGGGAGTCCTGGTTCAGTTTCTTGTCCGCGCCGGCGGATCGGTGAGTGCGAGTCAGGCCCGATAGAGCCAGTCGTAGCGAGCCTTGAGCCGCTGCGGCCCCATCAACCGCATCGCGACGTCTCGGGCGAGCGCCGCAGGGCCGCCCATGTGATAGATGCGGCCCTGCCTCAGGGCTTCGACCTGGACGCGGGTCGCACGCGCAACCCGCGATCGCGAATAGGCCGTGAGCGCCTCCGGAACGCTGCGCGCTTGCGACATAGCGTCTCCGAGCGCGCCTGCGTCCTCGATTGCCTGCGCCGCCCCTTGTGCGAGAAACGGGACCATCGGGTGCGCCGCATCGCCGACCAGGGCGATGCTGCCGAGCGAAAAGGTCCCAATCGGCGGACGGCCGTAAAGCGGCCACGCCCGCCAGTCCGTCGCCGTCGCGAGAAGCTTTCGCGTCGACCCGGACCAGCGGGCGAAAGCGCGCTCGAGCGCGGGTCGATCCGCCTCTCCGTCCCAGGGATGATCATTGTCGGCGCTCCGCCACCCCGCCTCGATGACCGCGACGAGATTGACGACCGATCCGCCGCGCAGCGTGTAGTGGACGAGATGCGCGTTCGGACCGAGGCGCAGGAATACCTCCGGGCGCTTCCAACGGGACTCGACGAGGTCCAAATCGACGGTGGCGCGAAACGCCACCCGCCCTGTGAACATCGCCTTGTCGGCGTCTCCCAGACCCAAACGTTCTCGGACGCGAGAACGGAGCCCGTCCGCGCCGACAAGGAGATCTGCGCGATCCTGAACGGTCGCCGCGCCGCGTTTCAAGCCGATAGCGACGCGATCACCGTCGACCGCCGCCCCAGCCACGGTCGATCCCAACTGCAGCCGAACGTTCGAACGACTTTGCACTGCGTCCGCCAGCGCTCGCTGCAGGTCGGCGCGATGCAGGGTGAGATAAGGCGCTCCCCACCGCCGCTCGGCGTCGCCTAGCGCCATTCGCATGAGGATGGCGTCGTCCGAGCCCCTGAGGGCGCAGATTGCGTCTGGAATCGTGGAGACCGAGCGCACGCTGTCCAGCACGCCAAGGCGCTGAACCACGCGCATCGCATTCGGCGTCAACTGGAGCCCCGCCCCGAATTCCTCGAGCTTGCCCGCCTGCTCGTACAGAGTGACTTCGAATCCCGCCTTCGACAGCGCCAGAGCCGTTGCAAGGCCTCCAATTCCGGCGCCGGAAATGATGGCGCGCCGGCTCAACGCTCAGAGCTCGCTGAGTTCGCATTCGGGCGGCGCGCAAGCGCCTGCTATCGTGTCGTCGAACACGAAACGGGTCGAGCAATAGGAGCAGACCGCCTCAATATCCCCGCCCATATCGATGAAGATATGCGGATGATCGAACGGCGGCTTTGCCCCGGTGCACATGAATTCTTTGACCCGCACCCTGATCGTGGGCACGCCGGGCTCATTGTGAAAGTGCGGGATTAGATGATCCGCCATAATGAACAGTCCTCTTCGCCTGCGGCCGCCTTAAACCACGTTCGCCAGGACGCCGCCAGCGGGAGAGGATCGGATTGCTGGAACGATTCGTCGCAGCTCCGCGGCCTCTTTTCGACACACCGAAAGCGAAGCAGAAGCAAACCGCCGCGGCTCACACGGGCACGACGTCCACCGTCACCTCGAGCCGATGCGAGCCGGACGACAGGACAAGGCTCTCGATCGGCGAAGCGTCCGAATAGTCGCGTCCGCGGGCGATCTCGATGTGGTCGTTGCGGACAGGGATGGCGTTGGTCGGATCGAAGCCCAACCAGCCCAACTCAGGGCCGCACCACAGCGATACCCAGGCGTGCGAAGCGTCGGCGCCCGCGAGCCTTTTCTTTCCCGGCGGCGGTATGGTCCGGATGTAGCCGCTGACATAGAGCGCCGGCAGCGCGAGACCGCGCAACGCCGCGATCATGATGTTGGCGAAGTCCTGGCACACCCCGCGGCGCTGTTCGAAAGCCGCTGGCGCGGGCGTGCTCACCTCAGTCGCCTCCGGGTCGTAGACGAAATCCGAGCGGATTCGGGTCGCGAGCTCGAGCGCCGCCTCATGGACGGGCCGTCGGCTGGCGAAGCTTTTGCGCGCGTAAGCCGTGGCCGTGTCGAAAAGCGGTATGCGCCGCGATGGATAGAGCGCAATGGTCGGGGCGCCCGATCCGATCGAATCAACCGCAAGGGCCTCGGCTGCGACGTCTTCCCACTGCGGCGACTCGGCGGGGGCGGCCGGCCGGTCGACCAGAACGCGAGACGCCGCAGTCACCGACAGTTCCCGGTGCGGTTTCTCGATCCTGAGACTCAGGACCCTGTTGCCGAAAGGATCAATTCTCTCCGTCGGAGGCAGGCAAGGGGGCGTCGTGTCGAGGTCGAAACGCCCCAGGATCTGGCCGTCGCGCGATACCGGGGTCAGGCGAAGGATTCCATTGGTCAGTTCGGCGGTCGCGCCATAGGTGTAGCGAGTGACATGGGTGACGTCGTAGATCACGCGAGTCCTGTGACCTTTTCAGCCCGTCCCTGGCCGGCGCCCTGCAGGAAATAGCGGGCGGCGATGGCGTTCGCCAAAGCCAACAGGCTCTGCTCGACGGCGAGGATCCGTGAGTCGTCGAGCAGCTCCGGCCTTTCCGCCGTCAATTCGGCGCTCAATAGCGTTGTGAGTCTTTTCGGCTCCTCGAGAATTCCGTCGCGGCGCAATACGGGCAGGGTCGCGATTCCCTCATCGATCCGATTGACCTGGAACGCGACCGATCGCGGATTGAACGGGTCGAGCAGCGCCATGTCGCGCACCGGCGCCAACGCTGCGCCGACGAGGTATCTCGAACTGTAAGTGATCTGCAAATCGATCAGGTCCAGCATCACCCCAAGCATGTGTTCGGTCGCGTCGTCGCCGGCGAAGTGACGGAGCAGTCGGCAGGTGTTGGCGCCTCGCTCGACGCAGCGGCCGATCACGTAGAACACCCAGCCGGCGCCTCGGTTGAAGTTCTCATCGAACAGGCCGGACAGCGCGGCGATGATCGTCAGCGCCTCGTCGGCGAGGTCGACAATCTCGCCGACCGACAAACGCCGCTGCGGCGCCGGATCGGTGGTGTTTTCGAGCCGTCCGATCAGCTCCCAGGTCTGATGGGTCAGGCGTTCCCGGATGACCGACGCCGCTCCGCGCGCCGAGCGCGCGAGAGACAAGCGCCGATCCATAACGGGCCGGGTCGCGCAATCCCTGGTTGCTTGCGGCGGTCGGGCCTTCCGCCAGCGCCGCCGCATCGACCGCTCCCCAGCCGACGAGCACGCCCATCAGTCTCTCCAGCGATTGCCGCGCAAGGCTCATCGGCGCGTTCGGGTCGACGGAACGGGCGCTAAGGCAACGCACGACGCGCAGCGTGGCCTCGGCGCGTTCGAGATAGCGGCCGAACCAGAAGAGATTGTCTGCGGCTCGGCTCGGCAGGTTTCCGAGCAGCCGCGTGATCCGTACGCTCTGGGCAGTCGGAAGATTGGTCGACGCCTCGACAGGATTTTCGGCGAGCACCCAGACGTCGGCGGATTCGACGCCATCTCCCATCGAGACGGCGCGGGCGTCGGGGCGATCCGAAATGCGACAGAATCCGCCAGGCATGACCCGCCAGCCGTCGCGGCCGGCGGCGCAGTAGACGCGCAGCACGAATGGGCGCGGTTCGAGCCTGTCTTCCGTCCAGCGCGGCGTCGTCGAGAGGCGCACGACTTCCTGCCCGACGTAATCCAGTCCCCGTGCGGCGATCGAGTCGCGCAAGCGGGCGCGTTCACTCTGGGTGAGTTCTTCCGTGATGACGCTCGTCCGCCCCGGCAAAGCCGGAAGCTCGCTGCCGAACGCCGAGGCGACCGAAATCCCGTCGAATTCGTCGAGGACCCGCTCGCGCTCGCGGGGCTGACCGCACCACCAGGTTGCGATATTCGGCATGAGCAGGTCCTGGCCGAGCAGGCGCCGGGAGAGCGCGGGCAGGAAGGCGAGCAGGGCGCGCGATTCGACCATTCCCGCCCCGGGCATGTTTTCGACCGCGACGCCCCCTTGCCGAATGGCCTCGAGCAAACCGGGAACGCCGATGCGCGAGGACGGGTTCAGTTCGAGCGGGTCGCACCAGTCGGCGTCGACATGCCTCCAGATGACGTCGCAACGTTTGAGGCCGGCGATCGTCCGGACGAAGATCCGGCCTTCCCGCATGACGAGATCCTCGCCCTCCACCAACAGAAAGCCGAGATAGCGGGCGAGATAGGCCTGCTCGTAATAGGTGAGGCTCATCGGACCCGGACTGAGGATTCCGATACGCGGCTCCGCGCGTTCCCCGGCGGACTTCAATCCGGCTCCCAGCGCGCGAAAAAACGGCGCGAGCCGTTCGACATTGTGCTGCGCATAGAGATCGGGAAAGGCCTGGGAGACGACGAGGCGGTTCTCCAGAGCGTAACCGCAGCCCGACGGGGCCTGCGCCCGGTCCCCGAGCACCCACCATCCGCCGTCCGGTCCGCGGCCGATGTCGACGGCGTAGAGGCGCAGCCATCTCCCTCCCGGCGGTCGGACGCCCTTCATCGCGGCGACAAAATCGGTCGAACCGGCGACCGCGGCGGCCGGGAGCGAGCCTTCCCCGATCAGGCGCCCCTCGCCATAAACGTCGGCGAGAACGCGTTCCAGAAGCTCCGCCCGTTGAACGACGCCCCGCACGACCTCGCGCCACTCGGCTTCGGCGACCAGCAGCGGCATTCTGCTGATCGGCCAGACCCGCTCGTCCTTCTCGCCAGCAACGCGATAGGAAAGCCCACGGCTTCGAATTCTTCGATCCGCCGCCGAAAATCGCTGTCGCATTTCGCTCGGCTCAAATGCGGCGAAAGCCGAAAGCAGACGTCGCCAATGCGGCCGACCGCGGCCGTTCGTGTCGATGAATTCGTCGGGCGTTCCGGGCAGGGGTTCGTAGCCGCGGGTCCAGGCGTCGAAGCGCTTGGCGGCGGAGTCCCTTGCGACGGCAGTCGACATTTGTCCAGGCACGCGAGCCCCGTCGTTCGACGAAGTGAAGGGAATCTTCGAGCCGCCCCGGCCGGCTCCCCCGCCAATATGCCCGCCAAGCCGGCCCGGCGCCAGCGGGAAGGGGACAAGACGCACAGGTGATACACTTTGCCGCGACCGTCCCGCCGGTCATTGGCGCAAGGATGAAAAGGCTCCTATCCTGTCGCCTCCGCCAAACGAACAGCGAGCCCGCTCACGATGTCCATCTTTCGCACGGCCGCCCTCCTCGCCGCGTTGGGGTCTCTGTCGCCGCCGCTGTTGCCCGCGCATGCCGATTCGCTGGATCCGGACCTGATTTTCCGCAAATCGACAACGTTCAAATTCCTGACCCCGAACGACAAGCTCGCCGTGTACGGAATCGACGACCCAATTGTCGAAGGGGTCGCATGTCACTACACCGTTCCGGAAAAAGGAGGCCTCTCCGGCGCTCTTGGCCTTGCCGAACAGACCTCCGACATTTCGCTCGCCTGCCGTCAGTACGGCCCGATCAAGATCAAGGAGAAATTCTCTCAGGGCGACGTCGTGTTCAGCGAACGGCGATCGATCTTCTTCAAGAAAATGCAGATTGTCCGTGGGTGCGACACAAGACGCAATATTTTAGTGTATATGACGTACAGCGACAAGCTGATCGAAGGTTCGCCGAAGAATTCGACTTCGACCGTGCCGATCGCGCCGTGGGGCGGGGCGGCGAACGACGTGCAGAAGTGCGCCGACTTTCTTCGCTGAATTCAGGGACGGAGACAGGCGTCGCCTCAGCCGCCATTGGAATTGGCGCAGACCGTCTTCGTGCAGTCCCGCTTGTTGCGAGAGAAAGGCTGAGCGCCAGGAGGCGTCGCGCGGGGAACGTGGCCGAGCTTCGCCGCCTCCGCCGTCGCCGTCGCAGGCGGGGGGCCCTGACCCGGCGCCGCTGTGATGCCTGCGTCCGGACCAGCCGACCCCGCGGGCGGCGCAGCGGGCCCGCCTCCTATTACGGCGGTTTCGGTGGCGCTTGCGGCCAAAGGAGCCAGAGTTGTCGCCAGGGCAAAAGTCAATGTGACGATCTTCATGCGATCCTCCTGCGGCGCAACGGAATTGCGCGGGAGAACGCCGCAAGATGAGCCCGGTTCCTGGGCCGCGGACAAGCCGAGGAACGACTGAAACGAACCCTCAGATCGCCTCGGCCACCATGTCGATCGCCTTGCCTCGACGACATGGGTCTGCCGCGTGATCGGAGATGCGCAGACGACCTGCGGCCGGCAAAGCGCATTGGCTCGGGCCGTCGCTTTCGAGCCAATTTGTTTCGCATGGTTGATTTCCGTTTCCCCGAGCCGTCAGGCGGTGTTCTTTCCGGGGGGCGAGGGCGAACGCCGCACAAGCGGCCACCCCGGGCGGAACGGGCGGCTCTTGTCGATTGGCCGCCCAAATCCTTGCGTCGCTCGAGTCGGGGGCCGTTGAGAAGTTCGTCTGCGCGAACGGCGGGCCAGGGTCAGGCTGAAAAAGAGTTGCGGGTCCGAAACAATGCCGCTTGAAGACCCGCTCGCGGGCTTCCGCAGCGTGACCACGCAATGTTTTCGGGTCAAAACGTTTAGTTTCCTGATTTGCCCCTGTTGAAAATGGCGGAGAATGTGGTTAGACACAATCTGTCAGGTTGTAAATACAATCTCGGGGATGACGCAGCGGATGGGCTTTCTCAGACATGTCAACTTTGCCATCGACCAAGGAACGCATTCTGGCTTCCGCAATGCGGCTGCTCGACACGGGCGGGCCTGGAGCGGTTACGCTTCGGGCGGTGGGGGATGCCGCAGGGATCTCCCAATCGGCGCCTTATCGCCATTATGAGGACAAGCGCGCCCTGCTCGAGGCCATGGTTCGGGCGAACCTCGACTATTTCAAGGCCGCTCTCGAGAAGGCCGAGCGCGATGCGCCCTCGCAGTTCAGAGCCCTGGATCAGCTGGTGCGGGCCTATTTCGAGTTCGCCCGCCGCTTTCCTGTCCGCTACCGATTCCTGCTCGAGGTCAGCCGCGAGGAGAGCCCCCTCGGAGCCGAAGTTCGCGGCGCGTTCGGGGCGGTCGCCGGCCTGGTGCGGTCCGCGCAAAAGGCCGGCGAACTGAGGCACGGCGATGCCGAGCAGATATCGGCGCTCATTTTCGGGGCCGCCTATGGCATGGCGGACCTTGCTCAAACCGGCTTGCTGACCGGCGCGGCTCAAGACGCGGAATCCCCGGCCATGGCGCCCGATCTGGCGCCGCTGCTGCTCGACCTGCTGGCCGAGAAGTCCACCGGCCGAGAGGCGTAGAGCGCCGAAAACCGGGGCTTTGGCGTCGGCGGCCGGCCCAGCTACCGGCGCGGCGCCCTTTCGCCAAAACTTCATCAGCGTTTAAGACAAAGGCGCGTAACGTCAGCCGCGTCGGCGCGTAACCGGAGGCGCCTTGATAGCGGCCTTTGTGCGCCGGGTTATGAACGACGCGCGAGACGTTATCCGTCCTCCGGCGCTCGCCCCGAGCGTGCGGCTCAAAGAGTCCAGGATGTCTGAAGCACTTGCGCGGGTCCGAAACGATTCGGTTCTGGTCCGGCCGGCGAAGGGGCCGGGCCGCCGAATTGTTCGGCGCCTTGCTGGTCGCGCCTGCGCCTTGCCGGCGCGGGTCTATCTCGGCGCGGCTTTCTCGGCGCTGCTCGCCGGAATTGGCGTCAATGCGCTCCTGCTCCAGCGCGGGCGGCATCCGGCGCCGTTCTTCGCTGCGACGCAACCCCATGCTGCGCACATGCCCTTGAATCATCCGGTTCCGGCTCGGGCGCCAGCTGCGACGGAGGCCGCCGCCGCCGCTTCCTGGCGGAATTCTGCGCCCTCGTCTCCGCCGGCGAAATTTGCGGCGGGAGCTGACGCGCCGGCCCGCCCGCCCGATCCGATCGGCGAACTCTTGCGCGGGGGAGAGGCTGGCGGCGACCAGTCCCGCGTGATCCAGGCGGCGCAGGGCGCGCTTGCGAAGCTCGGCTATCCGGTCAGAGCCGACGGCGTCGAAGGGGCGGCGACCGAGCAGGCCCTGCGCGATTTCGAGCGCTCGCGCGGACTGCCCGCCACGACGGAGCTCACCCCGCATCTCATGAAGCAGCTGACCGCCGCGGCGCGGGCCGCCGAGCGCTAGCGCTTGTGCGCCTTCCGATCGGCCAGGTACTGTTTGAAGTCGCCCATCGAGGCGAATTTGAACGTGCCTTCCTGCGTTTCGGCCTCGATCGAGCCGTCGGCGAATATCATGTAGTTGGCGCCTCCCGACGAATATCGGCCGATGAGGCTCGGTGGTTCCTCAGGCGTTTCAATCGCATGTTCGATTTCGCCGAGTGTCGGCAGATGGCCTGACCGGTTTTCGTTGACAGGCTCCTCGGCCTCCTCCGCCGCCGGCTCGCCGCCCTCTTCCGCCCTTGCTCCCTCAGCTTCGTCCGCCTCCTGCGTTTCGGCTTCCCAGGCCGAAGGCTCGGTCCGGACGGGCGGCTCTGCGAACGTTGGCTCGGCCGGCGCGGCTTCGGCGACGCCGAAAACGCCGCCCGGCTGTTGACGCGCCAAAGCCGTCAAGAGGTCGATCCGGCGGATCAGGACGCCGACGGCGAACGCCAGGATCGCCATGCAGGCGGCGATCGCGCCGCTCACCGCATAGAGGACTCCGATGCCGGTCGGCAGGAGGTCGAGGCTCATGTAGCCTCCGGCAAGACCCGCGACAAAAAGCGCAAGGCTGAACGCAAAGACCAAAAACGCCATGAAAAGCCTTCAACTTTTGCAATGTGTCGAGATCGCGGCGAATCCCCTTACGGATGGTCGCGCGCGCCGAAGATCGCGCTGCCGACGCGGACATAGGTCGCACCGAGTTGCACCGCGAGCGGCCAGTCGGCGCTCATTCCCATTGACAATTCGCTAATGCCGTTGCGCGCCGCGATGACGCCGAGCAGGGCGAAATGCGGCGAGGCCTGTTCGCCGGCCGGAGGAATCGCCATCAGCCCCTCGATCGCCAGACCGTATTTGTCGCGGCAGGAGCGAAGGAACGCGTCTGCGTCGTCCGGCAGGACGCCGGCCTTCTGCGACTCAGCGCCGGTATTGACCTCGACGAAAAGGCGCGGATGTCTGCCGAGCCTCTGAATCTCGTGGGCAAGCGCCGCTGCGATCTTTTCCCGGTCGATTGTCTCGATGACATCGAAATTTTCGACGGCCTCGCGCGCCTTGTTGCTCTGCAGCGGGCCGATGAGATGGAGCTCGATCGCCTTGCCGATCGAGGCGGCGCGGGCGCGCAGGTCCCGCCACTTGGGCACCGCTTCTTGCACCCGGTTCTCTCCGAACCTCGTCTGCCCGCCGAGCGCGATGGTCGGCCACACCTCGTCGGCGGAAAAGGTCTTGGAGACGGCGACGAGCTTGACTGTTTCCGGCGCACGGCCGCAATCGCGCGCCCGGAGCGCGATCGCCTCGCGGAGCGCCGCAAGACGGTTCGTCGCACCCAAAGGGTCGCCGGGATGGCAAAGGCCGGTCAATTCCGTCTCCAACTTGACGCGCAAAAACCCTTCCCCTATAGACCCGCGACCCAACAAGCTAGGGCCGGATCGACCGGCGGGACGCTTCTGACGGAGGCGGCCCGCTTTCTCGTTTGTCAGGCTCTCTTTATGGAATTTCTGCGAAGGATCCGCGCGATGTCACGCCGCTGCGAGCTGACGGGCAAGGCCGTTCAATCCGGCAACACGGTCAGCCATTCCAACCGCAAGACGCGCACGCGCTTCTTGCCCAATCTGGTTCAGGTGACCCTGATCTCCGACGCCCTCGAGCGGGCGGTGCGTCTGCGCGTCAGCGCCGCGGCGCTGCGCTCGGTCGAGCATCGCGGCGGTCTCGACAATTTCCTCGCCAAGGCGCGCGAGGCGGAACTCTCCGACGGCGCGGCGGCCCTCAAGCGCGAGATCGCCAAGAAGCGGGCCGAGACGGAAGCCAAGGCCGCGGCGTAAACTTCACCCCGCGGTGCGCGCAAGGGTCGCCGCTTCGCGCGCCAGACCTTCGACGGCGGCATAGTCGCCGCGCGCCAGCGCGTCCTTCGGCAGCATCCACGAACCGCCGACGCAGGCGACGTTGGGAAGCCTGAGATAGTCCGGCGCCTTGCGGAGATCGACGCCCCCCGTCGGGCAGAAGCGCAGGTCGGGCAAAGGGGCGGCGAGCGAGGCGAGTAGCCTCGCCCCGCCGACCGCTTCCGCCGGAAACAGTTTTAGCGCACGAAAGCCCAGATCCCGCAAGGCCATCGCCTCGGAGGCGGTCGCGCATCCGGGCAGGAACGGCACAGGAGAAGCGGCCGCGGCCCTGGCGAGCTCGGGGCTCGCGCCGGGACTGACCAGGAACCGCGCCCCGGCGGCGACCGCTTCATCGATCTGGTCGGCCGAAATGATCGTGCCCGCGCCGACGACAGCGTCGGGAACCTCTCGGGCGATCGCCTTGATCGCCGCGAGCGCGTTTGGCGTGCGCAGCGTCACCTCGATCGCATAAAGACCTCCCGCCGCCAAAGCCTTCGCCTGGGCGAGGCCGTCCTCGACGCTCGCGACGGTCAGCACCGGTATCACCGGCGCCAGCGCCATGATCGAAGCCGTCTCGTCGTGGCGGGAATATCGCATCATCGTCAGCTCCGGACCGTTCGCGCGCGCCGAGGCGCGCCCCCGGCCTCGCCTTAGCACGCAAAGCCCTCGCCTGCGAGGCGCGCGCATCGGTTCGAATCTTGACCGCGGACATTGACGTGGACGGGCGTCAGGCGCGGGTCACCGGCAAGTGTAAGGCAGTCTTTGACGATTGTAAGGCGCTGTCTTACATTACGGCGTAATCCGATCGTTCAGAGACAAAGCGCTGGAGCGCTTCTTCCGAGCGAGACGGGCGACGGCTCAGTGTGCAAATTCGAGACGGATGAGAACACTTGCGCGCGCTCGATGGCGCCTCGCTGCCAGAGGATATGAACCTGCCGGGCTTTCGCTATGCGGTTAACGCAAGCGGAAACTGGCGGATCGCTTTCGGCTGGACGGAAGGCGAAGCCATCGATGTCGATCTGGAAGACGATCACTGAGGACAGGCCCCATGACCAGGAAACTCCCGAAACGCGGCTTGCCGCCCATGCATCCCGGCGAACTTCTGCGTCAAGAGATCTTGCCGGCGCACGGTCGTCCGAGACGAGCTCGCCAAGCTGCTCGGCGTTTCGCGCCAGTCGCTTTACGACATCCTCGCGGAGAAGCAGCCGGTGACGCCGGCCATGGCGTTACGGCTCGGGAAGCTGTGCGGAAACGGCCCCGATCTCTGGCTCAATCTGCAGAAGCGGTACGACCTCAAACGCGCTGAGGAGCAGCTCGGAGAGAAGATCAAGGCGATTCCGACATTGGAAGTGGCTTGAACAATCGGCCAGAGGCCGCAGCCGCCCAGGCAATCGCTTGAGCTTAACGAATTCGTTCCTGTTCCTTCCCCACGCCCCAGGCGCACAAATGGGAAAACATGCACGTGTCAACGGAAAGCCTCATAACTAGCACCTATGCATTTTCGATCTCGGCGCTCCTTCTTGCGGGTGGACCGCCGGAAGTCATTGCGGCAGACATTCGGCCTTACATCCCTGACTTGGGTTCCTACAGAGCGATTGTGATTGAGGGAACGGTAGCACCGGGAGATTTTGATACGTTCGTGCGGATTGTCCGGGAGAACCAAGGACAGGTCAGCGGAGTGTACTGCTTTTCTCCGGGCGGCGATTTCTATGAAGCAATGAAAATCGGCCGGGCCATGCGAGCGCTTGAATTGGCTTCACAGGCGCCGATGCGCGATCCGGTAGGTGGCCCTTCATGTCCTGCGGATTTTGGCCCAAAGCCTCATGACTCGCAAAATTGTACCTGCGCAAGCGCCGGATTTTTCATCCATATCGGGGGCATTCATCGGGGTGGAACATTTTTAGCAGTCCATCGCCCGTACTTTGAAAAGGGAACGCTCGGTCAACTTTCGCTGTCGCAGGCTAAAAACGCGTTGGATGGCTTACAGCGCAGCGCGCAGGAGTACATGACTGAGATGGGAATTCCGGCGCGTGTGCAAGACGATGTACTCGGAACGGCGTCTGATCGCGCTCTCGTTCTTGATGAAACGACAGTAAAAACCTTTTTCTGGGGCGATCTGCCTTACATCCACGAATGGATGAAAGATAAATGCCGCGTGCTTTCCGATGCAGAAAAAGAGCGAAGTGAAATTTATTCTCAGCGTCTGGCAAGGGCGAAAAACGCATCCGATGCCGACCTTTCGAAGTCGGAATGGACTGATTTGTATGCTCTACAAAAGAAGGAGGACAAGGAACTCAAGTGCGAAGTATCGATTGGCCGGCAAAGACGTGCCGATGCGTATGCTAAGTATTTTGGCGAGAAAGCTACCGACTTTGCGAGCTAAAATTTTGCTAAGTGGAGCGAAGCCACCAAATATCTTGGAAAGAGATTTTATGACCTGTTGAGTGAGGAGAATTTTGAGCAACAGACGACGGATGTAATGTCAACTTTGACGCGCAATGCGACGGCGAATGCGCCGTATATCATTCTCAGAGATTGGGAGACGAAACCGAAGGTGGTCAAGAGCGTAAGTTTGCTCAGCACCCCCAACCCGTCGCCTGAATTTATTCAACACCTGGTCGCATCTCTTGAAATGGCGTG
The DNA here is from genome assembly GCA_963835885.1 of uncultured Alphaproteobacteria bacterium. Lineage (GTDB taxonomy): Bacteria > Pseudomonadota > Alphaproteobacteria > Rhizobiales > Beijerinckiaceae > Roseiarcus. The sequence continues at coordinate 41,636 of CAWIHF010000024.1, forward strand.
GGGACAGCATTCCAGCGGCAACGGAACAACAGATTGGGGCTGGGATAAGAAGGAGTTCGTGGCACAGTTGAAGTTTGAACCAAATTCAGCCGAAGGATCGTATCTGGCTTTAAAACTCTACGCTAAATGATCGACGAGTTTCGTCGAGATCGTCCGTTTGCGCAGCGGTAATCGACGGTGATGGCAATGTCCCCCAGCGATGCGTCTTCCTTAGAGTATCAAGAACGAGTGGTAGCGTTTGTCGACGTGTTGGGCTTCGCAGATCTAGTCAAAGCTAGCGCCGCGGACGCGGTTGCTCAGGACGAAGTCAGCACACTCATAGCGGTCTACAAGGTATTCGATTGGTTCACGACAGAAATTCTCGAAGGTATTGTGGACGGAAGTTTCTTCTCTGACACATTTATTCTGTCAGCGACGCCTGAGCAGGCGTTCTTTCTGATAAGGGAAACCGGCAATCTCTGCCGATACCTGCTGTTGCAAGGTTTACCCTGTAGGGGAGCAATCGCTACTGGACAACTACATCACCGCGAACGAATCATCATTGGTCCCGCGCTTGTTGACGCGTACTTGACTGAGAAATCAGTGGCGGTCTATCCCAGAATTTTGGTAGACGACGCTACAATGGATTATTGGACTGAGGAATGCAATTCGTTCCACCCTCGCCAAAAAGCCTTGGTGAGGAAAGACTTCGACGGGCAAAACTACTTGGATATTCTTGCTCCTCAATGGAGTGAAAGTTTTCTTCCATGGATTGACGACACGTCATCAGAGACCGTCCCGCCCGATCCAGGCGAGTTCCTGGCCGCAGCATTTAAGCGGATTAGAAAAGGTCTCACAAAGAGTGAGGATCGCCCAAAGGTACACGCAAAGTACATGTGGCTTGCAACAGAATGTCAACGTCACGCTGCAGCTCTTGGTTTGCCGCTCTAGTCTAGTCTAGACAAGAACGCCGGTCTTCCGGCGAATATGATGCGAACGACGTCACCTCTCGTCCGTGTAAGTAACGAAGAGCATCCGGCCGTCGACCCGACGAATAGCATCGAAACGAACCTCGCTGGAGTAGGATGCGACGGATCGAACCGCCGCCGTCACGGGCGGGAGCGGCTTCCCACGCCTGACTTGGGGGAGGGCGGGCGCTCGTCGATCCGGACCATTCGTCGGATCAGGAACCGATGTCGTTCTGATGTCGTTCGTCGAAGGCTGGACAAAAGGGTAGAACTCTATCCTTTATGGAGAAACATTCCGCGCGCCTGCGCCGCCGTCGGCGAAACCCGTTTTCGATGCGCCAGCGCGCCTCCGCCGTCCGGAATCGCTTCTGCCTGTTATCGCCTGTTCGCCGCCTGTTATGGCCATGATAAGCACGAAATCGCCCCCTGTTACGCTCCTGTTATCAAGGTTGATCCCGGCACTCAGCGTTTTCTCGTAGACCATTGCAATAAGACGTTTTTTCTGCCTGGAAGCGCGACCGAAGGGGCGCGCCTCCCCCTGTTTTCTGCCTGTTAACAGGGGAAACAGGGGAATGCGTCCTGTCCGGCAGGCGGCCCGGGCCGCCGCTCTGACCGCCAAAGGCGGGGCCCGCGACCGGTCTCAAAGTTCCTCGCCAGGGTCAAGAAATGGCGCCGTCATCGCTCAACCGCCGGTCCTCCGAACGTAGAGGCGAGTCGAGTTGAAATTGAAATCATCGCGCCCTGGTGGCGTCGAGGTCATCGAACTCGATCACATACGCCCCTGCGCCGCGAGGCTCGCGCGCCGGTTCGAATCGACTAAGCTGGCGGCGTGAACGAGACCGTCGACCTTTCCGTATACAAAGAGGCCTTGCTGTTCCTGGTGACGGCCGGCGTGGTCGCGCCGCTGTTCTTCCGGCTCAGGATCAGCCCGGTGCTCGGCTACCTGCTCGCCGGCGTCGGCGCTCGGGCCTTACGGCCTCGGGTCACTGGCCGGAAGGGCGCATTGGCTCAGCGCATTCGCGATCAATGTCGATGCGATCGACAAGCTCGCCGCCTTCGGGGTCGTGGCGCTCCTGTTCACCATGGGGCTCGAACTATCGTTCGAACGCTTGAAGCGCATGCGCCGGCTGGTGTTCGGCCTCGGGCTGTCGCAGGTCGTCGCCACCATGCTGGTCCTGAGCGCGCATCGCCTGGGCGCTCGGCCTGAAGCCGGCCGCGGCGGCGACGATCGGCGGCGCGCTCGCCATGTCCTCGACCGCAATCGTCATACCGGTTCTCATCGAAGGCAAGCGGCTCGGCGCGCCGGTCGGGCGGGCGAGCTTCTCGGTGCTGCTCTTCCAGGATCTCGCCGTCGCGCCGCTGCTCGTCATGGTCGGGGCTTTCGCGCGCCACGCAGGCAGCGGGCTCGGCGCGGCGCTGATCGGCGGGCTCGTTCCCGCCGCGCTTGCGCTCGCCGCGCTGATCGTGTTCGGCCGGCTCGCGCTGCGGCCGTTTTTCCATTTCGTCGCCGAAACGAAGAGCCCGGAATTCTTCATGGCCGCCTGTCTGCTGGTGGTGCTCGGCGACGGCCTCGCCGCCGCGGCGAGCCGGCTGTCGATGGCGCTCGGCGCGTTCGTCGCCGGGCTCTTGCTGGCGGAAACCGAGTACCGACGCGAGATCGAGGTGACCATCGAGCCGTTCAAGGGCCTGCTGCTCGGGCTCTATTTCGTCTCCGTCGGGGCCGGAATCAATCCGGCGCTGATCGTCGCCGAGCCGGGGCGCATTCTCGGTTTCGCCGCCGCGCTGATCGGCCTCAAGGCCCTGATCCTCTTCGGGCTGGCGCGCGCATTCGGCCTGCCGTCGCGGGTCGGGGCGGAAATGGCGCTGCTGCTCGGACCGGGGGGCGAATTCGGCTTCGTGATGATCGGCGCGGCCCTCGCCGGCGGACTGATCGACCGCGCCCTGTCGATGACGCTGGTCAGCGCCGTCGCGATCTCGATGCTCGCCATTCCGCCTCTCGCAAAGCTCGGCGCGCTGATCGACGCCCGCCCGCGCCCTCGCGCCGACGCGCCGCCGGAGGAGGCGCCGCCCGAAAGCGACGAGCGCCGCGTCATCATCGTCGGCTACGGCCGGGTCGGCGCGCTGATCGGCGACATGCTCGACATCCACAAGATCCCGTTCGTCGCCGTCGATACGGACGTCCGGCTGGTCGCGCGGGCCCGCGAGGCCGGCAAGCCGGTCTATTACGGAGACGCGTCGCGCCCCGGCTACCTGCGCCGCTGCGGCGTCGAATCCGCGCGGGCGGTGGTGGTGACGATGGATTCGCCGCGAGCCAACGAATTGGTGGTCGAGACGACGCGCCGGCTGCGCCGCGACGTGACCCTCGTCGCCCGCGCCCGCGACGCAAACCACGCTCACGCGCTCTACGAGCTCGGCGTAACCGACGCGGTGCCGGAGACGATCGAGGCGAGCCTGCAGCTCTCGGAGGCGGTGCTGGTCGACATCGGCGTGCCGATGGGTTTCGTGATCGCCTCGATTCATCGAGAAGCGCGACGAGTACCGCGCGATTCTCGCCGCCGCAGGCGCGCCCGAACGGCCGCGCGAGACGCGCAAGCCGCGGCGGAGCTGAGGCTCGCATGGAGCGGACGATCCTCAGGCGGCTTCTCCTTGTTCCGCCGACCCTGTTGGCCGTCGTCACCATCGCTTTCGTCCTCATGCGAGCCGCGCCCGGCGGACCGTTCGATCTCGAACGGCCGCTCGATCCGGCGGCGATGGAGAATCTGCAGCGCGTCTTCGGGCTCGACCAGCCGCTCTGGCGCCAGTATCTCGACTACCTCGCCGCGCTCGGCCGGGGCGACCTCGGGCCGAGCTACGGCTGGCGCGAATATTCCGTCAGCGAACTGCTCGGCCATGCGCTGCCGATCTCCTTCGGCCTCGGCGCGTCGGCGCTTGTCATCGCCCTGATTGTCGGCGTCGCGGCCGGCGCGGCCGCCGCTGAGCGGCGGGAGAGCGCGCTCGACCCCCTCATCACCGGCGCGGCCAGCCTCGGCCTGATCGCGCCGACTTTCGTCCTCGCCCCGCTCGCCCAGTTGGTGTTCGGCCTGCGGCTCGGCTGGCTGCCGGTCGGCGGCTGGAATGACGGAGCGTTGGCCAACCGCGTCCTCCCAGTCCTGATCCTGGCCGCGCCGCAGATCGGGGCGATCGCGCGGCTGACCCGCGCCGCGATGATCGATGCGCTGGCGTCTCCCTCCTCGCGCACCTTGCGCGCTTACGGACTCGGCCGCCGGACAATCCTCATGCACGCCTTTCGCGCCGCGTTGCTGCCGCTCGTCTCCTATCTCGGGCCGGCGGCGGCGGCGCTGACCACCGGATCCGTCGTGGTCGAGACGATCTTCGGCATTCCCGGCCTCGGGCGCTATTTCGTCGAAGCGGCGCTGAACCGCGACTATACGCTGGCGATGGGCGTCGCGATCGTCGTGGCGACCGCGATCATCCTGTTCAACCTCCTCGTCGACGTCGCCTATTCGCTGATCGACCCGCGGGTCGGGCATGACTAGGGCGCCGGGCGCGACGCAGGCGGCGGCGGCGCGCTTCGCCCGCAACCGTCCGGCGCTCCTCGCCCTCACTCGCGCTCGCTGCGGCGGCCGCGTTGTGCGCTTTCGGGCCGTTCCTCGATCCGGCGCCCTATGACCGCGCCTACCCGGCCTATGTGCGGGCGTCGCCTTCGTTTCGCGCGCATCCGAGCGAGCCGGAGGCGCAGGCCGCGCTGGCCAAAATCGCGGCGCGCATGCACGCCAGGCTCGAGCGGGTCGACCTCGCCTCGCGCCGCGCCCGCGTCACCCTGACCAGCCCGAGACCGATCGACGAGCGGGAGCTCGCCTATTTCGAACGCTCCGGCGCATTCGGCGCTCCAACAATCGTCGAGCGCCGCGACGGCGGCCGGACTCTCGTCGTCGGCGCGCCGTTCGACAACGTAAGATTTCTCGCCGGCGCCGACGTCAACGGACGCGATCTCCTCGCCCGCACCATGATCGCCGGTCGAATCTCGCTCCTCGTCGGCGTCCTCGGCTGCGCGGTGGCGGCCTCGATCGGCGTCGTCTGGGGCGCGGTCGCCGGCTATGCCGGCGGACGGATCGACGGAGCGATGATGCGGGTCGTCGACGTTCTCTACGCCCTGCCCTTCCTCTTTTTCGTCATCCTGCTGGTTGTCGTCTTCGGCCGCAAGTTCGTGCTGATCTTCGTCGCCATCGGCGCGGTCGAATGGCTCGACATGGCGCGCATCGTGCGCGGGCAGACGCTCAGCCTGAAGAACCAGGAGTTCGTCGTCGCCGCCCGCGCGCTGGGGCTGTAGGCCCGTCTCGATCCTCGCCCGGCACGTCGCGCCAAACCTCGCCGGCCCGGTCGCGGCGACGCTTGCCCTGCTCGCGCCACGGGTGATCCTGCTCGAAAGCTTTCTCTCGTTCCTCGGCCTCGGCGTCCAGGAGCCGCTGACCAGCCTCGGCGTTCTGGTGGCGGACGGCGCGCGGCACATGGAGAGCGCGCCGTGGATGCTCCTCGTTCCTGCAACGCTGCTGTCGGTGATCCTGCTCGCCTTCAATTTCTTGAGCGAGGGTCTGGCCGATGCGCTCGATCCGCGTGAGCGCTGACATGGACGCCGTTTTTTCGCTGAACGGTCTCACCGTCGCATACCCGGGCAAGGCGGCGGTGCGCGGGATCGACCTCGTGGTCGGGCGGAACGAAGTCGTTGGCGTCGTCGGCGAGTTCGGGATCGGGCAAGTCGCAGGCGATGCTGGCCGCGCTCGGGCTTCTCGGCCGCAGCGCCAAGGTCGGCGGCTCGGCGAAGTTTTGCGGCGTCGAACTGATCGGCGCGCCGCAGCGCAAGCTCGACGCGATGCGCGGCGCCGACGCGACGATGATCTTTCAGGAGCCGATGTCGGCGCTCGACCCGCTCTATCCGATCGGCGCCCAGATCGCCCAGCCGATGATCGCGCACCGCCGTTTCAGCCGCGCCGAGGCCCGCCAGCGGGCGGCCCAGCTCATCGTGGACGTGCGGCTCGCCGGCGGCGCGAGCCGGCTCCGCGCCTATCCGCATGAACTCTCCGGCGGCGAGCGCCAGCGCGTCATGATCGCCATGGCGATCGCCAACGAGCCGCGGCTGATCATCGCCGACGAGCCGACCACGGCGCTCGACGTGACGATCGAAGCGCAGATTCTCGACCTGCTCGATTCGCTGCGCCGCCGCCTCGGCGCCGCGCTCGTGTTCATCAGCCATGACCTGAAGCTCGTTCGCCGCATCGCCGACCGGGTCTATGTGATGCGCGACGGCGCGGTCGTCGAGAGCGGGCCGAGCGGCGCGGTTCTGACGCGACCCCGCAGCGCTTACGCGAGGATGCTGGTCGCGGCGGAGCCGGCGGGCGCCCGCACAACGCGGCCGGCCGACGGCGACGTCCTCCTTTCCGCCCGCGCGCTGACCGTGGACTACGGCGGCGGAGGCCTTTTCGCGCGCTCGACGGCGCGGCGTGCGCTCGACGGCGTCGACCTCGACCTGAGAGAGGGCCATACGCTCGGGCTGGTCGGCAAATCCGGCTCGGGCAAGTCGACTCTGGCGCGCGCGCTGCTCCGGCTCACCCCGTCGCGGGGCGCCATCCGGTTCGAGGGCTACGACCTTCAGGCGATGGACGAACGCGCGCTGCGTCCCTTGCGGCGGCGCATGCAGATGATCTTCCAGGACCCGTTCGCCTCGCTCTCTCCGCGGCTCAGCGTCGCCGCCATCGTCGCCGAGGGGCTCCTCGCCCACGAGCCGCGCTTCACCGCCGCCGAGCGCGACGAGCGCGCCGCCGAGGCGCTGGAAGAGGTCGGGATCGACCCGGCGGTCCGGTTCCGTACGCCGGACGCCTTCTCCGGCGGCCAGCGCCAGCGCATCGCCATCGCGCGTGCGCTCATCCTGCGCCCCAAGCTCGTCATCCTCGACGAGCCGACCTCGTCGCTCGACCGTTCGGTCCAGCGCGCCATCCTCGATCTTCTCGCCGATCTGCAGGCGCGCCACGGTCTCACCTATCTCTTCATCAGCCACGACCTTGCGGTCGTGCGCGCCATGGCCGACCAGGCGATGGTGATGAAAGACGGCCGGGTGATCGAGCGCGGCTCCGCGGCCGACGTGTTCGACCGGCCGACGGAGGCCTATACGCGCACGCTCGTCGCGGCGGCGCGATTCCGGGAATGAGGCGGCGGCAACATCTCTGATCGCCGCGCAAACCCCTTCTCCCTCAGGGAGAAGGTGGCGCGGAGCGCCGGATGAGGGTGCGCGGCAATCGTTGGCGACGATAGCGCCCGCACTCGACCGGAGGCGGCCAAAACCCTCATCCGTCGGGCTTCGCCCGACACCTTCTCCCAGAGGGAGAAGGGAGGCGGGCCTGTTCTTGCTCTCGTCCCGATGTGTGCATCCCGTAGCGGCTTGCTGGGGAAGGAGTTCGCCGGCGATTCAAGATGTGCGGATGTCGTCGCCCTGCGTTGGTCGTGGCCAGCCGCTTCGCGCTTCGCGGCGGCGACAAACAGCAGTCACGCCGCCGCTCCCGCCAATCCCGTCGGGCCCTGAAATCGGACCCGCTCCATCACGCCGGCGCGAATGGCCTCACGATAGATCGCCTCGGCGAAGCGGCGATCCTCGGCCACCTCTTCCAAGCTCATGCGCAAGAGAAGCGGTCTCCGTTCGAGCGCGCTCCTCAGCAAGGCGCCGTCCAAAGGGACGAACACGCCTGCGGCCATGTGGAACTCATCCGGCGAAAAGACACGCGTCGCCATCCTGAGCCCGATCGGCGCGGTCGCTTCCATGCCTTCGTCAACGAGCCAAAATTCTTTCTCGCGCATCAGGTCGCTGACGATCAGGCCCGCCTCGGGATGACGCCTTTCCACACGAACGATCACGAAACGCGCGGCGAGCATGGCGTCGAGGACCCGCGCCTCGTCGGAGTCCGAAGGCCGTTGCGATGCCGCGTAGCGATCGAGAGGCCGTTTGCGCCCGCCCTGACGGCCGTAGAGCGCGAGATCGCACACGAGCGAGAACTCGTCCTCGACGCCGAGAACCAACGTTCGTCCGCGCGTGAGTCCCAGACGGCGCGCCTGCTCCATCAAGGCTTCGGAGGACAGGCATTTGAGGGCGCCGCGGTTGTGCCTTATGCTGATCGTGCGAAATCGACGATAGCGGTCGATGATCTGCGCGCGCGATCGCTGTGCCGGCGGCTCGTTCGCCAGGCGTCCCGGCTGCGGCGCAATTTCCGAGTACGACATCCGATCTCCCCCAAGGCAAGAGGACGCGGCAATCGGCGCCTCCGATCCGACGCGCCGATTCGCGTTAGGTCGAAAGGTGCAATTGGACCATCAGCCGGGTCAACGGCGATCCATCGGCTTTGCACCGGAATGAGCGGCAGCCCAACTCCAAGTGGTCGTGGCGCATCGGGCGACGTCTCCGATGGGCGGGAGGCTGGCCTTCCGTGGTGACCCCGTAAACCCACCCTCCGCCCGGAACAGGCATCGGTCGCGGCGCCGGCAGACCATCGCGAGGCTGCCGCGCAGCGACCCGAACGCGAACCGCCCCTCGGGACAAAGCGGCGGCCTGGATTCGCCGGACTTTTGGCGCAATCATAGCCTCGAAAGCAGCTGTCATTCGCCCAGCGTCGAGCGGTGGAGGAGATGCGCTCAATCGGAGCCGTGGCGGGTTTTGCTCTGGCTATGACGTCTGCCGCGCGGTCGCCGACGACGCCGAACACAATGATCGCACGGCGGCCGTCGGCGGCGCCGGCTGACGCCTGATCGAGGCCCTGTCATGGCGAGATTGCTCGCAGTCAACGTCGGTCTGCCGCAGAGCATCCAATGGCGCGGCGAGACGGTGCGCACGGGCGTTTGGAAGCACCCGGTTCAGGGACGCTGCGCGGCTCGGCGGTTGAACCTCGAAGGAGACGGACAAGGAGACCTTTCCGGTCATGGCGGCGAGCAACGCGCCGTCATGGTCTACCAGATCAACTCTTATCGATACTGGGAGCGCGTTCTCACCCGCAGTGATTTCAGCTTCGGGCAGTTCGGCGAGAACTTCACTGTCGAGGGCCTGCCGGATGACGAGGTGTGCATCGGCGACCGGTATCGCATCGGCGCAGCGCTGTTCGAGGTAACCCAGCCACGCGTGACGTGCTACCGCGTCGGGATCCGCATGAACGATCCGCGGATGCCGGCCCTCCTGGTGGCGCACCATCGGCCGGGGTTTTATTTCCGTGTGCTGGAGGAGGGCGAGGTCGGCCCCGGCGACGAGATCGTACGAGTCGCTGACGGGCCCGAGCGGTTCACGGTCGCCGACATCGACGCTCTGCTCTATCTTCCGGGACACCGCGCCGATCAGCTGAAGCGCGCGCTGCGTATACCGGCCCTCAGTCCGGGATGGAGAGGTTCGTTCGAAGCGTTAGCCGGGCAGCAGGCCGGCAATGCGCCGACGGCCGGCAATCGGGGCTTGAGCCGTGCGGCCGGTCCGCCTCCGGCATGGCGCGGCTTCCGGCCGCTGCGCGCGGCTCGGGTCGAGCGGGAAAGCGCCGGCGTCATCTCGTTGACCCTCGAATCGGACGACGGCTCGCGGTTGCCGCCCGCGCTGCCGGGCCAGTTCCTCGTCCTGCGGTTGCGGCCGGCGGCGAACATGCCGGCTCTCCTGCGCAACTACTCGATGTCCGGCGCGCCGGACGCAGGCGTCTACCGGGTGAGCGTCAAACAGGAAGTGAACGGCAAGGGCAGCACCTTTCTGGATACGCAGGTCAAGACCGGAGATATTCTCGAAGCCAGCGCGCCGAGGGGAAGCTTTACCTTGCAGCCCGGCGACGGACCGGTGGTGCTGCTCAGCGCCGGGATCGGCGCAACTCCGGTGCTGGCCATGCTCCATTCCCTGGCGGCCAGCCGGTCCCCGCGCGAGGTCTGGTGGCTGTACGGCGCACGCAATGCCGCCGAGCATCCCTTTGCCCGCGAAGCGCGGGATCTCGCCGCCGCGCTCCCGCACGTCCGAAGCTTCGTCGCTTACAGCAGACCGGGTCCGGGAGATCGGCTCGGCGACGACTACGACGCCGCCGGACGCCTGAGCCTCGAAGTCCTTCGGCAGCTCGGAGTCCCACGCGAGGCCGACTTCTATCTCTGTGGCCCATCAGCCTTCCTTCGCGGCTTCACCCAGGATCTCAGGGCTTGGGGCGTCGAGAGTGGCCACTTGCGCCAGGAAGTCTTCGGTCCCGAGGAAGCGATTACGCCCGGAATCTGCAAAACTCCTGTTCCGCCGCCGCACCCGCCGGCGGGAGCCCCCGGTCCCGGCCCGATGGTCTCCTTCGCTCGGAGCGCGGTCGATGCGCCATGGAATCCTGCCTACCAGAGCCTGCTGGAATTTGCCGAGGCCTGCAACGTCCCGGTGCAGTGGTCGTGCAGGACGGGAGTCTGCCATACCTGCGAGTGCACGTTGATCGGCGGATCGGTGCGGTACGACCCGGAGCCGCTCGAGCCTCCCGCGGAAGGGAATGTGCTGATCTGCTGCGCCCGGCCGGACACGGAGGTAGGGCTGGATCTTTAAGCGGACGCGGAAGAATGCCATGCAGCGGAGCCGCGCTCATCTTGACGGACGCATCGAACCGGGCTGCGCCCCACTTGATCCGGCCAGCCGGCGAGCCACTTGGGTCAGCAGACAGTAGGGCATGGCGCCGCCTCGCCTGACGTCGACCGTGTGCTCAAACTCTGAGGTCCTTACCATGCGATCCAGCATCGTCCCAGGGGCGATTTTCCCCGATTACGAGCTTCCCGACCACACCGGAAAACGCCGCAAGCTGTCCGAGTTGCAAGGACCGAATCCGATGGTTCTTGTCCTCAGCCGTGGTGGCTACTGTCCCAAGGAGCGCCGACAGGCCGAAGGCCTCCTTCAACTCCATCGCGAGCTCGAGGTCGGCTATTGCCGGCTTGTCACGATCAGCACCGACGATATTGCCGAGACGAATGAATTTCGCAGCGGAGTCGGCGCGCACTGGCCTTTTCTCTCCGACGCGACGCGCGCCATCCAAAAAGACCTGGACATCGCCGAATACACCGACCCCGTCCACAACCCGATGATTCCCCACACAATTGTGCTCGAGCCGGGTCTCGTCGTCTACAAGATCTATAATGGCTATTGGTTCTTCGGCCGCCCCACGGAAGAGGATCTGCGCCAGGACCTGCGCACGGTCACCAGGACGTGCCGGCCCGATTGGGACATCACCGCGCCCGAACTGAAAGCGGCGTGGCGAGAAGGCCACAAGGAGCGCTTCTATCCATACGGCAAGACCCACGCCGAAATGTTAGCGAGCAGGACTGAGGGGGATGGACCGAGCCTGGGATTGCCGAGCAAGTCGGCTCCGGTCGCGTGCCATTCCGAGACGGCGCCAGCGCCGTGGGGCTCTGTCACTCAATTCGGACCGTGGATGATGGCAGCAGGCTCTGGTCGTCCGCCCTCTTGGCCTCCGGTCATTGCTCGCAACTACGGCCGCGAGGAGGGATTTTCAGAGGTCTCTGGCCAGCCAATACGTGAGCGCTTGCACGAGTTGCGTCACACGTCGGTGATTGGATTCCTCGAACCTCACCTGGTCTATCGCCGAAACCTGATATCTTGCGGTCGCCCGCACGGGCCACTGTACGCCCCCAATCATCGCGACGCCGCTAATGTTGTCCCAAGCAGAGCTGTCCTTGATTGGCCCCAGAGTGACATAGTCTATCCGCACGACCAGCGTCCCGCCTTGCGCCGTCATGCGGCCCGCCAGGGCTTGGGCAAGTTGATCCGGTAGTCCCTGCTGCACCCACGAGGCTGTCGGGTCGCCGACGTTTGCGCGCAAAGGCGCGACATCAACCCGAAAATTGCGGATCGGAAGGCCTGACTGCGCAAGTGCGGTTTGACACGCCACCACCGCGAGAAGCGCAATCGCCACGCCGCGTATCAATCCAACGGTACACATGGTCCGCCTCCACAGGTGTCTTCAACACTCGCATAGGCCAGCTTATTCAGGCGTATCGTGCTCGCGTTGTCTTTGTGCCGCCTGGGCAGCCGTCGCCGCGCTCGCCGGATCTGCGCCGTGCGACTGTGGACCCGCATTTGCCTGTTTCAACTCAATGGCTGGGGGCAACCGCCCTCCGACTAATCGTCAATTTTCAAAATCGAGCCAGCCCTTGCTCGTCACCTACAATCCGTGGCTGATCGTAGAGGTTGCGGCCACCGCTGCTCAGGTCAACGGCGTAGCGCGTTCGCGTTCATTGGCTTTCCTCTTGAATATCGATAGGCGTCAAGACCACAGACGTAGGTTGGTGGATGGTTCCACCGGCCTCCGTGACTTTGACTTTCGCAATGACGTGGCGCCCAATCCAATATTGTGAAATGTCATCATTAAGCTGTTCAAACATCGCGGACGGCTCATTACCGGCATATTCGGTGATTGTGCAGCGAGGGCGGTAAAATTCGAGCGCATTGTAACGATGCTTGAACGGCCTGCCCTCATCGTAGTCCATGAAGGTTTTCTCGGGGATGTCCCGGCGTCTGTTGAAATTCTCGAAGCGGTCGTTGCGCATTGAAATTTAGGCAGCCTCGGTGATTTGAGCAAGCGCCTCGTCGGAAGGCGGCTGCTGGCCTTGCGTTGCAAGAGCAGCGCGAAGAGCCGGCAGATGCTTGTATGCCTTCAATCGACGGAAGCCCTTGGTTGCTTCCTGCATGGCGGCGGCGGCCCATCGCAGGGCCATCGAGGGCGAGCGCCAGTATTTGACGTTGCGGCAGACCCGGCGCACCGTGCCCATGACATTCTCGATGATGTTGGTGCAGGCGAGCGAGCGGCGCAGTTCGCGAGGGAGGCCGAGCCTCGTGACGGTGAGCATCTCGTCGACCCCTTCCAGGATCGAAGCGGAAACGCCGTTCCAGTCCGGTTCGAGACGGCGCGCGAGATTGCGAATGAGCGTTTCGGCCTTTTCGGCGTCGTCCATTTCCCAGGCTTGCCGCAAGACGCGCCGCACCGAAGCATGCATCGATTTGGGCAACCGCTCCAGAATGTTGCGCGCCTTGTGAATCTGGCAACGCTGGATCGCCGCATCGCGTCCAAAGGTGCGGCGGATCGCCTTGGACAGCGCCTTCGAGCCATCGATGATGAACAGACGTCGCGCGGTTGGATCAAGTCCACGCTCGACGAGATCGTCGATGAGCGCCTGCACCGTCGTCGCGTTTTCGGTCGCGCCCTCGATGAGGCCGAGCGGATGTTTGTCGCCGTTCGCGTCGACGCCAATCGCCGCGACGAGCAGCATATCCTCGTCCATGTGAATGCCGTCGATCTGGATCACCAGCAGATCGAGGTCGTCGAGCCTGGTTTCCATCCACGCCTTCATGCGCGCCGCCGACAACGCCACGAAGCGACGGGAGGTCGCCGACTTCGACAGCCCCGCTCCGTCGGGCGACGGAACGTCTCCCTCGGGCAACCGGACCGAACGCTTGAAACGCCGTGTCGAGACGTTGATCAGCATCTGGTTCATCGCCCATTTGCCGAGCAAGTCTTCGCTGACGGCGTTCTCCCAACTCGGCAGGACGCGCTCGGCCCCGTCGAGCCCGCGAACCCGTGGGCGCTCCATCTCGACCTTGCCACCGTGAAAGCCGATCTTGCCTTTGGTCCGCCCCCAGCGGTGCGCCTGGCGTCGCTCACCCCGCTCGTGGCGCTCGCCACAGACCGCTGTCGCATCCTGCTCCAGCATCTCGCTCAGCGTCTCAAGCCCGGCGGCAAGGCAAAAGCGTTCAAAGCTGGCCGACATGCTCGCCAGCGCCTCAGCCTTCAACGCGTGCGTGGGAATTGCGGTCGACGTGATATGCTTCTTCATGGCGTTGCTTTCCTTTCGTGGAATCAGCACCCCGAGCCTAAAGGCTCAAGGCGAGCAACGCCGCTCCTCCCTTTTCAACATTCCTCGGGACAACCCCTTTTCTCAACCACGGTTCCGCGCATCGTCAAAATGCGACCATCTGTAAGACAATCGCGTCCTAGGGCGGGCGTTGTGAAGGCGATGAGCGCCGCCGCAATTAGCCTGTTGTTCAATTTCGAATCTCCAACCAGGTGACTCCCTCCAGCCACTCTGATCATACGGGGCGCATCGAGCGTCTTGCTATTTCGAGCCAATCGATTGCGAGAACAGGCCAAGGTGTCGCTCGCCACACCGAAGGTCATTGGTGGTGCGGGGGGCCGCGACCCCGTCAGCTATCTCAGGACCTGCCATTGGCTACGAACATAACCTTCTTCATCAAAGCCGTAAGAATACGGCAATCTGGTCATCCGCGGCCCTTTACATGTATAATGTAAATCATAAGCCTCTCCATAAATGGCGTGAGGCGGGTCTTCGTTGGGTTGCTCTTTACAGAATTGCACCGCTGCTTTGTCTATCTGAGCAATGTATTTATGGCCGCTCTTAGTACAAAATCCACCATTGCCACCGACTGAGTAAGCACAAAATAGGATATGGTCACCTACTCTACGAAAATGGTACTCATATTCACTAGCTCTGATTTGTTGTTCAGGCTGTTGCTGTTGCTGTTGCTGTCGTGCTCTGGCGACTAGTTCATGCGTAGGCCGAATTTCCTCCGCCATGACACTCGCTGGGCTAAGCGTAGCCAGGATAGCTGTAACGATGGCAACTCTAGTGTTCATGTTGGCACTCCTATATTACGGTCGCCTTTGGCACAAGGGATGGCGGTTGTATCGCGCCATTCGATGGCCACGAGGCGCGCTCTTCGATCCTCGATCATCGATCCTCGATCCTCGATCATCGATCATTGCCACAGAGCCGCTAGGAGGGTCCAGGAGCCAGCGCTAACATGCCCAGAGGCCCAGATAGGATGGCCAAAAACTGCAAGTTATGTATTAAGTCGGCGGCGCAGCTAGGACCTGAGTTTCGTGACCGATATTAACCTGCCTGGCATGAAGGAAATGCTTTGGCACAAAATGCGTGCTGATCTGAAAGTTGCTGGTCCCGTGGTTTGGCGATTATGAGCTTTTGCTTTGTCCAACGTGCTTTCGTCCGCTAAGATACGAGGACTTCTCTCTGGAGCATATTGTTCCAAAGCAAGCTCTCGCAGATGACCCCAAGGATGTGCGTGAGGCAGTAGCACGCAATCAGCGAAGCGGACTTACGCTTCTGTGTACGAAGCAATTGGTTATAAAGGAGAAGTTAATCAACAGTAATGGCTGCAATGGCTGGAAGGGCAAGTTTTTTGATAGTTCCGTGCGTGAGCTATTAAACTCGGACCCAAGAGTTCATGTAGATTTCATTCGCGCCACCAAGTATCAATGTTCATAATTGGGTATCTCGCCATATTTCGTAAATTTGGGTATAGAGTATCACTCACCCCAAGTAGATTGTTGATGCGAAGGCAATTTTTCTCTGCAAATTCTTTTTTGAAAGAAGTTCCAGTTAGATGTCAAATAATTCTTCGGGGCACCACCACTAATGAATTTCGATGATAGCTACAAATCATATTGGGATGATCCGTTTAAGATTACAATTGAACGCGGAGCCGCTTTTGTTGTATTGAGAAGCATGGCGTTCATTCTTCCACTCTCGGATGATCCGACCCTACCGATTGCGCGCATACTGCCATACGCACCTTCACGATACAAATTCCGGCCTGAATTTGAGAACCGTGTTCGGGTAGAATTCATCTCGATCCAGACGCTTTGTCGTCTTATTGGCGAAGCTACCGCTGGACCGATACCCACAAAAGTCCTAGCGCAGTCCCATCCATAACAACATAACGAAAATGATGATCGCTATCGCGACCAGTTGGCGCATGAGCGCTGCTTGATGTTCCTTGATTTCAGCCTCCGCAAACAAGCCGTCTTCAATCTCGGTCATTGGTGACTCCGTTGCCAACGTGGCCAGGGTTTATGGAGAGCGCAGGCGCAATTTCGTCGGGCAACACTCTTGGGCCCGCGGTTTTTTCGTGAACACGGTCGGGCGCGACGAGGAGGCGATCCGCGCCTCATCCGCAACCAAGAGAAGGAAGATCAGAGGCTCGAGCAGATGAACCTGTGGCGTTGATCATGCCACCCTCAGATCACCAAACTCAAGGGGCCGCGTTAGCGACCCCTCCTACCGCTTCGAGCGGTTCACTTCCTAAAGCCCCCGGCTTTGCCGGGGGATACTTACTCCATCGTATGGTTGGCTTCGATTTGCCTCCTCGATTGATCGGTCGCTACCGTAGCGAAGCTGTTCAACTCAGCGCAACAGTCCAGTTGAACGTTCAACCGCCGACCGCTGATCTTGATTCCATCGCTTGTGTCCGATTTGTGCGTGACATGGTGCCAGAACTACGGAATGCTCGCTAGCGAGCAATCCAAACTCGAAGCGCTCGCCTCGTTTCACCACCGCTTTCTAGTAATTCATCCGTTCCTCGATGGCAACGGCCGAGTGGCGCGAGCGCTGGCTCTACAGCAATGTCTGGACTTGTTCGGGCGAGTCGACATGCAGCCGCTTTGACCGCGGAGCTGAATATATTAACGCTCTGGCCGCCGCAGATGAGGGACGTCTTGACCCGCTTCAAGAAATGTTCCGGAAGGTTGTTGAAAGCTGACCTTCTGGCTGTCTAGACGTCACGCTGCAAGAGCCACGCTGGAAAGGCGGATCACGCTAGCCAGAACGGATAATGGAAAGACAAGACGTTTGTGATTATAAGTGTCTGCATTGACGAAAGTGGAACTCATGGCTCATCACCAATCATGATATTTGGTGCCTACGCAGTGCGATTAGAGTCAGTGGTATCGTTTAGATCAAGAATGGAGTAAGCTTTTAAGAAAGAATGGGCTCCGTCATTTTCACTATAAGGAAATTAAGCATAAACAGAACGACTTTCGCGGATGGTCTGACGAGACAGAGCGCACGTTTGTAAATACCGCTATCGATATCGCTCATGGCACCTTGTTCGGCTTTACCATTCAACTCGATGGGCAATTATATCATGAATTTTACGTTGCGAATAACAGGCCACGAAAACAACAGTTAGACAGTATGTATGGATTATGTTTTCGGATTTGTCTTTCTTTTGTTCCAGAATTAATTTCCGCCATTTGCCCACAAAGACCGTTGCGCATCGATTTTGTATTAGAAGATGGGCATAAGAATTTCGGTGACGCCCTACAAGTCTTTAATCAGATTAAGAATGAGGGTATCGTTGGCATTTCGGAATTTTTGGGTACCTGCATACCCGGCAAGAAGACCGAGTATTCTGGGCTCCAGGTGGCGGATGCACTCGCGTCTAGCGCCTATGACACCGAGCTTAAACTTGATTTGCCAGATATTGAGGGCGCAGCAACGGACGAAATTCCAAATAGCAGTACAATGAAAGACATTGCAAGGAAACTTCGCCGCAAGTCGTTGGTATTTAGGCTAACTACCAATGAACGGGTGCTAGCAGATCTTAAGACAAATATCCTAGACCGAATTGAACTAAAGAAGCAATTCGGGCAACGAATGAGGGGCGATTAGCTACGCAACGCAAGAGCTGCTGGGATTGAATAATTCGTGACTGAGTGCCAATTCTCAGCAATAATTTTCCGCCACAGGCGCAACAGACGGTCCTGGCCCCTCGGACCATCAATGCAAGACTATGGAGGCGCTACAGAGGGCTATGGATAATTGTCCGTCGCCGTTTGTCCGCTGTGATCGGAAAGTTCGCCAGGAGGCAAAAATCTTGGCGCGACGGACAAAAAAGGACGAGGGAGCCAAATGCTCTCCTCGCCCGTTGAGCCTCGGGACAAAGCAATTGTCTGTGGTGATAGGCTTCAGCCTCCCCGCGATTTCGGGGAACCATTGAGCGCTTGTCTGCCTAGCCTCTGCCATCGCGCCCGCTGGTGAAAAAAATTAGCTACTGCTTGACGACAAAGTCAATGACGACTGGCCATGACGAGGCCACAATTCCGGTTTCCGTGGCAAAATTGCAACGACTGTGCGATGAGCTTGCCGCCAATTGCGCTTCTCTGAACCCAGTCCCGGCCAGCTATTTAGCGGCTCCACAGTC
Organism: uncultured Alphaproteobacteria bacterium; assembly: GCA_963835885.1. Taxonomy (GTDB): domain Bacteria; phylum Pseudomonadota; class Alphaproteobacteria; order Rhizobiales; family Beijerinckiaceae; genus Roseiarcus. Next base: position 59,627 of record CAWIHF010000024.1, read on the forward strand.
AGTCGCTTGTTGTTTGTCGGACTGCGGCAAAGCTTGGCCCGTCTTAGCATCCGATTGGCTGGAAATAACAAGACGCGCGGCGCTCGATCTGCGATCAACATAATTGTGGACGTAACCAAACGGCAGCGTTTTTCATCGCTGCCGAGGGCTAGGTAAGGTAGGCGCTCGCAGGCTGTAACTGGGCTGCGGGCGTGTTCTTGCGCGTTCGTAGCGTCATTGGCGGCGATGTTGGGCCGGTAAAAATGTCAACCAAAGAAGAACTCCTGACTCTCGCTGTGGCTGCAAATGACCACGGCGAACAACCCAATCGTATTGAGGAGAATTCTCGACCAACCCCCGAAGAGGGGCATCGGTTGATGTGCGCTTTTTGGCAAATTAAAGAAGTTCATTTGCGCGAAGCGTTGGTCGTTTTCGCAGAAGAACTGGCGCGTCCGACCCTCCTCGAACTTGCGTAGTGGGAGCCTGCGACGCCGCGCGGCTGACGTACGCTCATCGCTGGCCCTGCCACTTCCATTTGAGCTCATCCCTGCCTGGCAATTGGATGAACTCCGGTGGCTGGGATGGAACCAGCATGGAAGTTCTTCGCCTTTTCAACTCTCGCCGCTTCAAGTGCCCCAGTTGATAGCGTTTGGTTCCTCACGGCTTGTCGGCTTCGGCCCGCTCGGCGAAGCGCGCGACAACGGGCTCACGCGTCGTATTCGAGCTGCGGATAGAAATCCTCGCCGCGCCCCTCGGGCGTGAGATCGAGCACCATCCACAAGGGGGCGGGATCGGGCGCGCCGCGCGGGTCCTGGCCTGGGTCCGCGGTCGAGCCGGTCATCTCCCCCGCCCAGAAATGGCGGATTTTTCCATCGCGGCGGGTAAACACGTTGAGGGCGGGAATGTCCGAGCCGTCGGGGGCGACGCCGAAATAGTCGCGCGAATAGGCGCCGTCGAGATCGCTGAAGAGACGCAGGTTGTTCCACCCGCGCTCGCGCTTCCAGGCGGTCAGGCGCTCGATCGGCGAGCGGGCGACGACCGCAAGCGAGACGCGCTGGCCGATGTCCGCCGCGTTGCCTTCCCACGCGCCGAGCAGGTTGGTGCACATCGGGCACGGCCGCGCCCGCTGCGGTCCGAACATGTAGGTATAGATCACCAGCGTTGGCTTGTCGGCGAACAGTCCAGCGAAATCGGTCCGGCCGTCTTCACCGTCGAATTGATAGTCGCCGAGCACCGGGCCGCCGGGCGGCAGCGCCCGGCGCTGCGCGGCGACGCGCTCGATGTGGCGGCGCAATTCGATCTCCTCGGCAAGCAGCGCCGTGCGGGCGGCGCGATACGCGGGGCTTTCGTTGGGCATGCGCACCGGGTTGGCGCGCGCAAGTTCGGTGGAGGGAACAAGCTTTTGGGCGTTCATCAGAACGTCTCCCTTCATGACGGATCGAAATGCCGATGGCGGAGCCGCGGGGCGCGCCGCTCCGCGCGGCTCAGCGCCTCGGGGCGAGCAGGGCGAACATCGCGCCCTGTGGATCCAGCCCCTGCACGATCCAGCGATCGCCGGGAACCGGCATGGGTCCGTTGAGGATCTTGCCGCCGGCGGCGTTCACGCGCTCCGTCGCCGCGTCGATCGCATCGACATTGAAGTAGTAGAGCCAGCTTGGCGCGGGCGTCTGCGGCATCTTTGTCATGATAGCCCCCTGCTGGCCGCTGTTCGTGTTGAACAGCTGGTACTTGCCCATCGGGCCCATATCCATCGCCTCGCCCTTGGTCCAGCCGAACACGCCCGAGTAGAAGGCGAAGGCGTTCGGGCCGTCGCCTGCATGCAGTTCATGCCAGCCGATATGGCCGGGCGCCGCCTGGTCCAGCGCCGGCGCGCCGTCTCCGTTGCCCTTGAACAGTAGGAAGCCGGCGCCATGCGGATCGCCCGCGACGGCGAATGTGCCGATGTTGGGAATCTCGGCGGGACCTCGATAAATCTGCCCGCCCGCGGCCTTCACCCTATCGGCGTAGGACGCGACGTCGTCGACCGCGATGTAGCCCATCCAGGCCGGTCGCACGCCCTTGGCCTCGGCCGGAATTGGCATCAAGCCGCCGACCATCGCGGCGCCGGCCTGGAGCACCGTGTAGGGCTGGTCGTTCATTGTGTTCGGGGCGAGCGTCCAGCCGACTACCTTGCTGTAGAATGCTCCCGCGGCGGCGGGATCGTTGGACATCTCGTCGTACCAGACGAACGAGCCGTTCAGGTTTAACGGGTTGGCCATTTCGTTCCTCCTTCAGTTCGGCCGGAAGGCCTGTTGAATTTTCGCGATGTCGAGCTTCTTCATCGGCATGACGGCGCGCATGACCCGCTCGATGCCGGCCGCGTCGCCGCTCTGCATGATGCGCTGGATCATGCTCGGCACGATCTGCCACGAGACGCCGAACTTGTCGGTCAGCCAGCCGCATTGACCGGGCTTTCCGCCCTCGCCGAGCCGCTCCCATAAGCGATCGACCTCGGCCTGGTCGGCGCAATCGACGATCAGCGAGATCGCCGGGGTGAAGGCGAATTGCGGACCGCCGTTCAGCGCGAGGAACCGCCGCCCCTCGACTTCGAACAGGATGGTCATCACGGCGCCGTTGGGACCGGGGCCGGCGTCGCCGTAGCGCGTGGTCGAGACGATGCGGCCGTTCTCGAATACCGCCAGGTAATGCGCAACGGCTTCCTCCGCCTTGAAATCAAACCAGAGGCAGGGCGTGATCTTCTGCTCGGTCATGGCGCGTCGCTCCTCTTGCCGACGGGCATCAGCCCCTCGAAATAACGTTTGAGGTGATCGAGGCAGTCGGCGGCGACTTTTGGGCCATGCCTGGCCTTGGCGAGGACAAAGGCGCCCTGCAGCACCGCCTGGGAAAACAATGCGGCGCTTCCGGGGGTCCATCCGGCCTCAGGCGCGTAGAGCGCCTTCGCCTCCCCGAGGTCGGCTTCGAGACGCTCCGCGTGCTCGCTGATGTAGCGGTCGCAGGCCTGGCGGATCAGGGGATGCGTGTCGTAGGCCTCCTGCACCATCGTGCCGAGCAGGCAGGTGAACTGCGGCAGGTCGCCCTGAAGGATCGCCTTGCGGAAATCGACGTAGCCGAGCGCGCGCTCGCGCGGGTCCGGCAGGCCCATGTAGGGGGCGGCGTCGAAGATCGCCTCGGCGCGGGCGGCGAAATGCGCCGCGGCCGCGACGGCGCAGACTTCCTTGCTGGCGAAATGGTGGAAGAAGGCGCCCTTGGTGAGTCCGGCCTCAGCGCAGATGTCCTCGACACGAGCGGCCGAATAGCCCTTGGAGCGGATCACGTGGACGGCCGCGTCGAGCAGCCTCTCGGCCGAAGCCTCGCCTTTCGCCGCCTTCGCTTCGGCTGACTTTCCCTTCGCCGGGGTTCGCCGCTTGGTCATGGCGGGTGCATACCAACCAGTCGGTATTTCGTCAAGCAGCAATTTGCGGGCCCCAGGCGGCATCCGATTAAGCGTGGCCAGCCACTGCGTCGGCACGGGCGCGGGGAATGTTTTGGAATTCCCTGCGCCGGCTAAAAAGATCCCCGCGAGGGACCTGACCTCTGCGACGAGCGACTCCGATGACATCGACAATTCAGGACTATGCGATCATCGGAGATGGTCGCAGTTGCGCGCTCGTCGCCGGACGGGTTCGATCGACTCTCTGTGCTGGCCCCGGTTCGACAGCGACGCATGTTTTGCGGCGCTGTTGGGTGATGAACGTCACGGTCATTGGCGCATTTCCCGTCGGCATTACGGTGCACCCGTATTACCTCAATATTATCAGACGCGCCCCTCCTGCGCGGCTTTTGTTTGCCCGGGTGAGGGCGCCGATCGCCAACTGCACTGAACTGTAATGGCTGTCCTCCGAACTCCTGAGCGCCGCGAGCCGGACAAAAACCTCAGTTCGCGCGCGTGTCCCTGAGCCCCGAAATCAGGCCGGCGCGCCGCATGCGCGATATTCGCTGTTCCTGCCGGGATTCGGGAATTCATTCCTCTGCTATCGGGACAAAATCCGCTGTTTCCTCGCCTTATTTATCTCTTAGCGCAGGCGTGCCGGCTTTGTCTGGCGGGGCTGACGGTTTCGATGCAGCGGGACGTGGAGAGACGGCAGGTGTTCGATCTGCCTGACCGGCTGATCGAGGTCACGGAGCATCAGGCCTCGGTCTATTGCTGCGCAGCGTGCGGCGGAGAGACGAAAGCCGCGTTTCCCGCGGGCGTCGCCTCGCCGGCGCAATACGGGGAGCGCGTCAGGGCGGCGGCGGTCTATCTCAACGTCCATCAGCTCATTCCCGAAGATCGGGTCGCCGAAGCGATGGGCGATCTGTTCGGAGCATTGCGTCTATGCTCGCAAAGCGTGGCCGATTGGGTGCGCGGCAAGGCTGCGGCGCTCGCGCCGGTGGCGGCGCAGATCGCGGCGCTCGCGGCGCAAGCGCCGGTGCGCTGCCTCGATGAAACCGGCTTCCGCGTCGCCGGCAAGGGACAATGGCTGCACACCGTCGCCACGGAAACCCTGACCCACTATCGCGTGTCGGCCAAACGCGGCGAGATGCCGGAGGGGCTCACGGGCGGAGTCGCGGTTCATGACGGCTTCAAGTCTTACTCCGGGCTCACCGACGTCCGTCATGCGCTGTGCAACGCCCATCATCTGCGCGAACTGAAGGCGCTGGTCGAGATCGACCGGGAGCCGTGGGCCGCACCCATGCGCGATCTCTTGCTCGAGGCCAATCGAGCCGTCGAGAACGCGCGCGAGGCGGGCGCGACCAGTCTGCCCCCGCCCGCGCTCGAGGGCTTCTTCACCCGCTACTGGGAGATCCTGCGCCAGGGTCTCGCCTTTCACCGCAACTTGCCGCGCCTTCAACGGCATCCCTCGAACCGCGGTCGGACAAAACACCGCCCGGACACAACCTGCTCATCCGACTGCACGAGTTCAAAGACGACGTCCTGCGCTTCCTCGTCGACTTCTCCGTCCCCTTCACCAAAACCTGGCCGAACAGGCCCTGCGCATGATGAAGGTAAGATGAAGATCTCCGGCGCCTTTCGCTTTGGAATTTGCGAGTTTGCGAGCAAGCTCCTGGAATCCTTGCGGCTTTTTGGCCGAGATGGCATCGGAATCGCCAACAACGAACGAATTCGCTGTTTTTTTCGCTGTTCGCAGGGAATGGCCCTCGCTGCGCTTTTCTGGACCGCTCGCGGATTCGCCGAATTCGCGGAAGGCGTCGACCGTCATTGCAGTGAGCGCAGGACAGCGGCGGCGCCTCTGGATTGCTTCAACCCCCCAAGGACGCGGCGTCCTACCGCGCCAGCCGCGCCGCGAGCCCGGCGTAGAGCGCGAGCGCGGCGCTGACGACGGCGTCCCAGCCGGCGAGCGACAGGCCGAGGATGCGCAATTGAACCTCGTCGCAATTGACGACGCGGGCCGAGTTCAAGGACTTCATCAGGTCGTTGACGTCGACCGGGCCGCTGAGCGAGCCGGTGCAGGCGGTCGGCCCGGGCCACCAGTGCTGCTCGACCCCGACATGGTAGAAGGCGAGCCAGAGGTTGGCGAGAAAGATCAGCGCGAGAATGACGAACAGCGCCCGGGCGAGCCCGTAGGCGGAGCGGCTGGCGAGCCAGGCGGTCAGCGCGGCGATCGGGGCTCCGGCGTAAAACGCATAACGCTCGGTAAGGCAGAGCTCGCACGGCGCGAAGCCGAAGCCCTGAAGGATCCAGACCGCGGCGAGCGTGGCCAGCGCCACGGCCAGGATCAGGAGCGCCCGGCGGGTCTGCGACAGCGGCAGGACGAGATCGATCAGACTCATCAGAAGACCTTGACCGCAATGACGAAGCCGACGACCACGAGAGCGGCGAAGCCGCCGAGCACCGCCACGAAATTGCGCTCCATCGCCTGGCGCAGCGGCTCTCCGAGCCACCTCAGCGCCCCCGCCACCAGGAAAAACCGCGCGCCGCGGGTGAGGATCGACAGCCCGACGAACAGCGGGAAACTGTAGCCGAGCAGGCCGCTGGTGATGGTGACGAGCTTGTAGGGGATCGGGGTTGCGCCTTTGACGAGAATGACCAGCCAGCCCCATTGCGCATAGGTCAGCCTCAGCGCCTCCATCTTGGCGCCATAGCCGTAGAGATTGACCAGCCAAAGGCCGAGCGTGCCGTACAGCATCGCGCCGATCGCATAGCCGAGCATTCCGCCGACGACCGAGGCGACGGTCGCGATCAGCGCGAACCGCCAGGCGCGGTGCGGCTGGGCCAGCGCCATCGGCGCGAGCAGCACGTCGGGCGGGATCGGAAAGAACGAGCTTTCCGCGAAGGCGATCGCCGCCAGCGCCGCTTCCGCATGCCGGCTTTCGGCGAGCGTTTTGACGCGAGCGTAGAGCGTATCGAACATGGGGATATCCCTCGGCCGCGGCGACCTTTACGCGTTCACTGGCGCCGCGTCCATCGGCATGCGGGCTGCGGGGAACGGGTGCGGCGCCGAAAAATCTCCAAGGGTGACGAGACGGCCGAACGTTGACCCTCCGCCGCCCCGCGTTCTATAGGACGGCCGTCCGCTCGCGCGCGGGCCCCTATGGCGGAACTGGTAGACGCGTCCGACTCAAAATCGGATTCCGCAAGGAGTGCTGGTTCGATTCCGGCTAGGGGCACCATTCGGAAAGACAAGGGAAATCTCTCTCCCGGTCTTTGTGCCCGGCATGGAGGCGACGAGTCGCTGCGAGCGTCGAAGTCGCGCGCTTGACCGGCAGATCAGACGACTGCTTGGTCAGCCCAGCGGCCGCGTCGCGATGTACCTGCGGCACACGACGGCTCGCAAGAACGGCAAGACGCACAGCGACTGGCCTCTGGTGCGCTCGGTGCGTCGCGGCCGCCGAGTGGTGCAGGAGACGGTGGCGCAGCTTGGCGAGCTCGACGGGCAGGGACGGGCGCGGGCCGGCATCTCGTCGACGACCAAATCTTGCCGGCTGGCCTGCGGCTCGAATGGTCGAGGCGCGCCGAATGGGACGACTGGTCGCGTCACCGCGAAGGCTGCTATTTGCTGCGCACCACTCTGGAAGACGCTGGAGCAATGGCAGAGCCGCGCCGGTCTCGGCAACAGTCCGCGCCCCCTCCTTCAGGAACTCGCCGCCATCACCAGCACCGACGTCATCCTGCCGACGACGGCTCCCGGCCGCGAATTGCGATTGCGCTGCGTCGTGCGCCCCGATCGCGCCTAAGCGGTCTTGCTCGAGCGGTTCGGTCTCCGCATGCCTACCGCGGCGCGCCAAATGTCGTGCTAACCCTGGGCTTCAAGTACTGAAATCACTCGCGCGCGCCCGCAAAACTGCGGATGTTGGGCTAGCGCTGAAGGCTTGCGGCAGCGCCGCCAGGCGCGAAGCGCGCCAGAACGCAAAGAGGGGCGATGGGGGGAGAGCGCCCCTCTTTCGTCCTGTCGTCGTTGCTCAGTTCAGAGCGTTGCCGACTTCAGTGAACACCGTGCTCACTTTCGATCCGACAGTCGAAACTGCGGTGATGATGGCGACCGCAATCAAACTCGCGATCAGCGCATATTCGATCGCCGTCGCGCCGCTGTCGTCGCAGATGAAGTTCAAGACGTGTTTCATGTGTTGCGCTCCTGAAGTTTCGGCGATCGACCTCGATTCGGCCGCCGGACTGCGTGACGAACGACAAGTCATGCGCCACGTGAGGTCGAATATTCACGCAATCGATTAATGATTTCTTCCGCCGGAGCGAGCTGCCAGAAAATGTACCAAGTTTGATTTAGGAAAAATGAAACTGATCGCACAGTTACCAAGCGTTATCATACCGTAATGATGGCACACAGAGTGCTATGCGTACTCCAAACTAACTTATTGCCTAGCAGCAATAATAATGTGATATTTACAAATAATGTATTGAGTCCACGCTTTGCATGAAAGCGAGACGCTTATGGCGCGCGTTATAAGCCGGTGAGACGATTCCGGAAAACCAATGCTTCAGCGGTCGGCGCTAATTCAGCGCGTTGCCGATATCCACATACACCGTGCTGAGCTGCGTGCCCATCAGCTGCACCCCGGTGACGATGGCCATTGCGATCATGCTGGCGATGAGGGCGTATTCGATCGCCGTGGCGCCGTCTTCGCTGCGAATGAGGTTACAAATCAACTGCATTTGGATCCACCTGGGGTTTCTCGAAACCGGGGCAATCGCGATCTCCAGTTCCACCGCGTCCGGGCCCTTCGGCAGGGAGCCACAGCGGCGGCAGGCCGTCGTCGTATAGGGCGAAAAGAAAAGCACCTGGAGATTAAACAATTGCTCTAAGAGCCCGAACGAATTATAAAAGCCATCGCGGTCGGCGCGGTTTAATCTGCTAGCGTTGCTGACAAAACATGAATAAGGCCAGTTACGTAACGTTATATTGAAGCCGACTATTTTTGTCAACGTATCATTGTAGCTCAGGAAGCTAGACCAAAATCCAAGCCGCGCATCACCAGTGTCGAGTCAGCAAGTCACCGCACTGCGAAAAACGACGTAACTCTGTCGACGATGCGATGATCGATGGAACGAAGCGATATTATTTGCTGACTTTGGCCGCAGGCAAATCTTAGTCTGCTCACTTGGGACGATACAAAGGACACAACGAGCTTTCGTTTGCTCAGGACTCTCAACTCGACAAATGTCCAGGATAGATAGGCCAAGAGGAGACCAAGAGCGACGCCGCTCAAGGCATTGACGTACCAGATACGAAACGACGGGAACAGGTAAACGATCGTTTGCTGCAATGGAAAGCCGTACAGGTAAAGCCCATAAGAATAATCAGCTCCTCTTAAAAGAAATGTCTTTGGTGGATTTTGTAAGCCTAGAAAAACAGTAATGTACGCAGCGGGTAACGTTGACAGATAGATGAAATTCTGATTGGTGACAAAGATGCAATACGCCAGCGCTGACATGAGGAATAACGATCGGCTGAACGCGATGCGGCGACGCAGAGCATAGAGCGATACGCCAAACAGAAATGAAAAAACCAGCAATCCACCAAGAGGACCATACGGAGGCAGATCGCACAGTCCAAATTGAGGAAGAAACGTCTTTGTCAGCACAGCTCCAAATATAATGATGAACATCAAGTTTTGACGTGCAGCTATACCAAGCAGTCCAAGAATTAAAATACACATATAACAAGATAGTTCATATGGAATTGTCCATAATTGGGCATTCACGAAGTTCGGTGTGGGGACGGTTACGAAAACCCCAGGCAGTTGATAATGGATGTCGCCAATCATGTTGAGAAAATAAACGAAAAAACGATTGCTAGCGAAATAATCTCGCCATGAAACTGTGGTAAGTAAAGGGCCGATGATCAGTGCGGACAGCGCGACCTCGACGGCCAGCGCCGGAAATATACGCATGATCCGGAGTGTTAGAAATTCCGAGGTCCGGTTGCGCTCAAGGCTGCCCGCGACCAAAAAGCCGCTCAAGGCAAAGAACGATGGCAAGATGAAATAAATCGACGGCCGGGGAGGGCCGGTCCAAAAATAAATTTCCGCAGCCGGGCCGTAGCATACCAGAACGCTGTGCCAAACAATCACGGAAATCGCGAGAATCAGTCTGAGGTAATCAAAGCCGGTCGGGCGGTCTCGGCAGAACTCCAGCTGAGCTTGCAACGATCGCATGATTGCACTCGCTTCACCCGAGGGTCGGGTGACAACATTGGCAATAAGACAGCGTCGCAGTTCATGGGCTTCTAACGCCTTTCCTAACATTGTTGGTTTGCCCGGCGCGAACTCTGACGCCGTACATTGGTTGGCAGCGCAGCCCGGATCGGGATGCGCTGGCGCTCACGCCGCTTGGCGTTCCGCGGTACGGCCTTGACGTCGCTTTCGACGCGCGGCGGAATGTGGGCGGCCGCAAGCGCGGCCGAGGGGAGCGCGCATGGCCGTCGATTTCCGGTTCGTCGATCGCGCGACGTCGATGGGCGCCAATCTCACCGCGGGCGGCGCAACCTTTCGCACCTGGGCGCCGCGCGCGCGAAATGTCTTCCTGATAACTGGCGACGCGCTGAGCCTGGCGGCCGAGCCCGGCTGGACGCCGAGCCCGGGCGATCGCCTGACGCCGCTCGGCGATGGGACATGGGGCGGGTTTCTCGCCGGCGCAGCTGGCGGTCTCCCGTATATGTTCTGGATCGACGGCGAAGCCTCACAGGGGCCGAAGCGCGACCCTTATGCGCGCGAGCTGACGGTCAAGCCCGATTTTCCCGCTTCGTGGTGCATCCTGCGCGACCCGGCGGACTATCCGTGGCACGATGGCGCCTGGCGGGCGCCGGATTTCCGCGATCAGATCATCTACCAGCTGCATGTCGGGACGTGGTGGGCCACGGACGCGGCGGGAGCCGATGTGCGGGCCACGCGCGGCGGCCGCTTTCTCGACGTCGCGACGCGGCTCGACTATCTCAACGACCTCGGCGTCAACGCCATTCAGCTCCTGCCGATCCAGGAATTCCCAACCGAGTTCAGCGAAGGATACAACGGCGTCGACTATTTCTCGCCCGAGCAGCGCTATGAGGCCGGCGACGATGACCTCGCCTTTTATCTGCAGAAGATCAACGCGACGCTCGCCGCGTTCGGCGCCGAGCCGATCGGCCTCGCCGCGCTTCGGCCCGGCGCCAACCAGCTCAAATGCCTGATCGATCTCGCCCATCTGCACGGGATCGCCATCATCTTCGACCTCGTCTATAATCACGCTGGCGGAGGCTTCGACCCGCAGAGCCTTTGGTTCTACGACCGGTTTCCCAACGGCGACCAGAACAACAGCCTCTACTTCACCGATCAGGGCTGGGCGGGCGGCCTGGTGTTCGCCTTCTGGAACGCCAACGTCCGGCAATTCCTCATCGATAACGCTTCGGCCTTCCTGAAGGAGTACCGGATCGACGGCGTCCGCTACGATGAGGTGCGGGTCATCTCCAACAACAGGCCCGGCGGATTCGAGCTCTGCCAGGACATGACCAGCACGCTCCGCTTCATTCGGCCCTCGGCAATCCAGATCGCCGAATATTGGGATTGGGATCGCGCCCTGCCTGTCACGCCGGCGCCGGCTGGCCTGGGCTTCGATGCAGCGCTCGGCGACGGGTTGCGCGATGCGGCGCGCAGCCTTCTGACCCAGGCGGCGGCAGGGGAGGGCGCCCAGCTTCAGCTCGATCCGGTCGCGGCGGCGCTCGTTCCGCCCGCCGGCTACGACGCCGCATGGCGCGTCGTGCAATGTCTCGAAAATCACGACCTGACCTATTTCGGCCATGACGGCGCAGCCCGGGTTGCGACGCTCGCCGATCCGGCCAATTCGCGGTCCTGGTACGCGCGCAGCCGAAGCCGCGCAGCGGCGGCGCTGCTGTTCGCCGCACCTGGAATTCCGGCTTTGTTCATGGGCCAGGAAATCCTTGAGAATAAGCTCTGGTGCGACGACGAGAGGGACCATCCCGGCCATTTGATCGGGTGGGACGGGCTTGGCTCCGACAGAACGATGGCCGATTATCGTCGCTTGATGCGGGACATCATCGCCCTGAGGCGGGCGCAGCCGGCGCTCTCGGCGGAGGGCGTGCGCGCCTCCCGCGTCAATGATTACGATCGGGTGATCGTCATCCATCGGTGGGTGGCGGATGGCGGCTCGGGCCAGGACATCGTCGCCGTCGTGAGTTTCGACGAGCGTCCAAAATTCGGCTACGCGGTCGGTTTGCCGCGCAGCGGCCGATGGATCGAGCTCTTCAACAGCGACGTTTACGATGGCTTTCCCAATCCTTCGCCGATCGGCAACGGCGGGGCGGTCACCGCGGACGGCCCCGCAATGGACGGCTTCGCCCACTCCGCCGCGATCACGATCCCGGCCAACGGCGCGCTTTTCTTTCGCGCAGAGGGATTGTGAGGGGACGACGAGCCTTGAACCTGGGCGCCGCATGAAAAAAGTCGCGGTTTTCGGAAACGCCGGCGGCGGGAAATCGACGCTCGCCAGGCGTTTGGCGGACCTGACCGGGCTGCCGCTCTATCCGCTGGACATGATCCAGTACGAGGCCGGCGGGAGGCAGGTTCCGCATGAAGAGTACTTGAAAGCGCATGCGGACTTGCTGAGCCGGGACGAGTGGATCATCGACGGCTTTGGCTCCGTCGAGACGGCTTGGCAGCGTTTCGCAAAAGCCGACACGCTGATCTACGTCGATCTGCCCCTCGCCACGCACTACTGGTGGGTGACAAAGCGCCTGATCAAAGGTCTGTTCGCAACTCCCGAGGGCTGGCCGGACAGGAGCCCGATGTGGAGCAGCACTATGCAGAGCTATAAGGTGATCGGGCTTTGCCATCGCCGACTGACGCCGAGGTACAGACAACTCGTCTCCGACGCAGCGCCATCGAAGCGGGTTCATCACGTGAAGTCGCCAGCCGAGATGAAAGTCTTCTTCGAGGCAATCAAGCGCGAATATGCGCATGCTTGATGTCGGCTCTGCGGAGTGTGTCCGACCCGCGGCCTGGACTAAGATGAGCCCGGGGCAGGGACGTCGCAAAGATCCCAGATCGCCCGCGCGACGATCAGGTCGAGATGCCCTCCGCCGCCGTTCTTGAACACGGTGATCTCTTCGGCGGTCCGCCGGCCAAAAATCCGCCCGGAACAGAGATCGAAAAGATCGCCCTCGACGGCTTCCCGCCCGATCACGCCCTGCGCGATCGGCGTCGCGTAGTCGCCGCAGACGGTCAGCGTAAAGCGCAGGGTGTCGGCGAAAAGCCGCCCTCGCCGCACCACATCGTCGTCGCTCTCGCGCATCGCCGGCGTGAAGCCGCCGACGAGGTCGACATGGGTGCCGGCCTTGAGCCAGGCGCCGCGCAACACCGGGTCGGCGGAGGCGGTCAGGCAACTGACAATTTCGCTCTCGCGCACCGCCGCCTCGGGATCGGCGAGCTCCTGGGCGTCGATCCCTTCCTCCCTCAATTGCGCGGCAAGTCTTTTGCCGCTTTCGGCGGTCCGGTTCCAGATCAGGACGCGCCGGATCGAGGGACGAGCAGCGCGGTGAAACTGGATATGGGTCTTCGCCTGGCCGCCGGCGCCGAGCACGGCGAGGGTCGCTGCATCCTCTCTGGCGAGCAGGTCCGCGCCCAGCGCCGAATCCGCCGCCGTCTTCATGCGGGTGAAGCTCTCGCCATGGATCGCGGCCAGCGGCGCCCCGGAGCCGGCGTCAAAGAGGGTCACCACGGAGTGGATATTGGGCTGGGATCCCGACGGACTGTTGCCGGGAAAGATGGTCGCCGTCTTGACGGCGACGCCGCGCGCGGGGCGCCAGGCGAGCCAGGTCAGGGCGGCGTTAGCGGTTCCGGGCTCCTCGACCGACAGCCGCTCGACTTCGCCGATCCCACCCTCGCGGTGCGCCGCACGAAGCGCCCCGATCAGGGTCGGCGGCTCCAGGCCGGCGGCAACGGCGTCAGCGTCGATCAGGCGCATTCCGATCCTCCTCCCCCAAAGGATAGCCGCGGTTCATGGGCCCCGGCACATTCCCCGCCTGCGGAGTTGGCCGAAGGCCGATCCGGAACTCAAATGTCCTTCATCAGGCGGATCGCGTCGTAGACCGCGGCGTGGATGTTGCGGCTGGCGACGGCGTCGCCGATGCGGAAGAGACGATAACGTCCCTCTGGATTGCGGGCGATCTCCTGCGGACGGTTGGCGAGCAGAGCCTTGTGGTCGACCTCGCCGAGATTGATCGAGCCGGGCTTGAGCTCGAAGTAGAGCGCGTCGACCGGCGTTGCGCCGTGGTCGACCACGATCTGGTCCGCCTCCTTGACGATCCGGCGCTTGCCGTATTCGTCGAAGAAGATTCCCGCCACCGCATTGCCTCGCCGCTCGATTCGCTCGAGCCGCAGATTGATCTCGATCTTCGCGCCGGCAAGCGCGAGGGCGCGAAAATAGGCTGGGTAGTTCGTGCCCCCGACATCGGGCGCAAGCGTGCGCTCGGGCGTCACCACCTCGAGCTTCGATCCCGCGCCGGCGATGAACTCCGCCGCGGTCATGCCGGGATGGGCGCCGTTGTCGTCATAGAGCAGCACCCGGCCGGCCGGCTTTATCGCGCCGGTCAGGATGTCCCAGGTCGAGGTCGCGTAGGCCTCGCCCGCGTCGAGAAAGCTCATGTTCGGCACGCCGCCCGTCGCGACGACGACAAGGTCCGGGTTCTCGGCGAGAACGTCGTCGGCCTCGGCATAGGCGCTGCAGCGGATCTCGACGCCGAGCCGAGCACATTCGGCGAGCCGCCAGTCGACGACGCCAAGAATCTCGCGCCGCCGCTTGAGGCCGGCGGCGATCAGCACCTGCCCGCCGGGCTGCGCGCCGGCCTCGAACACCACGACCTCGTGCCCACGCTCGCTCGCGACCCGGGCGGCCTCGAGCCCGGCCGGTCCCGCGCCGACGACGACGACCTTGCGCTTCGGGCCTGAACTTCTTGCGATCACGTGCGGGATCGTCGCCTCGCGTCCGGTCGCCGCATTGTGGATGCAGACGGCCTCGCCGGAATAGATCGAGTCGATGCAATAGCCCATGCCGACGCACGGCCTGATCTCGTGCTCACGCCCCTCCGCGACCTTCCGGGCGATATGCGGATCGGCGAGATGGGCGCGCGTCATGCCGACCATGTCGAGCTTGCCGCTTTCGATGGCGTGGCGCGCGGTCGCCACGTCCTGGATGCGCGCTGCATGGAATGTCGGCATCCGGGTCGTCGCGCGGACTTCGCCGGCGAAGTCGAGGTGGGGCGCTGATCGCGCGCCCATGCCGGGAATGACATGGGAGAGCGCTTCGTCCGCATCGATATGGCCGCGGATCACGTTGACGAAGTCGATGAGGCCTGAGGCGGCGAGCCGCTTGGCGATCGATACGCCGTCCTCGCGGGAGAGGCCGCGGTCCCAGTCCTCGTCGCACACCATCCGGACGCCGATGAGGAGATCGTTTCCCACCCGCTTGCGGATCGCGGTCAGGACCTCGAGGCCGAAGCGCATGCGGTTCTCGAGCGACCCGCCGTACGCATCGTCGCGCCTGTTGGTGGCGGGCGACCAGAACTGATCGATCAGGTGCCCGTAGCATTCGAGCTCGAGCCCATCGAGGCCGGCCGCCTTCACGCGCTGGGCGCCGTCCGCGTAAGCCTCGACGACCCGCGCCATGTCCCAGTCCTCCATCGCTTTCGGAAAAGCGCGGTGCGCGGGCTCCCGCACGTTCGAAGGCGCGATCACCGGCAGCCAGTCCGCCTTGCTCCAGTTCGTCCGGCGTCCGAGATGGGTGACCTGGATCATCACCGCCGCGCCATGCGCATGCACGTCGTCCGCGAGCTCCGCGAGCCAGCGCACGACCTCGTCCTTGTAGAGGAGGATGTTGCCGAACGCCTGGGGGCTGTCCGGCGCGATGACCGAGGAGCCGCCGATCATGGTCAGCGCGATGCCGCCCTTGGCCTTCTCGGCATGGTAGAGCCGATAGCGCGCCTTGGGCATGCCGTCCTCGGTATAGGCCGGTTCATGCGCCGTCGACATCAGCCGGTTGCGCAGGACGAGGCGCTTCAGCGTGTACGGCTGCATGAGCGGGTCGCTCGGCATGTCCCGGTCCCCCAGGTGGTCGGTCGCGCTTTTCGTGATCGCTCTACTACGAATTTGTCGCCTGATACGAGTATGTCCATTGCGCTTCTGCGAGCGCCCAGGAACTTTCAACGCGCCGTCAACTCGATGCACCACTTCGCCCGTGCCGAGGCCTGACCTCTTCGCATCGGCCGATCTCGTCGGTCCGGCGCCGGGATCGCGCGGTCGTATCCCGAAGATGAACGAAGCGATAACTAATTTACGTCATGCTCGGTCTCTCGGCGCCGGAGGAGCGAGGCCGTGCTGCCCCTGTTCAACAGAAGCTTGGAAGGCCGCCAGTCGAAATGGCGGCTTGAAGTCCTCACGCGTCAACCTTCGGTCATGCGCAACGCGCCGCCGATTCTCTTCGTGCACGGAGCCTGGCACGCAGCATGGTGCTGGGACGAATACTTCCTCGATTATTTTGCCGCCAACGGATACGCCGCCCATGCTTTGAGCCTTCGCGGACATGGCGAAAGCGAAGGTCGACGCGGCCTGCGGCGTCACCGAATTCGCGATTACGTCGATGACGTGTCGGCTGTCGCGGCTTCCCTTCCGACAGCGCCGATCGTCGTTGGCCATTCGATGGGCGGCTTTGTCGTTCAAAAGTACCTGGAAAAGCGGTCGTCCCCCGCCGCCTTCCTCCTGGCCAGCATTCCGCCAAGCGGCGCATGGTCCATCTACAGACATTTGATCTACGAGCGGCTGTTCGACGTTCTCAAGGCGAACGTGACGCTCTCCCTCTATGCGCTTGTCTCCCAGCCGGCGAAAGCGCGCGAATTGCTGTTCCCGGCGTCGATGCCGCCGGACGAGGTCAATCTCTATCATGGTCGATTGCAGGACGAGTCGGTGCTGAGCTGGCTCGACTGTCTTGCCCTCGACCTGGTCGACATCTTGCGAATTGATGCGCCGATTGCCGTGTACGGCGCCGCAGATGACGCTATCGTCAAGGCCAGGGAGGTGATGACGACCGCCAGCCTCTATAAGGTTCGGCCGTTCATCTTCGAGAATGTGGCGCACGACATGATGCTGGACCCCCGCTGGCGGTCGGTCGCCGACGCGATCATCGCCCAGCTCGAAGCCCGCTTCCCCGAAACCAAATCCAACGACTCCGGGGTCGCCAACGCGGCGTAGTTTTTGCGCCTTACTTTCGGTTCAACAGAACGAATTTCGGCCAAAAGAACCCGGTCCTCTTTTGATAGGCCTCGTACTGTGGCTTGAATGCGGACTTCAAAAAATTAATCTGCTCCTGCGTAGCCGCCGCCGAATAGATGATGATCAGCAAGACGGTTACGACTTTGACGATCAAGGATGTCGTCGCCAGCGTGCAGGCCAGCCAAAACATGATGTAGGACGAATAAAACGGATGGCGGACAAATCGATACGGTCCCGTGTTGAATAGGACAGTCGGTTCGTTTGGGGAAAACGCCATCTCGGGTCTGGTTCGTCTTGTCGCCGCGCATGACCACAGGAACAGGCCGCTGGCGAGGGCCTGCAGGGCGAAGGCGATCGCTATCCGCCAGCCTGGCGCCGGGGCGTTGCCGATATCGTACAAGTAAGCGAGGAAGCCGATGGCAAAAAGGGCGGAGACCAGCTTCATGCCCGGCGGCAACCGAGCGGACACGAAATGCCCGCGGACCGCCCAGGCGAAGCCGGCGAAATTGAATATTGCCGCAGCGGCAAGAAAAAGGCTGCACAAGCTCAGCAAAATCGCATGTCCCGAGAACTCCAGCCGAGTTCAACTCCATTCGGAGTGCTGTGACAACAGTATTCTCGCAATAACGGACTGCCGTCAACGTATTCAATAAGGAATCTGAGGAGGCGCCCGGCGGGCGTCGCGCGCTGCGGCGCGCCGTCCGAGGCAGGGCCGCGGTAAGGCTATCACGCACCCGATCGGGACCGGCAGCGAATCAACGGCGCCTCTCTCTGGACGATCGGATTCGCGTCAGAATGCGATCTTTTTCTCCTTCGCCATCGCATTCAGCGACACGTTCGGCCGCGCCCCGAGGTGCTGGATGATCTCGGCAGCGGCGAGGGCGCCGAGGCGCCCACAGGTCGTGATGCAGGCGCCGCGGGCGAGGCCCGCGAGAAATCCGGCGGCGAACATGTCGCCGGCCCCTGTCGTGTCGACGAGCTTGTCGACCGGAAAGGCCGGGACCTCCCAGGTCGCGTCTCCCTCGACCGCCACGCAGCCCTTGGCCGAGCGGGTCACGACGCCGAGCACGCCCTCGGCTCTCAGCGCGTCGAGCGCTTCGTCGAAATGCGGCGTCTGATAGAGCGACAGGAGTTCGTCGGTGTTGGAGAAGATCGTGTTCACCGTCTTGGCTCGCATGAGGTCGATGAACTCGCCGCGGAACCGGTCGACGCAGAACGAATCCGACAGCGTCAGCGCGACGCGCCTTCCCGCCTCCCGGGCGATGTCGCCCGCCTTCTGGAAGGCGGACTTCGCCGCCGGGCGGTCCCACATGTAGCCTTCGAGATAGACGACCTTGGCCGCGCGCACCAGCGCTTCGTCCACGTCGGGGGGCGAAAGATAGGTGCTCGCGCCGAGATAGGTGTTCATCGTCCGCTCGCCGTCGGGCGTCACATAGACAAAGCAGCGTCCGGTCGCCGGGCCGTGCTCGGCCGGATGCGTATCGAACCTCACTCCTGTCGAGCGGATGTCGGCGATGAAGGTCTCCCCCAGGGGATCGCGCTTGACCTTGCCGATATAGGCGGCGGAGACGCCGAACGAGGCCACCCCGACGACGGTGTTGGCTGCCGAGCCGCCGGAGATCACGCGCGGATCGACGCGGGCGGCGTAGAGCGCCTCGGCGCGGTCCTCGTCGATCAGGGTCATCGCGCCCTTCATCATGTCCTGGGCCTCGAGATAGGCGTCGTCGGCGTAAGCCAGAATATCGACCAGCGAATTGCCCAAGCCCAAAACTTCGAGTGTCACGCTCTTTGCGCCCCGTTTTTAAGCCCAGGGCGCCATTGACACGCACCCCGTTTTCCCTTCCGCTCCCGACAATCTGTCGGCGCCCCTTGATCGTGTCGCGGCTCGATGGTTGACCCGTGAGCTCCGCCCGCGGCCTCGCATCCGATGGCGCACGGTTCGTAGCCAGCGTGGTTCGCCGCGCCTTCACTGTCATGGACTTGCATCAACTCCTTGCCGGCCTTCGTGGCGTTGTCAAGCTTCGTTTCGCCAAGAATTGTAGGCAAGACTTCCCACGAAATCTGTATTGCTGGAAACGACGAGGCCGGCGCGCCGTGCTATGTTGCGCCGATCTTCGAGGAGTCCGCAAGATGCGCGTCGCAGTCGTTAAAGCCGCTCATGATGATGATGCTGGCGTTTGGTACGTGGAGCACTCCGACGTCGAGGGTCTGCATGTCGAGGGAGAAACCTTTGAAGCGTTCTGCGGCAACGTCGCGGACGCCGTCGCCGATCTCGCCGAAGGCGCCGGCGACGTCCACGTTGCTGGCTTGCCGAAAGCCTATTGACCGCCGCCCCTTCAGCGTTGGCCCAAGGAAGCCTCCCTAAGACTCCCCGCCGCCTTTATTGGGGCGGGGTCGTCGGCCTCGATGCGGCGGACGGCGAGTTGCATCGGGCGCTCATCGCCGTTCGCCGCGCGATTGGAGACCTGATTGGCCGCCGCCTCGAGCTTGGTGGTGCGACGGCTGTGGCCGTCCGCGGCCCTTGCCCGGGAATTTTCCCAGAGCCGACGCGGTTCGCCTCGGGCTGCGCCGCAAGGCGCGTCCCGGCCCGGTTTGAAAGGGCTCAGCCAAACCTCGCCAGCCTGTGCCCCAATCGCCCGGCGTTTCTCCCGACGCTTCGACAGGCAAAACGGGAGAAGGGAGGCGTGCGCAGAGGCTTGGCTTCGACCCGACTTCCCTCGATTCGCGCCGGCGCGTGAACCGGCGTATTTTCGTCCTGCCGCGGCGACGACGTGGGGGAAGCGGTCATGGGCCGGGGGACATACGCGCTTTGGGTCATTCGGATTCTCTTCGCCTGCCGGGTGAGCCTGCTCAGCGTGGTCGCTGGAACCCTCCTGTTCCTCATGTCGACCCAGGCGCGCGATCTTTTCGCCGACGTCACGTTCGGCTTGTTGCCGATGCGCCCCGAGGCCTGGGGCCATTGGCTGTGGTTCTTCGCCTGCCTTGTGTTCATTTGGGCGTTCCCTGTCCACTACGCGGCCAGGCGAATGCTCTATACGGACGACTGGATGTTTCCGTGCCGGGTCCGTGCGGAGATCGATCCGCTTCAGGCGGCCGCGGTCAGGCGGGATCTGAAACAGCCGCTCGCACGGATCCCGCGCCTGCTCGCTGCGGTTCCCTTCGTCGCGGTCCTGGTCGGGCTCTGGAAGGCGCACGCCGTCGTCGCGGAGACCATGGCGCTCGAACCGGCGCGGAGGGCATCCTCACAGATCCTCGTTCTCGCCGGACTGGACATCGTCATTGGCGTCGCGTTTCTCGCCTTCCTGTGGTCGCGACGCACCCTGACCCGCAGGATGTCGAACGATGCCGGCACGGCGCTGGCGATCGCCTATATCGTCGTCATCAGCACTCTGTTTGTCACGTCCGTCGCAAAACCCTTCTTTCCCGCCGACGTCGCGCCACGGGCCGCCACCGTGCCGCTCTTGATGGGCGGCTTCGTCTTTCTCGGGACGTACCTCGCCTGGCTTGCCCACCGGTTCTGCGTGCCGGTCCTGGCGATCTCGGTCTTCGTGGCCCTGGGCATGACGGCCCTGAACGCGCATTTCAACGATGTTCGCACGTTGCCCAGCGCCTCCGACGATTTCAGCAAGAGGCAGATCGACATCGGCGAGGCGGTCGACAAGTGGAAAGCCGCCAACTGCGACGCCAGCGGCTGTCCGCCAGCCGTGATCGTCGCCGCGGAGGGCGGCGCGAGCCGCGCGGCCTTCGCAGCCGCGACCGCCGTCGGCGAACTCATCGACGAGGCGAAAGACCTGCCAGACGCGAAGGACCGGGCGATCGCGCCGGCGCGGCGCATTTTTGCGATTTCCGGGGTGTCGGGCGGCTCGTTCGGCGCCGCGACCATCCGGACCGCCCTGGCCAACTCGCTCGTGCGCGGTCAGTCGGCTCCGCCATGTCTCAGGGCGCCGCCGGGGTGGTTCGGCGCCGCGACCAGCGACGTGAGGGCGAGCTGGAGGGCCTGCCTGCAGGCGCTCGTGTCGGGCGATTATCTTTCGCCCGCCTTCGTCGGCCTCGCCTTCCGCGACAATTTCTCGCCTCCGAACCCCTGGTCCGGCGGCTCCCTCCTGTTTTCCGACGACCGCGCGGCGTTGGTCGAGGAAGCCTGGGAACGCCATTACGATCAGGTCGTCAGGGGCGAGATTCCGGGATTCTTCGGGCAGCTTTACCAGGATCTCGCCGCTCCCAAGGGACCGGATTCGGGGCTTCGCAGCCGCTTCGGCTTCCTGCCCGACAAGCTTGCCAAGCTCGATGGCGCCTGGCTGCCGCTGCTGCTGCTCAACGGGACCTCGGTCGCCACCGGGACGCGGGTCATCGCCTCGGACCTGATCTCGACTCGCGCGGCGCCCGGCGGCGACGGGCATGCTCCGGGAAGATTCTCGCTCTATCCGGCAGCCTTCGACGTCTTCGAGATGCTGTCGAAGCCGTGCGCCAAGGGTGAGGTCGCGGGCCAGTCGTGCAAGACGGCGCACGTCGGGATGGCCGACGCGCCGAATTCGCGTCAGGGGGCCGACATCAGGCTGTCGACGGCCGCCATGCTCTCGGCCCGCTTCCCGATCATTTCGCCGGCCGGAATCCTTCGTGCTGAGGGCGACGGCAAAACGGGCGACCGTATCGTCGACGGCGGCTATTTCGAGAACGCTGGTCTCACCACCGCGATGGACGTGGCGAGGGAGGTTCGCCGCCTGGGCGTCGTCCCGGTCGTGCTCTGGGTGCAGAACGGGCCACGCACCGATGCGGGCGATCCCGTTTCGCCCGACACGCCGCCGCCCTCGGCGACGGCCGATTCCCTGGTTCCGCCGCGCGGCGCGGGCACTCCGGAACTGGACGGCGCGGATCCCTCCGCGTTGGAACGGGTCTTCGGCGTCGTCGTCACGCCGGTCGTCGCGCTGTCGGTGACCCGCGACGGGCATGGCTCCGAGGAGGCGGCCGACGCGCAACGCGAGCTTTGGCTCCTGAACCGAGACGTCGAGCCGGCGGACCCGAAAGAAATCGGGTCGAGCTATTTCAAGTTCGGCATGTTCGAGAACCCAAAATTCAAGCCGGACGCCGGGCCCATCAGGGACGCGTGCGCCGGGCTCGCGACGAGGTGGCGCGTCGGCGTCGACCAGATGAGCGAAGTGTCGATGAGCTGGTGGCTCTCCCAGTCGGTGCAGGCGGAGCTCGATTCCCAGATCTGCGACCTGCGCAACCAGCGGACGTTGGCCGATCTCGCAAAGCGCCTGTCTCAGCACTGCCCGGTCAAGCCGCGCGACCCGTCGAACGGGGAACCGGAACCGACCCTGCCGGAAGGATCGTCGCATCTGTGCCAGGAGTGATCATCCCGCTCGCGTCAGTCGAGCAATGTGCGAAAATAATCGTTCAGCAACCGCTCGCCCGGATCGAACGTCTTGCGCGCTTCGGCGAATGCCGTCAGCCGGTCGCCGTACGCTTTCCGCACGATCGCCGGCGTCAGGCCAAAAGTCTGGTTGAGCAGCGGAGTCCCACTGCGGTCGCTGCAAAATTGATTGTAGGCCTCGAGGAAGGGCTTCCAACCGGGATTGCCGGTCGACACCGGGTCGATCGTCATCACGGTCCCGTCGTACGAATAAGACAAGAGCGAGTTTTGATCCTGCGCGATACGGTAGCCGACATAGGCGAGATTTGATCGGTAGCCGACCCGATCGTGATAGTCGCGGATGAACGTGCAGAACTCGGAAAAGACTTTTGGAAATTCTGCTTCGGGGAACGCGAACAGGCTGAACGTGTAGCGGCTGTCATTGGAGACAGGCGGGTAGTCGATGATCTGGTCGGGCGGAAGCGTGTAATCCGAACGCACCAGGTTCTCGAGCTTGAAGCGCAGGATAGCGCCGAAACCGTCGATCACTTCGTAGCGGACGGCCGGAATCGGAACGCTCGCCTCGATGTCGTGGCCGAACCGGGGACCCGCAGTGCCCCACAAGTAGTTGCGCAGGATCCAGGCTGAACGATTGGGGCTGCCGACGGCGGTCGGGTTGTGGCGGCGGAATTCGACGGTGATCTTGTCGGCGAATGGGAACGCATACCAGAACATCAACTCGCCGCGCGCTTTGAGCAAATCCAGTTGCGTCACGAACTCGGCGAGCGAAAAGGTCTCGTGATAGACCGCCATCGGAGTGAGCGGGCGGATTCGATAGGTCACCTCATAGACGATTCCGAACAGGCCATAGCTCGACCGCACCTGCTGCATCAGCTCCGGCTGGGCTTCGGTGACCTCGATGCGCTCGCCGTTCGGCAAGACGAGCTTGACGCCGATCACGTAGGACCCGACCTGGCCGAATTCGCCTTCGAACGAGGCGTCCTTGGTGCCGGCGCAGGCCGCGCTTCCCGCGGTTAGGCTGCCGATCTCGGTGTTGACGTAGAACTGCAGGTTGCGTTTCTCGAGTTCGCGCGCCATGTCGATGTGCCGCGCGCCGGCCTCGACCGTGATCGTATCCGGCCCGATCGAGAGGATGCGGTTCATCTTCATCCGGATCAGCGTGCCGCCGTCAGCGACCCCGCACGGCGAGGTGGAATGGTTCGAGCCGACCGCGCGCACCGGCGCCGGATATTTCGCCGCATCCTTCATCACCGCGACGATGTCGTCGACGGAGTTGGCGTCGACGATCACTTTCGGATGCGACACGACGTCGCCGAACCAATTGGTGACTTCCAGATCGGGCATCGGCTCGCCTCCTGGGGTTCGCGGTTGGCGAAGCCGGTTTCGCCTCCCGAACGGCAAGACCTGCGGTTCCGGGCGTCACCATACCCCACTTTGCGGCAGAGGAGAGCCCCGGTCGCCCGCTGAGCCTCACTGCTGCTCGCGCCACACGCCTTCGCGGGCCGACCTGTATTCGTGGACGACCCGGTCGGTCAGCTCCTGGACGGAGGTTTCGGACGTGCGCTTGTCGAATGCGATCACCCCTCCTTCGACGAGATTGATGCGGTCGCAGACGTCGAAGATCTGCGCGTAGTTGTGGGCGATGATGATCATCGCGATCTTGCCGCCCTCCTTCAGCCGCTGGATCAGGTCGAGGATCAGCGCCAATTCCTTTGCGCCCATCGCCGCGGTCGGTTCGTCGAGCAGGAGCACTTTGGCCTCCTGGAAGACCGAGCGCGCGATGGCGACGGCCTGACGCTGCCCGCCCGACAGCTTGGCGACGTCGACATCGACGGAGGGGACCCTGACCCGCATGCTCTCGAGCATCTCGATCGCCCGCCGGCGCATCTGTCGCTCATCGAGAATTCCCAAAACGCCGCCGAACACCGGCTCGCGCTGAAGGAACATGTTGCGGTAGACGTTGAGCTCATTGACCAAAGCCAGGTCCTGGTAGACCACCTCGATGCCGAGCGAGCGCGCATGGCTGACAGAGCGGAACTGAACGGGTCTGCCCTCGAAGAAGAGCTGCCCTACGCTCGGCTGGTAGTAACCGGTGAAGATCTTCATCAGGGTCGATTTGCCGGCGCCGTTGTCTCCAAGGAGTCCCAGCACCTCGCCGCGGCAGAGCCGCAGATTGACGTCTCTCAGCGCGGTGATCCGTCCGAAGGATTTGCCGACGTGCTCGGCGCGAAGCACTTCTGGCCCGATCGAACTCCGGCATCACCCGCCTCCCCGTTCGCGCCAACGCGTCATGTGGACGTTGACCGCCATCGTCACAAGGATGGCGCCGCCGAGGATCATGTCGAACGTGAAGGCGCTCACCCCGTTGAGGGTGAAGCCGTCCTTGAGGATTCCGAGCACCAGGGCGCCGATGAAGGCGCCGATCAGGGTCCCCGAGCCGCCGGTCAGCAGAGTGCCGCCGATTACCGCCGCGGCGATCGCGGCGAAGGTGATCTCGGACCCTCCCGCGAGCGGATCAATCGACCCGATGCGGAACGCGTCGATGACGCCGGCGAAGCCTGCGAGAACGCTGCACAGCACGAAATTGCGCACCTTGATGCTGCGCACCCTGATTCCGACTTCTTCCGCGGCGACCGAGATTCCCGCCCGTGGCGATGGTGTGCAGCCCGAAGCGGGTTCGGTTCAGGACGAACTGCAAGACGATCGCGATCGCCAGCGACCAGACCAGCCTGGCCCAAACATTGCCCCCGAAAACGGCAGTGAAAGCGGCGGCTGCATTGGGCTGAACCGGAAAGCCCCCGGAAATCGTCAGGGTCAGGCCGTTGACCAGGAACATCGTGCCGAGCGTCGTGACGAAAGACGGCACGCTGATGAGAGTGGTGACGGCTCCGTTGATCAGGCCGACGAATCCCGCCGCCATCAACGCCAGGACAAGGGCGGTGCCTGCCGGCAGCCCGGACTCCGCCGCGAAGTACATGACGAACGGCGTCAGCGCATAGACCATGCCCACCGACAGATCGAGCTCGCCGCAGACGAGCACCATCACCTCGCCGGCGGCGATGATCGCGGTGGTCGCCGTGTAGTCGACCAGGTTTTCGATATTGGAGAGCGACAGAAAGGCCGGATTGGTCGACTGGAAATAGGCGGCAAGCAGGGCCCCGGCGAGAAGGATGCTCACCTCGCGCCACCGGAGCACGATCTCGCCGGCCCGACGCAGAAGTGTGAAGCGCCGTTCGCTCAAGGGATGCGGGCCGGCCGCGCCGCCGCCGCCAGCGGTGTCCGCTCCGTCCCGCATCGCCGCAGTCGCTCGTCAGGCGCTGACGATCGGACCTGACCTTGGAATGACCGCTTCGGTCGACGAGCTGCCCTCGTAGCGGCTCTTGGTCTTCAGGTAGGGCTCGACGCTGCTCTTGGTGACGAACTTCAGTCCGGTGTTGATCTCGGCAGGACCGACAAGACCGCCGGAGTACTTGAACATCGCCATTTCCATGAGGGTGTAGAAGCCCTGCAGGTAGGGCTGCTGGTCGATGGTGAAGTCGAGATTGCCGCTGTTGATGGCGTCGAGCGTGCCGGGAAGCAGATCGAAGCCGCCTGCGTGCACGCCTTTGGCGGCAAGCCCGTACTTCTCGATCGTCTTGCCCACGGCCATCGTGCTGCCCGCGTCGACCGCGAACATGCCCTTCACGTCTTTGTGTCCGACGTAATAAGCGTCGACCCGCGAGACTTCCTCGTTGACCGTAGGGCCGGTGGCGACCTCGGCAAGCTCGATCTTGGCGCCCGACGCCTTGATGGCCTCCTTGGCGCCGTCGAGCCGCGGCTGAATATTGAGCTGGCCGGGCGTGGCGATGAAGCCGACGACCGGGCCCTCCTTCACCAGTTCGACAATGCGACGGCCGAGCGCCTGGCCGGAAGCGTATAGGTCCTGCCCAATGTAGGCGAGGCGATCGTTGCCTTTTGCGTCGGCGTTGTAGGAGAACACCGGGATTCCGGCTTCGAGCGCCTTTTTGGTGGGCTCATTGAAGGCATGCTCGTCGACCAGCGCGATCGCGATGCCATCCGCCTTCGCGGTGATCGCCGTGTTCATGGCGTTGACCATCTGGGATGCGACCGATGTCTCCGACCCGGTCCACTGATAGCTGCAGCCAAAAGCGGCGCAGGCGTCGGCGATGCCGTATTGCGTCGGCACGAAGAATGGATTCGTGGTCACGTGATTGACGAACACGAATTTCCACTCCGGATGCTTCGGCAACCCGCCCGACTCGCCAGCCGCCAAGGCTGAATCGCCCCGGCCGAGAGCAGAGAGCGCGAGCATGGCGGCGCCCGAACTCAAGCCGCCGCGGAAAAGACTGCGGCGCGACAGGATCGACGACAGCCGATCCCGCTCGTTGACTTCGCTTTTCTCAATCATTTTGTGGCCTCCTTCTGAGAAAGCGCCGCCTCGCGCGGCCCCGACACGGGAAGGAACTTGTAGATCGTCGTCTGGGTGTACTTCTGACCCGGCTTTAGTTCGGTCGAGGGGAAGTTCGGCTGATTGGGAGAATCGGGGAAATGCTGCGCCTCGAGGGTGAAGCCGCCCCAATGCGGGTAAACTTTCCCATACTTGCCGTGCACGTCGTTGAGGAAATTCCCGGTGTAGAACTGGACGCCGGGCTCGTCGGTGTAGAATTCGAGCGTCCGTCCGTTTTTCGGATCGGTCACGCTCTCCGCAAGCGCGTCGAGGTCGCCCGGATTGTTGAGGACGTAATTGAAGTCGTAACCTCCCTGTTTGGACTCCGCATATTTGAGCTGCTGGTTATCGGCGTGGATGTGAGCGCCGATCGGGGTCGGCGTGGTGAAGCCGAGATCCGTGCCGGCCACGTCCATCATCTTGCCGGTCGGAATGAGTGTAGAGTTGATCGGAGTGATCTTGTTTGCGTTGATCATCGCCACCTGGTCGAGCACGTTGCCGTTGCCGGCGCCGGCGAGGTTGAAATAGGTGTGGTTGGTGAGGTTGATGACGGTCGGCTTGTCAGTGACCGCGGAATAGTGGACGCGCAGGTCGTTGCTGTTGTCGAGCGTGTATCGGGCGGTGACCGCGAGATCGCCCGGGAAGCCCATCTGGCCGTCCGGCGAGAATAGGGTCAGTTCGACGCCGACGGCGCTGGGCGTTTCGATCTTCGAGGCGGCCCAGACCTTCGTGTTGAAACCCTCCGGGCCCCCATGCAGGGCGTTCGGCGGGTTGTTGATCGGAATGCTGTACTGTTTTCCGTCCAGCGTGAACTTGCCGTCGGCGATGCGATTGGCATAGCGGCCGATCAGCTGTCCAAAATAGGTATGGACGGAGGATTGATCATGGAGGTAGCCCTCGAGATCGCCGTAGCCCAGAGCCACGTCGTCGACGTGGCCGTTCTTGTCCGGCATCATGATCGATTGTACGGCGCCGCCTAAGGTGATGATGTTCACCTCGATGCCGTTGGCGTTCTTCAGGTGATACATCTGAACTGCCTGGCCGTCCGGCATTTTCCCGAACGGCGACTCCGTAACGGAAAGAGAAGCGGCCTGAGCGCCGGCGGCAAGCGCCACGACGCCCGTAACAAGTGCGGTCAGACCGACCGCGCCAGCGAAGCTTTTCACGATGCGACCTCCTTGGCCTGGGTTGCGCCGCCGGAGTCGGGACCGCCAGCGGCAATCGCCGCACTGCATACGTGGACAACATCGCGCTTTCGGGGCGCCAACATGATCCAACGCTGTCCGCCGGATTAAAAAAGGGTAAGTCAACGACAGTAACGCCAAGACATTCCGCCGAGTCCGCGGCCGATCGGCGCGCTGCGTCTCATCGGCTCGAGGGCGTCGTCGTGCGGCTCGTCAGCGGCGGCCCTCGGCAAATATCCAAGCGGCGCCGTCATTTGCGGCGCGACGATCCAGCGGCGGCCGATATGAATTCGAATGGCGAAGCGCGGCGATCTCTGCAAACACTGCAGGCAGGCTTGTCTTGAGCCAAGGAAAGGCGTCGTTCATGACCGGATCCGCTTCTTCGCGCCCCGCCGCGCAATGGGCCTATCGCACGGCCGGCGAACTTGCTGCGTCGTTGCAAAAGCGGCAGGTTTCGGCCCTCGAACTGACCGATCAGTTCATCGCCCGGATCGAGGCGCTCGACGGCGACCTGAACGCCGTGCCGGTGCGCGATTTCGCCCGCGCCCGCGAGGCGGCGCGAGCGCCCGACGCGGCTTTGGCGCGCGGCGAGCGTGCGCCGCTGCTCGGCGTGCCGGTCACGATCAAGGAATCCTACAACATCGCCGGATTGCCGACGAGCTGGGGCATACCTGCGTTCAAGGATTTCGTCGCCGAGGAAGACGCGCTCGCCGTGACCCGCCTTACGTCCGTCTCTTTGATGCGGAAATCTGAGCCTCGCTGAAGGACAGCCAAAGGAGCGAGCAATGGCCGAGGATCAAGCGGGGCCGGCCGGGCCCGATCTGGCGCAAGGAATTGGGCTCGCCGAACTCCATGACGGCGGCATGCTCGTCGGCCATGTCGGCGACGAGCCGGTGCTGCTGGCGCGCCGAGGCGCCGAGGTTTTCGCGGTTGGCACCCATTGCACCCACTATCACGGCCCCCTTGCCGAGGGACTCCTTGTCGACGACACGGTGCGCTGCCCCTGGCACCACGCCTGCTTCGACCTCAAGACGGGCGAAGCGCTGCAGGCGCCGGCCTTCGGCCCGCTCGATTCCTGGGCGGTGGAGCAGCGCGACGGGAAGGTCTTCGTGCGCGAGAAGCGCGCCCAGAAGACGGCGCAAAGTCGCGCCAAGGCGGGCGCGCCGAACAGGATCGTGATCGTCGGCGGCGGCGCCGCCGGGTTCGCCGCCGCGGAGATGCTTCGGCGGCGGGATTACCAGGGCGACCTCGTCATGCTGAGCAGCGACGACGCCCCGCCGGTCGACCGGCCCAGCCTTTCCAAAGACTATCTCGCCGGCAGCGCGCCGGAGGACTGGGTCCCGCTTCGCGCGGACAGTTTTTATTCCGACAACGCCATCGACCTTCGTCTCGGGGCGACCGTCGCCGGCCTTGACGTTGGATCGCGTGAAGTCGCGCTCAGCGGCGGCGAAAGAATTCCATTCGACCGGCTTCTTCTGGCGACCGGCGCCGAGCCGGTGCGCCCGTCGATCCCGGGCGCAAAGCCGTCCGACGTGCTCGTGCTGCGCACGCTTGGGGACTGCCGGGCCATCATCGAGCGCGCCAAAACGGCGCGGCGGGCGGTCGTGCTCGGCGCCAGCTTCATCGGGCTCGAAGTTGCGGCTTCCCTGCGCGCAAGGAATATCGAAGTCCATGTCATGGCGCCGGAGGAGCGTCCGATGGAGCGCATCCTGGGCGCGGAAATGGGCGCTTTCATCCGTGCGTTGCATGAGGAGCATGGCGTCGTCTTCCATTTGCAAAACACGGCGAGCGCGATCGAAGGCGGAAAGGTGAAACTCTCGGGCGGAAGCGTCCTCGAGGCGGACCTTATCGTCGCCGGCCTCGGCGTGCGCCCGCGCATCGAACTCGCCGAGAGGGCGGCCCTCAAGGTCGATCGGGGCGTCGTCGTCGACACTTTTCTCGAAACGTCGGCGCCGGGAATTTTCGCCGCCGGCGACATCGCGCGCTGGCCGGATGTTTTGACCGGCGAGGCCATTCGCGTCGAACATTGGGTGGTGGCCGAGCGCCAGGGGCAGATCGCGGCGCTGAACATGATCGGCGAGCGCGAAAAATTCTCGGCGGCGCCGTTCTTCTGGAGCCAGCACTACGACGTTCCCATCAACTACGTCGGCCATGCCGAGACTTTTGATGAACTTGCGGTGGAGGGGGACATCGCCGGCAAGGATTGCCTCGTGCGCTACAGGCGCAGGGGACGCACGCTCGCGGTGGCCTCGATCTTCCGCGACGTTCAGAGCCTGGAAGCCGAAGTGAGTTTTGAGCGGGGCGCGGTGGGCTGAATCGGGCGTCCGACGGCGCTTGGATCGCTTCGTCGCGTCGCTGGGCAATTACGGTGAGGGTTTACGAAATACCTATTCTGCGACATGCGCGGGGCGCCCGCAACCTGGAGCTACGAAATGTACGAAATGGCCCGCATTGCTCGCTTCGTCGTCCCCGGTCTTCCCCATCTACCTTACCCAGCGCGGCAACCGGCGCGAGCTTGTATTCTTCGGCGACGACGACGACGAACTCACCCGCGACCTCCTGGCGAGCCAGTGCCGCAAGCACGGCTTCGCATGCTGTGCCTACTGCCTGATGCCGAACCACGTGCATCTCATCCTCGTGCCGGACCGCGAGGAAACGCTCGCTCGGGCGCTCGGCGAGACCCATCGCCGGTAAAACTCTGTCATCAACGCGCGGCTCAGGGTGACCGGGCATACTTCCAGTCGCGTTTGGGCTCGGCGGTGATGGACGAAGACCACCTCGTTGCGGCGGCGCGCTACGTCGCCTTGAACCCCGTCCGCGCGCGGCTTGTCGCTCGCGCGCAGGACTGGCGCTGGTCGAGCGTGACCGCGCATCTCGACGGGCGCGACGACGCGCTCGTCGCCGTCGCGCCCCTGATCGAGCGGAGCGCCGGACGGTTCGCCGATTGGATCGAGACGCCGGCCGCGCCCGATGCGCTCTCCGCCTTGCGCGCGACCGAGACGATCGGTCGTCCGCTCGGCTCCCGGGCCTTCCTCGACCGGCTCGCCGTCACGGCCGGCCGCGATCCCCGGCCGAAGCGGCAGGGCAGAAGCCGAAGAATAGGGGGGTTGAGTAAACCGTCACCGGAACCCCTAATTACCTGTGCTTCTGACGCTTCTTTTTCTTTGAGCGTGCATCGCTTCGGACGAGAAGCGAGTCCGCGCTGAGGTCCAGCGGCTCGACCGGCTCTGACAGAAGCGTTTCGGCGCGAACCGGGTCGAGCCCCAGAGAGCGCGCAAGCGCGAGTAGCATGGCGCTCAGGTAGGCGTCGTCCGCACGGCCGGCGGAAATACGGGCGACGGCAATGAGGCCGGCGCCGACCACCATGTCCAGCGCGACCCCGACGTTTGCGTCGACAAACTCGCCCGCCGCGATCCCTTCCGCAATGTGGATCGGGATGTACTTGTAGACCAGGGCGTCGGGCCCGATCGCCTGCGGGCCGACGCGCGCGATGAACCGTGCGAAGAGCGGATAGCGGCGCGCCGTGTCCAGGTAAAGGCGCAAGCCCGTGAACAATCGCGCCGCCGGTGAGGGAACCGCCTTCACCCGCGACTCGACGAGCTCGACCACTTCGTTGCCGAGCGCCCGAATCGCCGCGACGAGCAATTCGGCGTTGGTGCGAAAGTAATTGTAGAAGGTGCCGCGCGAGACCCCCGCGGCCGCAATGACGTCTTCGATCACCGAGGCGTCAACTCCCTTTTCAGCGAAGACAAGAAGGGCGCTTTCGACAAGCTTGCGGCGCATGCGCGCCCGCCGCTCGGCCGCGACCCTCGGCCGGTGATCAATGGCGACAGGCGATTCCAGCATTTTCGGCTCCTTGGGACAGGCAATAGCACGTCCGAAAAATTTTTCAAACTGACACTTGCATCATAATGACAGAAATGTCATATTGTCCTCCGTCGGGCGCGATCGCGTCCTTGTCTGGGGAGAAATCGAGCATGAATGCCATTGCGTCCATCGAGCCGGCGCCCGGCCGGATCGTCCGCGCAGCCGGCCGCGACATCTTCGTCGTAGAGGTTGGCGAAGGCCCGCCTTTGCTCATGCTGCATGGCGGCGGGCCGGGCGCGACCGGCGCGGCCAATTTCGTACGCAATATCCCCGCGCTCGCCGAGCGGTTCCGCCTCATCGTTCCGGACATGCCCGGCTACGGCCGCTCGACCAAGGGCCTCGACCGCAAGGACCCGTTCGGGGATCTCGCCGGCGCGATGCTAGGGCTCATGGACGCGCTCGGCGTCGCGAAGGCGCACGCGCTCGGCAACTCGCTGGGCGGCGCCTGCGCGCTGCGCATGGCTCTCGAGCAGCCGGCGCGCGTCGACCGGCTCGTGCTGCTTGGTCCGGGCGGGATCGACACGACGCGCAGCCTGCCGACCGCAGGCCTGAAAAGCCTGCTCGGCTATTACGCCGGCGAAGGGCCGACCCGCGAAAAGCTCGCGACCTTCCTTCGACAATACCTTGTCTACGACGGCTCCGCGATTCCCGACTCGGTGATCGACGACCGTTTCGCGAGCAGCATTGACCCCGAGATCGTCGCCAACCCGCCGCTCGCGCGTCCCAAGGGTCTGCCGGATTTTCGCGCCATCGACTTCACCCGCGATCCGCGCCTGTCGAAGTTGCAAAACCCGACGTTGGTTCTTTGGGGAGTTGAGGATCGGGTCAATCGCCCGAGCGGCGGCCGTTCGCTGCAAAAGCGCATGCCCAACTGCGACCTCTATCTGTTCAGCCGCACGGGCCACTGGGTGCAGTGGGAGCGCGCGGCCGAGTTCAACGCGGCGACGATCGCCTTTCTCTCGCAGTGAAACCAGCGGCGCTGCCTGCCGCCAAACTCAACGGGGCCTTCATGAGCGCCACAACAAGTCAAACTCCGCCGCCGTCCGTCTACGGCGCCGTTCAACTCGGCTACGTCCTCGTCGACTCGCCTCGGCTTGCCGATTGGAAACGGTTCGCCGCCGAGGGGATAGGGATGGCCATCGGCAAGGCGACGCCGACGACCCTGGCGTTCCGGACCGACGCCCACGCGCGGCGCCTGATCGTGCGCATGAGCGCGAAGGAAGACATTGCGCTCGGCTGGCAGGTCGGGGGCGACGCCGCGCTGCAAACGATCCTCGCCCGTCTCGCCGCGCGCGAGATCGCGGTCGAGGAGGTCGCAGGCGAGGAAGCGGCGCTGCGCGGCGTCGCAAAGTTCTGGCGCTTTCTCGGACCCAAGCGTCAGGCGTTCGAATTGTTCACCGAGCCCGAAACGGCGCCGCCGGTGAAAACGCTGGTCAGCGCTTTCGTGACCGGCGAGCGGGGCCTCGGCCATGTCGCCATCACGACGCGCAGACCGGCGGACATGATCGCGTTCTGGCGGGAGATCTTCGACGCGAAAATCTCCGACTACATCGAGGACCGCATCTCCGGCATCGACCTTCATTTCACCTTTATGCGGGTCAATCCGCGCCATCACTCGATCGCCGTCGCCGCCACGAAGGGTGTGGCGATGGACCCCTTCGCCACGAAGATCCAGCATCTCGAAATGCAGGCGGCGACGCTCGACGACATCGGCGCCGCCTACCGCCGCTGTCGCGCCTTGGGCTTCAAGATCGCGATGGCGGTTGGACAGCACCCCAACGATCGCGACGTCTCTTTCTACGCCGTGACGCCGTCGGGGTTCTATTTCGAACTCGGCTGGAGTTCCGCCGCTGAGGAGGCGGACGGGTCCTGGCCGCAGACGACCTATCAGGGCATCAGCCTCTGGGGCCACAAGCCTCAAGACCAGACGCTCGGCGACAAGCTCGCGCAGATCCGAAACGGCGTGACATCGCTGTTGCGCACCGAATACTCGCCTTTCTGAACCAGAACAGCCTCTCCGAAGGAAACGCATTATGGACACGCCTCAGGACCTCTATGACGTCGCAATCGTCGGGCTCGGCCCGACCGGGCTGACGCTCGCCCATCTGCTCGGCCGACGCGGACTGCGGGTGCTCGCGCTCGAGCGTGAGCCGGAATTCTACGGCGCCGCCCGCGCTGTCTACACCGACGACGAGTGCATGCGCGTCTTTCAGGCGGCCGGCGTGGCGACGGACGTCGAAGCCGACATGCTCCTCGACACGCCGGTCCAGTGGGTGCTGCGGGACGGGTCGGTTTTGAACCAGTTCCGGCGGATGGACCGGCCCTACGGCTGGGCGGTCAGTAATTTCTTCTACCAGCCCTATCTCGAAACCAAGATGGAGCGGCTGCTCGAGCGCTACCCGAATGTGACGCCGCTGCGGGGCCGCGAGCTCGTGAGCTTCGCGCAGGACGAGACCGGAGTCACGATCGAGCACGCCGCGAGCGCGGGCGTGCGCTATGGTCAGGCGAAAGCGGAGACGAAATCATCCGAAGGGACCGTCCGGGCCCGGGCGCAGTGGCTCGTCGCCTGCGACGGCGGACGCAGCGGCGTGCGCGCGCGTCTCGGCTTCAAGATGGCCGGCAAGAGCTTTCCCGAGCCGTGGCTCGTCGTCGACATCAAGGCGAAGGAGGGCGAGGACTGTTTCCGCCACATGCCCTATTTCAACTTCCACTGCGATCCGAAGCAGCCCACCGTCTCCTGCCCGCAGCCGAACGGCCACCACCGGTTCGAGTTCCTGCTGCTGCCCGGCCAGACCAAGGAGCAGATGGAGGATCCGGCGACGGTGCGTTCGCTGCTCGCCCAATATGTCGACGTCGACAAGGTCGAAGTGCTGAGGCGCCTCGTATACACGTTCAACGCGCTGGTCGCCGAGCGCTGGCGCGACGGGCGGGTGCTCCTTGCGGGCGACGCCGCGCACATGACGCCGCAGTTCATGGGCCAGGGCATGAGCTCGGGCGTGCGCGACGCCCACAACCTCGCCTGGAAGCTCGATGCGGTGCTCAGCAAGGGGGCAGACCCGAAGCTGATCGACACCTACGAGACCGAGCGCAAGCCGCATGCGAAGGAGATGATCGACATCTCGGTGAGGATGAAGGATTTCGTCTCGATCGCGAATCCGTTCCTGGCCGGAATGCGCAACGCCGCCATCAGAACCCTTATGATGATCCCCGGCGCTAACAGCTATATCCGCGAGGGTCGCTTCAAGCCGCCGCCGACCTACCCGGATGGCGCCTATTTCGGCCTTCCCAGGCGGCGACGCAATGGCGCCGACGGACGGCCCATTCCCCAGCCCCTGGTGCGGACCTACGACGGGCGACGCGCGCTGCTCGACGACATTCTCGGCGAGGAGTTGGCGCTCATCGGCTACGCCTGCGATCCGCGCGCAACGCTCGACGCGAAGACGCTCGAGCGTCTCGCCGCGCTCGGCGCGCGGTTCGTGACGCTCTACCCCTTCGGCGAGCGTCCGCAGGGCGACGCCGTCAAGAGAGATCCCGCCGCGGGAGGGGTCGTCGAGGTCGAGGACCTGACCGGCGAAGGGATCGACTGGTTCCGCGGCGCGGGCGCGAGGAAGGGCTCGGTCGCCGTCATCAGGCCCGACAAGTTCGTCTACGCTTTGGCGCCGGCGAGCGGAGCCGCCGACATCGTCACGCATGCGCTGCGCGCGATGAAAGTCGACCGCGCCCCCACCGTGCGCGCTCCGGACATGCGTCCCCTGATTCCAGCTTGAGACGCGGCGCTGGCGCGTTAGATCAGAAGAAGGGAAGCGTCTTGACTGTTGAAGCCTCGCGAGCGGTGGCGGACAAGCTGTTCGCGGCCCAGAACTTGAGAACGCCGATTCCGCCGGTGCGGGAGATGCTGCCCGCCGGCGCGATCGACCTCGCCTATGCGGCGCAGGAGATCAACACGGAGCGGCGGCTGAAAGAGGGGCGACGGCTGGTCGGACGCAAGATCGGTCTGACTTCGCTCGCCGTGCAGCGCCAGCTCGGCGTCGATCAGCCCGACTACGGCATGCTGTTCCACGACATGGCGGTTCCCGACGGCTGGGACGTTTCGTACGGTCGCCTGATTCAGCCCAGGGTCGAGGCGGAAATCGCCCTCGTGATCGGCCGCGATCTCGACGGCGACAAGCTGACGATCGCCGATATTTTGCGCGCGGTCGAATTCGCGCTGCCGGCGATCGAGATCGTCGACTCGCGCATTGCGGATTGGAAAATCGGCATTCTCGACACGATCGCCGACAACGCGTCCTCCGGGCTCTATGTGCTCGGCGCCAGCCCGAAGAAGCTCGACGGGCTCGATCTGCGCCAGGCCGGCATGGTGATGGAGCGCGCCGGCGAGCCGGTCTCCGTCGGCGTCGGCGCGGCCTGCCTCGGCGATCCGCTCTCGGCGACGCTCTGGCTCGCCAACACGATGGCGAAGGCGGGCCGGCCGCTGCGCGCGGGCGACACGGTGCTGTCGGGCGCGCTCGGGCCGATGGTCGCGGTCAAGTGGGACGGCGTCTATGAGGCGCGCATCAATGGGGTCGGCTCGGTGCGGGCGGCCTTCGCGAAGGAGACGGCGTGATGGCGAAGATCCCCTGCGCGATCATCGGGTCGGGCAACATCGGCACGGACCTGATGATCAAGGTGATGCGCAAGTCGCAGCATCTGGATATGGGCGCGATGGTCGGCATATCCGGCCTCCGACGGGCTCGCGCGCGCCGCGCGGCTCGGCGTGCCGACGGCGCATGAAGGCCTCGAGGGGCTGCGCAGGCTGCCGAATTACGCCGACGTCGGCGTCGTGTTCGACGCGACCTCGGCGAGCGCGCATATCCGCAACAACGAGATTCTGCAGCGCGACGGCAAGAAGGTGATCGACCTGACGCCGGCGGCGATCGGACCGTTCACCAAAATCGGCAGGCCCCGGCACGCGCGCCAATATCGACGAGTTCACCGGGACGACCTCGAAGGCGATCTGCGAGCTGAGATTACGGTGATGGGGTGGACGGCGCCCCGACGGCATCAAGCGTGCCAAGATGGCGTTGTCGAAACAACATCTCAAAGGAGAGCCGCCCATGGCGAAGTTTACCGGGAATTTGGCGCAAGTCACGCGCGTTGGGCTCGATCGGCGAAGAACGTCTTTCAGATTCACGGCGTCGATGCGCAGGGCGAGGTCGTCGTCGTTCGCAAGCTCAGGCGCGGCGGCGTGTTGGAGTTTTTTGGCCGGCTCGCGCCGTGCGTCGTGGCGATGGAGGCGTGCGGGAGCGCGCACCATTGGGGCCGCGAGATCGCGGCGCTCGGGCACGAGCTGGAACTGATCCCGCCGGCGCACGTGAAGCCCTACGTCCGGCGCAACAAGACCGACGCGGCCGACGCGGCGGCGATCTGCGAAGCGGCGCTGCGGCCGCAGCAGCGGTTCGTGCCGCTGCGCTCGGTGGAGAACCAGGCGGAACTGATGCGCCATCGGATTCGCGAGCAGTTGGTCAGCCAGCGCACGGCGCTGTTGAACGCGCTGCGCGGCCACTTGAGCGAGATCGGCGTCATCGCGCCGCAAGGCGCACAACACGCCTATCGCCTGAAGCGCCTTGCCGAGGGGGACGCCGACGACAACGGCGAGATCGTCGTGTGCGATGCGGTTCGGGCCGCGCTGGCGCCGCTCGTCAAGCAAATCGACGCGCTCGACGACGCCATCGAGGCGATCGACAAAGAGCTTGCGGCGCAAGCGAAGGCCGACGTGAAGGCCAAGCGGCTGATGACGGTTCCCGGGATCGGCCCGGTCACTGCAACAGCGATCGCAGCGACGGTTCGCAATGTCGAGGCTTTCGCAAGCGGACGCGAGTTCGCCGCTTTCCTCGGGCTCACGCCGCGCCAGCATTCGACTGGCGGCAAAGAACGCTCGGGCGGCGTCAGCAAGATGGGCGACCGTTATTTGCGCAAGCTTTTGGTGGTCGGGGCGACCGCCGTGCTGCATCACGCGGTCGGCCACAACGACGCGCTGAGAACCTGGGCCAAAGAGACGCTGAAACGCAAGGCGACTCACAAATACGCCTTCAAGCTGACCGCTGTCGCGCTCGCCAACAAACTGGCCCGCATCGTCTATGCAATCCTTCGTTCGGGCGGGACATACGACGACCGCC
This sequence comes from uncultured Alphaproteobacteria bacterium, assembly GCA_963835885.1. Classification (GTDB taxonomy): domain Bacteria; phylum Pseudomonadota; class Alphaproteobacteria; order Rhizobiales; family Beijerinckiaceae; genus Roseiarcus. Next base: position 97,382 of record CAWIHF010000024.1, read on the forward strand.
CGGTCGCGGCGCGCGCCTGAAGGAGGCCCCTCGTGACGTTCCAAGCCATACACTTTGAGACCGGGGAGGCCATGTCGGCGCGACGCTGTCAAGCGCCAGGGCGCTCCTTCGCTTCGCTACGGCCGCTTCGCGGTGACTGCGCCGCCCCGACATGGCGTGGGGCCAGCATGAGTTCGACGCCGCAATCCGACGCCTAAAGCGCCGGCTTTGCATCGCCGAACTCACCGACTTATTCGCCGCAAGGCGAACGGCAATCGAGGGTGACCGAAGGGGTGATGTGAGCCAACGGACAGGTTCTGAAGCCCGCCAAACTGTCGGCGCCGGCATGAGCGCGATACGGTGATGGGGCGAGGAACCCAAGCGGACCGATCATCAGGGCCAGCGGGCGAACTTTCCCGCGTCGACAGGCCGGAGACACGACCGCACCCGAGACGTTCGCAAAGCCTCAAGAAAACCCTTGACTAGGGGCGCCGTCCAGACATGACGGTTTACGAAATACCTATTCTGCGACATGCTGCGGGGGCCCGCAACCTTGGAGCGGGAGACGCGATTTGGGCGAGACGCGAGTCTCAACGCCATCTTCGGGATGGCGGCCTCGAGCGGGAGTCGGACAGGGGCGTAGGAGCGAAATGGCCCGCATCGCTCCTTCGTCGTCCCCGGTCGTCCCCACCCAGCGCGGCAACCGGCGCGAGCGGGGTATTCTTCGGCGAAGACGACTAACGAGCTCACCCGCGACCTCCTGGCGAGCTGGTGCCGCAAGCACGGCGTCGCGTGCTGGGCCTACTGCCTGATGCCGAACCACGTGCATCTCATCCTCGTGCCGGACCGCGAGGAAACGCTCGCTCGGGCGCTCGGCGAGACCCATCGCCGGTAAAACTCCGTCATCAACGCGCGGCTCAGGGTGACCGGGCATCTCTTCCAGTCGCGTTTCGGCTCGGCGGTGATGGACGAAGACCACCTCGTTGCGGCGGCGCGCTACGTCGCCTTGAACCCTGTCCGCGCGCGGCTTGTCGCTCGCGCGCAAGACCGGCGCTGGTCGAGCGTGACCGCGCATCTCGACGGGCGCGACGACGCGCTCGTCGCCGTCGCGCCCCTGATCGAGCGGAGCGCCGGACGGTTCGCCGACTGGATCGAGACGCCGGCCGCGCCCGATGCGCTCTCCGCGTTGCGCGCGGCCGAGACCATCGGCCGACCGCTCGGCTCTCCGGCCTTCCTGGACCGGCTCGCCCTGGCGACCGGGCGCGATCCCGGCCGAAGCGGCGGGGGCCGAAGCCGAAGAATAGGGGGATTGAGTAAACTGTCAGTGCGTCAGGAAAGCTGATGTGATCCAGCGGGTGGAAGTCCCGCCCAAGTAAGGGGTAGCGCCTGCTTGGTAGCGAGTGTTGCACGGTCGTCGGCGACGGCGGGCGTGAAGCGTACACAGCGATCGTGTGGGGTGGGCTATTGAGCCGCGAAAGTACAACATCGCAGAGGCCGAGGCCGTTGACACAGCCGAAGGCGAGATGTGCGGCGCCGGTATTGCGAGGCGCCGTCGCTCTGCCGTGGTCGAAGACCCCATCACGCACGAAAGGAGCGCATCGGAACCTGAGAGGTCTCGGGTCCGGCCGGGCGGCTTCGGCTGCGCCGGTCCGCGTCGGGAAGGCGATGAGCCTTAGCCGGCGATGAACGGACGCGAGAAGTCAGACCCCGCCATAGTAGCTGGGAAGCCGACGAACGAAGCGGAGCGATCCGGGTCGGAGCCGGTGGAGCCAAGGACGGGGGCCGAGGGAAACGCGGATCAGCCAAGCACGCGCCGGACGCAGGACCGGGAAAGCGTGCCTGATGGGCTGGACCGCGTACGGCAAGCAGCACGGCAAAGGAAGAAGGAGCGGTTCACCGCGCTTCTCCACCATGTCAACCCCTACACGCTGCGGACGGCGTTCCATGCGCTCAGGCGCAAGGCCGCCCCCGGCGTGGATGGCGTGACGTGGGATGACTACGAGGCGGATCTCGAGCCCCGGCTTGCGGATCTGCACGATCGTATTCATCGGGGAGCGTACCGACCGCAGCCCGCCCGCCGGGCCTACATACCGAAGGCGGACGGGCGGCGACGGCCGCTGGCGATCGCCGCGCTCGAAGACAAGATTGTCCAGGGCGCGGTCGTCATGGCGCTGAACGCGATCTACGAGGAGGACTTCCTCGGGTTCTCGTACGGGTTCCGGCCCGGGCGGGGGCCGCACGACGCGCTCGACGCCCTGGCGGTCGGAATCGCCAGCCGGAAGGTGAACTGGATCGTGGACGCCGACATCCGGTCGTTCTTCGACTCGGTCAGCCAGGAATGGCTCGTCCGGTTCGTCGAGCGCCGGATTGGCGACCAACGCATCGTCCGCCTGATCCGCAAATGGCTCAAGGCGGGCGTGCTCGAAGACGGGGCGGTGACGGTCAGCGACAGGGGAACGGGGCAGGGCTCGGTGATCTCACCGCTGCTCGCCAACATCTACCTGCACTACGCCTTCGACCTCTGGGCCGAGCGCTGGCGACGGCGGGAGGCGACCGGCGACATGATCGTCGTGCGCTATGCCGACGATCTCGTCGCAGGCTTCGAGCGCGAGGCCGACGCAAGACGGTTCCTCGATGCGATGCGGGCGCGGTTCGAAGAGTTCGCGCTGTCGCTCCATCCGGACAAGACCCGCCTGATCGAGTTCGGCCGCTTCGCAGCGGCGAACCGCGAGAAGCGCGCTCAAGGCAAACCGGAGACCTTCAACTTCCTCGGATTCACCCACATCTGCGGAAAATCTCGCGCCGGCAAGTTCCAGATCAAGAGGAAGAGCCGGCGCGACCGCGTGTGGGCGAAGCTCAAAGAGGTGAAGGCGGAGCTGCGGCGGCGAATGCATGGGCCGATCCGCGAGCAAGGCGCATGGCTCAAGCAGGTGGTCACGGGCTTCTGCAACTACCACGCGGTCCCGAACAACCTGCGAGCCGTCGCAGCGTTCCGACACCACGTCACGGACCTTTGGAGGCGCACGCTGCGGCGGCGCGGCCAGAAGCACCGCTTGACCTGGAAGCAGATCGGGAAGCTCAGCGACCACTGGCTCCCCAAACCGCGAATCCTCCACCCCTGGCCGAACCAGCGATTCGCCGTCAAACACCCAAGGTGGGAGCCGTATGCGGGGTGCGAGAGGAAAGCTGGAGTGAGCTTGCCAGTGAAAGTCTGGTCCGTTCAAAGCCGAGCAGGCAGGACGGGAGCGAGTCTTGCGGGCGTCGCGGCGACGCGGGGTCTGAAGCGTAGACAGCGGTTGGACGGGGTGTGGAATTGACTCCCGAAATCGGCATGTTGCGGAGGCAGAGCTGGCGCCCGCACCAGCGAAAGCCGCACATCCTATCTCGCCATGCGAGAGATTGGATGCTCCGCCGGGGGCTTGGACCACGTCACGGCCAAAAGGCCCATTCCGGAACCTATGAGACCCATCAGCATCCGCCGGCGGTCTCCGGCGGGGGCGGCGAGCGAGGGACGACCATAGTTCGCCGCACCGCGGATGGGAGTCGGACCGCTCCATACTATCGATGAAGTCGCCGAAGGAAACGAGGCGATGGAGAAAAGGGAGCGGCAGGAAGGGATCACGACGGGGCAGGCGAAGGGCCGGACACAGCGCTGGCAATCCTTGCAGCCGAACCTCGCACGTGTGAACGAGGCGGCCAGACGTTCTGGCCAGACCCGGTTCACGGCGCTGCTGCATCACATCGACGTCGGGGCGCTCGAACGGGCGTTCCAGCGGCAGAGACGTGCGGCCAGTCCAGGCGTCGATCGGGTGACGGTGGAGGACTACGAGCGGAATTTGGAGGCCAATCTCCAGCGTCTGCACAAAAGGGTCCACAGCGGGCAGTACTGGCCCAAGCCGGTTCGCCGCACCTACATCCCGAAAGCTGACGGCAATCTGCGTCCGCTCGGCATTCCGACACTGGAGGACAAGATCGTCCAGGGCGCGGTGGCCGAGGTGCTGAATGCCGTCTACGAGGCCGACTTTGTGGGATTCAGCCACGGCTTTCGTCCTGGCCGAAGTCCGCATTCGGCCTTGGCAGCCCTGGACAAGGCCTTGATGACGCAACGCGTGAACTTCGTGCTCGATGTCGACATCCGCACCTTCTTCGATTCCGTCGACCACGGATGGCTGATGCGGATGCTGGCGCACAGGATCGCCGACTCTCGGGTGCTTCGCTTGATCGAGCGATGGCTTGCGGCCGGTGTCCTCGAGAGCGGCCAATGGAGAGCGGTGGAGGCAGGCACGCCGCAAGGATCGGGGATCAGCCCGATCCTCGCCAATGTGTTCCTCCACTACGTCGTCGACCTCTGGGTCCAGCAGTGGCGAAGACGCCGGGCAGCCGGGCAGGTGATCGTCTGCAGGTACGCGGACGATATGGTCCTCGGCTGCGAGTTCGAGACGGATGGGAAGCAACTCCTCGCGGACCTCAAGGACAGGCTGGCGCAGTTCGGCCTGTCGCTCCACGAGGGCAAGACCCGGCTGATCGAGTTCGGGCGGTTTGCCGCCTGCAACCGAGCGGCCGCCGGGCAGCGACGCCCGGAGACCTTCGACTTTCTGGGCTTCACGCACTACTGCGGCAAAACCAGACGGAACAAGTTCATGGTCAAGCGGAAGACGCAGGCCAAGCGCCTGGTCCGAAAGCTGAAGGCAATCCGAGACGAGATGCAGCGCCGCATGCATGCTCCCGTGCGGGAGCAGCACCGGTGGCTGCGTCAAGTGCTGAACGGTCACTATCAGTACTTCGGCGTGATCTTCAACTATCGATCATTGCGCGTGTTCAAGGACTGCGTCGTCAGGCTATGGCGCAAGGCGCTCGGCAAACGCAGCCAAAAGGGCCGCATGAACTGGGTGACCTACCGCCAACTCCTGAAGACCTTCCCCCTACCGGAACCGGCGATCCATCAGGCATGGCGGCAATGATCGACTTGCCTCGGGTCCTTTCTGAAGAGCCCACTGCGGTAACGCCGCACGGTGGGATCTGTGGGGGCGAAAGCCAGCAATGGCTGAGCTACCCGACAAAGCCGCCCGTACGGATCTGTGCGGGGGGCGCTCAGCAATGAGCGTCCCTACCGCAATCCGGAACCCCGCTGATGGTTGGCGACGGCCTCAACGACGCGCCGGCGCTCGCGGCCGCGCATGTCTCGATCTCGCCGATCTCCGCCGCCCATATCGCCCAGGCGCAGGCCGACGCGCTGTTCCTCGGCGAGCGATTGGCCCCGGTTGCCGACGCCTTGCGGATCGCGGCCAAGGCCAAAAAACTCATGGTCGAGAATCTGGCGCTGTCGGCGGTCTACAATCTGATCGCCGTGCCGCTCGCGGTGCTCGGTTTCGTTACCCCGCTGATCGCGGCGCTGGCGATGTCAGGCTCCTCGATCCTGGTGACGCTGAACGCGCTTCGCGCGAAGCGCTAATTAGGGGGGCGCGCTTCGGTCAAAGAGAAATGTGTAGTGCCGCCCGTCAGTAACAACCTGTCATTCCCGCGAACGCGGGAATCCAGCGGCCCGCCGCGATCCGACGCAAGTCTGGATACCGCTTTCGCGGGTATGACAAAACAAGCTGGTTTGAATCAGGATGAAGCGAGAGGTTACGAGGAAAATCCCATGAACGTCCTTGTCTTTCTCGTGCCGGTCGCGCTTGCCCTCGGCGGCTTCGGCCTCGCGGCTTTCTTATGGGCGCTGAAAAGCGGCCAGTTCGACGACCTCGACGGGGCCGCCTGGCGGGCGATCAGCGACGACGATCTGCCGGACGACGAGCCGTAGCGGCGAACGCTCGCAGTTCACGGTCGTGTCACCGTAAATCCGTAAATCGAGATCATGATTTGGGTTGCATTTCGAGCTCTCGAATTTTTGTTAGAGTGCCCAAACAAAACCTGGAAAAACCTTTATGGTTGGCCAGTCACCGGGCCGGACTTTTATTTCCTATTCCCGCAAGGATGGCGCTGAGTTCGCCGCGTGGCTGCGAGACTGGCTGATCGAGCAGGATCTTTCGGTGTGGCAAGACATCGTAGCGCTCGAGGGCGGGCGCGACTGGTGGAGCCAGATCGAAGAGGCGCTCAAATCGAAGGCGCTGCAGCATTTCATCCTGGCCGTCACGCCAGCCTCGCTTGGCAGCCCGGTCGTGCGCCGCGAAATCCGCCTCGCGCGTCAGGAGGGTAAGACCGTTTGCCCCGTCCAGGGACCCGGGCTTGGCGACCTCGGCAACTTGCCGCGCTGGCTCGGCCAGATCTACGACCTCGACCTCGTCGAGCATCAGACGACGCTGATCCGCGTCCTCGAGGCCGACAGCCGGCAGAAGCGCATGCCGATGATGGTGCCCGAGCCGCCCGAGGATTTTGTTGCGCGCCCGAAGGAATTCGGCGCGCTCAAGCAGCAGCTCCTCGACGCCAAGGGCGACGCCGTCGCCGGCATCACCGCGGCGCTGAAAGGCGCCGGCGGCTACGGCAAAACGACGCTCGCCAAGAAGCTCGCGCATGACCCGGACATCCAGGACGCCTTTTTCGATGGGATTCTTTGGGCCGAGCTCGGCGAGAAGCCGGAGCGGCTGCTATCAGTTCTTACCGACCAGATTGAGCTGCTAACGGGCGAGCGCCCGGGGTTGGAGACGATCATCGCCGCCGCCGGGAAGCTCGGCGAGGCGCTCGGCGACCGGCGCATTCTCATGATCGTCGATGATGCCTGGCGCGAGCAGGACTTGAGGCCCTTCCTGCAAGGCGGGCCGAACTGCGTCAGGCTGGTCACGACGCGTATCGACCGCGTTCTTCCCTCGACCGCGATTCGCCAGCCGGTCGACGCGATGCAGGTCGGCGAAGCCCTCAACCTGCTCTCGGCAGGTTTGCCCCGGGACCAGGTTTCCTACGAACATGCGAACCTCGCCAAGCTCGCCGCGCGCCTTGGCAAATGGGCGCAGCTGCTCAAGATCGTCAACGGCTTCCTCCGCGACCGCGTCGTTAACGCCAAGGAGTTGTTGTCGACTGCTCTCGCAGGGGCGAACAAGCGGCTCGACGCGAAGGGTCTTATCGCCTTCGATGCGCGCAACGAAGCCGACCGCGCCAAAGCCGTCGCGCGCACCATCGGCGTCAGCCTCGAACTTCTTTCCGCGACGGAGCGCTCGCGCTTCGCGGAGCTTGCCGCCTTTCCCGAGGACGCGGAAATCCCGGTTGGCGTCGCTGTGCGACTATGGGCGACGACGGGCGGTCTCGAGGAATTCGAAACGGAAGACCTGTTGGGCCGGCTCTTCGATCTTTCGCTCCTGCTCGATCTCGATTTGGGGCAACGCTTCTTTCGTCTGCACGATACGACCCGCCAGTTCCTGCGCGATTGGGCGGGAAAGGAGGGCCTTGTCGCGCAGCACAAGCAGCTCGTCGCAGCTCTTAAGGGCGTCGAGAGTGAGCAGACCGACGTGCGGACGCGCCGGTATTTCTACCTCCGCTTCCCTCATCACCTCGCGGACGCGAGAGAGCGCGAAAAGCTCGATGCGCTACTGCTTGATCCAGGCTGGTTGAAAGCAAAGCTGGAAGCGACTGCTAATACCCAGATGTTAGTCGCCGACTATCAGCAATATGGCGTAGGCGAAGCGCAAAGCCTCATTGGCAGGACCTTGCGCGTGATCAGCGGCATTTGCGCGCGCGATCCGAGGCAGCTGCCCCTTCAATTGGCGGAGCGCCTCGGGGGGCAGGAAGTGGTCGCCGCAACAGGCTTTGTCGAAAAAGCGCGCGGGCTCATCTCGGTGCCGGCTATCGTTCCCCTTCAGCCGAGTCTCACTCCACCCGGCGCCGAAACCGCCCGCCTCGAAGGGCATTCGAGGAGGGTCGCCGCTCTTTGCCTGCTGCCGGACGAACGGCTCGCCTCGGGCTCGTACGACGGGACGATCCGGCTGTGGGACGTCGCGATCGACACTGAGTCCGCGCGCATTTTTGGGCATGAAGGCGGCGTTTGTGCTCTTTGCCTGCTCGCGGACGGGCGACTGGCTTCGGGCTCCTGGGACAGCACGATTCGGCTGTGGAACGTCACGACCGGCGCTGAGACCGCCCGCCTTGAGGGGCACTCCGGCTGGATCAACGCTCTTTGCCAGCTTGCGGACGGGCGGCTTGCCTCGGGCTCAAGCGACGGGATGATCCAGCTGTGGGACGTCGCGACTGGCGCTGAGACCGCCCGCCTTGATGGGCACGGGGTCCACGCTCTTTGCCTCCTCAACGACGGGCGACTCGCCTCGGGTACGGGAGAAGGGACAATCCAATTGTGGAACGTCGCGACCGGTGCCGAGACCAGCCGCCTCCGGGGGCACGAGCGCGGCGTCAGCGCCTTGTGCCTGCTAGAGGATGGGCGGCTCGTCTCCGGCTCCTTCGACAGGACAATCTTGTTGTGGGATGTCACGACCGGCACCGAGACCGCCCGCTTCGAGAGGCATGCCGACCGGGTCCGCGCTCTTTGCGTACTCAAGGACGGGCGGTTCGCCTCGGGCTCGGACGACGGGACGATCCGGCTGTGGAACGCCCAGACCGGCACCGAGATCGTCCGCCTCGAGGGGCATGCCGACTGGGTCGACGCTCTTTGCCAGCTCGCGGACGGGCGCCTCGCCTCTGGATCTGGTGACAGTACGATCCGTCTTTGGGATGTAACGACTGACGCCGAGAAAACCCGCTTTGCCGACCGACGCCTGCTCAAAAACAGCCGAGTCGCCTCGGGCTCGCGCGATAGAACCATCCGGCAGTGGGAGATCGCTACCGACCCCGAGGCCGAGCGGCCCGAGGGGGCATATTTCAGCTGGGTGAGTGTCCTCTCCCCGCTGGCGGGCGAGCGGATCGCCTCGGGATCTACCGATGGGACGATCCGGATATGGGACGTTGCGACCGGTGCCGAGACCGCCCGCCTCGACGGACGCGCCGGCTCTATCCACGCTCTTTGCCAGCTCGCGGACGGGCGGCTGGCCTCGGGCTCGGACGACCGGAAGATACGGGTGTGGGACCTGGCGACCGGCTCTGAGACCGCCCGTTTAGATGGACATGTCAGGTGGGTCAGCGCACTCTGCCTGCTCAAGGACGGGCGGCTCGCGTCGGGCTCCGACGATACGACAATCCGGGTGTGGAACGTCGCGACCGGTGTCGAGACTGTCCGCCTGGAAGGGCATACCAAATGGGTCAGCGCGCTTTGCTTGCTCAAGGACGGGCGGCTCGCCTCGGTCTCTCAGGATGGCACGATCCGCCTGTGGGACGTCCCGACAGGCACCGAGACTGCCCGACTGGAAGGGCATACCGGATGGGTTAGCGCTTTTGTCCTGCTCCAGGACGGTCGGTTCGCCTCGGGCTCCGTCGACGGGACGATCCGGCTATGGGACGCCACGACCGGGGTCGAGACAACCCGCCTCGCTGCCGGCCCTGTCAAAGCTCTTTGCCTGCTGTCGGATGGCCGGCTCGCGTCTGGCTCGGGGGACAACACAATCCGGGTGTGGGACATCGCCACCGGCGTCGAAACCGCTCGTCTCGAACTCGACGCCGCCGTCACTGCGATTGCGGTTGTCGCGTCTAACCGCATCGTCGCCGGCGACGCACGGGGGCTGCTCCATTGGCTGGAAGTCGTGGACTGAGACCTGCGCCCGCAACGTGCTCGTTCCTGGGACCACCGCTGGCTCCGCCAGGGACACATTCGGCTTCAAAATGTTAGTTAGCGTGTAGTCTCCTTCATCGTCGAAATACGGCGAAGTTGCGAGACCAGCCGTATTGGCCAAGTGATCAAGCGTTCCGCGTAAGCCTCTGGCGGTGGCCCTATCATCGACTGGAATTCTGCTCAAAAATCAATTCAACAAAGTGGTATGCTTGTCTCGACAATTTTTTTTGTGGGATGTCCACGTACACCGCACCGTGTGGCACGAAATCCCGTAGCAAACGAAAGCCGCCGACGCCCACTAGGCTTGCCAGGACAGCAAACGGCGGCTCTGCACCGAACTTCTGAAGGGCCCCCATGTAGACGCGCGTATAGCGAATGATTGTCGCGTCGAGGTGCGGCAGGATCAGCGAGTCAGACCCCGCGGGATCGATGAGCCGACCGCCTTGACGGCTCCTGTGCGAAACACGTGTGTATACGCGCGTTGTGGCTTAGACTAGACTAGGGGACGCCTCCGCATTAGATGTAACGCCCTCGAAAGTTATCTGATGTTGGACAATAACGGTGACGGTTTACGAAATACCTATTCTGCGGATACTGCCCGCTAAGGGGACCGCTAAGGGGACACTTTACGCAACCCCCATTCTGCGACATGCTGCGGCCGGTCCTGTTCCTCGATCGCCGCCATGGCCGGCATCGCCCGCTTCGTCGTCCCCGGCCTTCCCCCATCACTTTACGTGAGCGCGGCGCCCGGCGCGAGCGGGGCCTTCCTCGACCGGCTCGCGTCGCGGCCGGCCGCGATCCCCGACCGAAGCGGCAGGGCAGAAGCCGAAGGAAATGGGGAGTAAGCAAAGCGTCACCGAAATATCCAATGATTTCTTGACAGCCTTGCACTTACGTTCTATGTTTGTTTCCAAGCCGGCCTGCCGGAGGAGGGTGCCGTTGATCGCTTCTGTCGAAACTGTTCTGCAGAGCGCCGCCGTTCGCAACGGGTCAGCGGGGCTCGCGCACGCCGGTCGGGCAGGTCGATCCTGCGCCTGGGCGGCGTCCCGGTCGGCGCGTCGCCCGCAAATGACGCCGCAAAGGGATTGATAGGATTGAATCAGCGCCCGAAAAATCGAAGGCGTGCAGGAGGGTCAATCAGGACCATCGCCGGACGGTCGACGAGAGCGTGGCCGGGAGTCTAATTTTTTATTTGGATTTCTCGTAACCCATTGAAAAGCCACGAATCGGACGAAGGAATCCAAGATAATCCAAGCCGGTTTTCTTGGTGTGGCTTGGTCTGGCTTGGAGAAATTTGGTGCAAGGCGGCGCGATTGGGGCGGGCGCCAACCTCGCCCGCCCGCATGCCGTTTCGCGCCCGGGCCGCCTCACCCCCGCCGCAGCCGCACGTAGAGCGCGCCCGAGCCGCCGTGGGCGCGCCCCGCCTCCTCGAAGCCGAGCACGACCGAGCGCAGGTCGGGCTCGCGCAGCCAATGGGGGGCAAGCCGCCGCAGCACGCCGCGCTCCTGGCCGAGGAACGCCGGCTCGTCGAGCGGGCCGCCCTTGCCGGTGACGACGATGACCAGCCTCGCCCCGCGCGCCTGCGAATGGCGCAGGAACCCGCGCAGCGCCTGATGCGCTTCGGCCTGGTTCAGCCCATGCAGATCGAGCGCCCCGTCGATTGCGCCGCGCCCGCGGGCCAACTCGCGCTTGAGTCGTCGCTCGATCGGGGCGAGCGGCAGGGGGCGCGGCTTCTCGGGCTTCGTCGCAGGGCCGGTTGCGGCCGGAGCGGGCGGGGCCGCCGGGTTCGGCGCGAAGGGCCTCGAAGGGCCGGGCAGGCTCGCGCCGCGGCGGCGCGAGACGCTGCGCGCCACCTCGGTCCAGAGCGCGATCTCCTCGTCGCTGAGACGGCGCAGACGATGAGGCTGCTGGGCCTCCTTCACGGCTTCTCTCCGAGGGGCAACAGCACGGTCAACGCTCCCCGATGGCGGATCGCTCCGGCGCGCGCTCCGGCCGCATCGCCGCTGCCGAAGAATATGTCGGCGCGGGCCGGTCCGACAATCGCCGAGCCCGTGTCCTGGGCGATCATCAGGCGACGGAACGGTTGCGCCTGGTCCGGCGACGGCAGGTCCGCCTCGATCCAGAATGGCAGGCCATAGCTCCACAGCGATCGGTCGACCGCGATCGATCGCAACGGCGTCAGCGCGACGCCGGCGCCGGCGACGCGGACCGATCTCGGGGTCGAAGTCATTGACAAGTTTGAAGAACACGAACGAGCGGTTGCGACGCATCAGCGTCAGTCCCGCTGCGCCCTCGCCGAGCCCGGCGGCCCGCAGCCACGCCTTGAGACTCGCAAGCGACATCGCGCTTTCGTCGATCTCGCCTGTCTCGATCAGGATGCGCCCGATCGACGTATAGGGCAGGCCGTTGCGGCCGTCATAGGCAAGCCGCACCCGGCGCCCGTCCGGAAGCTCGATCTGGGCCGAGCCCTGCACATGGATGAGAAAGGCCTCGACCGAATCGCGGACCCAGACAATCGGATCGCGCCGCGCCCGTTCGATCGCCTCCCGGTCGTCATAGGGGACGATGCGGCCGTCGTTTCGGCGTCTCGCGCCGGTGACGCCTTGGGGAAGGCCCGGCGGCGTTTCCTTCGACGCGAAGCTCATCAGGTCGCGGGGACGGGCGAGGATCGGCCAGCAGAAAGCGTCGGACTCGGCGAGCGAGCCGGCGACGCACGGTTCGTAGTAACCGGTCAGCAAGCCCTGTCCCGGCTCGGCGACCACCCTGAGCGGCCGAAACCGGGTTTCGAAGAAACGCCGCGCCTCCGCCGCATCCGTGATCGGTGCGGCGAGTGCGGCCTGCGCTGCGTAAACCAGTGCGGCCGAGGGCGTTCTGGCGGCGCGGGGGCCGGGCTCCCCGTCGACGAGCGCCCTGGCTGAGCGCTGGAAGCAACGAAACGCCGCCAGATGGTTGTCGTCGCGGAAGCCCGCCAAGTCGTCGAATGCGACCGGCTCGAGGCGCGGCGCCTCCGCCGGCAAAGGTCAGCGTTCCGACTGGGTCGCGGTCAGCCGCCAGTTGGGGTCGCGCGACCGCACGTCGCGGACGAACGTCCATAGGTCGAGGTGGTCGACGACCTCCGTCGGAGAACCATCGACAACCGCCCCCGCGCTGTCGCGCGTGACCGAGGCGAGCTTGCTGGCGAAGCGCACGCTGATCTGCGCATTCGGCCCGTCGCGCTGCGCGCCGGCGATCGTGGCTCCTTCGATCGACACCACGGTCGTCGTCATCGTGTGGCCCGCGGCGGCGCGGGCGCGGATTGCGGCGTCGAAATTGCCGAACGCTTCCGGCGCCATGAGGTTGCGCAGGGTCGCGCTGTCGCCGGCGGCGAAGGCGTGAACCACCATTTCATAGGCCATGCGCGCGCCCGACAGGAACTCCTGTCCCGAAAAACTCTTGTCCGCCGCCGCGATTGCGTCGAGACCATTCCAGGCGCCGGGTTCGGCGACGGTCTTCCACCGGTCGCCGGCCGGAGGCAAAGCCGGCTGCGCCGCCGGCGCATCGGCCGGCGCGTCCCTCGGCGCGACCGCCGGGGCCGCCGGACCGGGCGCTCGCCGCAGCGGGGCGAGAAGGCCTCCCGGCGGTCGCCCCTGGTCGTTGCGCGTGCCGAGCACCGAGCGCAGCTTGTAGGCGACGAACAGCGCGACGAGCGCGAAGATGACAGTCGGAAGGTCGATGTCTGACATCGGGTCAAGATCCTGGCGGGCCGCGTTAGTCGTCAAGGGGCCCGCATCTCCCATACCTAGGCTGAACCGGGCGTTTTGGCTAGGAGGCCGGGGCTTGCGTCCGGTCCCTGTATAGTCTCCCTTCCGGCGAGGGAGCGACAGATGCGGGCGACGGGGGACATGACGCGCGACGGGGTCGTCGGCGTGGCGGGGGCCGGGGCCTGGGGAACGGCGCTGGCGAACGCCGCCGCGGCGGCCGGGCGGAAGGTCGTGCTGTGGGGCCGCAGCGCTGAGCGGATGGGCGAGCTCGAGACGACGCGGCTGAGCGCCAAGTTGCCCGGGATCCGGCTGACCGCCGCCGCCGGAGCCACGGCCGACATCGAGGAACTCGCCCGATGCGCCGTCATACTGGTCGCGACCCCCGCGCAGGCGACCCGGGACGCAGCGAGGAAGCTCGCCGTTCTGCCGGGAGCGGCCCCGCTGGTGAGCTGCGCAAAGGGCATCGAGCGCGGCACGCACGCCTTCATGACCGAAGTCCTGCGGCAGGAGGCGCCGGGCCGGCCGGTCGCGATTCTGTCCGGCCCGTCCTTCGCCGTCGACGTGGCGCGAGGACTCCCGACGGCGGTGACGCTCGCCTGCGCGGACGAGCGGCTGGCGCGATCGCTTTGCCGGCTTCTGCACGGTCCGAACCTCAGGCTCTATCACTCGCGCGACGTTCGAGGCGTCGAAATCGGCGGAGCGGCCAAGAACGTGCTGGCGATCGCGTGCGGCGTCGCCGCCGGTCGGGGCCTGGGCGTAAGCGCGGGCGCGGCCCTTATCGCGCGCGGCTTCGCCGAGCTGCGCCGGTTCGGCAAGGCCCTCGGCGCGAAACCGGTGACGCTCATGGGCCTCTCGGGACTGGGCGATCTCGTCCTGACCTGCTCGTCGGCGCAGTCGCGCAACTTCTCGTTCGGCAAGGCGGTTGGCCAAGGCGAGAGCATAAATGCGGCGTCCGAAGGTCGGCTCGCAGAAGGCGTCTTCACCGCATCGGCTCTGACCGAGATGGCGCGAGCGCGCGCCGTCGACATGCCGATCGCCAGCTGTGTCGAGGCCCTCCTCGAGGGCTCGCTCGACGTCGCAGGGGCCGTCGGCGCGCTGCTCGGCCGCCCGCAAAAGGGCGAGGAATGAAACAACAGCAGCAATTCTAAAAGAGCGTCGGGAGGATTTTTTCGCTGGGGGATTCCCAAATCAGCGGAAACATGATTCACGCTGGGGATGGAGATCTTGGCGTCGCTTTTGTCTGGCCTGAAGGCGGTTTGTAAGGCGTTTCCGGACCCTCGCAAGGGGCGGAGCGGCAATATTGCGATGGCGGATTTCGGTCTGTCGGCCTTCGCGATGTTTTTCATGCAGAGCGCGTCTTTTCTGTCCTTTCAGCGTAGGCTGGAGAAAGGTCAGGGACGGTCGAACTGCCAAACCCTTTTCGGCATCGAGAAGATCCCTTCGGACAATTATATCAGGGACATGCTCGACGGTGCGGATCCTGCTCTTCTTTCGCCCTGCTTCGAGGACACGGAGCGTTTGCTGCTCGAACCGGCGATGCGCGAGGCTTTCGGCCGGCTGGGCGGTCGAGCGCTCGTGGCCCTCGACGGGACCGAGTATTTTTGCAGCCAGAGGATCGCCTGCCCGCATTGCCAGACGCGCAAGCGCAGCAACGGCAAGGTCGAAAGCTATCATTCCATGCTGTGCGCGACGGTTGTCGCGCCGGGACATTCCAAGGTGGTCCCGCTCGCGCCGGAGTTCATCGTCAAACAGGACGGCGCCGAGAAGCAGGACTGCGAGCGCAACGCGGTCAAACGCTGGCTCATGCAGCACGGCGCGCGCCTGAAGCCCCTGCGACCGGTGTATCTGGGCGACGATCTGTTCGCCTGCCAGAGCGTGGTCGAGAGGCTCGCGGACAACGGCGACGATTTCATCTTCACCTGCAAGGAGACCTCGCACAAGGCGCTCTACGACTTCATCGATGGAGCCGAACTCGCGCGTCATGAGGTCCAAGTCCGCAAAGGCAAGACGCGCCAGACGCATCGCTACCGGTTCGTCGAGAAGGTTCCGCTGCGCGACGGCAAGGACGCCGTGCTGGTCAACTGGATCGGCTTCGACAGCCTCAACGCCAAGGGCGCAGTCACATACAAGATGGCCTTCGTTACCTCGCTGCCGGTCGCCAAGAGCAACGTCGCCGAGATCGCCGCTTGCGGCCGCGCAAGGTGGAAGATCGAGAACGAAGGCTTCAACGTCCTGAAAAACAACGGCTACGAGCTTGAACACAATTTCGGGCACGGCGAGACCAATCTGGCCATGACGCTCGCCGCGCTCAACTTGCTCGCCTTCGCCTGGCATACGGTTCTCGACCTTCTCGAACCGCCCTGGCGAAAAGCTAGAGAGGCGGCGGAAAAGCGAACGAGCTTCTTTGCTTATCTTGCAACCCTGACGACCCTGGCGGTCTTCCCCGCCTGGTCCGATCTCCTCGAAGCCCTCGCCACCTTCATAATCCCACCCCACCTCCTCACAACCCAAAAAAACGAATAGGACCCTCGCCACGGCCGACTTTTAGAATTGCTGAAACAACAGGCCCTTGCTTTTCCGTTTGGCTGGCTTATGGCTCGATGGGGCCTAGGCATGCTATTTGCGGCGCCATGCCTTTGGCGACCTGCGGTCGGTCCGTCTCTCGAATGAGGCAGCGATGGCGCATTGGCTGTTCAAGAGCGAGCCGTCGGCCTGGTCCTTCCAGAAGCTGGCCGAGTGCGGCGCGAACGGAACCGACTGGAGCGGCGTGCGGAATCATTCCGCCAAGCTCAACATGCAGGCCATGAAAGTGGGCGAGCTCGGCTTCTTTTATCACTCCAACGAAGGCAAGGCGATTGTCGGCATCGTCGAGGTGTGCGCGGCCTATCGCCCTGATCCGACCGACGCAAGCCGCAGGTTCGGCATGGTCGACATCCGCGCTGTCCGCCCGCTGCCTCGCCCGGTCTCGCTCGAAGCGGTGAAGGCGGAAAAGCGCCTGGCGTCGATGGCGCTGGTCACCAACTCCCGTCTGTCGGTCCAGCCGGTGACGGACGCGGAATGGACGGTCGTCTGCGACATGGGCGGCCTCCAGGAGGCGGAAATCAGCGCGAGGCACGCCTTACGGAAGGGTTAAGACCAAAGCATCACTGCGGGCCGCTTGTCGGACTTCCTCGCCTTGAGGCATAAGTGCTGTCCAGTGCTTTTGCGCGCCGATCGGCTGGCGCGGAGGGATCTTTCGGGAGGAGCCCGTGTCCGACAAAGTTTATGATGTCCCCGCCGAATGGGCGAAGCGCGCCTGGGTGAACGAAGCCAAGTACGAGGAGATGTACAAGCGTTCGCTCAGCGATCCGCAGGGGTTCTGGGGCGAGCACGGCAAACGCATCGATTGGTTCGAGCCCTACGCCAAGGTCAAGAACACCTCGTTCGACGCGCACAACGTTTCGATCAAGTGGTTCGAAGACGGCGTCACCAACATCGCGCACAATTGCATCGACCGCCATCTGCCGAAACGGGCGAACCAGACCGCAATCATCTGGGAAGGCGACGACCCGCTCGAGTCCAAACACATCACGTATGCCGAGCTCGCCGACCAGGTCGGGCATTTCGCCAACGTGCTGAAGGGCCGCGGCGTCAAGAAGGGCGACCGCGTCACCATATACCTGCCGATGATTCCCGAGGCGGCCTACGCGATGCTGGCCTGCGCGCGCATCGGGGCCATCCACTCAGTCGTGTTCGGCGGCTTTTCGGCGGAAGCGCTCGCGGGCCGAATCGCGGACGCCAAGTCGGAAGTCGTCATCACTGCGGACGAAGGACTTCGCGGCGGGCGCAAGGTGCCACTGAAGGCCAATGCCGATGTGGCCGCCGAAAAAGCCGGCGGCGTCAAGACCATGATCGTCGTCGAGCGCACCGGGGGCGACGTCGGCTGGCAGCCCGGACGCGACGTCTGGCTGCACGAGGCCTTCGAGTCGGTGACCGCACATTGCCCGCCCGAGCCGATGAACGCCGAGGATCCCCTGTTCATCCTCTACACTTCCGGTTCGACAGGCGCCCCAAAGGGCGTCGTCCATACGACCGGCGGATATCTCGTCTTCGCCGCGATGACTCACCAATATGCCTTCGACTATCACGAGGGCGACATCTACTGGTGCACCGCCGACGTCGGCTGGGTGACCGGCCATTCCTATATCGTCTACGGCCCGCTCGCCAACGGCGCGACCACCCTGATGTTCGAGGGCATTCCGAACTTTCCGTCGATGAGCCGCTTCTGGGAAGTCGTCGACAAACACAAGGTCAACATTTTTTACACTGCGCCGACCGCTATCCGTTCGTTGATGAGCGCCGGCGAAGACCCGGTCAAAAAGACCAGCCGCAAGTCCCTTCGTCTGCTCGGCACGGTCGGCGAGCCGATCAATCCGGAGGCGTGGGAGTGGTATCACAGGGTCGTCGGCGAGCATCGCTGTCCGATCGTCGACACGTGGTGGCAGACGGAAACCGGCGGCATTCTCATCACCCCTCTGCCTGGCGCAATCAAGCTGAAGCCCGGCTCGGCGACGCGGCCGTTCTTCGGCGTCGTTCCGGAAATCGTTGACGCCGCCGGCGCCGTCCAGGAAGGGGCCTGCGAAGGCAATCTCGTCATAGCCGATTCCTGGCCCGGCCAAATGCGCACCGTCTACGGCGACCACCCGCGTTTCGTGAACACCTACTTCTCAGCCTATCCCGGCAAGTATTTTACCGGCGACGGCGCCCGCCGCGACGCGGACGGCGATTACTGGATTACCGGCCGCGTCGACGACGTCATCAACGTCTCGGGCCACCGCATGGGGACGGCCGAAGTTGAAAGCGCGCTCGTCGCCCACCCGAAAGTGTCGGAAGCGGCCGTCGTCGGCTATCCACACGACATCAAGGGCCAGGGGATCTATGCTTACGTGACGCTGATGGCTGGGATCGAGCCGACCGAGGAATTGCGCAAGGAGCTGGTCGCCTGGGTGCGCAAGGAGATCGGACCGATCGCTTCGCCCGACCTCATCCAGTTCGCGCCCGGGCTGCCCAAGACCCGCTCGGGCAAGATCATGCGGCGGATCCTGCGCAAGATCGCGGAGAATGAATACGGAGCGCTTGGCGACACCTCGACGCTCGCCGACCCGACCGTCGTCGGCGAACTGATCGACAACCGGCAGAACCGCAACCAAGCCTGAGGCGACCGCCAAGGCGAGTCCGCCAGATTCGCGGCGGCCCGCGGGCGGGGCTTCCGAGGAGCAAGATCGCTGCGGACGGGTCTCAGGACTCGATCGACAGTTCTTGCGCTTTTTCGATTTTGGTGGCGAGGATCACCGCTTGGGTGCGGCTTTCGACGCCAAGCTTCTGCAAAATGGCTGAAACATGGGCCTTCACCGTCGCTTCGGAGACGCTGAGCTCATAGGCGATCTGCTTGTTGAGCAGACCCTGCGACAGCATCATCAGCACGCGGATCTGCTGCGGTGTGAGGGACGCGAGACGGCGCGCCAGCGCGCTCGCTTCGCGGTTCGGCTGCGCGCCCGGATCGAAATCGGGCGGCGTCCAGCGACCGCCGTCGAGCACCTGGGCGATCGCGTTCCGCATTGTTTCCGGCGAATTGGACTTCGGAACGAAGCCCGCCGCGCCAAACTCGAGACAGTGGCGGATCACGGCGCGGTCATCGTTGCCGGAAACCACGATGACCGGCGTCGAGGGGCGCTCGGATCGCAGGAACAGCAGGCCCGAGAAACCGCGAACGCCCGGCATCGTCAGGTCAAGCAGGACGAGGTCCGTCTCCGGGGAGGCTTCGAGCGCCGCGGCCATACTGTCGAAGTCATGCGCGACGGCGATGTCGGCCCCCGGCGCCGCGGCCAGCACCGCCTCTCGCAGCCCGCCGACCACCAGAGGATGATCATCCGCAATCAGAACACGCAGTACCTCGCCGCTCATCACACCCTCCGCCGCGCGCCCGCGTCGTTTCGCGACAATCGCCCAATGGGGCGTCATTGTCACGCCTCGTTACAGACTCGACGTGCTGGGACACGGAAGCCGCCCCAACTGGCGCAGCGCCTCGGTCATTGCGATCGTTGCGGCGACGCCAACGTTCAGCGAGCGAAGCGGCGAGCGGATGGGAATGCGCAGCCTCGCATCCGCTGCAATGGCGACCTCTGCGGGCACGCCCACGGATTCTCGGCCGACCAGAATCACGTCGCCCTGGCAAAAGGCAAAGTCCCACATGTTCGTCTCGCCATTCGTCGTCAGGACCACGAGCCTGCGCTTCGTCTGCCCGCGCCAAGCCTCGAACTTTTTCCACGAATCGTGAATCGTGATCGAGACGGCGTCGAGGTAGTCCATTCCCGCCCGCCGAAAGCGGCTGTCCCCGACTCGAAAGCCGGCTGGCTCGATCATTGCGGCATCGACGCCAAGACAGGCGCAGGTGCGAAACATCGCCCCGGCGTTCTGAGCGATATCGGGCTCGTACAGGGCGATCAGGAGCGGCGCGGTCGACTGGATCATCGGGATCCGCCATTAGACATGCTCGGGGAAAAACAAAAGGGTCGCCTCATGCGCTAAAGCGTGGGACGAACGCGACGAAATGCCGTGGTCTCCGACGCTTGCTGCTATGGACAACCAAAACGATCGATGCGAAAAGCCGCGTCGACTGTGGGCCGACGCCGCCCGGCGCTGGCCCATTCGACGCCGGGCGCTCCGGCGCCATCGGCCGCCAATCAGGCATGAAGGGCCACGGCTGAAAGCGCGACGGTTCAACGCCGCGTGCAGAAAACCTAGTCTTGGGGGTTGAATGGCCAGCGCTGCAATGGTCCAAAGTCCAAATCGCAGGGATTTCCTTTTTCTCGCCACGGGCACGGTCGGCGCGGCCGGGGTTGCGGCGCTCGCATGGCCTTTGATTGACCGAATGAATCCAGACGCCTCAACGCTCGCCATGGCTTCGACTGAAGTCGACCTCGGCGCCATCCCGGAGGGGCAGATCGTCACTGTCAAATGGCGCGGCGGACCCGTCTTCGTCCGACACCGGACGAAAAAGGAGATCGAGGAGGCGCAGAACGTCGATCTCGGCGAACTGCGCGATCCGCAGACCGACGCCGAGCGAGTCAAGAAGCCTGAATGGCTGATTGTGGTCGGCGTTTGCACGCATCTCGGCTGCGTGCCGCTCGGCCATGAGGGCAAGTACGATGGATGGTTCTGTCCCTGCCATGGGTCGATGTACGACACCTCGGGCCGCATCCGCCAAGGCCCGGCGCCCCTCAATCTCGCCGTGCCGGAATATACGTTCCTCACCGACCAGAAGGTGAAGGTCGGCTGACGCAAACCGACAGCGGCCCCGCCGCGGTTCTTTCAGATCCACGCCATTCAGAGAATCATGCCATGAGCGGTTCCTCCACCTATGTTCCCAAGAGCGCAATCGGGCGCTGGTTTGAAGCGCGTCTTCCCTTGATGGGTCTGGTGCACTCCTCGTTCGTGGCTTATCCGGTGCCGCGCAACCTGAATTACATGTGGACGTTTGGCGCGATTCTATCGTTCATGCTAGTTGCGCAGATCCTCACCGGCGTCGTGCTGGCCATGCATTATGTGCCCTCGGCGACCGAGGCGTTCGCTTCGATCAATCACATCATGCGTGACGTGAACTACGGCTGGCTGCTTCGCTACATGCACACGAACGGCGCATCGCTGTTCTTCCTCGCAGTCTATGTCCATATGATGCGTGGCCTCTATTACGGCTCATTCAAGCCGCCGCGCGAGGTGCTCTGGATTCTTGGCGTCATCATCTACTTTCTGATGATGGCGACCGCGTTCATGGGCTACGTGCTGCCGTGGGGTTCGATGAGCTTCGCGGGCGCCACCGTCATCACCAACCTCACCTCCGCCATTCCATTCGTCGGAACCGCCGTCGCCCACTGGCTCTGGGGCGGCTACGCGGTCGGCGACCCGACGCTGAACCGCTTCTTCTCGCTGCACTATCTGCTGCCGTTCGTCATCGTCGGCTTTGTCGGGCTGCATGTGTGGGCGCTGCACGTGACCGGGCAGAACAATCCCGACGGCGTCGAAGTGCAGAACGTCGACCGTGATACGGTCGCCTTCACGCCCTACGCGACGATCAAGGACACATTCGCGGTCGCGGTCTTCTTCATCCTTTACGCCTGGCTGATCTTCTACATTCCGAACTATCTGTTGGACGCGGACAACTCGATCAAGGCCAATCCGCTGGTCACCCCCTCGCATGTCGTGCCGGAATGGTATCTCCTGCCGTTCTACGCGATCCTGCGCGCGATTCCGAACAAGCTCTTCGGCGTCATCGCGCTGTTCGCGGCGATCGTGGTGCTCGCTCTCGTGCCCTGGCTCGACCGCTCGCCGGTCAAGTCGGCGAAGTACCGACCGGCCTATCGCTTCTTCTTCTGGGTGTTCGTCGCCGTTTGCATCGGCCTTGGCTACCTCGGTTCGCAAGAGCCGACCGAAGGGACGACCCTGATCGCGCGGATTCTAACCGTGGGCTATTTCGGCTTCTTCCTCGTGATCATGCCGCTGCTCAGCTTCACCGAGAAGACGAAGCCGATTCCGGCCTCGATCGCCGACGCCGTGCTGCCGAAGACGCAAGCGCCGGCGCAGGCTTGAACGGCTGATCGACTTCAAGGGAAGACGACAATGACCCGTCCTCAAGATTACAGCCCTTGCTTCGGCCGCCTTCGCGCTCGCCCTCGCCGGCAGTCTCGCGCTCGCTCAGGAAGAGGGCGAACAGCCCAAGCCCCCGCGCCAGGAGTGGAGCTTCGCCGGCATGTTCGGCACGTTCGATCAGGCGCAGCTGCAGCGCGGCTTCCAGGTCTACAAGGAGGTCTGCAGCAACTGCCACGCGCTCACCATTCCGTTCCGCACGCTCGCTGAGCCGGGCGGCCCCGGCTATACCGAGGACCAGGTAAAGACCCTGGCGGCGACCTATCAGGTGACCAACGCCGAGCCCAACGACAAGGGAGAGATCTTCAAGCGCCCTGGCACCACGGCCGACGATTTCCCGCGCCCTGAGGCCTATCCGAACGATCAGGCCGCCGCCGCGGTCTTCGGCAAGGCGCCGCCGAACATGAACCTGCTCGCCAAGTCGCTCAAATATGAGCGCGGCTTTCCGTGGTTCGTCTTCGACGCGCTTCCCGGCCTCGAGTACCAGGAGATGGGCGCCGACTACATCTACGCGATCCTCAACGGCTACACCAAGCCTGACGATCCCCAGTGGAACCTCTACTATCCGGGCCATAAGATCGCGATGCCGCAGCCGATCACGGACGGGGCTGTCGTCTACAAGGACGGTACGGCGCCGACGCTCAAGAACTACGCCAAGGACGTGGCGGCCTTCCTGACCTGGGCGGCGGAGCCCAATCTCGAAGAGCGCAAGAAGGTCGGCCTCAGGGTGATGCTGTTCCTGTTCGTTCTGGCCGGACTGCTCTACTTCACCAAGAAGCGGATCTGGGAATCGGTCCACTGAGGGGACCGCTTCCCGCGGGCGTTCACGGAGTTCGAGCGGAGGCGAGGCGCCGGCGGAGCCCATACGTCAGAGGCGCCGCCTGACAGGCAAGCGACGGAAAGGGGCGAGAATGACGAAGGCGATAGTCGGAGTGATCGGCGGATCGGGCGTCTATCATCTTCCCGGACTGGAGGATCTGCGCGAGGAGAAGGCATCAACACCCTGGGGTGAGCCGTCCGACGCGCTGCGCTTCGGCCGCGTCGGGAACACGGACGCCGTCTTCCTCGCGCGCCATGGCCGCGGCCATCGGTTCTCGCCTTCGACGATCAATTATCGCGCCAATATCGATGCGCTGAAGCGGGCCGGAGTCACCGACATCATCGCCCTTTCCGCCTGCGGGTCGTTCCATCGGGAACTCTACCCGGGCGTCTTCGTGATGATCGACCAGTTCGTCGACCGCACCTATCTGCGCCGGTCGAGCTTTTTCGGCACGGGATGCGTGGCGCACGTCTCCATGGCCCATCCGGTCGCTCCGCTGCTGCGCCGGCGCCTGCTCGATGCGGCCGGGGCCGAGGGCATTCCCTGCCGGGACGGCGGGACGTATGTCTGCATGGAAGGGCCGCAATTCTCGTCGCGGGCGGAATCGCTCGGCTATCAGGCCCAGGCCGCTGACGTCATCGGCATGACCGGGGCGACGGAAGCCAAGCTCGCCCGCGAAGCGGAAATCTCCTACGCGACCGTCGCCATGGTGACCGACTACGACTGCTGGCACGAGGAGCACGACGCGGTCGACGTCGCCGCGGTCATCAAGGTGATGAGCGACAACGCCGACAAGGCCGGCGCGCTCGTCGCCCGCGTGCTGAGCGAATTTCCGGCCGAGCACGAGGCATGCCCGATCAGATCCGATCGGGCGCTGGAAAACGCCATCATCACGCATGCGGATGCCCGCGATCCGGAGCTCATGAAGAAGCTGGACGCCGTCGCCGGGCGCGTGCTCGGTCGCGGCTGAAGCGCCTTGCGCCGCCCTCCGCCTCCACCCTAAAAGGACGCCGGCCGGCCTACTCGGCGCTGCCGGATGCAACGGGGACTCCATGATCAAGGATTGGGTCGAACGTTTCCTGTTCGCCAGCCGGTTTCTACTGGCCCCCCTCTATCTAGCGCTCGCAGTCAGTCTGCTGGCTCTGCTGTTCAAGTCGTCCCTGCATCTCTATCAGCTTTTCACGCAACTCTGGACCCTGAACGACGAAGGGGTGCTGCTGACGGAACTGGCGATCGTCGACATGACGCTGACAGCCTCGCTCGTCGTGATCGTCTTCCTCTCCGGCTACACCAATTTCGTCGCGCCCGTCATCATGCGCGCGGACGACGGGCGGCCGCACTGGATCGCCGAGATCGATTTCAGCGAGCTCAAGCTCAAGCTGATGGCCTCGATCGTCGCCATTTCGGCGATCAAGCTGCTCGAAGGCTTCATGGATATCGCCCATCTCAGCGATAGAGAGCTCTACTTTCTCGTCGGCATTCATCTAACGTTCGTCGTCTCGACGGTGCTGCTGGCGGTCGCCGACCGGTTGGGGCACCGGACGCGCACCACGCCCGGCGAAGGCATCTGAAGGGCGCTATTTCTCGAGCACGACCGTCCGGCATTCAGGCGGCAGCTGCGCCATCGTGATCGGCGGCCTCGGCTTGCTGGGGCCCGGATGGAGCGCCTCGTCGGTGAACCACCAGGCGAGCGACTTGTCGCAGCCGTCGCCGGGCGGCAAAGGGTCCTGGGGCTCGCAGGTTGTCTCGCCCGCCGGGCATTTGATCCGGATATGGAAGTGGTAGTTGTGGCCCCAATAGGCGCGCACCTTGTTCATCCAGGGCTCACCCTTATGGGTCTCGCAGAGCGCCTTCTTGATCGCCGCGTTGACGAAGATGCGCTCGACCTCCGGCTCCTCGGCGGCGGCCTTGATAATCCCGGCCTGGGCTTCCGACCAGTGCGCCCGCTCGACCGACAGCCCGTCGTCGGTGACCATATTGACCGCCGACATCTCCTCGCGCTCCTCGCGGCTCAGGGTATGGTCGGGCATCGGCGTCAGCCAGACGTCGGCGTCGAGTCCGACCTGGTGCGAGGCGTGTCCGGTCAGCATCGGTCCGCCGCGCGGCTGGGAAATGTCGCCGACCAAAATCCCGTTCCACACGCCTTCGGCCTTCGCCTTGCGCGAGAAGCGCTCGAGGAAGCTGATCATCGCCGGATTGCCCCACATGCGGTTGCGCGACAGCCGCACCACCTGCCACGATTCCCCGTCAACGGGCAGCGCCTTGGCGTCGTCGAGGCAGCCCCGCCAATAGTAGCCGATCGAGCGGGCCTTGGCCTCGATCGGCGTCAGCGCGCGGCCGAACACTTGCTTCGCTGGGATTTTCGGGCTAGCCGGGTTGGCGAGCGGGGGCAGGGGCTTCGGTTCAAGGGTTCCCTTGTCCTGCGCGAGCGCCAGCGAGCTGCACAGGACCGCAAGCGCCAGACCCGATCCCATCGAATGCATGCGTCAACTCCACCGGCCAGGCCGCAGTTTCCCCAAGGGACCTCAACGGCCTGTTAACCAGCGTCGCTTTGCCGCCCGCTCGCGTCGATTTCGTGGCCGCGGGCCTTTTCACGATTCCGTAACGCGCCGCATGAAAAAGGTCTTTCGAGGCCGCCAACGGATTGTTAAGGATCGTGCGATGCGGGGTCCATTTCTGTTGCGAACGCCGTCGGGGGTCTTGAGCGTGGGCGCGGCGCTGTTATTGGCGAGTTGCGCTGCGCCTCCGACCGCGCCTCGTGGGCCTGGCGGGGAGCCGCAGGGGGTGACCTCGATGGATGGGGCAAACGTCGAATTCGCCGCGTTCGACAACTCGGCCTTTCCCTATCATGGCCTCATCCCGAACTATCAGGAAACGGGGAAGTCGCATCCCTTCCTCGACGTCGACGACAACGGCAGGCTCGGCCATTCGAGCCCGCGCGGCGGCCTCCTGTGGGAGGATCAGACCTACAACGACCGCACCGTGCTGCTCGCCGCGCCGCAAGGCTTCGACCCGAACCGGCCAAGCGTGATCGTCGTCTTTTTCCACGGCAACATGGCGACGCTCGAGCGCGACGTCGTCGCCCGCCAGCAGATCGTGCGCCAGCTCGCCGATTCCGGCCTGAACGGCGTCCTCGTCGCGCCGCAGCTTGCCCTCGACGCGCCTGATTCGAGCGCCGGAAAATTCTGGTCGCCGGGCGGCTTCGCCGCCTTCCTCAGCGAGGCCGAGGGCAAGCTCGGCGATTTCTACCCAAGCGCGCGCGGCGCTTTCCGGCGCATGCCGGTCGTCATCGTCGCCTACAGCGGCGGCTATCTCCCGGCCGTCTATTCGCTGACCGTCGGCGGCGAAGGCGGAAGAGTGCGCGGCGTCGTCCTGCTCGACGCGCTTTACGGCGAGAAGGACAAGTTCGTCCGCTGGGTCGAGGGTTCTGGCCGCAACGCCTTCTTCGTCAGCGCCTATTCGACCTCCTCGCGCGACGGCAATCTGGCGATCGAGGCCGAACTCCAGCAGGCAGGCATCACGGTGCAGAACGAATTGCCCGCCACCCTTGGACCGGGCGAGGTCGCTTTCGTCGACGCGGGGTCGGTCGACCACAACGACTTCGTCACCTCCGCCTGGGGCGGCGCCCCGCTCCGGGACATTTTTTCGCGCATCCGGTAGTTTCAGCTTGTGTTAGACAAGGAAGCTTCGGCGCGTCCGGCCGGGTCGGCTCCTTCCGCGGCGACGCGCAGTCGCAGCCCTTCCTTGACGATCTCTAATTGCTCATCGGTCTTTTCTTCAATCGCGGCGACTTCGTTGCTAGCAGTCTTCGTCGAAACGATGAGCTCGTCCAGTTTGAGCTGGAGGGCGAGCGTATCCCGATTTTGGGTGTGCTGTATAAGGAAAACCATGAGAAAGGTGATGATTGTGGTCCCCGTATTGATCACCAGCTGCCACGTGTCGCTATAGTGGAAAATGGGACCGGAAACGGCCCAGATAGCGACAATTGCGAAGGCGATCAGAAAGGTTGCCGGCTTTCCCGACATCATTGCTGTCTTGCTCGCGAATACGCTGAACCAGGACGCCGCATCTCCAGGCGCTTTCGCAGGAGCCCCATAGGATCCGGCGGGCATCGTCGATCGCATGTTCATCCCTCCCGACTTGAGCGTCCCCGCAAGCGGTGGATCAGTCGCAATTTTGCATTCCGGCTCGTCCGATATCGGGGTCAAGTTCAACAGACGCAAGGCCCCTTGCGCGGCGCCCTTGCATTCAATGATGCCAGAATAACGCGAGAAGAAATAATGATTGGGATCGGAACCCCGAGCAGCCAAAGCAGTGCTCCTCTTCCAAGACCCATGACGACCTCCTGTTTCAGACCCTGCAAAACTCGGTGGTCACCAAATTGTTCCGAAATGAACACACTTGCATGGCTTTGGCCTTCTGCCTGCCGCCGGTTGCGGGCGCCAAGGGCCGCCGACGAAATCGCATTCGCCACCCACGGCCTGGATCAGCGCTTGTCGCGCCGTTGCCGTTCCGCAAGCCTGCGCTTGATGCGATCGAGGAGGCGCCGGGGATCGTAGGGCTTCTGGAGATGAGGACCCTCCTCGCACAGCTCCCCGGCTTCCTTTGTCGCGTTCGCCACTGTCCCGGTCAGAATCACTTCCAGGCCCGGCCTGTTCTCCCGGATCCAGCGGGCAAACCCAAATCCGTCGAGCTTGCCATCGGCCCGGGCATTGGCCAGCACAGCCTCGATCGTCATCGCCTCGGAATTGACGACGAGAAGCGCATCTTCAGTATTCCCGCACTCCAGCACACGGTATCCGCACTCCCGCAGATACTCGGCGATCGGCTGGCGAACGAGGACGTCCAACTCGACGATCAGAAGCGTCGGCCGCTCCGATTCGATCGATTCTGCAAGCTTCATTCTGATGTGCCACCAGCCAACTCCGCCCGGATTCGCGCGACGACGTCGGCAATGTCATAAGGCTTGGCGATGAAAGGCGTGACGGTGCGGGTTTCGTGGGCCGGCAGTCGGCCCGAGGTCATGAGGAGCTTGACTTCGCGGAAATTCGCCCGGAGGTGACGCGCCAATCCAATACCGTTCATCGGACCGGGGACTTCGATATCTATGAAAGCAAAATCGACCGGATTTCCGGCCCGGAGATGTTGCAAGGCCTCCTCCGCATTCGCTGCTTCGATCACCCGCATCCCGGCCTCTCGCAGTTCTTCAGCGACCATGAGCCGGACGAGGATTTCATCCTCGACGACGAGAACCGTTCGAACCTGATCCTCGGACGGTCGGAGCGAGTCCCTAATCATAGGGCGTTCCCGCTCGCGCGCTTGACACCGGTAACACTCCCTTCGCCGCTGCGGTTCCCGGCGTCTGTCGAAATTCTGCCTCGAAAAAATTCACGCGCGGGAAAGCTGAGCAAGGTCCTTGCGGCAATCGTGCGAGCCAGTCGAGCGGTGCGCGCCGATCAGGCCGGGTGGGAAGGCGGGGAATCGAGGATTTCCCGAAGTTTTCGACCGAGCTGGTCAATCGAATAGGGTTTGACAATCAGGTTCACGCCAGCGTCGAGCACTCCGTTATGCACAATGGCGTTTCGCGTGTAGCCGGTCGTGAACAGGATTCTGAAGTCCCGGCCTCAGCTTGCTCACCTCCTCGCCAAGCTTGCGCCCATCCTTGTCGGGGAGGATGACGTCGGTGAAGAGAAGGTCCACTTGCGCGTTGCGTTCAAGTTGACCCAATGCGGCCGCTGCTCGATCCGCTTCAAGAACCCGATACCCCAACTCGATCAGCGTGTCGGCGGTTAGGCGCCGCACCCGATCGTCGTCTTCCACGAGCAGGATTGTTTCGAGAGACTCTCGAGGGGATAGTTCCGATAGCGCCGGCGGGGTCTCCCGCGTTTCGGCGGCCCCATAGAATCTAGGCAGATAAATTTTGACTGTCGTGCCCTGTCCGGCCTCCGAGTAAATCTTGACGTGCCCCTCTGATTGGCGGACGAACCCGTAGACTTGGCTCAGTCCGAGACCGGTTCCCTGGCCCGGCGGCTTGGTCGTGTAGAAGGGGTCGAAGGCTTGTTCAATGACATCGCGAGTTATACCCGTTCCGGTGTCGGAGACGGCGATCAGGACATATTGGCCCGCGGGTATGCCGATCTGCCGCGCCGCATAATCCTCGTCGAGGAACGCATTGCTCGTCTCAATGGTGAGCTTTCCGCCCTCTGGCATTGCGTCCCGGGCGTTGAGGGCGAGATTGACGATCGCGCTTTCAAGCTCACCGGCGTCGGCCTGGGTGCGCCAAAGGCCGCTGGCGAGCACGGTCTCCAACTGCACCGTTTCGCCAAGCGTCCGAACCAGCATTTCCGCCATCGCCGACACCATCTTGTTCGGGTCGATCGCTTGGGGAGACAGCGGCTGTTGTCTCGAGAACGCCAGCAGCCGATGCGTCAAGGCCGCGGCGCGCTCGACTCCGACCGTTGCGGCTTCGAGATAGCGCCGAGGATCGCCGCCTTCCCGTGCGAGGGCTCGCTTCGCCAAACCGACGCCATTGAGTATCACCAAGAGCATATTGTTGAGGTCGTGCGCCAACCCCCCTGCGAGATGTCCCATTGCTTCCATTTTTTGCGATTGACGCAATTGGTCGGCGAGTTTGTTGCGTTGCGCCGCCTCGTTTAACAGCGCAGTATTCGCGGCGCTGAGGCCATCCCGCGCCGACCCGATCTCCGCCAATTGTGCGCGCAAGCGCCGGATCGAGAGGAAGCCGACCGCTATCGTGAACAAAACCGCAGCAGGGCTGCCCAGGCGAAGAGCGTTTCCATCTCGCTGCGCAACAGCCAACTCCGCGTCCAGGCGTTGCTGCTGTAGACGAACCAGACGGTCAATTCTTGCGCGAATCTGGTCCATGATCGTTTGGCCGACGCCCTTGTCGACAGTCGCCAAGGCTTCAACGTGTCGGTTTGCGTCTTCGAATTGAATTGTGGATCGCAGCTCCTTGAGCTTCTCCTCCGCCAGTTCTCCCAGAGCGTTTATCTCGACACGCTCTCGATTGGTCGTATCCTTCAGGTCGGACAAATCCTTTAAGTCGGCGCCGATCCGGTCAACACCCTTGTTATAGGGAACAAGGTAAGCCTTGTTGTCGGTGAGGAGGAAACCCCGTTGCCCTGTCTCTGCATCGAGCAAGTCAATATAGATTTCGTATACAATCTGCCTTTCCTTGACAATGTCACGAGAAACCTCGTAATGCTGTATTTGATGACTTACGAAAATGATTATGGCGACCAGCAACGCAATAAGCGCCGCAAAACCTGTGTAAATTGCAGTCGAGTTGTCGACAATCGAATGGAAGAAATTCTTTGGCATCGCGCTCCAAGAACCTTACGGCTGTTAGTAGACGACCCGCTCCTTCGATTGTGAAACCCAGTTCCGCCCTACGCGTTAGACTCTCATGCCGAGACTCCCACCCGTACCATCCGTGATCTTGGTCGTCGAGGACGAAACCTCCCTGCGCCTCTGGCGGGCGACATCTTGAGGATGTCGGCTTTAGCGTGACCGAAGTGGAAAACGCAATCGCTGCCCTAGACCTAGCGCAGGTTCCGATCGACTGGAATCGTCGCTCGCCATGACGGGGCTGGACGCCGACGACCCCGCCATTTCCTTCAGAAAATTTCCAAACGTTTCAAAAAAGCTCAATTCGCGTTAGATTGATATCATCATTTGGGCTCCTCCGCCGATGGCGGCATTGAGGCATGCTGGGGCGTGGGATTGTGCTTGAGGCCGGCGAGGTGGAACCACCTGAGGTAGCTGTCGAGGTATTTTGTGGCAATGCCGCGACGGGGGCGCAGGAAGGTTTTGAGGCTCTCATGGCGACTGTTGACGGTCTGGATGTGTAATTCGCCGCGGACGCGTTCACCTTTCGACTGGTTGAGCGCTTCATGGCTGACGCCGAGGGCGGCGGCGCAAGGCGGGTAGACGTTATTGCCGTCGGTGACGAGCAAGGTGTCCTTACCCAGAATGGGCGCGAGCACCGGCTTGATGGTCTGGGCGGTCACGGCCAGAGGACGGCGCTGATGGTGGCGCCGCTCCGGTCGGCGGCCACCAGGATCGGCGTCTGTTCGTCCGAAAGGCCGCGCTTGGCTGCTTTTCCGCCCCGCCTGCGAGCCTTGCGACCGAGGCGACGCTCGCCCTTACAGCTTGATAATATATAGGTTTCGTCGACTTCGACGATGCCGCTCAACAGGCGCGTGGGGTTCTTGGCGGCGCGCAGGAAGCGATGTCGCCAGCGGAACGCCGTGCTCACCGCCACCCCGCACCGCTCGGCCAAGGCGGCCACCGTCTCGCCCTCGCTCAACGACTGACCAAAATGAAGCCAGCGTTCCTTCTTGCGCAATCGGGCCAGCGGCGTTCCGGTCAGCGCATTGAAGCTTCTGCGGCAATCCTTGCAGCGGAAACGGCGCAGGCCGTCGGTTCGGCCCCGCCCACCGACGCCCCGCCGCAGTGCGGACAGCGCCGCGCCTCGCCCAAGCGCTCCTCGATCGCCGCCGCCACCGCCGCTCTGGGCTGCCGGCCGGCCAGCACCGCCTCGAGCTCCTGGCGCTGCTTTGCCGTCAGACCGTCGATCTCCGCCAGCCACGCTCGAAACATCCCCTGATCCATCGCTATCCCCTGTCAATCCATAATAAATCGTAGCACAAACAGGCCACCTCAATCTAACGCTAATTGAGCCTTCAAAAACTTCCGCCGGGCTTCCAAATCTTTGCAAAAAATTTCAATTTGCTTCCGAAAATTTCAAAAAATTTCACTGCGAACCCTTACTTATCAAAGCCTTACGACCGAATTTGGTAACCGGAGCAAATTTCCGGGCGGAGGGGGAGTCCCAAGCGCCAAAAAGTATGATTCAAGCTGGGAATGGCGCTTGAATCGACTGATTCGCTTGAACGAATGACGCCGGCCGAGCTCATCGGTCTGGTTCGCACTTTGATTGGCGAAGTGACCCGGGTTCAGGCGGAGTACGAGAAGGTGAGCGGGGCGTTGGCCAAGCTGAGGGTCGAGCATCAGGCGGTCAAGGACGAACTGGCGCGATTGAAGAAACTGCCGCCGCGGCCGCCGCAAAAGCCGTCGGGGATGGACAAGGCGACAGACCGACCGGATTCGCAAGCGAACGGGCCCAAGGGCGGGCGATCGACGCAGCGGCGCGGCAGCAACCTGGACAAGTTGACGATTACGCGAACGGTCGAGGTGAAGGTCGACGCGCCGGCCGGTTCGCGCCACAAGGGCTATGAGGAGATCGTCGTTCAGGATCTGGTTCTGAATCCGTTGGTGACGCGCTATCGACGTGAGCGCTGGGAAACGCCGGATGGGAAAACCCTGGTCGCGCCGCTCGATCCCGGCATCGTCGGCGGCTATGGCCCGCAACTGCATCGCGTGGTTCTGATGCTGCATTATCAGTGTCATGTGACGATCGAGAAAATTCTTGCGCTGCTCAACGGCATGGGCGTTGTGATTTCAAAGCGCCAAGTGGGACGCCTGCTGACCGCCAAGCTGGAGATGTTCCGGGCCAAGGACGGCGAGGTTCTGAAGGCCGGATTGCGTTGCTCTTCCTTCGTCACGGTCGACGACACCGGCGCCCGCCATCAAGGCAAGAGCGGCGTGACGACCCAGATCGGCTCCGACACCTTCACCGCGTTTCGAACCGGCCCGAGCAAATCCCGCCTGGCGTTCCTGCGCAATCTCCTGGGCGGCGCGGCCTCTTACGTGGTCAACGAGGCGGCGCTCGTCTCCATGCGGGCTTGCAATCTGAGCCTCGCCCTCATCGACAAGTTCGCCGGCCATGCGACGCGGTTTTTTGCGTCACACGAAGACTGGATGAACCATCTGAACGCGCTCGGATTCGCCGATCTCAGGATCACGCCCGATCCGGTTCGCGTCGCCAGCGAGGGCGCTCTGTGGGGCGCCGTTTGCGAGCAAGGCTTGCTCGGCCAGGCCGTCGTCGTGTCCGACGGCGCCGGCCAGTTCCGCGTCGGCGAACACGCCTTGTGCTGGGGGCACGCCGAACGCCTCGTCCACAAGCTCATCCCCGCCAACGACAAGCAGCGCAACGCGGTCGAGGTCGCACGGCGCATGATCTGGTGGTTCTATCGCGGCCTGAAAGACTACAAGCTCGCCCCCAGCCCCGAGAAAGCCGAGCGGTTGCGGGCGCAATTCGACCGCATCTTCAACCGCTCCAGAACCGGCTACGCCACCCTCGACAGCCTGCTCAAGCGGCTCTTTCGCCTCAAGGACGACCTCCTGCGCGTCCTCGACCACCCCATATTCCGCTGCACACCAACGCCTCGGAAAACGACATCCGCGTCTTCGTCACAAGCGCAAAATCTCCGGCGGGACCGTCAGCGACGAGGCTAACGCTCGCGACGTCATGCTCGGCCTCGCCAAGACTTGTCGGAAGCTCAAAATCCCCTTCTTCGACTATCTCGGCGCTCGCCTCGCTATTCCAGGCCCCGAAATCCCCGACCTCGCAGCTCTCATCAGACCCGCCCCAAGCTAAGGCGACGCCCAAGAATTATTGCTCCACGTTCGGACGTCTGGGCGAGATGCTGTAGTTCCATTCTGGATGAAAGGAATCGCGTTTTATGTTGAGTGTCGCCATTTGCTCGTCGGAGATCTTGATGCCCTTGGGATAGGGGTTGGGATCAAGTTCGCAGCGGATTTTGAGACCGGTTTTCGTCGTGGTGTTTGCGATCAGTTCGATGGCCACGAGGAGGCTGACGAGAGGCATGGCGCGCCAGTTCTGCGTGATGTGGCAGAACATGCGGTGCTCGATCTTGTTCCACTTCGAGGTCCCCGGCGGATAATGGCAGACCTGGATGATCAGGCCGGTCTCGTCGGCGAGTTGTTGCAGCGCCACCTTCCATAGCCGTAGGCGCGAGCCGTTGGAGCCTCCGCCATCGGCGGTGATCATGAGACGCGTCATCGAGGGATAACGCTCCCGGCCCATCCGATCGAGCCAGAGGCGAACGCCATTTACGGCGAATTGCCCGGTATCATGGTCGATTCCGAGGCTGACGTAGCCGAGATTGGCGCCGGTGTCGTAAATTCCGTAGGGGATGAACTTGCCCAGTTCCTTGTCCTCGAAATCGTGGGTGTTGACCTCGATCGGCTGGCCTTGCGGCCCATAGTCGCTGCCGCCGTTCTTGAATTCGCCGAGCAATTCCTTCTTCTTCGCATCGATCGATATCACCGGCTGATCGGCCGCCTGAAACGCCTCGGCCTTGGCGTTGATATATTCGAACTGAGCGTCGCGATCGGGATGTTTGCCGCCTTCCTTGGTCTTGCGGTTGCAATGGCGGCAATATTTCAGTTCCTCCAAGAGTTTGGGAATGGTCGAGGAGCTCACCTTGTGACCCATCGCCCGAAGCGCCCTCGCCAGCTTGTCGTGGCT
Source organism: uncultured Alphaproteobacteria bacterium (assembly GCA_963835885.1). Classification (GTDB taxonomy): domain Bacteria; phylum Pseudomonadota; class Alphaproteobacteria; order Rhizobiales; family Beijerinckiaceae; genus Roseiarcus. The sequence continues at coordinate 131,662 of CAWIHF010000024.1, forward strand.
CTTGGAGACCCATCGCAACGGCCGCATCGGATCGCCCATCGTCGCGGGCTCGAGCAATCGTTGCAAGTCCTCCAGAAGCGTCGGGTCCCTCGACGTCAACCGAGGGCTCCCCCCGCCCTTGCGACGCACCTTCCCGGTCAGAGAGCCGGGGTCCCGCAGGTCCTTCAGACCGCGTCCGATCGTGCTTCGGGCGACCTTCGTCGCACGCGCGGCCGCCGCGATCCCGCCGTAGCCGGCCGCCTTCGCCTCGGCGGCGGCGCTCAACCGTCGGCCTCGCTCGTCAAGCGAGGAACGAAGCGCTTCAAATCGGATACGCAGCGGCAATTCATCTATCATCGCCACGATATAGACGCCGATCTCGAAGACAGGAATCCCCCAAACAGCCGGTGCAGGTAAAAAATCCCAAACCCAATTCACCTGTTTCTGGCCGTCGCCTAACGCCGCCGGAAAATTGCCCGATTACCGAATTTGGCGAATTTGGCCGGCTGAACCGCTGAAATTTCTCCGTGACGCCGCGCGGCTCGGTCCAGGGACGCTAATCAACATCTCGACATCGGCCTTCCTTCTACGCAAGGCGACAAGGCAGCCATCTCCGCGCAAGGTCGGCGGGTTTGAGGGGAGCGGACAATCACATTCTCCGTTGCGCTGAAGGAACATATCATGAACATTGCCTGGAGCTCTTGTCAAGAGATTGTTCTTCCTTCGGGGTCGTGTCCGAGGTCGAATTTCGGGTACGGAACCGGAAGCGGAAGGACACCGAAGGACGGTCCCGCACGGCCACGACAAGACAATCACCCTCCTCGCCGGTCTCGCGCCTTCGAGGGCTTGCGACGCCGAAGGCCTGCGACTGGCCGATGAACGCCGCCGAGCCGACCGTCGCCGGCCTGATGAGGGCGCTCGACGACTGCGCCCATATCCTTCAAACCCCGGCCAATACAAAAGTCACTTCGCCGCCTGCGGCTATGATACAACTTGATCGGAGTCTGCTCTAAATATCCCGGAGACGCGGCTGGATGCGAGGTTCGACGGACTGAAATCCACATGCCAAAATCGTGCCGGCCAGTCCTCCCGTGGTCGAGGGCGCCAACAACCGCAAATTTCTCTTTGCAACCGCTTGTGTTCATGTCCGACGCTGAGCTCATCGAGCCCGGCGTATGAGAGGCAGGGCGAAGCAGGATGAAGCATACGGTCGAGAAGGCGGCTCAGAGTTTCAACATGGCGGTAAATCCGAGCACGTCTTCTCTAGATCCGCCAGGTGGACGCGGCCCGGGGAACTTGTGACCGGCTTTGCGAAGGGGGGAAGGGGCCCCTGTCGCGGCCTCTCGGATACTCGGATACGCCACAAACCTTTGCATTCCCTCGATTCCGAAAAGGAAACGCAAAAGTCGCGGGCACTCGTTTGGCCGCCTGGAGCGCGTCCTCCGCCGGCGCCGCGCGGTCTTGCAAGGAATCGCCAAGCGAATGCAATCGCCGGGCGGCGCCGTCCCGCTGCCTTCGCCCGCCCGCTACGAGCCGACGTTCAGCGCCATGCACGACCACTGGCGGATCGCCAGATAAATCGTGTCCTGCAGGGTGATCGTCCCGACCGCCTCGCCGATCACCGGCGGCGTATAGGAATAGGTGACGGTTCCCATGATGACGTTGGTCGCGGCGCTCCCGACCCCCGAGCTCGGCAGCGTAACCGCGTGCGCCGTCGTCGCGAGCGCGGTTCCGTGCGACGGCATCGGCTCGCTCCATTGCACGGTCGCGGTCGTTCCCGACAAATCGACCTTGATCTCGGAGACGACCATCGTCATGTCCGACATGTTCGTTCCGGTCACCGGGTTCGTTCCCGAATCCGGTTTGACGTAGGGGTAGAGCACGTTCGCTGCATTGTTGAGAATGTAGTCGACCGTCGACTGGTTGACCGAAGCCTCCTGAGAGGAATTGCTGGCGGTGCACGCGCCGGCGATCGGCGTCCCCTGCTGGCTCACGAGATCGGTGATCGTGTGGGCAGTCAGAGTGACTTTGCGCTGGATGGCGATCGCCTGCGCCCAGATCGCAATGAGGCCGAGCAGGGCGACCGCCACGGGGGCGATGAGGGCGGCCTCGACCGCGGCGACGCCTCTTTCGTCCCGAAGCCATCGGCGCGGAGTTTCAAACCGGAAGAGCCGCATGACAGGCCCCTATTGCTCGTTCTGAAAGACCTGAGTCGAGCTCAAGAACAGCGTGCCGTTGGCGAGATCGCTGAAAACGAGCCCGAGCGGCCCGGCGACGACCGGCCACTGATACATCACTCTTAAGATCATAAGCTTGCCTGGAGAGCCCGGATTGTAGTTCCAGCTGTTCGTCACCTGGCCGGTCGAGCCGTACGTCAGGGTCGGCGGCGTCAGCACGAGCGCGTCGCTTGACGTGGCCGAAATCGACTGCGCCTCGAGATCGACCATCACGCCGGAGCAGCTAAAGAGAGCCGGCAGGTAGCCGCAGACGGCGTTCAAGAAACTCGCCTGGCCCGCCGATCCGGATGCGGGCGCCTGGTTGGTCAGAACGATGCGCGCGGCCTGCTCCGCCGCATTCTCGAGCTCGGCCTGGGCGAGATAGATGACGGCGATTTGCATGGCGCCGAGGATGAGGGCGATCACTAAGGGCGCGACCAGGGCGAACTCCACCGCCGTCGTCGCGCGGGCGTCGCACCCCAGGCGCCGGGCCTGAGAACCGGCGCGGGCGAGCCAGGGCTTGGCTCTGGCTCGCGCGTTCGACAGTCCCAGCCACATTTGGCAAGCCTCGCGGAGCTCGTCCTACTGCACGAGTTGCGGGGCTGCGCCGTAGGTGGCCGTCTGGGAAGTGCTGTAATACCCATCGGCCGCCATGCCAGGCTCGGGTCCGCAGGTCGTCGCGACAGTGTAGAAGAAGTCCTGCTGCGGCGTCGTGGTCGCGCTCGTGGCCGAGGACAGAGCCGAGCTGTAGGTCGAGCCGACAATGCTGCCGCCGTCCTCCCACTCATGGCCGACCGTCTGGCCGCAAGGGAACATCGTCGTGGCGGAGACGCTCGTCGAAAAGACGTTCGTGTTCGTCACCGCCTGCGCGGGGTAGAAGTTCACGAAGATGAATTGCCACGGGTTCACATTGCTGGAGTTGTACGAGGCGTTCGAGCCGGAGTTCGGATTGCAGATCGCGTTGTAGCTCGAGTAGGCCGGATTCGATCCCTGGTTCAGCTCGGATTCCGAGCAGATGGTGTAGCCGACGCTCTCCTGCTGCGGCGTGTAGTTGCTGAGGCAGCTGGTGAGCTGGCTGCCACTCTTGCCCGTGCACTTCGCATTTGCGGCTGTCTGGGCCGCCGACTGGGTGACGTAACAGCCCTGCGTGGGGAAGGTGTATCCGCCCGACGACCAGTTCTTCAGCATCCAGGGGCTGGTTGGCGGGCAGGGGCCGAGCATGACATTCTCAACCAGGAAGAGGTCGGCGTATTGGCCGAGGTTGACTGACGTCGGTCCGGTCAGCGCGCCATAGCCGGACCCCAGCTGACCCAGTGTCAGGCCGGTCATGCCATTGGCCACGTCGGTACCGACGGACTTGTTCGCGGATCCGCTCGCGGTGTTGAGGCTCGTCGGCTGATAGATCCAGTCCGCCATCGACGTGTAGGAACTGCCCGCAGTGCCGTTCGTGAAGGGCAGGGCGTAGAGCGTCACATGCTTGTAGTACCAGCCCTTGGCGCCGACGAGATTTATCGTCAGTTGCGTCGGCCATTGCAGGGCTGCCCCGGCAGTCGCCGAGCTGGTGAGGGTCTCAGAGCTCGAACCCGGCAACCACGAGACGTTGTTAAAAATGGGCGTGTAGGTCGCCGTCCCTTTCGCATAGAACTGCCCGACCTGGAGCGTCTCGCCGCTCGCGGTCGTGCAGTCGCCGCCGCTCTCCAGACAGGCGTGGAAATCGGAAATTGTCGCGTTGGCGGGTCCGTTCGCGGTTAGGTAATCCTGGGCTGCGGTCTGCAGCGCCGAAGAGCTGCTCAGGTAGGTCGAAGGATTCTGGGCGCCCAGCTTCGCCGCCGCCAGAACCGCCAAATCGACGCCCGCCTGGAGTCGCGCTCGAGTGGTGACCGCGGTGGAGTAGTCGATGGCGGCGCCGGTCACGATGACCGCGGCGAGTATGCCGCCGGCAAACATCAGGGAGGTGGCCCCTCTCCGGTCGTTTCGAAAGGATCGCAAGGCGTTTGACAGATTGGATTTCATGGCTGTGCTCTTCGTCCGATAGCGCAAGGCGGCAACACCGTTTGCGCTTAATGACCGTCGAGCGAGCTGTAGATATAATTTATTACGGCTTGGTATAATATTTCGGTCAAATTTTCTCTATCCTACCTCCGGTAGCGTAAAGAGAAGTAATATTCAAATAGAATTGTTAATACAGGCTGGTAGGATTAAAATAATCACGCAACAATCGATCAGGATGATCAACGCGATCGTCCCCGTAGGACATTACGTAGAGTTAGCTATCGTACGCATCGATATACCGACGTTCCCGAAACTCAAGGGTGTATTGATCGGCGCCGCAGATCGATGCGCCCGAACGCCCCGTGCCTCCCGCAGGCGTTCTTTCTTTCTTCGCTCCAATGCCTTCGAAGTATTGGGGCGCTCCGCCAAAAGATCAAAAACAGAGGTCGGCGTCGAAGACTCAGCCGACAAAGGCGCTCAGGTCGCCAAAGCACGCGGTCCGCGAGCGAAAGCAGCCTCGCGTCCCGGAACGAGGGGCGCGAGGCCGAAAGGCTTATTGCTCTGTCGTCAGGCGACGGCCGCGGTCGCTCGCACTCTCTTGGAGCCCTGGCGCTCCAGAAGGCTCGGGATATAGGCGCCAACGCCCGGCTGAAGGTCTTGCAACGAGACGAACCGCCCGTCCTTCAGACGCAGTCCGTCGCGATAGAGCCCGGTCTCGCGCTGGGCGAAAATGGCCTCGACTTCCGATCCGATCCCGTAGGTCGCCTGCATGGTGAACGGGATGTCGGTCAGGACGACCTTGGTGTCACACTGCACGCAAACCGGAATTCTCGGATCTCCGGGGGCGGCGAATCCGATAGAACCGCTCGGAAAACGCGTTGTGACATAGAGTTCACCCTCACGCGCAGGACGGGATCCATACATCTCCAACGAATAGTCGCACATGACACTCTCCTGTGTGCTGCGCGCCCACCCAGCATCCGCTCGCGGATTCGTCGGTTAGTTTATTTTTCTAATCGACAGGCTAGAACAGCAATTGGGCTTTATTGCGAGCAAGAGACGTCCACAGATGGAAAGATTCGGATGTGTGCTGTTCCAGATACCGCAAGCTCAAGACGCCAAGCAGAACGCCTCGAGCAACAGCGCCGGAAGGCCGCCGATTGATCCACAGGCGAGACGGCCGCTTCGTTTTCGTTCGCGGTTCAGTGCAGGCGCTGAGCCTCGTCGATCCTCACCGGCGCGATCTCGGCCGGGCTTGTCGCCCGCCAGGGCGCGCCGAAGGACTCGACCCGGAAATGCGCGGCGGCGAGGCCGCGCGGCCAGCCATGCGAGTCGAGGCCCGCCTTCGCCGCCAGGTGGAACACGAATTCGCGCGGATCGGCGACCTGGCGCCAGACGCTCGGCAGAAACAGCGCCTGCCGGCGCCCGACGCCTAGAATGAGCCCGTCGCGGTCAGGCTCGAGCGCCGCGATGAGCTCCGCTTCGGTTGTCGCCGGAACCGGGCGGGGATGGGAGAGGATCGAAACGCCGATGTCGAGGCCGTCGAGGTCGGTTTCGGCGAGATGCGGGAAGCGCGGGTCGGCGAACCCAGCCTGCACCGTATTGGTCGTCGCATCTTCGATCAGGGACCTTCTCGGCGCCGGCGAACCGATGCAGCCGCGGAGCTTTCCGCCCTGGGTAAGCGTGACGAAGGTCGCGCGCTGCGAAGAAAGCGCCGGTGACAAGCGGGCGTCGAAGCTGAGCGCCGGCATGCGCCCGCCTCGCTTCGCTGCCGCGGCGAGACCCGCCATGCAGCTCGAGAGCAAGAGTTCCCGATCAGCCTCATTCAGGCGGGCGGAGGCGGCGTATTCGAAGGCGAAGGCGCCGTAGCCGACGACGCGCGGCGAATCCGCCCCAGCGTCGGCAGAGGTCGCGCGATGCAGGCCGCTGACCCGCAAGTCCCGCTCCGCGGCGATCGCTAAGGCGCCCATGATCGGGAGATAGCCGCACGCCCTGTTGCCCCCAAGCGAGTTCGCATCGAGAGTTTCGATGCGGCGGGCGGTGTCCGAGTCGATTTTCTCGGCGCTGCCGCGGTCGAGGAAGTGGGAAAGATCCGACGAGATGGCAATCACGGTCTCGGCGCCGCCCCAGACGAGGCGGAGCGCCTCGGCGACCCGCCGCGGTTCGGTGTCGCCGACCAGGATCGGCAGGATTTCGAACGGCGCCGGAAGCATGGCTTGCAGCATCACGAGATGCATCTCGAGCGAATGCTCGCCGGTGAAAGGCCGCGCGTCGACAGTTGCAGCCCTCGCTTCTGCGAGGCGAGCGTGGAGATCTCGCGACACCCTCGCCTTGCCGAGCGGCGTGCTCCAGGCCGTCGCCGGATGGATCGCGAGTCCGCGGAAGGCGACCCGATGCGCCGGGCCGAGGATGACAATGCGACGGGGCGGATCGGCCCGCCGCGCCCAAGGCCCGAAGGCGGTTGCAGCGACTGAGCCGGAATAGACGATGCCGGCGTGCGGCGCGACGACCACTTTCGGCGTGACGCCGCCATCGGGAAGGGCCGCGCCGCCCATCCGCCCGATGAGATCGCGAAGGCTTTGCGCCTCCGCAGGATAGAAGAAACCCGCCACTTGCGCGGGATGGACGTCGCTGAGCATGTCGGCCCCCGTTACGCTTGGACAAAATGTAAGCATCCGCGCGCCCCCGCGCCAGAGCGCCGCATTGCAATCGCCGCTCCCGCATCCAACATGATGTTCAGAGGATTTTGGAGCGGCCTTGCGAAGGCGGCCGGGGTCGGAATGGTTGCGGACGATTGCATCAATGTCGAATACTGGACGAAGCTCGCGGATGGCCGGATCGAGTGCCGGCTCTGCCCTCGGTTCTGTCATATGCGCGCCGGTCAGCGCGGCCTCTGCTTCGTTCGGCGCGCGCGCGAAGACGGCGAGGGGATGGAGCTGACCGGTTACGGCCGCTCGACCGGATTCTGCGTCGATCCGATCGAGAAGAAGCCGCTCAATCACTTTTTGCCGGGCTCCTCGGTTCTGTCGTTCGGCACGGCGGGCTGCAACCTCGCCTGCGGCTTCTGCCAGAACCACGATATTTCAAAGAGCCGGGAAGTCGCGCGCCTGAGCGCAACCGCGGCTCCGGACACGATTGCCCGGGCCGCTGAGCGACTGGGGTGCGCCAGCGTTGCTTATACCTACAACGATCCGGTCATCTTCATGGAATACGCGCTCGACACGGCGGCTGCCTGCCGGGCGAAGGGAGTGAAGAACGTTGCCGTCACCGCGGGCTTCATCTGTGAGGAGCCGCGCAAGCGCTTCTTCGCCGGCATGGACGCGGCCAACGTCGACCTCAAGGCCTTCACCGAGCGTTTTTACGAGAAGCGTTGTGTCGGCTCGCTGAAGCCGGTGCTGGAGACGCTCAAATATCTCATCCACGAGACGAATGTGTGGATTGAGATCACGACGCTGCTGATTTCCGGCGAGAATGATTTCGACGAGGAAATCGAGGCTCTGACCCAATGGGTAGCGAGGGAGTTGAAGCCTGATGTGCCGCTGCACTTCACCGCCTTCCACCCCGACTACCACATGCTCGAAACGCCGCCGACGCCGCCCGCGACCCTGCAGAAGGCGCGGGCGATCGGCATCAAGAACGGCCTCAAGCACGTCTATGTCGGCAACGTGCATGATCCGGCGCGTGAGGCGACGCTCTGCCCGACCTGCGGGGCGCGCTGCATCGGCCGCGACCGCTACCGGATCACGTCGTATGGCCTTGACGCCGAAGCTCGCTGCAAGAGCTGCGGAACGAAGATGGCGGGCGTGTTCGCCGAGAGGCCGGGCGACTGGGGTTCGCGCCGGATGCCGGTCGAGATCGAACGCTTTGCGGCGTAAGCGGCAGCAGGGAGCCGCGGTTTTGGGAGGACATTGGCAGTGCACGATCTCGAGGAGACCATCCGCAGGCGCGCCTATCGGCTTTGGGAGGAGGCTGGGCGCCCGGAAGGGCGCAGCGACGAATTCTGGCACGCGGCGCGCGCCGAAATCGGAGGCGAAGCAGCGAAGGACGATACGCCGTTCGACCCGTTCGAGCCGCCGATCGATGAGCCGCCGGAGGTCGCTTTCCAGCACGGCGTTCCGGTCGGCATGCCGGGCGAACGCATCGCGGAGCAGGGCGTACTGGACGACCGGCTCATCGATCTTATCCCGGTCCCTCGCTCAAGGCTCGACGACTAGAGCAGGTTCCGATCGCGGCCAGCGACGTCAATCCATGGCTGGACGATTCGGCCTCATACTGGAAATCGAGCATTCGTCCACCGGGTTTGCGAGGACGGTCCGGGCGGGGTGCGATTCAAATCGATGCAGAGTAGGTTGGGTTTGCATTGATTTGGCGGGAGGTTACGGATGGCGGGGTTGGAGTTGAGCGACGAGGCTCTGGTTGCGGCTTTGCGATCGCATCCCGGTCTCCGGGAGCGGGTGGGCTCGATCGTGCTGGCGGTTGAAGGCGGCGGGGGCGAATTGAAGGAAGCCGACGCTGCGGAAGAGCGCATGGTGGATGAGATGCGTCTGATGGGACGGGAGGCGCTGCGCAGTTGGGCCGAGCGGCGGGTCGAGGCGACGGAGCGGGAGATTCGCCAACGACCTCAGATGCATCGCCAAGGTGAAAAAAACTCCGCTGGCATACGAAATTCGGCGAAATAGAAGTCCGGGAGCCGCAATATCGGTTCGGGACGCAACGGGTGCGTCCTTTCGTGCTCGGGGCGAAGGTGAGCCCGCTCGGATGTTCGCGACCGCTGCAGCGCGCCATCGTCGACTTCGCCGCCGATCAACCCTTCGCGCAAGCGCGCGCCAAGTTGCAGGAGCACTACGGCTTTGCGATCGGCGAGAGCACGATCCAGCGGATCACGTTCGCCCACGCCGAGGCGATCTACGAAGCCGGCCGCCAGGATTGTGAATTTCCGGAGGCGCCGGGCCTCAGCAAGCCGATCATCGTCGAGACGGACGGCGGCATGGTTCCGATCGTCGAACCTTGTCGCGAGGGGAAAGACAAGCGCAAGGGCAAGACGTTGTCCTGGCGGGAGGCGAAGCTGTCGCTGGCGCACGCGCAGGGGAGCCGGACGCCGGTCTATGCGGGCTCGATTGAGGGCGGGGTCGAAGAGGCCGGGCGTCAGATGCTTTCCTGCGCGGTTCGCGCCGGCTTCGGGGCGGGCTCACGGGTTCACGCGGTCGGCGACGGCGCGCCATGGATCGTCGGTCAAATCGAGCAGCAGTTCGGCGACCAGGGTCGCTACTTGATTGATTTCTATCATGTTTGCGAATATCTGGCCGCCGCCTCGGCAGCATCGCGCCCGATCCGGTCGCGCGCAGCCTCTGGATGGAGACGCAAAAGGACGCGCTCAAGAGCGGGCGTCTCGACGCCGTCCTGCGGGCGCTCGCCGGACATTGCGAACCAGGGGAATCG
>CAWIHF010000025.1:0-40663 GCA_963835885.1 uncultured Alphaproteobacteria bacterium
TGCGTTGATGTTCTATTTCTGTTGCACGCCCGTCCGGCCGAGAGGATCGCTGTTGGCCGGTTCCGTGAAAACTGTTCCGCAGAGCGCCGCCATTTGCGGTGGTCGAACCCCGCGCCCGGACGGTGTCGCGTTCGGCGCGACGGTCGAAAATGGCGCGGCAAGGGATTGATAGGATTGAATCCGCGCCCGAAAGTTCTTCATCCCGCGGGAGGGTCGATCACGACCTTCGGCGGGCGGCCGACGAGACGGAGGCTGAGAGAGGAATTGTTTAAGCTCAATTCGCGTTAGATTGATATCATCATTTGGGCTCCTCCGCCGATGGCGGCATTGAGGCATGCTCGGGGCGTGGGATTGTGCTTGAGGCCGGCGAGGTGGAACCACCTGAGGTAGCTGTCGAGGTATTTTGTGGCAATGCCGCGACGGGGCGCAGGAAGGTTTTGAGGCTCTCATGGCGACTGTTGACGGTCTGGATGTGTAATTCGCCGCGGACGCGTTCACCTTTCGACTGGTTGAGCGCTTCATGGCTGACGCCGAGGGCGGCGGCGCAAGGCGGGTAGACGTTATTGCCGTCGGTGACGAGCAAGGTGTCCTTACCCAGAATGGGCGCGAGCACCGGCTCGATGGTCTGGGCGGTCACGGCCGAGAGGACGGCGCTGATGGTGGCGCCGCTCCGGTCGGCGGCCACCAGGATCGGCGTCTGTTCGTCCGAAAGGCCGCGCTTGGCTGCTTTTCCGCCCCGCCTGCGAGCCTTGCGACCGAGGCGACGCTCGCCCTTACAGCTTGATAATATATAGGTTTCGTCGACTTCGACGATGCCGCTCAACAGGCGCGTGGGGTTCTTGGCGGCGCGCAGGAAGCGATGTCGCCAGCGGAACGCCGTGCTCACCGCCACCCCGCACCGCTCGGCGAGGCGGCCACCGTCTCGCCCTCGCTCAACGACTGACCAAAATCAAGCCAGCGTTCCTTCTTGCGCAATCGGGCCAGCGGCGTTCCGGTCAGCGCATTGAAGCTTCTGCGGCAATCCTTGCAGCGGAAACGGCGCAGGCCGTCGGTTCGGCCCCCGCCCACCGACGCCCCGCCGCAGTGCGGACAGCGCCGCGCCTCGCCCAAGCGCTCCTCGATCGCCGCCGCCACCGCCGCTCTGGGCTGCCGGCCGGCCAGCACCGCCTCGAGCCCCTGGCGCTGCTTTGCCGTCAGACCGTCGATCTCCGCCAGCCACGCTCGAAACATCCCCTGATCCATCGCTATCCCCTGTCAATCCATAATAAATCGTAGCACAAACAGGCCACCTCAATCTAACGCGAATTGAGCCATTTTTTAATTTGGATTCCTCGTAACGCATTGAAAAGTCCGGAATCGGACGAAGAAATCCAAGATCATCCAAGCCCGCTTTCTTGGTCTGGCTTGGTCTGGCTTGGTCTGGCTTGGGTCCGGCTTGGAGAAATTTGGTCGAAGGCGGCAGCGCGATTGGGGCGGGCGCCGGCAAGGCGCAGCCTGGGACTTGCCCTGGCGCCTAAGCCTTTGAGATCAACCGCACGCGACCTTCTCTGCGCGAGAACCGCGGGCGTCTCCTACTCCGCCGCCTCGCGCATCGCGCTATAGCGGGTGAGCTGCGCCCGCAAGGGCGCCGGCTTCAACGGCTTGTTGAGGATGATGACGTCCTCCGCCGCCGCACGGTCGCGCACCTCCGGGCTCCGGTCGGCGGTCGCGAGGATGGCCGGAATGCTCGGCCGAGTTCGTCTCGCAGGGCGCGGATCGTCTCGATCCCGTCGCCCTCGTCGAGATGGTAGTCGGCGATGACGACGTCGGGCGCGCCGAAGGTCGCGAGCGCCTCGCGCGCTCTGGCGAGACCGTTGGCGGTCGCGACCGAGCAGCCCCAGCGGCTCAGCAGCGCCCGCATGCCCTCGAGCACGCGCGCCTCGTTGTCGATCGCCAGGACCTTCAGGCCGCTCAGCGGCTCGCCGCTCAGAACCATAGCCAGCGCGCCGTCGTCAGATACGCCCGTCGAGGCAGCCTCACCGCGCGTCGCAATAACGAAGAAGACCGAGCCTACGCCAGGCGTCGAATTAAGACCCACCGGATGGCCGAGGACGCGGCCAAGACGCTCCACGATCGAGAGGCCGAGGCCGAGGCCCTTTGCGACGCGCGCGCCCTGGTCAAGCCGCTGGAACTCCTCGAACACCGCGCGCTGTCGGTCTGGCGGGATGCCGAGCCCGGTGTCCCACACCTCGATCCGCACCGCCTTGCCCGCGCGCCGGCAGCCGACCAGCACCCGGCCCTTCAGCGTGTATTTCAGCGCGTTGGAGACGAGGTTCTGCAACAGACGCCGCATGAGGCGGCGGTCGGTGCGGATCGCGAGCGTGGTCCGCACGAAGCGCAGTTCGAGCTCCTTGGACCGGGCGATCGGCGCGAACTCGACCTCCAGCATGCGCATCAGGTCGGCGACCGGCACGTCGGCGACTTCCGGCCGGGTCGCGCCGGCGTCGAGCCGCGAAATGTCGAGCAGGGCGCCGAGAATCTCCTCGACCGCCTCAAGCGACAGGTCGACATTGCGGGCGAGGTCGGCGCGCTCGAGGCCGCCCGCCTTGGACGCGGCTTCCGTGAGCGAACTGGCGTAGAGCCGCGCGGCGCTGAGCGGCTGAAGAATGTCGTGACTGGCCGCGGCGAGAAACCGGGTCTTGGAGAGATTGGCTTCCTCCGCCACCGTTTTCGCCCGGGCGAGCTCGGCGTTCAGACGCTGCAGCTCAGCGGTCCGCTCGTCGACCCGCTTCTCCAGCAGCTCGTTGGACGCCTCGAGCGCCTCCTCGGTCTGCACCGTCTGCGTCACGTCGGTATAGGTGGTGACGATGCCTCCGTCTGGCAGCCGCGCCGATCGGATCTCGATCACCCGGTGGGCGGAGAAGAGACGCAGCCTGGTCGGCTGGTCGTCATAGAGGAGCGCGGCGACGCGTTCGGCGACGAAATCCTCGGAATTGCCCGGGCCGTAGGCGCCGCGCGCGGCGTTGAAGCGTACGATCTCGTCGAGCCCGACGCCGAGACGCAGCGTGCCCGGCGGCAGGTCGAACAGTTCGACGAACTCACGGTTCCAGGCGGTCAGAGCGAGATTGGAATCGAAGACGGTGATCCCTTGGCGCGCATGATCGAGCGCGTGCTGCAGCTGGTCGCGGCTCGACTGGATCGCCGCAGACGCCTCGTCGATCAGCTTGAGCGCCGACTGGCCGGACACGGCGCGCGGCCGAAGCAGGAGGGACAGAACCTGGCGGGAGGTCGACGCGCCGATCGCCGGCGACAGCAGGAATTCCGCATGACGGATCAGCTGGGCGCTCGCCTCCTGCGTCGGGTCGTATTCGAGCCCCCGCTCGCGCATGAAAGCCGAGAAGGCGCGGCGCGCCCGCGCCGCTCCGAGATAGCGCGCGACTGCCGCTTCGAGCTCGCCCGCGGTCGTCGACGAGCGCCACAGGCGGAACGCTTGCGGCTTGCCGCCGACGCCGGCGAAGGCGTTCGCCTGAGTTCGTTCGAGCGCACTCGGCTGGCGGGAGAACGAGAAGGCGACGAAGGCTACGATATTGGCCGCGAGCGACAGGACGGCGCCGCCGACGAGCGCGTTGGGCGCGAACGCGACCAGGGCGCGCGGGCTGAGCCAAGCGACCGCCAGCGGTCCATGCTCGAAATAGGCCGAGATCGGATGTTGCGGCTCGATCGACGGGAGGAGCAGGAGGTAGATCCAGACGAGCGTGCCCGCTGTCATCCCCGCGACCGCGCCGCGCGCCGTTCCGCGCCGCCAGAACAGGCCGCCGAGAAAAGCCGGCGCGATCTGCGCGACCGCTGCGAACGAGAGAAGGCCGATCGAGACGAGCGCAGCCTCGCCGGCCAATCGTTCGTAGAGAAAGCCGAGCGCCAGCACCCCGAGGATCGCCAGCCGGCGCACCCACAAGACGAGCGCGCCGATGTCGCCTTCGGCGCCGGGCTCCTGCGGGCCGGGACGCCGCAGCAGGAGCGGCATCGCCAGATCGTTGGAGATGGTGATCGCCAGCGCAAGGCTGTCCATCACCACCATGCCAGTCGCCGCAGACAGGCCGCCGATCATGGTGAGGAGCGCGATCCCGTGCGCCCCGGCGGCGAGCGGCAGCGCCAAAACCGTCAGATCGCGGTTGATCGCCCCTTCGGGAAACATCTTCAGCCCTGCGACGGCGAGCGGCGCGACGAAAAGGTTGATCAGTACGAGATAGGCGGGAAAGAGCCAGGACGCCGTGCGAACGTCGCGGCTGTCGTGGTTCTCGACCACCGTGACATGGAACTGGCGCGGCAGGAGAATGATCGCGAAGGCCGAGAGCAGCGTGGTGACGGCCCAGACCGCCGGGTCCGGCGGCGTCTGAATGACCGCCGCGATCCTTGGGTCCGACTGAGCGACCTGGGTCAGATCGACGATGCCGCCGTTGAGCCCCCAGACGACGAACGCGCCGACCGCCAGAAAGGCCGCGAGCTTGACGAGCGCTTCGACGGCGATGGCGAGGATGAGCCCATCCTGATGCTCTTTCGGGTTGATTCTCCTCGTGCCGAAGGCGATCGCGAACGCGGCGAGCAGCAGTGCGATCGCGAGAGAAAAAGAGGTCGAAGGCTCCTCCGCGGCCAGCCTCGACTTGTCGAAGGAATCGACGACAGTCAGCAGGGTGGTGGAAACCGCCCTCAGCTGCAGCGCGACATAGGGGGCCGAGCCGGCGAGAGCGATCAGCGCCGCGACGGCTGCAACGGCCTGCGACTTTCCGTAGCGGGCCGAGACGAAGTCGGCGACCGTGGTCAGGTTTTGCGTTCGCGCCAGATTGGCGATGCGGCCGACGAACGGCGAGCCCAGCCCGATGACGAGGATCGGACCGATGTAGATCGGCAGGAATTCGAGGCCTTGCCTGGAGGCGAGCCCGACTGAACCGTAATAGGTCCAGGACGTGCAGTAGACGGCAAGGCTTAGCGCATAAACGAGCGCACGCCGATTGCCGGAGACAAAGCGGCGTCCGCCGCGATCCCCCCACCAGGCGATGAGGAACAACAGCAGGACGTAGCCGATCGCAATGAGAAAGACGGTCGCGCCGTTCATCGGGCCAAGGGTTTTCCCCCTCCTCCCGACGAGATTACCGGACTGCAGCCGGCATTGACAATCGCAGCCGAACGGACAGGTCGCGCATTCTCAAAGGGTCAAAGCCAAGGATGGGCAGCCGCCGACTTCTCTTCGTAGGCGTCGATCGCCGGCGCATCGACCATGGTGAGGCCGATGTCATCGAGCCCCTCGATCAGGCAGTGCTTGCGAAACGCGTCGACCTCGAACCGGACCACGCCGCCGTCGGGACCGCGGATCTCCTGCGCTTCGAGATCGATGGTCAGCGTCGCATTTGCGCCGCGCTCGGCGTCGTCCATCAGCTTCGCCAAGTCCTCGCGGGATACCTTGATCGGCAGGATGCCGTTCTTGAAGCAGTTGTTGTAAAAAATGTCGGCGAAATCGGTCGAAATCACACATCGGATGCCGAAATCGAGCAGCGCCCAGGGCGCATGTTCGCGCGACGATCCGCAGCCGAAATTATCGCCGGCGACCAGGATTGCCGCCTTCCGATGGGACGGCCTGTTGAGAACGAAATCCGGATTTTCCGAGCCGTCGTCGCGATACCGCATTTCGGCGAACAGGCCCGCGCCGAGGCCGGTGCGTTTGATCGTCTTCAGATATTGCTTCGGAATGATCATGTCCGTGTCGATATTGTCGATCGGCAACAGCGCGGCCACCCCGGTCAAGGTCGTGAACTTGTTCATGGGGTCGAAGGCCTCATGTCGGGCGCCGGCCGGGCCGGCGGGTTCTCCGGGCCCTGTAGCAAACGCCGGGCGAGCGGGCAAACAATACATTCACAGATACCGCTCCAGCTCTTTTGCCGTCTCTTTAGGCGGCCGGTCGACGTTGAGGGCCTCGACGAAGTTCCCGCTCTTGTCCATCAGATAGACGATCGAGCTGTGATCCATCGCGTAGCCGCCGTCGGACTCGACCTTCCCTTTGCGGGCGAACACGCGGTAGGCCTTTTCGACCGCTCCGATCGCCTGCGGGCTGCCGGACAGCCCGATAACATGAGGACCGAAACTGCTGGCGTAGTCTTGCATCACCTTCGGAGTGTCGCGCTCCGGGTCGACTGTGATGAAGAGAGCGGGGACCGCCTTGTCGCCCATGGCGGCGAGAACGTCGGATATGTGGGCGAGTTCGGTCGGGCAAACATCCGGGCAATGCGTATAGCCGAAATAGACGAGGTACGGGCGCCCGCGTAGCGTTTGGTCGGTAATCGTCTTGCCGGAGCCGTCCTCGAGGGCGAACGGGCCTCCGACCAGCGATCGGTTTGCGCCCCGCGGCGCCAACGCCAGCCAGGCGGCGATTATGGCCAGCGCCGCGACTGCCGCCGCCATAACGGCGACGCGAATCGAGATGGCGGGCGAATGCGGTTCGGCCGCGTTTGGATTGGGTGGCATGGGGTCTCCGGTTCGGTTCGCTCGCGTCACGGCCTCCCTGCGGCTCCGCGCCTGGGCCGCTCGGATGAAAGCCATAGGAGTTCGCTATTGACCCTTGCAAGCCGGGGCGCCACGAATATGGCGGCGAGGGACCCCATGGTATTGCGGCAGCTCGAATATCTGGCCGCGCTGGCCCGCGAAAAGCATTTCGGCCGCGCCGCCCAGGCCTGCAACGTGACGCAGCCGACGCTTTCGGCGGCGATAAGGATGCTCGAGGACGATCTCGGCGCGCCGATCGTCGAGCGCGGACACCGCTTTGTCGGACTGACCGCGCAAGGCCGGCTCGTTCTCGACCACGCCCACCGCATTCTGGCGGAAGCGGAGAACCTGCGGCGCGGGCTCGATGAGCTCGACAAGGGCCTGAGCGGTAAGCTTCGGATTGGCGCGATCCCGACCGCGCTACCGATTGTGTCGCACATGACCGGACCTTTCTATGCGAAGTATCCAGGCGTCTCGGTCGCTGTCATGTCGCTGAACAGTCAGGAAATCGAACGCGGAATCGAGGAGTTCGAACTCGACGTCGGCCTCACCTATCTCGATGCGGAGCCGATCGAGCGGGTCAAGACGAAGCCGATCTGCATCGAGGAATACCTGTTCCTCACGCCGGTTCAGGGAAAGTTCGCAGGCCGGCCGCACATCGAATGGAGCGAAGCCGCCACCGCGCCGCTCTGCCTGTTGACGCCCGACATGCAGAACCGCCGCATCATCGACGGCATATTCCGCTCGGTCGGAGCAAAACCCAATCCGGCGGTGGAGACGAATTCGATCTTCAACCTCGTGTCGCATGTGGCCGCCGGCCAATGGTCGGCGATTGTGCCCCGCCAGCTCCTGCGCTTCTTCGGCGTTCCGCAAGGGACGCAAGCGATCGAGCTCGTCGAGCCGACGGCGAGCCGCACCATCGGCCTCGTGATGAGCGACCGCGAGCCCCCCTCGCCCTTGGCCCGCAATCTCTTCGCGATGAAATGGCCGACTGATATCGCGGCCCTGATCGAGCCGCCAATTCGGGGGCCAGAACCGAGGCGATAGAGGGATCCTATCGGGCCTTCCGAACGTTCAATTTGCGGGAGCATTCCGACAGGCGCATCATCCGGCCGTTTTCGGGAGGATCCGATGGCCGCCAAGGCGGCGTTTGATATTGAGATTGCGCGTGAGGTGATCGACCGCAGGCGATCGATTCCGGGAGCGGCGCTGCCGATCCTGCATGATCTCCAGCATCAGTTCGGCTATATCGATGACGCCGCTGTCGCGCTGCTCGCGGACGCGCTCAATATCTCCAAGGCCGAAGCGCTCGGCGTGGTCAGCTTCTATCATGACTTCCGGCGCAGCCCGATCGACGGACGGGTGCTGAAGATGTGCCGGGCGGAATCCTGTCAGGCGATGGGTTCCGAGGATCTCGTCGCTCATCTCGAAAGTCGCCATGGCATTGTCGTGGACGACCCCGAAGCTGGCAGCGGGCTCCATGTCGAGACGGTCTATTGCCTCGGCAATTGCCCCCTCTCGCCCGCCGCGCTGCTCGACGGCGAGCCGATTGGCCGACTCGACCGCGACCGGCTCGACGCGATCGTGTCCGGCGCAAAGCATCGATCGCAGTGAACCCGATGAGCACGCGCGTCTTTGTTCCTTCGGATTCTTCCGCGCTCTCCGTCGGAGCGGACGCCGTGGCTTCGGCGTTGGCGCGGGAGGCGCGCAATCGCGGTCTTGAGCTTTCGCTCACGCGCACCGGCTCGCGGGGCCTTTTCTGGCTGGAGCCGCTGGTCGAAGTCGATACGCCGAAGGGCCGCGTCGGTTACGGGCCTTTGTCGGCGCAGGAAGCCTCGTCTCTGTTCGACGCAGGGTTCCTGGCTGGCGGCGACCATCCGAAGGCGCTCGGGCGGGTGGAGGAGATTCCCTATCTCGCCAAGCAGCAGCGCCTCGTTTTCGCCCGCTGTGGGGTGATCGAGCCGCTTTCGATCGACGACTACCGCCGCCACGGCGGGCTCGAGGGCCTCTCGCGCGCGCTTGAAATCGGTCCGGGATTGACAGTGGAGGAGGTTTTTGCCTCTGGATTGCGTGGCCGTGGAGGCGCCGGCTTCCCGACCGGGATCAAGTGGCGCACGGTCGCCGCAACCCCGGCCGACCAAAAATATATCGTCTGCAACGCCGACGAAGGCGACAGCGGCACCTTCGCCGACCGCATGCTGATGGAGGGGGACCCGTTCCTCCTTATCGAAGGCATGGCGATCGCCGCCGTTTCGGTCGGCGCAACGATGGGCTATGTCTACATCCGCTCCGAATACCCCCACGCGTTCGACGTTTTTTCTCGCGCGATCGAGCGGGCGCGAGCCTCCGGCCTGTTGGGCCCCTCAGTGCTCGGCTCGCGCCACGCCTTCGACGTCGAGGCGCGGCTCGGCGCCGGGGCCTATATCTGCGGCGAAGAGACGTCGCTGCTCGACAGCCTCGAGGGCAAGCGCGGGCAGGTGCGCGCCAAGCCCCCGCTGCCTGCGATATCGGGCTTGTTCGGCAAGCCGACTGTGATCAACAACGTGCTGAGCTTCGCTTCGGTCCCGTGGATCCTCCGAAACGGGGCGAAGGCGTACGCGGACTACGGGGTCGGACGATCGCTCGGTTCCCAGCCGTTCCAGCTCGCCGGGAACGTCCGCTGCGGCGGACTTATCGAGCTCGCGTTCGGCGCGACAATCCGCGAGCTGGTGGAAGAGTTCGGCGGCGGAACTCGCTCCGGCCGTCCGATCCGCGCCGTCCAGGTCGGCGGACCGCTCGGCGCATATTTTCCCGAAGGCCTGCTCGATACGCCGCTCGATTACGAATCGATGACGGCCGCCAAGGGCATGCTCGGTCACGGCGGGATTGTGGTTTTCGACGATACGGTCGACATGGCGCGCCAGGCGCGCTTCGCCTTGCATTTCTGCGCAAAGGAAAGCTGCGGCAAATGCACTCCCTGCCGCATCGGCTCGATCCGTGGCGTGGAAACGGTCGACAGAATCATCGCCGGCGAGGACCGCCAAAAGAACGTCGAACTTTTGCGCGATCTTTGCGAAGTGATGACGGACGGCTCGCTCTGCGCGCTCGGCGGGTTAGCGCCCATGCCCGTTCTCAGCGCTCTCGATCATTTCAGCGAAGATTTCGCCAAAGCGCCCCCGCGCGCCGCGGCGGAATAGGAGTTTCGCAATGGCCCTCTTGCAAGAACTCGACGTCGGCACGCCGATCCGCGCCGGCGCTTCGACCGTTACCTTGACCATCGACGGCCGCAAGGTCGGCGTGCCGCCGGGAACTTCGGTGATGGCCGCCGCGGCGCTGATCGACAATCCGATCCCGAAACTCTGCGCGACCGACAGTCTCGAGCCGTTCGGCTCCTGCCGGCTCTGCCTCGTCGAAATCGACGGCCGCAAGGGGACGCCGGCCTCGTGCACGACGCCTGCGGAAGAGGGCATGGTCGTCCATACCAAGACGCCGCGCCTCGAGCGTCTGAGGCGCGGCGTGATGGAGCTCTATCTCTCCGACCATCCGGTCGCCGGCCTCGCCTCCGGCGCCGACGGCGGCAACGAGCTGCAGGCCCAAGCCGCAAACCTCGGCCTTGCCGAAACACGATACGGCAGGGACGGCGCAAGCCACCTGAACGCCCCGATCGATTCCTCCAACCCCTATTTCGTCTTCGACCCGGCGAAATGCATCGTCTGTTCGCGCTGCGTGCGCGCCTGCGAAGAGGTGCAGGGAACTTTCGCGCTGACGATTTTAGGCCGCGGATTCGACTCGCAGGTGTCGCCCGGCGGCGTCGATTTTTTGTCGTCCGAGTGCGTCTCCTGCGGCGCGTGCGTTCAGGCCTGTCCAACAGGGTCGCTGATCGAAAAGTCGGTCATCGAATTGGGAATGCCGGAGCGCACGGTGGTGACGACCTGCGCTTATTGCGGCGTCGGTTGCGCCTTCAAGGCGGAGCTGAAGGGCGACGAGATCGTCCGCATGGTCCCCTACAAGGCCGGCAAGGCCAACGAGGGACATTCCTGCGTCAAGGGCCGATTCGCCTACGGCTACGCCACCCATCAGGACCGCGTTCTGAAGCCAATGATCCGGCGGCGAATTGAAGACCCCTGGCGCGAAGTGCCGTGGGACGAGGCGCTCAACTACGCCGCGCAGGAGTTCAAGCGCATCCAGGCCGCCTACGGCCGCGACTCGGTCGGCGCGATCTCGTCGTCGCGCTGCACCAACGAGGAAGTGTTCCTCGTCCAGAAGCTCGTGCGGATGGGATTCGGCAACAACAACATCGATACTTGCGCCCGCGTCTGCCATTCGCCGACCGGCTTCGGGCTCGCCAGCACTTTCGGCACGTCGGCCGGCACGCAGGATTTCAAGTCGGTCGACAAGTCCGACGTGATCATCGTCATCGGCGCCAATCCGACCGACGCTCACCCGGTGTTCGCCTCGCGCCTTAAGAAGCGCCTGCGCGCTGGCGGGCGCCTCATCGTGATCGATCCGCGCCGCATCGATCTGGTGCGGAGCCCGCACCTCAGGGCCGACCACCACCTTGCGCTACACCCGGGAACCAATGTCGCGGTCCTGACCGCACTGGCGCATGTGGTGGTGAGCGAAGGCCTTGTCGACGAGGCCTACGTCGCCGAGCGGTGCGACAGGAACAATTTCGAATCCTGGGCGCGCTTCGTGGCCGAGGAGCGCCATTCGCCGGAGGCGACCGCCGCGGCGACGGGCGTCGATCCCAAGGAGCTGCGCGCGGCCGCGCGGCTCTATGCGACCGGCGGCAACGGCGCGATCTACTACGGCTTGGGCGTCACCGAGCACGCTCAGGGGTCGACCGCGGTGATTGCGATCGCCAATCTCGCCATGGCGACCGGCAACGTCGGGCGTGAGGGCGTCGGGGTGAACCCGCTGCGCGGCCAGAACAACGTGCAGGGATCCTGCGACATGGGCTCGTTTCCGCACGAGTTCTCAGGCTACCGGCACGTCTCCGACGACGCAACCCGGGAGGTGTTCGAGCGCCTTTGGGGCGTGAACCTCAGCAACGAACCCGGCTTGCGCATTCCCAATATGATGGACGAGGCGATCGAGGGTTCGTTCAAGGGCCTCTACCTGCAGGGCGAAGACATCGCCCAATCGGATCCGGACACCAAGCACATCGTTGCGGGGTTGCGCGCGATGGAATGCGTCATCGTGCAGGACCTATTCCTGAACAAGTCTGCTCGCTACGCCCATGTTTTCCTGCCTGGCTCGTCGTTCCTGGAGAAGGACGGCACCTTTACCAACGCCGAACGGCGCATTAGTCGCGTCCGCAAGGCGATCGAGCCGCTCGCTGGAAAGGCCGACTGGGAGACGACGATCGCGCTCGCCGACGCGATGGGCGTGCCTATGCGCTACAGCCATCCGAGCGAGATCATGGACGAGATCGCACTGACGACGCCGACGTTCAAGGGCGTCTCCTACGCGCGCCTAGACGAACTCGGCTCCATCCAGTGGCCCTGCAACGACAGAGCGCCCACGGGCACGCCGATCATGCATGTCGATCGATTTGTGCGGGGCAAGGGCCGATTCATGCTGACCGAATACGTGCCGACCGAGGAGCGGGTCGGCCCGCGCTTCCCGCTGCTGCTGACCACCGGTCGCATCCTCTCGCAGTACAATGTCGGGGCGCAGACGCGGCGCACCGCCAATGTGGCCTGGCACGACGCAGACGTGCTCGAGATCCATCCGTTCGATGCCGAGCAGCGCGGCGTCGTCGACGGCGATCTCGTCTCGTTGCAGAGTCGCGCCGGCGAGATCGCGCTGCGCGCCCGGGTCACCGAACGCGTGCAGCCGGGCGTCGTCTATACGACGTTCCACCACGCTGTCACCGGCGCCAACGTGGTGACCACCGACAATTCCGACTGGGCGACCAATTGCCCGGAATATAAGGTGACCGCGGTGCAGGTCCGCCGCACCAATCACCTTTCGGAATGGCAGGTGCACGACCAGGAAGAAGGGGTGAACCTGCGCCGCGTCGCGGGCACGCATGCCGATGCCGCCGAATGAGGGCGCCGCCTCGACCGAGGTCGAGGCGCGATCCTTTTGCTATAATTCCGGCGCAGTCGGACTGCCGTTTACGCGCGCGATCGCCGTCGAGGCGCCGGTCGAGATTGCCGTCGGCGGCGCGCCCTTCGCCGTGATGATGGCGACGCCGCGCGACCTCGAGGACTTCGCCTACGGATTCTTGTTGACCGAAGGGGTCGCCGAACGTCCCGACGACATTCGCGGGTTGGAGATCGATCAGCGCGGCGAAGGGTGGCGCATAAGGGTGGCGCTGACCGGCGAAACGCTGCAAACCCATCTCGCCCGCAAGCGCGCCATCAGCGGGCGCACCGGCTGCGGCATATGTGGCGTCGAGGATCTTTCGCAAATGCCCTCGCCACGGCGTTCGATCGACCGCAAGCCGCAGATCGAACCCTCCGCGATCGGCTCGGCGCTCGCGGATCTCGAGCTGCGCCAGCCGCTCAACGCGCTCACCCGCGCCGCGCACGCCGCCGCATGGTGCGGCCTCGACGGGCGAATTGTGCTGGTCCGCGAGGACGTCGGCCGGCATAACGCACTCGACAAGGCGATCGGGGCGCTGAAACGGGCCGGCGTCGGCGCCGAGAGCGGGTTCTTCGTGATCACCAGCCGGTGCTCGTTCGAGATGGTTGTCAAAGCCGCGATCTTCGGCGCAGGCACACTGGTGTCGGTCTCTGCGCCGACTTCGCTCGCTCTGTCGCGCGCACGGGACTACGGCGTTTCGCTGATCGCGGTCGCTCGCACCGACAAGGCGCTGAGCTTCGTAAGCGACGGGAGCGCGCAAAGCGGAGGTTTGGCGGCGTGACGTCGGGCAAAATCGACAAACTGGTGCGCATGGCCAATCAGATCGGCGACTTCTACGCCTCCATGCCGGAAAATGAAGCCACCCTCGGCGCCGCCAATCACCTCAAGCGGTACTGGACGCCGAAGATGATCCGCGAGATCGTCGTCTTCGCGGAGAATGGGCACGCAGGCCTGAACCCGACCGCGGCTCGCGCCGTCGAGTCGCTCAAGAGCGCGGCGCGGGCCTGACGCCGCCTCGCCGTGCGCCGCTGGCGAACCCCTGATCTCAAACGGCTGTTCGTCGGCCAGCATATTGTGAATGGCGTCAGCGTCGGTGTCGGAGTCATCGCGGTTGCCCTTGCAGCGTCCGCGATCCTCGGCTCCGCCGCCGGTCTTCCGGCGACGCTTGGAGCGATTTCCGCCAGCATCTCAGATTTTCCCGCGCCCTGGCGCCAGAAGGCGCGCACGTTGGGCTTCGGCTTCGCGCTTGCGCTGATCACGACAACGGCGATCCAGCTCGCGCTGCCTTGGCAACCGGTCGCGCTCCTGATGATCGGCGCGGTCGCCTTCGCCGGCGGGATGATCACCGGGATGGGACGCTGGGCCATCGCCGCTGGCATGCAGGCGATCGTCCCGATGGTGTTCATGCTCGGATTCCCGCGCGAGACGTTCTCGACCGCGATGCGCATCGAGGCGGTGTTCGCCGTCGGCGGCTTCGCCTATATCGCCTTCGCGCTCCTCGCCACAATCGTTACCGACGGCAGCGGCCGCCGCCTCGTCGCAACCGAGTCGATCCGAGAACTCGCCATTTATTTGCGCTCGGTCGCCGCGATCTTCAATCCCGAGACCGATCTGGAGGCGGCCTACGGCGCGGCGATCCGCCAGCAAGCGGCGCTGGCGGAACAATTGCAATCGGCCCGCGCGCTGCTGCTCGACAACACGCGCCGCAGTTCCGAACGCCTTCGCCTTGCGGCCACGATCGGCATCCTGCTTGACGCCTTCGACGCGCTCGTCGCCGCGCAATGCGACGTCGCGCTGATCCGCGGTGCGCCAGCGGCGGCTTCCCCGCTCAAACGCATCCGGGCGGCGATGCGCGTCGGCGCTCTCGATCTCGACCACCTGAGCCTGGAACTCCTGACGACGGTCCGGCCGACATTGCCGCCCGACCATCAGCTCGCAATCGACGCGCTCGAGCGCGAGGCGGCGAAGTTCAAGGAAGAGGCAATCGACCGACCGGCCGGTTACGCGCTCGGCGTAGCGGGGCGCCGGATGATTTTGGCGCTGGGTCATATCCGGAGGCTGGAGACCGCGCTTTCGGACGAGAGGATGGCCGAGGCGTCGATGGGGAGCGTCGACCTCGCGGCCTTCATTCCAAGGCGCTCATACTCACTTGTCGCGCTCAAGCCCCACTTCACCTTCGCCTCGCCCGTGCTGCGCTATTCGCTGCGGCTCGCGCTGGCGATGATGGCCGGAGCGATCGTCGCGCTATTCCTCGGCAATTCCGGCCACGGCAATTGGGTCTTGCTGACAATCTCGGTGATCATGCGCGCGAACTACGGCCTGACAAGGAAGCGGCGCGACGACCGGGTCATCGGCACATTGATCGGCTGCGTCGTGGCCGCCGGCGCGGTCGCCTGGCTGCCCCCAGGCTCGCTGCTCGCGGCCCAGGGCCTGTCGCTCATCCTGCTCCACAGTTTCGTTCGGCTAAACTACATGCTCGCCTCGGTCGGCGCGTCCGTGAGCGCGCTGGTGTCGCTGCATCTCGTTCAACCCGCGTTGCCCGCCCCCGTTCTGGCGCGCCTTGCCGACACCCTGATCGGCGCGGCGATCGCTCACCTGTTCAGCTACGTTTGGCCGCACTGGGAGTTTTTCGAGGCGCCGGGCATCGCGACGCGCCTTCAAGCGCGACTCGCGGCCTTCGCCGAGGTTGCGCTGAGACCCGACGCGTCCCCGCAGGAATACCGGCTTGCGCGAAAGAACATGATCGAGGGGCTCGCGGCGCTGTCGGACTCGGCTGGTCGGATGAGCATCGAGCCGACCGCGACCAGGAAGGGACTCGACGAGATGGCGGATCTGCTGATCGCCGCGCACGGGCTTGTCGCGGAGCTTTCGGCGGCTCGGCTCGACGCGCGAAGCGCCGGCGGTCCCGCCGCGGATGAAGCCACGCGCGCCTGGCTTCAGGCGCGCCTCGCGCCGAATGCCGGCTCGGCCGGGACGCCGCCGCCAGGCCGGCTCGCTTCCGCCGCGCTCGCCCTCGTTGATGCGGCCGAGCGCTATCGACAGGCGGCGCAGATCGAGCCGGACGAGCCGTAGGCTTGGGTTTAGTCGCCCTCTCCGCCATTTTTCTGCTTCCGCGGACGCTCGGGCGGCGCCGGCGACAGGTTGGCGCGGTCGGGGGCTCGAGGTCGCATAAAAAAGCCAAGCTCGCATGGCACGAGAAATAGGTTGGTGCGCGTTGTCGGATCGAGGAACCCGACGCGCGGCGGGGACGTTCAGGTGGAGGCTGGGCTTTCAGGCGGAGGAGGTTCCTATGGCTAACGTCGAGTTACGATATGCGTCCGGGCCAACAACTCGCTATCTGGACGTTTCGCCGATGATTTCGGCGCTTCGTTTCCAGCCGGACGATTTTGAGTTCAAGCACGGCTGGCTGCATCACGTACCGAGCCGTCACCGCTTTCAGTTCGACAAGATGGGTCGGGTTTCGATCGACGCGCTGTGCGGCTGCGCCAGCCTGTCGATCAAGCCGGAGCAGACCGACGAACTGGTCTCCATGTTCAAGACCTGGCGAAGCGAATACTGGGTTCCGCTGGAGACGAACCGCGAGTTTGCGTCGCATTTCCGCAAGCCCAACGCCTGGGTGCGGCTATACCGCGACATGCGGATGGCGTTCCGGCGGTTCCTGCGTCGCGAAGCGCCAACCAGCATTCCAGTCGACGACCTGGCTGCGGCCCGCGCGACGCCGGCGGAATAGAACAAGACTCGAGCGCATCGCTTCGGACGTGCTGCTCGCCACCCACCTTGGGGGCGGCGCGTCCCTTTGTTGTCTTTCCCCGCCGCCTTCCGTCGCCCGAGCCGACGAGAATTCTCCCATTTCTCGTTGTCTCGGCGGCGGAGGGGACTACACGATTCCGGACGACGAGCCCGCCGCGGCCGGACGCTCCTTCGCCTTGTGCGCGCGATAGTTCGAAGCGCGGTAGACCGCTAACGGATCAATCGCCCCACCGCCGCGCCGTCGCGCCGCCGCCAAAATCGGCGAGACGTCGGTCAGGAAACCCGCTTTGAAAATGCTAAGCGCGGCCACCACGTCATTGGCGTTCTGCGCCGCCTCGAGGGCCCGCCGGTCGACGAGGAGCGCCTGCGTATAAGCCCGCTGCACCTCGATCGCCGAGGCCATCAGGCTCTCGATCGGATCGGTGACGTTATGCGACTGGTCGAGCATGTAGGCGGGACTGAAGCCGGGAGCACCGCGCTGAGCCGCGTCAACGAGTTCATTGAAGACCCGGTAGAGGCGGAACGGGTCGATCGAGCCCGCGTCGAGGTCGTCGTCGCCATATTTCGAAGTCGTTGAAATGGAAGCCGGCGAGCTTGCCGGCGCGGATGAGCCGCGCGACGATCTGCTCAATGTTGACGTTCGGCGCATGGTGCCCGAGGTCGACCAGGCAGAAGGCCTTCGGGCCAAGCGACTGAGCGGCCATCAGGCTCGTGCCCCAATCCGAAATGACGGTCGAATAGAAGGCCGGCTCGTAGAGCTTGTGCTCCAGGAACACCCGCCAGTCCGCCGGCAGCTGCGCATAGATCGCGCTTCAGCGACTCGAGATACCAGTCGAAGACATGGGTAAGGTTTGACTGTCCCGGGAAATTCGAGCCGTCGGCGATCCAGACCGTCAACGCCTTTGACCCCAGCTTCTGGCCGATCTCGATGCATTCGAAATTGTGCGCCACCGCCTGATCGCGCACCGCCTTCTCGCTGTGGGCAAGCGAGCCGAACTTGTAGGAAAGCATCTGGCCGGGCTGGTCCTGGAAGGTGTTCGAGTTGACGGCGTCGAAGCCCAGGCCCAGCGCCTTCGCCCGCTCGGCGAGCTCTCGAGCATCGCTGACCTTGTCCCACGGGATATGGGGCGAGCAGGTCGGCGTGGCCCGGGTCAGCTGATGGATCGTGGCGCAATCGTCGAGCTTGTCGAAGATGCCGCGCGGCTCGCCTGGCCCAGGAAAGCGGGCGAAGCGCGTCCCGCCCGTCCCGACGCCCCAGGTCGGCACGGCGACGGCGAAGGCGGCGGCCTTGGCGGTTATCGCCTCGATGTCGACGCCGCTGCGCTCGAGCCGCCGGCCGAGCGCGGCGTAGTCCTCGTCCTGAGCTTGGGCGAGCTTCGCGTTCTCCCTGGTGATCAGGTCATCGGGAATGCGATAGGCCATGGGTCTGCTCCGTTGGCCGGTCTAGAACAGGTCCCGATCGATTGGAACCCTCATCGATCGGCGAACCGGGGTCCCATTCGTGGCGACGCGCTCTGGAATTGGGCTTTCCCCTGGGTCGCGCGCTCGGACTTGAACCCCGCGCGTCGGATCTGCAGGCTTCCGAATTGTTTCAAAAAATTGCAATTTCTTTCCGAATATTGCAAAAAATTTCACTGAAAGACGTATGTATATCAAAGGCTTACGGGTGAAAACAGTGAAAACAGCGGGTAAATGCGTCATCAGGGGCGACGCTGAATGTGGTTCAGAAATCAAGCATATCGTGCTAAAACTTCGAGGCCGGCCATCCAGGCGCGACCCCGACCCGTGGGAAGACGAGGCTTAAACGCACGCGCGTAGGCCCGCAAAGGAAACGGGCCTCGCTGAGGAGAATTTGCAGGCGAAAATTTGGCCGGAGTAGGGGAAGGGAGCAGAGGGCAGGTCAATGTCGAGTCTCTCGGACGTTAAGCCAACGTCGCGACCGAAAGTGATGGACATACTCAAAGACGATCTCGGTTTTGATATAAAGGATTGGGGTTGGGCAGCTAACCCAACGTATTGTTATGAATATTCGTTTGATGGTGGTGATTACATTGTCATTAATCTTGATTGGGCAGCGCTTAAGAAAAAACGGGGAGCCATAAAATGGATACTCGATAAGTCTGAAGAACTCAGACGCAAATAATTCCGGTCAGCGAAAGAAACGCACCGAAAACTTTGTACTCGCGAACGAGCGTGCCGCTAACAAGGGTCTGCCGATACGAGTCATAGTTGGCGCCCGGAAGGGCAATCGAGTTCAATTTCGAAAGCTGGACCCCATGCCTTGGGCAGTGGTCAGCTACGATGTGGAGACGGGCGATTGTGTATTGGATAGAGAAGCGATACCTGGCGAACTTGGAGGGATTGACGACAAATCCAAGACACTTGGTTTTGAGGGTAAAAAACGAGCGCTGTTCGTAATCCACAGGAGACGTGAAGCTCGCCTACGCAAGGCTAAAATCGAAGAGGCCCTTAAGTGGCACAACGGACGCTTGCCCTGCGAAGTGCCGGGGTGCGGATTTGATTTTGTCGACCGTTACGGGGAGGTTGGCAGAGGTTTTGCCCACGTCCACCACAAGAAGCCGCTCAATCTTGCACCGGATGAAGGACGCAATGTTTCTCTTGAAGAGCTAGCTGTCGTCTGTCCGAATTGCCACGTAATGATCCATATCGGCGGAGAATGCCGAGCAATTGAGACGTTAATTCCCAACGTGAGTCTTCCTACTAGCCCGACTTTCTCAACTGGGGCAGGCAGACGGCGAATTTCGATCGGCCGCTGCCCGATCACGCCGAGGGCCATCGGGTGCAGATCCGGCTCGGGGCCATGCAGTTGCACCGGCCGCGGCAATGGGGGGCGTGCTGGCTCGCCTGTCAGCTCTATGAGCAACTGGAACTCGACCGCTTCTGGGCGGCTCGTCTGCCCGATTCGCGCCAAGGGACCCGCTGGAGCCACAGCGTCGCCGGGCAAACCCGCAATCGGTCGCAATCGCACTTGCGCGAGCCGAGGACGGAGACTTGCTTGCCGTGCGCGGGCGATGGCGCCGCCGATGCGAAAGGTCTCGAAGCGCTCAAGAATGGAACGCCTCCTCGCAGCCGGAAGATTTCCGTCGGTCCGTCAGGCGCTGGCTCCGGGCCGCCAGCTCGAACAAAGACCGTCGCGAAATACTCTGTTCCCGTCCAGGATATGAAAGCATTCGTCGCACGACTATTTCGTTTTCGTGAACAGGCAGGGTTTGTCTTGCCGGTTCTTGGCTGTCCCAATCGTCTGACGCAACGGAGTCCATGGACGGGCGGTCAAATTTGGTTGAACTTGGCCCTAACGGCGCAGAATAATGATATTGCTCTTCGCCGTCGCCAACACGTGTACCTCGCTGTCGCGCGGCACGCAGCTTGCAGCGCGGGCGATAGGCCGGAAGGACCTGGTAGAACGAATGCGGTTCGGTCGATTGATCGGCGTAGCGGGGCTGGCGCTCGCCGCGGCGGCCGTTTACGGAATCTACTCGCCAGACGTGGCCGACCGGTGGGCGCCGCCCGTCGGTGGAATCGCCCACGAGCTTCACGCTCGCCTATTTGCATTTGCGGGACAACATGAAACCCGGACCGCCTCATCCTCTGGCGCGCCGGCTGCCCAAGGACAATCAGCCGGGCCGTCGCCGATCGTCGTCTCGGTGACGCCGGTCAAGCGGGCGGACTTTCCGATCGTTCTTGAGAGCCTCGGGCAGGTACAGGCTTACAACACCGTGCTCGTGCGGGCGCGCGTGGACGGCGAGATCGTGAAGATCGCCTTCAAGGAAGGGCAGATGGTCAAAGCCGGGGATCTGCTGGCCCAGATCGACCCTCGACCTTTTCAGGCTACCCTCGATCAGGCGGTCGCCAAGCGAGCGCAAGACGAGGCCAATCTCGCCAACGCGAAACTGGATCAGGCCCGCTATGCGACGCTCGCCAAGCAGAACTTCGCGACGCAGCAGCAACTCGACACCCAGAACTCGCTCGTCAATCAGTTGACGGCGTCCATAGCGGCGGACGCGGCCTCGATCGACGCGGCGAAAGTTCAGCTCGATTACACGACCATTCGCGCGCCAATATCCGGGCGCGTCGGATTCAGGCTTATCGACGAGGGCAATCTGGTCAGCGCCGGACAGCAGACTGGGATCGTGACGATCGCCCAATTGCAGCCGATATCCGTCGTCTTCACCGAGCCCCAGGAATATGTCGATCGCATCAATCGGGAGTTGGCTAAGGCCCCCCCGGAAGTGACTGTGACGAACGCAGAGGGAGAGAAGCTCGCGGCCGGGAAGCTTACCGTCAGCGACAATCAGGTCGACGTCGCGACCGGCTCGATTCGGCTGAAGGCCGAGTTCGAGAACAAGGACAACGCGCTCTGGCCCGGCCTCGCGGTAACCACAGGCTTGCAAGTCGGTGTCGACAGCAACGCACTCGTCATTCCCGCCGACGCTGTTCAACACGGACAGGACGGGCTCCACGTTTTTGTCGTCGACGATCAGAATCGGGCGGCCGTCCGGCAAGTCAAGGTCGCGCACCAGAACACCCAGACCGCCGTCATCTCCGACGGTCTGAAGGAAGGCGAAAAGGTCGTCACGACGGGCGAGTTTCTCCTGCAGCCGGGAACCCAGGTCGCCATCGAACTCCGGGCGCGGGAGCTAGAACTCGTGTTCGGCGGTATTTCCGCTCCTTTCATTCGTCGACCGGTCGCAACGACGCTGATCATGCTCGCCATTCTGCTGGTGGGTGTCGTCGCTTTCCCGTCGCTGCCGGTCGCGCCGCTGCCCGAGGTCGATTTTCCGACAATTTCCGTCTCGGCCTCGTTGCCTGGCGCCTCGCCGGAGACGATGGCGGCATCGGTGGCCCAGCCCCTCGAGCGGCAGATCTCCCAGATCCCCGGCGTTTCGCAAATGACGTCGACGAGTTCGCTTGGAGCGACCGGAATCACCGTTCAGTTCAATCTCGACCGAAACATCGACGCGGCCGCCAACGACATACAGGCGGCGATTAACGCCGCAGCCGGCCAGTTGCCGAAGAACCTGCCTAGCCCGCCGACCTATCGCAAGGTCAACCCCTCGGATACGCCGATCCTGATCCTGTCCGTGCGGTCGAACGTCGAGCCGATCATCGACGTCGACGACGCGGCCGAGAATATCCTCGCCCAACGCATCAGCCAGATCTCCGGTGTGTCGCTTGTGCGCGTCGGCGGCCAGCAGACCCCCGCCATTCGCATCCAGATCGATCCGGCTAAACTCGCCGAGAAGAACCTGCAGCTCGAGGACATTCGGGCGCAGATCGGCATCGCCACCGTCGATAGCCCCAAGGGCTCGATCATGGGCCAGAAGCAGTCGTTTACGATCTACGATAACGATCAGCTTACGACCGCAAAGCCGTGGAACGACGTGATCATCGCCTATCGCAACGGCGCGCCGGTGCGCATCCGCGACATCGGACAGGCGGTCATGGGTCCGACTGACACGACCCAGGCGGCCTGGAGCAACGGCAAGCGCAGCGTCTTTCTGGTCGTCTTCAAACAGCCGGGCGCGAATGTCATCAACACCGTCGAAGCCATAAAGAAGTCGTTGACGAGCCTCGAGGCGTCGATTCCCCCGAACATCCATGTTGCGCTGTTGTCGGACCGCACCACGACGATCCGCGCTTCGGTTCGTGACGTCGAACTCACCCTCTTGCTGACGATCGCGCTGGTCGTGCTGGTCATCTTCGTCTTCTTAAGGAGTCTGTGGGCGACGATCATCCCGAGCATCACCGTTCCCCTGGCGTTGCTCGGGGCCTGCGGCCTCATGTGGGCGGTCGGCTACAGCCTCGACAACCTGTCGCTGATGGCCTTCACCATCGCGGTCGGCTTCGTCGTCGACGACGCGATTGTCATGCTGGAGAACATCACCCGTCATATCGAAGACGGGGAGACGCCTCTCGAGGCTGCGCTCAAGGGCGCCGGCGAAATCGGCTTCACAATCATTTCGATCTCGATATCGCTCGTCGCGGTCCTGATTCCGCTGCTGATGATGACCGGCATCATCGGCCGCCTTTTCCGCGAGTTTTCGGTCACAATCGCCATGACGATCGCCGTCTCGGCCTTCGTGGCTCTGACGCTGACCCCAATGATGGCGTCTCGCTTTTTGAAGAGCCGCGATGAGCAAAGGCACGGCCGGATTTATAAACTGAGCGAAAAGGGCTTTGACGCTCTGGCCGGGGGATACGAGCGCGGCATCGACTTCGTGTTGCGCCACCGATTCCCGACATTGTTGACCTTCATCGCGACCGTGATCGCGACCGTCTATCTCTTCACGATCATTCCGAAGGGATTCTTCCCGCAACAGGACACCGGCATCGTGTTCGGCACGACCGAGGCCGGACAAGACGTGTCTTTCGATCAAATGTACGAGCTGCAACAGCAGGCAGGCGCGATCGTCCTGGCAGATCCCGCAGTCGACACGATGGCGATGGGGATCGGGTCCGGCGTCGGCAATTCTGCGCAGAACAATGGTCGCATGTTCATCACGCTGAAGCCGCAAGACGACCGCGACGTCAGTGTGTTCGACGTCATTTCTCGACTGCGGCCGAAGCTGGCCCAGATACAGGGTCTGCGAGTTTATCTACAGGCGGCGCAAGACGTCACCGTCGGCGCCCGCTTCGCCAAGACCCAGTTCCAGTACACGATCCAGGACGCCAACCTTGACGAATTGAACGCGTGGGCGCCCAGGATTCTCGACAAGTTCAAAACGCTGCCGGAGCTTCGCGACGTCGCAACCGACCAGCAGAATGCGGGGACGACGCTCACGATCAAGATCGACCGCGACATGGCTTCGCGATTTGGCATTCAGCCCCAGCTGATCGACGACACGCTTTACGATGCTTTCGGTCAGCGGCAGGTGACCCAGTACTTCACCCAGGTCAATACCTACGACGTGATCGAGGAAGTGCTGCCCCGGCTGCAGCAGGATCCGGCGACGCTGAACAAAATCTACATTCGCTCGCCCATCACCAACCAGATGGTGCCGCTCAGCGCTTTCGCGAAATGGACCACAGCGCCCGTGCAGCCGCTCTCGATCAGCCATCAGGGCCAGTTCCCCGCGGTGACGATCAGCTTCAATCTCGCGCAGGGCGTTGCGCTTGGCCAAGCGACGGCCGCGGTGCAGCGCGCGCAACAGGAGATGCAACTGCCCCGTGGCCTCACCACGACTTTCCAAGGCAACGCGCAGGCGTTCCAGGATTCACTAACCACCGTGCCGCTGCTCATCCTCGCGGCGCTCGTCTGCGTCTACATCATTCTCGGCGTGCTTTACGAGAGCTTCATCCACCCCTTGACCATTCTCTCGACATTGCCGTCGGCGGGCCTCGGCGCGCTCGCGACGCTCATGCTGTTCGGCTATGAATTCAGTCTCGTCGCATTGATCGGCACCATTCTGCTGATCGGCATCGTCAAAAAGAACGGCATCATGATGGTCGACTTCGCCATCGCCGCTGAGCGGGACGAAGGCTTGTCGACGGTCGAGGCGATCCGCAAGGCGGCGCTCCTGCGCTTCCGTCCAATCATGATGACGACGATGGCGGCGCTGCTCGGCGGCGTTCCTCTGATGCTGAGTCATGGCACCGGTTCCGAGCTTCGGCGGCCGCTTGGCTACACGATGGTCGGCGGGCTTCTCGTGAGCCAGGCGCTGACGCTGTTCACGACCCCGATCATCTATCTCTACCTCGATCGCTTGTCGCATTGGCTGTCCGGCGGATCCGGCAGGTCCAAGCCGCCGGCCCCGAAGACGTTCGTCGAGAGACCGGCCCCGGAGCGCGAGCCGGAATTGCCCCTCGAGCCCGCCTGGGCCAAGGGGCGCGCCAAAGCGGCGGAATGACTGGATTCTCGCTTCGGTTGGGGTCGAAGCGACTTGCCTAGCGACTGGGCGCGCCTCGCGCGGCTTCAGTCAGCGCGGCGACGAGATAGGGCGCGAACGAGCGCCAGACCTCGACCCGGAACGTCGTCTCTTCACGCCGCCACACGACAATCTCCGCCTTGTCGAAGATTGTGCGGCTCGCCATGCCTACGGGGAAGGCGGTGACGCGAAGGTCGAGCGGACAGCCGGCGCTAAGAGCCCGCGCGGCGATGGCGCCGCCGACATCGAGCCCGACCTGGCGATGCGAGACGTCGACGAGGCTGTGAGGCGTTGGTCCCAGCGTCGCTCCGATCTCCGCTGCCATGATCTCTGGGTCAACGCCGTCGACGATCAGCAACCATTCGTCCGGTCCAAGCCAAAAGGCGGTCCGCTCGTCGCCTTCTCCAGCCGTTCCAAGCACTCGCGGAAGGCGGGTGTCGAACGCCGTCGAGCAGGCAAGGCGGGCCGCCTCGCCGCCACGGAAAATGAAACGCGTCGCCGGAGGTCTGTCGGCGAGCCAAAATTGCGGCCCCGAAGGCAGCATGACGTTGTCGAGAGGGAGGCGCGGGGCAAGCCACGGATCAGGCATTCAGGCGCGCTCCGCCCTTGTCGTAGAAGACCGGCGCCGTGACCGTCGCGCCGGCGGCGCCGTTCGGCATGGGGGCGAAGAGCTTGGCGCCGATCCGCGACCGCCCGGCGGCAACAAGAGCCAGCGCAATCGAGCGTCCCAGTGTCGGGCTGCGATAGGACGAGGTCACGTGGCCAAGCGCCGCAGAGCCGACGCGAGGATTCGCGCTTGCCGTTATCTGCGCGCCTTCCTCGAGCACGACGTTCGGATCATCGGTGAGGAGGCCGACGAGTTGCTTGCGTTCGTCCTTGAGCATGTCGGGACGGCTAAGCGAGCGCTTGCCGACGAAGTCTTGCTTCGTCTTGCCGATCGCCCAGTCGAGGCCGAGGTCGGCGAGCGTCACCGTGCCGTCCGTATCCCGGCCGACAATCACATAGCCCTTTTCGGCCCGCATCACATGCATGGCTTCCGTACCGTATGCACAACCGCCGTGTTTTTCGGCTTCGCTCGAAACCGCCCGCCAGACGTCGCGACCATAGGCCGAGCCCACATTGATCTCGTAGCCAAGCTCTCCAGTGAAACTGACCCGCATCAGCCGCGATCGAACGCCGCAGACGCGGGCGTCTCGGACACTCATGTGTAGGAAGGCCTCGTTGGCGAGATCGACCCCTTCGACCAGCGGCGCGATCGTTTCGCGCGCCTTCGGCCCTTGAACGGCGATCACGGCCCAGTGCTCGGTGGTGGAGGTGAGCCAGACCTTGAGATCGGTGAACTCGGTCTGGAGGTAGTCCTCCATATGCGCGAGCACGCGCGGCGCCCCTCCGGTGGTCGTCGTGACGTGGAACCGGTCGGGCGCGAGCCGCGCAATGACGCCGTCGTCCATCAGGAAGCCCGCTTCCGTCAGCATCAGGCCGTAGCGGCAGCGACCGACCTCCAGCTTGCGGAAGGCGTTGGCGTACATGCGCTCCAGGAAGACGGCCGCGTCGGGGCCGACGATCTCGATCTTGCCGAGGGTCGAAGCGTCGAACACACCGACGCTCGCCCGGGTCGTCCGGCATTCGCGCGCCACCGCGTTCTGAATCGATTCGCCCGAGCGGGGAAAATACCAGGCTCGCTTCCACAAGGCCACGTCCTCGAACGCCGCGCCGCTTTCCGCGGCAAGATCGTGGATGGCCGTGCGCCGGATGGGATCGAAGAGATCGCCGCGTGACGGTCCGGCGAAGGCGCCGAAGGTCACCGGAGTATAGGGCGGCCGGAAGGTCGTGAGCCCCACTTCGGGGATCGGCTTCTCCTGCCCGGCAGCGGCGATGGCGAGCGCATTCATGTTGGAGAGCTTGCCCTGGTCGGTCGCCATCCCGGTGGTGGTGTAGCGCTTGACGTGCTCCATCGAGCGCATGCCCTCCTGCACCGCAAGCTCCACGTCCTTGACGCAGACGTCATTCTGGTAGTCGACGAAGGCCTTGACCCGGCGATCGCCCAGCACATGCAGCGGCGCGCCAAGCGTCCCGCCAAACGCCGCCGGCGCATCGTCAATGGCGAAAGTCCGCGCTTCCGCGACGGCGAAGCCCGCGGCGGCTGCGGCTGCCCGCCCCGCCGCATCCCCCTCGGCGAAGGTCTCAGCGAGACCGAGGGCCGCATTGCAGGCGCCCGCCGACCGCTCGCGCTGGGCGGAGGCGCCGGGTTTGAAAACCTGCAACCTCTCGTCGAACACCAGCTTGCCTCTCGATTGCGAGAAAAGATGGACCGAGGGCGTCCAGCCTCCCGACATCAGGAGCGCGTCGCACGTGATGGTGCGCATGCCGCCCGGATGGGCTGCGAGGCGCACGGCTTTGAGCCGCTGCCGACCCTCGATTTCGTGTACCGCGGCCTTGACCGCGACCTTGACGCCCGCAGCTCTCGCCGCCTCCGGCAGCGGCCCTATGGCGTCGTCGCGCAGATCGGCGATCAGCTCGACCTGAACGCCCGCGTCCGTCAGCTCGAGCGCGGCGCGGTAGGCGCTGTCATGGGCCGTAACGACAGCGACGCGCTCGCCGACCTTGACGCCATAAAGGTTCAGGTAGCGCCGAGCCGCGTCGGCAAGCATGATGCCCGGCCGGTCGTTGTCGGCGAACACTAGCGGACGCTCGATGGCCCCGGTCGCCAGCACCACTTCGCGCGCCCGCATCTGCCACAGCCGCTCCCGGGGAAGGTCGGGATTCTCGATCAGGTCGGGCTCGGCGAGGCGCTCGCTCAAGGCCACGAAATTCTGCGCATAATAACCGAACGCCTGGGTGCGCGGCATGAACCGCACGTTCGGCGCCGCGCGGAGCCGACCGATCGCGTCGGCGAGCCATTCGAGTGCGCTTTCGCCGTTGATCGTCGCACGCGTCTCGGCAAGTAGCGAGCCGCCGAATGCCGGGTTTTCGTCACACACGACGACATTGGCTCCGCTCGCGCCCGCGGCGAGCGCGGCGGCCAGCCCCGCGGGTCCGGCGCCGACGATTAAGACATCGCAATGATCGTAATATCGTACGTAGCGGTCGGGGTCCGGTTCCGTTGGCGCCCTCCCGAGGCCGGCGGCGAAGCGGACGACAGGCTCATAGACGGTTTTCCAGGCCCAGTTCTTGCCGAACAGATCCGGGCCCATAAAGGTCTTATAGTAGAAGCCCGCGCCGAACAGCGGCGAAAAGACGTCGTTGATTGCGCCGACGTCCAAAGAAAGCGATGGCCAGCGGTTCTGGCTCGTCGCGACAAGGCCGTCGAACAGCTCGACCTGGGTCGCGCGTAAGTTCGGGGTGAAACGGCCGGGGCCGCGCGACACGCCGACGAGCGCGTTCGGTTCCTCCGGCCCGGCGGACATAATCCCACGTGGACGGTGATATTTATATGAGCGTCCAACCAGACGCACGCCATTGGCGAGCAAAGCCGAGGCAAGCGTGTCGCCTTCGTAACCACCGTAAGCGACGCCATCGAAGGTGAGGGAGACGGGGCGCGCGCGATCGAGCGAAGCGCCGCCTTCGACGCGAAACGCCTGGCTCATCGACGCGCCTCGCCGCCGAGGTCGGGCCTCGGCTCGCCGGCCTTGTACACCGTCAGGATCTTGTCGCTCACGGTGTCGCGAAGGCAGTTGAAGAAGCGCCCACACCCGGAGACGTGTCGCCACCGTTCGGCCAGCACGCCCTTGGGATTGGAACGGAAGTAGAGGTATTCGGCCCAGGCCGCGTCATCGACCGCATTCGGATCAACCGGCCGCGCGACATGCGCTTCGCCACCATAGCGGAACTCGAGCTCCGGTCTTTCCATGCCGCAATAAGGACATTGGATCAGCAGCATTTGAGCCTCAATGCGCCACCGCCGCCGCCGCCGCCTCGTCGATGAGCCGCCCCGTTCGGAAGCGGTCGAGCGAGAATGGCGCAGCCAACGGATGGGGCTCGCCGCGCGCGATCGTATGGGCGAACACATGGCCCGAACCCGGCGTGGCCTTAAAGCCGCCGGTGCCCCAGCCGCAATTGACAAACAGCCCGGGAACCGGGGTCAGCCCGATGATCGGCGAGCGGTCGGGCGTGACGTCGACGATGCCGCCCCAGTTGCGCAGCATGCGCAGCCGGCGGACCGCCGGGAAAAGCTCGCAGATCGCCTCGAGCGTGTGATTGGCGATGTGCAGCCCGCCGGTCTGCGAATAGGAGATGTAGGAATCGGTGCCGGCGCCGATCACCATCTCGCCCTTGTCCGACTGCGACATATAGGCGTGGATGGTGTTCGACATCACGACGCAGGGCATCATCGGCTTCACCGGCTCGGACACGAGCGCCTGCAGAGGATTGCTCTCGATCGGCATCCGCAGGCCCGCCATCGCCATGACGACCGATGTATGGCCGGCGGCCACGACGCCGATCTTCTTGGTCGCGATGTTTCCGCGCGTCGTCTCGACGCCGGAAACCGCCCCGGAACCGTCGCGGCGGATCGCCGTGACCTCGCAGTTCTGAATGATGTCGACGCCGCGCGCCGAAGCGCCACGCGAATAGCCCCAGGCGACCGCGTCGTGACGCGCGGTGCCGCCGCGCCGCTGCAGCGCCGCGCCGACGACCGGATAGCGGATGTCGCGTGCAATGTTGAGGATGGGGCAGAAAGCCTTGGCCTCCTCGGGCGTCAGCCATTCGTTGTCCACGCCGGCGAGGCGGTTCGCGTGGACATGGCGTTTGGCGACCTGAACGTCATGGGTATTGTGCGCCAGCATCATGACGCCGCGCGCCGAATACATGACGTTGTAATTGAGCTCCTGCGAGAGGCCTTCCCACAGTTTCAGCGCGTGCTCGTAGAGCGCAGCCGACTCCTCCCACAAATAGTTCGACCGCAAGATCGTGGTGTTCCGACCGGTGTTGCCTCCGCCGAGCCAGCCCTTTTCGAGCACCGCGACTTTGGTCAGCGCATGTTCCTTGGCGAGGTAATAGGCTGTGGCCAGACCGTGCCCGCCCGCGCCCACGACGACCGCGTCATAACCGGC
The DNA here is from genome assembly GCA_963835885.1 of uncultured Alphaproteobacteria bacterium. GTDB lineage: Bacteria > Pseudomonadota > Alphaproteobacteria > Rhizobiales > Beijerinckiaceae > Roseiarcus. Next base: position 29,273 of record CAWIHF010000025.1, read on the forward strand.
TTTCGGCTCGGGGCTGCGCCACTGCTCCGGCCAGCCCTCGTTGCCCGACAGCGCCTGTCGCACGACATTGAAAATCGAAAACCGCAACGGACCTAATTGCCCCTCGAGTTGTCCTGCGAGGGACGATTGCGCGTTTCGCTTCGCAAAATCGAGAACAATTTCGCGGCGCTCGGGGAGTTTTTCGCGATACGCCCCGCGGTCTCGCCTTTGGGCCGGTTTAGTACCAAAGGGTTGGCGACGGCTCGCGCGCCGCCTGTTACGTTGGCTTCGTCAGGGGGACAACTCCCCATTTTTCGGAAACGAGCCGTAAGGAGCGCGCCTATGAGCTGGAATACCCCGATTATCGTCGAAATTTGTGCTGGCCTCGAAGTGACGGCCTATCTCACCGCCGAAATGTAACCAGCGAAACCGCGGAGGGCGTCGACCTGCGATGGGTCGGCGCCGCTTCATTGCTCCATGTCTATGCCAACCCTGTCGGTGACGATCTGACGATCCTGCCGCGGCTGATGCTGGGTGCGCTTGCGACCGTCTGAATGCTGATGCGACGAATATGAAAAATTGCCCGAGATAATGACAGTTGTTCATTCGCCATGATTTAAAGCGCCTTCCCGCTACAGCGGTCTGTCGACGATTGGCAAAGTGAAGTCGATGTTTCGCCGCCGACCCTGCCGTGTGACAGAACTTTGACAAACTAGTTCATCGATTTCGAAATTCGAATCGGTATCATGCGGCTTGGTCGAGCTTATAGGACCAAGTGTGGACGATGGGGTCTCGATTGAAGTGATCCATGGCGGCCATGATGCGGTCCTTGAGTTCCTGTTTGGATGCGACACGGATGTGACGCAGCACCGAACGGGCGAGCTTGGAGAAGAAACCTTCTACGAGATTGAGCCAGGAGCCGTGCTTGGGGGTGAAGGTGAATTCGAAGCGACCGACAGGCTGGTCCGCGAGCCAAGCCTTGGTCTCCTTTGAGATGTGCGCGGAATGATTGTCGAGGATTAGCTTGATCGCCGTATGGGTCGGATAGGCGGCGTCGAGAAGCTTGAGGAATTCGATGAATTCGCGGCTTCGGTGGCGATCCTTGACGAGGGCGTGGACCTGGCCGGTGAGCAGATCGATGCCCGCCAGCAAGCTGACCGTGCCGTGGCGCTTGTACTCGTGATCGCGCGCCAAGGTCGCATGTCTGCCGGGCTCGGGCGGCAGGTCCGGGGCCGTCGTGGCGATTGCCTGAATGCCAGGCTTCTCATCGTAGGAGACGATCGCCACCGCATCGCTCGGCTTTTGTTTCGCGGCGGCCGCGGTCTCCTTGATAAGCTTCACCTCGCGATAGACGCACAGAACCTCCGCCATCCTCTGCTTGAACTCCGGGTCGCGGCGTTCCAGGTAATAGCGGACCTTGTGCGGCTTGATCTCCTGCTCATTGAGGATGTTGCACAGCGTGCCCTGAGCCAGCTTGGCAAGGCAAGCGTGCCCTTCTGCCGGCCCATGCTCGCGCACATGGCGGGCGAGCAGCCGCGTCGTCCACAATTCGTGGGGATAGCCGAGGTCCTTGGCCTTGCGGCAGGCGAGGTCGACAATCCATGCCTTGGCCTCGGCGGTGATCGTCGCCTCCCGGCCGGGCCGCGGGCGATCGTCGAGCGCCGACATCGGACCATAGGCCAGCGCCCGCTCGACACAGCGCTGGACCGTCTGATGGTGTGCGCCCATGGCTCGCCCCACCGCGAAAAACGATGGGTCCTCCCGGTAGGCCAGCAAAATCCGCGCTCGCTCGACCCGGCCCGCCGGTTCCGTTCGCGAGCGGGCGATCAGGCGATTTCGAGCACGCCGGCGTTGATGGCATTGACGGTCACGAGGAGGCCTCCCGAATGCGCAGCCGCGGCCCCGCGCGGTTGACCGCCTTTTGAAAGCGCCGACTTCGACGGGGGTCAACCACCTTGAGGTTTGCCGCCGAATTCCCTGCGAACAGCGAAATAAACAGCGAATTCATCGTTTTCTCGCCCCGTCGGCGGAAAAAGCGTCTCAAAAAAATCAAGGATACATGTGGTTTGCATGACAATTCCCTAGCAAGTCAACAGGGGATTTTTGACCAAACAGCGAATTCCGATTCCCTGTTCCGGCAAGCAATTCGCGTTAGATTGATATCATCATTTGGGCTCCTCCGCCGATGGCGGCATTGAGGCATGCTCGGGGCGTGGGATTGTGCTTGAGGCCGGCGAGGTGGAACCACCTGAGGTAGCTGTCGAGGTATTTTGTGGCAATGCCGCGACGGGGGCGCAGGAAGGTTTTGAGGCTCTCATGGCGACTGTTGACGGTCTGGATGTGTAATTCGCCGCGGACGCGTTCACCTTTCGACTGGTTGAGCGCTTCATGGCTGACGCCGAGGGCGGCGGCGCAAGGCGGGTAGACGTTATTGCCGTCGGTGACGAGCAAGGTGTCCTTACCCAGAATGGGCGCGAGCACCGGCTTGATGGTCTGGGCGGTCACGGCCGAGAGGACGGCGCTGATGGTGGCGCCGCTCCGGTCGGCGGCCACCAGGATCGGCGTCTGTTCGTCCGAAAGGCCGCGCTTGGCTGCTTTTCCGCCCCGCCTGCGAGCCTTGCGACCGAGGCGACGCTCGCCCTTACAGCTTGATAATATATAGGTTTCGTCGACTTCGACGATGCCGCTCAACAGGCGCGTGGGGTTCTTGGCGGCGCGCAGGAAGCGATGTCGCCAGCGGAACGCCGTGCTCACCGCCACCCCGCACCGCTCGGCCGAGGCGGCCACCGTCTCGCCCTCGCTCACCGACTGACCAAAATCAAGCCAGCGTTCCTTCTTGCGCAATCGGGCCAGCGGCGTTCCGGTCAGCGCATTGAAGCTTCTGCGGCAATCCTTGCAGCGGAAACGGCGCAGGCCGTCGGTTCGGCCCCCGCCCACCGACGCCCCGCCGCAGTGCGGACAGCGCCGCGCCTCGCCCAAGCGCTCCTCGATCGCCGCCGCCACCGCCGCTCTGGGCTGCCGGCCGGCCAGCACCGCCTCGAGCTCCTGGCGCTGCTTTGCCGTCAGACCGTCGATCTCCGCCAGCCACGCTCGAAACATCCCCTGATCCATCGCTATCCCCTGTCAATCCATAATAAATCGTAGCACAAACAGGCCACCTCAATCTAACGCTAATTGAGCCTAAATATAACAGTCGGATCGCGCTCCCCCGCTACATTCCCCGGGGTCCATGAATGTCGAAGCAACCCTTGCGGTGAAAAGGTCCGATCACCAAAGGACACGAAGGGGCGCGAATTGAGGTCAGGCGCCTGATCTGCGTCTCGGCCCGGAAATGGCGCCCCGGATAGACGCCGAGGATGCGCATTTCGCGGGAAAAGAAACCGAGCTCCGCGAGCCCCGCTTCGGGCGGCGGATGATCGGGATTGCCGTCGACGTCGGCGAGAAACTGGATGGCGGTTGAAGCGGCGTTCCCTTTCTCGTCAACCGCAAAATGTGTCATGAACGTCATGAACCTGGCTCTTGACGCGGCCGCCCCGCTTCTCTACTGTGGAGGAAGCTACGGAAAGGCTTACGACCGATGGCGATGCTTATCGTATCTTTGGCGCTGGAGAGCGGGCGGGCATAGCTCCTGCAAGCCGTTGGACAGCGCGCGCCCAAGGCCCCCTGGAGGGCCTTTTTTGTTGCCTTCAATTCCATCACGACGGACCAAAGCGGAGAGAAGCGATTATGGCGAAGCACATGACCGGCGCCGAAATGGTGGTCGAGGCGCTGAAAGATCAGGGCGTCGAGTGCGTGTTCGGCTATCCCGGCGGGGCCGTGCTCCCGATCTATGACGCAATCTTCAACCAGGACGACCTCCGGCACATTCTGGTCCGTCACGAGCAGGGCGCGGCGCACGCCGCCGAGGGCTACGCCCGCTCGTCCGGCAAGGTCGGCGTCCTCCTCGTCACTTCGGGGCCCGGCGCCACCAACGCCATCACCGGCCTCACCGACGCGCTGATGGATTCGATCCCGCTGGTCTGCATCACCGGCCAGGTGCCCACCCATCTCATCGGCTCGGACGCGTTCCAGGAATGCGACACGACCGGCATCACCCGCAGCTGCACCAAGCACAATTATCTCGTGCGCCGTATCGAGGACCTGCCGCGCATTCTGCACGAGGCCTTCTACATCGCCTCACAGGGGCGGCCGGGTCCGGTCGTGGTGGACATCCCAAAGGATATTCAGTTCGCCAGCGGCTCTTACGTCTTCCAGCGCAACATCCAACACAAGACCTATCATCCGCAAGTCAAGGGCGACCTCGAACGGGTGCGGCACGCGGTCGAGATGATGGCGGCGGCGAAGAAGCCGATCTTCTATACCGGCGGCGGCGTGATCAACTCCGGCCCACACGCCTCGACCCTGCTGCGCGAGCTCGTGCACGCCAGCGGTTTCCCGATCACTTCGACGCTGATGGGCCTCGGCGCCTATCCGGCCACCGACAAGCAGTGGCTTGGCATGCTCGGTATGCATGGCTCGTTCGAGGCCAACAACGCCATGCACGACTGCGACCTGATGATCTGCGTCGGCGCCCGCTTCGACGACCGCATCACCGGCCGGCTCGACGCCTTCTCGCCGAAGTCGAAGAAGATCCACATCGACATCGATCCGTCGTCGATCAACAAGAACGTGAAGGTCGATCTCGGCATCATCGGCGACGTCGCCCACGTGCTCGAGGACATGGTGCGCCTCTGGCGCACCGGCTCCCACCGGGCGGACCCGGCCGCGCTCTCCAAATGGTGGGGCGTGATCGACGGCTGGCGGTCGCGCAACTCGTTCGGCTTCCGCAACTCGGACAAGATCATCAAGCCGCAGTATGCGGTGCAGCGCCTGTATGAGTTGACGAAGGGCCGCGACGTCTATGTCACCACCGAGGTCGGCCAGCACCAGATGTGGGCGGCGCAGCATTTCCGCTTCGAGGAGCCCAACCGCTGGATGACCTCAGGCGGCCTCGGCACGATGGGCTACGGCCTGCCGGCGGCGATCGGCGCGCAGATCGCCCACCCGAAGTCGCTGGTGATCGACGTCGCCGGCGAAGCCTCGATTTTAATGAACATGCAGGAAATGTCGACGGCGGCCCAGTACCGTCTGCCCGTCAAGATCTTCATCCTCAACAACCAGTACATGGGGATGGTGCGGCAGTGGCAGGAGCTCCTGCATGGCGGCCGCTATTCGGAGAGCTACACGGATTCGCTGCCCGACTTCGTCAAGCTCGCCGAGGCCTATGGCGCGCACGGCATCCGTTGCGCCGATCCGACCCGCCTCGACGCGGCGATCGAGGAGATGATCGAGACGCCGAAGGCGGTGATCTTCGACTGCCTGGTCGACCAGAAAGAGAACTGCTTCCCGATGATTCCGTCGGGCAAGGCGCACAACGAGATGATCATGGCCGAACTCGAGGACGACGCCGGGATCGAGATCGGCAACGTCATCGACGAGAAGGGCAAGATGCTAGTGTGACGGCCGCAGCGATGTTCGGCCGAATTGACCCCGTGATTGCGAGGATCGCAGCGACGAAGCAATCCACGAGATCGACGGGCGAATCCTTTCGCCCCTGGATTGCTTCGCTGCGCTCGCAATGACGGGCCAGGGAGGGGCGATGTTCAGTCTCGAAGAGACGCGCAAGGCGCATGAGGTCGTTCTCACTTCCTTGCGCCCGACACCGGCCATCTCTTGGCCGTTGCTGGCGGCGCGCCTCGGCGCCGAGGTCGTCGTCAAGCACGAGAATCATCAGCCGACCGGGGCGTTCAAGGTGCGCGGCGGCCTCACCTATGTCGACGCGCTCATGCGCCGTGAGCCGCAGGCGAAGGGCCTCGTCTCGGCGACGCGAGGCAATCACGGCCAAAGCCTCGCCTTCGCCGGGCGCCGCTTCGGCCTCTCGGTCACGATCGTCGTGCCGCACGGCAATTCACGGGAGAAGAACGCCGCGATGCGGGCCATGGGCGCGGCGCTGATCGAGCATGGCGCAGACTTCCAGGCTGCGCGCGAGGAGGCGATGCGGCTCGCGAACGAGCGGAACCTGCATGCAGTCCCGTCCTTCCACCGCGACCTCGCGCGCGGCGTGTCGACCTACGCCCTCGAACTCCTGAGCGAGCACGCCGACCTCGACGTGCTCTACGTTCCCATCGGGCAGGGCTCCGGGATCTGCGGTTGCATCTCGGCGCGCGACGCCTTGCGCCTCAAGACCGAGATCGTCGGCGTGCAATCCGAAGAGGCGCCCGCTTATGCGCTGTCGTTGGCTGCGGGCCACGCTGTGCGCACCAACAGCGCCGACACCTTCGCCGACGGCATGGCGACGCGGGTTCCCGACGAGGAGGCGCTCGATGTCATCGCCAGAGGGGCTTCGCGCATCGTTCTCGTTCGCGACGACGAGATCGCCGAGGCGATCCGCGCCTATTGGACCGACACGCACAATCTCGCCGAGGGGGCCGGGGCCGCGGCCCTGGCGGCGGCGATGAAGGAGCGCGCGCGTCTCGCTGGGCGCAAGGTCGGGCTCGTGCTCTCGGGCGGCAACATCGACTTCGATCTTTTCCAACGCTGGGTCGCGACGGCGCCGGCCGCCGAGGCGGCTTGACATCAATTTCGAGCGAGCCGCGCGGCGGCCGTTCGATCGACGAGGACGATAATGAACATGATCAAGACTCCAACCGCGCCGCTGTCGCCCTATTCATCGGCGACGGTCAAATCCAATATCGAGCGGCACACCCTGTCGGTGCTGGTCGACAACGAGCCCGGCGTTCTCGCCCGCGTCGTGGGCCTTTTTTCCGGCCGTGGCTACAACATCGAGAGCCTGACCGTGGCTGAGGTGGCGCATGAGACGCATTTGTCGCGCATCACCATCGTCACCTCGGGTACGCCGGAGATCATCGAACAGATCCGCCATCAGCTCGAGCGCCTGGTGCCGGTCCATTCCGTGAAAGACCTGACGCTCACCGTGCGGGCGATCGAACGCGAGCTTGCGATGATCAAGGTGCGCGGCAAGGGCGAAAACCGGGTCGAGGCGATGAATCTGGCCGAAGCTTTCCGCGCCAAAGTGATCGACGCCACGGTCGGCAGCTTCGTCTTCGAATTGACCGGTGCGCCGCAGAAGATCGACGATTTCGTCTCCCTGATGCGTCCGCTTGGCCTGGTCGAGGTGTCGCGCACCGGGGTCGCGGCGATTTCGCGGGGGCCGGACCCGATTTAGACCAACTTACCGATCCCTCCCGCCGGCTCCAACCGACGAGAATGGAATCAGCGCGGCGACCGAGAGCGGTCTGACGCCATCCGCGCACGCGCTCCCAGTCCGCGCACTCGCCCCACCACATGCGCGGCAGCGCCCGGCAGAAGATGCATGGGACTGCGCAGATTTGCCTGGTGCCGGTTGCGCGGACGGCGGGCGTCGGCTTCGATTTCCTCCGCCGACGCCTGCTGCATATCGGCGGCAATCGATTCCGGCCCGCTGTTTTCCGGGGCCGTCAGCGTCAGCGCCGGCGGGAGATCCGGCGCCGCCGCGACCCGCGGGGTCAAAGGCGGCCCAAGATCGAAGAGCCTGTGCAATGTCGCCTGGATGGAGCAGTGATCGAAGGGATACGGCGCTTCGCCGCCCGGCGCCGCCGCCGGCCGAACGATGCTGCCCGGCCTGATGAATGGCGAGATGATGAGGGCCGGAACCCGGACGCCGTAGCGGTCGAACCTGAATCCGTCCGGGTATGGGCCGCCCGGCGACACGGCCGGCGGCGGCGGCACATGATCGAAGCAGCCGCCGTGTTCGTCATAGGTGACGACCAGCAGGGTCCGCTCCCAGGTCGGCGCGGCGCGGACCGCATTGTAGACGTTGGCGATCAGCTGCTCGCCATAGCGAACATGATGGGGCGGGTGCTGGTCGTTGGGGACCGCTCCAGCCGACCGGCTTGGATAATAGCGCGGTTCGATGAAGCTGTAGTTCGCCAGTCTGCCGCTCATCGCGTGGCGCTCGAATTCGTCGTCGTAAAGGCAGAACCGGGTCAGAATTTTCGGCCACAGATCAATCAGCGTCGCCGCTTGCGGCAGGTCGTGGAAGTAGACCCTCCAGCTGTAGCCGCGGGAATCGAGGCGTCGGAAGATGGTTGAGAGGAATCGCGGCCACCGATAGGGAAAGCGCGAGCGCTCGTTGTTGACATAGCCGCCCGCCGTTCCGGCGTGGGCGAAATAGCGGTTCGGCCAGGTTTCGCAAGGCGCCGAGGCATGCCACCGGTCAGAAACGCCGAAAGCTCTGGCTAACTGGCTGATGACCGGCGCATGCGCCGGGAGGAACTGGTGCATGATGGCCTTGGGATCCGGAGGACCGGACGGCGGCGTCTGCCGCAGAGAGCTTTGCTGCTCCGGTGGCTGCCGCATATAGTTGTCGACGAATCCCATCATGGTCGGGCTCCCATGCGTGTCGCCCGCCCATCCGAATATCTGCATGTTTATATCGTTGAAATACTCGCCGGGATCGCGATCAGGAAGGCGTGGCCCGGGGAATTCTGCGCTGCTCCAGGCCCTGATGTGTTCGACTGCGCCGTCCGGCTTGTGCCACGGATTGGTTTCCGTCAGGTCGAGCCCGTCGAACTGCTCGCTTTTCGGATAAATGGGTATCCCCTTCACACCCGCTCGACTGCGGGCCGCGGTGGAGTGCCGCCAACGATCGATTTGTACGGCGCAGGGCAGATGGCAACTGCCTGTTGGGCCAGCCGGTGGAAGAGGAGCCCCCTTGCCTGTGAACGTCGCCGATTGAACCGGAAGGTGAATTCGTCGAGGTAGTAGTCAAGATGCGGATGCTGAATGCCGCCCTGGTGAGTTCCGACCAGCCATCGTTTGAGCAGCGAGGCCACGAGGTGGACGCGCGGCATGACTTCGTGAGCCGGATCGGGGCTATCGCTTATGACGCTGACGTGGCGCCGATAACCAGCCGCCGCCAGCCCGTTGTAGCCACGCCAGCCGTCGGTGTGGATCATCGCCCCCCCGGCACAACGACGTCCCGGACAAACGTTATCAGGGTGTCCGCCGATACATCTTCGATGCGCCGCAGGCGGATACGACCAATTCCGCGCCCGCTCTTTTCGGCCGCCACAGCGATGATCGCCTTGGTTTCGGCTCCCCGCCCACGTTTACCCTCTTCCGCGCCGCCGACATAGGTTTCGTCCACTTCGATCTCGCCACTGAGATTGTCTCGCCCTGGACGCACCATCGCGCGCCGCAGCTTGTGCAGCCAAGTCCAGGCGGTCTCATAGCTACCAAGCCCCAATTCCCTCTGGAGCCCGAGCGCACTGACTCCGTTCTTTTGGCTGGTGATGAACCACATCGCCAGAAACCACAGCCGCAACGGCTTGCGTGTGTCCTGGAACACCGTGCCAGCCGTCAAAGTTGTTTCCCACTCGCAGGCGCGACACCGGAACCGGTCTCGCGACATGGTCCACGGCTCACCAGCCGCGCCGCATTCCGCGCACACAAATCCATTCGGCCACCGCAAGCGCCGGACATAGTCGTGACAGGCGGCATCGGTGCGGAACCATTGGTCCATTTCGTGAAAGGTCCGGGGATAATCGGTTCCGGGAATGGGATGAACGGCGCTTTCCATCGTCGGATGGTAGCGCCGGGTATAGCGGGTGTGAAGGGGATACCCATTTTCGGATAAAGCTGCCCGAGCAGATTATCGAACGAGCGGTTCTCCAGCATGAGGACGACGACATGTTCGATTCTCTGCATTTGCTCACGGTCGGCTTTCGAGCATCGATGCGGAACGGGCCTGGACGGGCTCCCCTGCCGCAAACGTCACTTCGCCGAGGATGTTCCGCGCCGGTTCGGAGCAGCTCCCGGGCCCTGTGCGTTGCGTACACATGATGAGCGCCATCTTTTCCTGGCTCGTGACCACGGTTTCGACATTGGGCTATGGCGGCGTGGTCGGCCTCATGGCGCTCGAGTCGGCGTGCATTCCCTTGCCTTCTGAGATTATTATGCCGTTCGCCGGCTATCTGGCGTCGACCGGTCGCTTCAGCCTGATCGCCGCCGCGTTTGCCGGAGCCATCGGCTGCAATCTCGGCTCCACCGCGGCTTATCTGGCGGGCGCCTATGGCGGCCGGGCCGCGGTTTTGCGCTGGGGCCCGTATGTGCTGTTGAACCTGCGCGAGCTCGACCGGGTCGACAGGTTCTTTGCCCGATACGGAGGCGCGTCGGTGTTCATCGCACGGCTGCTGCCGATCGTGCGCACGTTCATTTCGCTTCCAGCCGGCATATAGCGGCATCACGCGAGGATCCGAAAATCCTTCGGGTTGATGACGCGGAAATTGTCGGTGATGGTCGACGAGAATTCGTCGAACCGCTCCGGCACGGTTTTGCGCAGGAATCCGAGCACGGCTTCGGCGAAATCGCGGAATTTGGCGTAGCATTTGTTGTGGGTGACGTTCTCGTGCATCACCTTCCACAACCGTTCGATCGGGTTTAGGTGCGGGCAGTAGGACGGCACGAAGTGTAGGACGATGCGTCGCCCTGGCTGTTGCATCCAATCCTGGACGACTTTGGCGTGGTGGTAGCGGGCATTGTCGAGAAATACGTGGATGCGGCCCATCGTCGAATAGGCGCGCTCCAAGGATTTAAACAGGGCGATGGAGCTTTGCGCGTCGACGGTTTCGACGTCCATGATGCGGGTCAGCCCGGTCTCCAGATCGATCGCGCCGTGCAGGTTCAGTCGGTCGCGTCCCGACGCCGCGGGAAGCGCGCAGCGCTGTCCGCGCGGCAGCCAGCGTCCCGCGGGCTTGGCCTGATGGGTCGGATGGACGGCGTCGACGTAGACGACCGCCTCGTCAGGGCCGAGCGAATTGCGCAAATCTTCGTGCGCGTCGATGAACTTCTGCTGGGTTTCCACGTCGATCTTGCCGGGCACGGATTCCGGCTTCTTCCAGTCGAATCCGATGCGGTTCATCAGCTTGATCAGTCCGGAGCGGCCATAGTCGAACCCGAACCGCTCCAGGATAAACTGCCCGATCCCGGTGGTCGACGTCGGCAGCGCCTCCGTCGCCCATGCGCGCAATTCCTCGATCTGGAGGGGCGACAAAGCGCTGGAGCCGCCCTTGAGGTCGAACATGACAAGCCCTTCGACGCCGCTTTCCTGGAATTCCTTGAGCCAGATGCGGATGGTCGAGTCGTCGATGAGAAGAACCTTCGCCACTTCCTCGAACTTCATGCCGCGATCAAGGAGGATCAGGGCGTTCGCCCGGCGGGAAACGCGATTTTCCTCCAGCCCGTCCCTGACGATCGCCACAAGGTCGGCCCGATCCGCTACACTGAGGAAATTGCCCTTCGTCTTCACAAGGCGACTGGAATTGATCCCGCTGATTCGGTCAAACGATTTTCGAAAGGACGCAGAATCCAGCT
>CAWIHF010000026.1:0-494911 GCA_963835885.1 uncultured Alphaproteobacteria bacterium
AACGGCGCCAGCAATAACAGCGGTAGGAACGTCGGAAAATTAAAAACCAAGACTTGCTGTGGTCGCACCAAGGCAACACCACCAGAATAACGGCATACCCCAACACGAACCGACCAGATCGCCACTTAGCGATTGGCTCTGCCCGGTCCCGCGCGGGCCTTTTATGAGCGCGGTCACGTTCGCACAAAACCCTACGGGATAAAGGCTCGCAATGACGAGTAGAACCGTATCAAGGGGAGGGATGATATTGATCCAGATCCCTGATTGAGCGACCGGGGATGGCGCCGTAAGGGAAGGACGGCAGCGACACTTGCACCATTTCCGGGAAAAACACCGGGCGACCGACCAATCCGTATGTTCGAGTTCAGGCGGCGTAATATCCAGATAAATCGCGTAGTGTGAGACGCTCCTTAACTTGCCAAGGATGTAATCCAGTTCATCGTCAATCGTCGATTGGTAGTTCTTCAAAGTGCTGAGCGTGACTTCGCCTTCCACCATGTTTCTCATGGCTGCGCGCTTGGTATCACCGTGCTCGACGCCAGCCCAGTACGCGACATTGCTATCCAGGTTCGTATGGCTGTGCTCGTCGATGTCGGTGAGGTAGTCACGGGGCTGAAGTGCGGGGCCGTTGTAACCCATATAGAAAATCGCAACAGCTTCAATTAAAGTTCGATAGAGGGTAGCGCCCGGGTCGAAGTCCAGCCCCCGTTCCCAACAGAACGGTCGGGCGCTCGGCGCCCTTGCTCAACAACGCCACACCAAATGCGTGTCCCGGCATTCCCGGCATGGTGTACTCGTAAGCCACAATCTCGACGTCGAGATCGCTGAAGATCTCGCCGATCATTTTGCGTAAAATCGGATCATCCAGGATGAACTCGCCGCGATTTTGTAAGAGTATACCACCGGATCATCAGCGCGTCAGCTTCGATCGCTTCGAGAAGGGCGCTTCGCAGAGCGAGCTTTGGATCAGTGTGACAAGCGCAGCCTTTGGAAAAGGAGCTCATAAAGGGAATTTCGTCTTCAAATTGTACGCCCGTAAACAGACACTGGGCTGGGATACAAATATCCTTGCCGGGCTTGAAGAGCGATGGACACCACATCCAACTGAGCTTGTCGTCCGGTGTTATGCCGCGGAAAATTAGCTTTCCGCGCATTTTCTCGTAGTCCTTATCGGTGAAGATATTGATCAGTTCCCAGGGCAACACATTCGAATCGGACTTCAGATCGTTATAGCTCGCCTTGAACAGCTTTTTTTTGACTGCGGCTGCGGCCGTAATAAGCGCATAGCGCTCGATAGCCTCTCCGAGAAGCCGAATGAGTGCTTCTTCCCTATAGACGCCGTAGCCCGCCAGGTGATATTGAATTTCGCTCTTTTCACCCAACAAGATCTTGTGGTAGCTGGGCATTCGGGCCGTCATTGTTTGCACTCGGGGCGCGTGTTTTGATTGCGCCACTTGAATAATCTGCGATTCCGTAATGCCGAAGTGCTGGCTGCACAACCGCCTAAAATCGTTGATCACGTGCACGCTAGCCGGATAAAACCTCAGCACGAGCTTTGTCCTCTTCAATGGGCCGCGAGACCTAGGATCGACTGGTATCCACAAGAGTGATCCGTTCGAGGACACGATCAACGATTTTTTTCGACGAGCTATACATTTCTTCCATTCGGGCTTCGGCAACGAAACCGCAGGCCGGACAGAACGGTACACGCAGCAGAGGCTGAACCTGAATCTCCATGAGGGGCACGTAGGTGTTCAATACGCGTCCAGCCAACTTCGCCTTCCCGATTTTGGAGACCATAAGCCCTTCAAACAAAGCCTGCGCTGCCAGAGAATGCATCAGTGGGGTGGCGCGAATCTTGTTGTCGAATCTGGGAAGGTTTCTGGTTTGGGCTACGAATTGCTGATATGTGGGCATCTCCTGCATCCGCGCCAGCAAGCGCTGCTCAAAGCACTCAAAGCATCCCGTTTCCGGGGGCTTGATGGTGAAAACAGTGGTAAATGGTCCGTCTAGAAGGCTAAGGCTCAGGGCTTGCGAGGTCTGAATGAGGGCTCGATTAAGATTGCGCAAAAAGATGATGTGAGGTCTTTCGATACATCCGACGATACAGCTGAAGGGCTCAAGGATCCCACGTAAGGACTCCAGTTGTTTCCTGGTTCCGTAAGCCTCGAACTTGGTGGTTAAGTCCATCGCCTCAATTACTTTGAATTCGTCTTGAGTCATGACCGTCAAGGGCATGCTGATTTCCTTTGCCAGCATAACCGCATAGTCCTTTATCGATTGGGTGTCTGCAAAAAACAATACAGGTCTCTCGCTGAGCCAGCTATTGGGTGCGTGTTCGGTAGTGTCGCCGAGGAGTTGGTTGAGAAAATGTGTGGCGTCCGCGTCATCTCCGTCGAACACGTAGTCTTTGGCCCGCAAGGCATCGAGTGTTTGCCCAACTTGTTCTCTTTCCAGTTGTGTAAGATTCTGCTCGTCGGGCAGGCGCTTGCTGTCCACTCCTCTGCCGTCTTGCAGTAAGTCGAACATCTTGACTAAAGTGACTTTGTGATCCTTGCTGAGACCGTCGAAAGTCAGGATTGCTTCTTCAAAATTCCAGACACCTTTACGAATACGGAGTTCATCGGTGCCATTGTAGTAAATTTGCACGTCGTCACGCAACATTAGAGTCTTGTGGGCGTCGTTCGCCTTAGAGGTGTCATTCATATTACCCCCCCCCACTGTTTGTACGACTACCACTCGTGTTTGTAGGGCTGCCGCTGGACTAAGTTAGACAGCCGGCGCACATCTTGGAACGGTTAGATAGAATGGACCAAACAGCTATCGTTGCCGAATTTGATTATCCGCGAACGCGTGTTCTAGAGCATCCCGACAACTGTCGTGTGCACCAATTGTTTGGAGAGTCCGTCAATACTCAGGAACCGCTCAGTCTGCACTTTTTCCCAGCCGCCCATATCTGAGGAACCCACTTTCGTGGCCGTGCAAACCAGGTGAATATTTGCGGCGATCTCGCCTGCTTCAACGACGGCGAAAATCAAGCCCATATCGCCGTACTTTCTGGAGTTTTCGTACACGCTATAGACGTAGTATATCGTCAAATTCACCTTGGCTGGCTCTACGTTCGGTCCCCAACTGAGGCCCAAGGCGAGATGTTCCTTCCGCCTCTGCTCGTTGAACGCCGTTACTTTCTTGAGAGAATGGCCGACAGGCAGATAAATGTAAATCCCGTCCGCAAGTTTTTCTACATTCTGAAGAACAAGATACAAGGATATTGGATTTAAGCCTCCACCCGATGAAGCGGCTCGAGTATGGACAGCTTCCGGAGCGCCGAGCGAGTATTTAGGCCACTGTGGATCGTCTTCTTCCGAAAACATGGCCAAATCGCCGGTTACGCCGTTGCCGTAGAACAGGATCGTTGACAACTCTTGCAGCGGCATGGTCTTTCCGGTGAACTGTCGCAAACTTCTGCGGGCGCGGATGGTGATGCCGAGTGAGGCATTGACATTTTGATAGCGTGGTAGCTTGATGATTTCTTCGGGATTGTCCTGATCTTCCTCTTCGCTAAGCTGTCGAAGTGCCAGACTGCTGCGTGACGGGAAGCCAAAATAGCCGTTAACGCCGAGCGGCAGCCCCAGATCCAGGGAGCTGCGCTTAAAATTGAGCAAAAATTCCTGGCTTAATTGATATGTCCGGGAAACGAGTACGCTGGAATAAGCGGCCTCTGGGGGCACAACGACTGTGCTGTCTGTGTACACCGATCCAGCTAAATTGGCGACCCAATGAAAAATCTCTATGAGAGACTGATATTCATTTTCCAAAAAATACTGCAGTGGAAGCTCAGTTCGGCGAGGCTTCTGGAACGCCATGCAGCATCTCCAACTTACCGGATTTGAGCGCGAGACCGTCCGGATTGATTGATTTCCAACTGCGCCGGATTGACGAAAGGCCTGCCAAGGCGACAGCCGGCCGGACGGCCTATCAGCCCCTGGACGGGTGTAGGACTAGCCGAGGAACAACAAAACGCGGCATTGTGAGTTGTATGTCGCGAAGGCGCAACTTCGACGTTGAGAGAAAATTCCATGGCGACACCCGAGCCCTGCGCATGGCCCGGCGCGCCATTACCCCATTCCGGATCGCTCAGCGTCGGCGGCAGTGACCTTGGATCGATCACCCAAGCATTCCTTCAGCTATTCACTGAGGAATGCCAGGGTAGCGGAACGTTACGTCATCACATCACGGGTTCGCCGTGTTGCTTCCAATTATCAAGCTCGTCTACTTGCGCCTGCGACAGCATCCGTTGCGCCGGTTGAGCGTTAAAGTGATTCTGCATGGTATTGTCCAGTTGCATCAGCCCGATGTAGTTTTCATCGGGATCGAGCATCGTGACAAATCGTCCGGCGCTGTTTGAGGGTTGTGCGCCTCGCTTCGTGAGAGCGTCATCGAAAGTCTTCTTGGCTTGCGGCGGCCCAGAGATAGGGAGATCGGTCGAATTCAGTACGACCTTGCCGCCGGCGGCTACCAACTGGCGGACCGTAGCATCCAGGTTGTCGACTGCAAAGAAGCAGGTGATCGGTTCGCGATCATTCTGACGCGCGGCGATCCCGAGGGTCAGACCATCCTGATTGATGGGTCGATAGAATGAACTCGATCTTGTCATTCAGGCTTCGCGCGAAATCTTGCCCCCCAAACAGCGTGTTATAGAACTTTCGCGCGGCCCCAGAGTTTTTGGTTGGAACATTGCAGATAACCAACTTAGCATTTAGCTGACGATTAGCCATAGCGATTCTCCTTTACTGATAGCCGGTCGTCACAGACGGGGGTCGGTCGTTGCCGACGGGCCTGGTCCATTCTGCGTCATGTGCAAAATCCCGCTAACAGCATGCTGGATTAGCAGGAGCAGGAACAAGAACAGGACGTGGTCGGGCAGCAAGTGGTGCCGCCTGGGGTCAGCACAACGCTGGATGAAGCTGAGCAGGTCGAACCAAAGTGTTTACTAAAACGCAGCATGGTAGTTGTCTCCCTTCTTTGGAGGAACATCTCTCTCCCAAAACTTGCATCTTCACTTTGTGCGCTGTTGACAAAACGAGGTCTGCGCCATGTTTGGCCTTCGGTTGGTCCTTATATAAACACCGCCCTCGCACTCCTCGCGAGCGGGCGGATGCAGACCGAAATTCCCCAGAGGGACGCCGGACGCAGCACTAAGTAATACCTCTTACCTCCACGCGGTTTGGTTTGCAAGGGGGACCGGGCTCATTTGACAGGGCAATCGGGCGAAGCGAAGATTCTGACGGTTGGGCGCACTCCCGCCCCCCTTGCGGGGGCGGGCAGGGGTGGGGGGTCGCGCTGCGCTCTCCGTGGAGGGCGTCGATGAACAGCTTCCGAGGTCTGGCGCGACGCCCCTCCTTTATCCTCCCCCACAAGGGGGGAGGAGATCGCCTTCGCCCGATTGCCCTGGGCTCATTTGCCAGGACGCGAAGTTGTACAATCAGTGTTCGAGCTTGGGGAGAGGCGCTATCTGGTTCGGGTATTTGTCGATGTGGATTGAAGCCCGGCCGAGGTCGTCACCGCCTACCACACGAGCAAAATCGACAAATACTGGAGACAGCAATCATGAAGATCGCCTACGATCGGAAGACGGATTCTCTGAGCGTCATTCTGAAACAGGGCGTCGCGGTGGCGGAGAGCGACGAGGATAAGCCTGGCGTGATTCTTGATTACGACGAGCATGGCGACCTGCTCGCCCTTGAGATTCTCGACGCCTCGCGCCGCGTCACCGACGTCCGCAAGATCGAATATGAGACCACGTGAGCGATGATCCGCCCATGACGGCGTCCGAAACACGCCCGAAGTCCTTGGCGATGAGACTGGCGTTGAGAGTGACGACCCTGTCCGTCCGAATCCAGCTCGCCAGTGGGAGACTGCCTTGCACGAGACGGCCTGATTGAGGGCGACGCCGCGATCAGTCTGGGGACGGGAGGCAGCCGCCAAGGCGATGAAGTTGCGGTTAGGCGTCGGGGCGGGTCAAGATGAGGACTGGCCGCTTCTTGGCCGTTGACAGGTCCGAGAAGGGAAAGGAAATCAGAACGAGGTCGCCCCGTTCAAACACGATCCCACGAAGGCGCCCGCCCCGTCAGGGGCGATCAGTCATTGATTGCTTGGTGGCGATTATGCGCAAGGGCAATTTGAACTCAAGGACGACCCCGCAGGGGTCGCCGCCGGAGGCGGTGCGCTCCGCGTATCCGTGACTTCAAATTTCCCTCGCGCTCCGCTCCGCCAAGCAAACAATGGCCTCATCCGCACTCATCCGGAGCGCTCGGTAGCGACTTCAATCAGCCAACAACTCGCTAACCCCGCAGCCAAAGCTCCGGGCGCTTCCGGGCGAGCCATCCGGCGAGCGCGGCGTTGACGTGCGCCGGCTTTTCCTGGGCCATCCAATGTCCGGAGGGAACGATCGCCTCGGTCAGGTCGGCGCAAGAGGCGCGCATCGGCTCGGCGAGGCGCGAGTCGATCGTCTCGCAGGTGTAATCATAGGCGCCGTGCAGGAACAGCGTCGGCATCGCCAGGCGCCAGTTTTTTCGGGCGCGTTCGGCATAGGCGGCGTTCGCCTCGCCGTTCATGTACCAGCTGTCGGGGCCAAAAAATCCGTTGCGCGACAGCGCCGCGACATAGCTCGCTTCGGCCTCCTCGCCGATCACGCGTTCGTCCCTCGGCAGGCTGGGCGCCTTGTTGTCGGGACCGAACCAGCCGCTGTTGGCGCGCACCAACGCCGTACGATTGGGCTTGCCGCGTCCATCCGGGTTGCCTGCACGGAACAGCGCGCGGATGGTGGCGCGAACGTCGGCCTCGAAGCCGGCGGAAGCGCGGGCGAAGTTCTCGAGATAGAAGACCTGATAGTCCCACTGCCCGTAGGGATACTTGTCCTCCGGATAGAGGCTGCGGTTGATCAGCGGCAAAAGGGCGTTCACGCTGAAGCCCTCGGGAATATAGGGGACCGAGAGGGCCGCGACGGCGTGGCAGCGATCCGGATGATGCTGGGCGAGCGACCAGACGACCGGCGCGCCCCAATCGTGCCCGGCCCAAACCGCCTTTTCGGCGCCGATCGAGTTCGATGAGCTCGATCATGTCCGCGACGATGAGTTCGAGCGCGTAGTCCTCGTGTCGCTGCGGGGCGTCCGAGCGGCCGTAGCCGCGCATATCCGGCGCGATGGCGCGGAAGCCAAGGGCCCCGAACACCGGAAGCTGGCCGCGCCAGGAAATCGACAGCTCCGGCCAGCCGTGCAGGAAAACAATCGGCGTCCCGTCCTCCGGGCCGCAGGCGAGATAGAACGTGCCGTGACGGTGGCTCCGGGTGAAGTGCTCGGTGACGGGGAAGGTCACGCGAGCTCCAGCTGGTCGAGCCGCAGCGCGAACGCCTCCGGCGCGAAAAGCGGTGCAAGCCTGTCGGACGGACCGAGGTCGCGTTTGTCGCGATAGCCGTCGGGCGCCGGATCGCAAAAGATGCGTGCAGTCAGCTTCACGGCGTCGATGACCCAGAGTTCGCGCACGCCGAAGCCGGCGTAAAGCGCAGCTTTGCGGCCCATGTCGTACTGCAGTGACGAATCCGCGATCTCGACGACGAGGAGGACGCTGGGGCCCGTTATTCCGGTGAGGCCAATGGCTCGAGGATAGATGATGACATCGGGTTCGAGATAGGTGTCTTCCCTGAGACGGAACGTCGTTTCCTGGATCAGGTGGCAATCTTCGGGTCGCGCGCGAATCCAACGGTCGACGAGCGCCCTCTTGACAACTTCGTGGTGGTTTCCCTTTGGCGACATCGGAACCAGCTCCCCGCCGATCAGCTCGACGCGCTCGTCCTCGTCCATGACCCCGGCCGCGACCATCGCCTCGACCTCGGCCACCGTGAAACGGCGGCGCGGCAGGCCCTCGGCGGCCGTGGTGACCCGTGCGGCGGCGGACGTCATGGCTCCTGCTCTCCTTTTCGTCTCCCAATCTATCACACTGGATGGCTCGCGTCGTCGCCCGGCCGGCGTCATGCGGCGCCCTACGAAACTCGCCCTCTTTGATCGGCGCCGCCCTTAACGCCACGGAAACCCTGTTGCTCAACATTGCAGGCCTAGCTTGCGGCGAGGAGCGAGGCGGGTGATCGGCGAACGAGCTGAAGAGGATGCGGGAGAGGGCCGCAATCGAGCGATCGATTTCCGCTCCGGGTTTCACCGGCGACGGGGATGGGTGCTGCTCACCACACTCTCCGCGCTGGTCGTTTCCTCTGCTTTCGTTCTCGCCGTGCCGAACCGCCATGCCGGCGTCCCCAGAGCGTCGCCGGAGGGACGGGACGGCTATTCGGCCAAAGCGGATCCGGGGCAGGGGGGCGAACCCGTCGAAGAGTTCAAAGGCAAGGTCTCCAACGCGGACGCGAATGTCGAGGGCTTCCGGGCGGAGCAGGACCTGCCTTCCGACCCGAGCGGCCGGGCGGGTTCCAGCGAGCCGATCTCTGGCCTCAACGTCGATCTCGCCAACGCCGAAATCGGCCGAAGCGGCTGCGACCGCCAAGGCTGAGCTTCTGCGAAGGCTCTTGCGCGAAGAGCGGCTGGAAGAGGCGCCCGCTTCGATCGCCGATGAATCCGTGCGCCGTCTCGTCGGAGCGCGCGCGTCGCTGAGGGCCGAATTCGCTGAGGTTTCACGGACGCCGCCGCCGCTTGAACGCATGAAAGAGCTATCCGCGCAGCTCGCCGTTCTCGACGCCCAAATTCGCGACGCGGTGGCGGAGAACCTCGGCAGGCTCGACAACGACGCGCAGCTGGCGAAGGAACAGGTCGCATCGCTCGGCGCGACCCTCGCCGATCAAGGCAAATCCATCGCGTCTGACGACGCAGCAGCATCCCGGCGGCGCGCGCTCGCCGCAGAGGTCGACGAAACCGGCGCAGCCTTGGATGCGCGTGTGGTTACCCCCGCGGAGGCGCAGCGCAAGTCGACCTTTCCGGCGCCCTGGCAGATTGTCCTGCTTGCGACGCTGGCCGGCTTTGCGCTGTCGAGCGCCGTCGCCGCTGCGGCTGCTTCGTTCTCAGCCAAATCGGGTCTCGGCGGGCGACAAGCCAAGCCGCAGGCGGTCGCGGCCGGCGCATTGCCCGCAATGGAAGGCGGCGAGGACCCGGCGCAGGGTCACTCAGATCCCGCGCGGCGACACCTCGTTGACCCTGAGGGCGCACGGCCGGAAAGCGTCGCGGAAAGCCCGCCTTTCGAACCCATCAATTCGGCCGGCGCGGCCGAATCGCCGGAAGCGCTGGCGGTTCGACTGAACCAACTCAGGGAGAACAACGGTCTTACGGTGCTGATCGCCGGCCACCGGTCAGACCAGGCGCTCGCAGCGGCGCTCGCGGCGGCGCGCCGTCTGTCCTCGGAGGGCGCCACGCTTCTCGTCGATCTCGGGGCGACGCAGGATTGGTTCGCCGACGTCCTCGACCGCAGAGATGAGGATCAGGTCGAGATTCCCGGCCTCGCCGATTTCCTCGAGGGGAGGGCGAGCATCGGCGAAGTGATCCGGCGTGACCTCTCCACCAGCCTCGATGTCATTCCCTCGGGCGGCGATGTCGGCTGCGCGGCGCTCGATGACGTCTTCGCTGCGCTGGCCTCTTCCTACGATCGGCTGGTCTTTCACGCCTCGGACTGGAGAGCCGCGCCGGCGCGCGCCGCGGCGGAAATCGTCGACGCAGTTGTCGTCGTTGCATCGGAGGCTTCGCTGCGGCGGGCTCTCGATGAGGCGCGGGAGACGCTCGGCGCCGGCGGCGAACTCCTCGGCCTTGCGGCGACCCGAGCGCAACCGGCTTTGCAAGAGGTCGCATGAAACGTCACGAAGCCTGCGGCTCGACGTCCAGACGGTCGTAACCCATCGCGCGATAGACGAGGGCGGAGACGAGCCAGCTTCCGGCGAAGACGCCGATGATCAGGTAGCCAAGCACGCCGAAATTGTCGTTGAGCGAGCCGATCGCGGCCCAGAATGGCCCTTCCAGACCGAACTTGTCGCCGATCAAACCCAGCGTCTCGATCCCGCCGATCAATAGCGCGACGATGACGGACACCGCGGTGATGGTGATGTTGTAGTAGAGCTTGCGGATCGGCTTCATGAAGGCCCAGCCGTAGGCGCCGAGCATCAGCACGCCGTCTGTCGTGTCGATCAGGCTCATGCCCGCGGTGAACAGCGCCGGAAACACCATCAGCGTGCCGAACGAGGCGCCGTTGGCGGCCTGCGTCGCCGAAATGCCGAACAGCGCGACTTCCGTGGCGGTGTCGAATCCGAGGCCGAACAGGAAGCCGATCGGGAACAGATGCCAGCTCTTCGTCACGATCTGGAAAAGCGGCCGGAAAAACCGCGCCAGAAGCCCCCGGCTGTTGAGCAGAATGTCGAAATCGTCTTCGCAGAACGCCTCGCCGCGCTTGACCGCGAGAAATGTGCGCCAGACCGAGACGAGCACGATGAAATTGAAGAAAGCGAGCAGGAAGAGAAACGCCGCGGAGGCGGTTGTGCTGACGATGCCGCCGATCGCCTTGAATTCGTCGAAGCGCGAACTCAGCGCGGCCGAGGCGAAGCCGACGGAGACCGACATCAGGACGACGACCGCCGAATGGCCGAGCGAGAAATAGAGCCCGACGCCGACCGGCCGCTGCCCCTGCTGCATCAGCTTGCGGGTCGAATTGTCGATCGCCGCGATATGATCGGCGTCGACCGCATGGCGCAGGCCAAACGTATAGGCGATGAAGGCCGAGCCGAATAGCACCGTATTGTCGCGCAGCGCGATGAAGGCCCAGACCCAGACGAGAAGATTTGCCCCGATGAGCAGCGCGTACAGGCCGATCAGGCGGCGGCGAACGCCCGCTTCGCCCTCGCGCCAAATTCGCGAAACAATATCCAGCATGACGCCCTCGCATGCGTTGGAGACATCGAGCGCGGCGTGATCGCGACGGAACGGCCTTAACGGCCTTCCCGGGCAACCGCTCCGCGCCGCGACGGCAGGTCTCCTGGCTCGCGGGTCAAATGCCTGTCGCCGGCCTTCCCGGTTTCCCAGTGGCCATGACTGGCGGCAAACTCGCCGCTTACAGTTGCGGGGGCAGCCGCGGCATCGAGCGTCGCCGCTCTCTCCGCATTCCCAATTGATCCCCGAAGGGAACCGTCGCATCGAACTCCTAGACCGTTCGCGCGGCCGCCGCCAAGCGGGTGTTTTGCCGCATGAGCAGCCGGTCGGCCGGATCGCCTTGACGGCCCGGCTGGATGGCTCCACCATCGGGGCCATGAGGAGCAGCCCGCACAAATTCCAGCTGACGGCGGACATCCTGCTCAGGGCCTATTCGATCGGCGTTTTTCCGATGGCCGAGAGCCGTGAGGCCGAGGAGCTTTTCTGGGTCGAGCCGCACGAGCGGGGAGTGTTTCCGCTGGACGAACTGATCGTTTCGCGCAGTCTCGCCAAGACGGTGCGATCGGACCGGTTTCGTGTCTGTCGCCGATCGCGATTTTTCGGCGGTGATGCGCGCTTGCGCGGAGCGCGCCGACACCTGGATCAACGACGAAATCTTGCGTCTCTACGGCAATTTGTTCGAGGCGGGACATGCCCACTCGGTCGAGGTCTATGAGGGCGCCGAGCTTGTCGGGGGCCTTTACGGCGTCAGTTTGCGCGGCGCCTTCTTCGGCGAGAGCATGTTTCATCGTGTGCGCGACGCGTCGAAAGTTGCGCTTGTCCATCTCTTTGCGCGGCTGCGCGCAGGCGGCTTTCGCCTTCTTGACACCCAGTTCCTGACGGAGCACCTGGCGAGCCTCGGCGCCGTCGCGGCGCCGCGAGAGACCTTCAGACCGCTTCTCGCGGAGGCGATGTCGGAAGAGGCCGATTTCGCGCGCATGGCCGCCAGAGACGGCGATGCCGGGCGCGCAGGCGCTTGAATTTGCCCTCGGTCCCGGCACGGAAGTTGCGAAGCGCCAGGGCAATACGGCGGGTCATCCCGCGTCGCGATGAATGGGTTGGTGCATGACGGGGGTCGAGACGTTTGACGAAATGGGATCCCGCAAAAGATCGGACGCGGGCGCTCTACAGGAAGGTGGCGCGCTGGCTCGACGAGACGCCGCCCGACCTGCTCGCCTCGCGTCGCGCCCAGGCCGAATATATGTTCCGGCGCATCGGCATCACGTTCGGCGTCTATGGCGACAAGGACGCGGCCGAGCGGCTCATTCCCTTCGACATCGTGCCCCGTCTCATCTCCCGCGCCGAGTGGCGGAAACTGGAGGCGGGGCTGACCCAGCGGGTCCGGGCGCTGAATATCTTCCTCAAGGACGTGTACGGCGATCGCGCGATCCTCAAGGAAGGGATCGTGCCTCCCGAACTCATCCTGCGCAATCCGTATTATCGGCCTGAGATGATCGGCCATCGCGCGCCGCACGACATCTGGGTGCATATCGCCGGCATCGACATTGTGCGGGTCGACGACGAGTCGTTCTACGTTCTGGAAGACAACGCGCGCACGCCGTCCGGCGTATCCTACATGCTGGAAAACCGGGAAGTGACGATGCGGCTGCTTCCGGATCTTTTCGCCCGCCACCATGTCGCGCCGGTCGACGACTATCCCGACGAGTTGCTCGCCTGCCTGCGCTCGGTTGCGCCGCGAACGGATCGAGCCGAGGCGACGATCGTCATCCTGACGCCCGGGCTCTACAATTCCGCCTATTACGAGCACTCGTTTCTCGCCGACAAGCTTGGAGTCGAATTGGTCGAGGGCCGCGACTTGTTCGTCGAGGACGATCAGGTGTTCATGCGCACGACCCTCGGACCGCGCCGAGTCGACGTGATCTACCGCCGGGTCGACGATGACTTTCTTGACCCTCTCGTGTTCAATCCTTCATCGGTCTTGGGCGTGCCGGGACTGGTTGGCGCCTATTTGGCAGGCAACGTGACGATTGCGAATGCAATCGGCACCGGCGTCGCCGACGATAAGGCGATCTACAGCTACGTGCCCGATCTCATCCGCTTCTATCTGTCGGAAGAGCCGCTGTTGAAGAATGTGCCGACCTATCGCTGCCGGGAGCCCAACGGGCTCAAATATGTGCTCGAGCGAATCGACGAGCTCGTGGTCAAGGAAGTCAACGGTTCGGGCGGCTACGGCATGCTGGTCGGCCCGCACGCGACGATCGCCCAGCGCGAGCAGTTCACCGCCAAGATCAAGTCCGATCCGAGCAATTACATCGCCCAGCCGACGCTGGCGCTGTCGACCTGTCCGGCTTCGTTCGAGACGGGCGTTTCGCCGCGGCACGTCGACCTGCGGCCATTCGTTCTGTCAGGCGCCGACGGCGTGCGGATCGTCCCCGGCGGCCTGACGCGGGTGGCGCTGAAAGAGGGTTCGCTGGTGGTCAATTCGAGCCAGGGCGGCGGGACCAAGGACACCTGGGTCGTCGACGACCTGGAAGACGAGGACTGATGCTCGCCCGCACGGCCGACAACCTCTTTTGGCTCGCCCGCTCGATGGAACGTGCGGACTTCATCGCCCGCACCATCGAGGCGACATTGAGGCTCGAATATCTGCCGAAATCGGACGGCGACCGGACGGGCGAGTGGGAAAGCGCGCTCAACGCCGCCGGAGCCTACGACGGCTACATCGCCGCGCACGGCGACCTCGAAGAGGAGACCGCGGTCGAGTTCCTGACCTTCGACCTGAGGAACCCGTCGTCGATCCGCAACTGTCTGGAAAACGCCCGAACGGCAGGCCGGGCCGTGCGCACCGCGCTGACCGCCGAAACCTGGACCGCAATCAACGATGCCTGGCTCGAGCTCAAGCGCTTCGAGGCGAGCCATCGCTTCGCCCGCCCGCTCGACCGGCTCGCGCTGGCCCGCTTCCTCGATTACGTGAAGAAGGCGTCGCTCGACTTCGACGGGTCCTGCTACCGCACGATGCTGCGCAATGACGCCTATTGGTTCAACCGGCTCGGAATCTTCATCGAACGCGCCGACAACACCGCGCGACTCCTCGACGTCAAGTACCACCTGCTCTTGCCCTCGACCGAGCCGGTCGGCGGCTCGCTCGACTATTTCCAGTGGGTCGCGATCTTGCGCGCGGTTTCGGCGGCGACCGCCTACCACTGGGTGTATCGGGACCGGGTCAAGCCCTGGCTGATCGCCGACCTCCTGATCCTGAAGCGGGCGATGCCGCGTTCGCTGATATCGTGCTACGAGAGCATCGATCGCGCCCTCGACAGCCTGGCGCGCGACGACGGCCGCAGCGGCGTTGCGCAAAGACAGGCGCGCGCGACGCACGCGAAGCTCGAGCGGTCGAGCATGACCCAGATTTTCCAGGGCGGCCTGCACGAGTTCATCACCGCCTTCATCGAAGACAACGCGCGGCTGTCGAACACGATTTCCGAGCAGTATCTGTTCACCTGAGCGAATGGGGCGGCCCATGCGGATCCGGATTTCGCACGAGATTACCCACCGCTACACCCCAGCGGCGCGCATGCTGATCCAGAACCTGCGGCTGACCCCGCACGGATTCGACAGTCAATATGTGCTCCGGTGGCGGATCAATCTCGACGTCGACAGCGCGTTGCGCCAGAGCGAGGACGCCCACGGCAATGTCGTGACGATCTTCTCGCATCACGGCGCGCCGATCGAACGGCTGACGGTTTCGGCGGCGGGCGAAATCGAGACGACGGACGTGGCCGGCGTCGTACGCGGCGCCGTCGAGCGGCTGCCGGCGGAGATGTACCTGCGCGACAACCCGCTCGCGCGCGTCAACGGGGCGCTGCGCGACTTCGCCGGCGAGGCGACGGCGGGAGCGTCCGATCCGCTCGACGCGATGCACCGGCTGATGGGCGAAGTCAATCGAACGATCGACCTTCGATCCCTATGCGGCCGACGACCCCGAGTCGGCAGTGGAGGCGTTCGCGCTTCGCCGCGGACAGGCGCGGGATTTCGCCCATATCTTCATTGCCTGTGCGCGCTTCCTCGGCGTTCCGGCCCGCTTCGTCGCAGGCTATCGGGCGGACGACGGCTCAGGCGGGGAAGCCGGGAGCGCACGCCTGGGCCGAGGCGCATATCCCAAGCCTCGGCTGGGTCGCCTTCGACCCGACGATCTGCATCTGCGCCGACGCCCGCTATGTGCGGGTCGTCGTCGGCTTCGACGGCCAGGAAGGCGCGTTCGTCAGGAGCGCGCAGGGGGCGAGCGAGGACGTGGTCGAGACGGCGATCAGGATCGAGCAGGCGGGCGTGCAGACGCAAGCCTGAGCCGGATCGGCGGACGATCGCCATTTGGGCCGCGCAACAAAAGGCCTTCGAGGACAAACTGGACGCGGTCGTCTGCTGCGCCGTCGCCATCGCCTGTCTCAATGGCGAGGCCAAGTCTACGGCGACGAGGAGGCGGCGATCTGGGTTCCCGCGGTTGAGGAGCGTGGGTGACGGCGAGCGTGATTCGAAGCGGCAACATTTTCGCCAATCTGCCGGAGCGTCTGCCCGACGAAGAGGCGACCCTGCTCGCCGAACGGCCAGGCGCGATTGTCGAGCGGATCGTTTCGACCGGGCAGGCGAGCCCGCCCGGCTTCTGGTACGATCAGGATTGTGCGGAATGGGTGATCGTTCTCGCCGGCGCCGCCGGTCTCCAGATCGAGGGCGAGGCGACCCCGAGGCGCCTCGGCCCGGGCGATTACCTCGAGCTTCCTCCGCATGTCCGACATCGTGTGGAATGGACGGACCCCGACCAGCCGACCGTCTGGCTTGCCGTGCATTGGAAGGGCGGGGCGGCGTAGGGCGCCAATCTGTTGGCCCGGGTAGGGGGCGCAAAACCGCTGGCCCGGAACTTGCTCATCTGCTGCTGCGCGCTCCCGCTTCGGCGGAGATCGGGTCGGAGGCCGTTTTCCTCCTCACACAGCCTCCACCCTCCGCCGCGGGACCTTGAAGGCGGCGAGCGCGCCCCAATTCCCGGCCGGCGACGATGTAGCGGCGACCCTCGCCGGCTTCCGTGCGGCGTCGGCCGTGCATCCTGTCTGAAACGGTCCCTCTCGACAGGCCGCAATTCCTCCCGCAGACTGTGCTTCGCCTAGGCCCAAGCCGGGCGAAGGATGAGAATCGAATTCTTGCGTCCGACGCGGGAGGAAGCGCATGTATCCTGGCCAGC
This sequence comes from uncultured Alphaproteobacteria bacterium, assembly GCA_963835885.1. Taxonomy (GTDB): domain Bacteria; phylum Pseudomonadota; class Alphaproteobacteria; order Rhizobiales; family Beijerinckiaceae; genus Roseiarcus. The sequence goes on from CAWIHF010000026.1 coordinate 16,138, forward strand.
AGGCGATTGCGCGCCCCGACCAGCCGGCGATCGTCATGGCGCGATCCGGCGAGACCGTCACCTATCGGGCGCTCGAGGCGCGGAGCAACCGGCTTGCGCACCTCTTGCGCGCCGCCGGCCTCAAGCGAGGCGACCACTATGCTGTCTTCATGGAGAACCATCCGCGCTATATCGAATGTGGCGCGGCCGGCGAGCGGTCCGGCCTCTACTTCACCAACGTCAATTCGTTCCTGACGGCGGGCGAGCTTGCCTACATCGTCAACAACAGCCTCTCCAGAGTGCTGATCGCTTCGGAATCGCGCCGGTCGGTCGCGCTGGCGGCGCTGCGCGATTGCCCGAATGTCGAGCTTTGCCTGATCGTCGACGGCCCAGGCGAGGGCCTGAGGGTCAAAAACCTGGAAGAGGCGACGTCAGAATATCCCTCGACCCCGATCGCCGATGAATCGCGCGGCGCGGCGATGCTTTACTCGTCGGGGACAACGGGCAATCCCAAAGGCGTGCTTCGGCCGATGCCGGACGAGCCGCCCGGCACGGCGCTGCCGGTTTTGCAGGCCTACGCGAATTTCTGGCGGTTCCGTGAAGGGATGATCTACCTCATGCCGGCGCCGCTCTACCATTCGGCGCCGCTGGTCGGCGCTTCGGGAACCATCCGGTTGGGCGGGACGCTCATCGTCATGGAGCGCTTCGACGAAGAAGAATTCCTTCGCCTCGTCGAGCGGCATCGCGTCACCCATTCCCAGCTCGTGCCGACGATGTTCTCGCGCATGCTGAAGCTGCCCGAGAGCGTGCGCCGGCGCTACGACCTTACTTCGCTCGAGGCGGTCGTGCACGGCGCCGCGCCCTGCCCGGTCCCGGTCAAGAAAGCGATGATCGACTGGTGGGGGCCGATCATCCATGAATATTACGGCGCCACCGAAGGCATGGGACTCGCCATGTGCGACAGCGCCGAATGGCTCGCGCATCCGGGCACAGTCGGACGAACCGTTCATGGCGAACTTCACGTGCTCGATGACGAGATGCGCGAGGTTCCCACACGGCGAAACCGGCAAACTCTGGTTCAAGACCGCGTCGCCGTTCGAATATTTCAACGATCCGGTGAAGACTGCCGAGGCGAACTCGCCCGACCGGACGATGAGCACGGTCGGCGACGTTGGCCATGTCGACGAGGACGGCTACATCTATCTAACCGACCGCGCGGCGTTCATGATCATCTCGGGCGGGGTCAACATCTACCCGCAGGAATGCGAGAACCTACTCACTATCCATCCGAAGGTGGCCAACTCCGCGGTGTTCGGCGTGCCGAACGAGGAGATGGGGGAGGAGGTCAAGGCGGTCGTGCAGCTCATGCCCGGCTTCGCGCCGGGCCCTGACCTGGAGGCGGAGCTGATCGCCTTCTGCCGCGATCATCTCGCCCATCACAAATGTCCGCGCTCGGTCGACTTCGAGGCGCAACTTCCGCGACTGCCGACCGGCAAGCTCTACAAGGGCCCGCTGCGCGACCGCTACTGGAAGGGCCACAAGAGCCACATCCTCTGACGGATCGGGCTTGAGACCGCGCGATCAGCATCGAAGTCCCCTCGACAGCGCGACTGTCCTGCCGCACTCTGAGACGCCCGGATTCCAATTCGGGCGCAGAGCGAAGGCGAGCGCGGCCGCATTTGACTGGGAGGAAGCGCATGTATCCGGGCCTGCATGCTGTCTCACGCGCCGATCAGCCGGCCTTCGTTATGGCCAAGACCGGCGAAAGCGTGACTTATGCCGACTTGGAAGTACGCAGCAATCGTCTGGCGCATTTCTTGCGGTCGATGGGTCTCGAGCGCCTTGATCACTATGCCATCTTCACGGAAAACAACGTCCGACACATCGAGTGCTGCGCCGCGGGCGAGCGCGCTGGGCTCTACTACACCTGCATCAATTCGTTCCTTACGCCGAAGGAAGTCGCCTACATCGTCAACAACAGCCTTTCGCGAATATTGATCACTTCCAACAGCAGGCGCGAAACGGCGCTGGCGGCGTTGCCCGATTGTCCCGGCGTGAAGCTCGTCTTGATCGTCGATGGGCCGAGCGAGGACGATCGCGTTCTGAGCCTGGATGAAGCGACATCCGGATGGCCCTCGACACCGATAGCCGACGAGTCCCTGGGCGCGGCCATGCTCTATTCCTCGGGGACGACGGGCAGTCCGAAGGGCGTGTTGCGCCCGCTCCCATCGCAACCGCCGGTTCAGCCGCTGGGCCTGGGCGCCTTTCTGATGAAGCTCTGGCGATTCCGTGACGGAATGACCTACCTCTCCCCTGCGCCGCTTTATCATGCCGCGCCGCATGTCGGCGTCAATCTCTCCATACGCGCCGGCGGAACCGCCGTGATCATGGAGCACTTCGACCCGGAGCACTTTCTTCAACTCGTCGAGGCGCATCGCATCACGCACACCCAGCTTGTGCCAACGATGTTCTCGCGACTTCTGAAGCTGCCGGACTCCGTGCGCAGGCGTTATGACCTCTCTTCGCTGGAGGTCGCGATCCACGCGGCGGCGCCGTGTCCCGTGCCGGTCAAGCAGGAGATGATCGCCTGGTGGGGGCCGATCATCCTCGAATATTATGGCGCCACCGAAGGCATGGGATTCACGTGCTGCGACAGCGCGGAATGGCTCGCGCATCCCGGCACGGTCGGCAAGGCCGTGTTTGGCGAACTGCACATCCTCGACGACCAGATGCGCGAGGTTCCAACCGGCGCGACCGGCAGGCTGTGGTTCAAGACCGCTTCGCCGTTCGAATATTTCAACGATCCGGCGAGGACCGCGCAGGCGAACTCGCCCGACCGCACGATGAGCACAGTCGGCGACATCGGTTATGTCGATGAGGAGGGCTACGTGTACCTCACCGACCGCTCGGCGTTCATGATCATCTCGGGCGGGGTCAACATCTATCCGCAGGAATGCGAGAACCTGCTCGTCACCCATGCCAAGGTCGCGGACGCTGCAGTCTTCGGCGTGCCGAACGAGGAGATGGGCGAGGAGGTCAAAGCGGTGGTGCAGCTCATGCCCGGGTTCGAGCCGGGCGCGCCAATGGAAGCGGAGCTGATCGCCTTCTGCCGCGATCATCTTGCACACCAAAAATGCCCGCATTCGATCGATTTCGAGGCTCAGCTGCCGCGCCTGCCGACGGGCAAGCTCTACAAGGGCCCGTTGCGCGACCGCTACTGGAAGGGCCACAAGAGCCATATTCTTTGACCGACGGGCCGGCGTTCGTTTCAATCAGGAGCGCGTCATGTCGGCGAGCGCGTTGCGCATCGACGTGCTCGGGATGCCGAACAGGCCGCCGTAAGGCAGGTCGAGGTCGATGATGACGAAGACGGCGACCGTAATCGAGATCGCGGACAAGGCGATGACCAGGATGGTGACCGGATTGGCCGGCGCGGTGAGGCCGAGGCTCACGAACAGGATGAGGAGCCAGAGCACCAGCACCCAGTAGAAGGGCGGCGAGATCGATCCATGCGCGTCCTCGATCACCGTCCAGCGGGCCTTTACGAGATCGGAATACTGCTGCGCGCAGGCGGTCTGGAGAGACTGGTGCAGCGCGTCTTTCGGCTCGAGCAAACGGATGTCTCGCCCGACGGTGTTGATGATGTCGCCCAGAACATGGCTCTCGCCGGTGAGCGGGCATGTGGGAGACGTCCGGATAGCGGACATCGGCCGGGGGCTTCTCGTCCGGCCAGGTGCTGGCGATGACGGCCGCGACATATGTGCGTAGCTGCTCGCGGATCTTGCCCGTCTCCGGACCGTACTCGCGCAGGCACTCGTCGAGCTGGGCGAGCTCGGCGGCATATGTCCCGCGCGCGTTGAAGGCGGAGTCGAAGCCCGCCTTGACCGAGGTCGTCAGAAGCCCGAGCACGATCGCGGTGAAGGTCACCAGCAGGTTGATCGTGAGCTGCACCAGGATGAGCGAGTCCTGGGTGCGGTGCCGCTCGGGCAGGCGGGCTCGGACGAAGTACCCCACGCCCGCGGCGGCCAGCAGCAGGAAGAGCAGCAGGGCGGTGGACCATAGATCGAGCATCGCGAGCCCCCGTCTTCCTCGCTACGTTGGAAGGGTTTCGTTCAGGCGGCGTCGCGCGGAAACTGGGTCTGGGCGATGCGGCGGAAGGTGCGGCCTTGAGCCGGAAGTTCGCTGTGCCGGCCGCGCTCGCCGATCCGGCCATGGGCGTTGACGTAGATTTCGTCGGCCTGGACGACCGTTCGCCATCTGGACGGTCACGCCTTCTTCTTTCCGCCTTTTTCATCCTTGAGAGCGGCGTGATACTTGCGCCGAATCGTGGCGAGATCGACCGAAGGCGGCGGGAAGGCGAGCTTGAGGTCCGCCATCGTGTCCGCCATGATCTGCGACACCGCGAGATTACGAAACCACTTTTGGTTCGACGGTATCACGTACCAAGGCGCTTGCTTGGTGCTGGTGGCGCGAATCGCATCCTCGAAGGCGTCGATATAGTCGTCCCAGAGCGCTCGCTCGGTGTAATCTGTCTCGCTGATTTTCCAGTTGCGGTTCGGGTCGTCGAGGCGCTGGGCGAACCGCGCCAGCTGTTCCTCCTTGCTGATGTGCAGGAAGAATTTGAGGATCGTCGTCCCGTTCTCAGCCAGCAGGGCCTCGAAGTCCCGGATGCGCTGATAGCGCGTCGTCAAGGTCTGCTTGTCGATCAGCTTGTGGACCCGCGTCACGAGCACGTCCTCGTAATGGGATCGATTGAAGATGACGATCTCGCCCTTCGCCGGCGCGTGAGGATGAACGCGCCAGAGGAAATCATGCGATAGCTCGGTCGGGGTCGGGTGCTTGAAGCTGGCGACGAACGTTCCCTGCGGATTGAGCGCGGTGAACACGTGCTTGATCGTGCCGTCCTTGCCGCCGGCGTCGAGCGCCTGCAGGACCACGAGGATCGAGTGCTTGTGCTCGGCGTAGAGCACGGCCTGCTGATTAAACAGCTTCTTCAGATAGGCCTCGGTCTCCGTCTTCGCCTCGTCGTGCAACGCATCCTTGCCGGTGTAGGCCGGATCGAGCTTCTTCAGTTTGACCTTTGAGTCCGGATCGATGCGAAACTCTTTGCGGTAGTCCATCGAAGGAGCCTGCTGCGGTTGGCGACGCCACGCGGCGCGTCCGGGACAATGGTCGGTTGCGGGCGGCCAAAAGGCAAGCGTTGCAAGTGACAGAAATGTGACATTGCGCCTATCTTGGGGTCCGTCGGTCGGTCGCAGGCTTGGATTCTTCCGCTCCTGCGCCGGCGAGATTGATTTGGAGGCGCGGCGTCGAGCAGATGAGTGTTCCGATCTTCGGCGGCCTCTTGCCGATCAAGCCGCGCGCGGCGCTGCGCGACGCCCTGGCCGGGCTGACGCTTGCGTCGATGAACATCCCGCAGGTCCTCGGCTATACGAGGATTGCCGGAACGCCGGTGGTGACCGGCCTCTATACGGTCCTTTTTCCCCTGGTCGCGTTCGCGGCGTTCGGCTCGTCGCGACATCTTGTCGTGGCGGCGGATTCGGCGACGGCTGCGATTTTCGCGAGTTCGCTCTCGCGCATGGCCGAGCCGGCGAGCGCGCACTACATGGACCTCGTCGGCATGGTCGCGCTGCTGACCTCCGGGCTGCTCGTGCTCGCCCGCATCTTCAGGCTCGGATTCCTTGCCGACTTTCTGTCCCGGACGGCGCTGGTCGGATTTCTCGCCGGCGTCGGCGTCCAGGTCGGAACGGCGATGCTCGGCGACATGATCGGGGTGACCGTCGCGTCGCGGCGAACCCTGGCGCAGGTTTGGGAGCTGATTCAAGGCCTGCCGACGCTCGATCCGCGCAGGCTCGGGCTCTCGCTCTTCGTGGCGGCGAGCATCCTGCTCGGCAAAAAGTATGCGCCGAGATTCCCGGTTTCGCTGGTCCTGGTCGTCGGGGCGATCGCCGCGAGCGCCTGGCTCAACCTCTCCGACCACGGCTTTCCCGTGATCGGGCCGGTGGAGGGCGGGTTGCCCTCGCTGAAGCTGCCCAACGTGACGTGGAGCGAAGCGCTGGCCGTCCTGCCGGTCGCCATGTCGTGCTTCGTCATGATCATCGCCCAGAGCGCAGCCACTTCGCGCGTGTACGCCATTCGCCATCACGAACGGGTCGACGAAAACGCCGACATCCTGGGGCTTGCGACCGCAAACGCCGCCGCTGCGGTCAGCGGCGCTTTCGTCGTCAACGGCAGCCCGACGCAGACGGCGATGGCGGACAGCGCAGGCGCGCGGAGTCAGCTGGCGCAGCTTGCATTCGCGGGCGTCGTGCTCGTCGTTCTCCTGTTTCTGACAGGCCCGCTGCAGTACCTGCCGCGCTTCGTTCTGGCGAGCATCGTCTTTACCATCGCCGCGGGCATGGTCGACCTGGACAGCCTCCGCGATATCCGTCGGGAAAGCCAGGGCGAATTCCTGCTGGCGATCACCACTGCCGCCGCTGTCGTGGCGGTCGGCGTCGAACAGGGCATCCTGTTCGCCATCGGCTTCTCGCTCGTGCGGCAAGTCCGCCACAGCTATCAGGCGCATGCCATGGTGCTCGTTCCCGACGCAAGAGGACGATGGGAGCCGACGCCCGCCGCGCCGGCTCTGCAAACCGCCCCGGGACTGATCGTTTATCGATATGGCGCGGATCTCTTTTACGCCAACGCCGATCGGTTCGCCGATCAGGTGCGTGAACTGGTCGAAAAGGCGCCTCAGCCGGTCAAGTGGTTTGTCATCGACGCGGAAGCGATTGGCGATTTGGACCTATCCGCGGCGCAAACCGTTCTCACGCTGCTTGAAGAGCTTTCCGGCAAGGGAGTTCAGGTCATCTTTGGGCGCGTCAACCCTTACCTTCTCTCGGATATCCGGCGGCACAGGATCGCATCGGTCATCGGAGAGGGGCGGATCTTCGCCACCCTGCACGAGGCGCTCGACGCGATCCAGGCGGAAGGCGCGGATCTCGATCCGCCCCGCGGCGCGGACGCGTCGAATGCCTTCCGATAACCGCTGCATCGTCGTCCGCGCCGCGCGTTTTCGTCGATCAGGATTGAAATCGCAAGCGGCGCCGATTCCCACAATTCCCGAACAAATCACCGCGCGCGCCGGTGCGTGACCGATTTTGCGGTCGTTGACGGGTTCGAATGTCACAATCCCGAGGGGTCGATCACCTCCTGACGTTCATCGACACGCATGGCGGGTCCGGCGATGACTGCGTGCAACCGGAGCGAGTCGGGCTCGCCTGACGCGGGCGCGGGGCGTCGTCGCCGCGCCAGGGAACGCCACGCGATATCAGGTCGACGCTCGGCAGCGCGCGGTTTGGGCTCATCCGGCCGGTTCTTGCGCCAGCGCCCGGATCCTTTGGCGGGCGTCGAGGAGGGTGGCCAGCGCTTCGGCCCCGCCGCCCAGACGAATGATCAGCTGGCGGGCGTGGCTGACCACCCGTCCGGGCAGGCCGATCAGATGAAAGCGCAGCGCCTTCATGCGTTTGGCCGCCCATCTCTCGCCCAGCGCGAGACGCTTCATCGCGGCGTTTAGATTGAACGCCAGGATCGTCAGCGCCCACCAGGCGGCGTTGGCGCCGAACAGCCCAGAGGGCATCTGTCCGCCCGCCAGGTCGGATTTCGTCGCCGAATGGACTTCCTCGCTCTTGCCGCAGCGCTCGCGCAGCCACCAGATCACGCCCTCGCCGGCGCCCGTGCGGTTGGTCACGACGGCGAACAGTTTATAGACCCCCTTCGGGCCGAACGCCTGGGTGGGAAACGGCAGCTTCGCCTCGTCGCCCAGCGCCAGCTGGCGCAGCGGTTCGCGGATCGCGAGAAAGCGGTAATCGGCGCGGTTGCGGCTGTGCCCGGCCCAATTGGGCACGTAAACGACCTCGGCCCATTCTTGATCGGTCTGTTGCGGCTGGCCGTCCGTTTTGCGGATCAGCGGCTTCCACGCGCTCTCGGGCGTCGTCCGCACAGCGGCGCGGAAAGCCTCGGTCACGTCGGCGCCGATCGCGAACTCGATCACGCCAAAGCGCGGGTCTTTTCCCTCGCCGCAATAGAGCAGCAGCTCTTCCTGATAGGCCGCCGTGTCCGAACGCAACGAGACCCTCCTCACGCTGTCCGGCAGATGGCGCAGGCTCTCTTTCAGGACGCGCAACTGCTCGTGTCCGGCGGGCACGTTGCCGTCGCGGAACTCCGAATAGAGCATCGCGCCCTGCTCCGCCCACCAGCAGTTCAGCGGCTGATACGCCTTGAACTTCTTGTAGCAAAACAGCGCCTCGCGCTTGTGCGTCTCAATCAGCGTCGCGTCCATGTCCAGCGTCGCCGTCGCCGCGGGCTGACGCTTCTGCAGAAAGTCCAGCAGCGCCTGGTTCACTCGCCAGAGACCGCGCAGTGCCTGCGTCACCGCCGGAATGAACGCCATCCCCGCGACCGCCTTGGGCGAAGCTGGATCATCGAACCGTTCCAGCCAGCCCGACAGCGCCGACGGCGAGGGCGTCGCCCGCTCGCGCTCGCGCCGCCAGCGGCTTTTCAGCGACCGCCGTTCGGCGCGCGACAGCAAATCCTTCTCGATCGCCCGCAGGATCGCCGAAAAGCCGCTGTCGCGCTCCAACCGTTCGATGTCTTCCACGCAGTCGCCGCCGGACAAATTCAGGAAAATCACCGCCAGAACCATCTGGATGTCGAGCCAGCCCTGGCCGCCGGCCGCCCGAACATGCCGCTGGATCGCCCCGCCGAGGCCGCAGGCCTTGATCAGGTCGAGATACAACGGAAGCCCGGCCAACGACGTCAATCCATGGCTGGACGAATCGGCCTCATACTGGAAATCGAGCAGCCCCTGTCCCTGCATCGCGCACCCCGTTGGTGATAATTCTTAAGTCGCAAACCAAGACTATCTCCCTGATTCCTCAGGGCCAACGGGGAACTTGAATTTTCCTGATGCGGAATTCAGGATTCGAATCCCGACTCCCCGGAACTACTGATTGGCGATGATCCTGATCGGCGCGCCGAGCAGGGTGATCGGCAACGCCACGACCGCGCCGAGGCCGCCTTCGGCGCCCGTTTGGCTCAAGCCGGCCGCGCGGGGATTGGCGGCGATCCCCTGCGCCAGGACGGCGCGCAGCTGCGGCGCGACCGCAGCGAGCTGATCGAATTTGTCGTGGTTCGAGGGATCGTTGCCCTTGACGTCGGTCAAGTCGATCACGACCGCGCCCAGGGCCGCCAGCTCGGCCGTGTCGGGGTTATCGCCGACCCGGGTGACCCCGCCGCCAATGGTCGTGGATAGCCAGAGCGCCTTATCGTCCCTGGAGAGCACGATGTAGAACGGCTTGCGCGGCTTGCCTATGCGCCGCATCTCAGATTTGAACACGTCGATGTCGATATCGGGCGCCGCGAGAAAGACATACCCGAGCTTGCTCGCATGAGCGAGATTGCCGGATATCTTGATCTGCCGGAACGCCTCGACCGTGACCCAGTTGCCCATCGAGTGGGCGAGCACGTTGACCTCTTCGGCGTTGCTGGCCAGCAGGAGACGGAGCGTGTGCTCGAGTCCGTCGCGCGCTGCGGTGGCGCTGTTGGTGTCATAGACATAGGCGGTGGGTTTGCCGCGCGACGCCCAAGTGAACAGCACCGGGACGGCCGGCGACTTGGCGTCGTGGGCGATCTGGGCCAGGCGATAGAGCCCCTCGGCGAACATCGTATTGAAGCCGTGAATGAACAGGAGAACCTTGCGGCTTCCCGGCGGACGCAGGGCCAGCTGAGCGTTCAGCGCCCGGACAAACGCCTTGTCGCCGTCGAGGTATTTCTCGTCGCGCGCGACGAAATCGGCGTTGGGATCGCCGGGCGGCGTTTTCGCCCATTCGATCTCGCTTTGCTTGTGCGTCGGCGGGACCGAGACCGTGATCTCGGCATAGTCGGTCGTGCTGGCCCTATCGCCGTTAAACAGCGTGCCGGGGCGCGGATCCCGCTCGCGCGTCGTCGCGACAAGGATCGTGTGGTCGACGGCGCCCGGAGCAACCACCGCCACCGGGCTGAGATACCCGCTTTCCGGCCGCGAGGCGCAGGCGGCCAAGGACATGGATACCAGCGCTATCGTCAAAACTGAAAAGGATCGCCTCGAGCCCCTCGAGAGCCCCGACCGCAAAGCGATCGTCGCCGCAGCAAGGAAATGCAAATCAGTCCCCACGGGCCCCTCGCTCCCGCCAAGCGAGTTCGAACCCTGCCGGCCGGCTTCCTTACGGCGCGGCCATCTCGATGGAAAGCGAAATAAGGGCATTCGTCCGTTTTGCCAATTCCTGGGCTCCTTCCCTCACGGCGCCGCGAAAGGCTGGCGTTCTGCCGGACGCCGTAGGCTGCGCCTTTGAGGGCGCCGACGATTTGCCCGGGATTCTCTTTTCCGCCGGGGCCGGAAAACTTAAATCCTCCTGTTACGATTGCGCCGACATCATCTCTGCGGTCGAGTCCCGCCTGCATCATTGAGCGGAAAGAAGCGCTCCGAAATGCGCTCGCCGTAGGCGACGAGGTTGGGCCTCGATTCGGCCGCGTCGCGCAAGGGGGCGACTGTAGCCTTGGCGAGCGCGCTCATGACGAAGGCGCCGACGGAGGCGTCCGCGCCGCGCGGCTCGTCGCCGAACAGAAAGGGCTTGTCGGCGAGGATGTCGGAGATGGCGAAGAAATCGCGCCTAGCCAGTTCGAGCTTCGATGCTGCGTCGTGCCGACCAAGGCCCTGCAGACGCAGGGTGCGGCGCACGACGCGGCGAACGTAGCGCTCGACCAAGGGTCGGGCCGGGGCGGGGAGCGATTTGAAGATCTTGGACGGACCCGCCCGGAAATTCGCGTCGTCGAGCCAGCGGACGTCGATGATCAGCCAATAGAGATGTTCTTCGCACATCCGCTCGAGCGCCCAAGCCATTGCCTTCTGGGCTGGGCTCAGGCCGCGATCGAAATCGAAGCCGTATTTCTTCTCGATATGGAACCGAATGAAGGACGAGTCCGAAGCGACCGCGCCGTCGTCCCGGATGTAGGGCAGCTTGCCCTTTGGAGCCTTGAGCAAGCCGCCGACATTCGTCTCCGTCTCATACGGCAGTCCCGCCATCCGGAGCAGGATATGCGCCTTCGTGACGAACGGGCTGATTTCCGGCAGTCCCATCGCCGGCCCGAAGCCGTAGAGCGTGATCACGTGCGCTTTCCCTCTCGCTCAGCCAAGCCGATCGAAGCGTTGAGCCGCACGCGGAGATAGTCGGCTTCGCGCGCCGGCTCCTTCGGCCCAGATTGTATAGCTGCCTTCTGTCCTTCGCCTTCTTGCAGCGGCGCCGACGGAAAATGAATAGCCGGCTGTCTTCGCCGGGAAGCTTTCCCTGCACAAAGGGCGCCGTGCGCGGAAAACTCCCTGCGCTCGCACAAAAATTCCCTGCTCGCCAAGTTCAAACTCCTGCTTTTCGGACGAGAGCAGCGGTCCGCGACGGTCTTCGCATTACGGTGACGGTGCGCCGGGGAGGCCGGCGAGGAGTAGGTGGTGCAAGTCCACGACGATGAAGGAATAGCGAACCGCATCGGCCCCGAGCCGTGCGTCGTCGGCCGCGAGGCCGAGGGCGAAGCGTCGGCAGGGGTGCGTATAGGCCAGCCATTGAGCCGCGAAAGAATCAATTGGGACGCCGACGCCGTTGTCACAGCGGAAGGCGAAACGGGGATGCGCGTCAACGCGAGCGCATATCCGGTCCTGCGTGGTCGAAGAGCCTGGCATGTACGTAAGCTCCTCGACCGGAAACCGGGAGACCTCGACCTTGGCCGCGCGTGAGGTAAGCGGTCCGCATCGGGAAGGCGACGAGCCGAAGCCGATGATGCACGGGGACGAGGGGTCAAACTCCGCCATAGTAGCCGTGAAGCGGACGAACGAGGCCGGGCGACCGGCCGAGGAGTTCGTGGAGCCAAGGGCGGGGGCCCAGGAGAACGCGGAACAGGACGGCACGCCCCGGACACCGAGCCGGCAAGGCGCGTCCCACGGCCTGGACCGCGTACGGCAAACGGCAAGGCTGAAGAAGGAGGAACGGTTCACCGCGCTCCTGCACCACATCGACGCCGACCAGCTTCGGGAAGCCTACTTCGCGCTCAAGCGCGAGGCGGCCCCCGGCGTTGATGGCGTGACGTGGGAGGATTACGGCCATGATCTCGAGGTTCGCCTCGAGGACCTGCACGGCCGAATCCACCGGGGAGCCTACCGGGCGCAACCGTCGCGGCGTCGGTATATCCCGAAGCCCGACGGGCGGCAGCGCCCGCTCGGCATCGCCGCGCTGGAGGACAAGATCGTCCAGCGCGCGCTGGTCGAGGTGCTGAATGCGGTTTACGAGGAGGACTTCCTCGGATTCTCGTATGGGTTTCGCCCCGGACGCGGCCAGCATGACGCGCTGGACGCGCGATGGGTCGGAATCGACAGCACGAGGGTGAACTGGGTGCTGGACGCCGACATTGCGGGGTTCTTCGATGCGGTCGAGCACGCTTGGCTGATCCGCTTCGTCGAGCATCGCATCGGCGACCGGCGGGTGATCCGCCTGATCCGCAAATGGCTGAAGGCCGGGGTGATGGAAGACGGGCAGGTGACGCCGACGGGGACCGGAACGCCGCAAGGCGCGGTGATCTCACCCCTGCTGGCGAACATCTACCTGCATTACGTCTTCGACCTCTGGGCGCAACAATGGCGAGAACGCCACGCCCAAGGCGCCGTCATCCTCGTGCGTTACGCCGACGACATCGTCGCCGGCTTCGAGCACAAGGCCGACGCCGAGCGGTTCCGGGCGGAGCTGAACGAGCGGATGGCGCGGTTCGCGCTCACGCTGCATCAGGAAAAGACGCGCCTCATCGAGTTCGGCCGCTCTGCGGCGGCGAACCGCGAGCGGCGCGGCCTGGGCAAGCCGGAGAGTTTCAACTTCCTGGGCTTCACGCATATCTGCGGACGCACCCGGCGCGGCGGCTTCCTGCTTCGGCGGCAGTCGCGACGCGACCGGATGCGCGCCAAGCTGCATGAACTCAAGGAGGAACTCCGACGGCGGCGGCACTCGCCGATCCCCGAACAGGGACGATGGCTGCGACGCGTGGTCGCCGGCTGGTATAATTACCACGCCGTGCCCACCAACATCGCGGCCCTGAGCGCCTTCCAGCATCATGTCGGAAACTTGTCGCGGCGCGCGCTCCAGCGCCGAAGCCAGAGGGACTGCACGACGTGGGCGAAGATGCGCGGGATCATCGACCGTTGGCTGCCCTCGCCACGCATCCTCCACCCGTGGCCTCGAATACGTTTCGCCGTCAAACATCCAAGGTGGGAGCCGGATGCCTTAATCGGGCCCGTCCGGTTCTGTGCGGGGGGCGCTCAGTAATGAGCGTCCCTACCGCGATCTTGCAGTGCGCCCCGAAGGCGCGTGTTGCTAGTGGAGGGAGGTTCCACCCGGATAATTGTCGATGAGTCCGGTAGCTGACGAGCGGTTCGGCTGGGTGACTGGCTGGGCCGAAGCCTCGTGACAAAGGCCGCCTTGGGCGGTTGAGCGATCCGGCGGGCCGTAACGCGAGTGATAGCCTGAGCAGGCCTCGAAAGAACCAATGCGGACGCCGACCCACCTGCATGTTTGGGGAAGGCCGCACGAACAGGCAAGCCATCGACGCATGCCCCTGTTCGGTCCGCCGGGGTAATGGGCACGGCACGTTGGAACGGCGACACGGGTAATCGGGGGAGACCCGTCCGGTTGGAGGTCGCATCTCCACCACCGCTTTCAGGCGGTGGGCCGGGCGGGAGTCGGACAGGATCGTACGACCTGTGAGGCCGGGTAATTCCGGCGGAGGAAAGGGCCCTGACTTCTGGTGCGCTTTCGAAGCTGGCGAGGAAGGGGGATTGGCGATGAGCCTTGCAACGCCCGACAAGATCAGGAGCCTGCAGAGAAAGCTCTATTGCAAAGCGAAGGCGGAGCCCGCCTTCCGCTTCTACATCCTCTACGACAAGATCTGCCGCGAGGACATTCTTCGGCACGCCTATGCGTTGGCCCGCGACAATGCGGGAGCGCCGGGCGTCGACGGGGTGAGCTTCGAGCAGATTGACGCGTCGGGCGTGGAAGCATGGCTGGCGGGCCTGCGCGAGGACCTCGTTTCGAAGACGTATCGGCCCGATCCGGTGCGGCGGGCGATGATCCCCAAGCCGGGCGGCGGCGAACGTCCGCTCGGCATCCCGACGATCCGGGATCGGGTGGTCCAAACCGCCGCCAAGATCGTGCTGGAGCCGATCTTCGAAGCGGACTTCGAGGGCAGTGCTTATGGCTATCGGCCGCGTCGCAACGCGGTCGACGCCGTCAAGGAAACGCACCGGCTGCTTTGCCGGGGCTATACCGACGTTGTCGACGCCGATCTGTCGAAATACTTCGACACGATCCCGCATTCGGACCTCCTAAAGTCGGTGGCCCGACGCATCGTCGACCGGCAGGTGCTGCATCTGATCAAGATGTGGTTGCAGGCCCCGGTCGAAGAGCGGGACGGCGACGGGAAGCGGCGCATGAGTGGGGGCAAGGGCAATAGGCGCGGCACGCCTCAGGGCGGCGTCGTCAGCCCGTTGCTGGCCAACATCTACATGAACCGCTTTCTGAAGCATTGGCGGCTCGGCGGATGCGGCGAAGCCTTTCGTGCGCAGGTCGTCTCTTACGCCGACGATTTCGTCATCCTCAGTCGCGGCTTCGCGCCGGAGGCGCTGGCCTGGACCAGGGCAGTCATGACGAAACTCGGGTTGACGCTCAATGAAGCGAAGACCTCGGTCAAGGACGCACGGCGGCAAGGCTTCGATTTCCTTGGCTACACGCTGGGGCCGCGCCACCTTCCCAAAGGAGGCCGCTGGTATCTCGGCGCAAGCCCGTCCAGGAAGAGCGTGCTGCGGATCAAGACCAAGGTCAGAGGTCTGCTGAGGCCGGGAAACATGGGCGCGTGGCCGGATTTGCGCAAGCGGCTGAACCGGCTTCTGGCCGGATGGGCGGCGTACTTCTCGCACGGAACCTGCGCCCCGGCCTATGAAGCCGTCGACCGACAAGTCTACGACCGCGTGCGGCACTTCCTGCGCAGACGGCACAAAGTGAAAGGGCGCGGCACGAAACAGTTTTCGCGGGAGCATGTCTTCGGCGAACTGCAAGTGTTGCGGCTTAGACGCGTGCACGCAGCGCCGCCGCCGTGGGCTATGCGATGAAGCCAGTCGGAAAGCCGGATGCGGGGTGCGAGAGGAAAGCTGGAGTGAGCTTGCCAGTGAAAGTCTGGTCCGTTCAAAGCCGAGCAGGCAGGACGGGAGCGAGTTCTTGCGGGCGTCGCGGCGACGCGGGGTCTGAAGCGTAGACAGCGGTTGGACGGGGTGGACGGGTGTGAATTGATTCCCGAAATCGGCATGTTGCGGAGGCAGAGCTGGCGCCCGCACCAGCGAAAGCCGCACATCCTATCTCGCCATGCGAGAGATTGGATGCTCCGCCGGGGGCTTGGACCACGTCACGGCCAAAAGGCCCATTCCGGAACCTATGAGACCCATCAGCATCCGCCGGCGGTCTCCGGCGGGGGCGGCGAGCGAGGGACGACCATAGTTCGCCGCACCGCGGATGGGAGTCGGACCGCTCCATACTATCGATGAAGTCGCCGAAGGAAACGAGGCGATGGAGAAAAGGGAGCGGCAGGAAGGGATCACGACGGGGCAGGCGAAGGGCCGGACACAGCGCTGGCAATCCTTGCAGCCGAACCTCGCACGTGTGAACGAGGCGGCCAGACGTTCTGGCCAGACCCGGTTCACGGCGCTGCTGCATCACATCGACGTCGGGGCGCTCGAACGGGCGTTCCAGCGGCAGAGACGTGCGGCCAGTCCAGGCGTCGATCGGGTGACGGTGGAGGACTACGAGCGGAATTTGGAGGCCAATCTCCAGCGTCTGCACAAAAGGGTCCACAGCGGGCAGTACTGGCCCAAGCCGGTTCGCCGCACCTACATCCCGAAAGCTGACGGCAATCTGCGTCCGCTCGGCATTCCGACACTGGAGGACAAGATCGTCCAGGGCGCGGTGGCCGAGGTGCTGAATGCCGTCTACGAGGCCGACTTTGTGGGATTCAGCCACGGCTTTCGTCCTGGCCGAAGTCCGCATTCGGCCTTGGCAGCCCTGGACAAGGCCTTGATGACGCAACGCGTGAACTTCGTGCTCGATGTCGACATCCGCACCTTCTTCAATTCCGTCGACCACGGATGGCTGATGCGGATGCTGGCGCACAGGATCGCCGACTCTCGGGTGCTTCGCTTGATCGAGCGATGGCTTGCGGCCGGTGTCCTCGAGAGCGGCCAATGGAGAGCGGTGGAGGCAGGCACGCCGCAAGGATCGGGGATCAGCCCGATCCTCGCCAATGTGTTCCTCCACTACGTCGTCGACCTCTGGGTCCAGCAGTGGCGAAGACGCCGGGCAGCCGGGCAGGTGATCGTCTGCAGGTACGCGGACGATATGGTCCTCGGCTGCGAGTTCGAGACGGATGGGAAGCAACTCCTCGCGGACCTCAAGGACAGGCTGGCGCAGTTCGGCCTGTCGCTCCACGAGGGCAAGACCCGGCTGATCGAGTTCGGGCGGTTTGCCGCCTGCAACCGAGCGGCCGCCGGGCAGCGACGCCCGGAGACCTTCGACTTTCTGGGCTTCACGCACTACTGCGGCAAAACCAGACGGAACAAGTTCATGGTCAAGCGGAAGACGCAGGCCAAGCGCCTGGTCCGAAAGCTGAAGGCAATCCGAGACGAGATGCAGCGCCGCATGCATGCTCCCGTGCGGGAGCAGCACCGGTGGCTGCGTCAAGTGCTGAACGGTCACTATCAGTACTTCGGCGTGATCTTCAACTATCGATCATTGCGCGTGTTCAAGGACTGCGTCGTCAGGCTATGGCGCAAGGCGCTCGGCAAACGCAGCCAAAAGGGCCGCATGAACTGGGTGACCTACCGCCAACTCCTGAAGACCTTCCCCCTACCGGAACCGGCGATCCATCAGGCATGGCGGCAATGATCAACTCGCCTCGGGTCCTTTCTGAAGAGCCCACTGCGGTAACGCCGCACGGTGGGATCTGTGGGGGCGAAAGCCAGCAATGGCTGAGCTACCCGACAAATCCGCACGTCCGGGTGTGTGTCCAGCGAAGGCTGGCATGTTCAGCAGGAGAAAGGCCTGCCGGGGCAAGAGTCAGGAGCCCCGTAGTTTGGATAGCAGGGTGGCGGGAAACCAAAACTCTGAAGCCTATCGACAACGTCTCCCTCGGGAAGACGACGAGTCACCGGGCCGTAACGACAGTGAACGCGAAAGTGGCCTCGAAAGTGCGTAGCCCCGAAGGCCGAGCCCTCATCCGGAGGGCGAAGGCAGCATGGGGAGCCGAAATCTGACCGATGCGGCTCCTTCACTTCGGCGGGGTGGAAGCGACAGCACGGTGGCAAGGACATGCCGAGCAACTGGAGAAGCCCTCCTCGTCCCGGCGCGAAATCGCCGGAGCAGGATCGATCGTATAACCGGCTCAACCGGGAAGTCGATCAAAGGCGAGAGGGTGACGGATGGGTTCGTAGTAGCGTTGAGGCGGGGTAACGCCCGTGGAGCGAAGGAGCCCTGCTGTTTGTAACGTCTCTGACCACAAGGAAGGCAAGGACGAGATGACAAAGGCGTCCATCGATTTGCAGGACCTGAGGCGGAGAATATACGTCAAGGCGAAGGCTGAGACGTCCTGGAAGTTCTGGGGATTGTACGTCCATGTCTGCAAGCTGGAAACGTTACGCGAGGCGTATGCGCTGGCCAAAAAGAACGATGGGGCTCCGGGAAGTGACGGGGTCACCTTCGAGGCTATCGAAGCGCAGGGCGTAGAGGCTTTCCTCGAGCAGATCGCGGACGAACTGGTCGGGCGCTGCTATGCGCCGTTGCCGGCCCGGAGGCAGGAAATTCCGAAGGATGGCGGCAAGGTCCGCGTCCTTTCGATTCCTGCGATCCGCGACCGGGTGGTGCAGGGGGCGCTCAAGCTCATATTGGAACCGATCTTCGAGGCGGACTTCCAACCGGGGTCGTTCGGATACCGACCGCAACGGACAGCTCATGAAGCAGTGGACCGCGTGGCGCGAGCGATCGTTCAGCACCAGACGCGCGTCATCGACATCGACTTGCGCAGCTATTTCGACAATGTCCGGCACGATCGGCTGTTGGCGAAAGTAGCCCAGCGCGTGGACGATGCCGACGTGATGCACCTGCTGAAGGTCATGCTCAAAGCCGGCGGGAAACAGGGCGTTCCGCAGGGCGGGGTGATTTCGCCGCTGCTCAGCAACATCTACCTCACCGAGGTTGACAGGATGCTGGAGCGGGCGAAGGAGGCCACGCGCTACGGCAAGTACACCTCCGTCGAATACGCGAAATTCGCTGACGACCTGGTGATCTTGATCGACGCCCACCAGCGACATGACTGGCTGATGGCGGCGGTGGAGAAACGGCTGCGGGAGGAACTGGCCGAGCTGCAGGTCGAAATCAACGAAGAAAAGAGTCGAATCGTGGACCTCCGCCGAGGCGAGAGCTTCGGCTTTCTGGGGTTCGACTTCCGCCGAGTGCGTAGCCTGCGGGGCGCATGGCGCGCCCACTACACGCCCAAGCTCAAAAAGCGGACGGCGCTGCTACGCAAGCTCAAGGATGTGTTCCGCCGCCACCAATCGCAACCGGTTGATCGGGTCGTAAAGTTGATCAACCCGGTGCTGCACGGTTGGGTGAACTACTTTGCGGTGGGACACGCCAGCGAGTGCTTCGGCTTCGTGAAAGACTGGGTGGAACAGAAGATCAGGCGCCATTTGATGCGAGCCCGGAACCGAAAGGGCTTCGGCTGGACGCAGTGGAGTAGGGGATGGCTGTACCAAACTCTGAAGCTGTTTAATGGCTACCGAGTGGTTCGACCAACGCCGAAAGCCGCTCCGGCAGGATAGGTCCCATAATCCTTGAGGCGAAGCAAACAGGAGAGCGCAGTGCGGGAAATCCGCATGCTGCGTTCGACGAGGCGGAGGCTGGAAACGTGGCATGGCCGAGATGGTGTGACACTCGCAGACGAAAGAGCGAGCCAACAGGGAACACAAACTTCGGCCTAAACCGGCGCGCCAGTCCCCGATCCTACTGATGAGCGGGGAAGGGAAACGGAGCCATTGGCCATGCGCCTCAATGCCACCGCGCCCTTCCTCGACTCTACTATTTCTCCGCTGCGGGCGATTGTCCTCGCGACGATCGCCTCTTCAAGGAGCCTCCATGTCCCGCATCGGCCGGTTTGTCGTTCCCGATCTGCCGCATCATGTGACACAGCGCGGCAACCGGCGCGAAAAGGTGTTTTTCGGCGACGACGACTACTTCGCTCTATCGCGATCTCCTCGCCGAGGCCTGCCGGCGCGAGGGGGTGGCGGTGTGGGCCTATTGCCTGATGCCGAACCACGTCCACCTGATCCTGACGCCGCGGACGCCGGAGGGTCTCGGGCGGGCGCTCGGCAAGGCGCATCGGCGCTATTCGGCCTTCGTCAACGCGCGGATGCGGGTGACCGGCCATCTTTTTCAGGCGCGCTTTTCCTCGGTGGTGATGGACGAGGACCATTTGATGGCGGCGGCGCGCTATGTCGCGCTGAACCCGGTCCGGGCGAAGCTCGTCGCGAAGCCCGAGGATTGGCCGCGGTCGAGCGTCGGCGCCCATCTTGCCGGGCGCGACGACGGGCTGATCGAGGGCGCGCCCTTGCTCGAGCGGTGCGGCGGGCGCTTCGCCGATCTCATCGCCGAAGAGCCCGATCCCGCAAGGATCGCCGCGCTGCGCGCCGCCGAGACGATCGGCCGCCCGCTCGGCGCCGCCGCCTTCCTCGACCGCCTCGCGGCGCTGACCGGGCGCGATCCGCGGCCAGGCAAGCGCGGGCGCAAGAGCCGCGCGGCGCGAGCGGTCGAGGAGGGAGTGCATCGCCGCGGAAAGAAATAGTGTAAATATGCAAGTGTCACTGTTTGTGGCCAGAAAGGCGACGGGGTCGCATATCGATGATAGGAACGCGGCCATTTCGAGGCGCTGTCGGCTTGGCCCTCTGCGACATCGGCCGCCGCGATCCGGTATGCCGCCTTACGTCGATTCCGGCCGTCCCTTTCGCGCAAACACTGGCGCGTGGCCCAGACGTAGGTTTTACGGTCAGCGGCATCAATCATAAAATGACCGCCTTGGAATCTGCGGCGTTGTGCCGTTCTTCGCGGCATGATGTCTAAAAGAAGAGGAGAGGCTGAGAAGGCGGAGTTCAGACGATTGGTTGAGAAGCCGAAAGATAGCAACGGAGGAGAACCATAATGGCTGTATCAAGTAATCAGAAGGTTGGAGAACTAGCCAGGGTCGCATATCCAGCGTTATTGCATGCTGAGAGTGAGTTGAGGGAGGAGACAAACACATTCGACGAAGACAGGTGGGCGGAACAATTACGGGGCCTCCATCTGTCACTATTGGGTATGTTTAGTGATACAAACAACAAAGTGAATCTAGACAAAGCGATCTATCTCATTGGAAATGAGGGATCATTGGTTGCTTACTATAACGGATAGTTATATCAAGGATCCTGACGAACGGCTAGCAAAAATAATACAGCCTTCGACAAGCTCAGACTTGGATCTGAGCCCTAAGGAGGAATAGGCTATATCTCCCTTGCCTTCAGATAGGCTTTATCTCCCTTGCCTTCAGTCAGCGATCCGGGTGTCGGCGCGCGCGGCTGGCGCCTGCCAGCCGAGCTATCCAGTTCACCAGGTGCTCCCGCTTCGCTGGGAGATGTGATGAAGATTCCCGTCGGCGCCGAGCACGAACAGCTGGATAAGATCGTTATGCAGGATCGTGCCGACCGCAGGGTCCGTCGCCAGCGGCGTGCCGGGGCTGCCAAGGGAAGCCCAACCGGTTTGAGGCCCTATGCCGAGCCCGCCTGGGCCGCCACGAAGCCGATCCAGGGGGAAGGGCTCGATCCCCACCTCGTGAAACCCCCATGCGCCCCCGGGGCTCTGCTGGCGGATGCGATAGACGTTGTTGTCCGCCGCGCCGACGTAGGCCTCGAGCGTTCCGTCGCTGTTGCTGGCTGTCGCCGGTCTCGCGAATGTTTCTCCGCCGTTGGCAGATCCGCTCAGCAACATCGCTTGTCCCACGCCGCCGAGGTCGTTCCACGCCGACCAGCCGCCGCCCGGCGAGACCTGCGATATCTGGTAGAGGTGCGAATTGTTGCCGACCACCAGCGCCTCGAGACAACCCGGTCTCGATCCCGCCAAAACGCCGTCGATCGCGACCGCTACGTCGCCTGCCGCCCCGGGGCCCGGCGTGCCGAGACTGCTCCAGCCGGACCACCCTCCTCCGGCGCTGGTTTGCCAGATGTGCTTGACGTCGCCGGACGAGTCCCTGACGAATACTTCGACCCGGCCGTCGGCGTTGGCGACGACCGCCGGACGGAAGGCAGGATTGACGGGGCCGCCCAGATTCTGCCAGGCCGAATAGTTACCGCTGCCGGGCCCGGTTTCCGAACTGAAGAAAAGCAAGTTGCTCTCGGCGTCCGCGTCGAACACCGCGATGAAGACATAGAGTTCCCCGCTCACGCCGAAGCCGATGGCGGGCTGGCCAAGCTCGGTCCCGGGGAGCGGGTGGCTGATCGCATTCCATTGCGACCACCCGACTGGATCTGGCGACGGCGACCCGGCGGCGTTCTGCGACATCTGCCAGACGCTCGAGGGGATCGGAGCGTTGTCGTCGTCGTCGGCCACGAACATCACCAGGCGTCCGTCCGACTCATGGGAGACCGCCAGTCGGGCTGCGCCGAGAGCCCCGGGCGTAAGGTTCGCGGTGGGGCTGCCCACGGCGCCCCATGTCTGCCATTCGTTGAATGGGCCGCCGATGACGTAGTTGACGCCGTCCCGTTGACCGATGAAGACGTCCACTCCCGCAGCCCGGTCGCGTTGGACCGCGAGGTCGTTCAACGGCTCAAATCCGCCGCCTCCGGGCGGGCCGGCGATGATGCTCCAGGGCATATGCGTCCTCCTCGAGTCTGAATTGTTCTGACTCACGCGCCTGAGGGAGTGGAGGATGCGCCTGTTCTAGCGCTTCAACGTTTGTTCGGAGACACGAGGCTCAAGCGGAGTCTCCAGCTCCCTCATAACAGTATCGCAACTCGCCGCTGAAGACTGTGACGCAGCTCACACGACTGACGCATCGGCCGGTTTGTCGTTCCCGATCTGCCGCATCATGTGACATGAGCGCGGCAACCGGCGCGAAAAAGTGTTCTTCGGCGACGACGATTACGCGCTCTATCGCGATCTCCTCGCGGAAGCTTGCCGGCGCGAGGGGGTCGCGGTGTGGGCCTATTGCCTGATGCCCAACCACGTCCACCTGATCCTGACGCCGCGGACGCCGGAGGGTCTCGGGCGGGCGCTCGGCAAGGCGCATCGGCGCTACTCGGCCTTCGTCGACGCGCGGATGCGGGTGACCGGCCATCTTTTTCAGGCGCGCTTTTCCTCGGTGGTGATGGACGAGGACCACCTGATGGCGGCGGCGCGCTATGTGGCGGTGAACCCGGTCCGGGCGAAGCTCGTCGCGAAGCCCGAGGATTGGCCGTGGTCGAGCGTCGGCGCCCATCTTGCCGGCCGTGAAGACGGGCTGGTCGAAATCGCGCCGCTGCTCGAGCGCTGCGGCGGACGGTTCGCCGATCTTCTCGCCGAAGAGCCCGATCCCGCGAGGATCGCCGCGCTGCGCGCCGCCGAGACGATCGGCCGCCCGCTCGGCGCCGGCGCCTTCTTCGACCGCCTCGCGGCGCTGACCGGGCGCGATCCGCGGCCAGGCAAGCGCGGGCGCAAGAGCCGCGCGGCGCAAGCGGCCGACGACGGAGCGCGGCGCAGTCGAGAAAATAAGGGAAATATGCATGTGTCCCCGTAAAGCATCGCCCGGCTGCTCGATCTTTTAAGGACCCGCGCTTCCCCATCGATCGCGAAATCCGCGTGCACAAAGGTAGCGGGCGCGGTCAACGCGATCTTCTCTCATTCAGCGCGTGGTGAACGCCAGTCGAACAACGCGGCCGAGCGCGCCCTACGCTGCGTGGCGGTCGGGCGCCGCAACTGGACCTTCCCCGGTCGCCCGAAGCGAGCGGCGGTCGAGGTGCACGCAGAAGATCGCGAAGCCCGAGTCCGGACACTCCCGTACCCTCGATCCCCGCCGCCGCTTGTCGACTCTCAAGTGTTGTCAAAGGCCTTTCCCCGAGTGGAACGAAATACCAGTGTCCTGGTTTCGAAGATCGTTGCATTCGATGGCTTTCGGAGTCCAAGTCCTTTCAAGAGGTTAGAGGCCAACGAAAGTTCACTGGAAGTGAAACGAATTTCAGTTTTACAGCGGTATCCGAACGGACTGAATTGTTTGGGGGATTCCCGAATCAGTTAGTTTCTGATTGATCATTCACGCCGCGAGAGGGAGGCGGCGGGGATGGCTGTTTCCGACGATCTTCGCGAGCGCGTGGTTGAGGCGGTGGTCTTGGGCGGGTTGTCGCGCAATCAGGCGGGCGCGCGTTTCAAAGTGAGCATAGCGAGCGCGGTGCGCTGGGTGAAGCGGTTCCAAACCACGGGCGAAATTTCACCGGCGCCTTCTGGCGGCGACCGCCGCTCCGGCCGGATCGAGGCGCATCACGACTATCTCTTGGGCCTGGTCCGGCGCAGTCCGGACCTTACGCTGCTCGAGATCCAGGAGCGGCTGATCGCCAATTGTGGCGAGCGCTTTGCGGTCTCCGTGCTGTGGCGCTTCTTCGACCGTCATGAGATCACCTTTAAAAAAAAGGCGCACGCCGAGGAACAACAACGCGCGGACGTGCACAATCGACGCCGGGAATGGTTCGCAGGGCAGCTCGATCTCGATCCGACGAAACTCGTTTTCATTGATGAGACGGGAGCCTCCACAAATCTCGCGCGCAAAAGCGGACGTTGCCGGCGCGGGCGCCGCTTGCGGGCCGCCATCGCGCACAGTCACTACAAAACGGTGACGTTGATCGCCGGCCTCCGCCTTCGCGGCCTGACGGCGGCAAGGACTTTCGACGGACCGATCAACGCCGCCCGGTTCGAGGATTGGCTGGAGACATGCCTCGTGCCCACCCTCTCGCCCGGCGAGACCGTCGTCATGGACAATCTCCCCGCTCACAAGGGGCCGCGGGTCGAGCAACTCATCAAGGCGGCGGGCGCGGAGTTGCGATATCTCCCGGCCTACAGTCCCGATATGAACCCCATCGAAAAAGCCTTCTCCAAGCTCAAGGCCTTCCTGCGCAAAATCGCCGAACGGACCGTCTCGGGCCTGATGCGCGCACTCGAAACCTGCGCCGAAATCTTCCACCCCTCGGAATGTACAAATTACTTCAAATCCTGTGGTTATCTGGACGATACAGGATGATCGGATTCCGCTCTAAGAGCGATTGTCGTCACGACGATCGCTTCTTGAAGGGCGATCTCCTCGCCGAGGCCTGCCGGCGCGAGGCGCGAGGGGGTCGCGGTGTGGGCCTATTGCCTGATGCCGAACCACGTCCACCTGATCCTGACGCCGCGGACGCTGGAGGGCCTCGGGCGGGCGCTCGGCAAGGCGCATCGGCGCTACTCGGCCTTCGTCAACGCGCGGATGCGGGTGACCGGCCATCTCTTCCAGGCGCGCTTTTCCTCGGTCGTGATGGACGAGGACCATTTGATGGCGGCGGCGCGCTATGGCGCGCTGAACCCGGTGCGGGCGAAGCTCGTCGCGAAGCCCGAGGATTGGCCGTGGTCGAGCGTCGGCGCCCATCTTGCCGGGCGCGACGACGGGCTGGTCGAAATCGCGCCCCTGCTCGAGCGCTGCGGCGGGCGCTTCGCCGATCTCATCGCCGAAGAGCCCGATCCCGCAGGGATCGCCGTGCTGCGCGCCGCCGAGACGATCGGCCGCCCGCTCGGCGCCGGCGCCTTCCTCGACCGCCTCGCGGCGCTGACCGGGCGCGATCCGCGGCCAGGCAAGCGCGGGCACAAGAGCCGCGCGGCGCAAGCGGTCGAGGAGGGAGTGCATCGCCGCGGAAAGAAATAGTGTAAATATGCAAGTGTCACTGTTTTGGCCCGACGTCGCGTTCGCCGCCATGTGGGAGCAGATTCGCGCCGACGCCAAGGCAGTCGGCCGCGGCAGCGCGAGCGCCATCGCAGACATGCCACTCTGGTCGAATAGCAGGCCTCCATGGGCCGAGAAGGCCTGGGCAGACTTCCGAACCGCCCTTCCCGACGATGAGAATTGGGAGGTCTGGATCGACTGGTACGAAGATCGCTTGCGTGGCGGTTCGCGCGGCGAGGCCTACGAACTCGTCTTCGCCAGCGTGCCGCTCGAGGTGTGGGAAAAAGGCCCGGCAGCGGCGAACGCCTGGATCAAGGTGCATCTTCCGAAAGGGCAGGAGACCGAGGCGCGGCCGGTCGAACTCCCGGAGCCGCTGCCGGACCTCGACTCGCCGTTCGCTTATGGCTGGAATACCAGGCTGCGCGTCGAGGTCGTCGCCGGCGCGCAGAGCTTGCCATTTTATTCGTTCTTCAGCAGCGAAGAGGACCATCGCCAGACGCTCGAGGCTTGCCGCGTCGCCGCGGAGCGGCTCCTAAAGGACCTTCGCGAAGGTAGCTACAGCAACGCCGTCAGACGAGAGTACGCAAAGAAGCTCGAATACTATCTCCACGATTTGCCAAAGACGGCAGGCGTCGGGAATATCCTCTTGGCATATGATCAAATTGCCGTGCTGCGGGCGATGCTTGCTCAGGATGACGCTGTCTCGTTTCCGTTTGCGACGGACCTCGGCCGTCTCATCCAAAAGCAAAGCTCAATTCGCGTTAGATTGATATCATCATTTGGGCTCCTCCGCCGATGGCGGCATTGAGGCATGCTCGGGGCGTGGGATTGTGCTTGAGGCCGGCGAGGTGGAACCACCTGAGGTAGCTGTCGAGGTATTTTGTGGCAATGCCGCGACGGGGGCGCAGGAAGGTTTTGAGGCTCTCATGGCGACTGTTGACGGTCTGGATGTGTAATTCGCCGCGGACGCGTTCACCTTTCGACTGGTTGAGCGCTTCATGGCTGACGCCGAGGGCGGCGGCGCAAGGCGGGTAGACGTTATTGCCGTCGGTGACGAGCAAGGTGTCCTTACCCAGAATGGGCGCGAGCACCGGCTTGATGGTCTGGGCGGTCACGGCCGAGAGGACGGCGCTGATGGTGGCGCCGCTCCGGTCGGCGGCCACCAGGATCGGCGTCTGTTCGTCCGAAAGGCCGCGCTTGGCTGCTTTTCCGCCCCGCCTGCGAGCCTTGCGACCGAGGCGACGCTCGCCCTTACAGCTTGATAATATATAGGTTTCGTCGACTTCGACGATGCCGCTCAACAGGCGCGTGGGGTTCTTGGCGGCGCGCAGGAAGCGATGTCGCCAGCGGAACGCCGTGCTCACCGCCACCCCGCACCGCTCGGCCGAGGCGGCCACCGTCTCGCCCTCGCTCACCGACTGACCAAAATCAAGCCAGCGTTCCTTCTTGCGCAATCGGGCCAGCGGCGTTCCGGTCAGCGCATTGAAGCTTCTGCGGCAATCCTTGCAGCGGAAACGGCGCAGGCCGTCGGTTCGGCCCCCGCCCACCGACGCCCCGCCGCAGTGCGGACAGCGCCGCGCCTCGCCCAAGCGCTCCTCGATCGCCGCCGCCACCGCCGCTCTGGGCTGCCGGCCGGCCAGCACCGCCTCGAGCTCCTGGCGCTGCTTTGCCGTCAGACCGTCGATCTCCGCCAGCCACGCTCGAAACATCCCCTGATCCATCGCTATCCCCTGTCAATCCATAATAAATCGTAGCACAAACAGGCCACCTCAATCTAACGCTAATTGAGCCAAAAGCAAACAGCGCTAAACGGCTTCTACGATTTGGTGCGGCGCCACGAGCAGGCGGTCGCCAAGGGCGACTGGAGTTAGCCGTTCCCCTTCGAAGCGGCAAAGCGCTTAGTCGACACGGTCAGGGAAAATCCGGGTTTCTTCGAACCGGAAGTTGGCGAAGGCCTGCATCGCGTCGAAGAGGCGGCGCCGTCGACAGCAGCCGAGTATGAACG
The DNA here is from genome assembly GCA_963835885.1 of uncultured Alphaproteobacteria bacterium. GTDB lineage: Bacteria > Pseudomonadota > Alphaproteobacteria > Rhizobiales > Beijerinckiaceae > Roseiarcus. The sequence goes on from CAWIHF010000026.1 coordinate 43,229, forward strand.
GCCGATCCCGCCAGAGGCCCAGCCGGCGCCAGTCCAGTTGCATGATCTCCCTGCGAGCGCTCCGGACCCCGAACACTCGCGGCAACGTCAGATTGCCACCGCCGCAAGCGCTTTGTGGTCGGTGTTTCTGAAGGGCAAGGACTTGCCGGTGGCCCCCGAAGGATGGACCCAGGTCGCGCATAAACTCGGTGAAAACATTGGCCCGATCCTCCATTTCTTGCGTGGCTTGGGTGGGGGCTAGTTCATCGATTTCGAAATTCGAATCGTATCATGCGGCTTGGTCGAGCTTATAGGACCAAGTGTGGACGATGGGGTCTCGATTGAAGTGATCCATGGCGGCCATGATGCGGTCCTTGAGTTCCTGTTTGGATGCGACACGGATGTGACGCAGCACCGAACGGGCGAGCTTGGAGAAGAAACCTTCTACGAGATTGAGCCAGGAGCCGTGCTTGGGGGTAAAGGTGAATTCGAAGCGACCGGCAGGCTGCTCGGCGAGCCAAGCCTTGGTCTCCTTTGAGATGTGCGCGGAATGATTGTCGAGGATCAGCTTGATCGCCGTATGGGTCGGATAGGCGGCGTCGAGAAGCTTGAGGAATTCAATGAATTCGCGGCTTCGGTGGCGATCCTTGACGAGGGCGTGGACCTGGCCGGTGAGCAGATCGATGCCCGCCAGCAAGCTGACCGTGCCGTGGCGCTTGTACTCGTGATCCCGCGCCAAGGTCGCATGCCTGCCGGGCTCGGGCAGCAGGTCCGGGGCCGTCGTGGCGATTGCCTGAATGCCGGGCTTCTCATCGTAGGAAATGATCGCCACCGCATCGCTCGGCTTTTGTTTGGCGGCGGCCGCGGTCTCCTTGATAAGCTTCACCTCGCGATAGACGCACAGAACCTCCGCCATCCTCTGCTTGAACTCCGGGTCGCGGCGTTCCAGGTAATAGCGGACCTTGTGCGGCTTGATCTCCTGCTCATTGAGGATGTTGCACAGCGTGCCCTGAGCCAGCTTGGCAAGGCAAGCGTGCCCTTCTGCCGGCCCATGCTCGCGCGCATGGCGGGCGAGCAGCCGCGTCGTCCACAATTCGTGGGGATAGCCGAGGTCCTTGGCCTTGCGGCAGGCGAGGTCGACAACCCGTGCCTTGGCCTCGGCGGTGATCGTCGCCTCCCGGCCGGGCCGCGGGCGATCGTCGAGCGACGACATCGGACCAGAGGCCAACGCCCGCTCGACACAGCGCTGGACGGTTTGATGGTGTGCGCCCACGGCTCGCCCCACCGCAAAAAACGATGGGTCCTCCCGGTAGGCCAGCAAAATCCGCGCTCGCTCGACCCGGCCCGCCGGTTCCGTTCGCGAGCGGGCGATCGCGCGCAACGCCGCCAAATCCGCCTTGCCAATTGCCAATTCGATCGCCTTCCGCCGTCCCGCCATGTCCTCAAACCCTGCTTCCGAATCAAACCAGCAAGGCTACAAGCCATGTCGGGAAAAATGAATCCCGCGCATAGGATCGGTTTCAACGAATTGATGAACTAGTCGCTAGCCCGACTTTCTCAACTGGCGCAGGCAGACGGCGAATTTCGGGGTTGTGAGGGAGCGAAAAGCGAGTTGTTTCAACGACGAGGTTTCGAAATTCGCGTGTAGTGGAGACCAAGTACCTTTGCAGAAGAATAGTTTGGCGTAGATTTGTTCGTCATGTCTTTGCGCCCGAATCGACGCTTCAAGGACGGCAAGGAGCACCGCTAGTGGAGCATTGTCGAGAGCAAGCGCTGCGCCGGCGGCAAAGTCGTGCAGCGCCAAGTCCTCTATCTCGGCGAAATCAACGACAGCCAGCAGGAAAGCTGGCGCCGGGTGATCGAGGCCTTCGACGAGGGGGCGCAACAAACCACTCAATTGGCCCTGTTCCCCGCCGATCGGCCGCTGCCCGATCACGCCGAGGGCCATGGGGTGCAGATCCGGCTCGGGGCCATGCAGCTGCACCGGCCGCGGCAATGGGGGGCGTGCTGGCTCGCCTGTCAGCTCTATGAGCAACTGGAACTCGACCGTTTCTGGGCGGCTCGTCTGCCCGATTCGCGCCAAGGGACCTGCTGGAGCCACATCCTCGAGACGCTGGTCTGCTACCGGCTCATCGATCCAGGCAGCGAGTGGCGCTTGCACCGGCTGTGGTTCGAGCAAAGCGCCATGGGCGATCTGCTCGGCGGAGATTTTGCGCTGGTCGAGAAGAACGCGCTCTATCGCTGCCTCGAAGGCCGCTACCTGTTGCGCACCAATATGCGCGGGCGCGATCCCGCCGAGCTGTGGCGGTTCTACATTCAACTCGTCGAAGTCGAGGCGGCCTTCAAGAACCTCAAGGACGATCTGCAGCTACGGTCGATCTACCACCAGCTGGAGCAGCGCGTTGAGGCGCACATCTTCGTGGCCTTCCTCGCCTATTGTCTGCACGTCACGCTGCGCGCCAGGCTCAGGCCGCTGGCCGCCGGCCTCACCCCGCGCGCGGTGCTCGACAAGCTTGCCGCCATCCAGATGCTCGACGTCCACTTCCCAACCATCGACGGCCGAACCCTGATCCTGAGCCGTTACACCGAGCCCAACGCCGACCATAAACTCCTCCTGCGGCAACTCGGGCTCACCCTGCCGCCGCAGTCGCCGCCGCTAATCACCGCTCCTGCTCCGGCGGCTCAGCACCCGCAACCCGCCATGTAGTGGAGACCTTCGACCGCCCAGCCTTGATTCCACGGCCCTTTCCACCCGTCCGCATCCCGTGTTGAGAAAGTCGGGCTAGCGTCAACGAATTAGAGCGGAATCCGATCATCCTGTATCGTCCAGATAACCACAGGATTTGAAGTAATTTGTACATTCCGAGGGGTGGAAGATTTCGGCGCAGGTTTCGAGTGCGCGCATCAGGCCCGAGACGGTCCGTTCGGCGATTTTGCGCAGGAAGGCTTTGAGCTTGGAGAAGGCTTTTTCGATGGGGTTCATATCAGGACTGTAGGCCGGGAGATATCGCAACTCCGCGCCCGCCGCCTTGATCAGTTGCTCGACCCGCGGCCCCTTGTGAGCGGGGAGATTGTCCATGACGACGGTCTCGCCGGGCGAGAGGGTGGGCACGAGGCATGTCTCCAGCCAATCCTCGAACCGGGCGGCGTTGATCGGTCCGTCGAAAGTCTTTGCCGCCGTCAGGCCGCGAAGGCGAAGGCCGGCGACCAACATTACCGTTTTGTAGTGACTGTGCGGGATGGCGGCCCGCAAGCGGCGCCCGCGCCGGCAACGTCCGCTTTTGCGCGCGAGATTGGTGGAGGCTCCCGTCTCGTCAATGAAAACCAGTTTCGTCGGATCGAGATCGAGCTGCCCCGCGAACCATTCCCGGCGTCGATTTTGCACGTCCGCGCGTTGTTGTTCCTCGGCGTGCGCCGCTTTTTTTTAAAGGTGATCTCGTGACGGTCGAAGAAACGCCACAGCACGGAGACCGCAAAGCGCTCGCCGCAATTGCCGATCAGCTGTTCCTTTATCTCGAGCAGCGTGATGTCCGGCCTGCGCCGGATCAGGCCCAAGAGATAGTCGCGATGCGCCTCGATCCGGCCGGAGCGCCGATCGCCCCCGGAAGGCGTCGGCGAAATCTCGCCCGTGGTATTGAACCGCTTCACCCAGCGCACGGCGCTCGCGACGCTCACTTTGAAACGCGCGGCCGCCTGATTGCGCGACAACCCGCCCAACACCACCGCCTCGACCACGCGCTCGCGAAGATCGTCGGAAACAGCCATCCCCGCCGCCTCCCTCTCGCGGCGCGAATGAGGAAGCAGACATTAGCCGATTCGGGAATCCCCCAACCGATTCAATCCGTTCGGATACCGCTCTAGTGGTGTTTTTCTGAATCTCTGTCGCCGCGAGAGCAGCGACGGAGGTGATTTCTGGCCAAGAAGGTGATTGCGGTCAAGAAGTACGTGGTGAAGCTGAGCGCCGAGGAGCGCATGCGGCTTGAAGCTCTGATTCACGTGGGCAAGAGTTCGGCGCGAATGCTGACGAGGGCGCGCATCCTGCTCAAGGCCGACATTTCGGAGGCGGGCGAAGGCTGGAGCGACAGCGCAATCTCGGCAGCGCTGGATACCAGCGTCAACAATGTCGCTCGCACCCGTCAACAGCTGGTCGAGGAGGGGGTTCGAGGCGACGCTAAGCCGCAAGTACAATCCCAACTCTGCCCGGCCGCGGATATTCGACGGGACGGCGGAGGCGAAACTGATCGCTCTAGCTTGCTCGCCCGCTCCGGAGGGGTTCGCGCGCTGGACCCTGCGTCTCCTGGAAGAAAAAGTTCGTCGAATTGAACATCGTCGAGAAGGCCAGCGACAATACGATCGGACGGACGTTAAAAAAACGCTCTTAAACCGCACCGCAAGCGGCAATGGGTGATCCCGCCCGAAGCCAATGCGGGGCGCAGAACCGGCGCAGCGCGTCACAGGCGCGGGGCTTTACGGTGACACTTGCATCTTTCCCCGTATCAGGCGATTGTCCTCCCGACGATCGCCTTTTCAAGGAGCCTCCATGTCGCGCATCGGCCGGTTTGTCGTTCCCGATCTGCCGCATCATGTGACCCAGCGCGGCAACCGGCGCGAAAAGGTGTTTTTCGGCGACGACGATTACGCGCTCTATCGCGATCTCCTCGCGGAGGCCTGCCGGCGCGAGGGGGGCGCGGTGTGGGCCTATTGCCTGATGCCGAACCACGTCCACCTGATCCTGACGCCGCGGACGCCGGAGGGTCTCGGGCGGGCGCTCGGCAAGGCGCATCGGCGCTATTCGGCCTTCGTCAACGCGCGGATGCGGGTGACCGGCCATCTCTTCCAGGCGCGCTTTTCCTCGGTCGTGATGGACGAGGACCATTTGATGGCGGCGGCGCGCTATGGCGCGCTGAACCCGGTCCGGGCGAAGCTCGTCGCGAAGCCCGAGGATTGGCCGTGGTCGAGCGTCGGCGCCCATCTTGCCGGGCGCGACGACGGGCTGGTCGAGGTCGCGCCCTTGCTCGACCGCTGCGGCGGGCGCTTCGCCGATCTCATCGCCGAAGAGCCCGATCCCGCAAGGATCGCCGCGCTGCGCGCCGCCGAGACGATCGGCCGCCCGCTCGGCGCCGGCGCCTTCCTCGACCGCCTCGCGGCGCTGACCGGACGCGATCCGCGGCCAGGCAAGCGCGGGCACAAGAGCCGCGCGACGCAAGCGGTCGAGGAGGGAGCGCAACGCCGTCGACAGAAATAATGCAAAAAATCACCTGTCACTGTTTTCCTTGGGCTTTCTTTGGCGGCGACCCTAAACGGGGTCGCAAGCTCCTGAAATCGTTGGGGGTCGGCCCTAAACTGGCGCTAAAGCGGCGATAAGGCCGGTTTTCGGAGATCGACGCCTCGGCCGCTGCGAACCCGGCGCGCCAGCCTCAGTCCGGCCCCGTCACCACCGGACAGTCGTCGCGGCTGCCCCATTCGGCCCACGAGCCGTCGTAGAGACCGGCGATCGTGCCGCCCGCGGCGTCGACGGCGAGCGCGAGGATCGCCGCGCTGACGCCGGAGCCGCAGGTGGTGATGACCGGCTTGGCGAGATCGACCTTGTGTTCGGCGAAGATGGTCCTGAGCGTGTCTCGCGGCTTCAGCCGGCCATGCTCGACGACGTCGGCGAAGGGCACGTTCAGGCTGCCGGGCATATGGCCGCTCTTCGATCCGGGACGCGGCTCGGGCGCCTCGCCGCGGAACCGCTCGGCCGGACGGGCGTCGACGACCTGCGCCGATCCCGTCGCCAGCGCCGCGCGCACCTCATCCAGCGAGGCGACAAAGGATTCGTCGAGCCGAGGCGTGAAGGGGCGGGGCTTTGGATGCGCCTCGCCGTGTTCGAGCGGCCTCCCCTCGGCGATCCATTTCGTCAGGCCGCCTTCGAGGATACGGACATCGGCGACGCCGTAAGCTCTGAGGGTCCACCAGACCCGCGCCGCCGCGAACAGGCCGAGGAAGTCGTAAATGACGAAGCGCATGCCGTCGCCGAGCCCCAGCGCGGTCATCTCCTTGGCCAAAACCTCAGGTTTCGGCAACATGTGCGGCAGGGGCGTGCTGAGATCGGCGATCGTGTCGATGTCGAAATAGACAGCGCCGGGAATATGCCCGAGCCGGAATTCAATGGGGCCGAAGCGACCGGTGTTCGGCAGGTGCCACGAGCCGTCGATCACGCCGACATCGGCGGCGCCGAGTTCGGCGGCAAGTTCGTCGGTCGTGCAGAAGTCGCGCGGAGCCATCGTCGCCACCCTGATCAAGCCGGGGTCAGCGCGATGCGCACGCGCCGATTGATCCTGCCCTTCTTCTCGATCTGGGTGACCGAGGCGCGGCCGATTTCGCCGGTGCGCGCGACATGCGTGCCTCCGCACGGCTGAAGATCCAAGGTGTCGATCGAGACCAGGCGCACTCGGCCCGTCCCGGTCGGAGGCTTGACCGACATCGTCTTGACCAGCCCCGGGTTCGCCTCGAGTTCCGCATCGGTAATCCAGCGATGCGTCACCGGCTTATCGAGCGCGATAAGCTCGTTGAGCCTCAGCTCCACCTCCGACTTGTCGAGCAGAGCCTCGCAGTCGAAGTCGAGCCGGCCCTCGCCCTCGCCGACCGAGCCGCCGGTCACCGGGTAGGGCAATACGACCGAGAGGAGGTGCAGCGCCGTGTGGGCGCGCATGCGATCGTAGCGGCGGTTCCAGTCGATCCGCGCGACGACGGCCGCTCCCGGGGGCGGGAGCGCGGCCCCTTCCACTGGAATATGCAGGATCGTCTTTCGATCGGCGTCATAGAGCGTATTGACGATCGCGACCGTCGCGCCGCCGTCGAGAATCAAGCACTCCTTGATCGCCGCCCTGGCCGCCGCCCTGCGGATAGAAGACCGTCTGATCGAGCGCAATTCCGCGAGGCTCGGCGAAGACGACGATCGCCGGCGTTTCGCGAAGGTAGGAATCGGCGCGGAAGAGGACCTCGGTCATCAGACGAAAACTCGCGGAGCGCGCCCCTGCGCCTCGAGCCATGCCGGAACCGGCAGGTTCTTGGAGCGCAGGAAAGCGGGGTTGAAAAGCTTGGAGGCGTAGCGCGCGCCGGAATCGCATAGGATCGTCACAATCGTGTGGCCGGGTCCGAGTTCGCGCGCAAGCCGGATCGCGCCGGCGATGTTGATGCCGGAGGAGCCGCCGAGAAGGAGCCCTTCCTCGATCACCAGATCGAAAATGATCGGCAGCGCCTCCTCGTCGGAAATCTGGAAAGCGAAGTCGACGGGCGCGCCCTCGAGATTGGCCGTGACTCGCCCCTGGCCGATGCCCTCGGTGACGGAGGAGCCGGAACTCGTAAGTTCGCCGGTCGTGTAGTAGGAATAGAGCGCTGCGCCCATGGGGTCGGCGAGTGCGATCTTGACGCGCGGATCGCGTTCCTTCAGCGCCATGCCGACGCCCGCCAGCGTGCCGCCGGTGCCGACGGCGCTGACGAAGCCGTCGATGCGGCCGTCGAGATCGTCGAAGATCTCCGGTCCTGTCGTCTCGTAATGCCCGTGGCGGTTGGCGACGTTGTCGAACTGATTGGCCCACACCGCGCCGTCCGGTTCGGTCTCGGCGAGCGTCTCCGCGAGTCGGCCAGAATATCGGACGTAATTGTTGGGGTTGGAATAGGGAACCGCCGGAACCTCGATCAATTCCGCGCCGGCAAGCCGCAGCATGTCCTTCTTTTCCTGGGTCTGGGTGTCGGGAATCACGATGATGGCCCGGTAGCCCAGAGCGCCCGCCACCATTGCAATGCCGATGCCGGTGTTGCCGGCCGTGCCTTCGACGACGACTCCTCCCGGACGAAGGGGGCCGCGTTCGGCCGCGTCGCGGATGATCGCGAGCGCCGCCCGATCCTTGACCGATCCTCCGGGATTCATGAACTCGGCCTTGCCGAGAATCGTGCAGCCGGTTTCCTCTGAGGCGGCCTTCAAGCCGGATGAGCGGCGTTCGGCCGATCGCGCCGACGACATCGCGCTTGAACTTCATGAAGCTTCCTCAGAATGGCGGTTCAGGGTAGGCAACCGCGCGTCTTGCGACAAGCCTCGCCGCTTTGGGTGCGACGAACGCAAAAAAGGGAGCGCGTTTTGTTCTTCGTCGCGTCGAAAATATTCTGGATGTTCGCCTCGCCGGTCGTTCTGTTGCTGATCGTCGCCTTTGTGGCGGTCCTTCGCTCCGCCATGCGTCCTTCGGCTGCGGCTCGCGCGGTCGCGATCGGGGCCATCCTCCTTCTCGCGGCGGTCGCGACCACGCCGATCGGCCTCCTGCTGGTTGCGCCGCTCGAGGACCGATTTCCCCAGCCGCCGGCGGACATGCCGCCTCCAGACGGGATCATCGTGCTCGGCGGCGCCATCCGGGCTGCGGAGAGCGCGGACCGTGGCCAAGCCGTGTTTCAGCGAAGGGGAGCGCGTTGTCGAGGCGGCGATCCTTGCAAAGCGCTATCCGAACGCGCGGGTGATATTCACCGGCGGGACCGGCTCGTTGCTGGTCGCGAACTCGCCAACCGAGGCCCAACAGGTGAAAAAGCTACTGGTCGAACTTGGCGTCGACCCGTCGCGCATTACGCTCGAGGCAGATTCCCGCAACACCGACGAAAACGCACGCTTCACCGCGGAACTGGTCCACCCGCAACCGAAGCAGCGCTGGCTGCTCGTGACTTCGGCGTATCATATGCCCCGGTCGATGGGCCTGTTCAAGAAGGCCGGGTTCAATGTGACTGCCTTCCCGGTCGCGTTCCGCACGCTCGGTGAAGGGCGCGGTCCGCAATGGGAGACAGATCCGGCTCGCAACCTCGAGACTTTCGAAATCGCCGCGCATGAATGGATCGGCCTCGTCGCGTACTGGGCGACCGGCCGGATCGATCATCTTTTTCCGGGGCCCGAGCGCGCCGGATCGGCCGAACCGGCCCGCCCGGCGAAACCTGCGGAGGCGGCGCGCGCCGGCGGCGAAGCTCATTGATCCCCGCCTATTCGATGGAGGGCGCTCCCAGGCGATAGACGCCGCGAAAGCCCGCCGGATCGACGGCCTTGCCCTTGCGATAGATCACGAGCCTGCCTTCCAGAGCGAGCCCGACCGCGGCGCGCCGAACGTCGCCCAAATGCGAACGCCACCCGAGTTCGTCGTCGCCGCGCGCCTCAGCGAAGGCCTTCGCAACATCGATTGGGTTGATGGTGCAGCCTCGCGCCGCCTGCGCGCAAAGGCGCATGACGACCGCCTCGAGGTCCGTCTTTGAATCGGGGCTCATGCGCCTTCTCTTATCGATGGGCTAGGGTCTTCAAGCGCTGTCAGGGACACAGGTCGTGCGTCGCCATGCTCGCCGCAACGTCGATCGGCAGGCATTTCGTCTCGACGATTTCGCGGGTCCGGTTGATCACGACGAAGCGGTCGTCCAAAAGCACGTGCGCCTCGAGACAGGTCTGCATTTTCTTGTCGGCCAATTTATTGATTAAGCCTTTGTAATAGAGCTTGATTGCGATCAGGCGGGCGTCATAGGCGATGCTTTGGAGAGCATTTCGATCCGAGCATTCGTTCGGCAGGTCGACGCTGATCACGGCATGGGCGGGGCTCGCCGGCCAAAAGGCGATTAGGGCCACAAGCAAAATCGCGCGCATGATGCTGCTCCTCCTCTGGGTGTGAGTCTCTCAAGGGCTGCCCGCCAGCGCTCCGATATAGCGGGTTGGGTTTGCACTCAAAGATTTTTCGGCCGAAACCGCCAGGATTGCGCCCGGAAAAACTATCGCCCTCCGCCTCCCTTCCTGCGGGTCGAGCACAGCTTGCTTTCGGCGGTTCGATGACTACAGTGTAGGCAATATGTCCAATGCTCAAAAACTAAGCAATCGTTGGAATATCGAGCTCGGCCCCGTCCGGCTCGATGGCGGCGCTATGCTCGCGCCGATGTCGGGGGTCAGCGACCTGGCGATGCGGCGGATTGCACAGCGCTTCGGCGCGGCGTTGGTCTTTTCCGAAATGGTGGCGGCTGAAACCTATCTCGAAGGCGACGCCGAGGCGACGATGCGCGCCGAGGGGGAGGGGGTTTCGCCCCACGCCGTCCAGCTCGTCGGATGCGAGCCTCGCGCGCTCGCCGAGACCGCGCGGAGGGTCGAGGCGGCTGGCGCCGCAATCATCGACGTCAATATGGGCTGCCCGGCGCGTCGAGTTTCCGGCGCGCTCGCCGGGGCGGCGCTCATGCGGGATCTCGGCGACGCCGAGCGGATCCTGGCTGCAGTCGTCGAGGCGGTTTCGGTCCCGGTGACGGTCAAGATGCGCCTCGGCTGGGACGAGAGGTCACTCAATGCGCCGGAGCTCGCCCGGCGGGCGGAGCGCGCGGGCGTGCGGATGGCGACCGTTCATGGGCGAACCCGGGCGCAATTCTATGCCGGCCGGGCCGACTGGCGGGCGGCGCGGGCCGTGGTCGACGCCGTCGCCATGCCTGTCGTCGTCAACGGTGACTGCAAGGGCCTCGAGGACGCGCGCGCCATGCTGGCGCAATCGGGCGCCAGGGGCGTTATGATCGGGCGCGCTGCGCTGGGGGCGCCGTGGCTCGTCGGGGCGGTGTCGCGGGCGCTGAAAGACGACGGCCCGCTTCGGCTTCCCCCGCAGCAAGAAAGGCGAACGGCGGCGCTCGAGCATCTCGACTGGCTGATTTGCAAGCTGGGCCCTCGCGGTGGCCTGCGACATGCTCGGAAGCATCTCTCGGCCTACGCGGAGGCGGCGGACTCGCCCCCATGGCTTCGCCGCGACCTCGTGACGACGGACGATCCCGCCTGCGCGCGCGATCTGCTCACCCGCGCCTTCGACGAGGCGCCGCTGGAGGCGGCGGCGTGACCGCTCCCTTCAACAAGGAGCGAGCGGACCCGGCCAAGGTCTTGAATGCGCTGGCTCAGCCGCTGTTCACGGTGGAAGGCCAGGGTATGGTGATCGACGCCAATGTCGCGGCGGAGACCTTCTTCGCCATGGGCCGGGGCGCATTGCTCCGTTCGCGACTGACCGATCTGTTGCCGTTCGGTTCGCCGGTCCTTGCGCTTGTGGCCGAGGCGACAAGCAATCACGCGACCGTCGCCGGTTATAAGGTCGACATCTCCACTCCGAGGACGGGTAATCGTGGGCCTGTCGATGTTTTCATCGCCCCATTGCCGGAGCCGAGCGATGCGGTCGCGATAATGCTGCAAGAACGGGCAATTGCCGAAAAAATAGACAGACAGCTGATCCACCGAAGCGCGGCCCGCTCAATCACCGCGCTTGGTCTCATGCTCGCGCACGAGATCAAGAACCCGCTGTCCGGGATTCGGGGGGCCGCGCAATTGCTGGAGGCGAGCGCGACCGACGACGACCGCGCGCTTACCCGCCTGATCTGCGACGAGACCGACCGGATCGTCAAACTGGTCGACCGGATGCAGTCTTTCGCGGATTCGACGCCGTCGCAGTGGGAAAGCCTCAATATCCATGCCGTACTCGACCATGTGAAACGGCTCGCCCAGGCGGGCTTCGCCAGGCACGTGCGCTTCGCGGAGATCTACGATCCTTCGCTGCCGCACATCCTGGGCTCGCGAGATCAGCTCATTCAGGTATTCTTAAATCTTGTCAAGAACGCCGCCGAAGCCATTGGCGAAGATAGCATTGACGGAGAAATCACGCTGACCACAGCCTATCGCCCGGGCGTGCGGTTGCGAACCGCGCCGGGCACTGAGCCAGTCTCCCTGCCGCTCGAGATCTGCGTGCGCGACAATGGTCCGGGCATCGCGCCCGAGATCGCGGGAAACCTGTTCGACCCCTTCGTCACGACCAAGGGCAAGGGCTCTGGTCTGGGTCTTGCACTGGTTGCGAAGCTGGTCGGCGATCACGGCGGCACGATCGAATGCGAATCGCATCCGCGCAGGACGATTTTTCGCGTCCTGATGCCGCTTCAGTCGCCGCGCGGCTCCGCGCCCAAGTGAGCGGGTCGGAGCGCGTCGGGGCGGAGGAGCAAACCTGATGCCTTCTGGGCAAATTCTGGTTGCGGACGACGACGCCGGGATCCGCACGGTCTTGAACCAGGCGCTGACCCGCGCTGGCTACGAAGTGCGTGCGACGGGAACGGTCGCAGGCCTTTGGCGATGGGTGGCGGCGGGCGAGGGCGACCTGGTTATCACCGACGTCGTGATGCCCGACGACAACGCCTTTGACCTGCTGCCGCGTATCAAACGGATGCGACCGGAATTGCCGATCATCGTCATGAGCGCACAAAACACGTTCATGACCGCGATCAGGGCGTCCGAGCGCGGCGCCTATGAATATCTTCCCAAGCCCTTCGATCTGCGCGAACTGGTCGCAATTGTCGGCCGGGCGCTCGCTGAGCCCAAGCGTCGCCGCGAGGATCCCGGCGATCATGCCCCGGCCGAGATTATGCCGATCGTGGGCCGGTCGCCCGCGATGCAGGACATTTTCCGGGTGCTGGCGCGGCTCATGCAGACCGACCTCACCGTGATGATTTCGGGCAAATCCGGCACCGGCAAGGAGCTCGTGGCCCGCGCGTTGCACGACTTCGGCAAGCGCAAGGGCGGCGCATTTGTCGCGATCAACATGGCCGCCATTCCGCGCGACCTGATCGAAAGCGAATTGTTCGGCCACGAGAAAGGGGCCTTCACCGGCGCTTCGGCCCGATCGATCGGGCGGTTCGAACAGGCTGAGGGCGGCACGCTGTTTCTCGATGAGATCGGCGACATGCCGATGGAAGCCCAGACGCGGCTTCTGCGGGTCCTGCAGCAGGGAGAGTACACGACGGTCGGCGGTCGGACGCCGATCAAGACCAATGTTCGCATCGTCGCCGCGACGAACAAGGACCTGCGTTTCGCCATCCAGCAGGGCGCCTTCCGCGAGGATTTGTTCTTCCGCCTCAACGTCGTTCCGATCCGCCTTCCGCCGTTGCGTGAGCGGCCCGAGGACATTCCCGATCTCGTGCGCTCGTTCTTTCAGCGCGGAGCCGCCGAAGGCCTGCCTATGAAGTCGATCGAGCCTGGGGCGATGGAGCGCATGCGGCGTTACCCTTGGCCGGGAAACGTTCGCGAACTGGAGAACCTCTCCCGCCGGCTGGCCGCCCTCTATCCCCAGGAGGTCATCGGCGAGGCGCTGATCGAAGCCGAACTGAATGGCGGAAGCGCGCCGCCTGTGCCCGTGCCGCTGCCGGAGGATGGCAGACAACGAGTCCAGCCGTCGGCCGCCCATCCGACCGGGGAATTTGACGGAGCGGTCGAGCGCGCGGTCGGCGATCTGTTCCGCTCGTTCGGCGGCGCCAGCCCGCCGGTCGGCCTGTACCATCGGGTCCTGCGGGATCTCGAGGCCCCGCTCATCGCCGCAACCCTGAGCCTCACTCGCGGCAATCAAATCAAGGCGGCCGAGATTCTCGGCCTCAATCGGAACACCCTGCGCAAGAAGATTCGCGATCTCAACCTGCGCGAGATGCCGAGCTTCCGTTAATATTGCCCCCAAATAGTCGCAATTAAGCAACATTGTTGCATGATTGCCACGGGGATGGCGCGTCGCGTTCGGCGTGCGGCCGGCGGGTTCGGGAATTTGACAGGCACGACAGGGAGCGCGGCGGCGACCACCGCCACGCCATTCGACGACAGCGGGCCCACCGCCCGGTTCGGTCCGATCGCCGTCGGAGCGGCTTTCGTGCTCGCATTGGCGACGTTTCTCGTCTTCGCGGGCTTCACTCCAATCCTGCCGACGGCGACCGTCGTCTCGACCTTGCTGATCGGCGACGGCCTCGTCGTCATCACTCTGATCGTTCTCATTGGCATTGAGCTCGCCAGGCTCAGGTCGGCTCGGAAGGCTGCGCGCGCCGGCGCCCGTCTGCACAGCCGGTTCGTCGCTCTGTTTTCCCTGGTCGCCGCGATCCCGGCGATCGTGACCGCCGTCGTCGCCACCGTGTCGGTCGAATGGGCGATCAACCCCCGCTTCATGAGCGACGTCGCCGCGTTCATCAACAAGTCCAATCAGGCGACCCAGCTCTATCGCGAATCGCAATGCCGGGCGCTGCTGCGTGACGTGGACCTGACGGCGGGAGACATCGCGCGCAGCGCCTTGCTGCTTCAGTCCGAGCCTGAACAATTCAAGCAATACTTCAGCTCTCGCTCGAAGACGCTGGGTTTCGCGGCTGCGGCGCTGATGAAGGAAGATGGAACGCCGATTGAGATCGCGGCCGGTTCGAACGAGAAGCTGATCGCCAAGCCCGACCCGTCCGACTTCCAGGACGCTCTGAGAGGAGAGGCTCTCTGCGGCTTTCTCGGGGTCGGCAACATCTTCGTCGGCATTCGTCCAATTCCCGGGGCTGACGGGGAATTCCTCTACGCGGCGCGGGGGATCGACCCGCTTGCGGCGAAGGTCGCCCAGGACGCCTCGAGCGTGTCGCGCATGTGGGAGCGCTTCGAAGCGCACAGGCACAGCCTCGAACTCGGGTTCGCCACGGTATTCGTGATGCTCGCCCTGACGATGCTTTTCTCGGCGATCTGGCTGGGCCTGGCCTGGGCCAATCGCCTTGTTGGCCCGATCCGCCGGCTGATCCGGGCGACCGACGAGGTCGCCTCCGGCAATCTCCACGTCCAGGTGCCCACGCGCGCGTCCGACGGCGACCTCGGCCACCTCGGTCAGACCTTCAACAAGATGACTTCCGAACTGCTGCATCAGCAGACCGGCCTCATCGAGGCCAACGCCCTCAACGACGAGCGGCGCGCCTTTATCGAGGCCGTCCTCTCCGGCGTCCCGGCAGGGGTTCTGGGGGTCGACAGCGATGGCGCGATCACCATCTCGAACGCCGCCGCCGAGCGACTTCTCGGCGGCGAGCGAGGCCTCATCGGCCTGCCGCTGGAATCTGTCCATCATACGATCGCGCTGGTCTGGGAACAGGCGCGTTCGCTTCACCTGCGCCTCCATCAGGGTCAGGCGACCCTTCTGCGCGACGGCCGCGAGCGCATTCTGAACGTCAGGGTCACCGGCAATCCGGGACGCGACCGCGCCAGCGTCATTACGCTCGACGACATCAGCGATCTCGTCGCTGCGCAACGCACCGCGGCCTGGGCGGATGTCGCCCGGCGAATCGCCCATGAGATCAAGAACCCGCTGACCCCGATTCAGCTGTCGGCGGAAAGGCTCAAGCGGCGCTATGGCCGCCACATCGCCGAGGGCAAGGAGGTCTTCGACCAGTGCACCGACACGATCATCCGCCAGGTCGACGATATCAAGCGCATGGTCGACGAGTTCTCGTCGTTCGCGCGGATGCCAAAGGCGCGCCTGGCGACCGACGAGTTGACCGACTGCGTGCGCCAGGCGGTCTTCCTCATGCGGGTTGGCCGTCCGGACATCGATTTCGAAGAGCGGCTGCCGGAAGTCGCCGTGTTCGCCGATTTTGACCGCCGCCTCATTTCGCAGGCGCTGACCAACGTCTTGAAGAACGCCTCTGAAGGGATCGACGGCCTCGGAGAAAATCACGAGAAGGGTAAGGTGCTGGTGACGCTCGAGCCCGATATTGCCGGCTTCATCGAGATCGTCGTGAGCGACAACGGCAAGGGCTTCCCGACCGAAGACCGGAGCCGTCTGACCGAGCCCTACGTGACGACGCGGGCCGAGGGCACCGGGCTCGGACTGCCGATCGTGGTCAAGATCTTCGAGGACCACGGGGGCGGGGTCGATCTCCTCGACGGCATTGTGCGCCCCGATGGTGGTCGAGGCGCGATGGTGCTGATGAAACTGCCGGCTTCCCAAACCGGGCATGGCCACGCCGAAACTACGAACGAGAAAATCGGATCGTCCTGATGGCTGCTGACATTCTAATCGTCGACGACGAAGAAGATATCCGCGAACTCGTCGCCGGCATTCTGGATGATGAAGGCCATGGGGCGCGCATGGCGCGCAATTCGGACGAGGCGCTCGCGGCGATCGAAGCGCGCCGGCCGCAACTCATACTGCTCGACATCTGGCTTCAGGGCTCGAAGCTGGATGGACTGCAACTACTCGAGGCGATCAAGAAGCAGAACCCGAACGTGCCGGTGGTGATGATTTCGGGACACGGCAACGTCGAGACGGCGGTGACCGCGATCAAGCTCGGCGCCTACGACTTCATCGAGAAGCCGTTCAAGGCGGATCGTCTCATCCTCGTCGCGGAGCGGGCGCTCGAAACGTCGCGCCTGAAGCGGGAGGTCAATGAGCTGAAGATCCGCGGCGGCGCGGTCACCAAGATGATCGGGTCGTCCGCGGCGGTGGTCAATCTTCGAGCGAATCATCGAGAAGCTCGGGCCAGCAAACTCGCGCGTGCTGATTTCCGGCGGCGCCGGCTCGGGCAAGGAGCTCGCCGCCAGGCTTATTCACGATCACTCGAGTCGGGCGCAGGGCCCGTTTGTCGTCATCAACGCGCCGACGATGTCGCCGGAGGGCATGGAAGCCGAGCTGTTCGGCGTCGAGGCGGCGCCGGATCGACCGCGCCGGATCGGCGCTCTCGAAGAGGCCCACGGCGGCACCCTGTACCTCGACGAGGTCGCCGACATGCCGCGCGAGACGCAGGCGAAGATCCTGCGTGTTTTGGTCGATCAGAACTTCCAGCGAGTCGGAGGCTCCTCGCGCGTTCATGTCGACGTTCGCATCATTTCATCGACCAGTCGGGATCTCGCCGAGGCGATCACCGAAGGGCGGTTCCGCGAGGACCTGTTTCATCGCCTGTCGGTGGTGCCAATTCGGGCTCCTTCGCTGGCGGAGCGGCGCGAGGACATTCCTGAGCTCGTCCAGTATTTCCTCCAGATGACGGCGGCCAACATGGGCGTTGCGGTGCGCCGGGTCGGCGCCGACGCGATGGCGGTTCTGCAGTCGCACGACTGGCCTGGAAACATCCGGCAGCTGCGCAACAATGTCGAACGACTGATGATCTTGGCGCTCGGCGACCCGAATGCGGAAATCTCCGCCTCGATGCTGCCGTCGGAAGTCGGAGCCCTTGTTCCGGCGGTGCCGAGCGGCATCGGCGGCGAAAAACTGTTGAGCCTGCCGCTGCGCGATGCGCGCGAAGCGTTCGAGCGCGATTATCTCATCGCGCAGATCAGCCGGTTCGGCGGCAACATCTCGCGCACCGCCGAGTTCATCGGCATGGAGCGATCCGCGCTGCACCGCAAGCTCAAATCGCTTGGCGTGGAGTAGGCGGTCGCCGGGCGCGGGCGGGCCAGGTTTTCCGGCTATTCGAGGAAGAGGCGCGTGTCGCGCATCGCATATGTCAACGGCCGCTACGTCCCGCTCGCCAAGGCCGCTGTGTCGATCGAGGATCGCGCCTTCACTTTCGGCGATGGCGTCTATGAAGTCTGCGAGGTCCGCGGCGGCGCGCTGATCGAAGAGGCGCGCCATCTCGCCCGGCTCGGGCGGTCGCTCTCCGCGCTGCGCATCCCCTGGCCGATCGGCGAAATGCCGTTGCGGCTCGTCATGCGCGAGATCGTGAGGCGGAACCGCGTCGTCGACGGTCTCCTCTATCTGCAAGTCAGCCGCGGCGCGGCCCGGCGCGATCACGGCTTCCCGCCGGCGGGAACGAGACCGGGCCTCGTCGTCGTAGCCCGCCCGCTCGACC
This sequence comes from uncultured Alphaproteobacteria bacterium, assembly GCA_963835885.1. GTDB lineage: Bacteria > Pseudomonadota > Alphaproteobacteria > Rhizobiales > Beijerinckiaceae > Roseiarcus. Next base: position 60,815 of record CAWIHF010000026.1, read on the forward strand.
CGGCGCTCGGCGCGGGGAGAGCCGCGGCAGGCGTCGCGGTGATCACCCTGGCGGACCAGCGGTGGGCGCGCCCGGACATCAAAACGCTGCAGTTGCTGCCGAACGTACTGGCGAAACAGTCGGCTCGCGAAGCAGGGGCGTTCGAGGCCTGGTTTGTCGACCGCGCTGGATTTGTCACGGAAGGGGCTTCGACCAACGCTTGGATCGTAACCTCCGACGGCGCGCTCGTCACTCGTCAGGCGGACGAGTCGATCCTCCACGGCGTGACCCGCGCCGCCCTGATCGACTTTGCCGGAAGGCTTGGTCTTCGCCTGGAAGAGCGGCCCTTCACGCCGGATGAGGCGCAAACCGCGCGGGAGGCTTTCGTTTCCAGCGCCACCACGATCGCCATGCCCGTCGTTTCGATCGACGGCAGAGCAGTCGGAGACGGGCGACCGGGAACGGTCGTCTTGGCGCTTCGCCAGGCCTTCCAGGCATTTGCGAAAAGGTCGCTAAGACCGCTTTAACATTGTTGTTTCGGTTTATGTTGTGCCCACTGACGAAACAATATGATATAAAGCTCTCGCTGGCGTGTCACCAAAGGCGCGCATGAGGTTTCAATAAGACGGCCGGCAAGGGCCCAAACCCACGGAAAATACTCATGGCAACCGAGAAGGCGCAAAACCTCCAGGACACGTTTCTGAACCACGTACGCAAATCGAAAACTTCAGTCACCATCTTTCTCGTCAACGGCGTCAAACTGCAGGGGTTCGTCACCTGGTTCGACAACTTCTGCGTATTGTTGAGGCGCGACGGCCACTCGCAGCTGGTCTACAAACACGCGATCTCGACCATCATGCCGGCCACCCCGATCACCATGTTCGAGGCGGTGGAGGAGGGGTCCGACGCCCACTGACGAGGCCGCCGCGGATCGACGCGGCGCGATCGACAACCGCGAACGGGCTGTCGCGTCGGTTACGCGCACCCGTGTGGTATGCCCGTACTTGTCCCGCCCCCTGCCAGGCGAGCGCGGCGCCTTGCGCAGCCCGGAGGCGCGGCGCGAAGAGGCGGTCGGCCTTGCGCGCGCCATCGATCTCGACATCGTTGGAGCCGAGACCGTAACGCTCAGCGCGATCCGACCCGCGACCTACCTCGGCAAGGGAAAGGTCGAGGCGATCGCGGAGGAAGTGAAGGCCGAGGCGATCAATCTCGTTGTCATGGACTGCGCTCTCTCGCCGGTCCAGCAGCGCAACCTCGAGAAGGCCTTCGGCTGCAAGGTGATCGACCGGACCGGGCTGATCCTCGAGATTTTCGGCCGCCGGGCGCGCACCGCGGAGGGGGCGCTGCAGGTCGAGCTCGCCCATCTCGCCTATCAGCGGTCGCGCCTAGTTCGGTCATGGACCCACCTCGAGCGGCAGCGCGGCGGCTTTGGTTTCCTCGGCGGTCCCGGCGAAACCCAGATCGAGACCGACCGCCGCCTCATCCAGGAGCGCATGGTCCGCATCGAGCGCGAGCTGGAAGGGGTCAAGCGGACCCGGTCGCTCCACCGGGCGAGCCGCAGCGACGTGCCCTATCCGACTGTCGCGCTGGTCGGCTACACGAACGCCGGCAAGTCGACCCTGTTCAACCGGCTGACCCGGGCGGAGGTGATGGCCGCGGACATGTTGTTCGCCACGCTCGATCCGACGATGCGTCTCATCCGGCTGCCGCACCGCGGGTCGGCGATCCTGTCGGACACCGTCGGTTTCATCTCCGACCTTCCGACCATGCTGATTTCCGCCTTCCGCGCCACCCTCGAGGAGGTCCGCGCGGCGGACGTCATCGTGCATGTGCGCGACATCTCGCACGCTGACAGCGAGGCGCAGGGCGAGGACGTGGAGGCGATCCTCGGCGAACTCGGCATCGCCGATCGCGCCGACCGCGTCATCGAGGTCTGGAACAAGCTCGATCGACTCGGCCCCGACGAGCGCGCCGCGCTGGCGCAGGAGCAGGAGAGGCGGGAGGCCGCGCCGCTGGCGGTCTCTGCACGCACGGGGGAGGGGATCGATCGCCTGCTGGCGGCGATCGAGGAGCGCCTCGCCCGCGGACGGTCGCTGATCGAACTGACGCTCGACGCCGCCGACGGCCAGGGGTTGCATTGGCTCTATGAGCACGTCGAGGTGATGAGCCGCAGCGACCGCGACGACGGCCTCCACCTCACCGTCCGCGTCGCTCCCGACCAGGTCGAGCGCGTCAAGCGGCGTTTCGCGGGCTCGGCGCCGCTCGAGCAGGGTCGCAGTCCGTGACAAGCGGATCGTGAAAATCAGCTCCAGCGCGACAATCACGGACGGGTCGAAATACGTCCAGTTGGAGCCGGAGCAGATTAACAAAAGCGATTTAGCCGCGCGAAATCAGCCGGATGACGGCCCGGCCCGTTCACGGCCGGTCAGGCGTCATCCCTCAGCTTGAAGCCGACCGCCCGGACGGAAACGATGTATTGCCGCTCGCCGGTCGGGTCGAGCTTGCGGCGCAGATTGCCGATCTGCACATCCACCACGTTGCTGCTTGTGTTGTATTTGGAGTTCCAGACGTCCTGGAGCAGCTGCGCTCGAGACAGGACTTCGCCGGGACGGCGCATCAGATATTCGAGTAGTTTGAATTCCGTCGGCAGCAGATCGACCTGCCTGCCGGCGCAGCGGAGAGTCCGCTCGACCAGGTCCATTTCCAGCTCGCCGAACCGCAGGTTCGCGCGCGGCTCGCTGGCGCGGCGCAACAAGGCCTCGACCCGGGCGGCCAGCTCGCGCACGTCGAACGGTTTGATGAGATATTGGTCGGCCCCGGCCTTAAATCCGCTGATCCGGTCATCCGCCGACGACGCCGGACCGACCACCAGAACCGGAATAAAGTCTCCCTCCTGACGCAGGGTCTCGACGATCGAGAGTCCATCGTCTCCATTCAGAGAGCGGTCGATGACGAGCACCGACGACCCGCCGGAACGCGCCGCGCGCAAGGCGTCGGGCGTCGTATGCGAAAGCCAGACCGTGCGGCCGGCCGCCTGGAGATGAACGCGGATTTCCTCCGCGACCTTGTGATCGATAGCCGACCAGGAGGACAACGGCGTCGATCGGCTTTGCCCGCCTGCATTCTCGAAATGCTTCGGTGTTCGATAGCCGAAATATTCATCGTGGATGGGCTCGCTCCCTCGCCACGCGCAGACCCAGGCGCTCCCGGTCGAAGTTGAGAACGTTTGGAATGAGCCCGCCAAGAATCGTGTCGCGTTCGTTGCCCCGCGTTGCTTACATATAGCAACTTTTCGGAGTGGCTCGTAGTGCGCAATTGTGGATTCTACGTAAATGGCGATCAAAAGGCGCGAGGAGCCTCGGTGAGGCCGTCACCGGGCCGCGATCGATCCGATCCGATCCGGAATGCTTAAATCCCCCGCTTGGTGATCGAGTCCAAGTCCGGATCGGGATCGTTTCGACGGGCGCGGTCGCAGGTTCAAAGGCGCTGCCGACGGGCTTGGCGTTTATTTCGCGCCGCCGGATCGAGCAGGCATCCGACCTCATCGGCGGGAGGTAAACGCCCCGACGGCGGGCGGGAGCGCTCGATGAATGACCGCACGCGCCCGCCGTCTGGTCCCGGCTCCCCCGTCAGCGCGCGGTCGCCATCTTGTGCGCCACCGCGTCATTGAACTTCTTGCCCATCCAGCCGATTCCCAGCCGGCAGGCGGCGTAGACCGACACGAAGACGACGAGAAACTTCAGGACCATGGCAAGTCCGAACGAAACCGTCGCGACGCCGGTCGCCGGCGGGACAAGCGCGGTCACGATCCCGAGCGCCACGCCCATCAGGAGGATGAGGATGAAGAACAGGAATCCGTTGATCCCGCGCGCCTTGCCGGAATAGGAAATCTCGCCTTCGAACATGTCCGACGCCGTATGCGCCATCACCGCGAGGAAGGTGAATCTGCAGACGAACATGAAAGTAATGGCGAAATCCGGCGCAAGCGCCGCGACCGGGACGACGCCCGGCCCCGCCTGGTCGGCGATCGCCGCCGCCGCCTGCGAAAAGCCCCTGTAGCCGAGCGGCAGGCAGATGATCGTCTGGAACACGACATTCGGAACGACATAGGTCATCCAGATGTGCCGCGTCTTCGACGTCACCGCCTTGGCCCGGAACGCACCTTGCGCCGCCAGTCCCTCGATATCGCGGAAAATGTTCAGCCAGACGATGACCGCGTAGGGGACGACGAAGAGGAGAGAGGCCAGCGTCGCGACCAGCGGCGACGGCATCCATCCGCCCCAGTAGACGAGCGCATAGACGATGGCCGTGCCGACTGCGGCGAAGACGGCGCCCAGAGGCGCGGTCGCCAGCAGCGGATTGGCGATCGGCGCGGTCGCGCCGGTCTTCTCGTCCGCTCGGATCTCGACCTTGTCCTTGGCGAATTCCGCCCGGGCGGCAAACAGGGTTCCCGCCGGGAGGAAAACGATGAAGGCGAAGAACACGGTCGCGAAGAATCCGACGACAGTCCACGCCGTATACGCCTCGCCCATGACCTTGAAGGTCAGCAGCGCTCCCAGCGCGATCAGGACGGCGACGACGATGAAGTTCAGAGCCGTCTGTTCCCAGAACAGCTGGCTGACGCTCAGTTTCTTGTTTGCTTCGCTCATGACTGCAACTCCCTTGTCTTTCTTGGCCCCCCGACGCCTTGGTTGTCCCCGGCGCGGCGCTAGGCCGCTTCGTCCCGCAGATGCCTTTCGCGCAGCGCCGCCTTGTCGACCTTGCCGACCGAGGTCAGCGGCAACTCCTTGACGATCATGACCCTGTCGGGAATCGCGAACTTCGAGATGACGCCCCTGTCGACGTATGTCCGCACGTGGGCTCGGATGGCCTCTTCCGCGGCTTCATCGGAACCGCCGGCAAATCCCGGCTCCACAATGACGAGCGCCATCGGACGCTCGCCCCATTTGGCGTCCTTGACGGCGATGACTGCCACTTTTGCGACGCCGCTCTTCTCCGAGATGATGTCCTCCACCTGAAGGGAGGAGACCCATTCGCCGCCGCTCTTGATGATGTCCTTGATGCGATCGACGATGTGGATCGTTCCATCCGCGTCCCACGTCGCGACGTCGCCGGTATGCAGATAGCCGCCGGCCCAAAGCTGCTCCGACGCCGCAGGATCGTTGAGATAGCCCATGGTGAGCCACGGGGCGCGCGTGACGATCTCGCCGCGGGTTTTGCCGTCGTGCGCGACGTCCGACATATCCGCGTTGACGATGCGCAGGTCCACCAGCGGCGCCGGCAGGCCGGCGCAGGCTCGCCGCTCCACTTGCGCTTCCAGATCTTCCGACATTTGCGCAGTGTTCAAATGCACCCCCGACAACATCGGGCAGGACTCGGATTGCCCATAGCCGGTGAAGACGTCGATGCCGCGCGCCATCGCGGCTCTGACGAGCGCGCGAGGCATGGCGGAGCCCCCGACCACCATTTTCAGCTTCGAGAGATCGACATCCTTGCTCCCCGGCGCGGAGAGCAGCATCTGCAGGATGGTCGGGACGCAGTGCGTGGACGTCACGTGCTCGCGCGCGATCAATCCCAACAGGACATCGGGCGCATAGCGCCCCGGATAGACCTGCTTGTTGCCCATCATGGTGTAGAGGTACGGACTGCCCCATGCGTGGACATGAAACATCGGGGTCAACGGCATGTAGACGTCCTCCCGGTGGATCCGCCCCTGGCCCGGAGCGCAGCCATATTCCGCGGCGATGCCGAGCGTGTGCAGAACCAGCTGGCGGTGGCTGAAATACACCCCCTTCGGGCGCCCGGTCGTTCCCGTGGTGTGGAATGTCGTCGCGCGCGTGTTCTCGTCGAAATCCGGGAACTGATAGAAGGGCGTGCTCGCCTCCAGCATGTCCTCGTATTCGCATTCGATCGGCAGACGCGTGGTCGGCTTCTCCGTGCGGTCGTGCATCAGCACGAACTTCCGCACGGACGGCAGCTTGTCGGCGAGCTTCTCGACGAGCGGCAGGAAGTCAGCGTTGACCAGCACGGTCGAGGGGGCCGCGTCGTTCATTGCGAACAGCAACGCCTCCGGAGGCAGGGATAGATTAACCGTCTGCAGCACCGCGCCCATCATCGGCACGGCGAAATAGCACTCGAGATAGCGGTGGCTGTCCCAGTCCAGAACGCCGACGACGTCGCCCGGCTTGACGCCGATTTCCGCGAGCCCGCTCGCGAGCCGTCCGATGCGCTCGCGGAACACGCGGTAGCTGTGCCGCCTCAGGTCCCGGTACACAATCTCCTGATCCGGAGCGTGGACCATAGGGTAGTGCAGCAGATGCTTGATGAGGAGCGGATACTCGTAAGCCGAAGGGCTGACGCTGATAAGATGGCCCGGCATGGCGGCGCCTCCCTCTGATATGAAACGCTAATCAAACATACGCTCCGACACACGCCGCGCATTGACGAGGATCAAAGACGCGCCTCGGCCCGGGCGTTGGGCTCGGGCGGCGATTCCCGGCGCGCCGAGGGCGTCAGAGGAGGTTGGGGGGCGTGAGAGCCGCGCGGGTCGGACGGCTGAACGATCACACTCCGCCGAACTCGTCCATGAGGTGTGGTGGTCGGCGTCAAGAGCCGGCAGTCTTTGCGCCCAAGTCCCGCGGGTTGACCACCGTCAGGAAATTGGGGTGAAATGCCTCGCTTGCGACGAGCGCGCCCGGTTTTTGCACATCGGTGGCTTGGGGGGAACAGTTCGTGGGGCTGTCCGATGCGCAGTGTGATCAGGCTCACAGACATTGGCGTGGTGCGTCCTGATCAACGGACGACACATGCGATAAGGCAGGAAGAACCGCCAGCAACATCGCCATTTGCGGCTTTCAGTGTCGTTGCTGCCGCCCGGCCCACCGTCCTGGGAAACGACGTCCAGTGGCCAGCGCCTTTACCGCCGTCCGATTGGCGCCCCCGACGCCACGATAATTTCGCGTTTTCCCGCATATCCGGCCTCATTTCAAACCCGTTCCAGCGGCATTGCAGGCGCCCGAGGGGGCCCGCATCCTGGGCTCGTCCTTCCAGGCGCCGTCGACCACCCGCTCGACCACGCTTTCCTGATCAATGGCGCGTGCCGGAGTTCTGAGTGTGTCGGCGATCGAAGGAAATGGCGCCGCGACGGCGCGCGACTGGGCGCGGGCGATTGCTCCCTACCGCAAGGCGAAAGCGGCTCGGGCGGGTCTCGAGCTCGCGGTCACAGTCCTGCCCTTCGTCGCGCTGTGGGCCGCGATGCTGGTCGCCTCGCGCAATGGCCTGGTCTGGCTCTCGTTCGCCATGGCGCCGTTCGCCGCGGCGCTGTTCGCCCGCCTGTTCATGATCCAGCACGACTGCGGGCATGGCGCGCTCTTTCCGAGCAGGCCGGCCAACGACTGGGTCGGCCGAGCGATCGGAATCGTCACCCTGACTCCCTATGACCACTGGCGGCGGCTCCACGCGATTCATCACGCGACCTCCGGGAATCTCGACCGGCGCGGCATCGGCGACATCCATACGCTGACGGTTCGGGAATATTTTGGCCGCAACCGGCGCGGCCGGCTCGCCTATCGTCTCTACCGCCATCCGCTGGTGATGTTCGGGCTCGGGCCGCTTTATCTCTTCCTGATGGAGAACCGCCTGCCTTTTGGCTTCATGCGAAAAGGCGCCATGCCATGGCTCAGCACCATGACCACCAACGCCGGCATCCTCGTCGCGGCCGGCCTCCTGATCTGGGCCGCCGGGCTCGCGCCCTTCCTGTTCGTCCAGCTGCCGACCCTCGCGATCGGCGCGGCGATCGGCGTCTGGTTCTTCTATGTGCAGCATCAATTCGATGATACGACGTGGGAGCCGACGGCGGCCTGGAGCCAGCCCGAGGCGGCGCTGCACGGCAGCTCCTTTTACGACCTGCCGCCGCCGCTTCCCTGGCTCTCCGGCAACATCGGCGTGCATCACGTGCATCACCTGTCGAGCGGCATTCCCTTCTACCGGCTTCCCGAGGTCCTGCGGGACCATCCCGAGCTCAAACAGGCCGGCCGCCGGCTCAGTCTGTGGGAGAGCCTCGCCTGCGTCAGGCTCGCGCTTTGGGACGAGGAGAAGCGGCGGATGGTGTCGTTTGGCGAGGCATGGGCGTCGCGGCGCGCTGCTTCCCGGGCAGACTGAGCGCCGCCATGGCCCGCAGCCCTCAGTCGCCGCCCCCGTCCGACTCCGCCGAGCGCAGGGCGGCAAGGCCGGTCATCGTCTATCCGTCCGAACGCCTGCCGGCCCTCGACCACGCCTTCTATGACGACGTCCGGACCGGCATGACCAAGATCGACGAGATTGGGGTGCCGCCGCGCGAGGGCCGCGCCTTCGACATTCCCGCCGGCCATCTGTTTCGCATTGTCTCCGTCGAAGGGCCGCAGGTCGGCGACCTCAACCTGTGGAACGCGGCCGATCTCGCCGAGCGCTTCTACAGCGGCAAGACCCGGGCGCTGCACGGGACGCATGTGAGCGCCGGCGACCGTCTGTGGAGCGCGCTGCCCTACTTGAGGCCGATGGCGACCGTCACTCGCGACACGCTCGACTGGTACGGCTTCGACGCCGACGGCGCGGGCGTCCACGACGTGATCGGCACCCGCTGCGACCCCTACACCAACCGGCTGCTCAATGGCGCCGACTATCATCATTGCTGCCACTCGAACCTGACGCGCGCCCTGTCGCTTCGAATGAATTGGCCGTTCGAGCAGGCCGAACCGCATGTCCACGACGTCCTCAACGTCTTCATGTGCACCGGCTTCACTCAGGACCACCGGTACTTCATGAAGGCGAGCCCGGTTCGGCCTGGCGATTTCATCGAGTTCTTCGCGGAAATCGACCTGATCGGCGCCTTGTCCGCCTGCCCGGGAGGCGACTGCGGCGCAAGTCACTCCAGCGACGAGGCGCGCTGCTTCCCTCTGAAGGTCGAGATTTATCGGCCGCGCGCCGAGGCGCTTCAGAACTGGCGTCCCCCCGCCGTCAGCGGATATGCGAGGGACGCAGGCGATTGAGATCGCCAGGGCGAACGCAAAGCGGGTGTCACGCCGGGCTACTTGGCTCGATCGCCGCCGGCTCGGCCGCCCGTCAACAACAATCGGCCGAGTCAGGCGAGGAAGGAACGTCTCATAGAGGCTCATGAGTGAGAAAATCTGCGTGACCGTCACGCGTCAGGACAAGTACCGGTTCCTGGTCGATTTCGGGCCGGGCATTCCGCAGTGGGAAGGCGACGAGCCGTCGCCGCTCGGCGCCGGCGCCGGGCCTTCGCCGGAGAAGCTTCTCGGCGCGGCGGTCGCCAATTGCCTATGCGCGAGCCTTGTCTTCGCCGTCAACAAATTCAGGGGCGATCCGGGACGCCTGACCGCGAGGGCGACGTGCGAAACCGGTCGAAATGAAAACAATCGGCTCAGAGTCACCCATATCCAGGTCGACATCGGCCTTGGCGCGGATCCGGACGCGCTCCCCCACCTCGACCTGGCGCTCGCCCAGTTCGAGGAGTTTTGCACCGTCTCGCAGTGCGCGCCGGCGTCCCGTTCGCTGTCAGCGTGAAGGCGCCCGACGGGCGCGTGCTCAAATAGACCTCGCGCCCGCCTCGACCACCGGAAGTCGGTGACAAGCGGCGCATTTTGGTGGGCCGTCAGACCGGCGCGAGCGAACGATCCTATTTCCGCGCGATGCGGTCGGCGGCCTGCGGCTGGTTCACCACCGTCCTCGGGCCTCGCGCCGACGCGTTTCACGCCGACAATTTGCATCGCGACATCGATAGCCACGGGTCGAGCGGGAGGAGCTATCGCATTTGCGAGTAGATCGTCAGTTCGTCGGAGTTTGAGCGCCTCACTTTCCCATCACGTCGCGGATGATCGAAGAGTCGATGCTCGTTTGACCGCGGAACGGATTGTTGGGGCTGATCACTAGGCTGACCGCAAGGCCGATCGCGGCCATGTGAATCAGATTGACCTGCATGCCGAAGCGCTTCGGCCAGCTTGTCCTCGAACGCGCTGTGCACAGCCCAGCGCTGGAACCACATCGGCGGGACCTTTCCGGCGCTCCGTTCCGGCTTGCCGGTACGTCACGCCATTGGCCGCCTGTCGAGCATGGCTTTTCGCGCCTCGAATCCTGTCGAAGGCGCGCCGGCGACCCGCGGGAAGACGGGTTCATTGAACGCGTGCCGCAGCCGCATTGCCTGCCTTGCAAAGGGTATGAAGAGTTGCAGATAGATGTAGACTTGGTCCCGCAATGGCGGATTGGCGCCCGATGGTTGTCCCAACTCATTGCGGGCGGCGCCAATAATCGACTGTACGGTGTTTAGGTTCAGTTCCAGATCATCGGTCGCAGCTCTCGGCAGAAAATTCAGGAGAGGCCTGATTGCCTCCTGAAATCTGGAAATTTTTGTCCGAATAAACAGCCCATCGCCGACGCGCGAGAAATATTTCCCGTAGGTGTCACTGTTCTTGGCGACGTCGAGCAGTCTGAGAAATTCGATTTCTGCCGCGGCGCCCAGCATGACGCAGGTGGAAAGGAGGCAGTCCGAGTAAAAAGCCGCGACCGCTTCCTCGAGATAAACCACGGTTTCAGGAGATATGTCCTCCACTTCGGACTGCAACGCCTTCATGAACCCGGCCGTATCGTGAAAGCGGCAAGAACTTTGTTGGAGAGCGATTTCGCCAAACCGGCTGAGCCTCAACCACGGCCATCCAGGATTGGCGGCGTCCAAACCAAAGGTGATGATTCCCTGCCGGAATAGATCCCACACAATCTCAAGCAACAGCTGGGAATCGTTGGGGTGCAGCTGGGCGGATGAACCATGCGAGAACGAGCGGCGAGCTTGCGTCGCTCCATCCTGCTTGTAGAGCGCAAGCGCCGTCATGTCCAAGAGCTTTTCAAATTTGTTGACGCCGTTACTGTGCGCATTCAGCATTAAGTAGATGACCACATCGCGGATTTCTTCATAGCTATGCTGCGGTTGATTCAAATTCATTTACCTCTCCCACATAGGGATTACGGTGAGGGCTCTCCAATTCTCTGATTCGCCCCGCCGCAACGCTCGCCGTGCCGGCAGGCTCATCCGTCAACCTTTTGCCGAGCTTTTTTCCAGAGTCTCCCACGCTGTAAGCGGCCCGGACGGTGCGGATCGACACCGATCGGATGGCCGGCGACAGGATTCCTACAAATCCTTCGTGAGAGCCGTGAGTTATGCTAGTCTGTTGAGATGACCCTGCCTCGCGCGCCGCTCCTCCGACCGCCCTACGTCGCGGGTTCACGCTCTCGCCAACTATCGCGATGCGAAGGGCTCGGGATGCGGACAAGGCTTGCCATGCCAGCGGCGCTGACCCTCGGCGTGATCCTTGCCGCCTCGGCCGCTGCCGCGGGCCCGGCGCAAAGCCCCGGCACGGTCGACCTCAAGCCGGGCCAGGAGCTGACTTTTCCGGTCACGATCGACGATGGGCAGGTCACGCTGGGGCCGGCACGCGCGTCGAAGCCGGGGACGGCTCAGCCGAAGGATGGCGAGATCGCCGTCAGCATGGTCAAGCACGGCCTCTCGCCCTACGCTGACTTGAGTGCGAGCGAAAAGACCTCCGAGCCCATCGACTTCGTAGCGACAGGCCTCGTCGGCGACATCAAGATCGACGAGGTGGCGATCTGCGGCCGCACCGACGCGCCCGCCACGAGCCGGATCTACTCTGGCTCGTGGCGCGTTTCGCTCAATCGGTTCGCGGCCCGGCAGAGCGGGCAGGAGTGCCGGTACTGATGAAGTGAGGTCTTGCGATGCCCAAGGTGACCTACCACATCATCGAGCACGACGGCGGTTGGGCCTACCGCGTCGGCGACGTCATCTCGGAGACGTTCCCGAGCCACGACCTCGCCCGCAAAGCCGCGGAGAGGGCGGCGGCGGAGCAGCGGGTTGGCGGCCAGACGACCGACATCTCCTACGAGGATTCGCAGGGTCGCTGGCATGTCGAGACGGCGAAGGGCGGAGACCGCCCCGACACCGACGTCGAGGAAGACTGAGGAACTGAGGGCGCAAAAACCGCTTTCCTCTGTCTGCTTTCCTCCTTGCTCCGGGCGGACTTTCCTGCTAGCCACACCGCCCTTGCTTCGGCCTCTTGGCCGAGGCTTGAAACCCTGGGCGTTCGCCGTCGGCCACATGCGCCGGCCCGCCGCGAGGCGGAGACCAGGTTTGCGGTTTTACGCGAACCTTCCCGACCGGCGGGCGCCTGATCGTCAACTCGAACCCATTTGCCGGCGCAGGCCCGCTCGGAAAGCGGGCGTTCCAGGAGAACCAATGTCGCAAACTCAAACCTCCGCGCCCACGCGCGAGGATTTCGCCGCGCTTCTGAGTGAGACCTACGGAGACGACGAGGCGTTCGAGGGCTCAGTCGTCAAGGGCCGGGTCGTCGCCATCGAAAAGGACATGGCCGTCATCGATGTCGGCCTGAAAACGGAGGGCCGCGTCGCCCTCAAGGAATTCACCAACCACGGCCGCGATCCTGCGCCCGGCGTCGGCAATGAGGTCGAGGTCTATCTCGAGCGCATCGAGAACGCGCTTGGCGAGGCCGTCATCTCGCGCGACAAGGCCCGCCGCGAGGAGAGTTGGGTCAAGCTCGAGCAGGCGTTCGAGAAGGGCGAGAAGGTCGAAGGCGTCATCTTCAACCAGGTCAAGGGCGGCTTCACCGTCGACCTCGACGGGGCCGTCGCCTTCCTGCCGCGCAGCCAGGTCGATATTCGCCCGGTGCGCGACGTCGGGCCGCTGATGAATGTGCCGCAGCCGTTCCAGATCCTCAAGATGGACCGCCGACGGGGCAACATCGTCGTCTCGCGCCGCACGGTGCTCGAGGAGAGCCGGGCCGAGCAACGCCACGAGATCGTCGCCAACCTCGCCGAAGGCCAGGTCATCGAGGGCACCGTCAAAAACCTCACCGACTATGGCGCCTTCGTCGACCTCGGCGGCATCGACGGCCTCCTGCATGTCACCGACATCGCCTGGCGGCGGGTCAACCACCCCAGCGAAGTGCTGACCATTGGACAGCAAGTCAAGGTGCGGATCATCAAGATCAACCACGAGACACACCGCATCTCGCTCGGCATGAAGCAACTGCAGGAAGATCCGTGGTCGAATATTGAGGCGCGCTACCAAGTCGGCCAGAAGCTTAAGGGCCGCGTGACGAATATCGCCGACTACGGCGCGTTCGTCGAGCTCGAGCCCGGCATCGAGGGCCTCATCCATGTCTCGGAGATGTCCTGGACAAAGAAGAACGTCCATCCCGGCAAGATCGTGTCGACAAGTCAGGAGGTCGAGGTCCAGGTGCTCGAGGTCGACGCCGCCAAACGCCGCATCTCGCTCGGCCTCAAGCAGACCCTGCAGAACCCGTGGGAGGCCTTCGCCGAGAAGCATCCGGTCGGCTCGACGGTTGAGGGCGAGGTCAAGAACAAGACCGAGTTCGGCCTCTTCATCGGTCTCGATGGCGATGTCGACGGCATGGTCCATCTTTCCGACCTCGACTGGACGCGTCCGGGCGAGCAGGTGATCGAGGACTACAAGAAGGGCGACACGGTCCGCGCCAAGGTTCTCGACGTCGACGTCGAGAAGGAGCGGATCGCGATCGGCGTCAAGCAGCTCGCGAGTGACCCGTTCGCCGCCAAGAAGGGCGCCGACGAGGGCGAGGGCGAGCTGCGCAAGGGCTCGGTCGTGACCTGCGAGGTTCTCGAGGTCAAGGACGGCGGCATCGAGGTCAAGATCGCCGGGACGGATCTGACGACCTTCATCAAGCGCAACGAGCTTGCCCGGGACCGCGGCGACCAGCGCCCCGAGCGCTTCTCGGTCGGAGAGAAGGTCGACGCGCGGATCATCCAGTTCGACCGCCGCGCGCGCAAGGTCGCGGTCTCCATCAAGGCGCTGGAAGTCGCCGAGGAGAAGGAGGCGATTGCGCAATACGGCTCGGCCGAACTCCGGAGCCTCTCTCGGCGACATTCTCGGCGCCGCACTGAAGGCGCGCGACCAGAAGAAGTAAGCCGCCGCCATTCCGGCGTCGCGAACGAGGCCCGCGTGGGAGCGATCTCGGCGGGCCTTTTTGCTGGACTGGCAGGCGGGGCGCTACCGCATTCACACGCCTCGATTCGTGGGGGGCTCCCTCCGAGCTTGCTGGGGAGTGAGCCGAGCAGCGTGCGCGCCAGAGCATGATGCGATCGGGTTGAATTGCCGAGTTCAGGCCTGTTTTTCCCTGATAACGGTCGAAAACAAGGAAAACCGGGCCTTCACGCGCCATTTCGCGCAAAAAAATGCTCGGATTTCAAGGCCTTTAGCCAAATATCCGCGCGTCGCAATAGTAAAATTAACAGGGAAATTATTTGGCGTATCAGGGCCATAATTCGCCGTAACAGCGAAAAAGCAGGCGGCGGGCGAGAGCGGTGGGTTTCGCCCGATATGCTCCCGCCCAGGCGCATGGACAAAGAGGGGGCGAGTTTGTTGGGCGTCTCCCGCCGAACTTTATTATCGCGCGGTCTCTGCGTAGTCTGCCGAGGAGCGCGCTTGCGCTCGGTCCGGGCCGGGTTATAGTGACATGTCAGCTCGAACAGAACGCGACAAGCAGGTCTGACGCCCGCATGACAAGCGGATTCCGTATTTGGGACCGCGGCGGCGCCGACCCTTCTTGTCTCCGAGCGAGCGACCCGTCGCCCCTCGTGGCGCCGTGGCAAACAAGACATTGAGGGAGGATCACCATGCAGCCGGTTCGCATTTTTGTACTTTCGGCCCTCGCAGGAGTGGCCGCCGCTTGCGCGTTCGCCGCGCCCGCCTACGCCGCCGGGCCGGAGATCGTCTCAGGCCCGTCCGCCGAACCGAACTGTTTCGTTCCGTGGACCGACAAGACCAAGTTCTTCAAGTTCCCCGCCAAGAAGGGTCCGTACCGGATCGCGCTCGCCAACGGCTATATCGGCAATACCTGGCGCATCCAGATGATCCAGACGGCGAAGGCCTATGCGGCCCAGCCCGACATCGCCGCCAAGCTCAAGGAGTTCAAGGTCGTCTCGACCGGCGAGGACGTCGCCGCGCAGATCGCCTCGATCAACAACTTCATCGAACTCGGGCTACGACGCCATCGTCACCGACGCGCAGAATCCCGCGGCATTCAAGTCCGTGATCAAGCGCGCCAACGACGCAGGCGTCGTGCTCATCGCGTTCGACAACACCCTGGACACGGATCAAGCGATCAACGTCGATGTCGACCAGAAAGGCCTCGGCGTCTACTGGGCGAAGTGGCTCGACAGCCATCTGCCGAACGGCGGCAAGATCCTCGAAGTGCGCGGCGTATCCGGCACCTCGGTCGACCGCGATCGCCACGACGGCATCCACGAGACTCTCGACAAGACCGGCAAGAAGTGGGACGTCATCGAAGTCTACGGCAAGTGGGACGATCCGACCGCGCAGAAGGTGACGGCGGACGCGATTGCGGTGCAGAAGCATTTCGACGGTTACACGGCGCAGGGCGGCGACACTGGCGTCGTGCAGGCGATCATCGACGCCAAGCAGCCGTTTGGACCGTTCGGCGGGGAGACCGAAAACGGCTTCCGCAAGTTCTGCGCCAAGTATTCCGGCGAGGGATTGAAATGCGCCTCCGGCGGCACCGGGCCGGCGCAGGTCGCGGTTGCGATCAAGACCGCGATCGCGGCGCTCGAAGGGCAGGTCCTGCCGCAAAACATCAGATTGCCGCTCGCGACCGCGGAAGATCCGAACTTCAAGGACGGCGAGAATTACTACGCCGCCCAGTCCGACAATTTCTTCGTCGGTAATTCCTTCCCCACCTGCAACATCAACTTCACCGCGCAAGAAATCATGGGGCAGACGAAGGAGAACAAGTAACGGAGACCCGGCGCCCTTCTCGGAGGGCGCAACTTCGTCCCGCGCGAGGATCGAGGCTTTGAAGCGAGTTGAGCCCGGCGCTCCGATCCTCCGGATGGAAGGCGTCTCGAAGCGCTACGGCGGGGTGCGCGCGCTGGAAAACGCGAGCCTCTCAATTGCCACCGGACGCATCCACGCCATCCTCGGCGAGAACGGCGCAGGCAAGTCGACCCTGATCAAGATCCTCGCTGGCGTCGTCAGGCCCGACGGCGGCCGCATCGCTCTCGACGGCGCGGAGGTCGTCTTCAATTCTCCCGCCGCCGCCAACCGCGCCGGCATCGTCTGCATCTTCCAGGAGCTATCGCTTGTCCCCGACCTCTCGGTCGCCGACAACATCGCCATCAGCAATCCGCCGCTGCGGTTCGGAACTCATCGACCGGCGAGCGCAGCGCTGGATCGCCGAGGAGGCGCTGGCGCGCGCCGGCGCGACCGACATTCATCCGATGGCGCTCGTCAAGGACTTGCCGCTGTCGCGCCGGCAGTTGGTCGAGATCGCCAAGGCGCTGGCGCGAAAACCCAGGATTCTCATCCTCGACGAGGCGACGTCGGCCCTGACGGCGGCCGACGTCGCCAAGGTGTTCGTTGTCCTGAAGCGCCTGCGCGAGGAGGGGCTCGCGCTCCTCTACATTTCGCATCGCATGCACGAGATCGCCGAACTCGCCGACGAATGCACGGTGTTCCGCAACGGCTCGAATGTCGCGACCTATCCGGCGGGGACGAAGTCCGACTCCGAAGTGGTCGAGATGATGATCGGCCGCGAGCTCAGCCACGTCTTTCCAGTCAAGCCGCCCCCCCGCGAGGAGGCCGGGCCGCCGCTGCTCGAAGCGAGAAACCTCGCCTGGACCGACCGGCTGCGTGACATTTCCTTCCACGCGCGGGCCGGCGAAATCGTTGGTCTCGGCGGCCTCGACGGGCAGGGTCAGCGTGAACTGCTCCTCGCCCTGTTTGGTGTGCTGCGCGGCGTCTCGGGCGAAATCCGCGTCGCCGGCCGGCTCGTGTCTCCCTCGAGTCCGCATGCGGCGAAATCGCCGGGGATCGGCATGGCGCTCATTCCCGAGGACCGCAAGACGGAAGGGCTGATGCTGCCGATGTCGGTGAGCGAAAACTTGTCTTTCGCCGCGCTCGAGCGCCTCGCCCGCGGCGGCGTGATCGATCGCGTCCGGGAGGCGAAGCTCGTCGCCGAGATGATCGACCTCCTGGCGATTCGCGCCGGTTCTCCGGACATTCCGGCGGGCGCGCTCTCGGGCGGGAACCAGCAGAAGGTGGTGATCGCCAAGTGGCTGATGGCTGAGCCGCATATCATTCTGCTCAACGATCCGACGCGCGGGATCGACGTCGCCACCAAGCAGGAGATCTATCAGCTCCTGCGTCGGCTTGCCGATTCCGGCGCGGCGATCGTCTTCTACACCACCGACTATGCCGAGTTGATCGGCTGCTGCGACCGGGCGCTCGTGCTTTATGACGGCGCGATTCGGCGGGAACTCGTCGGCGACGAGATTACCGAGCGGGCGCTGATCATGAGCGCCCTCAACATCGGTGACGGTCGGAACGACGCCGCTCTCGAGGGCCGGCGGCGATGAGCGAGTGGCGCTATGTTCTCAGCCAGAATCGCGCGACGCTGATTGCCTTTTTTTCGTTCGTTGCGATGTTCGCGGTCTACGCGAGCAACCATCCGGCCGGGTTCACCGCGAATGTGGTGCAGACGGCGGCCAACAAGGGCGTGCTGCTAGCGCTGGTCGCGATGGCGCAAACCTTCGTCGTCATCACCGCCGGCATCGACCTTTCTGTCGGCGGGGTGTTCGTTCTGACCAATTGCCTCGCCTCGTGGATCGTGGTCGGGACCGCGCCTGCCGCAGCGCTCGGGGTCGTCGGCGTCCTTCTGACCGGCCTCGCCTGCGGGGCGCTCAACGGCCTCATCGTCATCGTCGGCCGTCTGCAGCCGATCGTAACGACGATTGCTACCGGCGCGATCTTCTACGGCCTCGCGCTCATTCTGCGGCCGACGCCGGGCGGCGACGTCTACGGTCCGCTCGCTGACGCTCTGACGGGCCGGGTCTTCGCGGTTCTGCCGGCGAGCCTCGTCGCGCTCGGCGCGGTCGTCGTCGTCGTCTGGATCCCTTATTCGCGCTCGGAAATCGGCCGCGCGGCCTATGCGGTCGGCTCCTCCGAACAGGCCGCCTACATGTCAGGGGCGCCGGTCGCGCGGGCGAAGTTCTTCGCCTATATCCTCTCCGGCCTCGCCGCGTCGCTCGCCGGACTTTTCCTGACCTTCGTCACCTATTCGGGCGAAGCCTCGGCGGCGACTGGCGGCTCCTATACGCTGTATTCGATCGCCGCGGTCGTGCTCGGCGGCGTCTCGCTCTATGGCGGCTCGGGCAGCGCCATCGGGGCGATCTTCGGCGCGCTGATGTTCCGCACGATCGGCGACCTCCTGTTCGTCTTCAACCTCGATCCGCTGTGGCAGCCGCTGTTTCAGGGCTTGGTGCTGCTCGCCGCCGTCTCGCTCGGCGCGGCGCGGCTGTTCCAGGTGCGTAACCGGCTGGAGCTGATGCCGTGACCGGGCGCGCCGCCTCGCTCGTCGCCCGCGTCGACAGGCCGGTCGCCGTCGCCTTCGGCTGCGTGATCGCGCTCCTGCTCGTCGGCTCGCTCTATTCGCGCAGCTTCCTCTCGCCTGAATATCTGCTGCAGCAGCTGAAGGTCGCCTCGTTTCTCGGCGTCATCGCGACCGGGACGATGATCGTCATTCTGCTCGGCCAGATCGACCTGTCGATTCCGTGGGTCGTGGCCGTCGGAGGTATGATGTCGACTGCGGCGACGGGCTGGGGTCCCGTTGGCCAAACCCTCGCCATACCTTTCGGCGTCGCCTGCGGGATCGCGCTCGGGCTCGTCAACGGCTATGGCGTCGCCTATCTGCGCATCCCCTCGATGATCGTGACCCTTGCCGTCAACGCGGTCGCGCAGGGGCTGATGGTCGTCCACACCGGCGGCTTCTCCCCGCAGGATTCCTCTTCGCCGGCGATGCGGGCGCTCGCCACGGGCGATCTCGTGGCCGGCCTGCCGAACGCTCTGATTGTCTGGGCCGTCATCGGCGCCGGGGCCGTGTTCCTTCTGAACCGCACGACGTTCGGCCGCGCCGTCTACGGCGTGGGAAACCGCGAACGCGCCGCCTATCTCTCGGGCGTTTCAACGCAGCGGATCGTGTTGACCGCCTTCGCCCTCGCCGGCGGCCTCTCCGCCTTCGGCGGCGTTCTGCTGGCAGGCTATGCCAGCAAGGCGGCGCAAGGCATGGGCGACGCCTATCTGTTGCCGGCGATCGCCGCGGTGGTGCTTGGCGGCGCCTCGATTCTTGGGGGCCGGGGCAGCTATCTCGGGACCGTCGCCGGCGTGATCCTCATCACGCTCCTGCAGTCGATCCTGTCCGTCATTCAGATGCCGGACGCCGGGCGGCAGATTATCTACGGCGTCGTGATCGTCGCGATGCTCTTGCTCTACGGCCGCGAGTCGAGCGCGCGCTGATTGGCTGCTTTCAGCGGCCGACCATCCGTGCGCGTAGGTCCTCGATCAGCCAGCGACCCGCGCGGCCGATTTCGCGCCCGCGCACCCGCACGACGTGAAGCCGGAATTGAAACGAATCCTGCTCGGCCAGATTGAGCGCTTTCAGCCGCCCCTCCGCGATTGGTCCCAGGACAAGATGGGCAGGCATTCTGCACCATCCGAAGCCGGCCAGCAGGAATTCGAGCCGGGTCGACAGGTCCGCGAACCGCCAGATATGATGGCTGACGATGCCGCCGCTGAAATTCTGGGTTAGCGGCGTCCTGTCTGTCAGCACGAGCTGGACATGCGGCTCGAGCGTGTCGCGCGCGATCGGCTCCGGCTCCTTCGCCAGCGGGTGGTCGACTCCGACGACCGGGAGAATGTCGATTGGAGCAAGAAAATCGGCGACGAGATCGCCGGCTCCATTCGGAGGCGTCGGATAAATGGCGAACTGCGCCACCCCATCGCGCAAGCGCTGCTCCGAGCCACCGAGGGTCTCGGTGAAGATGGAAACCGGCATGGCAGGGAATTCGTCGCGCAGGGCCTTCAGGCTCGCGATCAATGGCTCATGCGGAAAGATCGCGTCCACCGCGAAAACCAGCTCCGGTTCGACCTTGTCGGCCATGCACGTCGCCCGTCGCTTCAGCGCGACCGCGCCTTCGACGAGCCGGCGCGCGTCCTTCGCGAGGGCGGCGCCGGCCGGCGTGAGGCGCGGTGTCTTGGCCGACCGGTCGAACAAGGCGACGCCGAGGTGGCTCTCGAGCGCCGCGACCGACTGGCTCACCGCTGACTGAACGCGGCCGAGCTTCCGTGCGGCGGCGGAAAAGCTGCCCTCGTCGACGGCGGCGATGAAGATCCGCATCTGGTCGAGCGTCAAAGCGTCGATCATCGCGCTACCTATCTCACGAACCGATAGAACTCATCATAATTTATCCAGTTGCGCTGATGTTCGCAAGCGCCCATGTTGCACCGCAGTGCAAGGAGGTGCTCATGACTATCGTCAGCAATGGCCGCGGAGCCGGAGTTGGCGCGGCCGCTCAAGCCCAGATTTTCACCGAAGCGCGCACGCACAACGCCTTTCTCGACCGTCCGGTGCCCGATCAGTTGCTGGTCGAAGCGCTCGATCTCGCCAAAATGGGGCCAACCGCGGCGAACCAGCAGCCCCTGCGGGTGCTCTTCCTGCGCTCGAGGGAGGCGAAGGAGCGGCTGCGCCCGGCCATGTCGCCGGGCAATGTCGAAAAGACCATGGCCGCTCCCGTCGTCGCCATTACCGGTTACGACCTCGAATTCTACGAGCATCTGCCGTTTCTCTTCCCGCACGCCGACGCGAAGAGCTGGTTCTCGGGCAACCCTGAGCTTGCCGCTCGCAGCGCCGCCCAGAGCGGCACGCTTCAGGTCGGCTACTTGATTCTGGCGCTGCGCGCCGTCGGTCTCGACGCGGGCCCGATGGGCGGCTTCGACGCGGGCAAGGTCGAGGCGGAGTTCTTCCCCGAGGGCACGGTCAAGGCCAACGTGATCATCAACATCGGCTACGGCGACGACGCCAAGCTCTTTCCTCGCAGTCCACGCTTCGCCTTCGACCAGATGGCCAAGATCCTTTGACTGACGCAAAACAAGGAACACGGAGATGAGTTCGACAATTTTCCCGCGCGATCGGTCCGGGTTGACCGTCATTCCGCAATCTTTGGCTCCGGCGCTTCAGTCGGTGCTGCGCATCGTAGCTGGCCTTGCGTTTCTCGAGCACGGCACCGGCAAGCTGCTCGGCTTCCCGCACGGTCTGCCTTTCATCGACAAGATGCCGACCGGGTTGCTTTATTTCACCGGCACGATTGAACTCGTCGGAGGGATTCTGATTACGCTCGGCCTGTTCACGCGTCCGGTCGCGTTCGTGCTCTCGGGCTTCATGGCCGTCGCCTATTTCATGGCCCATTTCCCGATGAGCTTCTTCCCGGCGATCAACATGGGTGAGCCGGCGTTGCTGTACTGCTTCATCTTCCTCTATCTCGCCGCGGCCGGCGCAGGCCCGTGGGCGATCGATCGGGACTGACAAAGCGCTTCGGCGCGGAAAGATTCCGCGCCTCGACAGCAGGACTTGGCCAGCGCGGACGAGTCTTCACGTTTCCTGATTCGAATGTCGAGGAGACCCTCAATGGCGAAGGTGCTCGTATTGTACTATTCGAGTTACGGCCACATCGAGACGATGGCGTACGCCATGGCCGAGGGGGCTCGAGACGCCGGCGCAACGGTCGATGTGAAACGCGTACCGGAGACGGTCCCCGAAGCGGTGGCCAGGGCGGCGCATTTCAAGCTCGAACAAGCGCGCCCCTCGCCACGCCTGGCGAACTCGCCAATTACGACGCGATCGTGGTCGGCGCGCCGACCCGGTTCGGTCGCATGCCCTCGGCCATGGGCAGCTTCTGGGAACAGGCAGGAGCACTATGGATGAGCGGCGCGCTGCACGGCAAGGTCGGCGGCGCTTTCACCTCGAGCGCCACGCAGCATGGCGGCAACGAAACGACGCTCTTCTCGATCATCGCCAACCTCCTGCATTTTGGCATGGTCATCGTCGGACTGCCGTATAGCCATGTCGGCCAGATGACTCTCGACGAGATCGCGGGCGGCGCGCCTTACGGCGCGACGACGATTGCCGGCGGCCAGGGCCAACGCCAACCGACCAAGATCGAGCTTGACGGCGCCCGGCATCAGGGCGCGCTTATCGCGAAAACCGCCGCCAAGCTCTCTGTATAAAGGGGCGGATGGCCGGGGCGGGTCAGCCCGACGCCGACAAGCCGGACATGGACGGTTGGCGGAACCAATCTCCTTCCGTAGTGTGCCAATGAGCGGCCGGCGATGAGCCGGCTTTTCTTTTGCCGAATATATTTGGAGGCGCAGCATGAACTTCTCCATTCTGCCCCGGTCCTGGGCGGCTCCGCTGCTGTCCGTGCTCCGCATCGTCACCGGACTCTTGTTCCTGGAACACGGCACGGGCAAGCTGCTCGGCTTCCCGCATCTGCCTTTCGTCGATAAGATGCCGGCGGGGATGCTCTACTTCACTGGCGTGATGGAGTTCGTTGGCGGCGTTCTCATAACGCTCGGCCTGATCACCCGCCCTGCGGCCTTCGTGCTGTCGGGCTACATGGCCGTCGCCTATTTTTATGGCCCATTTCCCGAGGAGCTTCTTCCCCACGGTCAGCGGCGGAGAACCAGCGGTGCTCTACTGCTTCATCTTTCTTTATGTGGCTGCCGCAGGTCCAGGCCCGTGGGCGATCGATAGGGACTGACGGCGCTACTGCTGCGTCCCGCGTAGATCCGCCGCGTCGGACCTCGAGGCCGCGGATCTCGATGAGCCGAATGACACGGAGCGCCACAGTCTGGATATGCCCTCGACCCATGCGCTTCGGCGGTTTGACCCGGCGACGGGCTCAACTTCAGGCTGGGCCGCGGCAACCGGTATCGGCATCGGCGGCAGCGGCGCCGTCAGTTCGGCGGCGCGCTGAAGCAGGGCGTCGCGATCATATTTCGGCGCGGGCGGCAGTTCCGCAAGGGCGAGCGCGCGGCTCGGCGGCGCGCTCACGCCCGCGGTGATCACCTTCGGCAATTGCCCGAGATCGGCGCCCGAGGCTGCCGGCGGCGCCTTTGCTCCCAGGCTGGGGACCGAAGCCGCGGGGGCGATAAAACCGACCGGACGCGCCGGCGGCATCGGTCCGATCGAGCCGGTCGTTTCCGGCGCGGCCGCGAGTCCGGCGGGTCGCGCCGGAGGCAACGGGCCGCCTGAAGAGAGCAATTCCGGTCCTTCCGCAAGAACCAGATCGGCGGGCTTGACCGGCGGCGCCGGAATGTTCGCGAGCGATGCAAGTAGGAGTTCACGCTGGCTCGGGCGGCGCGGCGGCATCGGCGCGAGATAGAGCGCCGCGATCGGCCCATGCAGCTTGACTGGCGAATCTTGCGCCGCATCGCTCTCGACGTTCGGTTGCTCCAGCGCCGCGACCACCTCGGAGTGCGGGGCCGGCGCGACCTCGTGCCTCGGCGCAGGCGCGGGCTTCGACGTCGTGTCCGGCGCGCTCGCGTAAGTGGGACCGGTCGGCAGGTCGAGTTTGGCTTTCGCGACCGCAGCCGGTCCGGCGTCAGCAATCTGGACGCCCCCGCCACCGGATCGGCCGCCGCCGCGCCCCCCTGCGACGGCGACGACCGCCTCCTGGCCGCCGCTCTCCTCGGCGTCGTCGGCGCCGCCGCCGCGGACGCCGAACAGCCATGCGAACAGACCGCCGCCGCTCGCCGTCTGGATCTGGCCGCCGCGCGATTCGATCTCCGCCTTGGCGAGTTCGTAGCCTGGCATCGGCTGCCCGTCGGAGGGGATGAAGACCGTCTTGCCGTCAGGAAACAGCCGCGTGAGCGCCTCGCGGCTCATCCGAGGCCAGTAGCGCACCTCGCCGCTGTCGATATGGACCCACGTCACGCCTGTCGGGTAGAAGCCGACGCCGCCTTCCTGCATCCGCATCGCGATGTCGCGAATGCGCGCCGGACCGACGTCGACGAAATGGGCGTCGATGGCGCGGCCTTCCATGTGCTGCGAATGTTGGGCGACCTGGTGCGAGCGGCGGCGTAGCATGGCGTTCGTCTGTGGCGACCGGTAGCCGGAAAGGACGTCGACCGGCTCCTTCGAGCCGGATTCGCGATAAACCTCCCAGATGATGTCGAACAGGCGGGGGTCCATTTTGGTCGGCTCATTGAGCCGCCAGTCCCGCATGAACCAATTGAGCTTGTCGAGCACTCCCTGGTCGTAGACCCCGTTGACCATGTAGGTGAACGAGCCCTCTTCGTTGGTGTGCTGGTTCGAAAAGACGACCGTGCGCGTGTCGCCATTGGCGACAGCGGATTCCGTCGAATTCGGCGCGATCCACGCGGCGATCAGGACCGCCGCCGTGGCCGCCCGTGACATCAACCCGCCGCAGCGGGCCAAATTCATCGAAGACAGTCCCGCCAACCAATCATCCTTCCGAACTGCGGCTCGCCCGGCGGGCGTCGCCGTGATCTCGGACAAATGCGTCCGCGCAAGCACCGCTTCCTGGACCGGCAGTCCCAGCCGGCCATTGCGCCTTCCCGAGTCCGCGTCTGCGCGAGATTGGGTCGACAAGGCGCCCTTCCTGTGACCTTAGCGCTACAGCAAGGGATAAATCAAACGACTCGGCGTATAGACCCATCGCTCGCCCAATTCAATCTTGAACTCGTCGCCGACAATGTGCCTGCAACCTTTTGCGTCAGGCCGTAGATGTCCGGCCTCTCTTGCAGATGTTCCACCCTCGTCGACGAAATCAGTGAAATATTCGATGTGGATCGGGAAGGGATGAGGCAGGAAGACCGTCCGCTCCTGTCCGCCGATCGCCGCGTTTATGCGGCTCTCCGGCCATCCGAGCACCAGTTCGGCGAGGCGCAGGGGGTCTTCGACGCGCACGCAACCGTGGCTCAGGGCGCGCATGTCTTCCGAGAACAGTTCGCGCGCAGGCGTGTCGTGCATGTAGACCGAGTGGTCGTTCGGGAACATGAAAGCGAGCCGTCCGAGCGCATTGTCGTCGCCCGGCGGCTGACGCACCGTAACCCGCCCGCCGATCGTTTTCACTTCGTAGCCGAGGCGCTCGAAGTGGCCGAGTCGGGGCAGGATTTCCTTCTTGACGATCGAATCGGGCACTAGCCACGCAGGGTTGATCAGCACGTAGCGCACGACGTTGGAGAAGACGGGGGTCGGGGTCTTCGGCTTGCCGACGACGACCCGCGCGCTGTGGATCACCGTGTCGCCGTCGAAAACCTCGACCGAAAAGTCTGGGATGTTGACCTCGATCCGGCGCGCCCCCATGTCGCGCGGCTCCCAGCGCCACATTTCCATGTTGGCGAGGAGCGCAGCGCGGCGGCGGTTGTTGAATGCAAGTTCGGCCGAAGCGGTATAGGCGCGGCTTCTGTGCGGGCCTTTCCTCAAGCGTGGCGCGTCGAACTTCGGATCCAGCGCGAGAATGCCGGCGTCGCTGACCAGCGGACTGTCGGCCAGATCGACGTCGGGATCGAGCGCGGCGCGCCGAGCCGAACTTGGCGTCGAGTTCATGAGGCGCTTCAGCTCTTCGCGAAGCTCACGATACGCCCTCTGCGGCGGATTGAATGCGGCAAGCCGGGCGCCGGGGTCGGCTGCGGCTGCGGTTTCGGCGAGCGCCACCCCCGGGTCGGCGACGCTCGGGGCGGCGCTGATTAGGGGGGAAATGCGCGCCGGCGCGATCCGTGACCCGCTCGCCTGTTCGGCGTAAGCGACGACTGCCGCGGCGATCGTCATCTCGGCTTCGGCACGTTCGTCCGGCTTGAGGCCCGCGGCGATCCGATTCGGCAGAGCGAAGCTCGAGAGGTTGAGACCATCCTCGGAGGCGCGCTGGAGCTGCGCGAGGGCGGAGCGCCCGGCGCGAGTCAGCCCGCTTGCGTCGATCCAGACGGGCTCGAAACCGCGTGCTGCATAGAAGGCGCCAATTGCCGCCCGGGCGGCGCGCCAGTCGCCGTCGCCGATCGGATTGGCCGAATTGCCGAGGATCAAGCGAGCCGCGGCGGCGGCGATCGCCGTCGGAACAGGCGCAGGGACCGGACTGTCGGTTCGCGTCGGAACCGGCGCGGGAGAGGTCGCGTCGAGCGTCGCCGCTTCGGGGCGTCGCAATGTCAGGGCAGGCGCGGTCCGTCCTTTGGCGGAGACGGCAAGATACATGCTCGCCGAACCGATGTCTGGCTGGGCAATCCGGGTGAATGCGCCGAGGTCAGATAAGTCGAGCGCCGCTCGCGGACGGTTGAACACGTCAAGCAGCGCACCGCCTTCGACGGCGCCGATCGACGGCTGAGCGTCCGGCGCGACGAAGAACGACGCGACGGACCTCTTGTGTGCAGCCTCGATCGAGGGCGGGTCCGCGGCCGCCGCGGCCGCGCTCGGGATCCCTGCAACGAAGAGAGCGCAAATCGACAGGAACGCGCCAAGCCGGCTGCGACGGCCAACTTTCATTTTCGATCCCCGCGCCGCGAACAAGATAACAGGTTCGCGACTTTATGACTCCAGGGAACAGTCATGCGTCACGTCTCTGTGAAGCAGTCATGTCTCGCCACAATTGGAGCCGCCTCTGTTCTACGCAGCGATCCGGTCCTGTTTAGGCGGCTGCTTCGCCGATTACGTCCTCGGCGATGCCGCCGTCTTTCATTTTTCGATAGAGCGTCGATCGCCCGATGCCGAGCTTGCGGGCGACCTGCGACATCTGCCCCCGGTAGTGCGTGAGTGCGAAGCGGATCGACTCGGCCTCGATGTCGGCCAGCGTGCGAACGTCGCCGTTGTCGTTGATCAGTCTCAGAGCGAGGGGATCGCGCGTCTCGATCGCGCTCGTCCGCATCGGCGCGAATTGCGTGGGGTCTGCGGCGACCGGGGGTGGCGCAGGGGGAATGCGTACGTCGAAGCCTTCGACCTGCGCTGCGATTTGGGGGAACTCCGCGGTCGTCAATTCGTCCTTGTCGGCCAGTACCACGGCGCGAAAAACCGCGTTCTCGAGCTGGCGGACGTTGCCCGGCCAGTCGTAGGCGGAAAGCAGCGCCAGCGCTTCGGCGGCAATGCCGCGGATGCGTTTGCCCTCCTCGGCGCAGAACCGAGCGAGAAAACGCACGGCGAGATCGGGCACGTCGCAGGCGCGCGCGCGGAGCGGCGGAATCGAAATGGGGAAGACATTGAGGCGATAGAACAGGTCCTCGCGGAAGCGGCCCGCCTTGACGAGTTCGATCAGGTTCTGGTTGGTCGCCGATATCAGGCGGACGTCGACCTTCACCGAGCGACGCGCGCCGACCGGATCGATCTCGCCCTCCTGCAGGGCGCGCAGGAGCTTGACCTGGGCTTCGAGGGAGAGTTCGCCGATCTCGTCGAGAAACAGCGTGCCGCCGTTGGCTTCGGCGAACTTTCCGATGTGTTTATCGGTCGCGCCGGTGAAAGAGCCTTTCTCGTGGCCGAAAAGGATCGACTCGACGAGCGTTTCGGGCAGGGCGCCGCAATTGACGGTGACGAACGGCTTGCCGCGCCGCTCCGAACTGCCTTGGATGGCGCGAGCCATGAGCTCCTTGCCGACCCCGGACTCGCCCTCGATGAGAATCGGAATGTGAGATTTCGCCGCCCGCTCGGCAAGTCGCACGGTCCGGGCCATCGATTCCGCCCGAGTCACGATATCGCGAAAGCCGAGTTCACCGGCATTGCGGCGCGTCGCCCTTCGAAGCTCGTCTTGGAGCGCGTCGACTTTGAGCGCGTTCTTGATCGACACCTGAAGCCGCTCGGCCCCAACCGGCTTGACGACGAAATCGATCGCGCCCGCTCGCATCGCGGAAATGACCGCCTCGATCGAACCGTGCGCGGTTTGCACGATGGCGGGAACGGCGACGTCGCGCTGGCGCATCTGCGCAAGCACGCCCATGCCGTCAAGGTCGGGCATCACCAGATCGAGGATCAGGAGGTTGACCGGCGGCCGATCGGTCGCCTGCAGGCGCGCCAGCGCCGCCTCACCGGAGTCGAGCGTCTCCACCTCGTAGCCGAAGCGCCTCGCCATCGCCTCCAGCAGGCGGCGTTGGATCGGATCGTCGTCGACAATGAGGATAAGGGCGGCCATCGTGATCCTGCGGGCGCGGCGCGGGGTCGGGCCGTGCGTCGCGCCAACAGTCTGACATCAGGGTAAATGCTATGTTAATGACGTCCCGCGATGATGCGTCCCTGTCCAAGAGCGCACCCTTGTCGGCGCAAAGGATTGGACCAGGCTTACCCAGGGATTAACGGGTTTAAAACAATGACAGCGCTTTTCGATTCGCCTTGTGCAGCTCAGGCGCCGTCCTCCGCGCCTGCCGAACTCGGCGCGCTTCCGCAATGGCGACTTGAGGACCTTTACGAGAGCATGGACTCTCCGAGCTTCGCCGCTGATCTCGAACGGGCGCAAAGAGAGGCCAAGCAGTTCTCCGGGACTTGGCGCGGCAAGCTTGCGGCAATCGCGGAGGCGGGGAACGGCGGGGAACGGCTCGCCGAGGCGGTGAGGACCTATGAGGCGCTGCAGGATCTGATCGGCCGCGTCCTGTCCTACGCTTCGCTTTTATACGCCTCCGACACGAGCGACGCCGCGCGGGCGAAGTTTTATGGCGACACGCATGAGCGGGTCACTGCGCTCTCGGGCGATCTCCTGTTCTTCGAGCTCGAGCTCAACCGGATCGATGGCGCCAGGCTCGAGCACGCAATGGCCACGCCCGCGCTCGGCCACTATCGTCCGTGGCTGGAGGACGTGCGTAAGGAAAAACCGCACCAGCTCGCCGACGACATCGAGCAGCTGTTTTTGGAGAAATCGGTTTCGGGCGCGGCGGCATGGAACCGTCTCTTCGACGACACCATCTCGGCTTTGCGTTTCGACTTCGAGGGCGAGAGCCTGACGCTTGAGCCCTTGCTCGGCAAGTTTCAGGATCCGGACGAGGGCAAGCGTGAGGCGGCGGCGAACGCGCTCGCCGAGACGCTCGGCGCAAATCTGCGCCTGTTTTCCCTCATCACCAACACCCTCGCCAAGGACAAGGAAATCGCCGACCGCTGGCGCAAGTTCGCCGATGTCGCCGACTCGCGCCATCTCGCCAACCGCGTCGAGCGCGAGGTGGTCGAGGCGCTGGTCGCCGCCGTCACCGAAGCCTATCCGCGCCTGTCCCATCGCTATTACGCGCTGAAGGCCCGCTGGTTCGGCAAAGAGCGTCTCGCCCATTGGGACCGCAACGCGCCGCTGCCGAACGCGCCGCAGCGGCTTTACGAATGGGAAACCGCGCGCGACACGGTGCTCGACGCCTACGCCGGCTTTTCGCCACGCATGGCCGACATTGCGCGCCGGTTCTTCGACGAGGGCTGGATCGACGCGCCGGTCCGGCCCGGCAAGGCGCCCGGCGCCTTTGCCCATCCGACCACGCCGTCCGCGCATCCCTACGTCCTGGTCAACTACCTCGGCAAGCCGCGCGACGTCACGACGCTTGCCCACGAACTCGGCCACGGCGTCCATCAGGTGCTCGCGGGCGTCAACGGCGCGCTCATGGCGCCGACTCCGCTGACGCTTGCGGAGACGGCGTCGGTGTTCGGCGAAATGCTGACCTTCCGCTCGATGCTCGCGGCTGTGAGCGATCCGGCCCAGCGCAAGGCGATGCTGGCGGCCAAGGTCGAGGACATGCTCAACACCGTCGTGCGCCAGATCGCCTTCTACAAGTTTGAGCGGCTCGTCCATCTCGCGCGACGGGAGGGCGAACTGACGGTGGAACGCATCAACGAACTCTGGATGAGCGTACAGGCGGAGAGTCTCGGGTCCGCGATCGAGCTGAAGCCGGGCTACGAAGCCTATTGGGCCTATATCGGCCACTTCGTCCATTCGCCGTTTTACGTCTACGCCTATGCGTTCGGCGATTGTCTGGTCAATTCGCTCTATGGCGTCTACGAGAATTCGCGCGAAGGCTTCGCCGAGCGCTATCTCGCGATGCTGTCGGCCGGCGGGTCGAAATCCTACGCCGAACTCTTGAAGCCGTTCGGCCTCGACGCGAAGGACCCTGCCTTCTGGAGCATCGGTCTTTCGGTGATCGAGCGGATGATCGGCGAACTCGAGGCGATGGGCTAGGCGGCCGTCCGCGGCGGGCGGCGAAGCGGCCGAGTTCCCTGGTAACAGCGAAAAATACAGGGAATTCCTCGATTCTGGCCGATTCGACGCCCAATGCGACCGGGAAAGCCAAGTAAATGCAGAGATCTGCGGAAAATTCCCTAGGCGCGGAACAGAGGAATTTTTTCGCCAGAGCAGCGGAATTTTATCGTCAAAGGCATCGAAACAGCGAATTTCCCATCGCGGCCAAAGCGAAGCGCGAGAGCCTCCAAGCGACGGACTTGGGAAAACTGCGCTTTTGCAGCCTGTCTTTGCGCGACGCGTGAAATCGGCTAGGCCGCCTCCTATATTCGCAACAAGCAATGAAGACGGAGGGCGAAATCGGACTCCGCCCCGCTCCCCCGGAAGCCAAGCTCAGGAACCCACAATTTGGCCCAGGACGACGAAGCCAATCGGCTGAGCGCGCGCGCCTCGCGCTATGCGCGTCTCGGCGTCAACGCAGGGGCGTTCGCCGCGCGCGTCGGCGTCAACCGGCTGCGCGGCGGCGGGCGGGAAGTCGACGCGAAGGCGCTCGCCTCGGTGTTGGGCTCGATGAAGGGCCCGATGATGAAGGTTGCGCAGCTTTTGACCACCATCCCCGACGCGCTGCCCGCCGACTACGCCAACGAGCTCATCCGCCTCCAGTCGCATGCGCCGCCGATGGGCGCCGGCTTCGTCCGGCGCCGCATGCAGGCGGAGCTCGGCCCGCGCTGGCGCGAGCGCTTCTCCGAGTTCGATCTGAAACCCGCTGCGGCGGCGTCGCTTGGCCAGGTGCACAAGGCGCGGACGCTCGATGGCGAGTGGGTCGCCTGCAAATTGCAATATCCGGAGATGGCTTCAGCTGTCGAAACCGACCTTTCGCAGCTCGACGTCCTGTTCTCGCTCCATCGGCGCATGGGCGCGGCGATCGACACGCGCGAGATCGCGCGCGAGATCCGGGAGCGGGTACGGGAGGAGCTCGACTACCAGCGCGAGGCGAAGGTGGCGCGACTTTACGCCCAAATGCTTGCCGACAAGCCGTTCGTGCGCGTGCCGCGCGTCGACGACAATCTTTCGACCCGACGCCTCCTGACCCTGCAATGGCTCGACGGCGAGCCGCTGACAGCGTTCGAAGCGGCGAGTCAGGAGGCGCGCGATGCAATCGCCGTCGGCCTCTTCCACGCCTGGTGGCGCCCGTTTCTGCGCTACGGAATCATCCACGGCGATCCGCATCTCGGAAATTATGCAGTCGTGGCCTCGGGGCAGGGCGAGGCGCGCCGGGTCGAGGCGGTCAATCTGTTCGACTACGGTTGCGTGCGCATCTTCCCGCCGCGTTTCGTCAGCGGCGTGGTCGAACTCTACTGTGCGCTGAGGGCGAACGATGAGGCGCATATCGCCGAAGCTTACGCGATGTGGGGCTTCCCAAAACTCACCCGCGGCACTTTCGAGGCGATGAACATCTGGGCGCGTTTCATCTGTGGGCCAATCCTCGACGACCGGGTCCGCACCGCCGCCGATGGCGTCAGCCCAGCCGAGTACGGGCGGCGCGAGATCGGCCAGGTCATGCGCGCGCTGAGGGCGGAAGGCGGCGGGCTCGTGATCCCGCGCGAATTCGTCTTTCTCGAGCGGGCGACCATCGGCCTCGGCGGCGCCTTCCTGCGCCTCGGGGCGCGGCTCAATTTCCATCGCCTGTACGAGGACGCGATCGCCGACTTCGACGAGGCGGCGGTGGCGAAGCGGCAGGCCGAGGGGTTGAAGGCGGTCGGGCTGAAGGCGCAATGAACCAGAACTGAGAGACCGGGGAGACCACGCCGCGCGAAACTGGTTCCTCGCCGCCACCGGCGTCGCGTCGTTCAAAAATCGTCGAGGGACCCTTATCCCTTTACGGGTCCGATCCCACGGAGCGCGAATTGCCGCGTCGGCCGAGTAAACTTGCCCATCGCGCGCGTTTCGGTTCGGAGCGCGGAGGTTGGCCCTGGGCAAAATCGTCGAGCGCCGCCTCGCTCGGACAAATATTGCGAACGCCGCTCCAGTCCAGGAAGTCGTCGAGAGCGACCGGTTTGAGCTCCGCGTTCGCACCGCTGATCGAAAGCCCCATTAGTCGGCCGTAGCGACTGTCGAGCCAATCGTCATAACTGAGATGATCCGCCAATCCGGGAATCGCGCCGCGTGCACGACCGAATTCGGCCGCAGATACAAATCCAAGGAGAATCGTGTCCATTACCTAACCGCCAGTATTCGTGGTCCAACTTCCACGCCGAGCCCGCTCAACCATGCACTGTCAGCGATTCTTCGGCGGACGAAAAGGCTTGAGAAGACGGCATTATTGGAGAGACGATGGAATGCCGGCCGCCTTCCGTTTCGGTATCATCCCTTTATCAGCTCGCCATACTCGAAAACGACAATGTTACAAAATCATGTCAAAATCAAACCCTTGGAGGCGAAAGGGGTGCGCCAAACATTCACCCGCGTGCTTTGACGCCTCGGGCCACGATTCTGGTGGGGCGCGCGCGCCGCGTCTCTTGCAAGCGTGGTTTCTCCGCGAACTCCCGGCTGGCGCGCGTGGACCCGCTCGCAGGCTTGCCCGTTCCAGCCGCATGCGTCGCCTTCGCGCGGGCTGGAACGGCCGTTGTCTTCGTCCTGGACGGCTTCACCCGACCTGGCGCGACGGGCGCCTCGGGCGGCGCCGCCTTTTTCCTTCCGGGAGGACCAGGCTTCCTCGGATTGGCGGCAGAAACCACAGCCGCGGCCTTGCCTGGAGGATGATTCGGTCTCGACGCGCTCCGGTCGTCATTCGGCTCGGGCGACGGCGGGGACGCGGCCATGTCGAGGCCGAACAAGGCGGCGACGTCGTCGTCGACGAGCACGCGTTCGCTGGTCCCGGCGCTTAGGGTCAGGTCGGCGCCGACGGTGGACACGAGTTCGGCGCGATTCACTCCGCGCAGGGTGAAGAGGACGTCGGGATCGGAGTCGAGCCTCGCGCCGACGCCATAGAGCGTGGCCGCCACATGCTTGCACATGTCAGCCCAATCCGGGCAGGAGCACGACATTTCGATCTCGCCGGGGGCTGGGAACAGGCCGTCGGCCTCGCGGCACACGCGCTCCATCACGTTCTTCGACAGCTTGCCCCGCAGAAGTTCGACGAGCGACCCGACTGAGCCGGCGCAATCCCGGCAGATCGCCGTCCAGCGCGCCGGCGCGGCGACAGAGATGTCGATCTTCACCCGATACATCTCCGAGCCGCTGACCAGCGCCTCGACCTTGCCGCGCTCGATCTGCAAATCAACCACCGAGCCGTTGCGGACATAGGTTCGCCCGCGCGGAAGCCGGTTTTCGAAATCCGAATAGCGTTCGAGGTTGTCGCACCAGGCTTTGCCCCAGAAGCTTCGCGCGATCTTGAGACCCTCGATCGCGATAGGAGAGACGAGGCGTCCCTTTTTCTTGAGCTTCTCCACCTCCTTTAGCGCCTGAAGACGGCGCTTCGCCACCGGCACATAGGGTCGGAAGCCATAAAAGCTCATGGCGTCATCCTTCCTTCGTCGCGGCGTCGAGGTCAAGTTTAACGAGCGCCATAATGTCCCGGTCGCTGAGTTCGGTGAGGTTGATCTCGCCTCCGCCGGCCAGGACGTCTTGCGCCATCTGCCGCTTCAATTCGATCAGTATGTCGATTCGCTCCTCGATGGTGCCACGACAGACGAATTTATGCACAAGAACGTTGCGCCTCTGACCGATGCGGAACGCGCGGTCGGTGGCCTGGTTCTCGACCGCCGGATTCCACCAGCGGTCGAAATGCACGACATGCGAGGCGGCCGTCAGGTTGAGCCCCGAACCGCCGGCCTTCAGCGACAGTACGAAAAAGGGGATGCTCTCGTCGTCCTGGAACGCCTTGACCAGGTCCTTGCGCTTTCCGACCGCGGTGCCGCCGTGCAGATGCAGTCCCGTGCGGCCGAAGACGGCCGTAAGCAGGTCGCCGAGCGGATCGATGATCTCCTTGAACTGGGTGAAGACGAGCATTTTCTCCTGGCGGCTGGCGATCGTCTCGGCAATTTCCGTCAGCCGCGCGAACTTGCCGCTGTCCTTCCCGTCCCAGTCGCCGCCGCCGAGGCCGTGCGACGCATGATTGCAAATCTGCTTCAGCCGCATCAGCGTCGCGAGCACCAGTCCGCGCCGCGCCATGTCCTCGGAGACGCGCAGCCGCTGCTCGAATTCGTCCACCGCCGCCTGATAGAGCGCCGCCTGCTTCCTTGAGAGGCCGCAGAAAGCTTTGACTTCGGTCTTGTCCGGCAGGTCGGCGATGACGCTCCGATCGGTTTTCAGCCGGCGAAGGATGTAGGGCCCGACCAGTCTGCGCAGCGGCGCGTAGGAGACCGGCTCTTTGGCGGCGAGCCGCTTGACGAAATCGGCGAAGGCTTTCGACGTTCCGAGAAGTCCGGGGTTGAGGAAATCGAAGATCGACCACAGGTCGCGTAGATTGTTCTCGATCGGCGTGCCGGTCAGCGCGATGCGGCTGTCCGCAAGGATCGCTTTGACGGCGCGGGTCTGTTTCGCGCCGGGATTCTTGATCGCCTGCGCCTCGTCGAGCGCCAGAAGGCGCCAGTGCGTCTTGCCGATCCAGTCGAGCCGCAGCGCTGAGCCGTAACTCGTCACGACGAGATCTGTCCGCTGGAGCTCCGCGGCCGCCGGCGCCTTGAGACGATCGGCAGTCGCAAACGAGGGATGCGCCACGAAAACGCTGAGCGAAGGGGCGAAGCGCGCCGCCTCCGCCGCCCAGTTGGCGAGAAGCGAGGCCGGCGCGACGAGAAGACTCGGGCGACGTTCGCCTGGCTGAGCGCTGAGCCTCAGCAGCAGGGCGAGCAGCTGGACGGTCTTGCCGAGCCCCATGTCATCGGCGAGGCAGGCGCCGAGGCCGAGTTCGGCAAGGAAGCCGAGCCAGCGCACGCCGACGTCCTGGTAGGGACGGAGGGTCGTCTTCAGCGCCTCGCCGAGTTGCGCAGCGGCGAGGGCTTCGGGCCGACGACAGGCGGCGAGCGTGTTTTCGAGCCAGGCGCCGGCGGTCACCCGTCCCCAGGACGCGTCGGCCGCCGGAGACTCGGCCGCTCCGCCGATCTCGGCGCCCGCCAGAAGCCGCATGGCCTGGCCGAAAGAGACGCCCTCGTCATGAGCAAGGCGCTCGACCGCGTGGAGCCTTTCGAGCGTCGCATTGAGCCGCTCGTGATCGACCTCGACCCATTTGCCCCGCAGCATCGCGAGCCCATCGGTCGAGGCGACCAGGCGCTCGATTTCCTCCGCCGTCAGGACCTCGCCGTCGAGGCTGACTTCGACCTCGAAATCGAGAAGCGACTGGGCGCCGACCAGTGAGGGCGCCTTCGATCCGACCGTCGCCTCGACCGTCGGACGGCTCGGCCTGTTGGCTCGCCACGAGGCCGGCATGCGCACGATGACGCCAGCGCGCTCAAGCGTCTCGACGTCGGCGAGGAGCCGCATCGCCTCTCTCGGCGTCCAGCGCAAGGGATGGAAGATTTCGCCCGCTTCGACGATCTCCTTCAGCCAGGCGCAGCTTTCGCTCGCGCGGTTGACCGGCTCCAGGAGTCTCAGGAGTTCGGCCTTCGCGCCGGCCCCGACGTATTCGCGCAGAGCATGACCAAGCCCCAGATGGCGAAGCGCGCCCTGCGCCCCGAGCGTGGATGCATAAGTCGCCATGAAGGCGAATGGGCGGTCGAAGTCCTTGCGGTTTTCGGCGAGGTTGAAGTGGACGCGCCCGACCAGCCGCCAGCGGCTGTCGCGGCTGAGAAGAAAGGCCTGGATCGGCAGGCCGCTTTCCGCGAGTTCGTCGTCGAGCGCTGTCGCGAGCAAACGCCAGAGCGAGACGAGGCACTCCGCGTCCAGATATTCGCCCCCGCGCATCGGCGGCGCCTGCTCGATGAGGGCCACCAGCTCATCCTCTGCGGGCTCGGAGACGTTCGGAGCGCCGCCTCCGGCAGGCTCTCCGACGGCGCACAACGCCGCGACGAAGCGCGTGGCGAAGCCTCGCCAGAAGGCGAGTTCCGGCGACAGACGGCTTCCCGCCTCGGCGGCGCCGAGTTGCAGCAGACCGTGTCCGCTGCCGCGGTCGAAGGCGGCCTCGAGGCGGCCGGCGACGCCGTCGTCGAGCGAAGAATCCGCCGCCGCATGTTCGAGACGCAGCGTGCGATGGGGCGTCAGAACGGGTACGGGCGTCTCTGGCATCAGCGCGATCGAATCCGGGGAATCAGGCGGCTCGATCTAGCACGGCCGGAGCGAGGCGTCGGGTCGGGGAGGGGAAGTTTCGGCGCTTTGGCGCGCCGCGACCTGTGCGGGGGCAGGGAGAAATCCCTGTCCCTAGTGTCGTAATTTGTGCCCGCTCCGATCCTTCCCGATCGCGGAAACCGTTGGAACTCGCCACGCGGCGGAGAAAAGTCGAACGTCGGCGACAGAACACTAACCCGACCCGAGGAAGCCGGGGCCCCGAGCGCGGCCAATTCCCTGGTTACAGGGAAAAATACAGGGAATTTCGCTTATTTGGGCCGATACGGGTAAAAACCGCCCCAAAAAGCCGAAGGATTCAAGGAGGTTCCGGGCAAATTCCCTACGCGGGCGAACAGGGACTTTTTTTCGCCGAACAGGGAATTAAAGTTCCCTGTTCGGCCGAAAACAGGGATATCTCGCGCCTGACAACGCCGCTTATTCGATGGCTGCTTTCGGTCGTAGCCGCCGGCGAGGGACGGTCCAGGGCAGCCCTCATGCGGTCAACTCGACCTGGTCGTCGTGGCGGGCAAGCGTGACGCGTTCGAACTCAGACTGACGGGAGACGCGCGCTTTTGCCGCGCCGGACTGGACGGAGTTCACCCATGCGACGGCCGTTCCTGACGCCTCGATCGAGCGCGTCGGGGCGCTACGCAACCGGCAACCCGATTGAGAAAATCGGCAATACCGGTCATGTTGGCCGTCGTCGGAGGTGGCATCTGGCGAATGCAGCGGGCGAAGCGTGATTGTTGTCATCGACACAAACATCTGGAAGTCGAATCTTATATCTCAAGTCGCAGGCTTCGGCTGCGCTAAAGTTTTTCCTTTTAAGTAAGGATGCAAATGTGGGACTTCCCGAAGTAATAAGGCTTGAGGTTCAAGAACACCTGCGGAGCGATCTGATGAAGGCCCGAGATAGCGTGCGGGACGGGCATCGACGCTTGCTCGCCGTCTTCGGCCGCTTGAAGGAGGTCGTGCTGCCGAGCGACGCGGATATTGATAACATTGTTGACACTTTCTTCGATCGGTTCGCATTGAACTGTCTTGATGTCCCGTTCACATTTGAGAGTGCCAAGTTGGCGTTTATGCGTACTATCAAGAAGTTGCCTCCTTGCGAAAAGAGCGAGCAATTCAAGGACGCTGTTATTTGGGAGGACTGCAGGGAACTCGCTAAAATGGACGATGTCGTCCTTCTCACCGACGATCGAGCGTTTTTCGAGAAGGAGGACCTCAAGTCAGGTTTATCTGAGATTTGTCTATTTGTTACCCGACAGCCGAAAGTGACGAGGCTTCATGTGATCATCTTTCCAGACACCAACCTTTTGATCCACTTCCGCGACCCAGGGAATTGGAATGGGGTGATATCATACCGGGCTGAGACGATTGAGCTTGCGATTGGGCGGACCGTCCAAAAGGAGCTTCAGAAGAAAGCAATTCGAACTTCGCGGCCGGTCCCGAGATCAGCGCCCGCCTACGCCAAACGACTAGGGGACATCGCCAAGCTGGAAAGCCGGAGATTCTGCGTGCGAGTGGCCCGCGCCCCTAGAACTCGTCTTGGTCGCTAGGCGTCCTGGTTGGACGCCGCCGCCCGACCTTGCCTACGGCTGGGGCGACGACCAGTTGGTCGCGGACGCGCTCGCCTATCGTTCAAGGCATCCCGAAGCGGACATCGCGGTTTTGACCGATGATGCCGAGGTTATTACTGCGAGCCCATACTCACGGCATCAGCGTACTTCGGCCGCCACACAGCTGGGAAATGCCGCCAGAGGCTAGCCCGGAAGCCAAGAAGTTGGCAAAGGCCGAGAGGGAGCTTGAGGAATCTCGCCGCTCGAGCCAGCGATCGGTGTGAATCTCGGCGGGTCCAGAAAAACGGTGCCGGCACTGCTGCTTTCGGCCGGTGCCTTGAGGCCTCCGCTGGAAGTCCAAGACGCCGAGGGCCGCTGGTCCGCGAGATCTTGCGGCTCATCCAAGAAGTTAGACCTTCAATCGTTTCAGGAGATGGCGTATCGCAGACGAGACCGGACTGGATCGTCGCCTCGGAGAGGGAGATCGCGCTTACGGCGAGCAATACGAGAAGTGGCACGATAAGCTGATCAACCATATCAGGGCGTGTCGGCGCGCTTTTCTGATAACCGCACTGAGCGATTTACTTCACTTGAATTCGCATTGCGGAAGCATTACCGGGTCGAGGCCGGCTGAACAGGTCAGGCTTCATCCCTGGAACTCACGGGCGGCTTCACCTTCCATTATGATTTGCCACCGCGGACGAGGATGAGGAAGAGGATCGCAAGCCTCAACCGCGTCTGCCGGTGGAATATCTCGAAGGGCCGCCGACACCGCCCGCCCAACCACGGCGGCGGCGCGCTCCGCCGAGGCCAGTAGTTCGTCCTTCCACATCCGCCGAGATAATCTGGAGGCATCGCTTCCTGAGCTCCGGCGATGTTCGAGGCTTGCCAGCGTCGCCGTGTTCAGCCGGACAGAAATCGGTCAGGCGGTGACGATTACCCCGCTGATGAAGTCTGCCGAGGATACTTCGCGGACTGGGAAGGGCCCTTCGCCACCGCCGCATTTGAAATGCCGCCCTCCGTCTTTCCGGCATTCCAGGCTGCCGTGCCCGGCATCGCGATCGGAACGAATTCTGCGTCCTGACAAATTACAAGGAGCGGGACGGAGCGACCCGCTGGGAATACGAGTGCGAGGCTTTTCCGCGTCGAGCCGACGACATGGTCGTGCAACTCGGCATCGAAGCGAAGCTGTCCGCGGCCGTCGGAGCCGCTGGCGCCCTGAAAGATTCGTATGCAAGCCGACAATCTGCGAAAGCCATTTGAAAAAACGATGCCGATGCGGTTGGACGTCGCACAGGTCGACCCCATCGCCTTCGATCGAAGGACAATTCCGAGGCGTTGAGGTGGCTCGCAATGAAGAACCGAACCGTCGCCATTTCGGCTGGAGGAGTAGCTGCTTCGGAGCTGACAGGGCCTGACCAGCGAGGCGAGGATGAAGGCTAAATGGGTCGTCGCAAAGAAAAAGCCGGTCGCGTCACTGTAATTGGGATCAGCCCGGATTCGCCGCATTTGTCGTCCTCCGTGATGGCCCCGACACGGCGACCCGATTCCGCGCTTCGATCGCAGGCTTTCCCCGAGCGCGGCGAAGCCGGCCCGCCATTCGGGATCGCTGGCGCGGTCTTCCGATTGCGGCGTGATCTTGGCGACGGGCCTGCCGTTCTTGGTGACGACGATGGTCTCCCCGCGCTCCGCCGCGGCGATCACTGCGAGAAATTCTGGTTCGCGTCCCGCACGCTGATCTCGCGCATGGCTGGCGGCTCCTCTTGGTTCTACGTTGCAACATGAGCGCAGGTCCCGCGGGAAGCAACGCTGAAGGGAAAGCTGAAGCTCGGGTTACCCGGTAACGGCGACAGGCACCCGGGGAGACCGACAAGGTGACGGCGGTGAAAGTCCGCTGCGCGGCGGATTGTTCGCCGAGGCCCGGCGCTATGGCCGGATGCATGTGCCCGGTTAAGCGCATTTCACCCGCTTCTGAAATCCGCTACAATGGATTTTCATGCACACTGCCGATTCTTTGCCGCTATCGAACCTTCCGGGCCCTCCCGCGAGACGATGGCCGAGGGCGCGGTCCTTCTGCGCGGCAGGGCTCTGCCGCTGGAGGACGAGCTCATCGCGGCTCTCGATACGATCGCGACGCGGTCGCCGTTCCGGCGC
The DNA here is from genome assembly GCA_963835885.1 of uncultured Alphaproteobacteria bacterium. Taxonomy (GTDB): domain Bacteria; phylum Pseudomonadota; class Alphaproteobacteria; order Rhizobiales; family Beijerinckiaceae; genus Roseiarcus. The sequence goes on from CAWIHF010000026.1 coordinate 100,873, forward strand.
ATGGTGACGCCGGGCGGCTTCGTCATGTCGGTCGCGATACCAATTGCGGCGCGGCCGGCTGGGTCACCGATCGGACCGGCTATCGCTACGACCGCAGGATCCGCAAACCGGCAAGCCCTGGCCTGACATGCCGGTTTCGTTTCTGCGCCTCGCGGCCGAGGCCGCCGCCGAAGCGGGCTATCAAAAATTTTCAGCCGGACGCCTGCCTGATCAACCGCTACGAGCCGGGCGCCCGGCTGTCGCTGCATCAGGACAGGAACGAGCGCGACTTCGAAAACCGATCGTCTCGGTCTCGCTCGGGCTGCCGGCCGTCTTCCAGTTCGGCGGCCTGAAGCGCCCCGATGCGGTCGCCGAATATGCCCTTCGCCATGGCGACGTCGCCGTCTGGGGCGGCGCGTCGCGCCTCTTTTACCACGGCATCGCCACGCTCAAGGACGGCTTCCACCCGAAGCTCGGGCGCATGCGGATCAACCTGACCCTTCGCCGCGCGCTCTAGGCCCGATAGCTGCGGGCGCTGACGACTCACAGGCCTTTCGCTGATCGAAAACCTCCAGCGTCGGAAAATCCGCTGTTGCGGCGAATTCATTCGCTGTTCCGTCTGCTGAACTGTTCTTCGCTCAAAGATCTGAACTTGCAAGCCTTTCCGTCGCAAGACGTGGGCAGGAGCGGCCCTGGTTTGCGAAATTCGCTGTTTTTGCCGCCGTTACCAGCAAATCCGGACCGTCTGATGCGGTCGGCCGCGCCTCGCGCTGGAATACGCGAGACCGGCTTTAATCCCGTGCTGACACCGTAGCGTCCCGCCGCTATAAGCCTGCCCGAACGGGCGATGGCGCGGCCCCAGGGGCTCGGGAACCGAAGCCGCGACGCCGGTATTGCGGTTACTGAAAGGGCCTCCATGTCCGGCTCGATGTTGAGCAGCGCCGCGCTCGATGCGCGCCGGCGGCGGATTCTGTTTCGCGCCTGGCGGCGGGGCATGCGCGAGATGGACCTGGTGATGGGCCAGTTCGCCGACGCCAACCTGCCGACGATGAGCGAGCCCGAGCTCGATGAGTTCGAGCGTCTCCTCGACGCCCCCGACCCTGAGGTGCTCGCGTGGATCACCGGCGAGGAAGCGACGCCGCCCGAGTTCGAAACGCCGCTGTTCGCGCGCCTGAGGGACGCGCCGAGCGCGGCTCTGTCGAAAGACCAACAAGCCCCGTGACGATGCTTGCTCCTGCGGTCCGTCGCCTCGCCGAAGGCGGCGCCGTCACTCTTTGCCGTGCGCCCGAAGGCTACGACGCCTTCATCGTCGCGGAGCTCACCCGCGCGCTCGCCAAGGCCGGCGAGAAGCGGGCGGTTTCGCTCGTCTTCGTCGCCCGCGACAGCGTCCGGGCGCAGACCTTCATCGACGCGCTCGGTTTCGCCGCGCCCGAAGTCGAGGCGCTTTTCCTGCCCTCCTGGGACTGCCAGCCCTACGACCGGGTGTCGCCGAACGCCGCCGTCTCCGCCGAGCGGATGACCGTCCTCGCGCGACTGGCGAGGACGCGCGGCGCGATCGAGCGGCCGCGCATTCTGGTCGGCTCGGTGAGCGCGCTGAGCCAGCGCGTCCCGCCGCTGAATTACGTCGCATCCGCCGCCTTCTCCGCCGCGCCGGGCAACAGCGTCAGAATGGACGACCTTGCGCTCTGGCTCGAGACCAACGGCTACGCCCGCGCCAGCACCGTGCGCGAGGTCGGCGACTACGCCACGCGCGGCGGCATCCTCGATCTCTACCCGCCCGGCGCCCCGGCCCCGATCCGGCTCGACTTCTTCGGCGACACGCTGGAGTCGATCCGCACGTTCGACCCCGAGACGCAACGCAGCGTCGGCCAATTGCGCTTCGCTCGACCTCGTGCCGATGAGCGAGGCGCGGCTGACGACCGAAACGATCCGCCGCTTCCGCCAGGGCTACGCCGCCGAGTTCGGCGCGCCGACCCCGGACGACGCGCTCTACGCCGCCGTCAGCGAGGGCCGCCGCGCGATTGGCCTCGAGCATTGGCTGCCGCTTCTCTACGACCGGCTCGACACGGTGTTCGACTACGTCGGCGAGGCCCCATTGGTGCTCGACGCGCGGGCCGAGGAGGCCGCAAGCCAGCGCATCGAGCAGATCGCCAACTCCTACGCGGCGAGACGCGCCGCCTATGCCCAGGACCCGGCAAGGGCCGACTACAAGCCGCTGCCGCCCGGGCGACTCTACCTGACCGAAGTCGAATGGAAGGAGCGGCTCTCGGCTTCGCCGCTCGGCCGCCTCACGCCTTTCGAGGCGCCGCCTGACGCGGCCAACATCGTCGACTGCGGCGGACGGGTCGGGCAGCAATTTCGCCCCCGAGCGGCAGAACGAGAGCGGCAACGTGTTCGACGCCGCCGTCGCGCACATCAAGGATTTGCGCGGACGCGGCCTGAATGTGATCGTCGCCGGCTGGAGCGACGGTTCGCGCGAGAGGCTGAGCCACGTGCTGGCCGAGCACGGCCTCAAATCGCTCGAGCTCGTCTCATCATATCATCAGGCGAAGACGGCGCGTGCGGGCGCGCTGCCGCTCGCGGTCATCGCCCTCGAGCAGGGTTTCGAGGCGCCCGACGTCGCAATCGTCGGCGAGCAGGACATTCTCGGCGACCGTCTTGTCCGGCAGTCGAAGCGCCGGCGACGCGCGCAGGACGTGCTGGCGGAGGCGAGCGCGCTGACCGCCGGCGACCTCGTCGTCCACATCGACCACGGCGTCGGGCGCTTCGTCGGCTTGCAAACGATCGAGGCGGCCGGCGCTCCGCACGACTGCCTCGAGATCCACTACGCCGGCGGCGACCGGCTGTTCCTGCCGGTCGAGAACCTCGAACTCCTGTCGCGCTACGGCTCGGAGACCGGCGAACTCGACAGGCTCGGCGGCGCAGGCTGGCAGTCGCGCAAGGCGCGGCTCAAGAAGCGGGTGCGCGAAATGGCGGGCGAGCTGGTCCGCGTCGCCGCTCAGCGGCTGACCCGCCCGGCCCCGCGCCTCATTCCGCCGGAAGGGCTCTACGACGAGTTCTGCGCCCGATTTCCCTACGACGAGACTCTCGACCAGGCGAACGCGATCGAGGCGACGCTGGACGACCTCGCCGCCGGCCGGCCGATGGACCGGCTCATCTGCGGCGACGTCGGCTTCGGCAAGACCGAGGTGGCGCTGCGCGCCGCCTTCGCCGCGGCGATCAACGGCAAGCAGACCGCGATCGTCGTGCCGACGACCCTGCTCGCCCGCCAGCACACCCGCGTCTTCCGCGAGCGCTTCGCCGGCCTCCCGGTGCGCGTCGGCCAGCTTTCGCGCATGGTGGCCGCGACCGAGCAGCGCGAGACGAAGAAGGGCCTCGCCGAGGGCGGCGTCGACATCGTCGTCGGCACGCACGCGGTGCTCGGCAAAACGGTCGACTTCAAGGATCTCGGCCTCGTCGTGGTCGACGAGGAGCAGCATTTCGGCGTCGGCCACAAGGAGCGGCTGAAGGAGCTCAGGGCCGAGGTGCACATGCTGACGCTGACCGCGACGCCGATCCCGCGCACCCTGCAGCTGGCGATGACCGGCGTACGCGATATGTCGATCATCGCGACCCCGCCGGTCGACCGCCTGGCGGTCAGGACCTTCGTCTCGCCGTTCGACGCCTTGATCGTGCGCGAGGCGCTGCTTCGCGAGCGCTATCGCGGCGGCCAGTCGTTCTACGTCTGCCCGCGCATCGAGGACCTCGACGAGGCGGCGTCCTTCCTGCGCAAGAATGTGCCCGAGGCGAAATTCGTCGTCGGCGCACGGGCAGATGGCGGCGCGGGAGCTGGAGGACAAGATCGGCGCCTTCTACGACGGCAAATACGACATCCTGCTGTCGACTGCGATCGTCGAATCCGGCCTCGACATTCCGCGCGCCAATACCCTGATCGTCCATCGCGCCGACATGTTCGGCCTCGGCCAGCTCTATCAGTTGCGCGGCCGCGTCGGGCGCTCGAAGCTCCGCGCCTATGCGCTGTTCACCACGCCGGCCAGGGCGAAGATCACGCCGCAGGCGGAGAAGCGGCTCGCGGTGCTGCAGTCGCTCGATACGCTCGGCGCCGGCTTCCAGCTGGCGAGCCACGACCTCGACCTGCGCGGGGCCGGCAATCTTCTCGGCGAAGAGCAGTCCGGCCACATCAAGGAGGTCGGCTACGAGCTCTATCAGCAGATGGTGCGCGAGGCGGTCGAGCGCATCAAGTCGGGCGAGGACGCGCCGGCCGAGGACATGTGGTCGCCGACCATCCAGCTCGGCGCGCCGGTGACGATCCCCGAGAGCTACATCCCCGACCTGCCGACGCGGCTTGCCTTATACCGCCGCCTGTCGGCGCTGGAGGACGAGGCCGAGATCGAGGCGATGGGCGCCGAGATCGTCGACCGTTTTGGCCCGCCGCCTCCGGAAGTGGGCCTCCTGATGAAGCTGGTGCTGATCAAGGCGCTCTGCCGCAGGGCCAACGTCGAAAAGCTCGACGCCGGCCCGAAGGGCCTGACGATCGCCTTCCGCAAAAATTCCTTCGCCAACCCGACGGCGCTGGTGAAGTGGGTGACAGCGCAAGGCCCGCTCGCCCGGGTGCGGCCGGACATGCGGATCGTGGTGACGGACGATTTCGAGCGGCTGGGGGACAGGCTCGCGGGGACGCTGAAGATCATGCGGGAGATCGCGAAGATCGCGGGGAAGAAAGGGTAGGGCGCGTTCGTCGACAAGATGGCGAAGCTTGTGGAACGCCGCCATGAACGCCTGAACCCCAGGGCTGTCCGATGACCCGACAATTATTGCGTCATTCCGGCCAGAACCCGCCGTCCAGCACCTGCTCCGCCGTCCACGGGCATGCGTCGGGGAACGTCGATCCGGCGAGCCCGGTTTCCGCAATCGCGTCCCGCCGAGCACTGCGGTAGGCGGAGGCGAGCGCCTGCGGGAGGAGAGGTTTGAGGCTCGGGTTGTCGTCGAGATGGTCGGCGATGGCGTCGCGCTGGTTCAAGATGCTCGCCTCCCAACTCGGGCCGCGCTTGCCCGGTTGGTAACGCCATTTGAGCAGGTGGAGCAGGAGGACGCTTAGACGGCTGATCAGCTCGCGCTTCTCGGTCCTGCCCATGCTGTCGATTTCCTCGGCGATATGCTCGATGTCGGCCTCTGCGAACTTGCCGGCGCGCAGGAGTTCGGCCTGCTCACGGCTCCAGGCGTAGAAATCGCGGTCGTAAAGCGGGCTCTTGGCGGGCATGTCGGTACGATAAGAGGTCCTGGGTGGCGCGTCCATCGCGTTACGGGGACGTCACTCCCCCGCCATGATCTTTTCGCGCGCCGTGGCGGCGAGTAAATGAGCGGCTGAGGCCGCGCTGCTTGGCGTCGTGGTCGACCGCATCGAGGAGAGCGGCGTCGAGGCTGATGTTGGGGGCGCCGCTCAGCTGGAGTCGAGAGGAGCGGGATCGTGGTCGCCCTTTCGCCTTCCGATTTCCCCGGACGCCACGATCTCGGGCGTTCCACCGCGATCATCGCCCCTCCACCTTCTCATCCGTCACCACTATAAACCGCTTCAGATCCGCGACGCCGAAGGCGGTCGACATGGCGACGTCGGCTGCGTCGCGACCGCGTCCCATCACGATGCGGCCGATGCGGGGATGGTTGTGACGCGCGTCCATCGTCCACCAGCGCCCGTCGAGAAAGACCTCGCCCCAGGCGCTGAAGTCCCCGGGGTTGACGTCGGGCGGAACGCCGATGTCGCCGAGATAGCCGGTGCAGTAGCGGGCGGGAATGTTCATGCAGCGGCAGAGCGCAATGGCGAGATGGGCGAAGTCGCGGCAGACGCCAATTCCCTCGTGCATGGAATCGCTGGCGCAACGGGTCGAGCGCGCGTCCGCGTAGCTGAAGCGGATTTTCGCGTGAACGAAATCTGAGATCGCCTGCACGACCCTCGTGCCGCCGGACAGGTTTCCGAACCGCGACCAGGCAAAATCGGCGAGCTTGTCGCTGTCGCAATATCGGCTCGAAACCAGAAACAGCAGCGCGTCGTCGGGAAGGTCGGCGATCGGCATCGTCCGTACATCCGGCGGCGTCTCGTCCGGCTCGCCCAAGTCGTGAATGACGAAGCGGTTGGAGAATGTGACGAGGCCCGCCGGCACCTCGACGCGCGTGACGCGATTGCCGAAAAGATCGAGATAGGCGCGTGTCGAGAGTGGCGGATCGGAGGTGATCTTATCCGGGGTGAGCAAATCGGCGTCACGCGAGGGATGGACGTTGAGCTGAAGCAGCATCGGCGTCCGGGCCGGACATTCAAAGGCGATGTCGAAGCCCGCTTCGATCAGCATTGGGAAATCCTCGTGTTGGGGCAATCGAGGCCGCGCGGCCGAACCCATGCGCAATGCGCGAACATTGGCGCGAGACTAGAAGGCCTCATGTTTCCACGTCATCGAGAACATGGGCGGAGGGCTTTTCTTGCGGCAGACGGCGGACATTGACGGACACGACCATTCCGTCTTCGTCCTCGACCTTGCCGAAATAGGACCCGTGCAGAGGAATGGCCTGTCGAGCGTCGCGCGCCACCGCAACCCGGATGAGATCCCGATTGCCGACAATGCCGTTGGTCGGATCGAATTCAACCCAGCCAGATCCAGGCAAATAGATTTGACACCATGCATGGGTCGAGCCGCCGCCGAGATGGCTCTCTCCCAAGTCGCGACTGGGCACGTAGAGATAACCGGAGACAAAGCGGGCGGCGAAGCCGAGCGTCCGCGCGGCCTCCATCATCAGCGTCGCAAAATCGCGGCACGAGCCGCGCCGCGACGCAAGCGTCTGCAAAGGAGTCTGGGTTCCCCTTGCGGTACGACGTTCGTAGGCGAGCCCCTCCTTCAGCGCATTGGTCAAGGTCATCAAGAGCGCGGCCGTCTCGGTCGGACGCGCCTGGTTGACGAACTGTCGAACCCAGTGGTCGAGTTCTCCGGAATGATCGGGGTAATGCCGCTCGATCGCCCGGGCGAGGTCGGGCATTTCGTCCGCGTCATAGGAGAATGGATAATATCGGGCTCTGTCCTCGAGCAGGAATTCCGGTTCATCGAATGCGATGTGCTCCAGAGTGATGTTGTTCTCGACCTCGAGGCGCCGGGTCTCTCCCACGAAGTCGGCAATCGCAACGCAATTGTCGAACACGTCGTAAATCCAGCGAAGCCGGTGCGGACGGGGGGCAATCTTGAGGCTCGCCTCGAGAAGCCGCTGATCGTTGCTGTCGCGCGGTCGAAGCATCATCCGATGCTCGCCCAGCCGCACAGGCGATGAATAGGAATAGGTTGTGAGATGTCTTACCGTGAGGATGGTCATGCGCGTCCGATCGGATATCGGTCTGTAGCATGAAACGTGCGGCCAGTAGGCGCTTCGATCGCCACTCACCCCTTTGGCGGAAGACCGCGCACGAAGCTCAGCGCCCCCTCGATCAGACGCGCCCGGACCGAGTCGTCGCCATAAGCCGATGGTCCTGCGCGCACCCAGCCGTCCATTCTGCGTCCCCGCGAGATCATCGGCGACACGTCCGGCAAGCCCAGGGCCCAGGCGTCGTTACCCTTGCCGAGCCGCGCCAGCATGCCGTCGCTGCGCGCCGCGATGAGCAGGTTTCCGTTGAGCAGCCAGGCCCAGCCGCCGAACATCGCCCTTTCCGTCAGCGCCAAGTCGCTTGGCAGGTCCTCGTGGATCAGGTCTTCAAGGCCGAGATCGCGCGCCATCGCTCAGCCTGTCCGGACCGCGATGACCTCGGCGCGAGGGAGGGCCTTCTGCATATCTCGACGAACCATTTTTTGAGGCGGCCGTCAAAAGCGCAAGCGCTCGAACAGTCGTCGGCGAGCTGGTCGCCGGCCGGTCTCTTGACGCGGGGCGGCGTAACCGCGCCACGATCCGACAGTTCTGTCGACAATTTCTTGGCGATCATCGAAAGCCATGCTAATTTTGTCAAAAGATCGAAGATCAGCACTTGCCGCGGACAAGTACGATACCGTGATACCGGAGCCTAACGATTGGTATCGCTCAGGCCGGCTGGCTGCTGCGACCGGCCGATCCGGCGGGGGGGGACCGAAAAGAATGTCATTTAGCGAATGCCGCGCACAAGCCTCTGAAAAGCTTGGATCCGCACCCAGCAATGGGAGCAAAAGGAAGCGTTTTCGGGGTTCCGAAATGATCCCGCCCCGCCAGACGCGAAAGGAGTGTCCATGACAACAAAAGCCGCGCTTTCGCTCGCCGACGTCCTTGGTCTCGGCCGCCTCGCGGCGGACGGGGCGGCCGGGCTCACTGACCTCGTTGAACACATGCACATGGTTGTCCTGGACACGCCGGGATTGGCGCCGCTCGCTCAAGGGCTGACAGGTGGAGCGGCGCGGCTCGTCTATCGCGGGGTCCGCGGCGCCTTCCGGCTGACCAGCGCGGGCGTCGGCGCCGCCGCATCGCTCCTCGAGGCGAAGCCCGACGATCGGCCGGTGTCGCGGGGGCGGGAGGCCGCGGTCGCCGCGCTGAACGGCGTCGTCGGCGACCATCTGGCGGAAACCGGCAATCCGCTGGCGCTGAAAATGCGGTTTCGGCGCGACGGCCGCGCGCTCACGCTCGAAAGACTGGCGCTCGCCGAGGCCTTTCCCGACGCATCCGGCAAGCTCGTCGTGCTCCTGCATGGGCTCTGCATGAGCGACCTGCAATGGACGCGGCAAAACCATGACCACGGCGCCGCGTTGGCGCGCGACCTCGGCTACACGGCGGTCTATCTCTCCTACAATTCTGGCCTGCACATCTCGACCAATGGCCGCGCTTTCGCCGAGGCGCTGGAGGCGCTTGTCGCCGCGTGGCCGAGAAAAATCGAGGACTTGGTGATTATCGGCCACAGCATGGGCGGCCTCGTCGCGCGCAGCGCTTGCCGCATTGGCGAAGAGGCGAGGCATTCCTGGCGGAAAAAGCTCAACGCGCTCGTCTTTCTCGGAACGCCGCACCATGGCGCGCCGCTCGAGCGCATTGGCAACTGGGTCGACGTCATCGTCGGCAAGACGCCCTACGCTGCCACCTTTGGCAAGCTCGGAAAAATCCGCAGCGCCGGCGTAACCGATCTCCGCTACGGGAACCTTCTGGACGAAGATTGGCGGGGCCGCGACCGTTTTGCCCGCGAGGGCGACCCGCGCCGCCCCGTTCCCCTCCCCGCGGGGGTCGCCTGCTACGCGATCGCCGCCACCGCCGCCGCGTCGCCCGGCGGCCTCAAGGATCGTCTGGTCGGCGACGGACTCGTCCCCGTCGCGAGCGCCCTCGGCCGGCAGCAAGAATTCCGCGATGGATCTGAAGTTTGCGCCGAACCGACAATGGATCGCTTGCGCGACGGGGCATCTTGACCTGCTCAGCCGCCGCGACGTTTACGAGCGGATCGCTCGATGGCTGGAGGGCGATGTGTGAAGAAAGTGGCGCGCATTTGTAACAACGGCATACTTATGTTTATTGTTTGACAGCCCTCCGCCATACTTTCGGGCCGCCGCGCGCGCACTGTCTAAGTCGGTGGGCCAAGTCTGACTGCGGAGCGAAGATATGAAAGACGACCCCAAGAAATCGCGCGAGCAGCGCGAGGAGGAGGAGCGGTCGCTCGACGAGGCGATCGAGGAGTCGTTTCCGGCCAGTGATCCGCCTTCGACGACCCGGACCTCGGTCGGCGCGCCCGACGACCGTCCGGCGAAGACGCCGCGCGAGCGCCTCTCGGAGAAGAAGCCTGCCTGAGGCCACGCCAGCCCATTTTTGCGGGGCGACGCTAAACGGGGTCGCAAGTCCCTGAATTCCCAAGGGCCCGACCCTAAATTTGCACTAAACGGGACCCTGGCCGACTCACACCGTCGGACGGATCGCGAAGGTTCCCGCTTCCGCCTCCGCCTCGGGCGCCGGCTCGGCGAACTTCAGCCTCGTCACCATCGCGCCGCTTGGCCCCCGTCGCATCTCGGCCAGCATCGCATCGACGTCGGCCGGCGCTCCCTCAATCAAGGCCTCGACTGAGCCGTCGGCTCTGTTGCGCGCCCAGCCCGATATGCCGAGCTTCAGCGCCGAGCGGCGGACAAAATCGCGGTATCCGACGCCCTGGACGAAGCCTTCGATGACGACGTGGCGGACGAGGCGATTGTCTTCCGGCATGTGTGCCGTCTTATCACGTCCTCGTCCGCGGGCGGAACGCCGGCGCTTGCCGGCGTCGCTGATTCCGCATCAAAGCAAGTGAAGTTCCTTGATCAGGGAGATAGGCTGAGATTTGGTGATCACCAATTAGATGCGGGATCCTGGTGTGCCCTGAATTCCGCATCAGGAAATTTCAAGTTCCCCGTTGGCCCTGAGGAATCAGGGAGATAGTCTTGGTTTGCGACTCAAGAATCATCACCAACGGGGTGCGCGATGCAGGGACAGGGGCTGCTCGATTTCCAGTATGAGGCCGATTCGTCCAGCCATGGATTGACGTCGCTGGCCGGGCTTCCGTTGTATCTCGACCTGATCAAGGCCTGCGGCCTCGGCGGGGCGATCCAGCGGCATGTTCGGGCGGCCGGCGGCCAGGGCTGGCTCGACATCCAGATGGTTCTGGCGGTGATTTTCCTGAATTTGTCCGGCGGCGACTGCGTGGAAGACATCGAACGGTTGGAGCGCGACAGCGGCTTTTCGGCGATCCTGCGGGCGATCGAGAAGGATTTGCTGTCGCGCGCCGAACGGCGGTCGCTGAAAAGCCGCTGGCGGCGCGAGCGCGAGCGGGCGACGCCCTCGCCGTCGGCGCTGTCGGGCTGGCTGGAACGGTTCGATGATCCAGCTTCGCCCAAGGCGGTCGCGGGGATGGCGTTCATTCCGGCGGTGACGCAGGCACTGCGCGGTCTCTGGCGGGTGAACCAGGCGCTGCTGGACTTTCTGCAGAAGCGTCAGCCCGCGGCGACGGCGACGCTGGACATGGACGCGACGCTGATTGAGACGCACAAGCGCGAGGCGCTGTTTTGCTACAAGAAGTTCAAGGCGTATCAGCCGCTGAACTGCTGGTGGGCGGAGCAGGGCGCGATGCTCTATTCGGAGTTCCGCGACGGCAACGTGCCCGCCGGACACGAGCAGTTGCGCGTCCTGAAAGAGAGCCTGCGCCATCTGCCGGACAGCGTGAGGAGGGTCTCGTTGCGTTCGGACACGGCGGCCTATCAGGAAGAGCTGCTGCTCTATTGCGGCGAGGGAAAAGACCCGCGCTTTGGCGTGATCGAGTTCGCGATCGGCGCCGACGTGACCGAGGCTTTCCGCGCGGCTGTGCGGACGACGCCCGAGAGCGCGTGGAAGCCGCTGATCCGCAAAACGGACGGCCAGCCGCAACAGACCGATCAAGAATGGGCCGAGGTCGTCTACGTGCCCAATTGGGCCGGACACAGTCGCAACCGGGCGGACTACCGCTTTCTCGCGATCCGCGAGCCGCTGCGCCAGCTGGCGCTGGGCGACGAGGCGAAGCTGCCGTTTCCCACCCAGACGTTCGGCCCGAAGGGGGTCTATAAACTGTTCGCCGTCGTGAGGTGATCGACCCCTCGGGATTGTGACATTCGAACCCGTCAACGACCGCAAAATCGGTCACGCACCGGCGCGCGCGGTGATTTGTTCGGGAATTGTGGGTGCCCCCGCGCTTTTGCTGGCGCGGCGCTCATGCTAAAGGCGCGGCTCGCGACTTTGAATCGCGCCCGGTCAGGAAAACCCGCCCATGAACGTCGACGTCCCGCCGCCGAGCCGCTCGAATTCATTTTTTTCCGCGCCCCTTGGCGAGATTGATCCCGAGATCGCGAGGGCGATCGAACTGGAAATCGGCCGTCAGCGCGATGAAATCGAACTGATCGCCTCGGAAAACATCGTTTCCCGCGCGGTGCTCGAGGCGCAGGGCTCGGTGATGACCAACAAATACGCGGAGGGTTATCCGGGCAGGCGCTATTACGGCGGCTGCCAGTTTGTCGACATCGCCGAACAGCTCGCGATCGAGCGCGCCTGCATTTTGTTCGATTGCCGCTTTGCCAACGTCCAGCCGAATTCCGGCAGCCAGGCCAACCAGGGCGTGTTCCTCGCCCTGATGGAGCCGGGCGACACATTCATGGGCCTCGATCTCGCCGCCGGCGGACATTTGACCCATGGCTCGCCGGTCAACATGTCGGGCCGCTGGTTCAGGCCAGTGTCGTATGGCGTCGACCGCGTCACCCATCGCGTCGACATGGATGAGGTCGAGACCCTCGCCAAACAACATCGGCCGAAGCTTATCATGGCCGGGGGTTCCGCCTATGCGCGACACTGGGATTTCGAACGCTTCCGAGCGATCTGCGACGCGGTTGGGGCCTATTTCGTCGTCGACATCGCCCATTTCGCCGGGCTGGTCGCCGGCGGCGCCCATCCTTCGCCGTTCCCGCACGCGCATGTCGTCACGACAACCACGCACAAGACGCTGCGCGGACCGCGCGGCGGGATGATTCTGACCAACGACGAGGGTCTCGCCAAAAAGATGAACTCGGCGATCTTTCCCGGCCTCCAGGGCGGACCGTTGATGCACGTGATCGCGGCCAAGGCGGTCGCGTTCCACGAGGCGCTGACGCCTGAGTTCAAGACTTACGCGCATGCCGTGGTCGCCAACGCCAAGGCGATGGCCAAACCGATCCTCGAAGGCGGCTTCCAGCTGGTGACCGGCGGCACGGACAACCACCTGATGCTGGTCGACCTCACCCCCAAGGGGCTGACCGGCAAGGCGGCGGAGGCGGCGCTCGGCCGCGCCCATATCACCTGCAACAAGAACGGCGTTCCGTTCGACCCGCAGAAGCCGATGGTGACGTCGGGCATTCGGCTCGGCTCGCCCGCCGCCACCTCGCGGGGTTTCGGGACGGCTGAATTCACCGAGGTCGGCCGGCTGATCGTCGAGACGCTGGACGGCTTGGCCGCGAACCGCGAATCAGCGAATAACGCCGTCGAGGCGAACGTGCGCTCACGCGTCGCCGATCTGACGCGGCGCTTCCCGATCTACTAGAGGTTCGGGACGGCCTGAAAGGGACGGCTTGCGATGCGATGCCCTTATTGCGGCGGCCTCGACACGCAAGTCAAGGATTCCCGGCCGACCGACGACTCCTCGTCGATCCGCCGCCGCCGCGTCTGCCCGGACTGCGGCGGCCGGTTCACGACTTTCGAGCGCGTGCAATTGCGTGAGCTGCAGGTGGTCAAGAAGAACGGCCGGCGCGCGCCCTTCGATCGCGACAAGCTCCTGCGTTCGGTCCAGGTTGCGCTGCGCAAGCGGTCGGTCGCGCCCGATCGGATCGAGCGCATGGTCAACGGGATCGTCAGGCAACTCGAAAGCCAGACCGACGGCGATATCCCGACGGAACGCATCGGCGAACTCGTCATGGAGGGCCTGAAAGCACTCGACGACGTCGCCTACGTGCGGTTTGCCTCGGTCTACCGCAATTTCCGCGAGGCGCGCGATTTCAACGCCATCGTCGGAGAGCTTGAAGCGGAGCCTGACGCTGCTCCGGCCAAGGCGGCAAGGCCGCGCAAGGAAACGCCGGCGCAATGACCGGGCGCGGCTCGGGCCAGGCCGAGGACGACCGGCGCTGGATGACGGCCGCTCTCAATCTCGGGGAGCGGTCGCTCGGGCTCGCCGCGCCGAACCCCTCCGTCGGCGCGATCCTGGTGAAGGACGGCGCGGTTGTCGGCCGGGCGGCGACCGCCCCAGGCGGGCGCCCGCACGCCGAGCCGCTCGCCATCGCTCAGGCCGGAGAGGCGGCGCGCGGCGCGACCCTTTATGTGACGCTCGAGCCCTGCTCGCACGTCGGGGCGGCGCCGGCCTGCGCGGACGCGGTGATTGCGGCCGGGATCGCCCGGGTCGTCTCCGCAATGGAGGATCCGAACCCGAAGGTGGCCGGACAGGGGCACGCCCGGCTGCGCGCCGCGGGGATCAGGGTCGACGTCGGGGCAGGGGCCGAACAGGCGCGGCGCGACCATCGCGGCCACATCCTTCGGGTCACCGAGGGGCGACCGTCTGTGAACCTGAAACTCGCCGAGACGGCGGACGGCTACGCCTCTGGCGGGCGGCACGACCAGCGCCTACGCATCACCGGGCAGATCGCCAACCTTCGGGTGCAGATCATGCGGGCGACGCATGAGGCGATCATGGTCGGGGTGGAGACCGCGCTCGCCGACGATCCCGCGCTGACCGTGCGGCTGCCGGGCCTCGAGCGGAAGCCCTGGCGCGTCGTGCTCGATACGCATCTGCGCCTGCCGCCGCAGTCGCGCCTCGCCGCCGGCGCACGCGACCTGCCGACCCTCGTCTTCGCCGGGCCTGAGGCGCCGCGCGAGGCGGCTACGCGCCTCGCCGATTTGGGCGCCATTATCGAGCGCGTCGGGCTCGACGCCGCAGGCCGTGTCGACCTACGCCAGGCTCTGCGCACACTCTCTGCGCGCGGCGTCACCCGGGTCTTCAGCGAGGGCGGCCCGCGCGTCGCGGCCCGGCTGATCGCCTCCGGTCTCGCCGACACGGTCGCGCTCATTACCGCGGAAAGGCCGCTCGGCCGCCCGGGTTTGTCCGCGCTCTGCGACGAGGCGCGCACGGCGTTTGAGGATCCAAAACGCTATCGTCTCGTTGAGACCGCCACATACGGCGCCGATGCCATGCGAGTCTGGGAGCGGCAGGACAATTTCCTGGAGCTGACTGGAGTCCTTCGTGCGAGCTTGGTGATCCTTGTGGTCAACAAAATTGAAACACCAAGAACGCCAAGCACGCACGAAGCGCACGAGCCGCTGTAACCGCGAGGTGGAAGGAGAATTATGTTCACCGGGATTGTCAGCGATGTCGGAGAAATCGTTGAAATAACTCGGTTCGGTGAACGCAGCCGGCTGGTCGTCGCCAGCGCCTACGATGCTGCCTCGATTGGCGTCGGCGCTTCGATCGCCAACGCGGGCGTGTGCCTCACGGCGGTCGGGGTCGAGAAGCGCGGCGCGGGCTCGCGCATTTCCTTCGACGTCGGGGCCGAGACGCTCGCCGTCACGACGCTTGGCGGGTGGGGCGCGGGCGATCACGTCAATCTCGAGCGACCTTTGCGCGTCGGCGATGAGCTCGGCGGCCACATGGTCAGCGGCCATGTCGACGGAGTGGCCGAAATCGTGACGCGGCGCGATTTCGACGGCATGGCGCATTTCCGCTTCCGCGCTCCAAAAGACTGCGCAAAATTCATCGCCGTCAAGGGTTCGGTCGCCCTCGACGGGACGTCGCTGACGGTCAACGCGGTCGAGGGCGACGAATTCGAGGTTCTTCTGATCCCCCACACGCTCGAGGTCACGACCTGGGCCGAGCGCAAGGCGGGCGACCGGGCCAATCTGGAGGTCGACCCGATGGCGCGCTACGCCGCCCGGCTGATCGAGGCCTCCTGAACCGATCGACGGGGCATGGGCAAGGGAGTCGAAGCTTCGCCGGCCCTATCGGAGCAGCCAGTCGATGCAGAATATCAGCGCCGCGATGCCGACGGCGTAGGCCGCGACGGTCACGTACATGCCCTTGATGATGTCGCCGAGCGTCTTTTTGAACTCCGCCCGGTCGTTGACGTTGGGAAAGTCGCCCGCCGGCTGAGGCGCGCCGAGAAACGCGCATAAGGGCGCCCACCCTGATCAACGCTGAAGATCAACAACCTGTCTGCCGGAACCGCCGCTTTGACCTCTTCGATGTGAGCGTTGTAGCGAGCGATCGCCTTAGCTTTGTCCGGCATTGATCCCTGCAGAGACCGTCGGAAGACCAGTTTGTGCGACGTGTCGCCAAACCTCCACGCGAACGGGGTCAACCATTCCAGAACCTTAAACTGCCACATCCCCTCGGTGAAATAGATCGTGTCGACCGTGCTCTCATACCAGGCCTCTGCGCCGCGCGGGTGCAAATTCAACAAGACCTTGGCGTCCGGATAGGCGGCGAGCAATTCGCGCCAGACGCAGCAGGCCGGATTGTCGACGGTCGCCGAATATCGGGCGAAAACCTGCTCCCAGTCCTGCTGCGCGCCCGGCGGCGAATTGGCGACCTTTCGCCAAAAGCCGAGATGAGACTTGTTGTTCTTGTTCAAAATCACTTCTGACATGTGATAGCAGGGAAAGCCCAACTGGTTGAGCGCGTGCAGGGTCGACCATGTCCCGGTTCGACCAAATCCAGCCCCGATGATTTTCAACGCCATGATTCGCCCCTCGCCACGCGTTCACAGTGTTAGCCGATTGTTGTGGCGGTGTTCCTTGGCCATGTGCGCCCGAACAAGACGCGGACGGTGCGAACATTCGCCGTGCAACGGCCGCATTCCGGCGTTGGGATATCATAGTCCGCCGCCTCCTTTCTTGGCCCATCCTCTCGGCTATCTCTGTCCTTGCAATTTGGGGAGCGTCTCGTGAACGCGCAGTCACTTTCTCCCTCCGAAGCGCGCGCCATCGCCAAGGAAGCGACGATCTACGGATTCCCGCTCGTCGACAGCTATCGAATTCAGTATTCGTACTTTGTCGTCCGCGCCGGCCCGGAATTCAAGGCGCCGTAGAATACGCTCAGCAACACCGCCCGCGTCTTCACTCCCGACGACAAGGCGATCCAGACGCCGAATTCCGACACGCCCTATTCGTTCCTCGGCGCCGACCTGAGGGCTGAGCCTCTGGTCCTCACCGTGCCGATCATCGATAAGGGGCGCTATTATTCCCTCCAGTTCATCGACATGTACACGTTCGACTTCGCCTATGTCGGCAGCCGGACGACAGGCAACGAGGCGGGCCAATTCTTGCTGGCCGGCCCGAGCTGGAAAGGCGGGACGCCGCCGGCGGTCAAGGCGGTCATCCGCTCGGAAACCGACTTCGCCTTCGTCCTCTACCGCACGCAGCTTTTCAGCGAGGACGACATCGACAACGTCAAGAGAATCCAGTCCGGCTACAAGGTGGAGGCGCTGTCGCAATTCCTCGGGGAACCCGCGCCGCCAGCGCCGCCGGCCATCGACTTCATCAAGCCGCTCAGTGCCGAGTCCGAGAAGACGTCGCTCGATTTTTTCAACATCCTCGACTTTGTTCTTCAGTTTGCGCCGACGGACCCCTCTGAGACCGAGATCATGGCGCGCTTCGCCAGGCTCGGCCTCGGCGCGCGCGGCGCGTTTGATGCGAAAACCTTGTCGCCGGAGATCCGCGAGGCCGTCGCCGCAGGGATGGCCGACGCCTGGGCGACGTTCGAGGACTACAAGCGGACTGAACTCGACACCGGCAAGAGGACCAGCGCAGACGCTTTCGGGACGCGAGCGTTTCTCAACGGCGACTATATGCCCGCATGTCCGCGGCCGTGCTCGGCATCTACGGCAATTCCAAGGACGAGGCGATCTACCCGGTTTATTTCACCGATAACGACAATAAGCCGCTCAGCGGCGCTAACCGCTACCACCTTCGCTTCGCCGCTGGCCACTTGCCGCCCTGTCAACGCCTTCTGGTCGGTCACCCTCTATCAGCTGCCGGCGAGCCTTCTGTCGGCCAACCCGCTCAACCGGTATCTCATCAATTCGTCGATGCTGCCGAACCTCGAGCCCGACCCGGACGGCAGCTTGACGATTGACGTGCAGCACGAATCTCCCGGCGCTCAAAGAGAGGCGAACTGGCTGCCGGCGCCGACCGGCCCGTTCATGTTGGTCATGCGCCTCTATTGGCCGAAGCCTGAAGCGCTCAACGAGCAGTGGAAGGCGCCGCCGCTCGTCGTTGCGAGCGCTGCCCATGAGGCCGCGTCAGGTTCGACCGTCCCAGTGACGCCCGACAATTTTGTTCGCGCCGAGAGCGATCTCTACTTCGGTAACATCGTCAAGGACGGCGGCTTCGGCAAATTCCTGCATCGGCGCGAGCCGGCGGCCATCGACAATCAAACCGTTATCCGCCTCAATCGCGATACGCTCTATTCCGCCGCGGTGTTCGATCTTGATGCGGGCCCGGTGACAATCACCTTGCCCGACGCGGCCAAGCGCTTCATGTCGATGCAAGTCATCGACGAGGACCAATACACGCCTCAAGTCCTCTATGGCGCGGGAAGCTACACTCTCACGAAGGAGAAGATTGGCACGCGGTATATTGTCCTGGTCGTACGGACGCTGGTTGACCCGAACGATCCCGAGGACGCGGGCGCTGTTCGCATCTTGCAGGACGCGATCAAAGTCGATCAGCCCGGCGGGCCGGGAACGTTCGAGGTCCCTCATTGGGATCAGGCGAGCCAGGCGGTGGTGCGAGAACATTTGCTCGCGCTCGCGGCGACGCTCCCCGACACGAAGCGCATGTTCGGGCCGAAGGAAGAGGTTGATCCGGTCAGGCGGCTCATCGGCTCGGCGTCAGCCTGGGGCGGCAACCCCGAGAGGGACGCGCTTTATCTCAACGTCACGCCGGCGAAGAACGACGGCCAGACGATCTACCGGCTCGACGTCAAGGATGTGCCGGTCGACGGCTTCTGGTCGGTCAGCGTCTACAATGCGAAGGGATATTTCGAACCCAATGCTCTGAACGCCTACACGCTCAACAATATCACGGCGAAAGCAGGCCCCGACGGCGCCATCGCCATCCAGTTCGGCGGATGCGACGGAAAAATATCGAACTGCCTGCCGATCACGTCCGGATGGAACTATCTTGTGCGTCTCTATCGCCCGCGTCCGGAGATTCTCGACGGGTCGTGGAAGTTCCCTGAAGCTCGCCCGACGGACTGAGTTCGGCGGATTCGTCGCGACTGATCGAGCGTCGTGTAGCGACGTTGAGCCGGTCTTGGGCGTGATATTCACGTCATATACATGTCGCAAAGCTCGAGACGTGGCGCGTGCTTACGCAACCTTCACCAACGCGGGTGAATTATAACAAATAGATCTGCGCGAGCGCCAGGATCACGAGCGAAGGCACACGCGACAAGCCTGAAGCGGGAGCAAATTTCGATGCCGTCAACGCACGTATTTAGCCAAAACACTAATGTAATGTGCTTGATAGCCCGTAGAGGGTTCCGTTACCTCCCAGGAATTCGCCGGCCAACCTTCGTTAAATTCTCGATATGACTTTAGCGCCGGCTGCCCGAGCGGCGGCGCGTAACTGTTGCTGCATAACGAAAAGGCGGCCGAGAAGAAGCACCGGTATCCCGCGGTAAAAATGGCGGCGACGCAACACTTATCCATTGAATAATGTGGATTGGGCCCCCCAACAAGATATCCGGGCGGTGGGCCCGGCATGGCGCCGCTGGCCCTTTCCCAGCGCGTGCCGTGAGCAAACCAATTGTGAAACATGGTGCTGGCGGAATGGCTCGCCCCGGCCGATTTCATGTTCGTGAGATAAACAAGACCGAGCGGGTTGACGCCAGGTTGACGCCGTGAATATAGTGGAGGTATCCCATTGCTGCGGAATCCGCCTCAGCTGCAGCGGCAGGATCGTCGTCATACAATGCCAAAAGCTGATTTAGCCTCGCTTGTTGCAGCTTTGACTGGTTGCTGCCCCAAGTATACTCTTTGATCGGTGAGAGATAGGCGTCCTTGTTGTTGGTTATCATAGGAAGCTGATCTGCATTCTTCGTCATATTTGCAACGAAGTTAGTCAAGATCGCAGATTTTACTTGAGCGGAGATATTTGGCAAGCGTGTGTAATAGAGTAGCACTTCTTGTCTATCCGCGTCCCACTGTGTCGGGCCATAACTCGCAACAATTGACGTGTAATGCGATTCGACGAAGTCCTTGTAACTCACGCCGTTGGTTAGTTCGTAAAGATAGACAGCCGCCTCGAATTTTGCAAACAAGCGCTGCGCATCGTCTATTTCCTGCTGGCCTGAAGCAAGTCCGCGGGAACCCGGCTGTTTTGTATCGTCATTATTGTAATACAGGACGCGTGGATTGGCAGCCGCCCAATCCCATGCTCGTTTGGCGCGGGTAGCGAGATCGTTACCGTAAGCCCTGAGATCGGCCTCGGGTCGCGCAGAATAAATCTTGGCGGCGTAGGCAAAAGCAGCGGCGCCCGACAGGCTGGCGGCTGTCGTTGCGGGACCATAATAGCTCGGCCCCGTGGCGGCCGACGGCGGGCTCGCTTGGTCCAACCCCTGGACGCAGAGCAGCGAGCCATCGGCGTTTTGCATGCGCTCCAGCCAATCTAACGCCCACTTGACTTCATCGAGAATGTCGGGAACGCCGTTACCCAACTCGGCTATGCCACCGTCGTCGCCGAATGCAGTCGGGTCTTCACTATAAGCACGCAGCAAGACAATAACGTTGTGAGCAGCCCAACTCGTATACTTGTTATAGTCGCCAGCGTCGAACCAGCCTCCGTGAAGATCTTTGATCTCCGAAGTTTCGCTATTGCTCAACCGGCGCCGGGCCTGCCAGGGGCGGGTTTGAGGATCCTGTCCGGGCCCCATATGGCTTGCAGCATCAGCCCAGTCGGATCCGGCCGTCTCGGCGGTCTTTTTGAAGCCGGCACGCTGGTAAAAATACATTCTAACAGCATCTTTAAGGACATTTCGGTAAACCCGATCATCGATACGGAATTCGGGGGAGCGCAATCCCTTGTCAATATCGACGACTGCGTAGGTTCCTGGAGTTGTGACATCAGAGAAATCAAACCACCAGACTTTGTCGCCTGACACGCTATCCGTGGCGCCGCCATTCCAGGGAGTTGGCCGGCCCTGTTTTGCAATCTTCCCGGTGGACTGATCGACGAGGGCATAGGTAGCTCCCGGCGTGAAATGGGCGGCGTTGTCGTAGCCCACCTTCGGATCGCGGATCACGGCAATTTTGGAAGCTTTTGTCGGGTAGCCGAACTGGTCGACAACGATCACGGGTATTGGCCCGTTTACGCCCGATGCCAAGCCTTGGCTCCAGGTCGTGTCAGCGCTCGATTGGTCATCGCCCGATCCTAATTTCTCAACAATTCCGGATCGGCCGGCGGAATTCCCTCCGGCGTCGGCGGAACGAGACGGGAAGGAATGATTCTCAACAATGGCGCCTGCGGTAACCCTATCGGCCAAACATACCGAGCCGACCTGAAAGAATAGAATCAAAAGGTACACGAGGAGTCGCATGGGGAAACGTCACCACAACTGTTGCAAATTCCAGGAATCAGGCACTGTCAAGCCTGAGAAGTCGGGCGACAACACATCACCAGCCGGCTGTATTTGTCGGCAATTCCTCTTGGTGCTGGTGTCGCTGCTAACGTTTAGCCTGAAAAATGCATCGGGGCGCGCGGGGCTGGCGGCGCAAGCGCACAATCCATTGGTTTCGTGTATCATTTAGTTGCTCAAGCCGGGCCACCCGAAGGCAACGGAGTTCGCGCCCGCCATGGGGAAAGGTACGGGAAATCTGCTGCGTTTGCCAGCCGCCGCCGGCAAGCCGATGCATGTCGGTTTTCGACGGCGGGCGGATCGCCGAGCCCTTTCATGGGCGTCGAGCGCGTCCACTTTGCCGGCGATTGAGAACAGCCTCAAGGCGCCAGGCGCGGTTGATTGGACCCGCTCGCCACGCAGCCGAGGAACGAGCGCTATTTGCGCAGCGCGGCCATCGCCTTGGCCGATCGACGTTCGCTTTCCCCGCTTGAGACGACGCGGCGACCGTCGCATTGCCGTCGCGCACGAAGACCTGTTCGCGTGGCTGCTACCCTATGCCCGCGACGGCCGGCGATCAGACCTCCTCGGTCCAGCGTGCGAGAAGGCGGGCGAGGCTTGGGCCGATCAGGATCACCAGAAGCAGGCGCGCGACCTGCATCGCCATGACGAAAGACATATCGACCCTGGACGAAGCGGCGATGATCGCCACGGAATCGGCGCCGCCGGGGCTCGTCGCGAGATAGGCGGTCAGCGGATCGATTCCCGCTGCGAGGTGCAACGCGTAGGCGAGGCCGCCGCACATGGCGATCAGCGCGAAAATGGAGGCGATCATCCTCGGCAATTGCTTTGCCGTATAGAGGACGATTTCCCGCGTAAACCGCAGGCCGATCGACCAGCCGACGAGCGCATAGCATCCAGCGAGAAGCCAGGGCGGCAGCGTGATCGTGACCACGTGACCGGCCGAAAGGGCGGCGCCGGCAAACAGCGGCAGAAGCAGGGGGCCTGCAGGGATTTTGGCTTTGACGCCGATCGCTGCGCCTCCGCCGGCCAGCGCCAGCGTTTCAAGGAAAGGACCGGCGGCGAGCGGCGGGAACCAGTCGGTCGCGGCCGGCGCCGTGCCGCCGGACGCCGTCCAGGCCCGGGCGACGATCGACGCCACGAGCCCGACGCAGGCGACCCGAAGATACTGCATGACCGCGACGAGCCTCATGTCGCCGCCGAGCGCGTTGGCCATCAGCACCATGACCGTCGCCGCGCCGGGCGAGGAGCCCCACACCGCCGTCGTTCCCGGCAGCACCTTCCAGCGGGCGAGCCCATAGCCAAGCGCCGTGCTGAACAGAATGACCGCCCCGACACAGGTCAGGAACATCGGCCACTGCCGAATCATCTCGACCAGGATGCCGGGACTGATGCTGCGCGCCACCAGGCAACCCACGACGCCCTGCGCGATGACGAAGGACCAGGGCGGAATCTTCACATGCCCTTCGAACCACGCGATCAGGATCGCCGCCGCCATCGAACCAAGCAGCAGTGCCGCTGGCAGGCCGGCGAGCCGAAAGAGCCAGACGAAGACGAGCGAGGCGATTATGAGCGCGCCCCATTGCTGAGCGGCCGGCCTGCCGTCCAGCACAATCGCCTGCACCGGGTCAGGCGCGCGAGAAGGAGAGCCCGCTCATGTCCGCGAGCCGGGCGATCCTTGGAAAGACGTGCCGCATCGTTCGGTCATGCGGCTCGGCCGCCAAGCTTGTCGTCACGTCCCGGGCGATCACCAGTTCGTAGCCGAGCTCCCACGCCTGCCGCGCCGTGGATTCGACGCCGAAGTGGGTGGCGACGCCGCCGAGCACGATCGTGCTGACGCCGCGGCGCTTGAGTTCGTCGTCGAGGCCGGTGCCGAAAAATGCGCCCCAGCTGCGCTTGGTGATCAGGAGATCGGCGGGCTTCGCCAGGCCGGGCACGAGATCGATGAAGTTTTCCGGCAGGATTTTTGGGATCGGCGATTTTTCGTCGACCCGGCGCGAGTCCTCCGTGCGCGGCTCGACATTGACCAGCACGACGGGCGCACCGGCGGCGCGGAATCGCTCCGCCAAATCCTTGCCGCGCTCGACGAGCGTTTCGCTGGGGATAGGCTCCAGCTTGCGCCCGAGGATGCCGTTTTGCAGGTCGATGAGGACAAGAGCGGTCGATTGCGGATCGAGATCGATCATGGCGTCGGCTCCGAGGAAAGAGTGACTGCGGCTTGCGAGCGTCCGATTTATGAGGAATACTCGTAAATCGCTTTTATGAGCACCCCTCATATATGTCAATCGAAACCTACCAGTCAGCGAGAGAGCCGAAGCGGGCGCGGGGAAAGCAGCGGGTCGCGGCTCTGCTCGACGCCGGCGCGACCGTGTTCGCCGAGAAAGGCTATGACGCCTCCACCATGACCGAAATCGCCGAGCGGGCGGGCGCCGCGATCGGGTCGCTCTACCAGTTCTTTCCCTCCAAGGAGGCGCTGGCGGCGGCTCTGTTCGACCGCTTCGCGGAGCGTGCGGCGGCCTCTTTTGCCCGCGTCGAGGAACGGGCGCCGGGACTCGCTCCGGCCGAACTCGCAGACCTTCTCGTCGACCACAAGCTCGGCCTTCGCTCGGACCGGGAGGCGGCGGAGGCGGCCCTTTCCAGCGCCATCGCCAACATTGTCGAGCGCCGCAAACCCTTGGGCGACGCGGTCCGCGCCCGGATCGCCGCCATCCTCTGGTCCGCCAATCCGTGCCTGACCGAGGACGAGGCGACGGCGGCTTCGGTGATGATCGGACAGATCCTGAAGACCGTCCCGGCGCTGGCCGTAGCGGAAGAAGAGAGCCGTCTGCCGCTGGTCGAGGAGGCCAGACGGCTGCTCGCGCTCTACATCGGCTGCGTCATCAGGCGCTAAGAGTTTGTTTCAATGCCAGATTCCTCATCCTGAGGCGCCTTTTGCGGCATGCAAAAGGCCTCGAAGGATGCTTCAGTAGCGTCGAACGGCGCCCTCTGGAACGTCCTTCGAGGCCGCTTCGCGGCGACTTACACGAAAGTTCCAGCCGGCGCCTGCCGGTGGCCAACTCAGGATGCGCTGTCGGTCACGAGGCTGGCGTCGAGCGGTTGCGAACACCGTATAACGCGACGGACGGAAATATAAGTCGCCGAGGCGCTGGCCGCGCAGTCGGTGCGAGTGTCAATGAACGTGGAAACGGGACCCTAGATTTTCACCCAAAAGGGACCCCCATGTTACGGCTGGCAGGAGCGCAGCGCTCGCCCCGGCGCAGTTGGTCGGGATTGCGCAGCCGGGGCGAACGCGGGAACGCTAGGCGCGGTTCCCTCGATCATGTCTGCTTCCGGGGAGATCCAGGGCGCGGGCCTTCGAGCGAACCAAGGCAACGACGGAATGGCCTTTCGCCAGGGCGTCGCGGACGATCAGCCGTCCGGTTCCGCCCGTTGCACCCAAAACAAGAACCTTCATGTTCGATCTCGATCTTCATTGGTGTGAACGTCGCGGTTCACGCCGTCACGGCCTTCTGGGCCGCCGCGAAGACGTCGCGTGCGGACGTCGTACCCGCTACGTGCTCCGTACCCTCGACTCCGAGGTCCATCCATCCTGCATTCACGGCCTCAAACATTTCTTCGGCAGGTCCGGTGTGGCCCTTCGGGATGCCGAATTGCTCGAACGCTTCCGCCCACCCTGCACGCGGGACTGTAAAGGCTTTCACGTCGAGATTCAGGACTTCACCCAATTGCTCGGCGACTTCATCCGCGCTGACCATCGAACCAAGCTCGACGACGCGCCGCCCTGACCACGCTGGCCCGGTCAAAAGGGTTGCGACCTCCGCGCCGATGTCGTTCGTCGCGACCATGGTCGATTTCCGGTTGGTCGGATTGTAGTAGACGGGTAGCGTGCCGCCCTGGGCGACGTGCAGGCCGTAAAGGAAGTTTTCGAAGAACCCGCCTGCGCGCACGAAGGCGATTGGCGATGCCAGGTCGCGAAAGCCTTGCTCCAGCAGCGACAGCGCCGTGATCATCCCCAGCCCGCTGGTCCTGTTTGCACCCATCGACGAGAGCGCAACCAACCGCGGCGGCGCTGCCCTGGTGAGCGCCTCGACATAGTTTGCAATCACGCCCTTGGCTTCTTTGTAATCGGGCGAGGGAGCCCAGACAGCCGGCAACATGACGAACGCGCCTTCGACGCCTTTGAGCGCTTGCTCGATGGCTGCCGAATCATTCCAATCGCCGTCTACCAGTTCCACGCCCTGGTTCGCCCAGTTAGCCGCCTTCTCGCGATTGCGGACGAGCGCGCGTACCTCCTTGCCGTGCGCCAACAGATGTTCTGCCGTTGCGCCGCCCACTTTTCCCGTGATTCCCATTACTAAAAACATGCGTTTTCTCCTGATCTTGAGGGACAGAGCACTGCCCCTGTTGGTTCAACGGATGAGCGGCAGAATGGTTCAACGGATGAGCGGCAGAATGGCCCGGATACGGGGATCCCGCGCGTAGAGGCCGCCCCATGTCATCGCGCCCAGAAGCAGGGAAATGATTTCCGGCGGCGATCCCAACTCACCGATGCGGACATGGGCGCAGATGGCGCCTCCCAAAAAGCCAGTCACCAGGATCGCGCCGAGGACGGAGGTGGCCGGGATGGCGTAAAGGATGGCGCAGGCGAGTATGATCGGACCCACGACACGGGTCAGGTCCATCGCGAACCCGGTTTCCTGCAACATGCTCGCGATCTGTGCCGGCGCTAAAAGCTGAATAGTGCCGTCTGCCACCAGAGCGATAACGACAAACGCGCTCATTATCCGGCCGGCCCACAGGGCGCGATGTAAGGTCATAGTTTCAGGCACCTGATGCAGGTTCATGATTTCGGACACTTGTCATTCTCCGATGGGGGGATCCCCATATTGAGGAGCTTACTGTGTCTCTTGGATATGATAAACACCGAGGAAATGAACGCACTGTTCTCTCTGCGGTGAACAATGCCAAGGCACGAAAATGCAGAATCTCGAACCCATCCTCATTTTCATAACGGTAGCGGAAATGGGGAGCTTCACCCGCGCAGCCGATAGCCTGGGCATTCAAAAGGGAAGGGCCTCAACGGCGGTCCGGAAGCTGGAAGAAGATCTCGGTGTCAGACTCCTGCACCGGACGACGCGCAGCGTGCAGTTAACGGAAGACGGACGGGTATTTCATGCACGTGCCCGCGATCTGCTTGCTGACGTTGATGATCTGCACTCGATGTTTGCAAGCGATCGAGTGGCGCTTCGCGGGCGTTTGCGGGTTGATCTGCCGAGCGAGCTGGCGCGCACGACGATCGTGCCGGCCTTGCCGGCTTTCATGGCGACTTATCCCGAGTTGGAGCTGGAGGTTTCGAGTACGGATCGGCAAGTTGATCTGGTTCAAGAGGGGTTTGACTGCGTATTGCGACTTGGTCCCATCGGGGACGAGATGCTGATTGCCCGCCCGCTGGGCAAGTTACGGATGGTCAACGCCGCCAGTCCTGCCTACCTGGCGCGCTATGGCGTCCCTCGATCGCTAGAAGATCTGCAGCATCAGGGACATCGGGCAATTCATTTCGCGAGGACGCTCGGCGCAAAACCCTATGGATGGGAGTATCCGCACGGCGACAGCTACGCGACGCTACAGTTGCCAGGTGCGCTGCACGTCAACAGCGTGCAGACCTACGAAGCCGCTGGCGTCGCTGGTCTTGGCCTGATTCAGGCGCCAATGTTGGCGATTGGCCGTTACTTGGAGAGTGGAGCGTTGATAGAGCTTCTACCAGATTTTCAGCACAAACCGCTCGACGTCTCCCTGGTCGTAGCGCATCGGCGCAACCTGTCGCGCCGAGTCCGCGCATTCATGAAATGGATCGAAAATGTGCTCGCGCCGTACCTAGAATAGCGAAACGAACCGCTTCGTCCGGCCCTCGAAATCAACATTCTGAATTTATGTCTTTGGGCGGCGGTTGCACTGTGGGGTGTATCATTCTGTCAAACGACCGTTTGCCAGAGTGATACACCGGTCCTAGACTCCTCCCGTGGCCCCTCCCCGCCCCCGTTTTGTCAGCTATCTCCGGGTCTCGACCGATGGCCAAGGGCGATCCGGGAGGGCGGATGGGGTGGAACGCCATCCTTACGCGCCTCAATTCACGGCCAGAAGCTCCGGAAACGGCGACGGTTGTTTTTCCCGCAAACGACCGTGTCCCGGACGAGATAAGTCGCGGCATGGGCGAGGCGGCCCAAGGGGCGCTGGCCGCGCGCTAGAACAAATAACGAACATTTTCTTGGCAGAAGCCTGGTCCTGCGGTAGCTTGGTTTTCCGCGTCGGAGAAGGGTCGAATGACACGGAGTGAACATGTCGTATTCGTCGTACAATGGGGCGGGCAAAGCCCCACTGGCCGCCGGGGCGCCCACGTGACCCGATCTGAATTTTTTGATTTGGATTGCTCGCAACTTGTTGAAAAGCCCCGAATTGCACGAAAAATCCAAGAAAGCCAAATTCCGCGATTTCGCCGAAGCCGTGCTCGGATTCCTGCGCAAAACCGTGCCGGAGCGGTTCGACGAATTCTCGTCGACCATCACCGACAATTTCCGCGTCATCAACCCGAAGGATTTTCGGATCCTCGCGTGATGCCGCTACAATCCAAGCTCATTTTCTTTGACCGGCTTGGTTTGGCTTTGGTTTGGCTTGTAGGAATTTGGCCCAGGACGTTCCGCCGACGGCGTCGCCTGGTCCCGCCCCATGAGCGCCTCTTACACGAAAGTTCCTGTCGCCAGGCGGAGACCGAACTTTCGTGCACAGTGGGTCGGCGCCGCCGGTGGCCAACTCAGGACGAAGTCATAGGCTTTTGGGTTAGGCGCCAAGCCACCGCTGCTTGTCGCCGATCGCATCCGGGAGGCTCAATCCTCCGGCACGGTGAAGACGGCGCAGGGGGAGGCGATGCCGCGCAAGACGTGCGTCCCAAGCCGAACCAGCGGCCGTGCGGTTTCTGCGGCGAACGCGCCCGAGATCAGGACGGCCCTGTCGAGCGGCCGGCACAGCCCCTCCAGGCGGCTGACCAGATTGACGGCGGGGCCGATCGCGGTGAAATCCAGCCGATCGGCTGCGCCTATATTGCCCCACAGGATCTCGCCGAGATGCAGCGCGACGCCGAAAGGCAAAGAAGACAGGCCCTGCTGACGTCGCGCCTCGTCGAGATGGGCCATTCCGGCCCGCGCGGCGTAGACCGCTCTGAGCGCAGCGTCGCATGCCGCGCGCGGCGACTCGCCGGCGACCGGAAAAATCGCCAAAACGCCGTCGCCGATGAATTTCAAGACTTCGCCGCCGAAGGCGTGGACCGAGCCTGCGATGCGGTCGAACCAGGCGTTGAGGGCCGCGATGACTTCCGACGGGGGATTGCTCTCGGAGAGGGCCGTGAAGCCGCGCAGATCGGCAAAGACGAGCGCCGCCGCGATGGTCTCGCCGACGCCGCGCCGCAAGGGGCCCGCCAGCACCCGCGCTGCGCTGCGTTTGCCGAGATAGGCTTCCAAAGCCGCCGCCAACGTGGCGCGCGCTGTCAGAGCAGCGAGCGGCGCCGCGGCGAAGCGCGCGGCCTCGTGCAGGAGGCTCGCCTCGTCGGGCGTGAATGGACGCGGCGCGATCCAGCTGAGCGAAGGCCCGTCCGGCGCCGGCTTGACCGGATCTTCGTGCACCAGCCCGGCCGCGAGGCTTTTCAGCCAGCGCTGGCCGGCGTCGCCCGGAGGGTCCGCCGCACCCGCAAGTCCCCCGGCACGAATCCCAGAGCCTCGATCACCTGTCCGCTGTCGGCCCGCCACAGCCAGGTGCGCCGGGCGATCAGCGGGTGCGGCGATGCCAGCGTCAGGGCGCCGCCGACGAGCGGCACGCCGTCGTCGATGAGGAGCGCGCCAAGCTTCGCCAACAGCCGGTCGGCTGCCGGCGTCTCGGCGGCCTTATCGACCAGCCAGGCGAGTGTCGAGTTGAGCTGCATGGACCGATCATGGGCTTGACAGAGCGGCCTTGTCATCCGCTATTCCACCTGAGGACTTGGCTCTGGCTCTGCCGCCTCGTGCGGCAGCGCGCTCAGGAGGTTCCGATGCCTGCACCGTACGTGGTCCGGCGCGAGACCCATATTGCGGCCCCGCCCGCCACCGTTTTCGCCTTTCTGACCGATCCGGAAAAGATCCTGAGCTGGATGGGCGCCGAGGCGATGACCGAGGCGCATTCGGGCGGGCTCTATCTCGTCAAAGGCGTCGGCGGGACGCACGGAAGGACGGCGCGCGGGGCGTTCCGCGAGGTCGTGCCGGTCCATCGGCTGGCGTACAGCTTTGGCTGGGAGGGGGACGACGCCGTTCCGCCAGGCTCGGGCCTCATCGAGATCGACCTCGTCGACCAGGACGGCGGCACGTTGTTGCGCATGACGCACAGCGGTCTTCCCGACGCCGCACACCAGGAAAACCACGGCAAAGGTTGGACTCATTACCTCGGGAGACTGGCAATCGCCGCCGCCGGCGGAAATCCCGGCGTCGACACCGGACCACGGCTGGATAATGCTTGAGGCGACATCCCCGGAACCAAGGCAAATTGCCGTTGGCGGACGACGCGACGGCGTCCTCATGGAAATCCCTGCTGCCGCGAATAAATTCCCTGATCCGGTGAAAAAAATTCCCTGATCCGGCGCGCAGGGAATTCTTGCGCAAGTCACTCCAAACCTTAAGTTTTTTCGGGCGGTTTGCGCCGATTCGGGCCGAAAAACGAGGAAATCCCTGTTTTTTTCGCTGTTTGCAGGGAATCGGCCGTGGCGACGTTCACCTCACGAGCCGCGGCGCGACACCCTCCCGCATCGCCAGGCGGCGCAGCGGCCCGATCGCGCCCAGAGCCGCAAGCCCGGCCCCGCGGGCGAAATCGAGCGGCGCGAAACGGGTCAGCAGCGCGCGGTTGAGGCCGTCGACCACGCCGCTCCGCATGGCGATGTCGGACCGCCGCGCGCGCTCGTAGGCCGCAAGAGCCTCGCGGCCGCCGATGTCTCGGCCCGCCGTCCGCGCTTCGACCGCTGAGGCGACGATCGCCTCGACGTCGCGCAAGCCGAGGTTCAATCCCTGCGCCCCGATCGGCGGAAGAGCGTGCGCCGCGTCCCCGACCAGGGCGAGGCGGGCCGCGGTGATTCTCGGCACGACCTGGCGCACCATAGGGAATACGCCTGGCCGGCCTTCGAGCCGCATCGCGCCGAGCAGCGAGCGGGCCTGGCGCTCGATCTCGCCCGCCAGCGCATCGTCGTCGAGCGTTTCGCGCCGGCGCGCCTCGGCGTCCGACATGACCCAGACCAGACTCGAGCGGTTCGGCGCCGCTTCGCCCGGCGGCAGCGGCACCAGCGTGAACGGTCCCTGCCGCGTGTGAAACTCGGTCGAATAATCGCGATGGGGCAGGCGGTGGGTCAAAAGCGTGGTCAGCGCGGTTTGCGGATAGCGGTGCGTGCGCATCGAAAGGCCCGCGGCGCGGCGCGCCTTCGAGGACTCGACCGTCGGCCCCGACGACGAGGGCGGCGGCGACCCGGCGCCCGTCCTCGAGCCGCGCCAGGGCTCTTTCCCCGGCGAAGTCGTAGGAAGCGACGGCGGTCTTGACCCGCTCGACGCCCGGCGTCCGTTCCGCCTGCACGGCGAGCGCGTCAGCCATGCGGTCGTTCTCGACGTTCCAGCCGAAGGCCTCGAGACCGATCTCCGAGCAGTGAAACTCGACCGGTCGCGGCGGAAAGAGCGCGCCGGTGTCGTCGATCAATCGCAGGGCGCGCATTGGCGCCGCATTCGGTTCGATCGCAGCCCAGAGTCCGAGCGAGGCGAGATAGGCGACGGACCGGTCGAGCATGGCGACGGTGCGGCCGCGCGCCGTCCGCTCGTCCGCGCCGCATGAGATGACGTCGAACCCCGCCTTTGCGAAGGCGATCGCCGCCGTGAGGCCGGCGAGACCTGCTCCCGCAATGAGAATGTCGCAGCACGCGCTCGGCGGAGTTTTCCACTTGTTTCATCGCCCAACTTTCCCGCATTCGAAGAAATCCTGGCGGCGCCGGCTTCTCCGGTCGCAAATCAGGCCCACAAAGCTACTGGGAGACGCGCCGGCTCGATTTTGATAAGCCGAACGTCGGATGGTCAAGCCGGCGTCGACGGCTTCTGGCGATCTGTCTCTGGGGGAGGCGGGCGAAGGCGCGCAATGTCGAACGACAAGACGCCGGAAAAGGTCGCTCAGGCGGCGGGATTCTCCGTCCACGTCTTCACGGCCTCGGGCGGCGCCGTTGCGGTTCTCGCGCTCTATGCGGCGATCGAGCGCAACTTCCCCGCCTGCTTCGCCTGGCTCGGGCTCGCCTTCTTCATCGACGGGATCGACGGCACCCTTGCGCGGGCCGCCAAGGTGCATGTGACCGCGGCGTCGATCGACGGGGCGATCCTCGACCTCGTGATCGACTTTCTCACCTACGTTCTGGTTCCGGTCGTGGCGCTGTGGCGGTCGGACCTGATGCCGACCCAGGTCTCGTTCTGGATCGGTCTCGTCGTCACGATCGCTTCGGCGCTCTATTTCGCCGACACCCGAATGAAGACGGACGACCTGTGGTTCCGGGGATTTCCGGCGACCTGGAACATCCTTGTCCTCTACCTTTTCGTCCTTCGCCCGCCATGGCTGGTTAGCGCGGCAGTCCTGCTTGCGGCTTCGGCGATGATGTTCACGCCGGTCGTGTTCGTTCATCCGCTGCGGGTGGCGAAGCTGCGCTGGCTGACCATCGCCATGACCGTCGCCTGGTTCGCCTTCGCGACCGCGGCGATCGTCGAAAAGCTGTCGCCCTCGGAATGGGTGGTCGGCGGTCTTGTCGTCACCGCAGTCTATTTCCTCGCT
Source organism: uncultured Alphaproteobacteria bacterium (assembly GCA_963835885.1). GTDB lineage: Bacteria > Pseudomonadota > Alphaproteobacteria > Rhizobiales > Beijerinckiaceae > Roseiarcus. Next base: position 132,818 of record CAWIHF010000026.1, read on the forward strand.
TTGCCGCTCTTGAGGCATTCGCCCTGGGCGTGAGGAGTGGGGCGGAGGCGCGGCCCAAGCGCGGCCTGAGCCGCCTTGCCGCCGGGCTCGAATCCTTGCTATAGGCCGCACGTCGCGGCGCGCCAAAAGTTCGTCGCCGGCCTCGTGGCGGAGTGGCTACGCAGAGGACTGCAAATCCTTGCACCCCGGTTCGATTCCGGGCGAGGCCTCCAATCTATTCTTTCGCGGGCGGCCACGTCCGCGGGTGGGGCAATCGATGGCGAAGACCTCTCCGGCCGAGGCGCAGCGGGCGCGGCGCCTCGCCATGGTGAACGGTCAATTGCGGACCGGCGACGTCGTCGACCAGGAAGTGCTCGCCGCCTTCCTCGCTACCCCGCGAGAGGCCTTCGTCGCGCCGGCCTTCGCCGGGCTCGCCTATCTCGATCGCGCCGCGCCGGCCCTTGGAGCGAAGAGCCGGCGGTTGCTGCCGCCGCTGACTCTGGCGCGCATGCTGCAGGCTGCCGAGGTCAAGAGCGGCGACCGGGCGCTCGATGTCGGCGGCGGATCGGGATACGGGGCGGCGCTTCTCGCCACGATGGGGGCCAAGGTCGTCGCGCTCGAGTTCGGATCCGGGCGCGGCCGCTGCGGCGCGCGAGCTCTTGTCGGACCGGGAGAACGTGACGGTGGTGCAGGGACCGCTCGACTCCGGGGCCCATACGCTTGGGCCGTTCGACCTGATCGTCGTCGAAGGAGCGTTCCGGGTTCCTCCGGATGCGTTGCTCGCGCTCCTGGCCGACGGTGGCCGCCTGGTTGGAATCGACGCGACCATGGGCGCTTCGCAGGCCGCGCTGTACGAAAGGCGCGGCGACGGGGTGAGCCGGCGCGCGCTGTTCGAGACGACCGCTGCAACGTTGGACGGCTTCCAGCCCCGCGTGAGCTTCGCCTTTTAGTCTGGAGTGGCCGACCCTGGCCTGCCACGCGACGGCCAGTAAAGTGTCGCATGTTTGCGACGGTTCGGCAAAAAAATGGCCCTTTCGCGTCCTGCCGAACAGGCTCCGGTAGCGTGGATGTTTTCGGAGGTTATTATAAGGCTTCCGCTCAGTTTCCAGCTGGGGGGAGGGGGCGGTCGAGTTCGCGATCGACTTCCCGACGCTCGCGTGTCTCTATGCATTTTGTGGCGAACGTGCCACTTAATGCGGCGACGAGAGCGTCCTTGTTAGCGGCGGTGAGGCGGAAATGGGCCGGAGGACTGGGGCAGACGAGGGGCGGCGGACCGCTTTCGGCGGGGCGCCGGCCGTCGGCGCCCTGCGTGTGGCGCTGATTCTGACGACAACTCTTGGGTCAATCGGCGTCGGCGTGCGAGCGGGGCAGGCGGAAACTCTGACCGGGGCGCTGGTCAAGGCCTATATCAACAATCCGACCATCAATTCCGCGCGCGCCGCGGTCCGGGCGGCGGACGAGAACGTCCCGAAGGCGAACGCGGGTTATCTTCCGACCATCGCCGCAACGGGCTCCATCGGGGTCGCACACACCAACGACAATGCCCTATATCCATCGTCCAACGGGTCGGTGCAGGAACTGGACTTTAGCACCGGATATCACCCCCGCAGTTATGGCGTACAGCTCAACCAGAACGTTTTCGACGGCTACCAGACGATCAACAAGATTCGCTCGGCGGAGTCGGGGGTCCTGGAGACGCGGGCAGGGTTGCGCGCAAGCGAACAGAGCACGCTGCTCGACGGCGTCACGGCCTATATGGACGTCCTGAGAGACACGGCGCTGCTCGAATTGCAGCGCAATAACGTGCAGGTTCTGCAGGAACAGCTGCGGGAAACGCGGGACCGCTTCACGGTCGGCGAGGTCACCCGCACCGACGTCGCCCAGGCCGAAGCGAGCCTGTCGGGCGCGCAGGCCCAGGAACTCACGGCGGAAGCGACGCTCGAGACGTCCATCGCCCACTACCGTCAGGTTATTGGCGATCAGCCGACGACCCTCGCGCCGGTCCGGCCGATCGCGCGGCCGCTGCCGAGGACGCTTCCGGAAGCCGTCCGTGTCTCCCAGGTCGAGCATCCGCAGGTTGTCGAGGACATGCATGTGGTCGACCAGGCGGAACTGGCGATCAAGGTCGCCGAAGGCGCGCTCTATCCGCAAGTCGGCATACAGGCCCAGCTCGGCCAGCAGTTCGACGTGAACGCCACGCCGGGCCAGCGAGCCTTCACCGCCTCGCTGGTGGGAAACGTCACCGTTCCGATCTACCAGGGCGGCCAGGAGTACGCGAACATCCGCCAAGCCAAGGAAAAGCTGTCCCAGGCCGAACTCACGCTCGATCAGGACCGCGACGCCGTGCGCAGGAACGTGGTCCAGTTCTGGGGTCTCAATGAGGCGTCGGTCGGCGTGATCCGCGCCGCGCGAGCGGCCGTTTCGGCAAACGAAGTCGCGCTTGCGGGCGTGCGGGAGGAGGCCAAGGTCGGCCAGCGCACGACGCTCGACGTGCTCAACGCTCAGCAGGCGCTTTTGCAAGCTCGTAGCCAGCTCATTTCGGCCGAGCACGACGCGGTCGTCTATTCCTATTCGCTGCTTTCGGCGATCGGCCGCCTGAACGCCCCGACGCTGGCTCTTGCGGTCAATGAATACGATCCGCGGACCCATTTCAATCAGGTCAAAGGCAAACTGTGGGGCGTAAGGACGCCCGACGGCAAGTAGCGGCGGCCGACGGAGACGACGTGAACGCGCTTGCACAGCCCAGGGATGAGAGATTAACCTTGAAAACGCCCCGATTCGGTCCAGCGGCTGGACAGGGGTGAGCTCGCGCCGCGAGGCGTGGGAGCTTTCGGATGGGGTCCGTCGACGGCCGAGGCGGTTGGATGAGCGCAGTCAATTCAAGTTCCGGCGATCGCGACGGCGAGGCGCTACGCCGCGCGCAGCGTGCGCACGAGCCTTCGATGGAGGAGATCCTCGCGTCGATCCGCAACATGATGGTCGACGAACGCGAGGCAGAGAAGGCGGCGCCGTCCAGGTCCGCTTCGCCCCGCTCCGCGGCGCCCGCTCCCCAGATCGTCTACTCGAAAGAGAATTCTGCGCCGCAGCGCGCGGCTGCAGAGAGCCTCGTTCGGACCGATCCACCGTCCGCGTCCGACATGAAGCCCTTACCCGACAACAAGCCCGCAGCCGAGTCGAAACCCTCGCCGGGAGGAAAATCCGCTTCGGCAAAACACTTGGGGGACGCGGGCGCAGCGATAGTCGTGCGGCCGCATCCGGAGCCGGCGGACTTTTCGTCGCCGATCGGCGACGAGCCTTTGCTGTCGCAGGAGGCGAGCCAGACCGTGACGTCGGCGTTCGAAGCCCTTTCGGCCAAATCTTGCGGCGCGCGGCGCCGAGATCGCTGAGGGGATGGCCCGCGAGATGTTGCGCCCGATGCTCAAGACATGGCTCGACGAAAACCTGCCGGGCATCGTCGAGCGGCTCGTACGGGCAGAGATCGAGCGCGTCGCGCGCGGAATCCGCTAAGCCGGCTTTTCGCCCCCCTTCGATCCGTTGACTTGCGCAGCCGCGATGGGCTTAAAGCCGTCGTGGCGTTCGACGACTGACCTCTGAGCTGCGCCATCGCCCGATGCGCCCGCATTCGATCGTGATCAGCGCCCCGCGGGCCGAAGCGCGGACTGCCAATCCATGATGGACAAATCGTTTGACGCAGCTGCGGTCGAAGCCCGCATTTCCGCGCTTTGGGATGAGACCGGCGCGTTCAGGGCGGGACGTCTCGAGAGAGCCGACGCCGAGCCGTTCTCCATGGTCATCCCGCCGCCCAACGTGACCGGCAATCTGCACATGGGGCATGCGCTCAACAACACGCTGCAGGATATTCTGGCCCGCTATCGGCGGATGAACGGTCGTGACGTGCTCTGGCAGCCGGGGACGGACCATGCCGGCATCGCGACCCAGATGGTCGTTGAGAGAAAACTCGCCGAGGCGCAGGAGCCGGACCGCCGGACAATGGGCCGCGAGGCGTTCCTCAAGAGGGTATGGGCGTGGAAGGCCGAGTTGGGCGGAGCGATCGTCCAGCAGCTCAAGCGACTCGGCGCCTCCTGCGACTGGAGCCGGGAGCGCTTCACCCTCGACGAAGGGCTTTCCCGCGCTGTCGCCAAGGTGTTTGTCCAGCTTTATCGGGAGCGGCTGATTTACAGGGACAAGCGCCTCGTCAACTGGGATCCGAAGTTCCAGACTGCGATTTCGGACCTGGAAGTCGTTCAGGTCGAGTGCAGGGGCTCGTTCAGGTGGTCGCGCGAGGAGGAAGCCCGCTCAACGAGGCGGCCGTCGCAAAGGTTCTCGCGAGGAACCCGAATGGCCATCTCTACTATTTCGACTATCCCGTGGTGGACTCCGACGGCGAGGAGACGGACGAGCGGCTGACGGTCGCGACCACGCGGCCCGAGACCATGCTGGGCGACACGGCGGTGGCGGTCCATCCCGATGACGACCGCTACACGGCATCTGATCGGGCGGCGGGTGCGGTTGCCGCTGGTCGGCCGCCTGATCGCGATCGTCGCGGACGAATATTCCGACCCGGCGAAGGGCACGGGCGCTGTCAAGATCACGCCGGCGCACGACTTCAACGATTTCGAAGTCGGCAAGCGTCACGAGGCGGAAGGCGCGCGTCAGATCAACGTTTTGGACGCTGAGGCGAAAGTATTTTTGAAGGACAATGTGGCCTTTTTCCAAGGCCTCGAGAGCGATCACGACCACGACCGGCTTATTGCTGCGGTCGACGGTCAGGACCGGTTCGTGGCACGGCTTCGCATTGCCGAGATGATGGCGCTGGCAGGTCTGCTCGCCAAGATCGAGCCGCACGCGCACATGGTTCCGCACGGGGACCGCTCGAACGCCGTCATCGAGCCGTGGCTCACCGACCAGTGGTATGTCGACGCCAAGACGCTCGCTCAGCCAGCGGTAGCCGCCGTGCGCGACGGCGAGACCCAGTTCGTGCCGAAGACTTGGGAGAAGACCTACTTCGACTGGCTTGAGAACATCCAGCCCTGGTGCGTGTCCCGCCAGCTATGGTGGGGACACCAGATCCCCGCCTGGTACTCGCCCTGGGGCGGCTGCTACGTTGAGGAGTCGGAAGATGCGGCCTTTGCCGCGGGGCTCGCGGACGGGGTTGAGCGCGGCGCGCTGCGCGAGGACGAGGCGCAGGCGCTCGCGAACGATCCCGCTCGCCTCGCCCAGACCTTCACCCGCGACGAGGACGTCCTCGACACCTGGTTCTCCTCGGCGCTGTGGCCGTTCTCGACTCTCGGCTGGCCCGACGAGACGGCGGAGCTCACGCGCTACTATCCAACCGACGTCCTCGTCACAGGCTTCGATATCATCTTCTTCTGGGTCGCCCGCATGGTGATGATGGGCCTGCATTTCCAGAAGCGGATCCCCTTCCGAGACGTCTATGTCCACGCCCTCGTGCGCGATGAGAAGGGCGCAAAGATGTCAAAGTCGAAGGGCAACGTTATCGACCCGATCGCCCTCATCGACCGGTTCGGAGCCGACGCGTTGCGCTTCACCCTGGCCGCCATGGCGGCCCAGGGCCGCGACATCAAGATCTCGGAGGCGCGCGTCGAAGGCTACCGCAATTTCGCAACCAAACTCTGGAACGCGTCGCGTTTCGCTGAGATGAACGGATGCGTCCGGACCGCCGGTTTCGACCCGGCTGAGGCGCGCGCCCCGCTGAACCGCTGGATCCTCGGCGAGGCAGCGAAGGCGTCCGCCGAAACGGCGGGAGCGATCGAAGCCTATCGCTTCAACGACGCCGCCGCTGCGGTCTACCGCTTCGTCTGGAGCGTCTTTTGCGACTGGCACCTCGAACTCGCCAAGCCGGTGCTGCAGGGGGGAGCGGACGCAGCCGCCAAGGCGGAGGCTCAGGCGACGATCGCCGCCGTGCTCGACACGATCTATGCGCTCCTGCATCCCTTCATGCCGTTCCTGACGGAGGAGTTGTGGGCGATCAAGGGGGAGGCGGGTCCTCCCCGTGACGGGCCGCTGGCGCTCGGCCCATGGCCCAAGGAGGGCGTGCAAGTCGACGAAAGCGTCGAGGCCGAGATCGGCTGGATCGTCGATCTCATCGGCGAGATCAGGTCGGTGAAGTCGGAGATGGGTGTCCCGCTGGCCACGGCGACGCCGATCGTCCTGGTTGCGCCGAGCGAAACGGTGGCGAGAAGCACCCGCGCCTGGAGTGAAAGCATCAAGCGGCTTGCTCGCGTCGATCGGATCGAAACCGCCGTCGCCGCGCCCGAAGGCGCGCTGCAACTTCTTGTGCGAGACCAGGTGGTGGCTCTGCCGCTCGGCGGAATTGTCGATCTGACGGCTGAAAGAGCGCGCCTCGACAAGGAGATAGAGAAGGTGCGGCTTGAAATCGCCAAGGTCGAGGCGAAGCTCGCCAACGAGGATTTCCTCGCCCGGGCGCCCGACGAGGTGATCGCCGAGCATGAGGAGCGACGCGAAGCGTTTCAGGATCGGCTCGCCAAGCTGGCCCACGCGCGCGAACGAGTAGACCGGCTCTAGGGTTCCGATCGACGGGAATCGTCGCCCCGCGCAATCGGAGCGGGTTCGAGGGGAGCGGACAAGGGATGTTCTCCATTGCGCAGTGAGAACATATCAAGAACATATCTCGGAGCTCTGGTCAAGAGATTGTTCTTCCTCGGGGTCGCGTCCGAGTCTAAATTGCGGGCGCCGGGCCGGAAGGACGCCGAAGGACCGTCCCGCACGGGCCACAACAAGACGATCACCCTCATCACCGGTCTCGCGCCTTCGAGGGCTTGCGGCGCCGAAGGCCTACGACCGCCCGATGAACGCCGCCCCGTTCGAGGCATGGGTGGAGACGTGTCTCGTTTCCACCCTCTCGCAAGTCGGTATCGTCGTCATGGACAATTTGCTTGGCCAACAAGGGAGCGTGGATCGAGCAACTCATCAATTCCGCCCGGGGCCGAACTGCGATATCTGCCGCCCTACAACCCCGACATGAACCCGATCGAGAAGGCTTTTTTCCCAGCTGAAGGCCACTCTGCGCAAGCTCGCCGAGAAAACCGTCGCCGGCCTGATGAGGGCGCTCGACGCCTGCGCCGACATCTTCAAATCCGCCGAATGCACAAATTCCTTCGCCGCCTGCGGCTATGATACAACTTGCTCGGAGTCTGCTCGAGCCGGCTCATCCGACCGATCCGACCGCTGGAATGTTGCTTTCCGGCAACATCGCGAACACATTGCTCGGGCGAAGGGATTCCGGTCGGACCGTGCCCCGATTGCGCCATAAACGACTCGCACGTTCAATTCGCTCTTGCTGATGGGTGTCGAAGCGTCGCGTTCGGGACTGCGGCGCGCGCGGGATGGCAGGTTGGGATCAATGCGCGTTGACGCGTGGGCTGAAGGTGGAAGTCGGGCTGCGCGGGGACCGTGCTTCTCTGCCCTATCATTCGGATTGTTGACGATCTGCGCCCTGACGTTTCCCGCGGGACCTGGCCTCGCTTTCGACGGATCGACCTCGAGTTCTTCGGCTAAAATTTCCCCAAAAAGCTTCTCCAGCGCTGAGCAGGCTCTGCGCGCTGGCATCGATGACCTCAAAGCCGGCGACGCCGCCTCGTCGGTGGAGGCGCTGACCTACGCAGCGGATGGCGGCCGGCCGATCGCGCGCTGGAAGCTCGGCGAGATGTACGCCGACGGCATCGGGGTCGGGCGCGACGACCTGAAGGCCTACCAATACTTCAACAAGCTGGTCGAGGACTACGACGAGGACGCCCCGGACCAGCGTGACCGCGGCGCGATCTCCAACGCCTTCGTCGCGGTAGGCGTCTACAGCCTGACCGGCATTCCCAACAGCAACGTCCGCGCCGATCCGGAGCGGGCGCGCGGACTCTTCCAATACGCTGCGACGACCTTCGGCGACCCCGACGCGCAGTATAATCTCGCTCACATGTATATCACCGGCTCCGGCGGCCTCGCCAAGGACGATATCATCGCTTTGCGCTGGCTGATGCTGGCGGCCGGAAAGGGCCATCGACCTTCGCAGGCCCTGCTTGGCCACATGCTCTTCGTCGGCGACGGCGTAGCTCCGCAGCGGGCGAGGGGATTGATGTGGCTGACCATCGCAAAGAACGGCGCGGACGGCGCCAAGGACGAGTGGATCCGCAACCTCTACCAGAGCGACTTTGCCGCTGCGGGGCCGGACGTTCGAAAGGGGGCGGGCGCGATGCTGGAGGCGCGCGCCAAGGGCCCGCCGCTGCCGTCATTCATATCCCGGAGCGTCATCAGGACGCTGCAGATCCTGCGTCCGCTCGGCACGCCGGTGGTGGCCGGTTCGCCGGCGGCGCAGCCGGCGGAATAGGCGCCTCCGGCGCTCCCGGTCCGTGGCGTTGTCGCTCCATCTTCCTCTCGCCACCGGCGCGACCTCTCATGGATCCGGCTAAGGTTCGGCTCGAGGAGCGGCGATGGCAGCCTGGTTCGTATCGACGACCCGTCGCCTCGGCCTGGACGCGGCTGGCGGGAGGTCCACCACTGGGCCCAGTCGTCGAACGCCGCGGCGATCATCAGTCCGCTCCGGCGCCTGAGCTTGTTTGCCGGAAAAGGCGCCGCGTATAAGGCCCGCGCGGGCGTGTCGGCCCGTAAGGGGCGGCCTTTGAAATTGCGCTTGTTTGAATTCATAAGAAGGCAGCAGGCGAGCCATTGGGCCGGCCCGGCGCTGATCTGCCTTGCGCTTTTAGTCATCCTGTTTGCGCTTGCCGGCCAGACCGTAAACGCCCCGTTTGTGTACTACACGCCACGATGAAGCGGAGCGCTTCGCTCGATTGTCTCCGGGGGTTGGCGGCCTTCGCGGTGGCCATTCCGCATTACTTGACGACCAATGCGCCATTCGCGCCGGCCGTAGAGACGGTGGCGATTGTCGGCGTTGAGGTCTTCTTCGTCCTCAGCGGGTTCGTGCTCGCGCCGCAGATCGTCGACTGGGTGATCGGCAGGCCGTGGCGCAATCTGGGGGTGTTTCTCGCCCGGCGCTGGATGCGCACCATCCCTCCCTATGTCGCGGCCCTCGCCGTGGTTGCGGTGATCACCGGCAACCTCATGACCGGGGACACGCTGCGCTACCTGTTCTATGTCGAGAACCTCGTCGGTTCGGCGAATGTGTCCGACTACTACCCGGTCGCCTGGAGTTTGGCGGTCGAGGAATGGTTCTATCTTCTGTTCGCGCCGCTCCTGTTCCTGGTCGGCCGCCTAATCGGGCGCAGCGACCGGCGGTTCGAACTCGCGTTCGCGGCGCTGGTCATTCTCGCCGTCGCCGCGGTCAGGGCTTTCGCCGCGCCGCACGACTGGGACCTGGACGTCCGGAGGGCGACGGTTTTTCGCGTCAACTCGATTGTCTGGGGCTATCTGCTCTACCTCACGCTGGAAAAACGGCCTCTTTTGGCGCTGAAGACGGTCACAGGGTGGTGGACGTTCGCCGCGCTCGGCGCGACGCTCGCCCTGGCGACGGCGCTCGAATTCGGCGATGCGATCGCCGCGATCGGCGGAAACGGACTCGCTCAGCGGGCCTTTCCCTATTCGTCCGCCCTGTTCGGCCTCGCAGCGGTCCTGTTCTTTCGCGAGGCGGAACCGCTGTTTCGGGGGCGCGTCGCCAGCGGCGTCGGCTTCTATCTCGGCCGCATCTCCTATTCCGTCTATCTCTTTCACATCGTCATTGTGATGGCGCTGAAGCCGAGGATCGCGGACTGGCCGCTCGTTGGGCAGCTCGGGCTCTATCTCGCCCTCGTCTGCGCCCTCTCGACGGTTTTCTGGCGCGGCTTCGAGCGACCGATCCTGGGGGCGCGGCCGAACTACGACGCGCGGTCGCGCTTGGCCCTCACCCCAGCCCTCTCGCGGGATCCCCGGGTCGAGCCTGGAAAGGAGAGGGCGGGCCGCCCTTCTTCCGCTCGCGGGAGAAAGTGGCCCGAAGGGCCGGATGACGGCAAGCGGGGCCGCTCCCGCGTTCCGATGATCTCGCTCGCTCTGGGGCTCGCCTTCATCGGCGTCGGCGCGCTCGCCCGCAACGCCTTCATGGGGGACCGGCCCTATGTGTTCTACCCCGCGCTCGCCGTCACGGGCGTCCTGGCGATGGCGCTTGCGGAGCGGGCGAGGCGCTACGCCGCCGGGTTTGGAATCGTGGCGCGGACGTTGTTCCTGTTCGCGCTCGCCTTGCCCATCGCCGACGCGCTCTACCGATCCTCGACCGGGGTGCCGATTGTCGGCTCGATGGCCGCTCCGACCTATTCCTACCGCGCCGCGCGCGAAAATCCCGCGGCGTTCGCCATGTGGTGGTTCTACTATCTCAACGAATGGATCCGCGACGACGGCGTCCGCGGCGCGATCGAGAAGCCGGACCCGGAGAAAAAGCTTCCCTTCGTCTTGGTTCCGGGGAGCAGCGGCCGTATGTTCGACACAACGGTCCGGATCAACGCCGCCGGCTTCCGTGGGCCCGAAATCGCGCCCGACAAGGGCGATCGGTTCCGCATCGTGGCGCTGGGCGAGTCGCAGACTTTTGGGCCGACCTTGCGCGACGGAGAAAAGCCGTGGCCGGAACTGCTGCAGGATCTCTTCGACCGTCATGCGTCCTGCGGACGTCCCGTCGAAATCATCAATGCCGGAACCGAGGCCTATACGCTCGAAGACAATCTCGAGCGTATGCGGCGCGACGTTCTGCCGCTGAAGCCCGATCTCATCCTCTCGACCCATGGCATGAACGGCCTGCTGGCGCTTGGCTTGAGGCAGCAGGCGGAGCCCAACGAGCCGGGCGTCCGCCCGCGCGCCTCCGCGCTCGTCGGCCGCGCGGTGCTGACGATCGAGCGCGCAGTGCACGACTTCCGCACGCGCAACGCTCCGCGCCCGGTCGCGCCGCCGCCGCTTTCCGACCAGGCGCTGCTCAAGAGCCGCTACGCTGAGGCTTACCGCAAGCTGATTGCGCTCGGCCGCGAGAACGGCGTGCCAGTCGTCCTCGCGACGTCGAGCCTGGCGGTCAACGAAAGCTCGCCCCGCGAGGTCAAGGATTTCTACGGCGCCGTGTTCAAGCCGATCGACGACATCCTCGCCGCCAACGCCGCCCACAATCGGATGGTGAGGCTTATCGCCAAGGCCTATGACACGCCGCTGATCGACATGACGCCGGGCGTCGACGGCGTTTGGGACGACGACCTCTTCCTCGATATCGTCCACTTCACCGAGCGCGGCAACGAGCGTGTGGCGCACAATATGTTCGAGGCGCTTCTCCCGGTTCTGGCGGATATGGGGCTGCGCTGCGAAATCCGGTCGTGAGATCGTCGGCGGCGAAAGGCCACCCTATGCTTCCGGCGCCTGTGAGCAAGGCCAATTTCGAGGGCCAGCGCGCCTAAATCGCCGACTGTTTTGCCTGTTACTGGCAAAACAGGGAGAATCAGCGGCCAAACACCGAGCGTTAGAATGTAAAATCGCTTCTTTTCAATGGATTGTGATCGCGTCTTGCGGCACAGAGCGAAGGGCGGAAGAGGGAAGGATTTTCCGCTTATCAGGGAGGAAATTCGGCCGTAACAGGGAAGGAACAGGCGCGTCGCGACCGCCTGCGAGAGATGCAATATTGTCATCATTAGCCGTTCAAAATTGCATTCCGGAAAGCGGACTCTTCGGCCGCGCAGGAATTTCGCTCCGCGAAAAGAGGCGGCGGAACTGGCTCAGGAAAGGCGCCGGCGCGCCAAAAGTTTCATGCCGAACAACACGCCGCCGACGGCAAGAATGCCGGGGACGCCAGAGCCGATCAAAGGAGCCGGCGCGGGGGCGTAGGTTGTCGCCGAGCCCGGCGGCAAAGCCGTTGATCCTGAAACGGAGATTCGGTCCGGGGCGATCTTCGGCCTCGGAGCAACCATCAGCACCCAGTATAGGTCTGCTCGATCGTTCGCCGTTTCGAAGGCGCTGTTGACCATCGGCGGCCAGCCGCTGTTCATCGTCATGCGACATCGCATATCATTCTCGCCGGCGGTAAGGAGCGCGAAGCATGCAGCTGACGATCAAGTGCGTGGAGCCGGCCGGCCCGCCTAAGCCGAGGGGTCCTGAACACAGCGCGCGTCTTGTCATTCCGCCGGAAAACGTCGCCGAGCACAGCCCTTTCCTTTTGATGGCGGAGGATTGGTTCGCGCCGCCGGCCGGGTTTCCAACCCATCCTCACCGGGGCATCGAGACAGTGACCTTCGTCCTCGCCGGCGAGCTCCTGCATAAGGACCATACCGGCGGCGAGGGCCGGCTGACTGCCGGGGACGCGCAGTTCATGACGGCGGGCGGCGGGGTTCTGCACAGCGAAATGCCAGGCCCCGGCGGCGTTCGCTCGCTCCAGCTGTGGCTCAATCTGCCCGCGCGACTGAAGCGCAGCCCGGCCCGCTACCGCGACGTCCGTCGTGCGGAGGCGCCGACCGTCCATCAGGAGGGAGTGGAGGCGCGCGTCTACGCGGGACATCTTGGCGACGTCGCGGTCCCCCACGCATCGATCTGGCCGCTGACGCTGATCGACGCGACACTCAGCGGCGGCGCCAGATTCGAAATGTCGGTCTCAGCCGGCGAGCGCGCCTTCGCCTATGTTCTCGAAGGCGACGCGAGGCTTGGGCCCGACGAACGCGAGGCCTCGGCGGGCGACGTCGCGTGGGCCGCGCTGGCGGACGAAGACGCAACGCTCGGCGTCTCGGCGTCCGGCGCAACTCGCATCCTTTTCTATGCGAGTCCCGTGATCGAAGAGCCGGTTGCGATGGGCGGGCCCTTCGTCATGAACACCCGCGAAGAAATCCTCGAAGCGTTCGCCGACCTGCGCGCGGGACGGCTGACCGAGGCGAAGTGAAGGCGGTTCTTCGGCCGAACGGCGCCATTGCCAATTTTTCGCAACGGGAGCAGGGATGAGGCTTTCGCCTTCGAATTCCGGGCAGAACCGTTGACCAGTCCGTCCACCGCTGCGCCGAACGGCTCCGCGCCCGCCTCGCGCTGGGGAGTGCTTGGCAATCGCGCATTCGCTGCGATCCTGATCGCGAGCGCGGTTTCGAGCGTCGGGATTGCGATGTTCGACACCTCGATGAGCTGGCTGATGACCAAGCTCAACCCGAACCCGCTGATGGTCTCGGCGGTCCAGGTGGCGACGATGGCGCCAATGTTCCTCTTGACCATTCCGGCTGGAGCGCTGGCCGACGTCGCCGATCCGCGCCGGCTTCTCATCGCCGCGCAGTTTGGCGTTGTCGCGATCGGAGCCGTGTTCGCCGGCTTCGTCACCGCGCACTGGGAGACTCCGCCGGCGCTGCTTGCGACGGTATTCCTGCTCGGCGCGACCGGTGCGCTCGCTGCGCCGGCCTGGCAGACGATCATGCCGACGCTCGCGTCCAAGAACGAGCTCGACAGCGCGATCGCTCTCAGCAACGCCGCCTACAACCTCAGCCGGGCGATCGGCCCTGCGCTCGGCGGCCTCGCGATCGCCGCCGTCAGCATCGTGCTGCCGTTCTGGGTCTATGTCGCGAACAATCTGTTCCTCCTCGGCGTGCTCCTCTGGTGGCGCGCGCCACGCAAGGCCCCGGAAACGCTGCCTGCCGAGCGCCTTGTGAGCGCGATGAGCACGGGTCTTCGCTACGCGAAGAACAACCGCGACCTGGACGCGACGCTGATCCGGGCGGTCGCGTTCTTTCCGTTCGCCAGCGCCTATTGGGCGCTGATGCCGCTCATCGCCCGGGCGCAGGTGCACAATAGCGCGGGCGCGGAGCTGTACGGCCTCCTGATGGGCCTTCTCGGCCTCGGCTCGATCGTCGGATCGCTGTCGCTCGAGACATTGAAGTCCCGGCTCGGGCCGGACTGGTCGGCTGGACTTGGAACGCTCGGAACGGTTCTGGCGCTTGCCTTGTTCGCCGTTGCGCAGAGCCCCGACCTCGCGATGGTCGCGAGCTTCGTCGCCGGTGCGGCGTGGATCATTGTCATGACGACGATGTTCGTGTCGGCGCAGGTCGCGTTGCCGGACTGGGTGAGGGGCAGGGGGCTTGCGATCTTCCTCACCGCCTATTTCGGCGCAATGACAGTTGGCAGCGCGCTCTGGGGCGAAGTCGCGAGCCTGAAAGGATTGCCGTTTGCGTTGTTCGCCGCGGCGGCGGGCGCTGCTCTCGGCCTGGCCCTGACCTGGCGGTGGAAGCTCGAAACCGGCGCGGCGCAGGACCTCGCGCCGTCGATGCACTGGCAGGCGCCCGCCTTCGTGCAGCACCTCGAGGACGATCAGGGGCCGATCCTCGCCGTCGTCGAATATCAAATCGATCCGAACGACGGGCTCGAGTTTCTCGCGCTGATGCAGGAGATCGGCCACGAGCGGATGCGCGACGGCGCCTACGCCTGGAATATTTTCAACGATCCCGACCAGCCGGGCCGGTTCATCGAGACGTCCCTGGTCCACTCGCTGCTCGAGCTCAAATACCGAGCCTCCCGCGAGACCCGGGCCGACGAACTGATCGAGGAGCATCTCGATCGGTTCCTGAAAGAGCCGCAGAAGGCCAACTACTACATTGCGCCGAAACGGCACCATCATGGGGGGCGCTATCATCGACGGCCGCTTGCGGGGCAGGGACCGCCCAAGGAGTAGGCGACGGCGGAAGCGGCCTTGCGGTGGGGGAACCGTTCAATTTGGCCCTCGCCTCGAAGGGGTGTCAGGCCAAGGGCCATCCGACTCCGCCGTCTCGCTACGCTTATCACTGTCGCAAGAGAGTCACAACTGAATTAGTTGCAACGGCGAAAGGATGTGTTGACCATGGCCCTGAGCGAGATCGAACTCGATTCGCGCCCTTCTGACCTCAAAGCCCCGCCCGGTCGGTTGGCAAGCGCGCCGCAGCCGCCTGGACGAGGTCGGCGCGGTCTGGCCCGTCGCCGAGGATGTCACGGTCGAACCGGTCGACTGCGGCGGCGTCCCCGGCGAGTGGTCGATTGTTCCGGGCAGCGACGCGTCGAGAACGCTGATGTTCTTTCATGGCGGGGGCTATTGCTCGGGATCGATTGTGAGCCATCGGCGGATGGTCACCGAAGCGGGCCGCTTTGCCGGCGTCAGCACGCTCGCCATCGGCTATCGGCTGGCGCCCGAGCACCCATTCCCGGCCGCCTTTGACGACGCGCTGACGGCGTGGCGGTGGCTGCGCGGGCGCGGCGTTGCGGCAGCCGACATCGCTGTTGGCGGCGACAGCGCGGGTGGGGGACTGACGCTGGGGCTCGCCGGCGAACTGAAGCGCGCCGGCGAAGAGCTGCCCGGGTCGCTCTGGCTCGTCTCGCCGTGGACCGATCTGACGATGTCGGGCGCGACGCTTGCGACCAAGGCCGACGTCGATCCGCTCATCCACAAGGAATATCTCGAGGAGCTGGCGGATGCTTATCTTCCGACCGGAATGGACCGGAAGGACCCGCGCGTTTCGCCGCTCTACGCCTCTCTCGAAGGCCTGCCGCCGATGCTGATCCAGGTCGGATCGGCCGAGACCTTGCTCGACGACTCCGTTCGCTTCGCTGGGGCGGCGGGAGCGGCCGACGTCTCCGTCACTCTCGAAGTCTGGCCGCACATGATTCATGCGTGGTCGCTGTGGAACGCGCAGCTCCAGCCCGGTCGCCGTGCGCTGATGCAGGCAGGGGAGTTCATCCGCCGTGAGATGTGAATGGCCAGGCGGCGCCTTCGCGGAAAGCTAATTCTGCAACTGGGCGCAGTTGCTGCGAATGGCCGCCAATTATTGAAATGTTTGCCGGACGAGCCGCTTTTCTGCGCAGGTGCAGGAGAGTGATGTCGATCAAGTAGAGCAGAAGCTCATCGTCGAGCATGGCTGCCTCCCAGCGGCAGCGCCTCAGTCCGGCCCCGACCGACTTGGCGGCTGTTCTCTTTGGCACGGATGTTCCCCTGTATCAGGCTTAGTGCGCTCCCGATAACGGGTTGACCTTATTTCGCTTTTCGTCGCTGTGGGAGGGTTCTGGTGGCTACGCGGGCCGGGTCGAGGGGCAGCGCGGCGGGAATGGCGACGCCGGCGGCTTCGAACAATTGGCGCACGTCGTCGCGCGGCGTCGGGACCTGATTGTAGGAGGGCCGACCGCCGATAATCACTTCGACGACGCAGAGACTGGCGAGCCGGCCGAGGCCTTCCTGCACGGTCAGGTCGATGTCGCGCCAGCGCTGGCGCAGGGCGTGCGCCAGGAGATAGGCCAGCATGACGACGAGGGCGTGGCCGCGCGTGCGGTTCTCGTCGCGCAGATAGACCGGCCGCATCTCGAGTTGCACGGATTTGGAGTCGCGGAACGTCCATTCGACGTGGGCAAGGTCCTTGTAGCGGTCGTGCACGATCTCTTTGCCGACGACGGTCTTCGGCAAATCGGTGCGTAGCGCGTAGCAGCCGTCGAGGCGCGCCGCCTCGGCCAATGCGGCCTCGTCCACCGTGACGACGACGCGCCGCGCCTGTTCGGCGATCTGGACGACCTTGTCGAGGCCGAGCGTCTCGGACCTGGCCTTCAGCCTGGCCAGTTGCGTCTTCGCCGCCGCTCGCGGATGCTCGTTCAAGTAGGCGCTGGCCGTTTCGGCAGAGGTGTGCAGCCTCGTCAGCTTGTCGGCTCGCCAAGCCGCCAGCTCCTCGGCGCGGGCGGGATTGCGGCGCACCACATAACGCTCGCCGTCCAAGCCCTCGACCTCGGCCAGCGCGTCCTCGAACAGGTCCATCTGCAATACGCCGGCTGCGATCAGGCCGTCGATCTGCGCTTTCGTGATGGCGGTGAGATAATGAAAGCCGGCGGCGGTGATTTCGGCGCGCTGTGGGGCTTTGATCATGCCGCGGTCGCCGACGAAGGTGACCCGCTCGGCCCCGAAACGGGCCGCGGCTTTTGTTGACTTGCGAAGAGAACGTCTTGACGTCGGGCGTGTTGCCTTTGAAGACCTCGATCGACAGCGGGCGACCGTCGGCGTCGGCGAGCAGGCCGATCACGATCTGACGCTTGCCCGACTTGCGATCCCGGTTGTAGCCGAACGCGGCAAAGGCGTTGTGCTCGCCTTCGAGGTATGTGCTGGTCACGTCGTAGAGAAAGACGTCGGGCGCCGAGGCCGGTTCTCTCTGAGCAAACAACCGGCTCTCGATCTCGGCTTGGTTGTCCGCCAGCCAATCCAGATTGTCGTAAAGGCCGTCCTCGTCGAACCCGACCATGCCCAGCGCCGCGCCGACGGCGTGGCCGCCGGCCAGCCGAACCGCCGACAGGCGCGAGCCCTGATCGAGCACACGCGCAATGATCTGCCACAGCGCCAGCTTGCCCTGCCGATCGGAGCCCAGGGCGGCGACGACGCCGAGTTCGCGCGCCAACTGTGACAGAACCCAAACCGCCCCCACCGAGGGACCCTGCTTCAACTCCGGCCCGCTCTCGCCGGCGGACGCCAGCATGCGGCCCAAATCGCCCTTGTGTTTCAGCGCCAGCCGGATCGCCTCGACCTCTTCCGGTTTGCAGTGGGTGAGGTTGGCCAGCGTTCGATGCTTGACCTTGCCGTCCTCGCGATAGGTCTCGCGCAGCAGGTGGCGGGCGTAGGTCTTGCCGTTGAGGCGGATGACCGAGCTGTCGACGAACATTATGGCTATATATGTAACCAAAAGCGTCTTGGCTCGCAAGAGTAATATGCCGCAATTAGTGGCTACACATCAAACGCGAAAATCGCACCCAACATATTGATTTACAACTATAAACTCTCGATGAGCAAGCGACTGAAGGGGGAACATCCGCTGGCATCAGATGTCCCCCATCCCGTCTCGAAGCGCTTCCCGGCGCCAGAAAAGACCCCGCGCCAAAGGGGGCAGCTCTGGGCGGGGGTCAGGCGGCGCCAGCTCGAACTTGGCCGTCGTTCTCACCCACTGTTAGGCAAGTGGCTGGCTTACTCGGCTTACATTGAGGAAAGCTCAATTCGCGTTAGATTGATATCATCATTTGGGCTCCTCCGCCGATGGCGGCATTGAGGCATGCTCGGGGCGTGGGATTGTGCTTGAGGCCGGCGAGGTGGAACCACCTGAGGTAGCTGTCGAGGTATTTTGTGGCAATGCCGCGACGGGGGCGCAGGAAGGTTTTGAGGCTCTCATGGCGACTGTTGACGGTCTGGATGTGTAATTCGCCGCGGACGCGTTCACCTTTCGACTGGTTGAGCGCTTCATGGCTGACGCCGAGGGCGGCGGCGCAAGGCGGGTAGACGTTATTGCCGTCGGTGACGAGCAAGGTGTCCTTACCCAGAATGGGCGCGAGCACCGGCTTGATGGTCTGGGCGGTCACGGCCGAGAGGACGGCGCTGATGGTGGCGCCGCTCCGGTCGGCGGCCACCAGGATCGGCGTCTGTTCGTCCGAAAGGCCGCGCTTGGCTGCTTTTCCGCCCCGCCTGCGAGCCTTGCGACCGAGGCGACGCTCGCCCTTACAGCTTGATAATATATAGGTTTCGTCGACTTCGACGATGCCGCTCAACAGGCGCGTGGGGTTCTTGGCGGCGCGCAGGAAGCGATGTCGCCAGCGGAACGCCGTGCTCACCGCCACCCCGCACCGCTCGGCCGAGGCGGCCACCGTCTCGCCCTCGCTCAACGACTGACCAAAATCAAGCCAGCGTTCCTTCTTGCGCAATCGGGCCAGCGGCGTTCCGGTCAGCGCATTGAAGCTTCTGCGGCAATCCTTGCAGCGGAAACGGCGCAGGCCGTCGGTTCGGCCCCCGCCACCGACGCCCCGCCGCAGTGCGGACAGCGCCGCGCCTCGCCCAAGCGCTCCTCGATCGCCGCCGCCACCGCCGCTCTGGGCTGCCGGCCGGCCAGCACCGCCTCGAGCTCCTGGCGCTGCTTTGCCGTCAGACCGTCGATCTCCGCCAGCCACGCTCGAAACATCCCCTGATCCATCGCTATCCCCTGTCAATCCATAATAAATCGTAGCACAAACAGGCCACCTCAATCTAACGCTAATTGAGCCTTGAGGAAACACTAGCGTACTGTTTCTAGGCGCCAAAATTCTGCATTTTCGCGCCACCGGGTTCCGTTTGCGAGGCGGAACGGACTTGCGACGGAGATCCGGCCGGCCCAGCGTCTGAAGGCATGAGTGAAAAACTCGGACCGCTCGAAACCCAGGAGCCAGGCGATTTGCGCCATCGTGAAGTTCGCCTCTGTTACGTATTGAAGCGCAAGCGTGCGGCGCAAATCATCGAGAAGATGGGAGAAACTCGTTCCTTCCGCCGCCAATCGGCGCGCAAGGGTCCTTGCGCTAATGCCGAGCGCTCTCGCGACCATCTCCACACTCGCCCGGCCATGGGGCAGAAGCCGGTAGATTTCGCTTTCGACAGAAGCGCGCAAGGAGCCTGCCGCCGCTCCGCGGACCTTTGCAGCCTCTTCGCAATAGGGTCGAAGCGTTTCCAGCAGATATCGATCGGAGGTGACGAGCGGCAGGTTGAGCACATCGTGGGTGAAGTGCAATGCGTCGGTTGCGGATCCAAACTCGACCCGGCAATTGTAAAACCGGTCGAATTCCCTCAAGTCAGTGGTCCGCGGGTGCGAGAAAAGCAGCTGGTTCGGGTTGATTTTTCGGCCAGAGATCTCCCGCAGGGCTTTGACGAACATAGCAACCCCGAACTCGATATTCTGCCGGAAGCGGTGTCGCGGCACGCCGCTATAGTGTAGCGCGACTTTCGCTCCGCCTGATCGAGGAACGATCGCCACGGCTACGCTGTCGTTCACAATACGGGAATAGCGGGCAAAAAGCGCGAGAGCCTCGCGAACGTCTTTGCCGGCGGACACGGCATAGAAGAGTAGGCCTGCTTCTCTTGGGTCCGTCTCCTGCGCAAGGCGAAGTCCGAACGCCGTGTCTTCGATGGCTTGCGCGGCGTACTCGACGAGCCGTGCCTGGCTCAGCGCGGAAATCCGTTGCCGACGGTCATCAGGATCGTAGTCGGAGAGCCCCGCTCGCTGCAGAAGAGGCGCCGCATCAATTTTGCGTCTCCTGAGAACAGCGAGCACGAGACGCGCCGCGAAGCCGTTGACGGTTGCTGACGCTCGCCATGCAACGCTCACGGGAAACGCCCCCGAGTTTCCGGAACAATTGCAAACATCATCCGGCCGCTCGGAAAAAGCAACAACGCCGGGACAGAATCGAGAGCGGCCGCATCAGCCGCCGCCAGAACGAGCCGGGAGCGATCGGCGGATGTCGCAGCGATGCGGACAGGCTGAAGGATGGCGGCCAACGACGGGCCGTTTCGCGCTGGCTCGGAGTATTGGGCCCGGTCAGGGCGCTAAGCCCGGCCCGCCAGGTGACGGCAACCGGAGCGCACCAGCCCCGGTCGATCTCGAAGGCGGGGCGGAAAGGGCGCACTCGCGTGAAGTCGATCGTCGAACCCCTGCGATTGAAGTCCGTCGAGGGGCTGCGCATCGCCTTGCGCGAGGAGGTCAACGCCTTTCGGGCAGCGGCGCATTACAACCTGTGGGAGGGGGCGGGTCGAACGCGTGGGCGGCTTCGGACTGACGAGGCTCGGACTCGCTCGCCGCGCGCCGGCCGGAGTTCGTTAGCGAGTAGGCTTCGGCCGGCGCCGCCAGCATCCCACCCGCAGCGGGAACTTTAGGAGGCGCCGGGCGTTGCGGCTCGGCTGAGGTGGGCGAAGCAATGCGCGGACTGATTGCCCTGATCGTGGTCGTCTATCTCATCGGCGTCGGCGTGGCGCTCGCCCCCACCATAAAAGCGAAATGGACGACCGCAACGACGGCTGAATTCGTCGACAGCATCGGCCAGGAGTTGCCTTACGCGCTGGCGTGGCCGGCGTGGGTTTACCGCGGCATGGCGAACCGAGGCTGAGGCTGAAGGGAAGCAAGGCGGTCGCCGCCTGCGCAATTCTCGATAGTCCGACGCCGCCTGAGCCCGTATAATGTTTCGCGCATCGCGATAGCGCGCAATCGGTATATTGCAGGAGGCGGCGATGTTGGTGATCCCTGCCGTAATCGTGATCGGCTTTATCCTGGCGCTCGTCTACTATCTCGAAAGAACAAATCCCAGCTGACAAGGCGACGGATCCCGCGCAGGGCGGTGGAGACGCGCCTCGCGCCAGTTCGTCCAGATTGTAGAGCGCCGATGGTCTGCTCCGGCGATTCCGCCGGTGGAGCCGCACCGTCGGCCTGGTGTCGGTTCTGCCTGGGCTTTATCCTGGAAATCCAATTGGACTCTGATCCAAAGCTGTCAGACGGGCGTATTCAACAGCGTTCCTCCCACATGGGCTCCGCGGCGAAAAGCTGTGGGGCCATTTTTTAACCGCGGCCTGAACTCGTCTATCGGGCCAGTGCGGCGAAGTTGCGTTCGTTCTTGTTTTGTTTCTCAACTGCGGCTATCGTACCCGGTATGACCGACCGGGCCGAAAGCCTCACGCCTGCTTCCCGCGACGACCTGACCACGGCGCTCGCCTTCGCGCTGCGGTTTCACGGCCGCAAGCGGACGCACAACGCCGAAGAGATGATGGCGGAGATTGTCGCGCGTCGTCTGGTCGAGCATCTCGAGCGTGCCGGGTTCGTCATCATGTCGAAGGCGTCCGCGCCGGGCCACGCCGTCTTGGGGCGCGGCGCGGGCGATGCCGACTGAGCCGTCGGCGCCGGCTTCGGCGCGCCTGTCGTGATGGCGACTCCACCGGTCGACGATAGAGCGCCAGCGTGGCGGCGAAGCCGCACACGGCGGCGAAGCTCATCCAGTCCTCCGGCGCCTGGACGCCACGCCGACGCCCATCAATTCTCACAGAAAAGCCGAGGTTTCGCCGAGGTCCCAACCTTGCTAGAGTGACGCCAAAATGCAGTCGACCCCAGTTGTTTTGGAGGAAACAGCGATAATGGCCAAAGACCAGCAAGGTTTGACGCTCACCGGTTTGCCGCAATCGGCGGAAGCATTCGATCGCGCCGTCGCGGACTATTTTGGCTTGACTGGCGATCCAGTTGGCGTTCTCAAGCAGGCGCTGACGAACGACCCGGGCTTTACACTTGGTGGGGTTGCAATCGCCGGTCTCTTCATGATCGGCGGGTTTCGTGGCGATCATCCGGAAGTGACGAGCGCGCTCGCTGCGGCGGAAACCGCGGTCCGCGGCGCATCTGTCCGGGAACGGATGCATCTTTCCGCCGTCAGGGCCTGGGCAGAGGGCCGGTCGCCGGAAGCGGCGCTCGCCTGGGAGGCCATTCTGACGGACTGGCCGACCGACGCGCTTGCGCTCCGCTTCGCTCAGGACGCGTATTTGTTCCTCGGCCGGTCGCTTTCGATCCGCGACTCAGTCGCGCGCGTCCTCCCGGCCTGGGACCGCGACAATCCGCTAACCAGTTTCCTCCTCGGGGCTTATGCGTTCGGGCTCGAGGAGTCGGGCGAACTCGGTCCTGCCGAAGACGCCGGCCGAGAGGCTCTCGCCCGCAATCGCCGCGACGTTTGGGCGACGCATGCGATCGCCCACGTGATGGAGACCGCGGGCCGCCGCGAGGAGGGCGTCGCCTTTCTCAGGGAGACCCGGCCCGACTGGAGCGCCGCGCACTTCATGTCCGGACACAACGGCTGGCATCTCGCCCTGTTCCTGATCGAGCAGGGTCGCTTCAAGGACGTGCTGGCCGATTACGATCGGTTCGCTGCCCGGAAACTCGCCGATGACATGACGCTCGACCGGGTCGACGCGGCCTCGCTCCTGTGGCGACTTGAACTCGCGGGAGCAGACGTCGGCGATCGCTGGGGACCGGTGGCCGAGGCATGGATGGCCCATGTCGATGATCACGTGCTCGCCTTCAACGATCTGCATTGCGCTCTTGCCGTCGCGCGCTCGCTCAATCCGGACGACCTCGGCCGGTTTCTCCGCTCGCTCGACGCCTATGAGCGGCATGGCTCGGGTCACAATCGGCTGGTCACGGCGGAGGTCGGTCGGCGCTTCATCGACGGCTGCCTCGCCTATGCGGCGGGCGACTGGCGACGGGCAGTCGAGTCCATTCTCCCGGTGCGTTTCGAGAGCTTCCGCATCGGCGGCAGTCACGCGCAGAGGGACATCATCAACCGGACGCTGATCGCGGCGGCCGAGCGGGCGGGGGATCGGAGTCTTGGCCCAGGCCCTTCACGGCGAGCGGGGCCGCCCCTCCGACGCCGTTCAGCGCGGGCGCCTAAACTGATTTGGACCTCGCCTTCTGAGAAATCAATTTTCTATCAACTATAAAAATGAATCCCGTCGCTTCCTCATCGTTAACCGTCTGTTTAGCCGACTGAGCAATTCTTAGCGGAACCGTTGGGTAATCGTCGCTATCGCTTGGACGCGGGTCGGAAGGGTGTCGTGATGACGGACTTGACGCGCCGGAAGTTGCTCGGCATGGCGGCGGTCGGCGCCTTGGGGTTTTCTGCGCCGGCGCGCGCGGACGCCTCTGACTCATTTTCTCCGGAAGAAATCGTCGACAACGGCCACCGGTTCTTCGGCAGCATATCGCGCGGCCTGGCCGACGCGGTTCAGGAAGCGGGCCGGCGTTGGGGTCTGCCGAACGCCTATATTCTCGGCCAGGAGGCCTCGGGCGCTTTCGTCGGCGGTCTACGCTACGGCGAGGGCAAGATGTACACCCGCAACGCCGGAAACCCGCCGGTCTATTGGCAGGGCCCGTCGATCGGCTTCGACGCCGGGGCGGACGGCGACCGGACAATGATGCTGGTCTATAATCTTCCCGCCGCCGGAGCGATTTACGATCGCTTCGGCGGAATCGACGGTTCGGCCTATTTTGTTGGAGGCTTCGGCTTCACGGCGCTGGGCGCGAAGGGCGTTGTCGTCGTTCCCATCCGCACCGGTCTCGGGTGGCGACTCGGCGTCAATCTCAACTATCTGAAGTTCACCCAGCAGGCGACCTGGAACCCATTCTAACAGTCCGCGCCGGACGTCGCGCCGGCGCGAGTAGAGGGTCGCCGACAAGCGAAGATAAATCGGGAAAGTCGATTGCGCATTGACTGACCGGAATATCGCAGGACTGTGGACAACCGTTCTCGGCGGGCTTGCCTCGGAACGGGGCTTGGTTAGGATCCATTCCGCATCGCGGCGCTCCACGCCGTCTCGCTTCGCCTCCCAATATCCCCGCGCCGAGGGTTACTCCCGGCAGCGGGTTTTTTTTCTTTCGTCGGGTGGATCGCAGATGCAGTCCTTGAGGACGAACCGCAGGCTCGCTGCTGGCCGCGGGTAAGCAAGCCCCTCAAAACGCCAGACGGCTCAATGGCAAGTGGGTCCGCGAATGGTCCGCGAAATATTTCACGGCGAACCATTAGCCGATAGTTTACTGAATTGCTGGCGCGCCCGACAGGATGAAACTGGGCACTCCTATGTGATTGTTTCTCCAATGTAATCAAGCCACGCTCAGCCGCACCGCCTTTTAGCCGGGCTTCGCGCGGACCCTAGCCCCCGGGGTCGGGCGAAGATACTTCTTGTTTTCCCTCATCATTTGAGGTATAAAAATCGGAAGTTACCCCTCGCTCTCGCCAAGGATTCCCGAATGCAGCCGAAATTGCACACCACCCCTGATGAAGTCGACGCCGCGCTGGCCCGGCTTGCTCTTACGCGCCAGCCGCTTCGCGAAGCGATCTTGGCAGGGCTGTTGGCTCGTGACGCCTGCACGGCCAACGATCCGCCGTTTCTTCCCGGCATATATCAGTGGGGGCGCACGGTACGAGGCTTGCGCGAAGGGCTCGCACCGTTGGGCTGGTCGCGGTCGGACGAGGGCAATTTCTGCACCGTGGTCGAGCCCGGTGGCGCGTTCGCGATCGCAGTCGCCTCAGGTTCCGAACATACCGGTCGCATCGGCCGGGAGACGCCGACGACCAAGCGTCGAAAAGGCCCGTCGACGGTCGAGGCCGTTCATACGAACGCTCAGCTCTACCTTTTCGAAGATTTCGCGCCGGCAGTGGCCAAAGAGCCGGATCGGGCGACGTGGGTGTTGCTGTTTCATAGCGACGGCAAAGAAATTCGCGCCGAACTGTCGCTGCCGGATTCGATCGGCGAGGACGGCCATATCGATGGATGGCGGGAGCGCATCATTTTGGGCGCGCAGCCGTTCGATGACGAGATCGCACCGGTCACTCCCGACTTCGGACCTGACCCAACTATCGATGTCCGCCGCAAGGCGTGATTGGCAAGATCATGTTCACCCCATCGAGACTCAGCCTCGCGCGGAAGCGTAGGGGCTTCACAATGACTCGCTTGGCCGGTCTCATCGAGGTCACGGCTAAGGCCGTCAGCGACTATGAGAAAGGCGAGTATCCGCCGTCAGACGACACCTTGGCCCGCATTGCGAAGGCGACCAGGTTCCCGGTCGGCTTTTTCTCGGGCGGCGATCTCCACGAACCAGCGCCAGATACGGCAAGTTTCCGCTCGATGTCCCGCATGACGGCCGGGCAGCGCGATGCGGCTTTGGGCGCGGGCGCGCTCGCCTTCATGCTTAATGATTGGGTGGAGTCGCGGTTCGAACTGCCCGCACCCGACTTGCCCGATTTGCGCGATGAAGAGCCGGAAGTGGCCGCCTCAGTGCTGCGCCAGCATTGGGGCCTGGGCGAGCGCCCGATCAAGAACATGGTCCATCTGCTCGAAGCGAGAGGCGTGCGCGTCTACTCCCTCGCGGAAAACTCCGTCGAGGTCGACGCCTTCGCGCTTTGGCACAGCAAGACGCCCTTCGTGTTTCTGAATACGTTGAAATCCGCGGAACATGGGCGCTTTGACGCCGCCCATGAGCTTGGACACCTCGTTCTGCATCGCCATTCGGGGCCTCACGTTCCGGACGCGGAAAGGCAAGCCAACGCCTTCGCCTCGGCATTCCTGATGCCGCGCGCGAGCGTGCTCGCCATCGCGCCGCGCACGGCGACCTTGCGCAACCTCGTTCAGCTCAAGAAGCAATGGATCGTGTCGGTGTCGGCGCTTGCGTATCGCCTGCATGCGCTCGGGCTCCTCACCGATTGGCACTACCGCACGCTTTGCATTGAGATGGGGCAAAATGGTTATCGCCGGGCGGAACCGGAAGGTGCTCAGCGCGAACGGTCCCATGTTCTGGCAACCGTTTTCGCGGCGTTGAGAGACGAAGGCGTCAGCAAG
Organism: uncultured Alphaproteobacteria bacterium; assembly: GCA_963835885.1. Taxonomy (GTDB): domain Bacteria; phylum Pseudomonadota; class Alphaproteobacteria; order Rhizobiales; family Beijerinckiaceae; genus Roseiarcus. The sequence continues at coordinate 158,889 of CAWIHF010000026.1, forward strand.
ACGGCGGTTGCTGACCAGCTTCAGATTGACGTCGACGAACTCGACAAACTGGTATTCGGCCTAATGATCATGAGCCTGTCGGGCGGGGCAACGTCCGCCAGAGGACCGAAAGGGAGCGGCGATTTCTTACGCGTTGTGAAGTGATCCTCAGCGTTAAATGGACGTGCGATGAGATCACGCTCGATGAGGTCGAGCGGATTACGATTTGAGGAGGAGATGCAAGCGTGCCTGATTTACGACTAACGTTTATGGACAGGCACTTGAACAGCAATCATCCTGCAGGACTGATTCTGGCCAATGCGACAGACTTCCTAAACGCAGGACTTGCTCTGCTTTTCGCGAAATCCGTAACTAGCCGTGACGCCAAACTGGCCATAGTTTCTATTCAAACCTCTGTTGAGCTTTTGGCAAAGTTTCGGCTCGCGAGGGATAACAGACGCAGGCCTTTATGAATTTAAGGAAAGCTTCGTAGCGCGAGCGCCACGCCTGTTAAAGGCAAGATTGCCATGCACGTTTGCTCCCGTGCGAAGTTTATCCCACTCGTCGGGATCACTCTCGGCACGCGACGCGAACACAGCATTCTTGAACTCGGGGAACCGCACAAACCCGTACCCCGCCTCCTTGCGTTCAATACAGCCCCTCAACACAATAGGCCCGGATGCACCCTTTAGTACCGCCGCCGCCTCAGTTCTGAAACGGCCCGGTGCATGTTCATGAATTTTTGCAAACATCTCCGCGGCCTGGTCTACCTGGCCTTGGATAAATAACTCTCTCGCATACCAGAACTGTCCTTCGAAGTGATTGTCACCAGCAGTGAAGCTTCTCCTCAGATGATCAAGGATGAGAGAGTTCTGCGCGCCGAGCATTCGCTGCACGCGTGCCATTAGCAGATGAGCACTTTTGCTGGACGGGTTCTCCTGCAAACTTCTTTGTAGAACCTTATTTGCAGAGTCAGGGGCATTATTTTTAAGAAAGCTTCGAGCTAAACGAATAGCTAGCCAATCTTGTCTTGGGTTCAATGCAAAAGCTCGCTCTAGGGCTTGTCTCGCTCGCTCATTTTGTTCAATAAGTTCCAGGAAATCAGCTTCAATTGCTCGAATCTCCGAGTTCTGAGGAAAGGCCTGTAATCCGTTCTGTATTGTTGTTTCCGCTTCTTTTGCTGCCTCTAACAAGACCTTCTGGCGGCGATCGTCCAATTCACCCTCGTCCGTGACCGCCTCCCGCAATTCATCAATCGCTAGCCGCGCCCGGGTGGAAACATCGTATTCGGTTAAACGACCTGACTGTCTATTCAGCTTTCCCCGCGCGCCTCGTCGTAGTGCCTGCTTTCTGAGCGGGTCGTTCGTTTCGAACGCCTGACGCCTCGCAATCTCGGCTTGCGTGTGCTGAATACTCTTGCTGCGTTCGTTGCGTTCGTACGCTACCTGCGCCGCACGTTCTGCGAGAGCAAGTGACCCGCCGGGGTGGTGCATCTCGAACACCGCCCTTTGATGATATACAAACGCGTCGTTCCGCGCGATCTCCTCCGCCCGATCATATAAAAGGCGACCCAATTCTACGGATGCGAACGTCTCCGCGACAGAACGCCCTTTAATAATCCGACCGTAAGTCTCCCTGTCTGTCGAATAGTCGATATTGATAGCCGTCATTAACTCTGCAAGAACATCATACTTCTCATCGTCTGAGGGCAGTGCCTGATTAAACACTAATTCAGCAACATGCCGGTGCCGACTTGAGTAAAATACGTCACCGGTGTGCTTGTCTTCGTCTACAAGAACAACATTTTCCAATGGCTTTATAAGTCGCTTTCCGAATTCTTTAAAACTCACACCGGAGACTCTGGAGATCAAACCTGCTCTCACACGCGCGCCAAATTGATGCAAAGCGCAAATCTGAAGGTACAATCGTCGAGCCTCAATCGGTTCTATTCGATTGAATTCGTCCAGCACAATTTTTTCAAACGGTATCCCTAGAGTGGTCTCGTGCAAGGCTACAAGTAACTGTTTCTCGGCACGCTCGGTAAAAGCCTTGACACGTTCATCCGGTCGCATCCTCTCGAGGAGTCCAAGCGCTCGATGTCTTTCCAAAAAACTCAGCAAACAAGGCTTATCCCTTTGACTCAGGTCCAGCTAGATGTAGTATCTGAGCGGCGGCGTGCTTGAGGGCGCGCGGTCGCGGGAGAAGCAGGGCTGAATGGCGCGCGGGCGAACGCTAGGGGAGTTTCAGAAGGAGTTTCCCGACGAGGCGAGTTGCGCGGCATTTCTATACACTCGACGCTGGCCGGACGGGTTTGTTTGTCCTGGGTGCGGCAAGGGGCGGGCCGTGGCTTTGAAGAGCCGCCCGCGGCTTTTCGAATGCCTCGATTGCGGTCGCCAGACCTCTCTCACCGCCGGCACGGCGATGCATCGGTCGAAATTGCCGCTGACGACGTGGTTCTGCGCGGCGCATGTGATGGCGACGCATTCCAACGGCATGTCGGCACGACAATTGGAAGACCAACTCGGCGTCACCTACAAGACGGCTTGGCTTCTGTCGCAGAAGCTGCGGCGCTCGATGATCGATCCCGACCGCGACCTTCTCGAAGGCGTCGTTGAAGTGGATCAGACTGAAATTCCCTTTCGCGTCGGCGACACCTTTTTCGAGCCCGGAGCCGCCGGGAAGATCCTCATCGCCGGCGCGGTCGAGGTGATCGATCGGGGAGTAGGCAAGGCCAAGCCGAGACGAAAAGGCGAGAAATACCTCGATACGCGCTCCGGTCGGCTGCGCCTCGCGGTGATCGCCGACAATTCCGCCAAGTCGATCGAGGCCTTCGTGCGCGCCAACGTGAAGCTAGGGGCGACGTTGCTCACCGACGGCCACGCCTCCTATCCGGGACTGTCAGGCGATTATCGCCACGATGCGCGCGTGGTCGGCAAGATGGCGGCGCATATCGTCCTGCCGTGGAGCCATCGGGCCTTCGCGTTGATGAAGCGTTGGGCGTTGGGGACGTATCATGGCCTGCGCCGCAAACATATCGACGCCTATCTCAACGAATTTGTCTTCCGCTACAATCGACGCTTTCACCGGCATGTTTCGTTCGAAACGATTCTGGGCCTCACCGCGCATCGCAGGCCGGAGACCTACCGGGATATCATCGAGGGCGTAAAACCCCGCACGCCCGTCGTTCACGAAACACTACATCTAGATCAACCTGAGTCAACGGGATAAGCCTTCAGTGGGATGGAGACATCTTGGTAGTGATCAATACAGCCGTGTAATTTGTAGAGTCCGACAGGATTGCTGACGGCGTTAAGGCGCGTATCGAATAAGTCTCCGTCCTTGACTGTTTTCACAAGTGTTTGCAATGCTGAGGGCTTTTCCTCCTCGTAAGCTCGTTCGATAATGAGATCAAAATTCGTTGTCGCGATGGCCCGCCATCTAACCCGCATTATGCACCGCGCTGACCGTTCTTCCGGGTTTTTGCGTGGCATTTGGTTGATTTTGGTCGAGTTTGGACGTGTTGGTTCGGCTCGGGCTTTGAGCCTGAGTTTTGGTTGGAGGGGGGTTTGCAGGTTGGTGGGATGGGTTTGCGTTTTGGGGCCTCGCGCCCCGTCGCTCAGGTGACGAGACGCGGTATGCGTTCCAAAGCGAGGCGCAGAATATCCTGCGCCGGGCACGAGGTCGGCAAGTGCACGCGGATCATCGTTTTCATTTCGACGACGCGGGCGGCGATCTTGATGAGGCGCAGGCGCAAGGTGTCGAACTGGGCGACGCGCCACATCGAGCGCTTCGGCATCGAGACGCGAAGCCCCCACATCAGCCAATAAGCGCCGGCGTGGAGGAAGAGACGGAACTGATTGGCCGTCGCCTTCGTTCAGGACGTGCGGTCCGCCGCCAGATGCGTCTTCCAGGATTTGATGTGGTTTTCGGCTTGGCCGCGTCGGCAGTAGAGGTCTTCGTACAGCGCGCGGGCGTTGCGCTTTTGCAGATTGGTCACGACGAAGCGCGTGTCGGGTCCGTCCTCGCCGACTTCGACGCGCGCGATGATCCGCTCGACGCGGCTCCAGCTCTGTGCGCCATCGTAGAACTCCTTGAAGCGGCGGAGCTTGCCGTCCTACCTCGAACCGCGCCTTCGTGCTGGCTTCGAGAGCCTCGACATGACGACGCAACGTCGTGGTCGGCGCGACGCCGAGGATGTAGTCGATGCCGTTGGCGCGACACCAATCGAGAACCTCGGGGCCGCAATAATGGCTGTCGGCGCGCAGGAGAATCTCGGTGTGGGGCCAGTGAGCGCGGATCGCGCGCAGCAGCCGGCGCAAGAAGGGCTTTATCTCGGCGCCGCTCGGCCGTTTGGCGGGACGAAGCACGGCCGTGACGAAGCGGCCCTCGCCGTCGAACACGACAATCGGCTGAAAGCCGTATTCGTCGTAATGCGCGTTGAACAGCCGCAATTGCTGGCCGCCGTGCACCGCGTCGAACGTGTCGTCGATATCGAGCGTGATCCGTTTGGGAACCTTGGCAAACGACTTGCAATAGAGGTCGACCATCGCACGGCCCATTCGCAACAGCGCGCGAGCGTCCGGCAGGTTCTCCAATCGCGAGATCGTCGATTGCGAGCACAACTCCCGATCCGACGGCGTCAGATCGAGCGCCATCTTGAATATCGGGTCGCTGCGCAGGGAATTGGCGTCGATCCCGTCCTCGTAGCCGGCGCCGATCATCAACAGCCGAAACCGGATGATGTCCGCCAAGCTGTGGGTGATCTGATCGGGCGCCCGAGGATCGACCACACACGCGGCCAGCCGATCCGCGACCCGAAGCCGCTGTTCGACTTCGCGCAACGCCAAAATGCCGCCGTCCGACGAAAGCAACCCTCCATCGAATTTGGCCACAACGGCTTTGCCCGAAACCGATGACAGACCAGGCAGCGGCAGCATAGAATCGTTCATGGCGGGTGTGGCTCACCTGAAATCGCGCGAATCGGCGTCGACAACCGGATTTACGCAAAATCAGTCGCTTAGGCTACTCCCGCCGACCCGCGACGCATAATGCGGGCTAAATTGAGGCATCAGCTTGTGAAAGTCTGCTGGCTGAAACGGATCAAACAAGTCGAAGATATATTTCTGTAGGTGTGTTAGCCCAATCTCATTTGCTGCCATCGCAGCAATGAAAGTGAGCGATTTTTCTTTCAGGGCTCCTCCTAAAAATTTGTCGCTTATTAGGTCGCGCAACCGATCGCCAAGGGGCAAAGATTCGTTTTTGGGGTGCTTAGCGCCTTTGCTCGCCCCTGCTCCGAGAAAGAGCACGGCCCGCTGATCCTTGACAGCATCAATAAGGGAATTTGGGAGCGCAAGGGTCATGTCTGCTCCCTCGCCTCCCTGAGCGCCCGTCCGAAGAAATGCCGGATGGCCTGGTCGCGGGCGGTAGCGTCGGCAAGGACGATGTTCTTCATCTCGCTGTCGCGCTGAAACATGCGGATTGCGCCTTTGAAGAATGCCTGGCTGAAGGCGGAGAACACAACGTCCGGAGGATTGTTGCGCAGCATCTCGACCATGTCCTCGTCCATGATCTCGTGGTTCACCTGCTCGAAGCGAAGGAAGTCCTCCTTGGTAAACTTTGTGCCGTGGCGTTCGTTAAACGCCTTAATAATCTCCGAAAGTGAGATTTCCTCTTCCGCCGTGTAGGGCTTCGCGGCGAACTCCTTGATTGGGGAGAGTGGCAGGGTGTCGCCCGGCGTGAGTGAGGCGCTTCCTGCCTCCTTCTGTTCGATCTTAAAGGCGTGCAGTCGCATCATGTCTTCGGTGATCTCAATGTCCGCAGGCACTTCCCGATTGGGAAGGAGCCGGATCAGCCATGCGGCATAGGAATAGAGCTTCTCCAGGCCAGTATCGCCAAGGCTCACCACCTGGGCGACGAAGCTATAAAAACGCATGTAGCTTTTGAGCAGCTGGCGAAACTCTTCCTGGCGGCCTTCGTCGTCCTCCAGCTCGAAGCGCTGCACTGCGTGGCGCACCAGGCCTTCGAGCCTGATCCGATCGGAGGGGTCGAGCGGTCCCTTGTAGAAAATTGCGGCAAAGCGCTCGATCTCACTGGCGTCCAGGATGCCGAAGGTCTTGAGCTTGGCTTCCAGTTCATAAATCTGGTTCGGGTCAGAGGTCTCTTCGAGCGCGGCGGCTTCGTAGAACGGCTTGAAAGCGAGCTGAATGTCCTAAATCTCATTTTGAAAAGCTCAATTCGCGTTAGATTGATATCATCATTTGGGCTCCTCCGCCGATGGCGGCATTGAGGCATGCTCGGGGCGTGGGATTGTGCTTGAGGCCGGCGAGGTGGAACCACCTGAGGTAGCTGTCGAGGTATTTTGTGGCAATGCCGCGACGGGGGCGCAGGAAGGTTTTGAGGCTCTCATGGCGACTGTTGACGGTCTGGATGTGTAATTCGCCGCGGACGCGTTCACCTTTCGACTGGTTGAGCGCTTCATGGCTGACGCCGAGGGCGGCGGCGCAAGGCGGGTAGACGTTATTGCCGTCGGTGACGAGCAAGGTGTCCTTACCCAGAATGGGCGCGAGCACCGGCTTGATGGTCTGGGCGGTCACGGCCGAGAGGACGGCGCTGATGGTGGCGCCGCTCCGGTCGGCGGCCACCAGGATCGGCGTCTGTTCGTCCGAAAGGCCGCGCTTGGCTGCTTTTCCGCCCCGCCTGCGAGCCTTGCGACCGAGGCGACGCTCGCCCTTACAGCTTGATAATATATAGGTTTCGTCGACTTCGACGATGCCGCTCAACAGGCGCGTGGGGTTCTTGGCGGCGCGCAGGAAGCGATGTCGCCAGCGGAACGCCGTGCTCACCGCCACCCCGCACCGCTCGGCCGAGGCGGCCACCGTCTCGCCCTCGCTCAACGACTAACCAAAATCAAGCCAGCGTTCCTTCTTGCGCAATCGGGCCAGCGGCGTTCCGGTCAGCGCATTGAAGCTTCTGCGGCAATCCTTGCAGCGGAAACGGCGCAGGCCGTCGGTTCGGCCCCCGCCCACCGACGCCCCGCCGCAGTGCGGACAGCGCCGCGCCTCGCCCAAGCGCTCCTCGATCGCCGCCGCCACCGCCGCTCTGGGCTGCCGGCCGGCCAGCACCGCCTCGAGCTCCTGGCGCTGCTTTGCCGTCAGACCGTCGATCTCCGCCAGCCACGCTCGAAACATCCCCTGATCCATCGCTATCCCCTGTCAATCCATAATAAATCGTAGCACAAACAGGCCACCTCAATCTAACGCTAATTGAGCCTTTTGAAAATCGAGGATATAGGTCCGCTCCTTACCGGGAGCCGTGCGGTTGAGGCGGGAGAGCGTCTGCACGGCTTGAAGCCCGGCGAGCTTGCGATCCACATACATGGCGCAGAGTTTTGGCTGGTCGAAGCCTGTCTGATACTTCTCGGCTACGATAAGCAGTCGGTATTCGTCGCCGTCGAAGCGACGCGGCAATTCCGTCTCGGAAAACCCATTGACGGCTGCCTCGGTCCAAGTGTGGCCGTCCACTTGAAGCTCGCCGGAAAAGGCCACCAGCGCCTTGATGTCGGCGTAGCCCTGTTTGGCGATATAGTCTCGCATTCCTAAATAGTATTGGCTCAATTAGCGTTAGATTGAGGTGGCCTGTTTGTGCTACGATTTATTATGGATTGACAGGGGATAGCGATGGATCAGGGGATGTTTCGAGCGTGGCTGGCGGAGATCGACGGTCTGACGGCAAAGCAGCGCCAGGAGCTCGAGGCGGTGCTGGCCGGCCGGCAGCCCAGAGCGGCGGTGGCGGCGGCGATCGAGGAGCGCTTGGGCGAGGCGCGGCGCTGTCCGCACTGCGGCGGGGCGTCGGTGGGCGGGGGCCGAACCGACGGCCTGCGCCGTTTCCGCTGCAAGGATTGCCGCAGAAGCTTCAATGCGCTGAACCGGAACGCCGCTGGCCCGATTGCGCAAGAAGGAACGCTGGCTTGATTTTGGTCAGTCGGTGAGCGAGGGCGAGACGGTGGCCGCCTCGGCCGAGCGGTGCGGGGTGGCGGTGAGCACGGCGTTCCGCTGGCGACATCGCTTCCTGCGCGCCGCCAAGAACCCCACGCGCCTGTTGAGCGGCATTGTCGAAGTCGACGAAACCTATATATTATCAAGCTGTAAGGGCGAGCGTCGCCTCGGTCGCAAGGCTCGCAGGCGGGGCGGAAAAGCAGCCAAGCGCGGCCTTTCGGACGAACAGACGCCGATCCTGGTGGCCGCCGACCGGAGCGGCGCCACCATCAGCGCCGTCCTCTCGGCCGTGACCGCCCAGACCATCAAGCCGGTGCTCGCGCCCATTCTGGGTAAGGACACCTTGCTGTCACCGACGGCAATAACGTCTACCCGCCTTGCGCCGCCGCCCTCGGCGTCAGCCATGAAGCGCTCAACCAGTCGAAAGGTGAACGCGTCCGCGGCGAATTACACATCCAGACCGTCAACAGTCGCCATGAGAGCCTCAAAACCTTCCTGCGCCCCCGTCGCGGCATTGCCACAAAATACCTCGACAGCTACCTCAGGTGGTTCCACCTCGCCGGCCTCAAGCACAATCCCACGCCCCGAGCATGCCTCAATGCCGCCATCGGCGGAGGAGCCCAAATGATGATATCAATCTAACGCGAATTGAGCTATAGTATTTGAGGGCCGCTTCACGGCTGGATGTGACGACCATAGCCTTGGCCTGGCCGGCTATCTCGGCCATGACATGGCGTCGGAAGTGCTCGACGATCACCTCGACCTTTTGGCTGATCGCCGTCGGGTGCATGTGGGCAAAGCGGGCGACCTTGCGTTGCGCCTTCTTGGTCTTGAGGATGGGGTCGTCTTCGACAGCCTTTTCAAGCTCGTAATAGGCCTTATAAGTCATGTAGTTTTGCAGCACGTCGAGGATGAAACCCTCCTCGATTGCCTGGCGCATGGAATAGAGATGGAAGGGATGTGGCAGAGCGTCCGGCCCACGTATACCGAAGCGTTCCAGAGTCACGTTACGCGGCGTCGCGGTGAAGGCGAAGGCGCTGATATTGGGCTGTGGCCCTCTGCCTTTCTGATACTCGGCGATGAGGTCTTCCACGTCTTCGCTTGATGTCGCCTCACGGGTCAGCGTGTCGGTCAGCGCTTGAGCGCTCTTGCCAGACTGGCTGCCGTGCGCCTCGTCGATCAGGATCGCGAATTTGCGGCCCGCCTGGCCGGATACTTCCTTCAGATGGTCCGTGCCGAATTTCTGAATGGTGGTGATAATGATGCGCGCGCCGCTCTGAATCGCCTCTTTGAGCTGGCGTGAAGTGCCGTCGATCTTCTTGACCACGCCCTTGGTCTGCTCAAATTGCGAAACGGTGTTCTGAAGCTGGCGGTCGAGGACGATGCGGTCGGTGACGATGATCGCCGTATCGAAGATCGGCCGGTCCTTCGCGTCATGCAGATTGATCGCCTGATGCGCCGTCCAGCCAATAGTGTTCGATTTGCCGGAGCCGGCGGAATGTTGGATCAGATAATTGTTGCCCGGCCCGAAGGTGCGGGCGTGATCCATCATCCTTGTCACAGCGTCGAGCTGATGAAAGCGCGGGAAGATTAGCGCCTCCTTGCCCTCGTCCTTCTCCAGATGCACGAAGCGGCCAATGACGGAAAGCCACTTCTCCCGGCCAAATACGGCCCTGCCTTCCGGCAAATCCTTATAGAGATAGGCCACGCGGAACTCATCCTGCACGTCGGGATTGCCGGCCCCGCCGTTATGGCCACGGTTGAATGGTAGGAATCGGGTCTTGCCATTTTGAAGACGCGTCGTCATCGACACGTTGTCTTCATCGAGCGCGAAATGCACGAGCGCCCCGCGCCGGAAGGTCAGGATAGGTTCACCCCCCGGCGACCGGTCATGCCGATATTGCTTCTCTGCGTGCCTGAAGGTCGAGCCAGTAAGAAGATTCTTCGATCTCAAGCGTCGCAACGGGGATGCCGTTAACGAACAGCACGACGTCGAGCGCGTTCTCGCTCTTCTGGCTATAGCGGACCTGGTGAATGACACTCAGGATATTGGCTTCATACATCCGCACCAGCTCGGGATTGAGGCTAGAGGCAGGCTTGAAGAAGCAGAATCGGAAATGGATGTTGGGGATCAGCTTTAGGCCCTGACGCAGCACGTCGAGTGTGCCGCGCGCCTTCAGGGCTTTATCGAGCTGTTTGAAGAATTCGGCTTCGGCCGAGGCCGCATATTGCGCCTCCAGTTTTCGCCATTCGTCGGCCTGCGTCTCGCGAACAAAACGAAGCAAGAGCGCCTTATCGAGAGCAAGCTGCCGGTCATAATCCTCCGGGCTGCGCTCGACATAGCCCTGACCCTGAATGAGCTGGCCAACGAGGTGCTGTTCGAGCACGATCTCCCTGTGGACGTTCTGTGCTGTATGAACCGTCAAGCGCTCGCCTCCTCATCGTCGGGAACGAGCATCCAGGTCCGGCGCAACGGCAGTTCCGCGCGAAATTCCTCGGGCAACCGATCATATACCTCGAAGAGGGCATCAAGAATCTCCGCCCTTCCCCAAAGACGGATGCGGAAGAATAGCTCGTTGCGTCGTTGCTCGACAGGCTTCTTGAACCCGCCCCAGCACACGAGCAAACCCTGATCCGCTTGTGTGTCCTGAACATTGCCGATCAGCGCCTGAAGGGTCGGTTGATCGGCAACGGTGTTGCCCGACTTGACCTGAACAACGAGCCGGGGGCCTTCAAAGCCAAGCCCGCCACGACCGGCGACAATATCAATTCCTTGGTCCGGACCGGGCGGCGAAACATTCACGAGGTATCCCTGCGCTTTCAGGATTTCCGCCACCAGGCGCGTAAAGTCGTGACCCGTGAACGCACTGGCGACGCGCCGCTCGATCTGATCTCTCGCGATCTCATCAAGATCAACTTCGGCATCCTCGGCTGTCAGTACGTCGGGAGATGCAGGGGCTCGCGGAGGAACGGCGACCCCGCTCTCGTAGCCCGGGTCTCGTCCTGTCTTGAGGATCGCTTCGACACGTTGGAGCGCATCGTTGCGACTTATCTCGCAAACGGTCATGAACGCGCCAAAGCTATAGAGCAGGTCTTGTCGGAAAATCTCGCGGGAAATGTCTGGCTTCAACCAACGGACCGGTCGCAGAGGATGACCGTCGGCGGTCGGCGTGTAAGGACCGGTGATCTCGCCGATGGCGATCTTCGCTGCCGTTTTCAACGGCACAACAACGAGATCACCTTTCTGGATCGTATTGCAGAACTGGTTGAGCTGCGCAGCGAAGTTCAGTTGCGTCTTGTGTTTTTCATCCGGGAAAGCCTTCTCAACGATCCTGAGCACCGCATCACGGTCCTAGAAGTGGCCCCGGATTTTAGGACCACTGGCTTGGTTGGAAGAAGTCTGCTCCGAAAGGCTTTGAACGGAGCGGAGCATGACGAAGACACGACGGAAGATTGACGCGGGGCTGAAGGCGAAGATTGCGCTCGAGGCGTTGCGCGAACAAGCGACAGTGAACGACCTGGCGCAGCGTCACCAAGTTCATCCGAACCAGATTTACGCCTGGAAGAAGCAGCTGCTGGACCATGCGGCGCGGGTGTTTGATCCGAAGGTCGGGCTGGACGCGGAGGCGGCTCAAGCGCGGCAGATCGAGAAGCTTCACGCCAAGATCGGCGAGCTGACGATCGAGAATGATTTTTTCGCAAAGAGGTTCGGCAAATGAGCGCGCCGGACCGCCGAGCCAAGCTCGATCGCGCGCATGGCGATCTGTCGATCCGCCGGCAATGTGCGATGCTGGGCTTGGCGCGCTCGGGCGTCTATCGCAAGCCGCGACCGGTCAATGACAATGATTTGGAGGCGATGCGGCGGATCGACGCTCTGTTCACCGCGCGGCCGTTCTTCGGCGCGCGGCGGATCGCGCGGACGCTGAGCGAGGAGGGTTTTCCGATCGACCGGAAGCGTGTGCGACGGCTGATGCGGGTGATGGGGATCGAGGCGCTGGGGCCGAAGCCGAGAACGACCAAGCCCGCGCCGGGACACAAGATTTATCCCTACCTCTTGCGCGATCTGACGATCGATCGGCCGAACCATGTTTGGGCGGCCGATATCACCTACATCCCGATCGGCCGCGGCTTTCTCTATCTGGTCGCCGTCATCGACTGGGCGAGCCGGGCAGTTCTTTCCTGGCGACTGTCGAACACGATGGACGCGTCCTTCTGTCTGGCGGCGCTCGAGGACGCGCTGGCCCGATACGGCAGACCGGAGATCTTCAACACGGACCAGGGCAGCCAATTCACCGGCGCGGCCTTCACTGGCGCGCTGATCGAGGCCGGAGTGCGCATTTCGATGGACGGACGCGGACGCTGGATGGACAACGTGTTCATCGAACGCGTCTGGCGCTCGCTGAAATACGAGGACGTCTATCTGAGAGGCTATGCCGACGGCCGCGAGGCGAAAGCGGGCATCGGCCAATACTTCGCCTTCTACAACGAGCGCCGCCTTCATCAGGCGCTCGGCTATCGCGCGCCGATGGCCGTCTGGCGCGAAGGCGCGGCGCCGACAGCCTATGGACATGTGGACAACGCAAGCGCGTTGACCACATGCCCACAGGCGGATCAGAATCAGCAGACAGAACACCTGGCGGCGTGATAAAGGGCAATCAGCAGACGGCTTTCCAACTTAACCGCCGCCAAAAACGGTCCCGCTTCGCGGGGCCACTTCACCTTGGCGGCTCCGAGATCGCCAACATCGAAACCCAGAACAAGCTCACCCTTATCAAGGGCGTGCGCCTCCTGTTCTCCATGTCTACCAAGACGGACTAGCCAGAGACGCTTCATGCAAGCCCCCCTCTGACTAAAATCTTCTCCTCGACCCGATCGAGATGGCGCTCAGTTTCACCACGCTTACCCCAGGTCGTCACGTCGATTTGACCGGTGACGACGGCGGTGATGAGGGCGGCGCGGAACTCGCGCAGTCGGTCGAGCGATAAGCGGCTCAAGGTAGCCAGCTGCTCTTCCCGTTCTGTCGCTGCCTTTAGTGAGATCAAAATGGCCCGCTGTACTTCTCTTGAAGGAAGGGGCAACAGGATATCTAGCCCGCATTATGCACCGCGCTGACCGTTCTTCCGGGTCTTTCGTGGCATTTGGTTGATTTTGGTCGAGTTTGGACGTGTTGGTTCGGCTCGGGCTTTGAGCCTGAGTTTTGGTTGGAGGGGGGTTTGCAGGTTGGTGGGATGGGTTTGCGTTTTGGGGCCTCGCGCCCCGTCGCTCAGGTGACGAGACGCGGTATGCGTTCCAAAGCGAGGCGCAGAATATCCTGCGCCGGGCACGAGGTCGGCAAGTGCACGCGGATCATCGTTTTCATTTCGACGACGCGGGCGGCGATCTTGATGAGGCGCAGGCGCAAGGTGTCGAACTGGGCGACGCGCCACATCGAGCGCTTCGGCATCGAGACGCGAAGCCCCCACATCAGCCAATAAGCGCCGGCGTGGAGGAAGAGACGGAACTGATTGGCCGTCGCCTTCGTGCAGGACGTGCGGTCCGCCGCCAGATGCGTCTTCCAGGATTTGATGTGGTTTTCGGCTTGGCCGCGTCGGCAGTAGAGGTCTTCGTACAGCGCGCGGGCGTTGCGCTTTTGCAGATTGGTCACGACGAAGCGCGTGTCGGGTCCGTCCTCGCCGACTTCGACGCGCGCGATGATCCGCTCGACGCGGCTCCAGCTCTGTGCGCCATCGTAGAACTCCTTGAAGCGGCGGAGCTTGCCGTCCTCCTCGAACCGCGCCTTCGTGCTGGCTTCGAGAGCCTCGACATGACGACGCAACGTCGTGGTCGGCGCGACGCCGAGGATGTAGTCGATGCCGTTGGCGCGACACCAATCGAGAACCTCGGGGCCGCAATAATGGCTGTCGGCGCGCAGGAGAATCTCGGTGTGGGGCCAGTGAGCGCGGATCGCGCGCAGCAGCCGGCGCAAGAAGGGCTTGATCTCGGCGCCGCTCGGCCGTTTGGCGGGACGAAGCACGGCCGTGACGAAGCGGCCCTCGCCGTCGAACACGACAATCGGCTGAAAGCCGTATTCGTCGTAATGCGCGTTGAACAGCCGCAATTGCTGGCCGCCGTGCACCGCGTCGAACGTGTCGTCGATATCGAGCGTGATCCGTTTGGGAACCTTGGCAAACAACTCGCAATAGAGGTCGACCATCGCACGGCCCATTCGCAACAGCGCGCGAGCGTCCGGCAGGTTCTCCAATCGCGAGATCGTCGATTGCGAGCACAACTCCCGATCCGACGGCGTCAGATCGAGCGCCATCTTGAATATCGGGTCGCTGCGCAGGGAATTGGCGTCGATCCCGTCCTCGTAGCCGGCGCCGATCATCAACAGCCGAAACCGGATGATGTCCGCCAAGCTGTGGGTGATCTGATCGGGCGCCCGAGGATCGACCACACACGCGGCCAGCCGATCCGCGACCCGAAGCCGCTGTTCGACTTCGCGCAACGCCAAAATGCCGCCGTCCGACGAAAGCAACCCTCCATCGAATTTGGCCACAACGGCTTTGCCCGAAACCGATGACAGACCAGGCAGCGGCAGCATAGAATCGTTCATGGCGGGTGTGGCTCACCTGAAATCGCGCAAATCGGCGTCGACAACCGGATTCTACGCAAAATCAGTCGCTTAGGCTACTCCCGCCGACCCGCGACGCATAATGCGGGCTAGGAAGGCATCGGGGTAGAGCCGTAGCCTTGAAGAATGGATGCCCTTGGACCTTCGGGTTGCCTCGGCGACAAATGGTCGTGAGCGCAACAACAGATCAAGATAATCTACTTCAAAAGCGTCACATGTGGGTGCATAGACGCCGTAGGACGGACTGATAAGGCCTTTTACAGAGCTAACGCCCATGGCTCCCATCCATGCCCACATCGTGTTGATAACGATATCGCCTTCGGAAACGAGCTTGTATCCTTCCATGCTCTCAGCAAGAAACATGTTTACGTCCTTGTCGGACCGCCTTGTCACGCCGGTGATATGTGAAACCGTTAGAAGTTCTTCTTTGCCTAATTCGCTTCGATCCCGGCGCTCGCGGAACAGGAACTTCGCTCTCTTTACTTGCCACGATTCTGGTAGTGCGCCGAACCAACCTTCGAAGCCCTTCGCAACCCCTTCGAGGATTGAGCCATCTACAGCCTTCACTGCGAGCAAGGCCTTCTTTTCGTCGATCAGGGAAAGAAACGCTTCTCGCTTCTCGATCAGCTGATCTATGCGGGCGGTCTCATGGTCGAGGAAATCGACAATCGCTTTTTGCGTTTTGAGGTTGGGCATCGGAACGGGAACGGTGCCAATTCCGTCAAGCGTCAGACCGAAACGGGTGATGCCCTGTGCTCGCGTCGAGAACGCTTCCTTCACTGGGCGTGATTGTAGACACCAGAAAAGGAAGTCGCCGCGCATGATGGCCGCGTGGGTCCTTAGAATGGCAAGATGATAGCCGCATACGACGCCAGCGGCGCTTTCATCAACGAGCGCAGGGATCGCAATATCGCCGGGGGTCTCCAAATCTTTGGTGATAACAACATCGCAAGGACGAAGTCTGAATTTCTCAATCTCACGTGGTGTTGCGGAACCTGAAGAAAACGCGAGCTTATCCGTTATCCTGTCGTTGTAGTAGACATCCACGTAGTTACAGAGCTGGATTGGTAGCTCTTCGGCATCCACGATCTTATCGACATTGCTCGATTGGATGAACGCGACGCGTTTCAATGCCATGACATCGAAGCGGCTCCAGTCTGGCCTTTCCATTACGCCGCCACCTCTTGCAACAGCCCGGCGATCTCGGCCTCGAGCTGCTTCAGCTCTGCATCGATCTCCGCCAGTGGGCGTGGCGAAACGTATTTGTAGAAAGCTCAATTCGCGTTAGATTGATATCATCATTTGGGCTCCTCCGCCGATGGCGGCATTGAGGCATGCTCGGGGCGTGGGATTGTGCTTGAGGCCGGCGAGGTGGAACCACCTGAGGTAGCTGTCGAGGTATTTTGTGGCAATGCCGCGACGGGGGCGCAGGAAGGTTTTGAGGCTCTGATGGCGACTGTTGACGGTCTGGATGTGTAATTCGCCGCGGACGCGTTCACCTTTCGACTGGTTGAGCGCTTCATGGCTGACGCCGAGGGCGGCGGCGCAAGGCGGGTAGACGTTATTGCCGTCGGTGACGAGCAAGGTGTCCTTACCCAGAATGGGCGCGAGCACCGGCTTGATGGTCTGGGCGGTCACGGCCGAGAGGACGGCGCTGATGGTGGCGCCGCTCCGGTCGGCGGCCACCAGGATCGGCGTCTGTTCGTCCGAAAGGCCGCGCTTGGCTGCTTTTCCGCCCCGCCTGCGAGCCTTGCGACCGAGGCGACGCTCGCCCTTACAGCTTGATAATATATAGGTTTCGTCGACTTCGACGATGCCGCTCAACAGGCGCGTGGGGTTCTTGGCGGCGCGCAGGAAGCGATGTCGCCAGCGGAACGCCGTGCTCACCGCCACCCCGCACCGCTCGGCCGAGGCGGCCACCGTCTCGCCCTCGCTCAACGACTGACCAAAATCAAGCCAGCGTTCCTTCTTGCGCAATCGGGCCAGCGGCGTCCCGGTCAGCGCATTGAAGCTTCTGCGGCAATCCTTGCAGCGGAAACGGCGCAGGCCGTCGGTTCGGCCCCCGCCCACCGACGCCCCGCCGCAGTGCGGACAGCGCCGCGCCTCGCCCAAGCGCTCCTCGATCGCCGCCGCCACCGCCGCTCTGGGCTGCCGGCCGGCCAGCACCGCCTCGAGCTCCTGGCGCTGCTTTGCCGTCAGACCGTCGATCTCCGCCAGCCACGCTCGAAACATCCCCTGATCCATCGCTATCCCCTGTCAATCCATAATAAATCGTAGCACAAACAGGCCACCTCAATCTAACGCTAATTGAGCCTTGTAGAAATACCGGTTGAAGTTGATCTCATACCCTACGCGTCCAATCTCGCCGTCGCGGTCATCACGATAGGTCTGATCCACCCAGGCATCGGGCACAAAGGGCGTGACCTCCCGGGCAACGTAGTCGCGCCATTCCTCCTTCAACGGCACAAGCTCGAAGTCGCGCAGCTCTGTGTCTGGCTCTGGCCTGCCGTCGCCGCCGAGACAAATATCGGCTGCCTCGTCGCGCTCCGAGAAAACTGAGAGGATGGTTTTCTTGACCGGTGGGCCGATTTTGATGCTGGCTCCTTTTAGGGCCTTGCTAACCACCTTCTCGAACACGTCACGGTTCTTGAAAGCGGTCGTCGGCAGGCGAGTTTCGAGACAGGCGATAAGATCTTGCTGCTCGGACGCGTCGAGCTTCAGGAACGGCTTCTCCGCTTTTAATGCTTCCAATCGCTCCGAGGTCACCTGAAAGGACACGCGCAAAGGCCGTTCGACGCGGATTTCGCGGTATCCGAAATCCTCCCGATCGAAGATTTTTGAGAATTCACCGTAGGGACCGTCACCATTCAGCAGATCAGCATAAATGTGCACGATCTCATGGCGGGCGGCCTCCGGGATCTCCCGGCGCTTGCTGCCCAGGCTTTTGCGCATGGAACTCCAAAACCGCTCTGAGCTGGCGTCAATCAGCTGCATTTTGCCGCGCCGCGCCTTGGGTTTTCGATTATTCAGGAGCCAGACATAGGTCGAGATGCCGGTGTTGTAGAACAGGTCGGTCGGAAGGGCGACGATGGCTTCAACCCAGTCTTTTTCGAGCATCCATCGGCGAATTTCGCTTTCGCCAGAGCTCGCTCCGCCGGTGAAAAGCGGCGACCCGTTCATGACAATACCAATGCGGCTGCCCTGCTCGTCATCACGCATTTTCGAGATCATGTGCAGCAGGAACAGCAACTGGCCGTCGGAGATACGCGGCAAGCCGGGGCCGAAGCGGCCATCGAAACCTTTGGTCTCGTGCTCCGCGCGGATCGGGTCCTGGTACTTTTTCCAGTCCACGCCGTAAGGCGGATTGGAAAGCATGTAGTGAAATGTCTTGCCGGGGTGGGCGTCGTCGGTCAGCGTGTTGCCGAAGGCGATCTGCTCCGGGTTGTGTCCGGTCACCAGCATGTCGGATTTGCAGATGCCGAAGGATTCGCCGTTCAGCTCCTGGCCGAACAACTCGACGCGGATTTTCGGGTTGAGTGCCGTCATCGCTTCTTCGGTGAGCGCCAACATGCCGCCCGTGCCGCAGGCAGGGTCATAGACGGTGCGGATAATGCCGGTGCCGGTCAGCGCCGCTTGGTCGTTGGCGAGTAATAGCTCGACAATTAGCCGGATGACCTCGCGCGGGGTGAAATGCTCCCCGGCGGTTTCGTTCGAGATTTCCGAGAAACGGCGGATCAAATCCTCGAACAAGTAGCCCATCTCAATATTGGAGACCTGGTTCGGGTGCAGGTCGATGGAGCAGAAGCGCTCGAATACCTGCCAAAGGATGCCCCCGTCCTTCAGTCGCTTGAGAGCTTCGGTGAAGCGAAATTTGTCGAGAAAGATGTCGCGGACGTTAGGCGAAAACCTGGTGATGTAGTCGATCAGATTGTCATGGAGCTGGCCGGGGTCTTGGCCCTTCAGGGTCGTGAAGGTGAAGCGGCTTGTGTTGTAAACACGGATGTTATGGCCGGCGGCCCCGAACAAGATCATGTCGCGGGTTTCATCGTCGATGCCCTCGGGCAGACTTTTCTCGGCCTCAAGAACAGCCGGCTTGGTCGCCTCAAGGATGCAATCTAGCCGCCTCATCACAACGAAAGGCAGGATTACCTTGCCATATTCGGATTGCTTGAAATCACCACGCAAGATTTCTGCAATCGACCAGACGAACGAGCCGAGGTTTTGAACTCGTGCGGATGTTTGTGCTTTTTGATTCATACGGTTTCGACTTTAAAGAGTGGGTTTCGTGACTTTGATTAATCGAGGTCGGCTACGCCGTCCTATCTTGCTATGGGCCTTCGGCCCGAGTCAGAAGCTATGGAATTTCCTAGCTGGTGCACCCTTAGCCAAGTGGATGTTGTCGGTGTTTTTTCGTCGTCGCCGTGTTTCGCCAATACCATTTTTCCGTAGTCTTTCATGTTGTTCTTCGCTTGCGGCCGGATTCATCCCTTGTCGGCTTCGACAGCAGTCGACCGTACTCCTCGACGCTCATCACGACGACGACGGCCCGCCCGTGCTTCTCGATTGTGACCGGCTCTGCGCGCGCAGTGTCGATTAGCAATCCGAAGCCATTTTTGGCGTCCTTGGCGGACATCGTTTTCAAAGGAATCAAGCGCCCAAAATAGCTATTTTCGCCATATTCACTAATCGGATGTTGAACCGCAAGTTCTGTTTGCGATCACAGGGGGCGGAACAGACTCGCGCCGATCTTATGGCAAACGTGAAGCCATCCACTGACGTTTCCACTCCTTCGGGGCGCTTCGTGAGATCCGGCGGAACAAATTCAAGCTCGCGATGTCGGTTGGCACAAACCGGCATTACGCCATTGCCGAGATCATGCCGTGCCATTTTATGCAAACTGCGGGGGATTCGGGCGTCGCGAATTCGCTCGTTCAAGCGATCCTCGACGATCTCGTCGCTTCGCGCTCTCAAGACGATCGACGCCGTCATCGAGACCTTGCCTCCTGGGTTTCCGCGGGGCGGTCGCGGACTCCGTAAGACGCGGGGTGTCTCAGAGACTTCGGCTGCTCGACACTGGCACTACGGCTGAAGATATAGCCCTTCAATAGCCGCTTCGCTGCTCATCGCGATCGACCGAACCTTGGTCTGTCAGGCCAGCCCGCTCGCTTCGTCGCGAACGCGGTTCCAAAAGCTATCGTCCTTCATCGTCCTGTTTCCGTTCTTTCAGCCGTTTCTGGCACCGGTCTGTCTGGCAAGCGTGAAGCTCCTCCTCTCACGTTGCGGCCCCCGCGGGGTGCTTTGTGGACCGTCGCTTTTCCAACGCCCGTAAACGCAACCACGGACGAAAGGAACGACGATATGAAACCGACCAGGTTCACGAACGAAGCGGAGCTGAAGGTGCTGTTTGACCATGCGGTCCGCGCGATCGGCTTCTATGAAGCTCAGCGCAAGGAAGCCCTCATGGCTCTTGAAAGCCTCCGGCGGGCGCTGAACAACCGCCCTCCGAAACCGCCGACGCCATAGATGGTATCGGACACGAGCCGCCCCGGCTACCCCGCCGGGGCGGAAGTCGTTTTGAGGTGTCGGATTCGGCACAACCGCGCCACAAGCCGGCGCGGCCCAATTCGGAGAATGTCGGATTTCTGTGGGTTATAATTCCTCTTTCGAGACAATAATCAGGAAGCCGGCTATTATAGAATACGGTCAGATGAAGACACGTTGTGGCAAGTATGTGGCGACAGACGGCTAAGATATTGATTTTACTTTAGCAGAAACAGTTTCCTAAACTGTTGGCCGGAGGTTCAAATCCTCTCGGGGACGCCATTTAATTTCAATAGGTTAGCGCCATACTAGTTTTCATAAATGGGATTTTCCTCATAATTTGCCACAAAATGGCAGTCCTCTGTAACCCGCAGAAATCCGCCATTGTCCGAATGCGTCAGTTTCTGTCTGTGGCGCGTTTGTGGCAAATTTCACCCTCCCGAACCCGCGATGGAAGGACGTTGGCCAACAGTCGAACAACTCAATGATCTCGTATGATGTCAAGTCTCAAGCGCGGTGTGAAACCAAGTCAGCCTTTTCCGACAGAGGAAAGTATAGTGCGGGGCGATTGACCCGCAACGGATACGTGCATCTTGATGGTGTTACACCGTGAAAACGCGTATTCAAACCGTTGAAATTACAAGATAATTTTCAAACCGGTTATCTTTAAGCGATCACCTGCCTTCAAGGCTACCGTTAGTGCTTTAACTTTCGCGTACCTGAAGTATGGGAAAGTTAGTTTTCTGCTGGCATTTGGTTGGGAAAAATGCTAACTTTCTCGTACCTGAAGTACGTGAAAGTTAGAAATGCCCCTTCACCTTGTCGGCGAAACCCTCGACAAAACCCGAAGCCACTACTTGGCGGAGACGCGCAAACTCGTCCAGCTCATGCGCGGCATCTACGTCGATGCGGACGACGATATCGAAGCCACCGTCCTGAAGCACGCCGTACGTATTGCGCAGCTATCTGTATCCCCGCGCCTACCTCTCCGCCGCCTGCGCGGTCCTGCTCGGCCCGACCCGCGACGGCCGGCTGCTTCTCAGCGGCCGCCGCAAACAACGCACACGGCTACGCTCGCTGGAGATCATCCAGAATGAAGCCCCGACCCATCCATCCGTTGCATCGGCCGTGATCGACGACGGCATGGGAGAATTTCGCATTGACGTGTCCTCGATGCGGCAACGATTCCTGGAAGCCTTCCGCCTGCGCAGCGAACATGCGGCATCCATTGACGACGCCATGCGCGAAGCCATCGCGAAGAGGCTCGTCGAAGAATACGGCGACCCCAAAGGCGCGGCGGACGCGGTCTGGGCGCTCGCACGCGAAAACCAGTGGTATCGTGAGGGCGAACTGGCGGAACGGTATTTCCTGCACCGTTCCCCCGCCGCTCCTGCGCGAAACGAAGCCGCGCTTGATCTGATCGTCGCCTGGCACGGTAAGCCGATCGGCAATTTGACACACGACGGCTTCGAATGGCGGTGGCAACAGACGGATGAGAGCGGACCACCCCTGATCCGCCAGACGACGCCGGGCAAGTTGCCGCCATTCATTCTGTCACTGCTGCCGGAAGGATGGCTGGAATTGGTTCTGAAGAACCGCGATGAACGCGCCCTTCTGCGCTCCGGCAGGCGCTACATGTCGAATATCACGATCGTCGAAAAGCAAAGTGAGCTGGCGGGACTTCCGGCCGACGTTCTGCTGACACGCCTGGACCGATACGCCGACGACGGCGTTTTCACCGGCAGGTACGCCGGTCCCGGCCGCGGCGATATCGAGCAGAACTTCGAGCGCAACCTCGCGCACCTATTCGAGCGCGCCGAAACACCGCGCCTGTCGGGTGTGCAGATCAAAGCGCCGATGTTCCTGGATAGCGACGGCAAGCTCACACCGAGCACCGAGAAGCCGTTCACCCACATTCTCAAACCCGCCGGAACGAGCGGCTTTGAAGCGTTGCCCGTCATCGAGTGGCAGTCGCTGGCGCTCGGCGCTGCGGCTGGATTTGTCGCGCCCGCGATGGCGCTCGTCCCTATGCCGGATGGCATGCCTCCGGCGCTGCTCGTCGAGCGATTTGATATCCGCACGAGCAAGGGGGATAAACGTCTTCTGGCCATGGAAGATTTCGCCTCAGTGCTCGGTGTGACGACGGAGGCGAAGTACGATGCCACTATGGAGCGGGTTGCGCGCGCTGTCAGGCAACTCTCGACCGCGCCCGAGGAAGATGTCCTGCTCGTGCTGAGGCGGGCACTGTTCGCCTGGCTGATCGCCGACGGCGACATGCACCTCAAGAATCTCGCACTCCTGAAAATTGCCGAGCCCGGCAGCAATCAGTTCAAGTCGGTGCGGATGGCCCCGCTCTACGACGCCGTGACCACGCGCGTGTTCCCCCGTTTGGAGCGGGACCGGATGGCGCTCAAGCTGAACGGCAAGGATGACCGACTGCGTCGCGCGGACTTTCACGCGCTCGCACGCACGGCCGGTATCAAGGCTGCCGACGCTGATGCCGCAATCGACGGCATGTTGTCCGGACTGCGGAGCGCACTGGATAGAATCGCCATGCCTGCCGTCGTGCCAGCGAACTCCCCGGGCGGTGACGCCGTACAGAAAATGGGAACTTTGATTGCCGAGCGACTGAGTAGCTTCGCCTAGGCATCGCACACGCCTCAAGCATTGGCAAATCCGTCGTGGCCCCTTCGCGTGAACGAAGACCTGATGCGGGATTACACGGCATGTGCCGACCGCATCGCCGCCGTCAATGCCCGGATGGTCGATCTTCTGATTTCGTTCTGCAAACGCTGGCTGCATCATCCAGACCAGCGAGGTTCGGCTTCGATCAAGAAGGTGCTGCCCGCCTTCACAGACCTGTCCTATGCAGGCATGGGGATCGGCAACGGCATGGATGCGTCCAGCCAGTACACCGCGCCGTAAAAAACGGTGAAAGAGGGTGAACGACCCGGACAGTCAGAATGCCTCCCCTCTTGCATAAGCCCTTAAGTCTCAAGCGCGATGTGAAAGCACCGTCACTTGGCATGCGGGCGTTACCCTGTTTTCAGGAGAGAACGCGGCCGAGAATTCCGCCATCTTCCTCTCGCGCCTTCGCCTGTCGCTCTTTGATGAGGTGCCCATACACGTTGAGGGTCATCGCCGCATCCACATGGCCCAGGCGCTCCTGCAGCGTCTTCAGGTCCTTGTTCTCGGCAATCAGCATCGAGGCATAGAAGTGCCGAAGCGAATACGGCGTGTAGAGGTTTTGGGCTTTTTCGCCTCCGGCATCGGTCTGCCGCACCAAGCCCGCTTCTTTCATAAGGGTGTGCCAGCAACGACGCGAGAAATGTCCGTACATCTGGTGACGGCCATGCGCTCCGGGGTAGACCAAACCGTCAAGATTTGGACCGTCGTGTCGCTCGATGTAGAGGCGCGTCATGTCGAGCACGTCCGGACAGATCGGCAGGTACCGACGCGCTGCCGGGCTCTTCGGGACTTCGATCCGGTTGCTTCGGCTCAACGCCTGCGAGACACGGATTCCTCGTTCCAGGAGATCGACGGTCGGGAGGGCAAGGTATTCCTGCGGACGCATGCCGGAATCAGAAGCGAGGTAAATCATGGCGCGGTAGCGCTGCCAGGGTTGAGAAATGTACTTGTGCCGGTGGTTGGCCAGACGGTCCGCCGCGGCGAGAATGGACCGGACATCTGCTATCGACGGTATCTCGACGGGCTCCTGATAGCGGGATCGCTGGATGGTGATGCGAGTTGCAGGATCGGTCGCAAGAACGCCCTGCGTCACCATCTCAATCAACATTGAGTGAAAGCACGAGAGCGTCCTCTTCGCCTGATCACGGGTGTGTTCAGTAAGGAGCCACGATCGGAACGCCGCGAGGTCGGCTGATTCAAGTTCGTGCAACTGGGTTTCCCAGGCGTAGGCGCGCATGATCGTTGCGCAACCCTTGTAGACGCCAAGGGTCGCCGGCGACACGGGATCGCGCCCGTCGCGGCCTTCATGTTCGCAAATGTCGAGCCACCGTTGAATCGCCTGCTCGACGGATCTGATTTCGGCGCTGCGCGGCCTGGCGGAAATGCGCGCCCTTGAGTCTTCACGAAACGCGCGCGCCTCCTTGAGGGTCAAAAACGTCGCGTAAGCGTAGCCAGACTTTGCCGCCCTGGTGGGGTAGCGAACCTGATACGTCGTTCCCTTCTTGCCTTTTCTTTTTCGAATGTCGGACATCTGTAATACATAGCAAAATTGTGCGAATCAGATCAATCGCAATCGCTCAAAGATCGCAGTTTCGCTCTGCCTCCACCTGTCGGTTGAAATAGGCGCTCAGCAAGGAGTTGCGTTCGATCTTCAGACGCCCCTCGATCGGATCGAGGAAGAACGGCAGCTTTCGCTTGCCATGCCCGTCGACATCGGCCGCCCGTTTCATCTGACGACGGGTCAGGATGACGTTGAGTTCGGCGAGAAGCGCCCTTGCTTCTTCCAGGTCGAGGTACTGGGGATGATGGTCTTTCATAGAGCCTCACTTTCCCTGCTCGACGGCCGCTTCCTCCCTCATGCCATGCCCGTAAGTCGTCGACCATGTTTCCATAGTACAATTATAGCACGTTCCCCGCTTCGCTTCATTTTTGGACTACCGCGGTTCAAACGGATCGCGCTCGCGGCTGCGTCCGTTCCGGCCCGGACGGTCCGTCGCGTGTGCGATAGGAACCGTCCGCGCGGCGCTCCGCCGCCGAGCGCCGCGCCCGCCAGCTCTTGGTTTCTCCCGCGTCCTGCTTGCCGTCTTTGGGGACCGGCGCGGACTGCACCGGACTCTGCTTTGTCGGCGGGCGCATTCTTCGGGTCTGGATGGCGACTGCATTTCGCTTCACCTCCGCGTCCTGCGGGGCAGCGCGACGGAAATCCCCACGCGCCGACACGCGGTCTTTCGTGACGTCGCGCGCGGGCTCGGGCACGGCGACTTCCCGTTTGAAATCGTCCCAGTTCTTCTGCCGCTCGGCGGCCAGCTCTTTCCATTCAGCGCGCTCGGCCGCGATCTCCTTCGCGTGGCGCTCGACCATGGCGCGGCGCGATTGCCGATACTCGTCAGAAAGCCGCGCCAGTTCCACGCGGCGTGCCGCTCGGAGCACGTCAGCCCTATTGCGCTTCGATTGCGCCTGCCGGTCCTGCAGGCCCTTCTTGTTGCGCTCCTGTAACTTCTGAAACTGCCGCCGCCGCTCGTTACCGCTCACAAGCAGATAGAACAGGCCGGCGATTCCAGGCCGGCCAGACCGCCCAAAATGGAGGCGCACCGCGTTGGCGACCACCCCGAGAAACGACCGCTCGCGCGCATCGAACGCCCGCCGTTGCCGCCACTGCCGCTGCCCGAGCTTCTTCCATTCGTGTAACTCCCACATGTCGCGCAAGGCCTGAACGGTGAATGGGTGCGGTTGTGACTTGCGGCGGCTTTTCCAGATGGCATCGATGAACGGCTGGTACCGGTCATGGATTGCCTTGCTGTCGGCGCGATTAGTCTTCCAGAGTACCTCTCCCTCGGTGGTTCGCGCCTCGCGCGCGAACCGGTGTCGCCCCTTAAGGTCCGCGACCTTGGCCGCATATGCGGCCTTGATCTCCGCCGCGCGCCGCTGCCTCTGTTCGGACTGAAGCTTGCGGGTTGCCTCCCACTCCTCCCGCGACTTTTGCGAGGGGCGTTTCGGCGGCGGAAGGCCGTTATCGAGGGCATGGAATTTCGCGCGGCGGTCGGGGCTGCGAATGACGCCCTGCGCCACCTCGTAGTCATCGGCCCAGCGATCCAGCTTATGGGCGTCGTTGGACAGCGACACGGCCTTGCCCGTGTCGGGGTCGACAAGGTTGACGATGACGTGGACATGCCTGTGCGGGCGGTCGGTATGCTCGACGATGACGGCCTGGCAGGTGTTCCATCCCGAGCGCGCTCAGGGCGCTCAGGGCGGTCTGTCTCATATGGTCCGCGTCAGGCCGGTCGGCCTCGTGCCAGTTGAGCGTGAAGGCATAGACGGGCTTCGTCATCTTGCGGCCGGTCGCCTTCACGCCCGCGCGCTTCTTCAGGTCATCCGCCGCATCGCACAACGCCATCATCTCGCGCCATGTCCCATGCGGCTGGTCGGTCGCGAGATTGCGCAGCTCGATGAAGCCGACGCGTTCGGCCGTATCGGCTCCCTTGTCGTGGAGGACGTATTGCAGCGCGCCCTTGAAGGAGGTGCCGCGGCCGCGGGTGCGTCTACCCTTCGCCCAGTTCATCGGAGCCGCGCCCGATGGCGTCGAGGCGCGCGAGAAGCCGCCGCAGCTCGACCAGCAGCATCTCGATGTTCTGCGCGCGATAGCTGTCGCCGGTCGTGTTGCAGATGCGCGCGATTTGATTGAGGTTCGAGCCGATGCGCGCCAGGTCGTGCCGGTCGATGGCGCTCAACGTCCGAAACGTGCGGACGAGGATCGCGCCGGACAAAGCCTGCTCGCGGACGAATTCGGACAAAGGGAGATTGGTGGCGGCGGCGCGTCCCTCGATCGCCGCAAGCTCGTCGGGGCGCACGCGCGCCGCGATCAGCTTTGTGCGCCTGTCGAGATCGAGTTTTCTCGGCCTGCCGCCTTTGCGGAAGTCCGGTGATTCGTTTCCCATTGCGCATTGTCGCCAGTAGCGGGGTTTCAGGGGGTGCCCCCCTGACGAGCGTTTTTGTTATACAAAAACATTGCTCGCTATCGCCCTTCACTTTCAGTTTAGGGCTATAGAAAGCACTCTGGCTAGAATAAAAGGAGGGTGGCTTACTGGTTTCAAGGAGGTTACAACAGAATATTTTCACTGCGCAAGTTTCTTAGTTATTTTTGATCTTCGAAATTGATTCTTGGCTCATTCCTTCAATTGAATTCGTATCCTAGACACGACATTTTTGTTCGCCAATATCATTCGGACAGGAAGATCATTCAGGGGAAAAGCGGACGCGCGCGGAGTGGATTGCACGCTGAAAATTATTTGTGCGAGACGCCCGAAAGGGACACTCGGCCAGGTAATCAGGAGATCGTACCGGCCCAACAGAGACCGTTTAAACGCCCTCGGCCTTCGCTTCGGCCTCGGCGATGAAGTCGCACATTTCGTCGCTGACTTCGCATTCCGCCGCTACCGTAGTTGGCATCCGGCCCTGGTTGTCTGGCTGAAAAGAAGCTCCGCGTTCCACAAGGAGCTTCGCTATATCCAGATGGTCCCTACCAACGGCCATGTGCAAAGCGGTCAAGCCTGTCTGCGGATCAGTAAAATTGATCGGGGGATGGTCAGAATTCATTATAGAGTTGAGTCCCACAAGGTCGTTACCATACGCATAACCAAGTAATGCGCTCCCGAGCTGTTGATAAGTTGTTTGCTTATCCTCATTGCTGTACGCCATCCGCGCTCTCCAAGGATAACTTATGCTCCGGGGTTCCGGTGGTCTTTCGTTACTCCTAAGCTATCTAACATTATTTCCATTCAAGGTGATCCGAGCATATCGGGTCCGCAAAGAGGCACCCCGTCCATAAACAGGAGGCGGCAGATGAGCTGTCGTAGAAACTCCTTCCAATCTGCTCAAACTTTGCTTCAGCACGGTCATTGTCCGCGGTAGCCCAATGAGGCGATCTTTCATGATAACTACGACGATTTGACCTGAGGCGGTCAAAGCGCCATCGTAGACATCTCGCGAGCCGCTATTCTCGGCCACTTCTTTAACCCGCCATACTCCGTTATCCAGAATGATCTCAATCTTGGAGCGATAGCTCCCACCGAAGCCGGCTCCGGGATCTGCTAACCCGCATTATGCGTCGCGGGTCGGCGGGAGTAGCCTAAGCGACTGATTTTGCGTAGAATCCGGTTGTCGACGCCGATTTGCGCGATTTCAGGTGAGCCACACCCGCCATGAACGATTTTATGCTGCCGCTGCCTGGTCTGTCATCGGTTTCGGGCAAAGCCGTTGTGGCCAAATTCGATGGAGGGTTGCTTTCGTCGGACGGCGGCATTTTGGCGTTGCGCGAAGTCGAACAGCGGCTTCGGGTCGCGGATCGGCTGGCCGCGTGTGTGGTCGATCCTCGGGCGCCCGATCAGATCACCCACAGCTTGGCGGACATCATCCGGTTTCGGCTGTTGATGATCGGCGCCGGCTACGAGGACGGGATCGACGCCAATTCCCTGCGCAGCGACCCGATATTCAAGATGGCGCTCGATCTGACGCCGTCGGATCGGGAGTTGTGCTCGCAATCGACGATCTCGCGATTGGAGAACCTGCCGGACGCTCGCGCGCTGTTGCGAATGGGCCGTGCGATGGTCGACCTCTATTGCGAGTTGTTTGCCAAGGTTCCCAAACGGATCACGCTCGATATCGACGACACGTTCGACGCGGTGCACGGCGGCCAGCAATTGCGGCTGTTCAACGCGCATTACGACGAATACGGCTTTCAGCCGATTGTCGTGTTCGACGGCGAGGGCCGCTTCGTCACGGCCGTGCTTCGTCCCGCCAAACGGCCGAGCGGCGCCGAGATCAAGCCCTTCTTGCGCCGGCTGCTGCGCGCGATCCGCGCTCACTGGCCCCACACCGAGATTTTCCTGCGCGCCGACAGCCATTATTGCGGCCCCGAGGTTCTCGATTGGTGTCGCGCCAACGGCATCGACTACATCCTCGGCGTCGCGCCGACCACGACGTTGCGTCGTCATGTCGAGGCTCTCGAAGCCAGCACGAAGGCGCGGTTCGAGGAGGACGGCAAGCTCCGCCGCTTCAAGGAGTTCTACGATGGCGCACAGAGCTGGAGCCGCGTCGAGCGGATCATCGCGCGCGTCGAAGTCGGCGAGGACGGACCCGACACGCGCTTCGTCGTGACCAATCTGCAAAAGCGCAACGCCCGCGCGCTGTACGAAGACCTCTACTGCCGACGCGGCCAAGCCGAAAACCACATCAAATCCTGGAAGACGCATCTGGCGGCGGACCGCACGTCCTGCACGAAGGCGACGGCCAATCAGTTCCGTCTCTTCCTCCACGCCGGCGCTTATTGGCTGATGTGGGGGCTTCGCGTCTCGATGCCGAAGCGCTCGATGTGGCGCGTCGCCCAGTTCGACACCTTGCGCCTGCGCCTCATCAAGATCGCCGCCCGCGTCGTCGAAATGAAAACGATGATCCGCGTGCACTTGCCGACCTCGTGCCCGGCGCAGGATATTCTGCGCCTCGCTTTGGAACGCATACCGCGTCTCGTCACCTGAGCGACGGGGCGCGAGGCCCCAAAACGCAAACCCATCCCACCAACCTGCAAACCCCCCTCCAACCAAAACTCAGGCTCAAAGCCCGAGCCGAACCAACACGTCCAAACTCGACCAAAATCAACCAAATGCCACGAAAGACCCGGAAGAACGGTCAGCGCGGTGCATAATGCGGGCTAACTCCTCGGCTCTGAACGTCCCCGCCCAATCTGTCCGGTCTTTCGAAGAGTAAAAAGCGCTAAGTGCGACCCCCAGGCGCGGTGTCGGATCAACCTGGGCCATTTTATCCACAAACTGTGCGAGAAAGCCCACATACTGATCCAGGGTGCGAACCTCGCCCTTCATAAAGCGCTGGAGAGTTTTCACCGGGATTTCAGGGTTTCGGTGAACGGTTTCCTTGACGCGCGCAGCCAAGCGGGGCACGCCGATTTTGTGCTCCTTCGCATAAGCGAGAAGCGCCTGCCTGATCCGTTCCCGCTGCGCCAGATCATATTCGGTCATGTGCGGCAATCCGAGTGACCTGTTCGTGACCACGACAAAGCGCGGCCCGCTCCCGATTTTGACGGCACCTTACACAGGAGCCGTCACTTATGGAACAGCGCCAGAAGAACCGCCACGAGACCAGCGAGAGCTGGCTGCGGGCGGCGACCAATGACCTGCGGTCCTACTATGCCGACCGCGGGCTGACCCTTCCCGAGAAAATCCGGTTTTCAATCGCCTTCACGTCGCACGGCAAGCCGCCGCGCGAGGCGACGGCGGAGACCGCCCGCTGGCCCGCGGAATGTTGGCCCGCCGCCGCGACGGATGACGGGTTCTGCGAGATCATCATCCGCGCCGATTTCGCCGATCCGCTCGAAATCCTCGGCATCCTCGCGCATGAGCTGGTGCACGCTTCCTTGCCCGATGCGAAGCACGGCAAGGCATTCCGGGACGCGGCGCTGCGTATCGGCCTCGAAGGCGCGATGCGGCGGGCGATGCCCGGCCCGGTGCTGCGGGAGCGTTTAAACAAGCTGGCCGAGGCGCTGGGGCCGCTGCCGCGCGCCAGGCTCAATTTCGACCGCGTGACGCTGGGTGGCATGGCCGTCGCCGACCGCCCCAGGAAGCAGACAACCCGCCTGCTGAAAGCCGAGTGCCTCGGCCCCGGCTGCGGCTACACCGTGCGTCTCGCCGCGCGGTGGATTGTCGATTGCGGCCCGCCGCACTGCCCCAAGCACGGGGCGATGCAGACGCCGCCGGTTGCAAAAACGGAAGACGAGGACGCATCCGATATCCCGGTCACGGAAGCAGCGGAGTAGACCATGCCTCTGCTGCTTTTGGCGGGATGCGCCTACATCTGGTATGCGTATTCGCAAGCGTTTTCGCTCTTCCTGTACTACCACGCGTCCCGTGAGAACGCGGCGGTGCTCTATCGCCACGGCCCCGCGATCTTCGCGGGCGTGCTGTTCGCCGCGCTTCTCCTGCTGTCTCTGACGTTCAGGCTGTTCAGCCTCAGGCATCGCCGCGAAGGGCTGTGGTCCTCCAGGCCCATGCGGAGAATGATCGGGCTTGCGGCGGGCGGCGCTGTGTTCGTGTCCCTCGCATCCCTGCTCGGCCATCTCGGCGCGTATTTCGTGCCGGGGTATCCGACCATCACAGCGGGCGTGGCGCTGGGCTACGGCTGGGCTTTTCGGCATCCGTGCAAGATTCTGCTCGGCCGTATCACGCGTCCGCTGCGCTGGCTGATGGCGGGACGCCATTTCGGGATGGGCGGTACGTCCAAATTCTCGGGGCTTCTCGACGAATGGGCCAATCCGTGGAAACCCGGGCAGGTTCTTCTCGGGGCTTCTTTATACGATCCGCGATGGCTCGTCGGCGTCGAGGACGACCGGCATATCTGCACCATCGCAACCAGCCGCGCCGGCAAGGGCCGCTCCGTCATCATACCCAATCTGCTGACATGGCCAGGCTCGGCCCTGGTCATCGATCCGAAGGGCCAGAACGCCTATGTCACGGCGCTCACGCGCGGCAATGGCGGTCCCGGCCTGACGGACACGCTGGGCCAGCGCGTGCGCATCGTCGATCCGCTCGGTGAGATTCGAGACGACAAGCTGCGCCCCTCTATCGCGCGGTTCAATCCGCTGGCGGAGCTGGACCTTCAGGGCGCGGACTATGTCGAGCGGGTCGGATTGATCGCCGACGCGCTGGTCGTGCCAAGTCCGAATGCGAAGGACTCTTTCTTCGACAATTCGGCGCGGGCGCTCATCAGCGGGCTGATCGACTATGTCCTGATCTCGAAGAGCGTTGGCAATGACGAACGCAATCTCGCCACCGTGCGCGGCCTTCTGATCCATCCGGACGGGCCGCCGCTCGAGGAGATGTCCGAGATGGGCGGCCTCGCGCAAGCGGGCGCTGCCGGTGTTCTTCAAGCCGGCAAGAACGCGGCGGGTGACGTGATCTCGACAGCGATCGCGCACACCAAATGGCTGGACAGTGCCGCCATGCAGCGCGCCCTGGGTGCGTCGGACTTCAGCCTGCGCGAACTGAATGAAGGCAACACGACGGTCTATCTCGTGCTGCCGCCGCAGTATCTGGATGAACATGGGCGGTTCCTGCGCCTGTTCGTCAATCTGGCGCTTCTGACCGCCGCGGAGGGGCGCAAGGGCAAGTACGCGACCTTGTTCCTGCTCGACGAATTCTATGCGCTGGGCCGCCTGCAACAGCTCGCCAAGTCGGCCGGCCTGATGGCTGGCTACGGCGTGAAGCTGTGGCCGATCATCCAGAATATCGGGCAGGTGCAAGAGCTCTACCCCGAGAACTGGGAGACGTTCCTCGGCAATGCCGGGCAGTGGATGGTTTTCGCGGTGAACGACCAGACCACCGCCGGATACCTGTCCGAACGGCTCGGCAAGCGCATCATCTGGCGGAAGATGCGCGGGCCGCAGGGCTTCGAGTGGGAGATCGCCGGAACGGCGAACCTGCGCGACGCCCGCGAATTCGGCCAGACGATCAGCGGCGCCAGCGGCAAGCTGACCGTCTTCACCGAGTCCGGCGAGGCGTTCCTGCTCCGCCGCACGCCCTACGACAAGCTGTTTAAACGCAGCCGGTACTCGCCTGACCCGTTTGAGCAGCCCAGCCTTTCGCCGGGTGTGTTGGTGAGCGCCCTTCTCAACAGGCTCGCACCCGCCAGGGCCGCACGCGCGATCAACACTGAGCCCGCGCGTCCGCAAGCGGGCCAGGAGTTGCCCGCCTCTCCGCCTGTGGCGCGCGCCAGGGAAGAACGCGCAACGGACCATTCGAACCCACCCGTCTCGGGAGACGATCAGTGAAACTCGGGCTGCCGTTTGCCTTTCTTGCCGCCGCCGCGATCTGCAACATGTTCGGCGCGCCGCACTTGCTGATCTCGTGGCGATGTATGGCGGCTTTCGGAAAGTGCGTGCGCTACGAGCGCTGCCTCTATCTCGGCATCCAGGGATACCGGGACCTCGTTCTGGACATCGACGAGGAGTGCGGCGCGATCAAATTCTTTCCCGTCTTCGGGCGAAGCGGGCCGGTCCCGCGATAACAAGTCGAGGCCTTCAACGGCCCATGGGCTCGAAAAGACGAGGCCGCCCCGGATTGCTCCGGGGCGGCCCTCCGTCGGTTATTTCGTCTGGGCGCGGGTCCAGATCATGCTGAACTCGCCGGCCACGTCGTCCTCGTGGAGGGACGCGTAGATCGGAGCCGGAAGGCTCGGATCGTCCAGCTTGACCGAGATGTAGGAGCGGCCCTGCTGCGACACCTTCTTCCAGGCTGCGCCGATCTCGACATTGCCGGCGAAGATCCTGAAGTCAGGGCCGCCGTTGTCGGTTGCGTCGAGCGGAACGAACTTCGCCTTGGTGTTGAGCCGCAGCGTCTTGATGGTGCCGGTGAGGTTCCCGTCTAGCGCCTTCATAAAGGTTCCGATGTTAGCCATTGTCATTCTCCTTTTGGTTTTCGTTGAGGCCACGACCTTCGCAGCCTCGATGGCGATCAACTGCCGGAGGCGATCTGGCCCGCAGCCGAAGGCCCGGAACGCAGAGGAGGATGAGGAAGGGGCGATCCTTTTTTGGTGCGCGAGGAGACGCTTTAGCGGCGGGGAAAAAAGGTCGAACCCCTCATTGCGGGATGAAAGATCGAGGGCTTCAGCCCGGCCTCTGGCAGGATCAGCCATAGTTTGAGGCATGCGATGCGTTGTGGTCGAAAACGGAAAAAAGCCAAAAGGAAGAAAGGGCAATGGCCCTGTGATTACATCGGAACCGAAGGCGCTAGACGGGAACCTCATCGGCGCCCGTCATAGATAAACATTGCGGCTCAACACCAGTTCGTCCCGCGCTCGATGCAACCGACAACGGCGGTCCTAACTTCTTCGCCGGGAATTTCCGGGGATCGGGGTTGCCGAAAAGGAAGCCCTGCCGCGCAGGACCGCCCATCTCGGTCAAGCTGGACGATCCGAGCCTGCCGGTTTTGAGCTGCGCCCGTCTCCGTCACGGGGGCGATGAGCTCGATGGCGGCCAGTTCAGCGATCTGGCCCGCCCCCAGGCGAAGTAACCGACGGAGAGCCGCCCCGGAGCAATCCGGGGCGGCCTCTCGCTCTGCCGAGGCCGACCGCGCAGCGGCGGCGGACAGCTCAGCCGAACCGGCGGCCTTCGGCGGTGAAGGTGTAGCCATTGGCCGACATGCCCTCGTCGACGATTTCGTCGGAGGTCTGAAACTCGTATTCGCGCTCGAGCGCGCGATAGAGCCAGTGGGCGAGATCGCGCAGCGCGGTGACCAGGTCGTCGCCGACGCGACCGACGATCGCCTGGCCGGTAGGGCTGTCGCGGTCGACGTCGAACGTCATCGCATAGGCGTGCGAGTACCGGCCAGCCTGCCGGAACGAGGCCCTGCTACCAGAAAACGAGATGCAGGGCTTCGGGCGGGCGCCGCCGCCCATCAGGCGGACGGTCGTTGTGGCGAGCGTGACGCCAAGGATCGGGCAGATCCGCTCGAAGTCGTCGTAGACACCGTCCCACCAGTCAATGCACGTCGATGCGGTCGGCGGCGCACTCATAGGGAAAGATCGACCACTCGCCGCTCTTGCTGATCGTCACCTCGTCGCCGTGAGCGTCGACCACGGTCAGATAGAGAGAGGCCGCCTTGATGCGATAATCGCTATGTTCGTCGAGGCGGCGGGCGAGTTCGAACAACCCCTGCCGCATATCGGTCATGGAGAGCGGCGCATCGTCCCTGCCGCGAATGCGTACCCTCAGTTTCCTGGCTGTGAATTTCTTACCCTTCATCCTTTTATTGTCTCACCGATGAAGGCCGCCTTGCAAATTGCAAGGCGGCTCATGGTGCGGACCCGAACGAACTGTGCCGGACCAAATCGGACAGTGGCTCGATCACGGATACGGCGAAGGGCTATTGCTTCCGGGCTTTCGACCGCCAAACGGGGTCAGGGAGCGCATTAGAACGACCGTGACGCGCGGGACGAGTTGAGGCGAGGGTTTTATCGCCCCCGCTCATTTTCGTCGTGGCCGGCGACGGGAAAGCCGCGATCGTAGGCTTCCTTTTCCTCCGCGATGCGCCGCTGCTTCGCCGCCTCGTCCCTTTGCGACGCGCCGCCGGGGGAGCTGCTCCGGCCATGCCGAATGCAGGCGTCCGTCTTGTTCGGATCGGAGACGCAAACGCAATAGACCGCGTTTGAAAGAAGAAGCCCGCGCCCCTCCTCGAACAGCCATGTGGTCGGGCGCGCGCCGGGCTCGTCCGCCAACCGGCCGACCGTGACATGCTGCGTGCGCCCGTCGGGGTCGGGGCGTTCGATCAGGATTTCGTCCGGCTCCAGCGCGAAATGCCGATGCGCCAAATGCACGGCGAAGCGATTGAGCTTGCCGTGCCTGGCAAGCACGTCGCGGATTTCAGCGAGGCAATCGAGATCGCCGTCATCGACGTGCGGCACGTCGGGCAAGTCCGCAAGCCCCGTCCATTGCATCGGCAGGATCGAAAGATTCATTTCCGCGCTCCCTGGTCACGCGCGTGGATGACAGCACGGCGTCGGGTGCTTGTCACGCAAACGGCGATGCGGTGACTAGGACATGACCAGGGGTCAGACTGTAGCTCTCCATCATCGCAACACAGCCGCACGCGCCGGTCTCACCGGCAACAGAGCGGCGACGAGACAACGAGATGGAGCAAGGACAATGAGCTGGATGACGATCGAAGGCGAAGAGCTTGCGCGCCTGAAAAGGCGCGTCAAGGAGGTCACGGGATGGAAGACAAACCGCCTTACCGCTCGACGGGCGAGAGCGTCCTTCTATGCAAGCGGTTATTTGTTGTACCTTGAGGGCGAGTCCGGCACCGGCTGCGCGGTCGAAGGCCACGACGGAACGTTGTTTCCGCTCGATGGAAGCTCGGCGCAAATCTATGACGCCAACGATGCAGCCGGCCTGCGGTTGGACATCGACAATGTCCTCGACTACGCGATTTTCTTTTGCGGCTTTCTTCGCGCCGGAGACGGAGACGGGTTTCGCTTCGTCGTTGAGCGCGGCGACTGGGCGCTCGATACGGGGTTGACCCCGGCCGATTTGACGCCTTGCGTGAGGGAGGCTGACGACGGATCGGGAAGCTTCGAGATCACGGCCTATGTCGTTCACTGCAAAGAACTGTTCCGCGCGCTATTCAGGGTCGAGAGCGACGGTGTGGTGATGATGCTGGACGATGAGCCGCTGGGCCGGATCGTTGGTTTGCAATAATGTGTAACGGCCGGGGCGGGACATCTCCTCCCCGGCCATCAAGCCTTGTTCCCCGGACGGTTCGGACCGGAGAGCACGCGCCCAATCTGACGGACGTTGAAAAATGGGAGCTGATCGAGGCGGCGTTGGACTGCCGAACTCTATTGATCAAAGAATTTTTTGATGATTGCGGAGTGCCTTCCTAACCCGCATTATGCACCGCGCTGACCGTTCTTCCGGGTCTTTCGTGGCATTTGGTTGATTTTGGTCGAGTTTGGACGTGTTGGTTCGGCTCGGGCTTTGAGCCTGAGTTTTGGTTGGAGGGGGGTTTGCAGGTTGGTGGGATGGGTTTGCGTTTTGGGGCCTCGCGCCCCGTCGCTCAGGTGACGAGACGCGGTATGCGTTCCAAAGCGAGGCGCAGAATATCCTGCGCCGGGCACGAGGTCGGCAAGTGCACGCGGATCATCGTTTTCATTTCGACGACGCGGGCGGCGATCTTGATGAGGCGCAGGCGCAAGGTGTCGAACTGGGCGACGCGCCACATCGAGCGCTTCGGCATCGAGACGCGAAGCCCCCACATCAGCCAATAAGCGCCGGCGTGGAGGAAGAGACGGAACTGATTGGCCGTCGCCTTCGTGCAGGACGTGCGGTCCGCCGCCAGATGCGTCTTCCAGGATTTGATGTGGTTTTCGGCTTGGCCGCGTCGGCAGTAGAGGTCTTCGTACAGCGCGCGGGCGTTGCGCTTTTGCAGATTGGTCACGACGAAGCGCGTGTCGGGTCCGTCCTCGCCGACTTCGACGCGCGCGATGATCCGCTCGACGCGGCTCCAGCTCTGTGCGCCATCGTAGAACTCCTTGAAGCGGCGGAGCTTGCCGTCCTCCTCGAACCGCGCCTTCGTGCTGGCTTCGAGAGCCTCGACATGACGACGCAACGTCGTGGTCGGCGCGACGCCGAGGATGTAGTCGATGCCGTTGGCGCGACACCAATCGAGAACCTCGGGGCCGCAATAATGGCTGTCGGCGCGCAGGAGAATCTCGGTGTGGGGCCAGTGAGCGCGGATCGCGCGCAGCAGCCGGCGCAAGAAGGGCTTGATCTCGGCGCCGCTCGGCCGTTTGGCGGGACGAAGCACGGCCGTGACGAAGCGGCCCTCGCCGTCGAACACGACAATCGGCTGAAAGCCGTATTCGTCGTAATGCGCGTTGAACAGCCGCAATTGCTGGCCGCCGTGCACCGCGTCGAACGTGTCGTCGATATCGAGCGTGATCCGTTTGGGAACCTTGGCGAACAACTCGCAATAGAGGTCGACCATCGCACGGCCCATTCGCAACAGCGCGCGAGCGTCCGGCAGGTTCTCCAATCGCGAGATCGTCGATTGCGAGCACAACTCCCGATCCGACGGCGTCAGATCGAGCGCCATCTTGAATATCGGGTCGCTGCGCAGGGAATTGGCGTCGATCCCGTCCTCGTAGCCGGCGCCGATCATCAACAGCCGAAACCGGATGATGTCCGCCAAGCTGTGGGTGATCTGATCGGGCGCCCGAGGATCGACCACACACGCGGCCAGCCGATCCGCGACCCGAAGCCGCTGTTCGACTTCGCGCAACGCCAAAATGCCGCCGTCCGACGAAAGCAACCCTCCATCGAATTTGGCCACAACGGCTTTGCCCGAAACCGATGACAGACCAAGCAGCGGCAGCATAAAATCGTTCATGGCGGGTGTGGCTCACCTGAAATCGCGCAAATCGGCGTCGACAACCGGATTATACGCAAAATCAGTCGCTTAGGCTACTCCCGCCGACCCGCGACGCATAATGCGGGCTAACAGACGGGTATCCCATGGCTCGCAAAGATGATGAGAAATCGTATTTGACGGGGAGAGGCAATCCGTACGGCTTTTATGATCCTCTCAGCAATGCGGGGGTCGGAGCTGCCGATGAACTCCAAAGCAGAGAAGATCAGCGGAAATTCTCTCCTGTGTGGCTCTGGCAATTTTGTAATTTGCCTCGGCGAAGGCCCCACAATCGCAGCCCGGTTTCCGGAATGCGCATTCACTTCGCGCTGTCAGTGCTTTGCGGGTTGCGTTTTCAGGCTTGCCTCTCCGCCCGCAATCGCTCGATTTTTACCTGTTCTTCCTGCAATGCCTTGATGAGCGATTGGGTCAGCTTCTCGTAATTCAGGTCGCGGGCATGCTCGATCTTTTCCTTTTTCCCAACGACTAAATCCATCGTGAGATCCATAAAATTTTAGGCAATTCCGCCGGTGGCGGGCATATGACCTCGTGCGTGATCTCGTTTTTGTAGCACCAACCTCCGCCGTTGATGACCGCAATACGGAAAGGCCTGATCAATACTACAATTTATCCACTCATCCCGAAGAAGTGAGAAGTGTACGTATCCAATATTAATATTTCATTCAGTTTTTTGGACGCAAACTTGATAGATTAATAGTGATTGGATGGTCTGAGTTGTGTATACTTGCTGGGCCGATTCCGGCGCGTAACTCATCCCACCTTAAACACAATCCGTGTCCACATAAGGAGATATCTATCATGTCAAAACCACTTAAACAGACATCGCAGGCGGGCTTTACGCTCGTCGAATTGGCGATCGTCATGATCATCATCGGCCTGCTGATCGCCGGTGTTCTGAAAGGCCAGGAACTGATCGGCAACGCCAGGGTGACCTCGACGGTGGCGCAGATCAAGGCGATCGATGCCGCGACTTCGACGTTTAAGGATACGTATGCTGCCTTGCCCGGTGATATGACACCCCGACCGCCCGGTTGCCAAACTGCGCCGCCGCTACCTTGCAGCTAACGTAGGTAATGGCGATGGTAAATTGGCTCAACACCCCTGGCACGGCTCCGGCTGCTGCACAGGAACGGCTTAGCCTTTTTCCCGCAACTTGCCGCGGCTGACTTGATCACGGGTATTGCTCCTGCCGGTGGCCTCGTTGCATTTGGCGGTTAATTTCCCGCCGGCTAAAATCGACGGCGCCGGCTTTTTTCCTGGTTCTGCGGCCGCTGCGGCTGACTTGACCAACGCTATCGGTACCTTGGGTTCACCTTCAGGGCTTTATCTGTCGCTCGTTGCTACTGTCGCAAACGTCACGGCAGCTACTGCCTCGAAGGTCTGACGCCTTCGCAAGCATCGCGGATCGATACCAAGCTTGATGACGGCCAACCTGATGTCGGCTCTGTTGTCGCCGTTGGGCACTGGCGCGCGGTTACTTGTGGTGCAGCAGGTGCTGGTGGTGCTATATCACGCTCGACCACTCACCAACGTTGCGGTCTCTACGTCCGCATCCAAGGCTAATGTCTTTCCATTTTGCGAAAAGGCCCCGGATTTCCGGGGCCTTTTTGCTGAGGCGATTTTGCATGGACGACGATTCCGAATATGAACGAGAGCGTGTGAAGGTCGAGCCGATAGGGGCGACCAAGCTCAAGAGCGGTCGCCCGGTAAAGGCCCTCGCCACAACGAAGCTCATCCAAGCCAGCGTAATCTTTCAGGCCATCTGCCTTGAATTCGGCGTCACTGACAACGAGATGCGCGGTCAAGCGCGTTCGCCCAACTTAAGAGCCGCCAGGCTGGAGTTCTGCCGCCGGTGTGAGGCCGCAGATATCAACCGGCCTTATATGGCGACACTGCTGAACCGCAACCTTTCCACCATTAAGCAGTTTCTCGGGCTTCGCCCGCACCCAAACGCCGGCAGCAGGCCCCCTCTTTCAGATTCCGCCTTTGAAGCTCAATTGACGCGCGGCCGCGAAATCCTCCGGGCGGTTTGCGCGGAGAGCGGCTTCACCGAAGAAGCGATCCGAAGTTCAGACCAAACAGGGACTTTGCCATTGGCCAGGCGCGAATTCGCCCACCGTTGCAAAGCCGAGAAGATCAGCGCCAGGGCGATAGCGGAGCTGCTTGGCCGCGACCATACGACGATTTACAGCTTCAGCGGCGGCTTGCCTGGATCTGACGGCAATCCTGCGCTCGGCCGCTTGCCCGCGATTCTGCAAGAGGTGTGCGCAAAATATGGCGTAACGGCAGACGCGCTTCGCACCCGCAAGCTATCAGCGGTCCTGATTTCCGCCCGCCGGGAATTCTGCCAACGGTGCGCGGCGGAAGATATCGGCGTTACCGATATAGCAAACGCCCTTCACCGCACGCCCCGGGCGATCTACACGGCCCTTGAGAACTAACGAATGGGCTGAGTATATTTCGGGTCGTAACTATTATCGCCGTTTCGCGTGAGGGACAGTAACCCGAAGGGCCGAGACGAAGACTCGGGGAGGCGAAGCCGAGTATGGCCCGACGGGCGCAGCCCGGCACGCCAAAGAATTTTGATCTACGCTGCTCTGATCGCGCAGAAAGGTGCGCTCATATCAATTTGTTGCTCTGGAAATCTTTTTTGCCTCCATATGGAAACAAGTCGCGCTGGTTCGTCGGCCGCGGCTAGCGGCCAACGGGTCCCGACTGCGGCACAGGTTCGTAGTTCCCTTCTGCCGTGAGCCGGTAACGCGCGAATTCGTGTGCGAATTCATGAAAACGCTGGATCGCTCTCGCAAGAGTATCAACGGGCAACTGCGCGCCGGCTAAGGAAATCGTCCGGGTTTCTGAAATCAAGTCCGGGCGCAGTATTCTCCCCTTTCTAAATCCTCTCGTTCCTTATGTCATCGTCCAAATGTTCGATGAGATTGCGGGTCTCGCGGATCGAATCCTCGACAGATTGAAGCTGCCTTTTCAAAAGGCGATCCAACGGGAACCCGCTTGGATCACTTTTGACCTTTTCGAAATATCGAAACAGCCGTTGAACTGTAATGATGCAGTCTTCTAGCTTGTCGATCGCACGAAACATATAGATTTGCCGTCCCTTGAGCATCTCGTGGTGAGAGCGCTGCGTTTCCGCGATCTGAGCAAGGACGCATTTTCTCACCTCGCCGTAGTCATGAACGGCTTTGTCAGCCAATCGCACCATGTTTCGTCGATAAGAGGCCATCGCGGGCGGAAAATTATTGTCCGCGCCGATGAACTGATGCAACAAAAACGCCGCCTGAGAGGAGTGCGTTTGCAATCCCGATAAGCCTGGCATGTTGCAAGTCGTGGGAAGCATTGTTTCGTATCTTTCAAAATCGAGAATTCACGATTCTGCACGATGGAA
The DNA here is from genome assembly GCA_963835885.1 of uncultured Alphaproteobacteria bacterium. Classification (GTDB taxonomy): domain Bacteria; phylum Pseudomonadota; class Alphaproteobacteria; order Rhizobiales; family Beijerinckiaceae; genus Roseiarcus. The sequence goes on from CAWIHF010000026.1 coordinate 200,088, forward strand.
CGCCGCGATGTACGCTTTCAAGGTCAATCCGCTTCGCTCGAAGCCGGGTAAATAGAGAACCTTACCACCATGCTCGGCGGCGAAGCGGAGTGGGCCGGGTTTTCCGGGCCTTTCACAAGTGAGCGCGACTGAAAAGAAGGACTGTGCCGCGACCGCTGCATCCGCCTCATTTTGGGTGAGCTGGCTATTCGTCTCTTTTTTCCCCGCCAAGTATTGTTGTCGTATCAAATCGTAGAATTCGCGCTCAGTCTGAGATTGCCATGTTCCATGGTCAAATCCCCCCACGCGCTGCGGACCGGGGCCGTCCGTCGCAAAGCCGAAGACCGCCGTTGTCTTGATGCCACACAGGGCTATCGTCCGGCCTATGTAATTCTTGAGCAAAGCTTTAGCTTCCGTATCTGGAATCGCCATGCGCTCAATTTCAATTTCGCGCGTAATGAAGATAACAAACTCGTCGGCTGGCAATTCGGCTGCGAGGTCTATTTTCTCGCAAACAGGAAATCCCATACATTGTTGTCGAGTGTAACCGCTATCAGGCCATCGCTTCACCTCGTATATTGCCAATTCATCTGAAGCCTCAATATCACCCGTTTTTGACCAGCCGCAGTTTAACGAGGCCGGGGGGAAGGTCCGGCGGCCGTGGCTTGTCGAGGTCCGGCAGATAGACGCCGCAACCCGATACGCCACGCTTGCTGCGCGCCTCCGCCCGCCAGAGGCAATCATAAGAGAAACGGGCGGTAAGATCGCTGAGGCTGATCTCCGGCCCGAATTTCGCGGCAAGCCGGGCAAGACGGTAAGAGCCACGCCGCGAGCAAACGCGGCACGCAATTCTGACGACGACGAAGGGATAGTAGGCGAGACAATCGCGCTGATCCATCCCCTAGATTCATGCTTTGTTCACGCTCCGTCAAGATCTGCAGTGAGTGGCCAGCCTGTGGCCAACCATTGCCGAACAAGCCGGACTATAGGCGCGACTGAAGGCGCAACCGCTCATATCGATCGGAGGTTCAGCGCCGCGGCGGCAGGGGAGCGCACGATATGGTTGCCTATGAAAATCAAGCCCGTTGGGCGGAAGCTCAATACGCCGCGGATCTTCGGCGAAGGGAGATGCAGAAGGCGCGCGATTGGGAAGCGTTCCGGCAGACGCAGCGCGAGCAGAATCTTGTGGCCGAACGCGCGGCATACGTGAAGCGGATGACGACGTTACCGAAGGCATCGAAGCCGGAGTCGCGCGTCCTCGTTCCCAGTCACGCCGCCACGGTCTTCGTGCCTGACGAAAGCCGACAGGACGCAAGCGGCGAGAAAGCGGGGCGTTCTTTCTCGGCGTCTGTCGAGGATTTCTTAGCGCGCGTTCTCGGGTTCGGCCTCACGCTTGTTATGTGGGCTTTCGCCGCCATGGTCGCTATGCCGTGGCTCTACGCGTCAGCGTTCAACCGCGCCTTGATAAGCCTCGGCGTCGGGTTCGGACTCTCAGTCAATCTCGTGGTGTGGATCATCTGCGGTATCGAGCTTCTCGTGCTGTGCCGTGTGGGGAAATGGATTGCTACGAGAACAGCGGCCTGCATGGCGTGGGTGCTGGTCCTCCCCGTCGCAATGCTGGAGGCGGGATTCCGCGCACTTGTCGGGACAAAATCATCCTGAGCGGTCGCCGGGCGGGCTGCGGGGCAGGCCTTCGGCCTGGGGCGCAACACAAGAAAAGCGCGGCCCGCATCGCGGGCCGCGCCATTCGAAAGGAAGGGGCCATTCCGGCCCCTTCCCATCTTCACGGTGATGCTATTGCAGCAGTGCCGGAAGCCAACCGGCTGGGGCAGAGGCGTCGTCGTCAGCGCACCCGTGCCGCGGCCGATTGTGGCAACCGGGCGGTCGATTGCGTTTTGCAATTTAATGATGGTGGGCGTGTTCATGGTTTTGCTCCTGATCGGCGGTTGAAAACGACACCGCCCGGCGCATCGGGTGATGCGCCGGGCGGCGAAACCGTCTGGTTGTCGATCGGCCGCTCACGCGGCCTTGTCGAACCGCCAGACTGGAATTCCGAGCTTCCTGGCCTTGTCGGCGAGGTTTCCGGTGATGCCGGAGCCGGGGAAGATGATGACGCCCTTCGGCATCGTGGCGAGGAGCTGATCGTTGCGGCGGAACGGAGCGGCCTTGGCGTGCTTCGTCCAGTCGGGCTTGAAGGCGATCTGCGTGACCTTGCGGCTTTTGGCCCAGCAGGCGGCGATGCGTTCGGCGCCCTTCGGGCTTGCGCCGTGCAGCAGCACCATGTCGGGGTAACGGGCGAGCGTCTTGTCGAGCGCGTCCCAGATCCGCCGGTGGTCGTTGCATTCGGCGCCGCCGGAGAAGGCGATCCGGGTGCCTTGCGGCAGCATGATCTCGGTTTCGGCCCGGCGTTTGGCCGAGAGGAAGTCGCGGCTGTCGATCAGTGAGGCGGTCATGGTCTTGTGATTGACCTTGGAGCCCGCGAGGGGTTTCCAGACCGAGCCTGTGTGCTGCTCGAAGAGTTCGGCGGCCATGTCCGTGAGGACGTCGAAGGTGTTGCGCTTCTCGATCAGGCTGATGCCTTCGGCGGTCAGGCGTTCGAGCTCGACGGATCTGACTTCGGAGCCGTCCTGTTCGTCCTGGCTGCGGCGCTGCAGATCCTCGTTGTCGTCGAGCCGGCGCTGCGCGCGGTGCCCGGCGCGGTGGAAGAGGTTGACGACGGACCAGAGCAGTTCCTCGACGTCGGGCTCGAGGCGTGTGTCCGCGAAGGTCGAAACCACGGCGTCGAAGATGTCGATGAGGGCCGCCTGTGCGGTCTGGCCGTCGGGGAGGGGCCTCGGATCGGGCTCGTCGTGCGGGCGGTAGCCGTAGAGCTGCATTTCGGCGATGACGGCGGCTGTAACGGAGTGCTGGGGTGGTGTTGTGGTGCGAGACATGGTGATGTCCTTTCGTTTGTTGGCGTTTTGTGACCGCGACCTTCGCGGCCTTTTCGGCGTTTCTTCCTGACAGGCCGTGACGGCCCAGCACCGCGCGCGCTTGCGCGCGGCCGGAACGAAGAGGAGGATGGCGGGGGACGGATTTCTTGTTGCGCGAGGAGCGCCGGCTCTTCCCGGCGCGGGGAAGAAATCCGGCAACCGCCATTGCGGGACGGCGCGGGCTGGCAGAAAACGCCGCACTGAAAAGGCCGCCTGTCGCGGTCTCTCGCCAACAGTCGCAAGGGCTGTCGACCAGGCGCACAAGGGGCAGCACCCGCTTCCCCGTTACGGGTCCATCGCTAATCTGGCGTCGGCGGCGACGAGCTGCGGCAGCAGCGTGAGACGAAGCGCCTCGCGGCCATTCAGTCGCAGGTCATCGTTGAAATCGCCGAGGACGGGACGGAGCGGCTCGACCTCGATTCCGTCGGCGCGGGCGCGGTCCGCCAGTCGTCCCAAACCGTGGCGGGCGGCGGCGTCGGCTTCGGTGGCGATATAGAGGCGGCGTAGCGTCGCGGGCAGGATGAGGGCGCCGAGATGGCCGGCGGAGAGGGCGGCGATCGCCGGCATGCGTGGCAGCGCCTGTCGCAGGGAAAGCATGGTTTCGATGCCTTCGCCGGCGGCGATCACTTCGGGCGGCGCGGCCCGGTCGAAGCCGATCCTGACGCCATGGCCGAGAAGCATGCCCATGGCCCGGCGCGGGTCGGGAATGAGCGCCTTGATCGGGCGATCGGGATCGAGCCAGGTGCGGTGGAGGCCCTGGACGGTGAAGGCGTCGTCGGTGACGGAAGCGATCATGGCGGGGAAGGCCGTGCGCGTGCCGTCGTCGCGGCGGTGGTAGCAGGACGGGTGGAAACGCAAGGTTCCTTGCGTGCCGGCGAGGTCGGTGATGCCGCGTTCGGCGAGGTAGGCGGCGGCGTGGGTGCCGGCGATCGGCCGCGTCATGGCCCATAGCCGTCGTGCCGCAAGGCGTTTGGCGCCATCGGTCTGCGCGGCCTGCGCGTTGCTTCGAGGGACGGCAGGCGGTTCCGGCAGGCTGAGGAATCGACGGGCTTCGGCGGCGGCCTCGTGGACATCGGCGAGGCGCTGATTCTGCCGGATGAGATCGAGCAGATCGCCATGGCTGCCCGTGGCGGCGTCGGTCCATTTGCCGGCGGCGCCCTTGCCGGTGTCCGGTCCGAAGAGGCGGACATAGAGCGAGCGGCCGGGCGCATTGTCGACGTCGCCGACGAGCCAGTAGCGGCCCTGCCTGCGGCCGTTGGAGAGATAGTAGCGGCAAACCGGCCTCGGCGTGTCGCGCCAGATGGCGCGCGAGGTCGGCGATCGAGCGCGAGGGGAACATGGCTGGTCCTCCTCACGCGGCGGCGCGGTCGATGACGGCGACGAGCGGATGGCGTTCGATCAGCCGGTCGAGGATCGCCGGCGCGGCGGCGCCGACGGGCACGAAGAAGCGGAGCTTCCACGAGATGATCTCGTGGGTCAGGCCGTAGGCCTTCAGCCGCTCGCGCATGCCCGAGGTGAAACCGAGCAGCTCGATGCGGTGGTCGTCCATGACGCGGACGCGGCGAAGCTCGAGCCCGTCGGAGAGCTGCAGGCTGGCCTTGCCCTCGATGAGGAGCGGCAGGGCCTGGGCGCCGTCGAGCTGCGGAACCTCGTCGAGGCCGAGATTGCGGTAGAGGGTCGACAGGACCGCGGGCGGAATCAGGCGGCCGATGACGCGCTCGCCTTCATCCGTCTCGAGACGGTAGACGCGGCAATTGTCATCGGGCAGGCGGCGCCAGATCGGCAGGAGAAGGCCGGTGGCGACGTGCAGCGTCGACTCCGAGAATTCCGGGAGGGCGGCGATCTCGGCCTGCCAGGCGGCGGTCAGGGTGGCGACATCGGTGTCTTCCCACGCCGTCTGCTCGAGCATGTGCGCGGGCAAAGCGTGCTGATCCATCGGACGCAGCAGGCGCACGCGGCTTTCGATCGCGCCGTCGTCGAGCATCAGGCTCGGCGCGGGGACCAGGACGGCGCAGCGTTCCGAACGGGTGTTGCGCATCGGGCGCGCGCCGCGCATGTCGAGGGCGTCGGCAAGCGCCCGGGGGCGGTTGCGATCCTTGCGCAGGATGGTGAATATCTGCGTCTCGGCCCCGGTCTTGTGGGTGTAGATCGTGCGGCGGGAAGCGACCGTCATCGATTCCGCCGTGATCGTCTCGAGGCCCTTGTCGTAGATCCCGGCCGCGATCGCGCCTTCGATGCGCGCCTCGAGGAGCTGCTCGAAGACCTCGAAGATCGCGTTCTGCAGGGCGATCGGCAGCGCCAGGATGCGGTTGAGGAAGGTGGTGATGGGCGGCAGCTCGTCCCTGAGCCCGCCCTCGTCCGTCAGCGCGAGGCCGGTCGCGTCCTGAAACTCGGTCAGGCTGCAGGCCGCGACCTTGCCGGAGAACAGCAGCATGTAGAACTGGCGCAGCGCGTCGCGGGCGTAGTGCGATTCCAGATTGTCGTCGGCGCGGAACAGGCCTTGCCCGCCGGTCTGGCGCTGGCCCTTGGTGATGGCGCCGAGCGTGTCGAGGCGGCGCGCGATCGTCGACAGGAAGCGCTTCTCGCCCTTGACGTTGGTGGCGACGGGACGAAACAGCGGCGGCTGCGCCTGGTTGGTGCGGTTCGAGCGGCCGAGCCCCTGGATGGCGGTGTCGGCGCGCCAGCCGGCTTCGAGCATGTAATGGACGCGCAGCCGCTGATTCCGGACGCCGAGATCCGCATGGTAGGAGCGGCCGGTGCCGCCGGCGTCGGAGAACACCAGGATGCGCTTGTCGTCATTCTGGAAGGCCTGCGCCTCGGAGAGGTTGGCCGATCCGGCGCGGTTCTCCACGGCCAGGCGGTCGATGCCGTCGCGGCCGAGCTTGCGCAGGATGCGGCGCGAGCGGCCGGTGACTTCGGCGACCTTGTCGGCGCCGAAGCGGTGCAGGATCTGGTCGAGGGCGGCCGGGACGGGCGGCAGCGAGGCGAGATGCTCCATGAGGGCGTCGCGCCGTTCGACGGCGTCGCGGCACAGGACGGGATTGCCGTCGAGGAAGACCGGGCGCGAGGCGAGGTTGCCCTCCTCGTCGGAATATTCCTCGAACAGCTGCACCGGGAAGGAGTGCATGAGGTAGTCGAGCACGTACTCGCGCGGCGTGACGTCGACCTGGACGTCGTTCCAGTCCTCGGTCGGGATGTCGGCCAGGCGGCGCTCCATCAGCGCCTCGCCGGTCGAGACGATCTGGATGATGGCGGCATGGCCGTCCTCGAGATCCCGGTCGATGGACCGGATCAGCGTCGGCGTCTTCATCGACGTGATGAGGTGCGAGAAGAAGCGCTGCTTGGAGGATTCGAAGGCGGAACGGGCGGCGGCCTTGGCCTGCGCGTTCAGCGTTCCCGACGCGCCGGTGATGCCGGCCGCCTTCATCGCGGCGTCCAGATGGTTATGGATGATGCGGAAAGCGCCGGCATAGGCGTCGTAGATGGCGATCTGCTCGCCGGTGAGCTGATGCTCGACGAGCTCGTACTGGACGCCTTCATAGGACAGCGAGCGGGCGGCATAGAGCCCGAGCGCCTTCAGGTCGCGGGCCAGGACTTCCATGGCGGCGACCCCGCCGGCCTGGATCGCCTCGATGAATTCGGCGCGGGTGGCGAAGGGGAAATCCTCGCCGCCCCACAGGCCGAGGCGCTGCGCGTAAGCCAGGTTCTCGACCTCGGTCGCGCCGGTGGCGGAGACGTAGACGATGCGGGCCTGGGGCAAAGCGTGCTGCAGCCGCAGGCCGGCGCGGCCCTGCTGCGAGGGGGCGACGACGCCGCGGTTCGACTTGCCGCCGGCGGCGTTGGCCATGGCGTGCGCCTCGTCGAAGACGATGACGCCGTCGAAATCCGCTGCCGAGCCAGTCGACGATCTGCTGGACGCGCGAGGCCTTGCCCTCGCGTTCCTGCGTGCGGATCGTGGCGTAGGTGGTGAACAGGATGCCCTCATCGAGGCGGATCGCGTTGCCCTGGCGGAAGCGGGCGAGCGGCGTGATCTGCAGGCGCTCCTGGCCGAGCGCCGACCAGTCGCGCTGCGCGTCGTCGATCAGCTTGTCGGATTTGGAGATCCAGACGGCGCGGCGGCGGCCCTGCATCCAGTTGTCGAGGATGATGCCGGCGGCCTGCCGCCCCTTGCCCGCGCCGGTGCCGTCGCCGAGGAACCAGCCGCGGCGGAAGCGCACGGCGCCCTCGGCATCGTCGGCGGCGGCGGCGATCGTGTCGAAGGTGGCATCGACCTTCCAGGCGCCGGTCAGATGCCCGCCATGGGCTTCGCCGGCAGTAGATGACGCTTTCGAGCTGGGCCTCGGACAGGATGCCCTCGCTGACAAGGCGCTGCGGCAGATGCGGCCGGTAGGAGGGTTGCGGCGGCGCGACCGAAGCCATGGCGGCCGACTGCACCAGGGCGGTCGGGTGCGGCTTCGCGCCGGGAATGCGGATCGACTGCAGGCCGTAGCCTTCATAGATCGCGTCGGTCAGGCCGCGGCCGGAGGGCGGCGTCCACTGGCAGGTTTCGTAGGCAAGCGGTTCCGCCGGTTGCGCGGGCGCCGCCGTGACGGGCCGCGTCGGCCGGGGCGCAACCGGACGGGGTTGCGGCCGCAGGGCCGTGGACAGGGCCTTAAGCGGCGTGGCGACGGCTTGCGCGCGCGGCGGCAGGCTGGCCTGCAGGGACGCGAGCAGGGCGGCAAGATCCGTCGCCTTCGCGGCCGAGGCCGGAAGATGATCGGGGCGATCGGTCGGAATCCGGTCGATCACGGTCAGGCGCGTGTCGATCGTCGTGCCGTGTTTGGCGTAGAGCCGGCCGTCGATCGGCGCGGTGAAGACGATGCGCGCCTTGTCCTGCAGGGCGAGGAACTCGTCGCGGAAGGCGGGATTGTCCGGCGACTGGCTGGCGCCGGTGATGGCGACCAGGCGGCCGCCGGGCGCGAGGCGGCCGAGCGCGGAGGCGATATGGCGCAGGGCGGCGTCGGCGACGCGGCCCTCGACATGGGCGCCGGCCGAGAAAGGCGGATTCATCAGGATGACGGTCGGGCGCAGCGCCGCCGCGAGGTGGTCATGGATATGGGCGGCGTCGTGCTGGCTGACGGGAGCGTCGGGGAAGATCCTGCGCAGGAGCGCGGCGCGATGATCGGAAAGCTCGTTGAGGATCAGGCGCGCGCCGGCGAGCTCGGCATGGATGGCGAGCAGGCCGGTGCCGGCGGACGGTTCCAGCACCGTGTCGGCTTCCGTCAGCGCCGCGGCGCAGGCGGCGACATGCGCGATCGGCAGCGGCGTCGACAGCTGCTGCAGGGCCTGGCTCTCGGCCGAGCGCTTGGTGTGCGTCGGCAACAGCGCGGCAATCCGCTGCAGCATGGTCAGCCGTGCGCGCGGGCTGGCCTGGCGCAGGGCCGGGGCGAAGGCGCGCAGGAAGAGGATCTGCGCGATTTCGCAGGCATCGTAGGCGTCCTTCCACAGCCAATGCCCTTCGGCATCGCTGCCGCCGAACGCGGCGACCATGGCCTCGCGCAGCATGGCGGACGTGATCGTGGTTCCGGCCTCGAGGGCGGGCAGGAGGGAACGGGCGGCGGTGATGAGCGCGCCCGCCCGCAGGGCGGTGCGCGCAGGGGCGGACGCGGCCGCGTGAGCGGCCGTAGACGGATCGATGAAGGTCATGGGGATGGTTTCCGAAGGAGAGCGCGGTTAAGGGATCGAACCGCCGGGCGCTCTCCTCTTGACCCGGCCGGTTCATCCGTCCCGGGACATCCCTCTTCCTCTAAAAGCGGCCTTCAGCCGAACCGCCGGCCTTCGGCGGTGAAGGTGTAGCCATTGGCCGACATGCCCTCGTCGACGGTTTCGTCGGAGGTCTGAAACTCGTATTCGCGCTCGAGCGCGCGATAGAGCCAGTGGGCGAGATCGCGCAGCGCGTCGACCAGGTCGTCGTCAGCGCTCGTTGACGATCGGCTGGCCCGTAGGGCTGTCGCGGTCGACGTCGACCGTCATCCCGTAGTGGCGTCCGGTCTGCCGGAAGGAGGCCGTCAGCTGATAGAAGTTCGGCCTCTGCAGCGCCTGCAGCGCGTCGGCGATCCGGTGCAGCTCCGTGTCCTGGGGCGCATAGTCGCGGATGCGAAGCGACGCGCGCGGGGCATAGGCATAACGGCCCTCGAAACAGGCGCCGTCGCCCTGCGACCAGAAGCCGGAAAACCAGATGCAGGGCTTCTGGCGGGCGCCGCCGCCCATCAGGCGGACGGTCGCTGTGGCGAGCGTGACGCCGAGGATCGGGCAGATCCGCTCGAAGTCGTCGTAGACGCTGTCCCACCAGTCATCGTCGATCGTTTCGCGGAACCAGGCGCGGGCCTTGTCCCTGGCCGCGTCGGACAGTTCGGTGAAGTCGTAGACGGGGGTTTCGACGATACGCATGGCTCAGGCCTCCCCTGCGGTGTGCGGGTCGGCGAGGACGAGCGTCAGCCATTCATTGGTGTTGACGCAGCCGATGGACTTGCGGGCGCCGAGATCGATGACATGCGCGCCGCCGCCGAAGGCGTCGAGGCGCGGCCGCGAGCAGGTGTCGGCGTACTCGAACCCCCAAAGGCCCTGGAGGTCGAATTGCTCCGCGCACAGCAGGACGAACTGGATCACCCGCTCGGGGTCGCCGCCGGCGTCGTCGTAGATCCAGAGCTGCGATCCGCTCTCGCCGTTCAGGGAGAGGAGGAAGCCATCGGACAGAGAGAACCCGTCATCGTCCGCGGGCGTGTCGTTGTAGAGTTCGAGGGCGCGGGCGGCGTTGTCGGGCGTGACGACGTCGAGGGCGCAGGAAAAGTGGGTGAAGTAATCAGCCATGGTTTTGCTCCTTGCAAAAAGAAGCGCCCGGCACGATGCCGGGCGCGGGGTGGTTGAACGAAGGTGGATGCGGCGCGGCGGTGGCGGTGCGCCAGCTGTCGGCGGTGATAGGTGCCGAAATGGTTAGGCCTTCGCCGGGCGGACAGGTTCTGAGAGCCTGATGTCGGGGTAGTATTGGGCGAGCGATTGGCGCGCCATGGCGACATCCTCCGGCCTGAAGGCCTCGGGGAATGAGACGGCGACAAGCGCCCAGTCTAGCCCGCATTATGCGTCGCGGGTCGGCGGGAGTAGCCTAAGCGACTGATTTTGCGTAGAATCCGGTTGTCGACGCCGATTTGCGCGATTTCAGGTGAGCCACACCCGCCATGAACGATTTTATGCTGCCGCTGCCTGGTCTGTCATCGGTTTCGGGCAAAGCCGTTGTGGCCAAATTCGATGGAGGGTTGCTTTCGTCGGACGGCGGCATTTTGGCGTTGCGCGAAGTCGAACAGCGGCTTCGGGTCGCGGATCGGCTGGCCGCGTGTGTGGTCGATCCTCGGGCGCCCGATCAGATCACCCACAGCTTGGCGGACATCATCCGGTTTCGGCTGTTGATGATCGGCGCCGGCTACGAGGACGGGATCGACGCCAATTCCCTGCGCAGCGACCCGATATTCAAGATGGCGCTCGATCTGACGCCGTCGGATCGGGAGTTGTGCTCGCAATCGACGATCTCGCGATTGGAGAACCTGCCGGACGCTCGCGCGCTGTTGCGAATGGGCCGTGCGATGGTCGACCTCTATTGCGAGTTGTTCGCCAAGGTTCCCAAACGGATCACGCTCGATATCGACGACACGTTCGACGCGGTGCACGGCGGCCAGCAATTGCGGCTGTTCAACGCGCATTACGACGAATACGGCTTTCAGCCGATTGTCGTGTTCGACGGCGAGGGCCGCTTCGTCACGGCCGTGCTTCGTCCCGCCAAACGGCCGAGCGGCGCCGAGATCAAGCCCTTCTTGCGCCGGCTGCTGCGCGCGATCCGCGCTCACTGGCCCCACACCGAGATTCTCCTGCGCGCCGACAGCCATTATTGCGGCCCCGAGGTTCTCGATTGGTGTCGCGCCAACGGCATCGACTACATCCTCGGCGTCGCGCCGACCACGACGTTGCGTCGTCATGTCGAGGCTCTCGAAGCCAGCACGAAGGCGCGGTTCGAGGAGGACGGCAAGCTCCGCCGCTTCAAGGAGTTCTACGATGGCGCACAGAGCTGGAGCCGCGTCGAGCGGATCATCGCGCGCGTCGAAGTCGGCGAGGACGGACCCGACACGCGCTTCGTCGTGACCAATCTGCAAAAGCGCAACGCCCGCGCGCTGTACGAAGACCTCTACTGCCGACGCGGCCAAGCCGAAAACCACATCAAATCCTGGAAGACGCATCTGGCGGCGGACCGCACGTCCTGCACGAAGGCGACGGCCAATCAGTTCCGTCTCTTCCTCCACGCCGGCGCTTATTGGCTGATGTGGGGCTTCGCGTCTCGATGCCGAAGCGCTCGATGTGGCGCGTCGCCCAGTTCGACACCTTGCGCCTGCGCCTCATCAAGATCGCCGCCCGCGTCGTCGAAATGAAAACGATGATCCGCGTGCACTTGCCGACCTCGTGCCCGGCGCAGGATATTCTGCGCCTCGCTTTGGAACGCATACCGCGTCTCGTCACCTGAGCGACGGGGCGCGAGGCCCCAAAACGCAAACCCATCCCACCAACCTGCAAACCCCCCTCCAACCAAAACTCAGGCTCAAAGCCCGAGCCGAACCAACACGTCCAAACTCGACCAAAATCAACCAAATGCCACGAAAGACCCGGAAGAACGGTCAGCGCGGTGCATAATGCGGGCTAGGTCTTCCTCGAACCAGCCGTCATGGCTGTAAGGCGTAGTGCGTCGCTGGGCGGGCATGGCGGCGAGGCGCTGATCGGAGACTTTGAGGCCGCCATGTGAGGCGGTGCTGACCTGCCAGATGCCTTCGGCGATCTGCGTGACCTGCTGGATCAGGCCCCAGGGGGAATTGGTCAGGGGGCGGGGCGCAGGGGTGTGGACGATTGCGGTATCGGTCATGGTGTTGGCTTTCCTTCGGGTTGAAAAAGACGAAAGCCCGGCGCGGGGCCGGGCTCTCGTGAGGTGGTGGAGAATGAACCTTATTCGGCGGCGAGGACGTCGAGGTCGTTGCCGCTGCCATCGTCTTCGGGGCGGTCCTCATTGAGGAAAGCAGGCAGGCTGACGACGTTGTCGTCGCCGGGCTCGCCGTGTTCCTCGTCGTCGCCGTCGATGTCCTGCAGCTCGCCGTCGCGTCCGTCTTCGGCTTCGACGGAGATGGCGTCGATCTCGGGCAGGCGCAGCGCTTCGGGCAGCCAGCCGCTGTCGGCGAGAAGGCGCTCGGCCTCGCGCGCCATGTCGCCCTTCTTCAGATGGTCGATCAGCATCGCTTCCCGTTCGCCGCAGCCTTCGCGCACGGCTTCGAGAATGCGGGCCTTGGGGACGCGGCCGAGATAGTTGTCGACCGTCGGCGTCCAGCCGGCCGCGACCATGTCGAGGCCGACGTCGCGGGCGACGATATTACCGTGGGCGATCGCGCCGGGGCGACGATCCCAGGGTTCGCGCAGGACGTTGACCGTGGCGGCGGCCAGATGCGCGAACAGCTGCATCTGGCTGTCGGGGTCCATGCCCGCGAGGTGATCCCACAGCGCGCCCTTGGCCTTCGGCAATTCAGCCTGCCATTGGGCCTGGCGGGCCTCGAAATCCAGCACGGCGGCGCTTTCCTTGAGGCCGGGGGCCTGGCTGGTCATGCCGGAGACGGTCGCGCTGATCTCCATGCAGTTGTCGGAGCTCGTGTGATAGAACACGCGCAGGCACATGCCATGCAGGACGGAGCGGAAGGCGACGTCGGGGCGAGCGGCGACGGCGTTCCTCAGCGCGACGGTGCGATGGGCGGAAAGCTCGGCCAGGAGCCTTTCCGACAAGGGCTTGACCGCATCGCCGTCGTCATCGTCCTCGGCGGGCGCGGGGTTGAGGCCGCTATCGAGAACGATCGCCGTGACGCCGGAGGCGCGTGGCATGGCGACTGGCCCGTCGCGGACGGGGTTTCCCCGTCCTGATCGGCCCCGTCCTGATCGGCGGTGGCCTCGTCTTCGGGGCGGACATAGCCGCGGTCGATGTCGAGGCAGCCGTCGCGATTCAGGCTGATGAAAACGCCCGCCCGCGCCATCTCGGCCGGGTCGAACCGGGTCGGGCGATTGTCGAGCGCCTCGATCTCGGCTTCGATTTCGCCAAGACGGCGATCGACCTCGTCGGGCAGCTCGTCGGCCTCGGCGTATTCCGCCTCGAGCGCATCGAACTCAGCCTGCAGGATGGCGCGGCGCGCGGTTTCCTCCTCGCTCATCTCGACGGTTTCGCCTTCGAGCCGGCGCAGGCCATTGGTGTGGCCGTAAGGGAAATCGACGGCGACCGAGATCCATTTCCAGCCTTCGGCGGACAGGGCCTCGGCCTGCTGCTTCAGCTTGTCCTGAACCAGGCGGTCGAGCAGGCCAGGGTCCTGCAACCAGCCGCCGCGATCGTTCTCGAAAAGATCGCGGGTGACCTCGCCGCCGGCGGCCTCATAGGCCTCGACGCCAACAAACGTGGCGCGGCGGTCATTGGCGGCGTGGACGGCGGTTTCGGTCAGCATGCGGCGGATCTGATTGGGTTGCGGGTGGTAGCCGTTCTTCACCGCCTCCCAGACCTGTTCCTGGCGCGCATGGTCGGTGGTGAGGGTGAAGGCCATGACGTGCTCGAGCGTCATCTCCTCGGCAACGTAGAGCTCGAGAAGCCTGGGCGAGACGGCGGCGAGGCGCAGGCGCTGCCGGACGATCTGCGGCGTGACGAAGAAACGCGCCGCGATGTCGTCTTCGGTCAGGCCCTTGTCGATCAGCGTCCGGAAGGCGCGGAACTGGTCGACAGGGTGCAGGGCCTCGCGCTGCGTATTCTCGGCGAGGGAATCTTCCTCGGCGATGCCGGTATCGCGGACGATGCAGGGAACCGGCACCGCCTTATCGAGGCGCTTGGCCTTCACGAGGCGTTCGAGGGCGCGATAGCGCCGGCCGCCGGCCGGGACCTCGTAGAAGCCGGTTTCTTCGCCGTCCGCGCCGATGACGGGGCGGACATAGAGGTTCTGCAGCAGGCCGCGGCGGGCGATGTCCTCGGACAATTCCTCGATCGACACGCCGGTCTTTACCGTGCGGACGTTGGCCTGGCTCAGGACCAGCTGGTTGAAGGGGATCTCGCGGATAACGGCGAGGGTCTTGATCTTGGTCGGTTTAGCCATGGTTCAGATGCTCCATGACGGGCGACCGGGAGCCACTCTCCCGATCTTTAAAACCCGTCATAGGAGCCGGAACGGCCCTCTTCCTCTCGGATGGCCGAACCGGAACGTCCCCGGCTATGAGGGACGCCCGGGCCGCCGCGCCCCCGCTCCTGCTGCCGCTCGCGCTTCACCGCACGCTCCGGCCGATCTACGCGGCCCTTGAGAACTAACGAATGGCGTTATCGCCGTTTCGCGTGAGGGACAGTCACCCGCAGGGCCGAGACGAAGAGCTTCGGGGAGGCGAAGCCGAGTATGGCCCGACGGGCGACAAGCCCGGCACGCCCGCGTTCAAGCTGGATTGCAAAACTGATGGCGGGAAGAGTCCGAGCGCGCACGACGGCAAACGGGTGCGCCAGGCCTCGGCAACACGATGATCAAGATATGTCCAGCACGCTCGCGCTAACTCTGTTCCGCGCGTGTCCGCCGGCGCAGGCGGAAGCGTGGCGACAAGGCGGAGCAAGCGACATGGCCAATGACGATCAGCGGCGAGACGCCGCGGGCGACGAACGCGCAAGGGAACTCGTCCTTCGCGAGGAGCGTCGCAAGACTGAACAAATGAAGGCCGACACACAGAGAAAGGCCGAGTTCAACGAAGGCGGAACAACAGCGCGTCGCCGAAAGCCGCCGACGTGAAGAACGGAAGCGCGCGGAACACCGGCAGGAGTCCCTCCGCAAAGAAGCCGAGCGGCGCACACAGGATGGCAAGGAAGCCGCCGAAAAGGAGCGCGCCCGGCGGCAATTCAGCCGCCAGGCGGAAGACAGGAACAAGGCCGATCCCGCCGCAGAGCAGGACAAGAAACGCGCGCTCGCCGCGGATATCCGGCGGCGCGCCGAGGCCGCGGTCGCCGAGCGCCAGCAGCGTCAGAAAGCGCAACAGCAGGAGGAGCATCGTCGGCAGACGGACCACGTGCGTACTCTGCACCACGACGAGATGCACAGCTTCAGGGAAAACGAGGACGCGGCCATCGACAGACACGCCCACGAGATCCAGAGCATCAATGAGCGGGAGCAGCAAGCGCTGGAAGCGCTCGGCGCCCGCCGTGAAAGCCTGATCGGCCGGGCCGTCACGCTCTTCAAAGGCGAGGCGCACTATGCGCGGAAAGCCGACGCCATCGTCGATCGCTGCGAAGCCGAGCGCATCGTCAAGCACCGTGATCTCGAAGCGCTGAAAGAGCGGCAATTCGCCGCCGCGCAGCAGGCGAGGATGCGCCAGGCCCAGGAACGCAAAGCGATATTCGAGCTGCACCGTATGGAGCGACAGCAATTGGCGCAGGCGCACGAGCGCAGCCGGGGAGCGGAGATCGGAGTTGCTCAGCGCACCTTCGAACGCGCGGCGCAGCGAAAGGAGCAGACACAGGAACAGGCCCACGGCTGGAGCCGCGGGCTATCCCGATGAAAAGACCGTTGGCGACGCCGTTTCTGAGCGGGATCGAACGTAAAGCCGCTCCGGCACCGGCGCGGACAGGATCACCTCCGCTGTGAATTATGGACGCGATATAATGAAAATGAAGGGCGCGGATTATGAGTCAGGACAAGGGAAGAGACACCGAGGAGAAACGAGAGCGGGATACGTCCGCACGTTCCTCCGAAGAATGCCGCACGAACGACCCCTCTCGGAAGCCGAAGCATCATCGGTAGAACCCGATGCGGTTCTTTGGGACGGCGCGGGCGACGCCGAGGCCGAGTCACCTGGAGAAAGCATGGAAACAGGTGCGCGTCGTTTGCAGACCCATGCAGGAAAGGACAGCCGGCCGCGTGGCGAGTCCTGGCGAACTGAAGGACGCCGCGTCTGCCGTCACGGCGATCCTGGCTCAACACTTCCCCGAAGGCCCCAAAGGAGCTGCGCGCGCGCATCGGCAATTTGTCCGCTGGCTCGGTGGCGGCATGGCCGCTCAGACGCCGGGGACGGCCAGGTGGGCGGCCGCGTTCCGCGACATCGGAAGGCTCGAAAGCAATCCTGCGAAACCGAATTACCTTGCCGAGGTGTGTCCGTGCGACGGGATTAATTTTAGCGAGATCGCGCGCGGCCCCGATCTGCGTGGTCGCGCGGCGGCCCATGCGAAAGCGAAAGTGTGGTCGGCACTTTCCTGGAGCTCAACGTGCGGATGGCGGCCAGATTCTCTTTAAAAGCGGACAGCCGGTGGCTCGTGTGACGCCGGTATCAAAGTGTGAGTCCTGGACAGTCCGGCACCGCTGCAACCGAGATGCGTTATCTTGCCCGCACGGATGCGTGGCAGGACCCGGCGTCCTTCAGCACCGCTCATGAGGCCAAGGCGTACCTCGAACACTGGGTGATGGGAGAGGCCCGCTATACATCCCGTTCGGCTGAGGAACACGGCCGGGAACAGCACGCAGGCCGTAGTCTCGAAAGAGGATTGGACGATGACCGCTCCCGATAATGGCCCATCGCCGGTTCAACACGGCCCGCTCGGTCGATCTATCGCCGGCGGCGCTTGGAACGGATCAACGTCGAACTCAAGCTCGTGCGTTATGCAATTCGCCCTGCGCTCGGCAAGGATATGGCGGACTGGCCTCGGACGTTGAATGAATGTGATCGTTCGTTTTTCCGAGCCGCAATAGCTTCAGTTCAACACCCCCGGGTTCCGCGCATACCGCCGTATGCGCCGCGCAACGCACTCTGACCAAAGGACGGCCAGGAACAGCGCGGCGCGCGCCATACATTCTCCTCGCAAATCCTGACGAGGAGTTGATCCGTGACTGCGAAAATCGCCACCGCGGCGATGGCGCTTATGGCGAACGGGCTATGCCTGTTCTGGCCTTCCGGCACTGCGCCTAATATCGCGACGCGACCGGCCCGCTGCGTGATGGCGATCAGACATAGCGCATGCACGCCCTCGGCCCCTTGCGCCTGCGCGATCCCGGACGAAAACCGGACGGTCTTCGTTCTGGAGGCGGACCTGCCGCTCGCTGCTACCGCCGATCCGCGCCCCTTCTGCCGAAAGGGCGAGAAACCGTACGGCCCTGCCGGGCCGGTGGACCCCGCTCATCCTTACGAGACCTGCAAGCCCCGGAAACCGCACGGATCGCAGCGAAGGTAATTCAGCAACACAATGACCAGCGCGCGGCCAGGACTTTAAGGCCGCGCATCCGCACATAGAATTCATGAGCAAGGTGCGGAGACCGGCAAATTCATTGTGCGACGACGGCCATTCATGGCGCGTCGTCGACGATCTCGCGCATGACTGCCCCGTCACCCCGGCTGAACTCGACGCCGTCGAAGCCTTCCTGATGCCGCTCGTGCACGCCCTGCTCGCCGACGCGCCAGGCACTCAGCCGGGGAAAACAAACTCCAGACACCGCGCCAATACCGACGCCGACTCACAAGCGCCGCAATGAACTGCTGCCTGAGGAAATCTAAACGCAGAAGAAGCCGCCATGACTGCCGCCCTCAACCCCGGACAGACCGAAGCGCCCGACGCGCGCCGCGCTGTACTTCCGCGTCTCGACAGGACGGCAGGCGGAAGCGGACTTGTCGATCCCCGATCAGCGGCGGCAGGCGCTCGCCTATTGCGCCGCGCGCGGCTGGGATGTCGCCATAGAATTCGTCGAGCCCGGCATGAGCGGCACGGACGATCGCCGCCCGGAATTGCAGCGCCTGCTCGACATGGCGACCGCGGGCGGCGCGCCTTTCGATGTCGTTCTCGTCCATTCCTTCAGCCGGTTTGCCAGGGATCATTTCGCGCTGGAGCTGCATGTGCGCCGCCTGCGCAAGGCCGGCGTCCGGCTGGTGAGCATCACGCAGGATCTCGGCGAAGACCCGATGAGCGTGATGGTGCGGCAGGTCTTCGCGCTCTTCGACGAATACCAGTCGAAAGAGAACGCCAAGCACACGCTGCGCGCCATGCAGGAAAACGCCCGGCAGGGCTTCTGGAACGGCTCGAAAGCCCCATACGGCTACGCCGTCGTCGCGGCGGAGCAGCGCGGCGCGAAAACCAAGAAGCGCCTCGCCATCGATCCGGTCGAGGCCGAAGTCGTGCGGCTGATATTCAGGCTGTTCCGCGAGGGCGACGGCGCGTCCGGCCCGATGGGCGTCAAAGCCGTGACAAGCTGGCTCAACGAGCACGGCTACCGCACGCGCCTCGGCGCGCGCTGGGGCATCGGCCCGCTGCACGAGATTCTGACGCGCTCCACCTACAAGGGCGAGCACCGCTTCAACCGCAAAGTCTGGAAGACCGGGCAGGCGAAACCCGAAGCGGACCACGTTCCCGTCGCCGTCGATCCGATCATCGACGCCGCGACCTTCGACGCCGTGCAGGCGGCACTCAAATCCAGAAACCCGAAAGTCCTGCCGCCGCGCGTCGTCACCGGCCCGATCCTCCTGACCGGCATCGCCACCTGCGCCAGCTGCGGCGGCGGCATGACGCTGCGCACCGGCAAGACGGGACGCTATCGCTACTACACCTGCTCGACCTGCGCCCGGCAGGGCAAGAGCGCCTGCAAGGGCCGCTCGATCCCGATGGACAAGCTCGACCGGCTGGTGACGGATCGGCTCGCCGACCGCCTCCTCACGCCCGAGCGCGTCGGCAATCTCCTCGCCGGCCTGATGGAGCGGCAGGCGGCGAAAGACGAGGATCACACCACGCGCCTGACGGCGCTGCGCGCCAAAATCAGCGACGCCGAAAGCCGCCTCGGCCGCCTCTACGCCGCCATCGAAAGCGGCGTCGCCGATCTGAACGACCAGACGCTCAAAGACCGCGTCGCCGCCGTCAAAACCGAGCGCGACCTCGCGCAGATCGCCTATGACCGCGCCGTCGCCGAAACCAACCCGCGCGCCCGCATCACGGACGAGAAGATCGCGAAATTCGTCGAGACGATGCGCTCAAACGTCCTGACCGGCGACACGCCGTTCCGCCGCGCCTACATCCGCTCGGTCAT
Source organism: uncultured Alphaproteobacteria bacterium (assembly GCA_963835885.1). Classification (GTDB taxonomy): domain Bacteria; phylum Pseudomonadota; class Alphaproteobacteria; order Rhizobiales; family Beijerinckiaceae; genus Roseiarcus. The sequence continues at coordinate 219,154 of CAWIHF010000026.1, forward strand.
CGACCAGGTCGAAGTCGACGACGATGAAATCCGCATCTGGGGCCGCAAGAGCGTCCTCGAACGGCTCGTCGCCGCCAGCGGCGGCGGTCCGGCCGGAGTGCCCAGTTTTGTTCGGAAGTGGCGCGCCCGAAGAGATTCGAACTCCTGACCCCCAAATTCGTAGTCTGGTGCTCTATCCAGCTGAGCTACGGGCGCGCAGACCTGAGCGGCGGCCGCAAAGGCGCGGCCGGGGAGGCGGCCGTCTAGCCGCTTTTGCGCTGGCGGGCAAGAGCAAATTGCCAGCTCCCGGCGCTTCGCTCTATATCGAGAGCGACCGTCACTTGCGAAACAGCAGCCGCGTCTGGGCGCGGAATTCAGGCCCCTCGCACGTCATCAAGGTTCTACGGGCATACGTCCCAAAAGCCCTGCCGGCGGCTCGGGTCGGTGTAGTACCAGCAGAGTCCTGCTTGAGGAGGCGCGCCGGCCCACGCCGCCGCTGACGCCGCCGTGACGAAGCCGATCGCCGCGCCGGCCGCGATGGCGCCGCCGGGCGACCAGCGGTACCAGCCGGGACGGCCTAACCCCAAATCACGTGAGGACCGCGGCCCGGGCGATATCCTGGACGGTGGCCGGGACGGTAGCCTGGGCGGCCAGGCCGATAGCCCGGCCGGTGGCCCGGCGTGCCGGGACGGTGTCCAGGGCGATTGATTGGCCGATGGGCTCCCGGCCGGTGAACAGCGCCGCCGCGATGCGTTCCGCCGCCTCGGTGGATTCCGCCACCGCGATGGCCGCCGCCGCGATGGACTGCGACTGTCGAGACGAGGCCGTCATTCATCTGGGCGGTCGGGCTTGACCCGCCGACGATCTCGATTGCTTCAGCCTGAGGCATGGTGAAGCCGATCAGCGCCAGTGCGACCAGCGCATTCTTGAACGGACTCTTCCAACTCACGGTTCTACCCTCGACTGCAGTTAAAGTCCGTCAAACGACCCGAGAACCAGCCGCGCCGTCACTCGCGACGCCCACGTCTCCCCGAGCCAGACAATCGGCGAAATCGGCAGAATTTGAGAATCTGTAACAATTCGCCTCGGCGCCGCCGTATTGGCGCAGTCATCGTCCTCGCTACGGCGCTCGATGCCTGTCGCATACGGGATCAAGTCGCGTGATCCGGGCGGCGGTCATCGCCGTAACAATGGCCGGGGCGTTCCGAATTGGGCAGTGAGGAGGCCACGATGAACAGCCGCAGATCGTTTCTGGCGCTGCTAAGCCTTGCGGGCGTTGCGCTGGCGTTTCCGGCGCACGCTTTTGAATTTCATCCCTACGTCCCGGCCGTCGTCGAAAAGGCGATCGCGTCGGGCAAGCCGGTGGTCGTTCATGTCTATGCGCCATGGTGCCTGCAGTGCCACGCGCAGGCTTCGATCCTCGATTCGCTCAAGTCGGATCCGGCCTATAAAAAGATCGACTTCTTCCGAGTCGATTACGACAACCAGAAGAAGGTTGTCGCGGAGCTGAACTGCCCGCGCTCGACGCTGATTGCCTACAAGGGCGGCAAGGAGGTTGCGCGCATGTCTTGGGGCGTCACCAAGGACGCGATCGTGAACGTTCTGAAGGCGGCGATGTGAACCTCATTCTAGCACTGCCGCTTGCCCTTGCGGCAGGGATGCTGACCATCCTCAGTCCCTGTGTATTGCCACTCGCGCCGATTGTCCTGGCGAGCGCTCGCGCTCAGGACCCGCGCGGGCCGATCGCGCTGGCGTTGGGGCTGGCGCTGACGTTCGGCCTGGTCGGCGGAATTCTGGCTTCGTTCGGCGTTGAGTTCGGCGACTCCTTCATCGTCCGGGCGGTCTCGGCCGTCGCCATGATCTTGATCGGCGCCGCGCTGCTGTTTCCGTCCATTGGCGACGTCGTTGAAACCCGGCTCGGCGCCATTGGTCGGACGTCGGAAGTCCTGGGCCGGCGCCTGCCGCAGGCGGGTCTCGTCGGCCAGGCGGCGACAGGCGTGGTCATAGCCCTGGCCTGGGCGCCTTGCGCGGGTCCGACGCTCGGCGCGGCGCTGCTCCTCGCGGCCAAGGGAGGATCGCTTGGAGTCGCCATGCTGACGATGTTCATCTATGCGCTCGGGGCGGCGGGCGCGCTCCTTTCGGTCGGGTTCGTCCTGGGGCGGGTGGCCGGGAAGGCGCGGCTTGCCGCGGCCGGGGCGAGCGGCCGGATTGCGCTCGGCGCGGCCTTCGTCCTGATCGGCGCGGCCATCCTCACCGGCGTCGATCACCGTGTCGAGGCGGTTCTTGTCGCGGCGATGCCGAATTGGCTGACCGGTTTCGCCGCGTCCCTCTGAGCTTCGTGAGCCGCAGCTGACAGTCGAGCGACGTCTTTTCATTCGGAGCGGGAATGCTTATCCCCGAAACGCATGGGGTCCGGCATGTTGCGGCAGTTCTCGTCCGATGGCGTCCACATCGCCTATATCGACGTGCCCCGCGAGTCGGCCATGACCGCGGCAAGCCGATCCTGCTCATTCACGGCTTCGCTTCGAACCATCGCATCAACTGGATCAATCCGCGCTGGGTCGAGACGCTGAGCCGGGACGGCCGGCGCGTCGTCGCCTTCGACAACCGCGGCCACGGAGCGAGCCAGAAGCTCTACACGCCGCACGACTATCGCGCCGACCTGATGGCTCGCGATGCGGCGAACCTGGTCGCGCATCTCGGGATCGGGCGCGCCGACGTGATTGGCTATTCCATGGGCGCGCGCATCTCCGCGTTCCTGCGCTGGCGCGGCCGGAACTCGTCCGTTCGCTGATGTTCGGCGGCCTCGGCGACCGGCTGGTGCACGGCGTCGGCTTGCCGATCGGCATCGCCGAAGCGATGGAGGCGCCGTCGCTCTCCGATCTCTCCGATCCGATGCAGAGGATGTTCCGCGCATTCGCCGATCAAACCAAGAGCGACCGCGCCGCGCTCGCCGCCTGCATCCGCGGCTCGCGGCAGAGCCTGACGCCGGCCGGCGTCGCGCGCATCGCGCAGCCGACGCTGGTAGCGGTCGGCACGCGCGACGTCGTGGCCGGCGACGCGCGGAAGCTTGCGGCGATGATGCCGAACGCCGAGGCGCTCGACATCCCCGGGCGCGACCACAATCTCGCCGTCGGCGACAAGGTCTACAAAGCCGGCGTGCTGGCGTTCCTCGAGAGTCGCGCGTGAGGCGCCGGTCCGGCCGAGAAAGCACGTGACAATTTTGCCGCAAGCGTCGATCTTGGATGGCGCGTGTCGGCTCGAGACCGGCGATTCGACGGGAATGGAAAGTCCATGGAGCTGGCCAGGGCGAAGGCCATGACCGCTGAAGCTGGTCGTTGCGGATCGCCGCTGTTGTCGGTCGAAAGCGTCTCGATCCGCTTCGGCGGCGTGACCGCCCTCGACGACGTCACCTTCAACGTCGCCCCTGGCGCGATCTGCGGCCTCATCGGCCCGAACGGCGCCGGCAAGACTACGCTGTTCAACTGCATTTCGCGCCTCTACGACCCGCAGGCCGGCGCGATTCGGTTCGACGGCCGACCGCTTTCGGGCGTGCCCCGACATGCGATCGCGGCGCTCGGCATCGCACGCACCTTTCAGAACCTTGCGCTGTTCGGCACCATGACAACCCGCGACAACGTTCGCGTCGGCGCGCATGCGCTGGCGAAAGGCGGCTTCTTCGCCAACGCCCTCGCGCTTCCCATGGCTGGTCGAGAGGAGCGCCGGCTCGCCGAGCGGGCGGACGCGCTGATCGAGGAATTCGGCCTGCAGCACGTGGCGGAGCGCACCGTCGCCGACCTTCCGTTCGGCGTGCGCAAACGGGTCGAGCTGGCGCGGGCGCTCGCCGTCGGACCGAAGCTGCTTCTGCTCGATGAGCCAGCCGCCGGGACTCAATCACGAAGAGGTCGATGCACTCGCCGGGGAAATCCGCGACATTCGCGATCGGCGCGGGGTCGCGATCCTGCTCGTCGAACATCACATGAACCTCGTCATGCGGATTTCCGACCAGGTCGTGGCGCTCGATTTCGGCCGGACGATCGCCGATGGCCGCCCGGAAGAGGTGAGGGCCGATCCGGCGGTTGTGCGCGCCTATCTGGGGACGGCGGCGTGAGCGGTCCGATCCTCGAAGTGAAGAACCTCGCAGCCTTCTACGGGCCGATCCAGGCGCTCTTCGGCCTCGATTTCGAAGTCGAAGACGGAGGCGTGACCGCGCTCCTCGGGGCGAACGGCGCCGGCAAGACGACGACCTTGCGGGCGCTGTCGGGCCTCATCCGGCGCGAGGGCGACATCCGCTTCCGTGGGCGCCCGATCGGCGCGCTGTCGACCGAGGCCATCGCGCGACTCGGCGTCGCCCATGTCCCCGACGGGCGCGGCACATTCACCGATCTCACGGTCGAGGAGAACCTGCGCCTCGGCGCCTATGTCCGCTCCGATAAGAGCGGGGTCCGGAAAGACTTCGACCGGGTGTTCGGCTATTTCCCGCGCTTGGCCGAGCGAAGGCGCCAGCAGGCGGGCACGCTTTCGGGCGGCGAACAGCAGATGCTTGCCGTCAGTCGCGCGCTGCTCATGCGCCCGAGCCTTCTGATGCTGGACGAACCATCGTTCGGCCTCGCGCCGCTCGTGGTGGCGGAGATTTTTCGCATCCTCGCCGCGATCAACCGGGATGAGGGTGTGAGCATGCTGATCGTCGAGCAGAACGCCTCGCTGGCGCTCGATCTCGCCGACTATGCCGTGCTGATCGAGACGGGTCGGGCCGCGATCAGCGGGCCTTCGCAGGCGCTTCGCGCCGACGATGCCGTCCGGCGCGCCTACCTCGGCTACTGACGGAGCGGCCTTGACCGAATTCCTCGAGCAATTCGCGTCCGGCCTGGCGGTCGGCGGCGTCTATGCGATCCTGGCGCTCGCTCTGGTGATGATCTACCAGGCGACGCAGCTGGTGAATTTCGCCCAGGGCGAAATGGCGATGTTCTCGACCTATTTCGCCTGGTATCTGATGGAATCCGGCTGGCCCTACTGGCGCGCCTTCGCTGCGACCGTTATCGTCTCGTTCGTTGCCGGACTCGTGATCGAGCGCCTGATCGTGCGGCCCTTCGCCAAGGCGCCGGTGCTCGCCTCGGTGATCGTGACCATAGGCCTTGTGTTCATTTTCAACGCGCTCGCCGGCTGGCTCTACGGTTATTCGATCCAGGTGTTCGCTTCGCCGTTCTCCGGCCAGCCATGGTTCGGCAACGGCTATATGTCCCCCCAGGGATCGGGCGCGGTGCTCGTGAGCCTCTGCGTGCTCGCCCTGGTCTACGCCTTCTTCCGCTTTACCCCGCTTGGCCTTGCGATGCGCGCGGCCGCTCAGAACCCGACATCGAGCCGGCTCGTCGGCATCCGGGTCGGCTGGATGCTGGCGATCGGCTGGGGGCTCGCCGCGGCGATCGGCGCCGTCGCGGGGATAATGGCGGCGCCGATCGTCTATCTCGACCCCAATATGATGCAGGGCATTCTGCCCTACGCCTTCGCCGGCGCGGTCCTCGGCGGCATCGACAATCCGTTCGGCGCCGCCTTCGGCGGGTTCGCCGTCGGGGTGCTCGAGAACCTGGTCGGCGCCTATGTCGTCGGCGCCGAGGTGAAGCTCTCAGTCGCCCTTGCAATCATCATTGCCGTTCTCGTCTGGCGTCCGTCCGGGCTGTTCGGGCGACGCCTCGCAGAGAGGGTCTGAGCATGGCCAAGACGGGCCAATTGAGGCGCGTCGTGACGCTGGCGGTCCTCGTCGGCGCGTTCGCCTTTCCGTTTCTGGCGTCGGGCTACCGCCTCTATCAGGGGGCGCAGGTGCTGATCTACGCCATCGTGCTGCTCGGCCTCAACCTCCTGACCGGGTTCAACGGCCAGATTTCGCTCGGTCACGGGGCCTTCTTCGCCATCGGCGGCTACGGCGCGGCGATTCTGATCGTCAAGCTCGGGCTTCCTTACTGGCTGGCCATCCCGATCGCGAGCGCCGTCTGTTTCGGCGCGGGATTCCTGTTCGGCTTTCCCGCGCTGCGGTTCGGCGGCCTTTACCTCGCGCTTGCGACTTTCGCGCTCGCAATCTCGACGCCGCAGCTTCTCTCGTACAACGGCTTCAACGCTTTCACCGGCGGCTCGCAGGGCCTGACCCTCGTAAGGCCGGGCGCGCCGTTCGGTCTGCATCTGAGCGGGGACCAGTGGCTCTATCTTTTTTGCCTTCTTTGGGCGGCGGCCCTCTACTGGGCGGCGAGAAACCTCGTCCGCGGCCGTGTCGGGCGCGCCTTGATCGCCATCCGCGACCAGCCGATCGCCGCCGACGCCATGGGCGTCAACACGGCCCTCTACAAGACGACCTGTTTCGGCGTCAGCGCGCTCTATGCGGGGGTTGCCGGAGGCCTGAGCGCGATCGTGGTCGGCTTCGTGTCGCCCGAGAGCTTCGGGCTGTTGTTGTCGCTTGCGTTTCTGGTCGGCATCGTCGCGGGCGGCCTCGCATCCCTCGGCGGCGTGCTGTTCGGCGCGCTTTTCATCGAATTCGTGCCCAATCTCGCGGACCAGCTTTCGGTCAATTTTGGCGAAAGCGCCATGGCGCTGCCGGGCGCGATCTATGGCGTGTTGCTCATCCTTTTGATGGCCGCCATGCCGACCGGGGCCGCAGGGGCTCTCCGCGCCGTTTCCGCTTTCGTTAGACGGAATTTTGCTTCATTATCCACTTAGTGGAGGTGGAGGCGGCGGACCAAGACTGCCGTCGAACAAAAAACAAGGAGGATCGCCCATGCTGACGCGACGTTCATTCCTGCAATCGAGCGCCGCCGCGGCCTTCGCCGCCAGTGCAAGCTCCGCGCGGGCCAAAAACGCGCCCGGCGTCACCGACACCGAGATCAAGATCGGCCAGACCATGCCCTACAGCGGTCCGGCCTCAGCCTACGGCGTGATCGGCCGCACGGAAGTCGCCTATTTCAAGATGATCAACGAGCAGGGCGGGATCAACGGCCGCAAGATCAATCTGATCAGTCTCGACGACGGCTACAGCCCGCCCAGAACCGTCGAGCAGGTCCGCCGGCTCGTCGAAGACGAGAAAGTCGCCTTTCTGTTCAACACCCTCGGCACCCCGCCGAACCTGGCGATCCGGCCCTACTGCAACGAGCACAAGATTCCCCAACTCTTCGTCGCCACCGGCGCCGCCACGTTCAGCGACCCAAAGCAATTTCCCTGGACCATGGGCTGGCAACCCAACTACCAGACCGAGGCGCGCATCTATGCCCAGCACATCCTGAAAACCAAGCCCGACGCGAAGATTGCTGCGCTCTACCAGAACGACGACTTCGGCAAGGATTATCTGATCGGGCTCAAGGCGGGCCTCGGCGCGGCCCATGCCGGCATGCTGATCAAGGAAGCGTCCTACGAGGTTTCGGAGCCCACGGTGGACTCGCAAATCGTCACGCTGCAGGCTTCGGGCGCCGACGTATTGCTGATCGCCGCGACGCCGAAATTCGCCGCCCAGGCCATCCGCAAGGCCTACGACATCGGCTGGAAGCCGGTGCGCTATGTGACCAACGTCTCGGTTTCGATTGCAGCCGTGTTAAAACCCGCGGGCCTCGAGAAATCGAAAGGCGCGATCACCGCGATTTACCTGAAGGATGCGACTGACCCAAAGTGGAAGGACGACGCAGGCTTCAAGCAATATGCGGCGTTCATCGACAAATACATGTCGCCCAAAGACCTGAGCGACAACAACACGGCCTATGGCTTTTGTCTGGGGCCGACGCTGGTGCAGGTGCTCAAGCAATGCGGCAATGACCTGTCGCGCGATAACGTCATGAAACAGGCGGCGAACCTGAAGAACCTCGAATTGCCGATGCTGCTGCCGGGCATCAAGGTCAACACCTCGCCGGACAACTACAGCCCCGTCCGTCAGGAGGCGCTTGCCAGGTTCAACGGCGCGAGCTGGGAGCAGTTCGGCGAATTGTATCAAGCCTGATCCGGCGTCGCCGGCCACTCTCTCCCGTACGCCAAGATCTCGCCCTTAAAGCCTCGCACGGCGCGCCGCGGAGGGTGGCGCGCCGAATTTTCGCCGAAAGGCGCGTGACAGCGAGGCGATGGCGGAGAAACCGGTCCGCTCGGCGATGTCTGCGATCGGAAGATTGGTGTCGAGCGCCAAGCGTCGCGCTGCGTTGAGGCGCAACGCGACATAATACGCCCCGGGAGAGACATCGACGATCCTCAGGAACAGCATTTCCAGGGCCCTCGTCGACACACCGACCCGGCGCGCTATGGCGGCGATGGTCACCGGTCGGTCGATATGCGCTTCCATGATGCGGATCGCCTTGGCGACCCGTGGCTCGTGCTGACGGACGCGGCCGAGAGAGACGATCGGCTGCGCGTCCGAGCCGGTTCGCACCTCCTCGTAGATATAGAGGCTGGCGACGTCCAGCGCAGCCGAATAGCCATTGCGAGCCCGGATCAGCGATAGCATGCAGTCGAGCGCGGGCGTTGCGCCGCCGGTCGTGAAGACGGGTTCGTCCACCACGAAACGGTCCGGTTGCACGTCCACGTTCGGAAATCGGGCGGCGAAATCCTCCAGATCCTCCCAATGCGTCGTCGCGCGGTGTCCATCGAGCAGCCCGGCGAAACCCATCAGCCAGGAGCCGGATTCGACCCCGCCGACAATCGCTGAGCGCTTGGCGCCCGCGCGGATCGATTTCAGGACCGGCGGCGTCCGATATTGCATCGCATTGAAAGCCGCGATCAGGATAAGCGCATCCTGTCGCTCGGCGGAATCGAAGGCGCCGTCGACCGGGATCGGCAGCCCGCAACTCGCCACCGGCATTTTTCCATCGATTGACACGAGCTTCCAGCAGTAGACGGGTCGACCCAGCACCCGATTGGCGCCGCGCAAAGGATCGAGCGTCGCCGCGAGCGAGAGGAGGGATAGGCCGGGGAACAGCAGCAGCGTGACGCTCAGCGGCGAGTTGGAATGGGCAAAGATCATGGATTCGCAAAATGGAAAACGGGCTGCGCATTGAGTTTCGTCGGACTTCGCCTTTCCCGTCAAGCTTCGCGCGCCATTTTGGAGACCGCCATGCCCTTGTCGATAAATCGCGATGTCTTCATCACCTGCGCCGTTACCGGCGCGGGCGACACGGTGGGCGTCTCGACGCGCGTGCCGATCACGCCGAAGCAGATCGCCGAGTCCGCCATCGATGCGGCCAAGGCCGGAGCCGCCGTTGTCCATTGCCACGTACGCGACCCTGAGACCGGCGCAGCCTCACGCCGGCGCGACCTTTTCCGCGAAGTGACGGACCGCATCCGCTCGGCCGACGTCGACGTCGTCCTGAACCTCACCGCCGGGATGGGCGGGGATCTCGTTTTCGGCAGCGTGGAAGCCCCGCTTCCGGTCAACCAAGCGGGCACCGATATGGCGGGAGCAACTGAGCGTGTCGCCCACGTCGCAGAATGCCTCCCGGAGATCTGCACGCTCGACTGCGGCACGATGAACTTCAATCTTGGCGATTATGTCATGACCAACACGCCCTCCATGCTGCGCGAGATGGCGCGACAGATGACGGCGCTCCGAGTGCGCCCGGAGATCGAGGCGTTCGATACCGGTCATCTGTGGTTTGCTCGGCAACTCGCCGCCGAAGGGTTGATTGAGGACCCCGTGCTGGTTCAGCTCTGCATGGGCGTACGGTGGGGGGCGCCGGACGACCTCAACACCTTCATGGCGATGGTGAACAACGTGCCCGAAGGCTGGACCTTCTCCGCCTTTTCGATCGGTCGGAACGCCCTCGCGTACCCGGCTGCGGCCGTGCTCGCCGGCGGCAATGTCCGTGTCGGGCTGGAGGACAATCTCTATGTCGGCAAGGGCGAGCTCGCGACCAACGCGCAACTCGTCGAAAAGGCCGCTGGCGTCGTGATGGGCATGGGCGCTCGGGTGATCGGCCCGCAGAAGGTTCGCGACCGGCTCAAGCTGACCAAGCGCTGAGGAGGCCCGTGATGAATTCGACGAACGCGCCCGCCAAACGCCTTGCCCCTCTTGCGAGGGCGGCCTGCATCGGCGGCGGCGTTATCGGCGGGGGCTGGATCGCCCGCCTTCTGCTGGCCGGCGTCGACGTGAAAGTGTTCGACCCGCATCCGGAGGCGCAACGCGTCGTTGGCGAGGTGATCGCCAACGCCGAGCGAGCTTACGGCCTGCTCACCAACGCTCCCCTGCCGACGCGCGGGCGTCTGACCTTCTGCGCACGCCTGGCCGACGCCGTGGCGGACGCGGAATGGGTGCAGGAGAGCGTGCCGGAGCGTCTCGATCTCAAGCGCCGCGTGCTCGCCGAGATCGACGCCGCCTGCCCGGCGGATGCGCTGATCGCCTCCTCGACGTCCGGCCTTCTACCCTCGGAACTCCAGGCGGGAATCGTCCACCCTGAGCGGCTGTTCGTCGCCCACCCCTACAATCCGGTCTATCTCCTGCCGCTGGTCGAGATTGTCGGCGGCGCGGCGACTATTGCGGCGACGATAGACCGGGCCCGCGCCGTACTTGACGCTATTGGCATGAAGGGCGTGGTCATCGCCCGCGAGATTGAGGCCTTCGTCGGCGACCGGCTGCTGGAGGCGCTGTGGCGCGAGGCGCTATGGCTGATCAAGGACGACATCTGCGACGTCGAGACGCTGGATGACGTGATCCGTTATTCCTTCGGCTTGCGCTGGGCGCAGATGGGTCTGTTCCAGACCTACCGCATTGCTGGGGGCGAGGCCGGCATGCGCCATTTCCTCGCCCAGTTCGGCCCCTGCCTCAAATGGCCATGGAGCAAGCTCACGGACGTCGTTAACCTCGACGAGACCCTGATCGAGAAGATCGGGGCGCAGTCGGACGCCCAGGCAGCCGGCCTGTCCATTCGCGAGCTCGAGCGCGTCCGCGACGAGAACCTCGTCGGCATCCTGCACGCGCTGAAGGCCAGCCGCGGCGGCGAGGGCTGGGGCGCCGGCAAGCTGCTCGCGGATTTCGAGCAGCGGCTTCTCGCCCGCGCTTCGCCGCCGGCCGCTCCCGACCTGACAGCGCCGCGAAGCGCTTAGGCGAAGAACCTGCCGGGGCTCGACGCATTGTCCGGCCCTGCGGGCCACCCTGCGTTACGCTGGAGGGAGCACAAGCGCCGAACGAACCTCGCGCTTCCGCGTCGAGCGCAAGGCGCTCCTCCCTATCGCGCGCCGCAGGGGCCGCCGGTCTGTGAAGGTTACAGCGCCGCCGTCACCAGGTGCAGTGCACAGCGCCCCAGGGGCCTCTCCAACAATGCCGGACGGGACCTCGGTAGAACCCGTAGACCGGGCGATGCCAGCCCCAGGGATGCCAGCCCCAGGGACGATAACCCCAGCCCCACCGGTTCGGATGCCAGCGTCCCCAGCGGTCCCACCAGACGTGGTCGACGCCCGCGGCGGCGGCGGGCCGTTCAAGGGAGGGTGAGGACAGCGTGAAGGCGGCCGAAGGGCCGTAGGACGAAAGCAACATGGCCGCTCCCGCAATCGCAGGAAGCGCGCCACCCGAGACTGTGCGCATGAGCATGTTTTCCTCCGTGATCGCCGCACCCGGCAACAACACCACTTTCCGCCTGAACGTAGCCTGAAGCGGGAGCTGGCGCCCCGCGCAAGATCACCTCACGCTCATGCTGGCCAGACACGGTACGGCGAACAAGAAGGCGGACTGTTCGCCGATTGGCCTTGTATTGTCATAGCTTGTTCACGTCAAAAAGAAAGGCAAGGGAATATCACTGGTCGAATATTCGCCGCGCGCCCGATCTTCGCCATAAGTTTGACAGTATTGTGAATGAGCTTGCGGCGCTATTGCAGCGCAAACGTCTGCGGGCGCACGAGTTCGCGGGGACGGGCTGGCGTCAACTTAGTCGGTATGATTACCGGAGAGAGAAGATGCTTGACCTACTTGAAATTGAACTCACCAGAGTGCGGAGAATGGCGGAACGGGTCGATAACAACATCCTTCTTCTGTACCTGATCGACATGGCGATTTTGGAGGCCAACCGCGGCGTTCGTTCGAAGGAAAGAGCGAGCGCCGCCGTGGCCCGTTCAGAATTGTTCAATGAAGGTTACCGCTCCACCGCTGTCACGTCTTGAGAGCTCCGTCACAGTCTTGATGATCACCTCGCGCAGTGCGCGGCGCCGAATATTCATGAAAGCAAGCATCAGGCGACGCCCTTCCTGCGGATTTGGCCGGTCATCCGGTTTGGCCAAGCCGTAAAGCCCGTCGCCGACAGAAAGAGGCGTCTGATTTTTCGAATGGAGCTCATTCCTAGCCATTTTTGACTGCCACTCCCTGAATACGCTTGTCTTCCAAGGCTGCACGTCTTCAGCAAAAGTTGCATGAGATATTTCGCTCGCGTGCTCCGGTGGAAGCCCTGGCGAAGCAAAAGTCTGCCAGCCGCCGGCCGGTCGTCTTGTTGGCGTTAACCATCGCCGACTGCTCAGCCGCACGCAATCCGTATTTCTACCGGGGTTCTTGAAGCCGAGGATGTTTCCGGTCAATCCGTCCATTCAAGCGCTGCGATAGCCATAGCTGGGGACCTAAATCCGGCCCTGGTCGCGCCATGGGGTTGACCAAGAGGGCAGTTCTTCCATCAGCAGAACCGTCTGTCGCCAATAGTCAAAGCGGAAAGTGATGAGGCTATCGAGGGGTTCTAGAGCAGGTTCCGATCGACTGAAATCGTCGCTCGCCATGGACGGGGCTCGACGCCGAGGACCCTCCATTTCCTTCAGAAAATTTCCAAACGTTTCAAAAAACTTCCGCCGGGCTTCCAAATCTCTTCCAAAAATTTCAATTTGCTTCCGAAAATATCAAAAAATTTCACTGGGAAACCTTTACTTATCAGAGTCTTACGACAGAATTTGGCGAATTTGGCCGGCTGAACGGCTGAAAATTTCTCCGTGACGCCGCACGGCTCGGTCCAGGGCTGCTAATCAACATCTCGGTGTCGGCCTTCCTTCGACACGCAAGCCTGAGTGCTGCGAGGGGACCATCTCGGCGCAAGGTCGGGGCGGTTCGAGGGGAGCGGACACGGACGTTCTCTGTTGTCGGTGAGAACGTATCAAGAACATATCTCGAAGCTCTTGTCAAGAGATTGTTCTTCTTCGGGGTCGTCTCCGAGGTCGAATTGCGGGTCCTGGGCCGGAAGCGGAAGGACACCGAAGGACCGTCCCGCACGGCCGCCACAAGATAATCACCCTCGTCGCCGGTCTCGCGCCTTCGAGGGCTCGCGGCGCCGAAGGCCGGCGACCGGCCGATGAACGCCGTCGAGCGAACCGTCGCCGGCCTGATGAGGGCGCTCGACGACTGCGCCCATATCCATCAACCCGGCCAATACACAAGTTATTTCGCCCCCTGCGTCAATGCACGCCCAGGTCGGACCCCCGTCCTGCGGCATGGCTCACCCTCGTTCGCGCAAAAGCCGCGACTTGTCGCGGTTCCAGTCGCGCGCTTTCTCGCTCTCGCGCTTGTCGTGCAGCTTCTTGCCGCGACCGAGCGCGATGGCGATCTTGGCGCGGCCCTTGGCGTTGAAGTAGATTCGGAGCGGCACAATCGTCATGCCCTCGCGCTCGACGCCCTTCGCCAGCTTGGCGATTTCCTTCGAATGAAGAAGGAGCTTGCGGGGTCTCTTCGGCTCATGATTGAAGCGGTTGGCCTGCAAATATTCCGGGATGTTGGCGTTGTACAGGATGACTTCGCCGTTGCGGTCGACGGCGGCGTAGCTCTCGCTGACTGTCGCCTTGCCGGTGCGCAGTGATTTGACCTCGGGGCCGGTTAGCATCATGCCCGCCTCGAAGGTTTCGCCGATCTCATAGTCGAAGCGCGCGCGGCGGTTGTCGGCCACGATTTTGAACTTGGGCTTCTCCTTATCGGCCATCCACGGGGGCCTCCTGAACGGGAAGAACGCGATCGAGACGACAGGCGGTCCCCGACGCAATTGCGCCGCAATTGGGCTGCGGCGGCGGCCGATGAAGTCGAGACGGCGCGCGTCCAGATGCGGCGAAGGATCGCGGTCGCATGATGTCTTAGGCGTTCAACAGACCGGCGTGCGCCATCGCCCGACGGATGAGCCCCTCTGTCGTCTGGTTCACCGGAATAAGCGGCAGTCGTGTTTCAGTGCTCCCCCGGCCAAGCAGGCTAAGCGCATATTTCACCCCGTTTACGCCGGGTTCGGCGAAGATCGCCGCATGCAATGGCGTCAGACGATCCTGGATCTTCAGCGCATGATCCCAGTCGCCCTTGAAGACCGATTCCATTTGCTCTGCGCATAATTCCGGCGCAATGTTGGCGGTGACGGAGATGCAGCCGTGGCCGCCCGCCGACATTGCGGCGAGCGCGGTCATGTCTTCGCCAGAAAGTTGGATAAAGTCCGGCCCTATAGCGTGTCGCTGGCGCGAGACGCGGCCCACGTCACCGGTCGCGTCCTTCACGCCGACGATGTTGGGAAGCTCGCTGAGGCGTTTCATCGTGTCGATTGACATGTCGACAACGCTGCGGGGAGGGATGTTGTAAATGATGATCGGAATTCCGATCGCGTCGTTGACGGCCTTGAAGTGCTGGTAGAGCCCTTCTTGCGTCGGCTTGTTGTAGTAAGGGGTCACCACGAGGACGGCGTCGGCGCCGGCCCGCTCCGCGTGGAGCGCCAAAGCCACCGCTTCGACGGTGTTGTTCGATCCTGCTCCCGCGATCACCGGAAGGCGGCCGCGCGTCTCGTCGATGCAGATGTCGACGACGCGCCGATGTTCCTCATGCGTCAGGGTCGGGCTCTCGCCCGTGGTGCCGACCGGCACCAGTCCGTGCGAGCCCGAGGTGATTTGCCAGTCGATCAGCGCGCGGTACGCCTGCTCGTCGATCTCGCCGTCCTTGAACGGCGTCACCAGGGCCGGCATCGAGCCGTGAAACTTCGCCCGCTCTCTCATCTCGCGCATTCCGTTTCTGCGGCCGATCAGCGCCGGCATTCGGTCCGAAGCCGGACACATAGCCCCAGCGGGACGCGCGCGAAAGGGGAAACCCGCCCCGAAACCACGGTTAACGGTTCGTTAGAAATACCGTTCCATCTTTGCGCGCAAGGATTGCACCCATGACCAAATGGCGCGCTAGCGCAATGCTCGGGGCCTCGGCGGCGGCCGTCGCGATCGCCCTGGTTTCGTTTTACGGCGGCAGAATCTTCGAGCGGCAGGTTTATTCCCGCATCGCCCACGCGCCTGCGAACCCCTCCCGCCCCGTGCTTGCGCCGACAGCGGACGCGGCCGTCGAAACGCCGGCGCAGGACATGGCCGCGCTGATCCGTCGCGGGCTCCCCTCCGCCTCGAAGGAAGAGGCGCAGGCCCCGACTTCCTCGGGCATGACGGAGGACATGGCGGCGCTTCTTCGGCGAGGATTCCCGTCCTCCGACTTCGAGGCGTCCGGGCCGACAGCGTCGCCGGAGGTTCCATCTGAAGCCGCCGCGTCGGACGCCCAGCCGGATACGACCGCGCAAAGCGCTCCTCAGCCCCAGCCTGCGCCCATTTCTCCGGCCTTGCAGGCCTACCGGAAAGGCGACGTCGCAGCGCTGACCGCGCTCGCGGCCGCCTCCAGCGACCCGGACGAGCGCCTGGCGCTCGAGTGGACGGCGCTGCGCGCCGATCCTCATCCGACATTCGCCGTGCTCGAGGCTTTCGCCAAGGCCCATCCGACCTGGCCGGGGGTGGGCTATGTGCGCTATCGACAGGAGGCTGAACTCCTCGTTCATCCTCCGTCTCCCGCGGCGGTGGCGGAATTCTTTTCCTCGGACCCGCCGCAATCGAGCGCCGGCAAGCTTGCCGAGGCGCGCGCCGAGGCGGTGAACGGACACACGGACGAGGCGATCGGGATGGTTCGCGCATTGTGGCGCGAAGGCAATTTCGACTCTTGGACAGAGAGCGCGATCCTGCGCGACTTCGGCGCCGTGCTGACGAAGTCGGACCACAAGTACCGCGCCGATCGTTTGCTTTATGCCGAAAGCTACGCCCCCGCCTTCCGCGCGGCGGCGCTTGCGGGTCCGGACGAAACCGCGCTCGCGCAGGCGCGATACGCAGCCGCCCGCGGGCCGCTGAGCCCGACGCTGCTGAAGGCGGTGCCTGCGTCCCTCAAAAACGATCCCGGGCTCCTGTTCGCCCGCATCCAGGATGCGCGGCGTTCGAAGCGCGCCTATGAGGCGGCGACGCTGCTGAGCCTCGCGCCGAAGGACCGCGATTCCCTCATCGATCCCGACAAGTGGTGGTCCGAGCGGCGGATGGTGGCGCGCGAACTGCTCGACGTGAACGAGCCCAAGCTCGCCTTCGCGGTCTGCGACAAGGCGGCGCTCCCGGACGATTCCGCCAACAAGGTCGATCTCGATTTCCATGCCGGCTGGATTGCGCTGCGCTTTCTTGGCGACGCCCCCGAGGCCGCCAAGCGCTTCGCCCTCGCCGCCGAGGCGGCCGAGACGCCGCTGTCGATTGCTCGCGCCGCCTATTGGCGCGGCCGCGCCGCGGAGGCGATGGGCGACAAGGACGAGGCCAAGCTCTATTACGAGAGCGCGGCGAGCGAGCCGATCGCCTATTACGGACAGCTCGCCGCCCGGCGTCTGGGAGCCAAGCGGCTCGATCTTCGCTCGCCGAGCGCCGTCGCCGAGGGCGCCGACCGCGACGAGTCGGTGCGGGCTGCGGAAGCGCTTTATGTCGATGGGCTCGACGACCTCGCGACGGCGCTCGCATACGAAGCGGCCCGGTCGTGGCGGGACGAAGCGCAGATGGCGGCGATGGCCGAGGTGGTCAAGCGGCACGCCGACGCCGCAACGCAGGTGCAGTTCGGCAAGATCGCGACCCTGCGCGGCTATGCTTTCGACGCGATGGCGTTCCCGTCGGCCGGCGTGCCGGCGTTTCTGCCGCTCGCCCATTCGGCCGATCTCGCCAGCGTCTATGCGGTCGCGCGGCAAGAGAGCGAGTTCGTCTGGCACGCGGCGTCCGGCGCCGGCGCCAAGGGGCTCATGCAAATTCTGCCTTCGACGGCGGCGTCGACCGCCAAGCGCGCGGGCGTGCCTTATGAATACGCCCGGCTTCTCGTCGATCCCGCTTTCAACACCCAGCTCGGCGCGGCCTTCCTCGGCGAGGTGATGGAGGATCTGGACGGCTCGCGCGAGATGGCTTTCGCCGCCTACAACGCCGGCCCGGGCAGGGTGGCGCAATGGATCGCGGCATACGGCGATCCGCGCAACGGCGCCGATCCGGTCGACTGGGTCGAGCGCATCCCGTTCGAGGAGACGCGCGACTACGTGCAGCGGGTCAGCGAGAACCTCGGCGTCTATCGCCAGCGCTTCGCCGAGGACCCGCCGGACGTTGGCCAGCTCTCGCCGCGCGTGGCGAAGGATTAGGGCAGGGCTCGGCGCCTCGCCGGGCGGGGCGCGCCATTTCCATTCCGGAATTGAGCCTTTTCAAAGGCGTGCGACGCCATTTGCATTCCGCCGTACCTCCGACCACCCCTCTCCTGAGTTGGCCACCGGCGGCGCCGAACTCGCCGCGCACGAAAGCGCCGGTCCCCTCGCCGACTGGGCATTTGGTGTAGGGCTCATAGATGGGCAGCTTCGGATAAGCGGAAGCCGTCCGTCTTCAACCAAGCGCCACGGATGGGCGACCAAGCCCAGTCGAGCTGCGATTGCGTGCAACGAAGGCCCGAAAAGCCCTTCCAAACATTTCCTTTTGCTTCCTTTTCTGGCGTCGATTCCACACTTATCAAGGCCTTACGGGGCGGGAGGGCCAAAAAAAATTCCCTTCCGACTTTCCGTCCGGCGAAAGTCTGCATTTTTCTGAAAACCGATGGTGAGCATCGCCCTTGCCGCCTCGAGAAAACCTAAAAGCTCCACCGCCGACGCCATGCCGGGCTCGCGTCTACGGGCCTTCTGCTGGGAACATACCATGAACATTAGCGCTAAGCAACCGAATTCGTGACCCCAAAGGTCGGCCCAGGATTTACTGGCGCCTTGACGCCCGTTCCCGCCGCTTGGCGGCTGAAAAGCGGCCTCAAAGCCTTGTCTTGAGCTTGTCGAAGACTGCGCCTGTCGAAGGACGCTCCAGGCGGGTCAAACCGCGCTACCTACGGGTTCATCCTTCGAGACGCCACGCTCCGCGCGTGCGAGGCGCATCAGTTCCATTGCGGGAACGATCTCTCCGGCGGCCGCGACGGGCCAGCCAGAAAGTCCCAAGGCGGGCCGGGGCGTAAGCGCAGGGACATAAGCAGAACAAGATTTTGGCGGCTGTCGAGAGAAGTCTGTCAAGATATTGGAAAAAACGGTAGTGGGTCAGTTTGAACTTCAGGTTTGGGCGGATAGCGGTCGTTCGACAATTGCATTTTGAACGGGCGGAGTCCGCCCGGAGCGGGCATTGATCAAGGCGCCGGCAGAACATTGCGAAGGGAGGACTGCGATCATTCGAAGCCGCCACCCGGGAGGGCCGGAGTGCGCAAATAGCGGCCATTCACGGACGGCGTGGCGAAAGGATCAAATCGACCCAAGCAGCCATTCGGCTGTTGGCTAGGGCAGGCTTCCCTTGGCCCGATCGCTTTCGATAGGTAGCGCGCGGCTCAAGCCTTTCTTGTGCTATTCTGCATGACGCGTGAGGGCGCGCCATGTCCGAAATCCGCAAGATTGCGGCGATCCTGATTGCGGATATCGTCGGCTACAGCCGGCTCGCGGGAGCGGACGAGGA
Organism: uncultured Alphaproteobacteria bacterium; assembly: GCA_963835885.1. GTDB lineage: Bacteria > Pseudomonadota > Alphaproteobacteria > Rhizobiales > Beijerinckiaceae > Roseiarcus. Next base: position 237,847 of record CAWIHF010000026.1, read on the forward strand.
TCGCACCCTGTCGCGGCTCCGGGGGCTGCGCAGCGACCTGATCGATCCCGCCATCGACGCGCACCACGGGCGCATCGTCAAACGCACCGGCGACGGCATTCTCATCGAGTTCCGCAGCGTGGTCGACGCCGTGCGCTGCGCCATCGAAGTGCAGAACGGCATGGCCGAGCGCAACGCCGGCCTGCCGCCCGAGCGCCGCATCGAGTTCCGCGTCGGCATCCACCTCGGCGACGTGGTCGAGGAGGCCGACGGCGATCTCATGGGCGACGGCGTCAACATTGCCGCGCGGCTCGAGGGGATTTGCGAGCCGGGCGGGCTTTGCCTCTCCGAGGACGCATACCGGCAGGTCCGCGACAAGCTGAAGTACGCATTCGTCGATCTCGGCGAGAAGTCGCTCAAGAACATCGCCCGGCCGGTGCGCGCCTATGTGCTTTCGGCGGCGGCGATCGCGGCGTCGGGCGCAGCAAGTCCCGCCGCGAAGGCGCCGAAGACGCGCGGCGTAGGAACGGCGCTCATGGGCGCGCTCGTCGCCGCCCTCGTCGTCGCAATTGTCGCGGCTGGCGCCCACGCGTGGCGTGCGGGACTTCATGCCGCGCCTGTTGGGCGCCTCGGTGGAGGACAAGCTCGCGACCGCGCCGCGGCTCTCGATCGTCGTCCTGCCGTTCGAGAACCTGAGCGGCGACAAGGAGCAGGACTATTTCGCCGACGGCATCACCGACGACCTGACCACCGACCTCTCGCATCTCGAAGGCAGCTTCGTCATCGCCCGCGGCACCGCCTTCACTTACAGGGGCAAGCCGGTCGACGCCAAGCAGGTCGGCCGCGAGCTCGGCGTTCGCTATATGCTCGAGGGCAGCGTGCGCCGCGTCGGCGAGACGATCACGATCAATGCCCAATTGATCTCGACCGAGACCGGCGCGCATGTCTGGGCCGACCGGTTCGACGGCGAGCGCAGCAAGCTCGGCGAGTTGCAGGTCGAAGTCGTCTCCCGCCTCGCCAATTCGCTCGGCGTCGAGCTCGTCAAGGCTGAAGCATTGCGCGCGGCGCGCGAGCGGCCGAGCAATCCCGACGCGGTCGACCTCGCGATGCAAGGGTGGGCCGCCTATAATACGGGATTTGACGAAACCAGCACTCACGCAGCCATCGGCTACTTTGAGCGAGCCTTGCAGCTGGACCCCACGCTTACGCGGGCGCAACTCGGTTTAGCGGTCGGGCTTGTCGATAGAGCATTCTCATTTAGAGGCGGCAATGCGTCTGTCGACCTCCCGCGCGCGGAGGCGCTTCTTGGGAAAGCGCTATCGGCAGAGCCGGACAACGCATGGGCGCACTTCGTCAAGGCGGACCTGTTTGCGTACGGGAGGAAGCAATTCGACGAGGCGCTGTCGGAGCTGGACGTTGCGATCGACGACGATGGAAATTTCGCGCGGGCCTACGATCTTCGCGGAGCGACATTCATCTTTGCTGGCGAGGCGAAGAAGGCAATTCACGAGGCTGAGACTGCGCTTCGTCTCAGTCCGCGCGACCCGATGCGTAACCGGTGGGAGTTTCGCATTTGCCATGCGCACGCCCATATGGCGCAGTGGCAGGAGGCCATCGAATGGTGCCAAAAGTCCATTGCTACCAACGCCGGGTTCTGGGTCCCCTATGTCGATCTCGTCGCCGCCAACGGCTGGCTCGGCCGCGAGGCGGAGGCCAAAGCCGCGATCGACGGGCTCCACAGGCTGATGCCCGGCTTCACCGTTCAGGACTGGGCCAGCATCACATGGTCCGAAAACCCGCAGTTTCAGCGCGAGTACGCGCGCATCGTCGAAGGCCTGCGCAAGGCGGGGCTGCCGGAGGAATGAAGCCGGCCTGCGTTGGCAGGTTGATAACGAACGTCGGCACCCCGCCATGGGAAAAACGAATGACCGGGTTACGTCAATTCGCGACGTTCGATTGCTTGGGACGAGTGTTGCGCGCCGTGTCGAGCTGACGCGTTCGGAGCTTGCTCCCGGAACGGTCGGTCCTGTGCATTCCGCCCGTTCATTGGAAAGATCATGAAGGGCAGGAACGGGTCGGAAGCCGAAATTCAAACAGACCCACTACCGAAAAAACTGTTTCATGGCCGGGAAAAATGGGCGCCGCCGCGTCGCGAATTGTAACCAATCTCGCGGCGCTGAGCGGTTCCTCAGCCGAGCACGTATCGCGAGAACGCCAAAGCTTGTTGCGCGGCCTCGTCCATCTGAGCTTCGTCGGCGTTGTCGCTGAGATCGCGCCAAACCTTGATGTCGCTGCCGACCCCGCCGCCCATCTTGACAAAGGGCTCCATGACAACAGCGCCGCCGTAACCGATCGCGCGCAGCGCCGTTCCGATTTCGTGCCAGGGCAGCCGACCTTTGCCGGGAACGCGGCGATTGTTCTCGCCGGTGTGAAAATGGCCGAGCAGGGCGCCGGCCGCGCGGATTGCAGTGCCGAAGCTGTCCTCCTCGATGTTCATATGGAACGTGTCGAGCATCACCTTGACGTTGGGCTTGCCGACCTCGCGAACGAAGGCGACCCCCTCCTCGACGGTGTTCAAGACGTGATTCTCAAATCGATTGAGCACTTCCAGACAAAGGTCGATGCCGAGATCGGCCGCGAAATCGGCGAGGCTGGATATGCCTTCCAGACCCCTCGCGCGATCCCCCGCCTTGTCGACCGGCTTGGAATAGTCGATCGGCCAGTAGGAGTGGAGGGCGCCGCCGATGATATGGATATCGAGCTTGGCGAGGTTGGTGAGCGTCTCCTCGAAGAAGGCCCGGCCCGCTTTTCGGATCGCCGGATCGGCGGAGGACAGGTTCTTCTGGGGGGACGGACCGAGACCGGCGGTGATTGTAATGCCGTTATCCCTCGCGGAGCGAGCGACTTCGGCAATATGCCCGGGGCTATAGCCGTTCAGATGATGAGCGGCGATCTCGATGATGTCGAAGCCGAGCTTGGCGACCTTTTCGACGTATTTCAGGCAGTCGGCGCTCCATTCCTGCTCCCAGTATGAGTAATAGATGCCGAATTTCATGTGTGTCTCCTGTCTGACCAGTGCAGCATGGTTGCTTGTGATCTCGAAGCCGGCGGGCCGGCATTTGCGCCCTTAACAAGTCTGCCCTGCTTGCGCCGAGCACGGCCAATCTCGCGCAGACGCCAAACGACACGTCGTTACTTCCTGACGCTTGCGAACATCGACCGCAGCACCGGCGTCGCGAACCGCAGGACCATGACGGCGATGAGGAACAGGCCCCAGACAGCGGTGGCGAGATGCTCGCTGGCCCCAATCAGATTGAGTCCCGACGACAGCGTCTGAAGGATCAGCAGCGCCACGAACACAGGCGCCACACGGCCGAAACCGCCAAACGGATCGACGCCGCCGAGGAAGCAGGCGAGCACTGTGACCAGCAGCAACGCTTCACCCTCCCCGACGCGCACCGAATTGAAGCGCGCCAGCATCACGACGCCGGCGATCGCGCACATGACGCCCGAGAGCGCGTAGACGAGCGTCAGCGCGCGCTTAACCGGAATTCCCGAATATTCGCTTGCCCGCGGATTGGAGCCGATCATCGCCACCGAGAAGCCGTGGCGCGTGCGGGAGAGAAGCACGTGCCAGACGATCGCCACCACCGCGAACACGATCATCGGCACGGGCACGCCGAGGAACTCGCCGTGGCCGAACATGCCCAGGAAATCGGGGAAACCGGATATGTCTCCGCCGCGCGTCAGAAACACGCCCAGGCCGTTCAGGAAGATCATCATGGCGAGCGAGGCAAGAATGGGATGCGCGCCGAAATAGGCGATCGTCGCGCCCATGACCGCGCCCGTTGCGCCGCCGACGGCGAGCGCTCCGGCGACGCCGACCGCGAATGCGAAGACGCCCGCGTGCGATCCGCCGTTCACGTTGAGGATCCAGGCGAGCGCGAGGCCGCTGAGATTCGCCTGGGCGATGATCGCCAGATTGATGCCGCCCGACACGATCGGCGCGAGCATCGCCAAGGTCAGCAGGCCGAGTTCGGGCAACTGGAACCCCATCGAATCGAAATTCGCGGCGCTGAGGAATTGCGGCGTCGTCAGCCCGAAGGCGATTACCGTCAGCGCGAACACGCCGAGGAGCCCGGCAACGTCTCGGCCGATCGCGCGGCCCAGACGCTCAGTGATTGCCGACATGACCGTGTCTCCTCGACCCGCTCGCAAAGAGCGCGCCCAGTTCAACGTTCGATAGCGAAATGGCGGCGAGGATCGTCAGTCCGATCACCATCTTGAAGGCGTAGGGGGAAACGCCGAGCAGATTGAGCCCGTTCTGCACGACGGCCACCAGCATGACGCCGAGAAAGCAGCCGAACACCGAGCCGCGGCCGCCGCCGAGCCGGGCGCCGCCCAGCACGACCGCGGCGAGCACGTCGAGTTCGCGGCCGATGAGCGCGTTCGGAACGACCTCCTGCGCGAGATTGACCTGCACCAGACCGCCGACACCCGCCATCAATCCCATCCAGCAGTAAGCGATGAATTGCATCTTCACAGTCGCAACGCCCGCGCGCCGCGCGCCTTCCGGATTGTCGCCGAAGGCGTAGAGCTGGCGGCCCGTCGTCGTGCGCGAGACCAGGAACCAGGTCGCCGCCATCGCTGCGGCCATGGCCGCCACCGGCAGGGTGAGCGATCCGCCCGAGCCGAGCGGAACCACGATAAGGTGGTTGGTCCACCAGTCCGGCAGGTCGTAGATTGATTTGCCGGAGGTCGTGAACATCAGGAGCCCGAACAGCGCGTTGAACGTGGCGATGGTGACGACGATCGAGATGATGCGAAATCCGGCGATCAAGGCGGCGTTGATGCAGCCGATGGCGATTCCGAATGCGCCTGCGAACAGGAAGCCGAGGAGCCAATCGCCGCCGCCGATGGCGAGGAGCGCCAGCGCCGTGAGATACTGCACGACGGACGCAGCGACGGCGAATGAGATGTCGATGCCGCCGGTGATCAGGACGACCAACAGGCCGACCGCCCAAATGACATTGACGGCGTTGTTGTTCATCAACGACGCGAAATTCCCGGCGGTGAAAAAGTTCGGCGAAGCAAAGCTCAGGAACACCGTCAAGGCCGCCAGGACGACGAATATGCGCGCCTCGCCCTCATGGGTCCGCAAGTAGTCACGCATAGATGGCGCGCTCCAGTTCGGCGATCGAGATGCGGCGGGGGTCATACGCCGCGACGATGCGCCCGGCCGCCATATGCAGGATGCGATCGCAATTGAAGTAGACTTCGGGCACTTCGTCGGAAATCATCAGAATGGCGATCCCGCGCTCCGCGAGCCCTCGAACGATTTTGTAGATCCCGTCACGCGCACCGACGTCGACGCCGACCGTCGGGCAGTCGAGGATCAAGACCTTCGGCGAAGTGGCGAGCCATTTCGCGAGCACGACGCGCTGTTGATTGCCGCCCGACAGCGTCGACACGGCGTCCTCGGGCAGGCCGATCTTGATCGCGAATTCATTGAGGCCCTTGGCGACGGCGGCGGATTTCTTCGCCTGCGAGATCAAACCGCTGGCGTTGGAGATCTCCCGCAAGATCGTGATCACGGTGTTGTCGGCGATGGATTGCGGCTGCACCAGACCGAGCGCGAGGCGGTCCTCGGAGACATAGGCGATTCTCGCGGCTATGGCGTCCCGGTTGCTCGAGAAAGCGACGGTCGAGCCGGACACGCGGATCGAGCCGGTGTCCGCACGCGTCATGCCGAACAGCGTATGGGCAAGTTCGGTGCGGCCAGCTCCGATCAAGCCGATGAGGCCGACGATCTCGCCGGCGCGCAAGGTCAGATTGACGTTCGAGTACTCGCCCTGGCGCGTCAAGTCGGAGGTCTCGACGACGACCGGCGCGTCGCCGACGTCGTGTGCGGTGATGGCCTGGTCGAACTGCTTGCCGGTCATCAATTCGGTCAACCGCGACTGCGTCATGCTCTTGGCGTCGAACACGCCGACCAGTCGTCCGTCGCGCAAGACGGTGACACGGCTCGACACTTCGAGCACTTCCGCGAGCCGGTGGCTGACGAAAACAACGGCGACTCCCGCCGCGGAGAGCGTGCGCACGACGGCGAGCAAATGATCGGTCTCCGTCTGGGTCAGCGAGGCGGTGGGCTCGTCCATGAAGATGAGCCTTGCGTCGCTGGCGAGCGCGCGCGCGATCGCGACCAATTGCCGGCCCGAAATCGGCAACTTGTTCAGCCGTGCGCCAAGGTCGAGTTCCACACCGAGCGTGGCGAGCGCGGCGCGCGCGGTCTCCCATATGGCGCGGTAGTTCACGAGCCGCGGCGCGCCCACGAGGCCATCGAACGCGATGTTCTCGGCGACCGTCATTTCCGGGAAAAGCGCCAGATCCTGCCAAATCACCGCCACGCCTTTGCCGCGGGCGAGTTGGGGCGTCGGGCTTGAAACGATCTCGCCGAAATAGTCGGTGCGCGCGCCGGGCATGGCCTGATAGACGCCGGCGATGACCTTGATGAGTGTGCTTTTGCCGCTGCCGTTCTCGCCGGCCAGGCAATGCACCTCCCCGCGCCCGACAGAGAACGACACGTCGTCGAGTGCTCGTACGCCGCCGAAACGGACCGACACATGCTCGAAGCGGATCGCATCGGAGGCGGCGAGGGTCGGTTTTGGCGCTGGCGCCGTCATGTTTGTCACCGCGAGTTCCGGGTTGTCGTCGAAAGTTCCTCCCGCGTGGGGCGGGCCTCTCCCGCATTCGCGGGAGAGGCGGATCAATCAGAGTCCGAGACCGGCGAGCTTGTCGACGGAGTCCTTGTTGATCTGAAGAAGGTTGTTGGTGATGATGTTGTGGGTCTTCGGATCGGGATGGACGACGCCGAGTCCCTCGATCGTCATGCCGTCCTTGATCTCCTGGCCAGTGGCCAACAGCTTGCCGACGCGGACGAACACGCGGCCCGCCTCGGCCGGATTCCACATGAACCCGCCCAGGATGGCGCCTTCCTTGATCAGCTTGCGTCCCTGCCCGGGCGAGAACGGCCCGACCACGAACACTTTTCCGACGTCGCCCTTCTCTTCGATCGCGCGGCCGGCGCCGATCGGACCCTGGCTGCCGAAGGCGAGGAAACCGTGCAGATCGGGATGGGCGGCCATCAGGTCGAGCGCAGTCTTGCGGCTGTCGTCGACGTTCTCGGCGACGCCGTAGCGCTCGCCGACCGGCTTCATATCGGGATAGTGGACCTTGAGGTAGGCGATCGCCGCGTCCGCCCAGGCGTTGTGAAGGGGAACGGTGAGAGAGCCGACGAAGACCGCATATTCGCCCTTGCCGCCCATCGCTTTCGCGAGCAGCTCCGCGTGCGCCTCGCCGAAGCTCTTCGACGAGGTGAACTCGAAGTCCCAGTCCTTGTTCTTGATGCCGGGGCCTTCATGCGTGACGACCTTGATGCCGGCCTGGAGCGCCTTTTCGAGTACGGGCTCCAGCGCCTTCTCGTCGTTAGGGACCACGCCGATCACGTTGACCTTCTTGGCGATCAGATCTTCGATCGCACGCACCTGCAAGGCTGGATCTGCGCTGGTCGGCCCGATCATGTAGGCGTCGACGCCGTCCTTGGCTCCCTCTTCCTTGATGCCGGCCTCCATGGCGTTAAACCACGGAATGCCGCCGATCTTCACGACGATACCCATCGTCGGCTTGTCCGCCGCAAATGCGCCCGTGACGAGCACGGCGGCGAATGCGGCCCCCGCCAGCAGGGCGCGTCTGGTTGTAGAGAATTTCATCATGACCTCACTTACCTCCCATTGTTTGCCACTCAGGCAAATTGCGGATCGATCGATCCGCCTGCACTGGATCAGAACTCGACCCAGAATTCCGTATAATTCGTCGTCAGCGGACCTCCATTCCCACGGGCGGCGAGACCGCCTCCTCCTTGAGACGAGTTGCGGGTCGCGCATCGGGGACAAGGCCGGTCGATGCGCGAACCCTGAGTTCGCACTGCAACAAGACATGTTTTGCCGGCGAGAGATCGCCCTTGATCCTCCCGCTCAACGTTTCCCAAAGGGCCCGGCCCATGTCGCGCACCGGCTGGAAAATCGCCGTCAAGGGCGTCGCTCGTGCGCTCATCCAAGTGTAGTCGTCGAAGCCAATCAGCGAGATATCGCGCGGCATCCGGAGGCCGCGCTCAGCCAGCGTCGTCAGGACGCTCAGCGTGGTGAAATTCGTCAGCGCCTGAATCGCTGTCGGCGGCGAATTCTCATCAAACCATTTCGAGAGCCTCGCGGACGCCTCGTCGATCGAGAAGCCGAGTTCGACGATCGCCGGCTCCGGAAAACCATGCGACCGCATGACCTCGCTGGCGCCGCCGCAGCGTTGCCGAATGTTGGCGAGGCTCAGCGATGACGCCACGATGAGAATATCCTTGTGGCCAAGGCCGATCAGATGACGAGCGCCTATCGCGCCGGCGTCTTCGTTGTCGACCGAAACGGTGTCGGCGCTCAGATTGCCAGTCACCCGGTCCGCGATCACGTAGGGGGTCCCGGATGACTCAATCAGCTCCCGGCCGGGAAACTCGTCGGAGCAGGGAATGACGATCAGTCCTGCCGGACGCCAGGCGAGGATCGCTTTCAGCCGGGATCTTCTCGACCAACTCTTCGCCGTGGGAGCTGGCGACGATGACCTCATAGCTCTCCTGGCCAAGACATTGTTCGATGGCCGAGACGACGGACGTGAAGAACGGGTTGTCGAGATCGGGTACGACCACGGCGATGATCCTGGCCTCTCCCGAGCGCAGCATCGAGGCGCGCGGATCGGCGCGGTAGTCGAGCGTCTTGACCGCGGCTTCGACCCTTTTGACAAGTTTGGCGCTGACCGGCTTCCGGCGGGTCAGAACGTTAGAGACGGTCGCCGGAGAAACGCCCGCCAGCTTCGCCACGTCATTGATCGAATGCGTCTTTTCGATCATCGCGGTTGGGCCTTCGCTCCCTGAAAAACGATTTACTGTAAATCGTTTTACGGCGACTTGGAACGGTTTGCAAGGGAAAAAATAGCCCTCGAGCATCCGATAGAAAGAATGTCCGTTTGGGCGGACAACGAGCCTTCCTGCCAGGCCCGCTTCCATGATTTCGCGACATCGGGGTCAGGGGACAAGCGTCGCATTTCGACCTTTGGCTTCGGGGTTCGCTTCTAAAGTCTCGACTCGAAAGTTCATGCGGGATTGCAGAGCCTTCGCAACATGAGGCGGATGGAGGCGAAACGAAGGAATGTGAGGGCTGTGACGTTGAGGTTCTCCCAGTCCTTGGCCAGTCTTCGGCAGCGGTTGAGCCAGGCGATCGTTCGCTCGACGATCCAGCGCTTGGGCAGCGTGACGAAGCCCTTCGCCTGATCGGATCGTTTGACGATCTCGATTTTGACCTGAGACAGGATTTTGGCGACCGCTTGGGCGAAGATCGGCCCTTGATAGGCGCCGTCGGCGAACAGTTTTTCGAGATAAGGGAACCGGCCAAGCAGCGTCGACAACAGCAAAACGCCGCCGTCGCGGTCCTGGACGTCGGCGGAATGAACGATGGCGTGCATCAGCAGCCCTTGGGTGTCGACGAGAAAATGACGCTTCTTGCCCTTGATCTTCTTTCCTGCGTCGAACCCGTGCGGATCGATCGAGGCCCCCCTTTTTCCGCGCTTCTCACGCTCTGGCTGTCGATGATGGCGGCGGTTGGGCTGGCCTCACGTTCGGCCTGCTCACGACACTTTTCGTAGAGCGTGTCATGGATCCGATCCAGCACGCCATCAATGCCCCAATCGCAGAAGTATCGATAGACGGTGCTGCGCGGCGGAAAATCCTTGGGAAGGTAACGCCATTGGCATCCCGTGCTCAGCACGTACATGAAGGCGTTGAGCGCCTCTCGCATGTTCGTTTCCCGTTTGCGGCCTCCCCGCCTTGCCGGAGGAATGAGCGGTTCGACATGCGCCCACTCCTCATCCGTCAGGTCGCTCGGGTATCGCAAATGATCCCGCTTGTATTTCGCTCGGTTCTCGTTCGTCCACATCGGCGGCCCCCCGATTCGGTCCGCCTGCCTTAGAATCACAACCAATTCATGCGAACTCAACAACTTTCGGACCAGACACTAAGGCGTTAAGCGAACAATCGGTCTTGTCGGATTTCCTTCGTAACCGAGTTCCGCCCTGTGCCGCCGAACGGCATTCCACGACGGCTCGCAAGAGAGCCCGCTGACAAAACAGATCGCCCGCTTCCATTCCGACTTTTCTCAAGTCTCACCCAACCAGCGCCCGCACCGTCTCGACGAGCTTCCCCACGTCGACCGCATAGGCGAAGGGCGAATCTTTCGCGTGGCGCGGCGCGTTGGCGAGGACGTCGTCGGACTGGCGCTGGAACAGCACCACGTGCTCGAGTTCGAGCATCGCGCATAAATGCGCCGACCATGGGTCATGCTGGCCTTCGGCGATGATTTCGACCACCTTCGTTCCTGGCTTGCAGAATACCGTATTGACCATCGCCGCGCCGAACTCGCAGACGACGACTTCGGCCTCGGCGAAGGTGAGGGCCTGTTCGTCGAACGGCAGCTTTTCCGGCTGGATGGCGACGAAGCCCAGCGGCTTCAGGGCTTCGATCATCGCCGCGCGGTTGGTGAGGTTGCGGCTGTTGGCGAGACTGCGGCAGACGAGAATGCGGGTTGGCGAGCTGAACGCGGGCGCGGCCTTGCGGACATTCGCGAGGATGGCGGCGAAGGATTCCTTGTGCTGCGGATGGGCGTTCTGGCTGCTTTCGCCGCTGTGCCGGTTGCTGACGATGGCGTGCTCGAGAAACAAGGGCTGAGGCCGGATCTCGCGGACGAGCGCCGGGGGGACGTCGAGGCGCGCGATGAGCGCCCGCTGCCAGGGCTTCAGCGTCCAGGTCAGCATCGGCGCACGGATGCGCGCGCCCAGATGGATGAGGGGAACGATGTCCAGGAGATAGTGCCCGTAGTTCGGCTGCTCGGAATTGGCGATCAGAAGATGCTCGCCGGAAATCCGCGGCGCGCGCTCCAGCCGGTCGGGAAAGAAGAGATGCTCGCGGCTCCCGTCGGGCAGAGGTCGGTCGACGATCTCCTTGATCGAAGTGAGAAAGCCCTCCTGGAACGGGCCGAGGAACGAATGGCGCCAGATGAGGCCCTGTTGCGAAACGAGGAGCCCGAGCTTGGGAAACCAGTACTGGTCGACGAGGTGCTCGAGCGTCATCGCCGGCGCGTGGACCGTGTGGTCGACGTAGTGCATCGCCTCGCTCGTCTTCGAATTGACGCTGAGCGGATGCAGCTTCGTTGGGTATTCGCAGGGCTCGACGACCGTGCACTGCAGCGAGCGGCGGCGGAAACCGGCCCTCGAAGGGGACGGTCGCAAGCTCCGTCGTCCGGTCGACGGAAACCGGGAGTCCGGCGTCCGAGCGGGCGGCCATCGCGGCTCGCAGCCGACGGCGGAGACGCTTCAGCGGCGTGCGCACGGCCTTGCGCCAGAGCCCGTGCAGGGACCGGCTGACCCGCACGCGCGTCGCGTTCTCGACGCTGCCGGATGGCATTGAAGTTCGGCGGCCGTACCGCAAGAAGGGGCCCTTGTCTTGGCGCCCGAGCCGCGGCCGGGCGTGGGCGTCCTATGCCCGACGGCGGCGGTCGCGGCAAGCGCGGGCTTATCCACCGCCTTCTTGGGCCTGACGGTGACTTCGCCTGAATCGGACGCTACCGCTCGATTCACCCATGGTCTTCCAATTCGTCCACACCGCCGACATCCACCTCGATTCGCCGCTGCGCACCCTGGCGCTGCGCGATCCGGCGCTCGCCGAGCTGATCGGCGGTGCGACGCGCAAGGCCCTTGCCGCCATCGTCGACCTTTGCCTTGACGGAGCAGGTCGACGCGCTCCTGATCGCCGGCGATCTCTACGACGGCGAGCAGACGTCGATGAAGACGGCGCGCTTTCTGGCGGACCAGCTTCGCCGCCTGCACGAGGCGGGGATCCGGACCTTCATCATTCGCGGCAATCACGACGCCGAGTCGCGCATCACGCGCGAACTCACTTTGCCGGAGTCGGTGAAAGTGTTCGGCGGGCGCGCGGAATCGGTCGCGCTGACGCAGCGGCGGGCTCGACGTCGTCGTGCATGGCGTGAGCTTCGCCCAGAAGCACGCGCCGGAAAGTCTGCTGCCAAAATTCCGCGCTCCTCTCGCCGGCGCGGTCAATATCGGCATGTTGCACACCAGCCTCGGCGGGTCGCCGTCGCACGACCGGTACGCGCCATGCGCGCCATCCGAACTGCACGACCACGGCTTCCATTATTGGGCGCTCGGCCACATTCATCAGCGCTTCGTCGAGAAGGGCAGGGCGACGATCGTGATGCCGGGCAATCCGCAAGGGCGCGACATCAATGAGCCGGGGCCGAAATCGGCTTCGCTGGTGACAATCGGCGACGATCGTTCGATCAGGGTCGAGGAGCGACCGACCAGCGTCGCCGAGTTCCAGCGCCATTCGGTCGATCTCGCCGGGGTCGAGGACTGGCGGGCGGCGCTGAAGCGGATCGAGGCGTCGCTGGAAGAAGCGCGCACGATGGCGGCGAGCGAGCACCTCGTCGCCCGACTGAAGCTCGAGGGGGCGACGCCACTCGCCTGGCGCCTGCGTTGCGACGTCGGACAGCCTGGCGGAGGAGGCGGCGGCGATCGGCGCCGGGCTCGGCGCGACCTGGCTCGACAAGATCGAGCTCGCCTGTGATGAGCCGCGCGCCGCGGAGGCCGCCGCGAGCGATCCGATCGCGGAATTGCGCGCGCTGATGGAAAACGAAGTCGTACGGTCGAAGGCGTTCCGCGATGAACTGCAGTCGATCGCCGAAGATCTTCGCGGCCATTTGCCCCCGGGCAGTCGCGAAGACCTGTTCGGCTCCGACGCGCAGGCGTTCGCCGACATCCTGCGCGCCGTCGCGCATGAGGGCGCCGAGGACGTGCTCGCGCATTTGCGCGCCGCAGACAGGGAAGGCGTCACGTGAGGATCGCCCGCCTCGATCTCACCCGCTACGGGCGATTCAGCGATCATACGATCGACTTCGGCGCGGCGCGGACCGGCGCCCCGGACTTTCATATCGTCTACGGGCTCAACGAGGCGGGCAAATCGACTGCGGCGGCGGCGATCCTCGACCTCCTGTTCGGCATCGAGAAGCAGTCGCCGTACGGCGCGGCGGAGGCGAGAGCGAACTGGCACGCCTATAACGCCATGCGGGTCGGGGCGCGGATCGAGATCGGCGGCCGTGCGCATGAGATCGCCCGGCTCAAGCGCGACAAGAACAGCCTCGTCGACAAGGAGAATCGGCCGCTCGACGAGACCTTTCTGAAGACGGAGCTTGCCGGCGTCGATCGGGCGGCCTTCCGCATGATGTTCTCGCTCGACGACGAGAGCCTGGAGAAGGGCGGCGAGGCGATCCTCGCGAGCCGCGGCGATCTCGGGGAGCTGCTCTTTTCGGCCAGCGCCGGCCTGGCCGAGTTCAGCGGCCGGCTCGACGCGCTGAGGGAGAAGGCGGAAAGGTTTTTCAGGCCTCGCGCCAAGATGACGCGAGCTCGCGGAGAAGAAGCGCGAACTGGAGGCGCTGAAAGACGCGCGCGACAGGGCCGACACGCTCGCCTCGACCTATGCCGAACTGGTCCGCCAGCGCGACGAGTCGAAGGCGGCTTACGAGGCCGCGGGCAAAAGCCTGGCGGAGCGCCGCGCCCGCGGCGAAGCCATCCGGCGGTTGCTGGCGGCGCTGCCGCATCTGGCGGCGCTCAGCGAGGCGGAAGCCAATCTTCAGCCGCTCGCCAGCCTCCCGACGCCGCCGGATGGATGGGGCGAGGACGTCGCGAGGCTGCAGGCCGAGGAGATCCGGCTCGAAGCGCAAAGGGAAAACGCCGAGAGCGCCATTGCGGCCTTCCGCGACGAGCTGGAGCGAATCGGCGACGATGCGGCGGCGCTGCAAATCGCAAGCCGGGTGGACGCATGGCGGGAGTTGCGCAGCCGGTACGACACGGCGAGGGACATTCCGGTCCGTCAGGGCGAACTCGACGGCAAGCGTGACGCCGTCGTCGAAATCCTGCGCCGCCTCGGCAGGCCGGGCGAAGCCGAGCCGCAGAAGCTCATCCTGTCCGTCCGGACGGTGGGCGGGCTCGAGGAACTCGTCGCCCAGCGCTCGGGCGTGCTGGCGAAGCTCGAGACCGCGCGGACCGTCTTGGACGACGCGAACGGCGCGCTCGCCGCGGCGCTTGCCGAGGCGCCCAGCTCCGACGGCGGCGGCGCGGCGTTCGAAGCGCTGAAAACGCGTCTACAGGCGGCGCGGCGAGACGATTCCGCCGCTCGCCTTCGCGCTGCGCGCGCCGAGGTCGACAAGCTGGCGCGAAAGCTCGCGCGACGCGCTCGCGGCGCTGGCGCCCTGGCAAGGACCGCCGGAAGAGCTGGCCGGCGTTTCCGTTCCAGGGGAGGCGGAAACCGCGGCGCTGCGCCAGCGGAGGTCGCAGGCGCTGGCGGAGCGTCAGACGCACGTCCAGCGTCTCGCCGACAAAAGCGGCGAAGCGGAACGACTGCGGGCGGAGGCGGAAGTCGCCGACGCGGACAGCCGAAGTCGTCGGCGATGAAATCGCCTCGGCAGCTTCGCGCGACGCGCGACGCGGCATGGTCCGTCCATCGCGCTGCGCTCAGCGGCGTCGAGCGCCGACACATTCGAAGCTGCCATGCGTCGCGACGATGCCGCGGGCGCGGCGCGGCTCGTCAACGCGCGGGAGGTCGCGGCGGCGCGGGAGCGCGCGATCAAGCTCGCCGGCATTGAAGCCGAGCGCGCTCGCGCCAGGGCTGATCTCGACGCGGCGGACAAAGCCATTCACTCGCTCGATCACGAGATCGCCGCGCTGATGCCCGTCGCCGCGCCCCGCGGCCGCGATCCCCTGAGTTTCCTCGACACGTGGAGAGCCGGACGTGACGCGGCGATGGAGATCGACAGTGCGCTGAAAGAGCTGAAGGACGCCGCGCGCCGGCGCGCACGACGACGCCGAGCAAGCGCGCCGGTCGTTGAGCGAAGCCATGCAGCACGCGTGCGTCGCACATTCGCCCGACGACACGCTCGGATCTTTGATCGAAGCGGCGGAAGCGGCGGTCGCGGAGGCGGCGAAAGCCGAGGCGCAGCGCCGGACGGTGAAGCAGCGTCGCGTCGAGGCCGAGCGCGCCGAGGCCAGGCTGAAGGCCGCGCTGGACGAGGACGGGCGTTGGCGCGCTGCATGGCGCGAGGCCTGCGCGGAATCGTGGCTCGGCGAAGCCGAACCGGAGCCTCCGCTGAATGCGGTGCGACAGGCGCTAAAGGCGCTCGAGGAATTGCGCGTCGCGCTAAAGGACGGCGCCGAACTCGAGCACCGCATCGAAGCGATGGAACGCGACAGGCGCCTGTTCGCGGCGGAGGTCGCCGATGTCGCTGGGGCGCTCGGCCTTGAAGCCGGCGAGGAGCCCGCCGCGCGCGCCGACGCAATCGAGACGCGCGTGGCGCGGGCGCGCGAGAACGAACGGCGACGCCGGGAGAAGACGGAGGCGCTGGAAGCGGCGCGCGACGGGCTTGCCGGCATCGTCGAGACGCTCGCTGTCAACGCGAAGCTCGCGTCGGCGATGGCCGACTTCTTCGCTGTGGCGACGCTCGCCGAAGTTTTCGGCAAGCTCGACGCCTGCCGTCGGCGCGACTCGCTGCGCGACGAGATCGCGAAGGAAACGCGCGCCATCCTGGAATCGAACGTCGCGAATTCATTCGACGCGGCGCGCGCGGCCCTTGAAAACGCTGACCGCGGCGCGCTGGAGCAGGAGCTCGGCGACCTGACGATCCGCGCGCCGGCCGAGTGACGCCGAGCACGCCGAGCGTTATGCGGCCTACCGCGAGGCGGAAAGGCGGCTCGATGCGATTGGCGGCGACGATGCGGTCGCGCGGATCGAGGAGAACCGGCGTACGATCCTCGAAGTGGTCAAGGATGGCGCACGCCGGTACTTGACCTTGCGCGCGGGCGTTGCGGCGGCGGACGAGGCGCTGCGGCTCTATCGCGAGCGGCATCGCGGCGCCATGATGGAGCGGGCGTCAAAGGCCTTTTCCGAGATCAGCCGCGGCGCCTATCGCGGCTTGACCGCCTTGCCGAACGGGCAGAGCGAGACGCTGATCGCGCTTGGCGCAGACGGCGGCTCGAAGGCCGCCGAGCAACTGTCGAAGGGCGCCCGATTCCAGCTTTACCTTGCCTTGCGGGTTGCGGGCTACCACGAACTCGTCAAAACGCGCGCGCCGGCGCCCTTCGTCGCCGACGACATCATGGAGACCTTCGACCATTTCCGCGCCGAGGAGGCGCTGCGGCTGTTCGCCGACATGAGCCAGGTCGGGCAGGTCATTTACCTGACCCACCACCTGCATCTCGCCGAACTTGCGCAGCGCGTCTGCCCGGAAGCGCGGGTGCACGAGCTGAGCCCCCGCCTCCATCCCGGCCCTCTCCCGCAAGTGGGAGAGGAGGCCGCAGTCTTCACCCGCCCGTGGGAGAAGGTTGCCGCCGAAGTCGGCCGGATGCGTGTGGTCAGCTCTGCACGCCCTTGACGTACCAGTCGAGCACCGCGAGGTCGGCGTCCTTCATCCGCTCGCCCTTGGCGAGGCGCTCCTTGCCGGACTGGTCCTGGATCGGGCCGGTGAAGACGTCGTAGGAGCCGTCCTTCCAGCCGGCAATCATCTTGTCCGCCGCGGCCTTCACGTTGTCGGGCATCGCCTTGTTGTAGGGCGCCATGGCGACTGTGCCTTCCTTCATGCCCCACCAGGCGTCGTCCGGCTTCCAGGTCCCGTCGAGCATCGCCTTGGCGCGGGAGATGTAATAGGGGCCCCAGATGTCCTCGATCGCGGTGAGCTGCGTCTTGGGCGCGAATCTTTTCATGTCGGCGGCGTTGCCGAAACACCAGACCTTGCGCTGCTCGCAGACCTGAAGGCCTGCTGGGCTGTCGGTGTGCTGGACGACGACGTCGCAGCCGAGGTTCGCCAGCGTCTGGACGGCGGCCGCCTCCTTGGCCGGATCGAACCACGAGTTGATCATGATGAGCTTGGTCGTGACCTTCGGATTCACCGCCTGCGCGGCGAGCGTGACGGCGTTCACGCCGAGCACGACTTCCGGCACCTTGTAGGAGCCGAGATAGCCGATCGTGTTCGACTTCGTCATCATTCCGGCGATCGCGCCCTCGACCGCGCGGCCCTGATGGAAGCGGGAATTATAGGTACCGAGATTGGCGGCGTGCTTGTAGCCGGTGCAGTGCTCGAACATCACGTTCGGGAATTGCTTGGCGGCCTCGACGGTCTGGTCCATGTAGCCGAAAGTTGTCGCGAAAATCAGCTTGTGCCCCTGCTGCGCCAGATCCTTCAGGATCGGCGTGGCGCTGGCGTCTTCCTTCACGTTCTCGACATAGTCGGCGACGACCTGGCCTTCGAGGGCGTCGACCATCGCCTTGCGGCCCTGTTCGTGGGCCCAGGTCCAGCCGTAGTCGCCGATCGGGCCGAGATAGACGAAGCCGACCTTGAGCGGTTCGGCGGCGCGTGCGTGGCGCATTAGCGCAGGCGCCGCGAGCCCTGCAGCCGCGCCCGTCACGAATTTTCGCCGTGTGACCAAGCCCACATTCCTCTCCTTTTCTGATCGATAATCGCCAACAAGCGTCGAGCCGAGCCGCCAGATCCTGAAGCAATCACCCGTGCCCCGGAATACCTGCAAACAGCCGCAACCTTTGTCGCGCCTTTCTCGCGTCGCCTGGGGAAGCCCGAAAAGTCCAGTTCCCCGGAAAAGCAACGATCAACGCCGGCTAGCTCTGGATGCCCTTGACGTACCAGTCCATCACCAGCATGTCGGCGTCCTTCATCCGCTCTCCCTTCGGCACGCGCTCCTTGCCCGACTGGTCGGCGATGGGGCCGGCGAAGACCTCGTAGCTTCCGTCCTTCGTGCCGGCGATGATCTTGTCTGCGGCGGCGCGCACGTTCTCCGGCACGGCTTTGCTGTAAGGCGCCATGCCCAGAATTCCCTCCTTCATGCCCCACCACGTGTCGTCCGGCTTCCAGGTTCCGTCGAGCACCGCCTTGGCGCGCGAAATGTAATAGGGGCCCCAGAGATCGAGGCTCGCCGTCAAATGGGCGTGCGGGGCGAATCGCGACATGTCGGCGCCATAGCCGAAGCCATAGATCTTGCGCTTCTCGCAAACCTGCAACACCGCCGGGCTGTCCACATGCTGGGCGATGACGTCGCAGCCGAGATTGGCCAGCGTCTCCGCCGCCGCGGCCTCCTTGGCGGGATCGAACCAGGTGTCGATCATGACGAGCTTGGTCGTGATCTTCGGATTGACCGCTTGAGCCGCAAGCGTGAAAGCGTTCACCCCCATCACGACTTCGGGGATCTTGAACGATCCGACAAACCCGACCGTGTTGCTCTTGCTCATCATGCCGGCGATCGTGCCGCACACCGCTCGGCCCTGATAGAAGCGCGAGTTGTAGGTGCCGACGTTGTCGGCGCGCTTATAGCCGGTGCAGTGCTCCCACTTGACGTCGGGGAACTGCTTGGCGGCCTCGAGCGTCTGGTCCATGTAGCCGTAAGAGGTCGTGAATATGAGCTTGTGTCCTTGCTGCGCCAGGTCCTTCATGACCGGGATCGCGCTCGCGTCCTCCTTCACGTTCTCGACATAGTCGGCGGCGATCTGTCCTTTCAGGGCCTTGAGCAGCTCCTTGCGGCCCTGTTCGTGCGACCAGGTCCAGCCATAGTCGCCGATCGCGCCGAGATAGACGAAGCCGACCTTTAGCGGCTCGGCGGCGAAGGCGTTCCGGCCGAGCGCCGGCAATGCAAGGCCGGCGGCCGTGGTCTTGATGAAATTGCGGCGGGTGAGCGTCATGACATTTCTCCAGTTCGTGGCATGATTGGTCAAGTGTTGGGCATGAATGGGCGTCCGAGACAAGCCGGCGCTTCGCTGCCAGCCACGCTTCGGGCCGATATGACGGCGAGCACGACGACCGCCATGATGTAGGGCATCGCGGCCCAGAATTGCGAGGGCAGGAAGGAGAAGCCCGAGGCCTTGGCGTAGAGCTCGAGGGTCATCAGGATGCCGAAGAAATATGCGCCAACGAGCAGCCGACCGGCGCGCCAACCGGAGAAGACGACGAGCGCGAGCGCGATCCAGCCGCGACCCGCCGTCATCTGCTCCGCCCACATCGGCGTGATGACCATCGAGAAATACGAGCCCGCGATTCCGGCGAGCGCGCCGCCGAAGGCGATCGCCGCATACCGGATGGCCAGCACCGGATAGCCGATCGAATGGGCGGAGATGTCGTTCTCCCCGACCGCGCGTAGGATGAGTCCCGCGCGCGTGCGGTTCAGAAACCATCCGACCGCAAACACCATGAAGAGCGCAAAATAGACGAGCGGGCTGTAGCCGAACAAAACCCTTCCGACCGGGTCGGCGGCGAGCCGGTCGGGAAACAACGAGTTGAACGAGGGCACGGTCATGCCGACATAGCCCGCGCCAATCAGCGACGAGAGGCCGATGCCAAAGATGGTCAGCGCGAGGCCGGTCGCCACCTGGTTGGAGCCGAGCGTCAGAACGAGCACGGCAAACAGCATCGAGGACGCAGCGCCTGCGAGCCCGGCCGCGAACACCCCGACCCAGCGCGCCCAGTCGCCGAGATCCGGTCCATAATTGAAGGTCACGGCGAAGCCGGTCACCGCTCCGATCAGCATCATGCCTTCGATGCCGAGATTGAGGACGCCGCTCTTCTCGACGATGAGTTCACCGGTCGCCGCGAGGAGAATCGGCGTCGTCACGCCGATCACCGTGACGAGGGCGTCGATGAAAAAACCGACGTTCACGCCGGCGCTCCCACGGTTGCGACGCGCGGCGCGTCACGGACGATGCGCACGCGATAGCGCACGAGAATGTCGCTCGCCAGGATGAAGAACAGCATGGTCGCCTGGAAGATGCCCGCTGTCGCCTGGGGCACATGCACCACCGTTTGCGCCACCTGGCCGCCGACGTAGGTGACGGCGAGGATCAGGCCGGCGAGGAAGACCCCGATCGGATGCAGCCGGCCTAGGAACGACACGATGATGGCGGTGAAGCCGTAGCCCGAGGGAAAGCCAAGATTGATCTGGCCGAGCTGACTGATTGCTTCGAGGATTCCAGCCAGTCCGGCCATGCCGCCGCTGATCAGGAGGGTCGACCACACCGTACGCGAGGCGTCGAAGCCGCCGTAGCGGGCCGCGTTCGGCGCGGCGCCGACGGTGCGCACGGAAAAGCCGTAGACCGAGCGCGTCGTAAGGAGCCAGAAGACGAGCGTCAGAACGATGGCGACGACGAAGCCGGGCGGGATCACCGTCCCTGGCAGCACGTGGGGCAGCTGCTGAGCCGCGGTGAAAGGCGCGGTCTGCGGGAAATTGTGGCCGTTCGGGTCCTTCCACGGGCCGCCGATCAGATAGTTGAGAACCTGCAGAGCGACATAGACCAGCATCAGGCTGGACAGCACTTCCGACACGCGGTAGCGCGTCCTGAGAAAGGCCGGAATCGCCGCCCAGGCCATTCCCCCGACAATCCCGGCCGCGATCATCAGTGGGACGACCCACAATCCTTGCGCGTTCGGCAGGACGAAGGCGACGCCCGCGCCGGCCAGCGCGCCGATGATGTACTGGCCCTCGGCGCCGATGTTCCAGATCTTCGCCTGATTGCCGAGCGAAAGGCCGAGCGCGATCAGGATGAGCGGCGCGGCCTTGGTCAGGACGTCCTGCCATTTGTAGGAGGCGACGATCGGGGTGATGAAGGTCTCGTAGATCGCGTGCGGCCCGTCGAAGCCGATGAGATCGAAGATGATCGCGCCAAGAGCCATGGTCAGCAGCACCGAGGCGATCGGGGTCGCGACCTGCATGAAGCGGCTCGGCGTCAGGCGCTTCTCAAATCGGATGCGCATGCAGATGCTCCGTCATTTCGATGGTCGCCGACGGGTCGCCGTGCACGCCGCCCATGAGAAGCCCGATCTCCTCGATCGAGGCCTCACCGACCTTCATCGGCTTCGACAGCCTTCCCAGATTGATGACCGCCAGGGTGTCGCAGAGGGTCAAGAGTTCGTCGAGGTCCTGCGAGATGACCAGCACGGCCGAGCCGCGCGCGGCGAGATCGACGATCGCCTGGTGGATGGCGGCGGCCGCGCCGGCGTCGACGCCCCAGGTCGGTTGGCAGACGACCAGCGCCTCCGGCCTCTGCATGATCTCGCGCCCCATGATGAACTTCTGCAGGTTGCCGCCGGACAGGGAGCTTGCCAGCGCGCCCGGCCCGGTCGCCTTGACGGTGAAGGCGCCGATCACCTCGGCGGCGTAGTTGGTCGCCTTGCCGGGATCGATGAGGCCAAAACGCACGAGCTCCATGCGGTCGCGCCCGGTGAGCGAGGCGTTGTCGGTGAGCGAGAACTCGCTGACGGCGGCGTGGCCGTTGCGCTCTTCGGGCACGGCGCAGAGACCCAGATTGCGCCGCTCGGTCACGCCCATCCGCCCGACCGCTTCGCCCGAGAGCAGGATCGCTTCTCCGCCCGGCGCGAGCGTCTCGCCGCTGAGTGCGGAAAGGAGCTCGTTCTGACCGTTGCCGGCCACGCCCGCGACGCCGAAAATCTCGCCGGCGCGCACCATGAGCGCCACGTCCTTCAGAGCAACGCCGAACTCGGTCGGCTTCGGCAGGCTGAGGCCTTGCGCCTCGAGCTTGGGCGGACCGAAGACGCGGCCGGGCGGTTTGGCGATCTCCTTCAGGTTCGCGCCAATCATCATCTCGGCCATCGAGCGCGAAGTTTCGCGCGCGGGGTCGCAGGTCGCCACCACTTTGCCGCCGCGCAGGATCGTCGCCGTGTCGCACAGCGCCACGATCTCGTGCAGCTTGTGGGAGATGTAGAGGATCGAGCAGCCGCTCGACGCGAGATGCTTCAGCGTCTCGAACAGCTGCTCGACCTCCTGCGGCGTCAGCACCGACGTCGGCTCGTCCATGATCAAAAGGCGCGGGTTGAGGATCAGCGCGCGCACGATCTCGATGCGCTGGCGCTCGCCGACGCTCAGCGTCGAGACGATGCGGCGGGGATCGAGCGTGAGATGGTAGGTTTCCAGGACCTTGGTGAATTCGGCGAGCAATTCGCGCTGGGAGAGGCGCGAATTGAGGCCAAGCGAGATGTTTTCCAAGACCGTCATCGCCTCGAACAGCGAGAAGTGCTGGAAGACCATGCCGATGCCGAGGCGGCGCGCGGCGCGCGGGTTGGAAATGCGCACCGGCGAGCCGTCGAACAGGATCTGCCCCTCGTCCGGCGCAAGCACGCCGTAGATCATTTTGACCAGGGTGGATTTGCCCGCGCCGTTCTCGCCGAGGAGCGCGTGGACTTCGCCGGGCCTGACGGCGAGATGGACGTTGTCGTTGGCGCGGACGCCGGGGAACGACTTGCTGACGCCGACCAGCTTCAGGCGCAGGGGAGCTTCAACCTTCACCGCGACATACCCTCGCTACCCTGCCGCGCCGGCGCGGCGTGCCCCAACAGGGTTACGCAAGAACCGCACCGCCGCCTGCCTTCGCCCAAGTGGAAGGCAGGGCGTTCCGTCCGCTTCTGTCGTTCCCGTCGTCCTTTGGCTGGACCCTAACTTGGCGGGGGACGGTGTCAAATGAATTGGCGGCAATGGCGGATAGGGCTGTAAACTGATCGCCCGACCGGAGACCTGCCATGCGCTCTTCCCTCCGCCCCTACGACGAGGCGCTGCTGCGCCGGGCCTTCGACGTCGCGAGACGCTCGCGCGAGGGGGGCGACCATCCGTTCGGCTCTGTCCTCGCCGACGCGGAGGGAAAGCTCCTGATGGAGCAGGGCAACGGCTATTCGAGCGAGGGGAGGGACCGCACCGCCCACGCCGAGCGGCTGCTCGCCTCGCGCGCCGCGCGCGCCTATGATCAGAAGTTCCTTGCCGGCTGCACGCTCTATACCTCGGCCGAGCCCTGCGCGATGTGCGCCGGAGCGATTTACTGGGCCGGGATCGGCCGGGTCGTCTACGGCCAGACCGAGAAGGCGCTGAAGGAGCAGACCGGCGCGCACGAGGAGAACCCGACCCTCGACCTGCCGTGCGCGATCGTCTTTGCGGCCGGGCAGCGGCCGACCGAGGTCGTCGGGCCGCTGCTCGAGGAGGAGGCGGCCGAACTGCAGGCGGATTTCTGGAAGGGCAGGGGTTAGGGCCTCGCGCCGGTCGCGACCCCTTTACCGCCGGTTTAGCGCCAATTTAGGGTCGGGCCCCAAGGATTCCAGGAGGTTACGACCCCGTTTAGGGTCGCCCCGAAAATATAGCTGCTTGGGCAATATATAACTGTAAAATATTGTTATTCATTCGTTTCGGCCGACGTGTTCAGCGCCCGCCGCCCCGCTCGGCGCGCCAACGGGCAGGCGTCGTCCCCGACCAGGCCTTGAAGGCGCGGGTGAAGGCGCTGGGCTCGGCGAAGCCGAGGGCGGCGGCGATCTCGGCGATCGTTCGGTCTTTCAGCAGAAGGCTCTGCGCCGCCTCGAATTTCGCCTCTTCCGCGAGGCCCGAATAGGTGAAGCCGTTGGCCTCCAGCCGATGGGCGAAGGTGCGCGCATTCAAGCCCAACGCGCCGCAGACGCTGTCGCGGCTCAGCGCCCCGAACCCGATCTGGGTGCGAATGATCGACTTGACCGACGACAGGAAATCGACCCGCGCGCCGGCGACCGCCTCGTCCAGCAGCGGGGCGAGAATCTCCGCATAGGCTGGATTGCGATCGCGCACCGGGGCGGCGAGGGTGGCGGCGTCGAAGACGAGGCAGCCACTCGGCTCGGCATACTCGATCGGCGGCCTCGAAGAATTTCGAGAACGGGTTCTTGTCGCGGGGCGGATCGCGGATCAGCCGCACCCGATTTGCGGCGCCATGCCGGGCCACAGAGGCGGCGCATGATGTTGTGCGCGATGGCGACCGAGGCGTCGACGATCTGATCGACGCTTTCGACGCCCGGCGCCGTTACTGCGTAGCCGAGCGACGCGATCCGCGTTCTTGTCAATTCGTCGTTAGCCGGACGTAATTGTCTAGAGCGGTGTGTCCTCGGTCGGCTTGATTTGGCGTTTGGTTCGAGCTGGTTTCACAACCCCAGCAGCCTGTTCATGTCTACCGCGAAGCCGGCCGCTTGCAGTTCTCGGGCAAGAGTTGATTTCCATGCACCACCATCGTCGAGGCTGATATAGACAACACCGTCAAAGTCCGATGGTTTTTCCACATCGCCTTTTAGTAGCGCGACGACTTGTTCGGGGCCGAGCACTCCAATGAAAAAGCCAAGTTCGAATATGACATTTTGCCGTGCTCTTGGCTCCAGTTTTGCCGGTAAATTAGGTTCGGGACCCCCGGCATCGTCGGGCGTCATCAAGACAACTGCGAACCCCACGTCAGCCGCCTCCTCCTGAAACTTCGTAATGATCGTGCGGCCTCTGTTCGGACGCTCATGCAATATGACCGGCTCAAAATCCAGTCGCTCGAGAATTCTGGCCACAGATTCTCTCGGGCCAGCGTCGCGCCCATGAACTATAAATACTTTACGTCGCGGCTTTCTCTGAACGGACGAATCAGTCGTCGTGCTTCCAAGCTTCCTGCTTTGGTTGTTTACGTTAGAGGAGGGTGGGCTCGCAGTCTGTGAGCGTTGTTCCGGCACCTGCGCCACTTTGCCGTTGTCCCCAATATCGTTCGCAATAGAGTCTTCGTATTCCGACTGCTCTTGGGAAGTGACGTTACCTGAAGTGCTCGCCACTCCACGATCAACGAGACTGCGAGCGCGTTTTATTACTGCATCGCCGACCAAACTACCGTCTACAGCCTTAGCGTCCGGATTACTGAGAAGGTACCGAGCCAGCGAGTTCGCACGCGCCGCAAGGCCCGTGCCGGTTCCGACATCCTCCGGCACGCCGAGTTCAAGGAGCGTGCGGTCAAATCCCGAATGGCCAAGTGCCTTCAGTATGGATGTTGCGGCCAGGATATGCCTTCGGCGTTCAAGGGACATTGGCGGCGGCATTGCGAACCTCCTGAGCGGACGGTGGTTCAAAACGAAATCCTTATAATCCCGCACAAACGGAATTATTACTTGTCTAGTTAAGGCGTGAACCCCGGATATGATGCTGTTGTTGCCTGAATAGAAATATCGATAGCCTATGTTAACTGCATAATCAGTGTCAGAGGCCAGTTTATCGATCAAAACCAGAGTGAGGCCCAGCCGCTGCTTGTCGTCCTCAGGCCAAACTAGTTCATCGATTTCGAAATTCAAATCGTATCATGCGGCTTGGTCGAGCTTATAGGACCAAGTGTGGACGATGGGGTCTCGATTGAAGTGATCCATGGCGGCCATGATGCGGTCCTTGAGTTCCTGTTTGGATGCGACACGGATGTGACGCAGCACCGAACGGGCGAGCTTGGAGAAGAAACCTTCTACGAGATTGAGCCAGGAGCCGTGCTTGGGGGTAAAGGTGAATTCGAAGCGACCGGCAGGCTGCTCGGCGAGCCAAGCCTTGGTCTCCTTTGAGATGTGCGCGGAATGATTGTCGAGGATCAGCTTGATCGCCGTATGGGTCGGATAGGCGGCGTCGAGAAGCTTGAGGAATTCGATGAATTCGCGGCTTCGGTGGCGATCCTTGACGAGGGCGTGGACCTGGCCGGTGAGCAGATCGATGCCCGCCAGCAAGCTGACCGTGCCGTGGCGCTTGTACTCGTGATCCCGCGCCAAGGTCGCATGTCTGCCGGGCTCGGGCGGCAGGTCCGGGGCCGTCGTGGCGATTGCCTGAATGCCAGGCTTCTCATCGTAGGAGACGATCGCCACCGCATCGCTCGGCTTTTGTTTCGCGGCGGCCGCGGTCTCCTTGATAAGCTTCACCTCGCGATAGACGCACAGAACCTCCGCCATCCTCTGCTTGAACTCCGGGTCGCGGCGTTCCAGGTAATAGCGGACCTTGTGCGGCTTGATCTCCTGCTCATTGAGGATGTTGCACAGCGTGCCCTGAGCCAGCTTGGCAAGGCAAGCGTGCCCTTCTGCCGGCCCATGCTCGCGCACATGGCGGGCGAGCAGCCGCGTCGTCCACAATTCGTGGGGATAGCCGAGGTCCTTGGCCTTGCGGCAGGCGAGGTCGACAATCCATGCCTTGGCCTCGGCGGTGATCGTCGCCTCCCGGCCGGGCCGCGGGCGATCGTCGAGCGCCGACATCGGACCATAGGCCAACGCCCGCTCGACACAGCGCTGGACCGTCTGATGGTGTGCGCCCATGGCTCGCCCCACCGCGAAAAACGATGGGTCCTCCCGGTAAGCCAGCAAAATCCGCGCTCGCTCGACCCGGCCCGCCGGTTCCGTTCGCGAGCGGGCGATCGCGCGCAACGCCGCCAAATCCGCCTTGCCAATTGCCAATTCGATCGCCTTCCGCCGTCCCGCCATGTCCTCAAACCCTGCTTCCGAATCAAACCAGCAAGGCTACAAGCCATGTCGGGAAAAATGAATCCCGCACATAGGATCGGTTTCAACGAATTGATGAACTAGCGTAAGCGGGAGACCCCCCGGCTATGCCGGGGTGGCAGTAGCAGTTTGACGTTTCCGGCAGTCCACCAGTGAAGTTCCGACGTGAGCAGCCACTCACACGAAAGGAACTCCACCGATGGACGAGTACGAGAGCCTAAGCCACACGACTTGGGACTGCAAATATCATGTTGTCTTCATTCCGAAATGTCGGCGCAAGACGCTGTATCAAGAGCTGCGACGGCATTTGGGCGAAGTGTTCCGCAAGCTCGCGCTTCAGAAGGACTCAAGGGTTGAGGAAGGGCATCTGATGCCCGATCACGTGCACATGCTGCTTTCGATCCCACCCAAATATGCGGTGTCGCAGGTGGTCGGCTTCATCAAGGGCAAGAGTGCGATCCACGTGGCCAGGGTTTATGGAGAGCGCAGGCGCAATTTCGTCGGGCAACACTTTTGGGCCCGCGGTTTTTTCGTGAACACGGTCGGGCGCGACGAGGAGGCGATCCGCGCCTACATCCGCAACCAAGAGAAGGAAGATCAGAGGCTCGAGCAGATGAACCTGTGGCGTTGATCATGCCACCCTCGGGTGGCGCCAAACTCAAGGGGCCGCGTTAGCGACCCCTCCTACCGCTTCGAGCGGTTCACTTCCTAAAGCCCCCGGCTTTGCCGGGGGATACTTACTTCATCGATTTCAAAATTCGAATTCATATGGGATGCTCGAAACGGCCACATTCCGTGGATCGATGGCCAACTAGCCCGCATTATGCACCGCGCTGACCGTTCTTCCGGGTCTTTCGTGGCATTTGGTTGATTTTGGTCGAGTTTGGACGTGTTGGTTCGGCTCGGGCTTTGAGCCTGAGTTTTGGTTGGAGGGGGGTTTGCAGGTTGGTGGGATGGGTTTGCGTTTTGGGGCCTCGCGCCCCGTCGCTCAGGTGACGAGACGCGGTATGCGTTCCAAAGCGAGGCGCAGAATATCCTGCGCCGGGCACGAGGTCGGCAAGTGCACGCGGATCATCGTTTTCATTTCGACGACGCGGGCGGCGATCTTGATGAGGCGCAGGCGCAAGGTGTCGAACTGGGCGACGCGCCACATCGAGCGCTTCGGCATCGAGACGCGAAGCCCCCACATCAGCCAATAAGCGCCGGCGTGGAGGAAGAGACGGAACTGATTGGCCGTCGCCTTCGTGCAGGACGTGCGGTCCGCCGCCAGATGCGTCTTCCAGGATTTGATGTGGTTTTCGGCTTGGCCGCGTCGGCAGTAGAGGTCTTCGTACAGCGCGCGGGCGTTGCGCTTTTGCAGATTGGTCACGACGAAGCGCGTGTCGGGTCCGTCCTCGCCGACTTCGACGCGCGCGATGATCCGCTCGACGCGGCTCCAGCTCTGTGCGCCATCGTAGAACTCCTTGAAGCGGCGGAGCTTGCCGTCCTCCTCGAACCGCGCCTTCGTGCTGGCTTCGAGAGCCTCGACATGACGACGCAACGTCGTGGTCGGCGCGACGCCGAGGATGTAGTCGATGCCGTTGGCGCGACACCAATCGAGAACCTCGGGGCCGCAATAATGGCTGTCGGCGCGCAGGAGAATCTCGGTGTGGGGCCAGTGAGCGCGGATCGCGCGCAGCAGCCGGCGCAAGAAGGGCTTGATCTCGGCGCCGCTCGGCCGTTTGGCGGGACGAAGCACGGCCGTGACGAAGCGGCCCTCGCCGTCGAACACGACAATCGGCTGAAAGCCGTATTCGTCGTAATGCGCGTTGAACAGCCGCAATTGCTGGCCGCCGTGCACCGCGTCGAACGTGTCGTCGATATCGAGCGTGATCCGTTTGGGAACCTTGGCAAACAACTCGCAATAGAGGTCGACCATCGCACGGCCCATTCGCAACAGCGCGCGAGCGTCCGGCAGGTTCTCCAATCGCGAGATCGTCGATTGCGAGCACAACTCCCGATCCGACGGCGTCAGATCGAGCGCCATCTTGAATATCGGGTCGCTGCGCAGGGAATTGGCGTCGATCCCGTCCTCGTAGCCGGCGCCGATCATCAACAGCCGAAACCGGATGATGTCCGCCAAGCTGTGGGTGATCTGATCGGGCGCCCGAGGATCGACCACACACGCGGCCAGCCGATCCGCGACCCGAAGCCGCTGTTCGACTTCGCGCAACGCCAAAATGCCGCCGTCCGACGAAAGCAACCCTCCATCGAATTTGGCCACAACGGCTTTGCCCGAAACCGATGACAGACCAGGCAGCGGCAGCATAGAATCGTTCATGGTTCTCATGGTGCAGCAGACGCGAAAGAGCCTTCAACGGACGCTCGAAGGACTGAGGATGCGACGCCTGAAGATCAAGTACTGCGTTGTTGACTTGTTTGAAGAGATCTGTGTCCGCGGTCATTGCTCTCCGTCAGAATTCAGACGCGCAACAGCTGCGCGCTCGATAATCCCCTCGCGATACTTCTCCTTCAATTGCTTCGCTAGGGGGGCAATGATTGGGTTGGAGGCGTATTCTCCAATCCGATCGTCGACCGTAGCCTCGATATTCAGGATGGCGGTCTCGATACTGGCAGGATCATTGGGGTCAAAACTTACTGTGCCGAGTTCGTCCCCGAGAGCCGCAAGCGCCTGCTGCGCGTCATCCAACTGCCGGGCAAGTTGATCGAACCCTGTGACTTTGACCATCCGAACTCACTCATTTTCGTACATGATAATGCATGGCTCAATTAGCGTTAGATTGAGGTGGCCTGTTTGTGCTACGATTTATTATGGATTGACAGGGGATAGCGATGGATCAGGGGATGTTTCGAGCGTGGCTGGCGGAGATCGACGGTCTGACGGCAAAGCAGCGCCAGGAGCTCGAGGCGGTGCTGGCCGGCCGGCAGCCCAGAGCGGCGGTGGCGGCGGCGATCGAGGAGCGCTTGGGCGAGGCGCGGCGCTGTCCGCACTGCGGCGGGGCGTCGGTGGGCGGGGGCCGAACCGACGGCCTGCGCCGTTTCCGCTGCAAGGATTGCCGCAGAAGCTTCAATGCGCTGACCGGAACGCCGCTGGCCCGATTGCGCAAGAAGGAACGCTGGCTTGATTTTGGTCAGTCGTTGAGCGAGGGCGAGACGGTGGCCGCCTCGGCCGAGCGGTGCGGGGTGGCGGTGAGCACGGCGTTCCGCTGGCGACATCGCTTCCTGCGCGCCGCCAAGAACCCCACGCGCCTGTTGAGCGGCATCGTCGAAGTCGACGAAACCTATATATTATCAAGCTGTAAGGGCGAGCGTCGCCTCGGTCGCAAGGCTCGCAGGCGGGGCGGAAAAGCAGCCAAGCGCGGCCTTTCGGACGAACAGACGCCGATCCTGGTGGCCGCCGACCGGAGCGGCGCCACCATCAGCGCCGTCCTCTCGGCCGTGACCGCCCAGACCA
This sequence comes from uncultured Alphaproteobacteria bacterium, assembly GCA_963835885.1. Classification (GTDB taxonomy): domain Bacteria; phylum Pseudomonadota; class Alphaproteobacteria; order Rhizobiales; family Beijerinckiaceae; genus Roseiarcus. Next base: position 267,775 of record CAWIHF010000026.1, read on the forward strand.
TCAAGCCGGTGCTCGCGCCCATTCTGGGTAAGGACACCTTGCTCGTCACCGACGGCAATAACGTCTACCCGCCTTGCGCCGCCGCCCTCGGCGTCAGCCATGAAGCGCTCAACCAGTCGAAAGGTGAACGCGTCCGCGGCGAATTACACATCCAGACCGTCAACAGTCGCCATGAGAGCCTCAAAACCTTCCTGCGCCCCCGTCGCGGCATTGCCACAAAATACCTCGACAGCTACCTCAGGTGGTTCCACCTCGCCGGCCTCAAGCACAATCCCACGCCCCGAGCATGCCTCAATGCCGCCATCGGCGGAGGAGCCCAAATGATGATATCAATCTAACGCGAATTGAGCTTAATGCATCTTATCACACGGTCCATAGGCTGACCAACTCTGCTTGGATTGTGGACTACATCGCCACCGCCACGACCCGTCTCGCCAACTCCGGATTGAGCCTCACGACCCCGTCCTCCCGGATCGTGAAGTCCGCCGGATGCAGCGCCTCCGATTTCAGAAACGCCAACACAGAGCAATCCATCTCCGGGTGCTCGGGCTTGATCCACTATCGCATGACCTTGTTCCAATCTATCTCGTACCCCGCGGCATCGAGTTCTCGCGCCAACGTCTGTTTCCAGCCTCCGCCGGTATCAAGGGGCTCATCGATGACACCACGCCAGTCCGAGGGAATTTCGAGGTCTCCCACCTTGAGGGTACATACTCGCTGGCGAGTGAGCTTGCCGATGAAATATCCGAGTTCAAGAAGGACATTCTGCCGGGCTCGTGGCCGCGGTTGTTCGCCCACTAGATTCCCCTCGTCGTCGGGCGTGAGAAGCACAATCGCGAAGCCGACATCGCTATGTGCTTCGACCTTTTCGATGACAGTCCGACTAAGGTTGGCCTGCTCGTGCAAAATGACAGGCTCAAATCCAAGGCGCTCAAGAAACCGCGCAACAGCCTCACGGGGGCCATCGTCGCGACCATGTACGATGAAAACCTTGCGTTCAAACGACTTTTGTTCCTCAGACTCTGGAGTGCTGCAAAGCCGTGGCGGGAAATTCCACAAGGCGTTCCTCAAGTGATTTTATTGCTTGGGTTAGAAGTGCAATCGACCGCGCCTTGCTCCGGCTCAGCGATGCATGAACCTGTGTGATGGGAACCTCGAACGCGTAGTTGAAAGGGCCGTTGTTGAAGAACCCTGCATCCGAATAGCGCCTATAGTCGAGGGTATCGGCGCCAAAGGTGCGAACAAGCGATTCGTCGACAGCAGCAGCAAGCGCTTCCACATGTGGAACGTTTCGCTGCTCAGCAACACTTGTTGGCTCGAATGCATTCACTTCTTCCAAACGCTCGGCGACTGCTATCGCAGTTGACCGGTCCGGTGCTTTCTCAGCGCAAAGAATCGGGATAAGCAACCGTCTCTGTGAGACCTCACGGAAGTCTCGAAGCGAATGGGCGTATCGTTCCGTCTGAGCTTTGGCGGCGGCATCATATCCCGTCGCGCCGATCTTGAATTCGACGAGAGCGACGACGCCAGGCGCGAGCAGCACAACTCTTAGCCGCTTTCCAAGGCGGAGCAACGGCACTTCAATCAGAATGCTCCAGCCCTGAGCCGCCTCTCCGACCTCCACGAAAGCGATTCGAAGGAGTTCGATCTCGCACTCCCATGCGCGGATTTGCTCGGCTTCGGCGGCAGCGTGGAATGCGACAGGTCTGCTGGATAGGCGGCCGACAATCGCATCAAATTCCTCTGCGAGGAAATGTCCAACTGAAGTGGAATAGAAGGACCTCTTCGCTGGGGCGACGTCGATCGATGGCGCTACGGGCGAGGCGACTGGCATTGACAAATGACACTTGGAATCAGACCATTTCGTCCCACGCTAGGGCGGTCCGATGTCGCGGTCCATAAAGATCGGGCACTGTTCGGAGGGCGGCGGCGAAGCCAGCCGTTGAATTCGACATAATAGAGCCGGACTGGCCGAAGTTAGACCAGGCGGTGCTTGCCTTTCTCAAATCGGAGGTGTTGCATCCGGCGGATCTTACGATTCGCGAGGATTGCGTGGTGAGGCTCAATCCGGAGTTGGCGCGGAGGGTGGCGGGGTTGTTCATATAGATTCTCACAATAGGGAAGAAATTCTTCCTCTAGACGGGGAGATCAGTCGAAATGACATCAAATTCTGCTACTAGCATATTGCGGAACACGAATTTGTGGAATGGATTGTTCATCTTGCTAGCTAGGTGTTGTATTAGCTTTTGGCGCAAGTGCTATTAGACAATACACCGGGGGCTCGTTCGAGTTTAGATGGTCTGAAGTAATACTTCTCATAATCCAGGTGATCTTATGGACTCTCGCTTCAGGCCAGTTGGAAACGTTGAGGATCAGTTCCACTGGAGTCCAGATAAAGACAGCTTTCCAAAAGGCTGCGGCAAAGTCAATTACAGTACGAAGCACACCTATCCATTTTGAAGTGCCAAGATTTTCACCAAAAGAATCGGTCGATCGCCTAGAAGAAATTGAAAAAGAACATCCAGAATCTCTTAATCTCATAATAAGGGCTGATAATTATTATGACAGCAATGCTCTAACAAGATACATATACGGGCTTTCAGCCGTACCAGATTTCAAGTATTTCTTGTTTTTTGATAAAATACCTTCTCAGCCGTTTCTGGGTGGCATAGCGGCGTCTGAACTCTGCCGGTCACTAGCAGCGCAACCTCAACAGAGAGGAAGGGCCGCCGCGGAAGAACGCAAATCGATCTCCGTCCAATCGCTCACTGAAGTGTTGAACGGACATCAAGATTTCGACCTCGTGCGAAGGTTGCCTGGGTTTATCGGCCGCGAGAAGGCGCTAAAAAAGAGCGACGACAAACGCACCGCTCTTGCAAGGATGGACGAAGATGCGACGTCTTGGCTGCCTGTGCTGGAACGAACTAAGCTAATCGGGATTGTTGAACAGTCGGAACTTGCAGCAGGTCTTCTTTTGGACGTTGTTAAGGCCTTAGAAGGGCGGTGGGGTTAAGATTTGACTATAAATCGACCAATCTCAAGGGGAGAACTGTTTACCGGCCTTCGTTTTCGACTTGCTGGAATCCGAGTGACCGAAGGTGGATCGGGCGGGGCTTGGGCTTCTGAAGTCTGAGGCGCTGGATCCGGCCGATTTCACGATACGGGAGGATGGGGTGGTGAGGTTCAATCCGGAGTGGGCGAAGCGGGGTGCAGCGGTGGCTGCCAGTCATTAAAGGGCTTAAGCTGGCCATCGCTCTTTAACCCCGTTCTTTCGAAGAAGCGAGATTGCCGTGAAGGACCTTTGGACTTGGAGTGGAACCTATTTTGGCTCGCGAGAAGGCGACGATCTTTGGACGTACTTTGGGCGTCACGTCGGACGATTTGACGGGGATGAAGTGTTCGGTTCAGACGGGCACTATGTCGGCGAACTCATGAGTGACAAGCTGATTAGGCATTTGTCTTCGAAGAGTTGCCGCCTCGGCTCCTTTGCACCTCATGCTTCGCGTGTTGGCCGCGTTCCTCACGTCGGTCGCGTTGGCACCGTTATGTAAGTGGGATACGAGGACTTTCCTGGGCCGGAAACATTCCGATGAAACGGCACCCCGCTGGTCGGAATCATGCCCTATGATCGGGATGGCGCGCCGGCCTTTGCGTTCGATATGATGGAGCCGGAGCGGCCGAAGGTGGATCGGGCGGTGCTATCGTTCCTGAAGTCAGAGGCATTGCATCCGGCGGACTTCACGATCCGGGAGGATGGAGTGGTGAGCTCGATCCGGAGTTGGCGAGGCGGGTGGCGCAGATCGCGGTACAACGGAACGCCAAGTAAAATTCATCTCTCCCAGGACGCGCTGGGGTCAAAACTGCTTACCGCCAAACAGACCGATTAGAGCACCGAAGCCAGCCTTCCAACCGAAGTCCACGGCGTTGAACAGGCCTTGCTGAAATCCCGTCGGTGAGTCGCGCACTAAGGCAGCTAACCCTACCTCAATGAACAGGGAGAACAAGGTGAGGCAGATCACCGCAGCTAACGCAAGTTTGTAGGTCGTACTAAGGTTCTGTTTTATCGTTCTTTTTCGTTTGGTCGCCAAGCCCATTGTGCCCGGCGGACCGATCGACACGTCCTCGTATCCCGTGTCCAGCGTCACCACGGAGCTGTGGCGAGGATCCAGCAAAGAACTGGCAATGATCGTGGCGGAATTTGCGACAACATTGGGGCCGACGCGTATTTGTGTGGCCACGAGAATGACCCTCCTGCTCGCAATTCTGCTTTCAGGTAAAGTTCCCTGTTACGATATCATCAGGGGCGTTGGCGAGTCTGGTGATCTCAGGTGCATGTCGTCGACCTGATCGAGTCCGAGCGGCCGAAGGCGGATCGGGTGTGCTTGCCTTCCTGAAATCAGAGGCGCTGCGTCCGGTGGATTTTACGATCCGCGAGCACCGCACAGAAGCGGTGAGGTACAAGGAACTCTGTGATATGGCGTGTCCAAGATGGACGCGCTGCATTTTTGCCGGTTGGTCCTATGGGCCGCCCTTCGTCACTCCGCTGACTGGGCTCAGGCCATTATTTTCGTTGCCTTGGCGGTGGTCGGAGCCGCAATTTTGCTTGCTCCGCAGTTCGGCGTGAGCGTGGACAATTCTGCTCTTACGACGCTTATAGCTGACCCAAAGGTCTACGCGATCTTGTTTGGATCGGTCATTTTAACTCGACTTCTTTGTGCCCCGTACTGGGTCTGGCGCGACGAGAGAAATACCGCAAGGTCTGCGGCATCAAATCGTGGGATGAGTGTGCGGGAAATATCGGCGATCAGCGAACAAGCATCTGCTATCCGCGAGCAGGCAATGGAATTACGCGCACAAAGAATACATGCGCAAATTATAGACGAATACTATCCCAATTTACGAATTGCCGATTGCCCGGAAATACTTGAGATGTTTCATAATTACGATGCAAAGCTTAATGGTCTTTTGTCTTCCGGCAAGCTCACTGCGTGGGCTAGATTGATGAGAGGGGATTCACGACTGCTTCCACTGGAGGCAGAAATATGGATCACCCATCGTTTGGATTTTTACCCCAAGAGTCCCGGCAGTGTTCCCGCGGGACTAAATCAAACCTTCCTTCGTTCACGTCGCGGGGAATCGTCTCACTACGATATTTGCCTGAATATATCTCAAATTAAACGGTCCTGGCCAGAGTTATCGGAGATTGCGCCAAATGCGATGAAACTCTGAAACCAGGGTAGCGGCAAGCCGTGTGGTGAATTGGCACGACCGATAGCTATTGCATCACTACTTTGGCCTGTGCCCAAATTGGACATGTAAATGAACCGGTCGGACTTTGCGCAACCCCGGAACGCTTGGGCACTGGTATTTTTTCCAGACATCACTTTACCCCCTTACCGCCGGTTTAGAGCCAATTTAGGGTCGGGCCCCAAGGATTCCAGGAGGTTAGCGCTGGCAGTGAGTGACCAAAGACGAGGCGGCCGGCCGATTTCCGCCGCCGCTTGGAGCTTGATTGATAGGAGGATGCGATGAGCAAGATGAATCGACGTCAACTGTTCTTATCATCGGCCAAGGGCGCGCTTCTCGGCGCGCTCGGCGCGGTCGGATTCCGTACGGCCGCCCACGCGCAGTCGGCGACGGCGGTCCAATTTCCCGACAGCACGGTGCTGCCGACGCCGACGCCGCCGTTTCAAGGCTTCATCGAACCGAACCTGGTCGACAGCCAACCCGGCTGGCCGCCGACGATCATGCCGCCGGAAGGCGCGCCGAATATTTTGGTGGTGCTGATCGACGACGCAGGTTTCGGCTCCAACTCGGCGTTCGGCGGCGTGGTCCCGACGCCGACTTTGGACAAGCTGGCTCAGCGCGGCCTGCGCTACACCCAGATGCACAACACGGCGCTCTGCTCGCCGACAAGGGCCGCGCTGCTCACCGGACGGAACCATCACGCGGTCGGTTTCGGCACGGTCTCCGAAGCCGCGTCCGGCTATCCCGGCTACAACTTCATCATAGGGCCCGAGACGGCCCATGGAGCCGCGGCTCTCAAGGAGAACGGCTACTCCACCGCCTGGTTCGGCAAAAACCACAATGTGCCGACCTGGGAGGCGAGCCCACAGGGACCGTTCACCCATTGGCCGGTCGGGCAGGGCTACGACTATTTCTACGGCTTCATCGGCGGCGACACCAGCCAGTGGCAGCCGGGCAACCTCTACCGGAACACCACCCCGATCCATCCCTACGAGGACAAGCCGGGCTGGAACCTGATCACCGCGATGGCCGACGACTGCATCGACTACATCACCACGCAGACCTCGACCGACCCGAAACGGCCCTGGTTCATCCATTACGCGCCCGGCGCGACGCATGCGCCGCATCATCCGACGCCGGAATGGATCGACAAGATCAGCGCCATGCATCTCTTCGATGACGGCTGGAACGCGATCGCCGAGCGGATCTTCGCAAACCAGAAGAAGCTCGGCGTCGTGCCAGCGAATGCCCAGCTTCCGCCCTGGCCGGACTTCCTCCCCAGGTGGGAGACGCTGACAGCCGACCAGAAGAAGCTCTACCTTCGCCAGATCGACGTCTGGGCCGCCTACATGGCCTATATGGACCACGAGATTGGCCGCGTCGTCGAAACCGTCGAGAAGCTCGGCCTGTCCGACAATATGCTGATCATGTGGGTCTGCGGCGACAACGGGATGAGCGCCGAAGGCTCGATGAACGGTACGCCGAACGAGGTCGCCTATTTCAACGGCTTCGCCTTCACGGTGGAGCAGATGCTGCCCATGATCCCGGCGTGGGGCACCGATCAGACCTACCCGCACTTCGCCGTGCCCTGGGCATTCGCGATGGACACGCCCTATCGCTGGTGCAAGCAGGTCGCCTCGCATCTCGGCGGCACCCGCACCGGCATGGTGGTGAGCTGGCCCAAGCGCGTCGCGGACGCCGGCGGCATCCGCCATCAGTTCCACCACGTCATCGACATCATACCGACGATCTTCGATGCGGTCGGCATCCCGCAGCCGACGATGGTGAACGGCATCGCCCAGCGCCCGTGGGACGGGGTCAGCATGGTCTATAGCTGGGACAAGGCCAACGTCGACGCGTCGTCGGCGCGCAAGACCCAGTATTTCGAGATCCTCGGCAATCGCGCGATCTACCACGACGGCTGGATGGCCAACACCATTCCGGCGGTGACCCCGTGGGAGGGCGTCAAAGGGCATCCGCCGATCGACGTGCTGAACGGATTCAAATGGGAGCTGTTCAACCTCAAGGAGGACCCGACCCAGACGAACGATCTCGCCGCCCGGGAGCCCGATCGGCTGCGCCAGATGCAGGAGCTCTGGATGATCGAAGCGGTGCGCAACCAGGTGCTGCCGCTGAACGCCTCGCAGGTCGCAGTCCTGACGGTCCAGCGTCCCGGACCGGCGGCGGGCCGCAAGCAGTTCGTCTATACCGCGCCGAATACGTCGAACCAGTTCGCCGTCGCGCCCTCGATCCTCAACCGCTCGTACACGATCACCGCCGAGATCGAAGTGCCGACGGGCGGGGCCAACGGCGTGCTGGTGACCCAAGGCGGCCGCTTCTCGGGCTACGGGCTCTATCTCAAGGAAGGCAAGCCGACCTTCACCATGAACCTGCTCGACATCCAGCGGCCGAAGTGGCAGAGCCCCGACGCGCTGCCGCCCGGCAAGCACACCATCGTCTTCGATTGGAAGATGGATCCAACCGGCATGCCGGTCGGACGTGGGGGCGCCGGCACGCTGTCGGTGAACGGCACGCAGGTGGCGCAACGCTCGCTGCCCCATACCCAGCCGTTCATCTGGGCCTGGGACGAGACGTTCGACGTCGGCCTCGACACCGGGACGTCGGTGGACGATTCCGACTATCAGGCGCCGTTCGCGTTCACCGGCACATTGGAGAAGATCATCTTCGACCTCGGCGAATTGAGCATGACGCCCGAGGCGATCAAGGCGATGATGGAGGAGCTGGCGAAGAAGCGCGATCGATGAAGCGCGATGCTCGGGTCGGGCGGCCGCTGCTCGGTCAGCGGCGGCCGGACAGTATCGCGTTCGCGTTCATTCAGACCCGGTTCATTGAAACCAGCGTAACGTATCAATTCCTGGAGTTGGACGCGAAGAAATTGCTGGGCATCGCAAGGCGCGCAGCTTCGTCGCGGAGTGAGCGCATGCGCTCTTCAGAGAGGTGGGCAAATGAAAGCACTGACGATCGGCGCCGCACTTGGCGCGGCCCTGTTGCTCGCCTCGCCCGGCGCATATGCCGCGCCGTCGGCGCTGGCGAGGGCCTGCGCCAAGGACGTCAAGTCGTTTTGCGGCGAGGTGAAGCCCGGCGGAGGCAAGCTTGAGGCCTGCATGAAGGCGCATTTCTCCGACCTCTCGACCGACTGCCAGATCGCCTACATCAAGGTGGCGGCGGTCGGACGGGCCTGCAAGGCGGATGTGAAGCAGTTCTGCGCCGACGCGAAGCCCCAGACCGCCAAAGCGGCATGCCTGAAGTCTCACGCGGCCGACCTCAGCCAGGGCTGCAAGGACGCCATGGCGAAGGCGGGATCGGGCGGCAAGTAGGATTCGCGCTCCGTCCCGGAGCTCGGAAACGCGGCCGTCGTGGACGGCGAGCGGATGCGGGCGCCCTTGAAGAAGGCGGCTGCGATCAACGGAAGGAAACCATCATGAAGACTGTTGTTTCGGCGCTGCTCGCGCTCGGTCTGCTGGCCGGGACCGTGGCGGAAGCTAACGCCGTCGTTTGCGCGCGCGGCGCCTATCACGCCGGATGCGCCGGCCCCCGCGGCGCCGTGGCGACCACGCATCGGGGGTACGGCTACCATGGCGCGGCCGTGGTGCGACCTGCGGCGCACTGCTACTATCGCGCGGGCGTGCGCGTCTGCCGCTGACGGCGACCGGCGTATGAAAGACAGCGCCGGCGACCGAGGCGTCCGCCTCCTTCGCCGGCGCTCAAGATGCGAACGGCTGGTCTCTAGACGATCGATTCCACGAAACCGCTCAATTGCTTAGTTGGCCATCGATCCACGGAATGTGGCCGTTTCGAGCATCCCATATGATTCGAATTTTGAAATCGATGAACTAGAAGCCGTATTTGAACCAGCCGCGGGAGCACACTCAGAAGGCGTACGTGACGTCGAATTCCGGCCCGTGCAGATTCTCGTTAAAGCGGAAGCTGCCGCCGCCGGTGTTGGCGGGGGTCTGATAGTAGACATAGAGCACGCGATAGCCCAGGCTCGTCGTAATGGACTGGTTCCACCTGTATCCGATCGCCCCATAGCCTTGCGCCGTAGCGCTCCCGTGGTAGCCGCCGACATCCCCCTCAAAGTCGATGAACCATTTGTCGTCGATGCGATGGCGTCCTTTCACGCCGACGATCTCGTCAACCCACTCCTTCCCTTGCGACGCCAAACGGGAATATCCGGCGAAGGGCGCCTGCAACTCGATCGAGCCGTTCAGGTTGAAATAGCGCGCGCCGAGGATTCCGTAGACGCTCCAATCGGGATTTGCCGTCGGGATTCGCACGCCGCCATAGGCTGTGGCGATCGTCTCGTTGAGGGTGATGCCGGCGTTCACGCCGAAAGGTCCTGGCCCCCCTTTGAGGAGGCCCAGGCGGACCCAGAAGAGGTCTGCGCCGACGATGAACTTGTCATTGTAGGCGACCAAGCTGACTGGGATATAGCCTTCGAGATGCGGCAGAAGCTGGAAGATGTTGGCGTAGACGGGGAGGGCCGGAAGGTTGCGCACGCCCAAGCTGGCGCTCAGGCTCGGCGCCCAGCCGTCGATCGTCGCCTCGAAATGCCAGTTCGAGGGAAGCGCGGGCAGGGGAACGGGCTCGGGCGCCGGCTTCTTCGTCGGCAGATCGGCCGCAAGCAGCGGCGCAGCCGCAAGCGCGCCGAGCGCGACCCCGATCGCCGGTAAGATCCCCCGCATGAACCGCCCCCGAAAGCGCCGCCGCATTGACGCCTGTTTTCGACGCGCAAATCCTTATTGAAGCCCAGGGCCTTGGGCAAGCGCGGGGCCTGACCACAATTCCCGAACAAATCACCGCGCGCGCCGGTGCGTGACCGATTTTGCGGTCGTTGACGGGTCCGAGTGTCACAATCCCGAGGGGTCGATCACCTCCTGGCGTTCGTCGACACGCATGGCGAGTCCGGCGATGACTGCGTGCAACCGGGGCGAGTCGGGCTCGCCGGACGCGGGCGCGGGGCGTCGTCGCCGCGCCAGGGAACGCCACGCGATATCAGGTCGACGCTCGGCAGCGCGCGGTTTGGGCTCATCCGGCCGGTTCCTGCGCCAGCGCCCGGATCCTTTGGCGGGCGTCGAGGAGGGTGGCCAGCGCTTCGGCCCCGCCGCCCAGACGAATGATCAGCTGGCGGGCGTGGCTGACCACCCGTCCGGGCAGGCCGATCAGATGGAAGCGCAGCGCCTTCATGCGTTTGGCCGCCCATCTCTCGCCCAGCGCGAGACGCTTCATCGCGGCGTTTAGATTGAACGCCAGGATCGTCAGCGCCCACCAGGCGGCGTTGGCGCCGAACAGCCCAGAGGGCATCTGTCCGCCCGCCAGGTCGGATTTCGTCGCCGAATGGACTTCCTCGCTCTTGCCGCAGCGCTCGCGCAGCCACCAGATCACGCCCTCGCCGGCGCCCGTGCGGTTGGTCACGACGGCGAACAGTTTATAGACCCCCTTCGGGCCGAACGTCTGGGTGGGAAACGGCAGCTTCGCCTCGTCGCCCAGCGCCAGCTGGCGCAGCGGCTCGCGGATCGCGAGAAAGCGGTAATCGGCGCGGTTGCGGCTGTGTCCGGCCCAATTGGGCACGTAGACGACCTCGGCCCATTCTTGATCGGTCTGTTGCGGCTGGCCGTCCGTTTTGCGGATCAGCGGCTTCCACGCGCTCTCGGGCGTCGTCCGCACAGCCGCGCGGAAAGCCTCGGTCACGTCGGCGCCGATCGCGAACTCGATCACGCCAAAGCGCGGGTCTTTTCCCTCGCCGCAATAGAGCAGCAGCTCTTCCTGATAGGCCGCCGTGTCCGAACGCAACGAGACCCTCCTCACGCTGTCCGGCAGATGGCGCAGGCTCTCTTTCAGGACGCGCAACTGCTCGTGTCCGGCGGGCACGTTGCCGTCGCGGAACTCCGAATAGAGCATCGCGCCCTGCTCCGCCCACCAGCAGTTCAGCGGCTGATACGCCTTGAACTTCTTGTAGCAAAACAGCGCCTCGCGCTTGTGCGTCTCAATCAGCGTCGCGTCCATGTCCAGCGTCGCCGTCGCCGCGGGCTGACGCTTCTGCAGAAAGTCCAGCAGCGCCTGGTTCACCCGCCAGAGACCGCGCAGTGCCTGCGTCACCGCCGGAATGAACGCCATCCCCGCGACCGCCTTGGGCGAAGCTGGATCATCGAACCGTTCCAGCCAGCCCGACAGCGCCGACGGCGAGGGCGTCGCCCGCTCGCGCTCGCGCCGCCAGCGGCTTTTCAGCGACCGCCGTTCGGCGCGCGACAGCAAATCCTTCTCGATCGCCCGCAGGATCGACGAAAAGCCGCTGTCGCGCTCCAACCGCTCGATGTCTTCCACGCAGTCGCCGCCGGACAGATTCAGGAAAATCACCGCCAGAACCATCTGGATGTCAAGCCAGCCCTGGCCGCCGGCCGCCCGAACATGCCGCTGGATCGCCCCGCCGAGGCCGCAGGCCTTGATCAGGTCGAGATACAACGGAAGCCCGGCCAGCGACGTCAATCCATGGCTGGATGAATCGGCCTCATACCGGAAATCGAGCAGCCCCTGTCCCTGCATCGCGCACCCAGGGGAATCGGGTGAAGCTTTTTTACTGCGTGATCAGGCTGGCGAGGAAGTCGTCGTCCCATCCGGCGGTCTTTCGCTTGAGCCGCAGGGAAGCCTTTCCGGGAGCCAATCGGATCAGGTTCTGCGCCATGTGCTTGATCGTACAGAAGTTGGCGGGTGCGTGATCGGTTCGCAACCGACACTCGTCGTCGCGGAACACCATGTCCAAGATCCAGTGCAGGCTATTCTCGATCGCCCAGTGGCTGCGTACGATCGGTCCTAGCATGCACGCCATCAGCGCCAGCGACGTCAGGTAGAAGCGGGTCTCCCGCTCGATCTTGTCGCCGGTGTCCCGCTCGCTTTCGACCACCACCACGGCCTTCAATCCGGGCCAGTTGTGGCGCTCCTGCAGCCAGCCGATGTCGTGAATTACGGTCGTGGTCCTGGTCTCGATGCGGCCATGATCGCCATCCACCGTTTGGTCGCGACTGATCGTTGTGTCCCTGAAACCGGCGGCTTTCTGCTCGGCCACGAACAGTTCCACGTCCTCGCGCAGCGATCCCTGGTTGCCTTTCAGCGCCAGCACGTAGTCGGCTTTCTTCTCCACCGCTTTCTGCGCGATGTCGCGCTGACACCCCATGGCGTCGATGGTGATGATCGCCCCCTCGATGACCAGCAGGTCCAGCAGTTTGGGGATGGCGACGACGTTGGACTTCTCTGCCACCTTGACCTGGCCGAGCACCAGGCTGGGTTCGGTCCGGTTGCCCGAGGGAGACGTTCCGTAGCCCGACGGAGCGGGGCTGTCGAAGTCGGCGACCTCCCGTCGCTTCGTGGCGTTGTCGGCGGCGCGCATGAAGGCGTGGATGGAAACCAGGCTCGACGACCTCGATCTGCTGGTGATCCAGATCGACGGCATTCACATGGACGAGGATATGCTGCTCGTCGCGGCGATTGGCGTCGACGCGAACGGCGACAAACATCCGCTCGGCCTCATCGAGGGCGCGACCGAAAACGCGACGACGGTGCAGGCGCTCATCGACGATCTCGTCGAGCGTGGACTCGATCCAACCGCGCGACGTCTGTTCATCATCGATGGCTCGAAGGCGCTGTCCAAGGCGATCCGCCGCACCTTTGGACGCGATGCGGCGATCCAGCGTTGCCAGATTGACAAGGCGCGCAACATTCTGGAGCGGTTGCCCAAATCGATGCATGCTTCGGTGCGGCGCGTCTTGCGGCAAGCCTGGGAAATGGAGGCGCTGGCGTGCCGCAAAGGCGGAAACCATGTGGATTGGCGCGTGGCCCTTCCGCTTCTGGCCGGACCGCCGGGCGGTCTTGCCCTCGATGGCGATGACCCCCTCGGAGGTTCCGGTCAGTGCGGCTACCCAGGCGACGAAGCAGCGCTGGAACTGCTCGGGGTCCAGCACGGCGAGGATATCGCCAAGATGGTCGTGCGCCGGCGTGCCGTTGGCGAAGGGGCGGAAGCGGCGCAGAAGGTCCAGCTTCTTGCGGCCGAACAGTGCGATGCCGGTGATGGTCTCCGCGCCGGCCAGGACGGCGATCAGGCAGAGGAGAAGGATCTCTTCCAGCGGGTAGTCCACCTTCCCCTGCTGGCGGGGATCCTTCAGATCATTGAAATGACTCAGAAAAACTACGGTTTCGTCGAACGCCGCGCAGTCGCCTGTCGCCTCGGCCATGGCTCGCCCCTCTGATGCGAATTGAGGGCCGTCATGGATTCAGCACTTTCGCCGTTTGTCACCTACTTCTTCACCCGATTACCCTGATCGCGCACCCTGTTGGTGATGATTTTCTAAGTCGCAAACCAAGACTATCTCCCTGATTCTTCAGGGCCAACGGGGAACTTGAAATTTCCTGATGCGGAATTCAGGCTGAGAAAACCAGGCCTGCCGGCCCAAAGCATAAGGACCGTGACGGATAGATCACAGACGCCGAGCGCGCGCGGGCGAACGCGGCGTCGAGTTGCCAATCGCCGCGCCGCTCTCCATTCTTGGGCGAGGGCGCTGAGGCGCGCGGCGGGCGCGCTTTCGGGGGGAGGAAGCGGCATGGCGGTCGTCGGCGATATCGATCATCTCAGCACGGCGATTTCGCATGCCACCGCTCCCGCCTTCATGCTTGGGGCGGTCGCGGGGTTCCTGTCGGTTCTGATTGGCCGAATGGAGAGGGTCGGCGACCGCAACCGCGCCGTGCGGTCCGGCGACGCGATCGACCCGTCGCTGAAGGAGGCGATCACCAGGGCCTTCGCCCGCCGGATGCAGCTTCTGAGCCGCGCCATCTTCTATGCCGTGCTCAGCGCGCTGATCACGGCGGCCCTCCTGACCGGCGCGTTCGTGGCCGCGCTGTTCGGGCTCAGTCACGGCGGCCTCATGGCCGTGATGTTCGTGGTGGCGCTCGCTCTTCTGGTGATTTCCCTGGTGGAGCTGGCGCGCGAGATCCGAGTCCACATGGCGACGATGCATCTCGATTGAGGGGATCGTCGGCGCGCTTGTTTTCGCGGCCGGGATCAGCGAGTATCCCGGCGGCGTTCCGCCGTCTGTCATGCGGCGGCTCGGGCAATTCGCGTCGATGAACGATCGCCCCATGATCGCGTGAGGGAACGCTGGCGCCGGACCGGAGATCGGAAATGACGCGCGTACACGACCGGCTGCTGATCGCCGGTTGCCTTGCTTCGGCTCAAGCGGCGGTCTGACATGCGGGTTGCGCGACGACGACTTGTCATGGGCCTTGGGGCCGCGGCGGGACTTGCCGTCGCGAGTCCCGCCGTCGCCAATGCGACCCCCGAAGTTCGCTGGCGGTTGACCTCCGCCTTTCAGCCCAGCTTCGACTTCCTGTTCGGCGGCGCGCAGACGTTCGCCCAGGCGCTCTCGGACATGACCGACGGCCAGTTCACCGTCGCTGTTTCAGCAGCCGGCGAGATCGCGCCAGCGCTGCAGGCGCTCGATGCGGTCGCCGACGGCAAAGCCGATTGCGCGCACACCGCGCTCTCCTATTCCTGGAACACCAACCCGGCCTACATTTTCGGGACCGGCGCGCCGTTCGGAATGAACGCGCGGCAGCACGCGTCCTGGCTGCAGGACGGGGGCGGCGGCGAGCTGATCGACAAGCTGCTCGCCGAACGCAACCTCATGGCCTTGCCGCTCGGCGATACCGGCGCCCAGATGGCGGGCTGGTTTCGCAAGGAGGTCCGCAGCCCCGCCGATTTCAAGGGCCTGAAGGTCAGGATCGGCGGCTTTGCCGGGAAGGTGTTTCAGGATCTGGGGGCAATCCCGGTCGCCGTGCCGAAGGATGAGATCCTCGCGGCGCTTTCCAAGGGTTCGCTGGACGCCTTCGAGTGGGTCGGCCCCTACGACGACGAGAAATTCAGCGACCTCAAGGACGGCGTCCGCGAGCCGATCTCCAAGGTCGCGCCCTATTACTATTATCCCGGCTGGTGGAAGGGCGACATGCAACTGCATCTCGTCGTCGCCAAGGACAAGTTTCTCGGGCTTCCGAAGACCTATCAGGCGTCCTTGCGCGCGGCGGCGGCGCTGGCCAACGGTTCGGTGCGGACCAAATACGACGCTGCAAACCCGGACGCGGTCAAACGCCTGGTGGTCGGCGGGGCGCAACTTCGTCTATTTTCCCAGGAAGTCCTGGAGACGTGCTATAAAACCGCTGCAGAACTCTACGCTCAGCTCGGCGAGCAAAGCCCGAATTTCAAGATGATCGCCGATTCCTTCCTCGCGTTCCGGGCTGACGAGTATCTATGGTGGCAGGTAGCGGAATATTCGTTCGACAACTTCATGATCCGCGAAAGGCGCGTCAAGAGCTGACGCGGCCTCATTCGATCGACAATTTGCCGCCGCGCCGGTTCGACGGCGGTTTGCTCAGAGAGCGCGGAACGAACGCCGCGCGGGAGCCGAAAATGAAGTCAAAGATACTGGGCTATGCGGCCGGCCTCGCGCTCGTCGTCTCGGCGAGTCCCGAGGCTCGGGCGCAGTTCATGTCGACCCCATATCCGGCGATCATCGTCGTTCCGCCGCCGGCGCA
The DNA here is from genome assembly GCA_963835885.1 of uncultured Alphaproteobacteria bacterium. Classification (GTDB taxonomy): domain Bacteria; phylum Pseudomonadota; class Alphaproteobacteria; order Rhizobiales; family Beijerinckiaceae; genus Roseiarcus. Next base: position 283,618 of record CAWIHF010000026.1, read on the forward strand.
AAATTACGTCGTGCCGAGGGCCAGACAGGTTCAGAAACCCGCTGTTCCGCCGCCCGACGCGTCAGCGCCGCGCGAACTCCAGTGCCACTACCAGGGCCAGACAAGGGTTTGCGAGTAGGCCGGCATTCCGCCTTCAGCGGATCGGCGGCGCGTATTGGATGCCGCCGTTGTTCCAGAGTTCGTTCAGTCCGCGCGGGATGCCGAGTTTCGAATGGGCGCCGACGTTGCGATCGAACATCTCGCCGTAATTGCCGACCGCGCGGATCGCGTTGGTCGCCCAGGCGTTGGACAGGCCGAGCGGCTTGCCGAAGTCGCCCTCCGTGCCGACAAGGCGCTGCACCGCCGGCTTCTGCGATTTCAGCGCGTCGTCGATCGTCTTCGAGCCGACGCCCAGCTCCTCGGCGTCGAGGAGGGCGAAGTTGACCCACTTGACGATATTGAACCACTGCATGTCGTCTTGCCGGACGACCGGGCTTAGCGGCTCCTTCGAGATCACGTCAGGCAGGATCATGTGATCGCCAGGCTTGGGAAACTGCGAGCGCAAGGCGAAAAGCTGGGATTTGTCGGTCGACAGCACGTTGCACTTGCCGGCGAGATAGTCCGACACGACGTCGGCGACCGTCTCTCCATGGACGATCTCGTAATTGATGTGGTTCGTCTCGAAGAAGTCCTTGGCGTTGGGTTCGGAGGTGGTGCCGTTCTGGATGCAGACCTTGCTTCCATCGAGCTCGAGCGCGGAGGTGAGATTGCGGCTCTTCGGAACGAGGAACCCCTGGCCGTCATAGTAGGTGACGCCGGTGAACACGAGGCCCGAGTCGTTCTCTGGCCGAGTGTCCAGGTCGAATTGCGCGACAGGACGTCGATCTGCTTGTTCTTGAGCGCGTCGAACCGCTCCGTGGCGGTCAGCGGTACGAACTGCACCTTCGACGGATCGTTGAAGATCGCCGCGGCGAGCGCGCGACAGAAGTCGACGTCGAGGCCCGACCACTCGCCCTTGTCGTCCTTGATCGAAAAGCCCACGATCCCCTGGCTGACGCCGCAGATGAGCGTCCCGCGATCCTGAACGGTCTTCAGCGTCGTCTGGGCTTCAGCGCTCGCGGCTGCCGCCGCGCCAAAGCCGAGAGCCGCCGCAGCGGCGAGAAGCGGTTTCATCTTGCGCATGACCAGCCTCGAAAGGAGTTGGGACGTCGCGCTCAGAGCGCGACGGCCTGTTTGATGACCACTTTGGTGCCGACCGGCACCCGGTCATAGAGATCGATCACGTCCTCGTTGACCAGGCGGAAGCAGCCGGACGAGACGGCGTGGCCGATCGTCTGCGGCTGATTGGTGCCGTGAATGCGGTAGACCGTCTGCCCGAGATACATCGCCCGCGCGCCGAGCGGATTGCCCGGGCCGCCCGCCATGAAGCGAGGCAGATAGGGCTGGCGCTCGATCATCTCCGGCGGCGGACGCCAGTCCGGCCATTCCTGCTTGCGGGAAATCCTTTGCAGGCCCGACCACTGGAATCCTTCGCGGCCGACGCCGATGCCGTAGCGAAGCGCCCGGTTGTTCGGCTGAATGAGATAGAGGAAGCGCTGGCGGGTGTCGATGATGATCGTGCCCGGCGCTTCCGAGGTGCGGAAGAACACTTCCTGCCGCTCATAGGCGCCGCTGAGCTGCTCCTCTTCCGGCGTCGGCTGGTAGCCCGGCTGGTCGACGACGTTCATGTCGATCTGCTGCGCCGTCGCGAAGACGGCGGGCAGGAAATACGCCGCCGCCGCCAGCGCCGCCGCCGCCAGCGCCCGGCCAAAGTAATTCGATTTAACCTTCATGCCCACTCCGTTGGAAGATGGAATCTCAGGCGCGCTTGCCGCAGCGCTGGTAGACCGACGTGCCATAGCGGCTGGCGTTGTCGGGATCAACCCAGACCGTGGTGAACGAGTTGGGGTCGACGTCCAGGACTTCGCGATCGTCCGCCGTTCCCGCGGCGCCCGGCGGTCCGAGATAGGTCTTGCCGTCCGGTCCCGCCTTGAGAACCAATTCCGACAGCTCCGCCTGGTCAGCCAGGTTCATCATCACCCCGCCGTTGGGGCCCTTGGCGATGACGTAGGGCTTATTGCACTGGGCCAGCGCCTCCTTCATCGTACGCGCCCGATCGGTGTCGCGGTGGTAGGCGGCGAAGCCCCACTTGCCGACCAATGCGTCCGGACTGATACTCGGGGCGGCGACCACCGGGGCGGGCGGGGTTTCGCTGGCGCAGCCCGCCAGAAAAGCCGCAGCCAATGCTCCCAGCGCCAGCGCGCCGCTGCGTAGTGCGATTCCCACGGACGCCCCCTCCAATCCCTCACCCACCCACCACCCGCTCGGCCGCGATTCGCAGCATAGGCTCAGGGCTGTGTCTGAGAGGCTCTGCTAGCAAACGGCTGGAGGCCGGTCAATCGAGACGCTCGACGCATCTTTGACGCGTCGTGACGCGCCTGGACGTTTGGCGTCGCAGCCGCCGCTTGTGGCCTTCCGCGGGGCCGCCTATTGAAGAGCGCCGGATGCCCGGCGGCGGCGGAATTCCGCGGTCACCAACGAGCGGACGCATCATGCTGACCAAAGCTGCGAGGGCGAAGCGACAGAGCATCATCGACGCCTGCCTGTCGATGAACGCGCTCGGCATCAATCAGGGAACATCGGGCAACATCAGCCTGCGCGACGGCGACGGGTTCCTGATCACGCCGACCAGCATGCCCTACGACCTCATGCAGCCCGAGGACATCATCAAGATGCGCTTCGACCACAGCGTCGTCGGCAATGGGCGGCCCTCGACGGAGTGGCGATTTCATCTCGATATTCTGCGCGAGCGGCCGGAGGCGAACGCGATCGTCCATGCGCACCCGATCTATTGCACGACGCTCGCCATCGTGGAGCGGGGCATTCCGCCGATCCACTACATGGTCTGCGCGGCCGGCGGCGACACGATCCGCTGCGCGCCATACGCGACCTTTGGCACCCAGGAACTTTCCGACAACGCCGTGGCGGCGCTGAAGGACCGGAAAGCCTGCCTCCTCGCCCATCACGGGATGATCGCGCTCGGCGAGGACCTGCGCAGCGCGATGTGGCTGGCGGTCGAGGTGGAAAACCTCGCCCATCAATATGTCAATTGCCTGCAGCTCGGTCGCGAGCCGCCGCTGCTCACGCCGGAAGAGGTCGCGAACGTCGCCGAGCGGATTGCGAATTACGGTCTCTACACGGCGCCGAAATAGGCGCGCTCCGTCGGAACGATCGGCGGCCGAGGCCCTCAGCAATGGCGGGCGGCGGCAGGGGCCTAGTTCATCGATTTTGAGATTCGAATCATATCAGGCGGCCTGGTCGAGCTTATAGGACCAAGTATGGACGACTGGGGTCTCGGTTGAAGTCATCCATGGCGGCCATGATGCGGTCCTTGAGTTCCTGTGCGGATGCGACACGGATGTGACGCAGCACCGAACGGGCGAGCTTGGAGAAGAAACCCTCTACGAGATTGAGCCAGGGGCCGTGCTTGGGGGTGAAGGTGAATTCGAAGCGACCGGCAGGCTGATCCGCGAGCCAAGCCTTGGTCTCCTTCGAGATGTGCGCGGAATGATTGTCGAGGATTAACTTGATCGCCGTATGGGTCGGATAGGCGGCGTCGAGAAGCTTGAGGAATTCGATGAATTCGCGGCTTCGGTGGCGATCCTTGACGAGGGCGTGGACCTGGCCGGTGAGCAGATCGATGCCCGCCAGCAAGCTGACCGTGCCGTGGCGCTTGTACTCGTGATCCCGCGCCAAGGTCGCATGTCTGCCGGGCTCGGGCGGCAGGTCCGGGGCCGTCGTGGCGATTGCCTGAATGCCAGGCTTCTCATCGTAGGAGACGATCGCCACCGCATCGCTCGGCTTTTGTTTCGCGGCGGCCGCGGTCTCCTTGATAAGCTTCACCTCGCGATAGACGCACAGAACCTCCGCCATCCTCTGCTTGAACTCCGGGTCGCGGCGTTCCAGGTAATAGCGGACCTTGTGCGGCTTGATCTCCTGCTCATTGAGGATGTTGCACAGCGTGCCCTGAGCCAGCTTGGCAAGGCAAGCGTGCCCTTCTGCCGGCCCATGCTCGCGCACATGGCGGGCGAGCAGCCGCGTCGTCCACAATTCGTGGGGATAGCCGAGGTCCTTGGCCTTGCGGCAGGCGAGGTCGACAATCCATGCCTTGGCCTCGGCGGTGATCGTCGCCTCCCGGCCGGGCCGCGGGCGATCGTCGAGCGCCGACATCGGACCATAGGCCAACGCCCGCTCGACACAGCGCTGGACGGTTTGATGGTGTGCGCCCACGGCTCGCCCCACCGCAAAAAACGATGGGTCCTCCCGGTAGGCCAGCAAAATCCGCGCTCGCTCGACCCGGCTCGCCGGTTCGCTTCGCGAACGCGCAATCGCGCGCAAAGCCGCCAAGTCCTCCTCGCTCATCGCCAATTCGATCGCCTTCCGCCGTCCCGCTACGACCTCGAACCTCGCTTCCGAATCAAAGCGCAAAGGCTACAAGCCATGTCGAGAAAAATGAATCCTGGGTACGTGATCGGATTCACGGACTCGATGAACTAGTACATCGATGCTTGAAACTTCACGCTCGCGGCTTTGCACCTTGCCTAGGGAAATGCTGGAGTTCCGTCCGACGGATATGATTCGAATTTGGAAATCGAGTAACTAGATCTGGATGCTGGCGCAGAGCGCCTCGTTCACAGACGGAAGCAGAGTAACAGCCTTCGGCCCGGTATTGAGCATCCGTAGCCTGATTTGGCCGTTTGTCATGACTGACGCAAGTTCCCAGCCATGGCAGATCGCTTCCGTGACTCTCCCGGACGGCTCCATGTACTGCAGCACCGGGCATAAGCTGATCTCCTGCGCTCCTCCCGACCAGGGCAGAGTGGATAGGTCGAAGTGAAAAATACGCGTCACAACTTGATTTGGCGAGACAGCAAATCCATGCGTATTGGTTCGGTTAGTCTCTGTCTGTACCTCAGTTGCGATTAGATAGTCATTTTGCGCTTGCTCGCTACTTGGATTGTAAGTTTGGTTTTCAATCTGAGTTAAAACGTTCCGGTTGCGACAGTTTGGTCGCTCCCCGAGGGTTCCGACAAGCGCCATGAGACCAAAATCCCCGACCACAATCGTCTCGTTGCCGATGTTTGATGCCTCAACTGTGGCCGCTAAATGAAGGGCGGTATTAATCTCGGTCGAGACAAAAGGGTTTACGGTAAGGCTAGGGTGGTCAACCCATTGGCTCCAATATGTAAATCCGGCAAAGGCGCAAGATCCGAGAGCAAAGAGCGCCGACAAAATAGACACTACAAGCGCAGGTCTGCCACCCTCCTTGTCCGGGTTCGACGTTGCTGCTCCGACGGGTGTCGTTGCTGAGTTAACGCAAGCTCCGAGAGCGAAGAGCGCCGATAGAACAAAAACTACAAGCGCAGTCCCGCCACTCTCCTTACCCAGGTTCGACGTGGCTGCTCCGGTGGGTGTCGTTGTTGAATTTGTTGTAGAAGGCGTGCCGGGTTGGCGGGATTCGGCGTCGCTGCCGCACACATTATCCTCCCCAAATCATAGCAAACGTCTTTGTTGAGTTTGTTCGTTTGCGAAATCGTGGCTCACCGCACAGGGCTTCGCAAGCCCCCGAACCCTAGCAAATGATGACTTTCATGGAATCGATGGACTAGTTCATCAATTCGTTGAAACCGATCCTATGCGCGGGATTCATTTTTCCCGACATGGCTTGTAGCCTTGCTGGTTTGATTCGGAAGCAGGGTTTGAGGACATGGCGGGACGGCGGAAGGCGATCGAATTGGCAATTGGCAAGGCGGATTTGGCGGCGTTGCGCGCGATCGCCCGCTCGCGAACGGAACCGGCGGGCCGGGTCGAGCGAGCGCGGATTTTGCTGGCCTACCGGGAGAACCCATCGTTTTTCGCGGTGGGGCGAGCCATGGGCGCACACCATCAGACGGTCCAGCGCTGTGTCGAGTGGGCGTTGGCCTATGGTCCGATGTCGGCGCTCGACGATCGCCCGCGGCCCGGCCGGGAGGCGACGATCACCGCCGAGGCCAAGGCATGGATTGTCGACCTCGCCTGCCGCAAGGCCAAGGACCTCGGCTATCCCCACGAATTGTGGACGACGCGGCTGCTCGCCCGCCATGTGCGCGAGCATGGGCCGGCAGAAGGGCACGCTTGCCTTGCCAAGCTGGCTCAGGGCACGCTGTGCAACATCCTCAATGAGCAGGAGATCAAGCCGCACAAGGTCCGCTATTACCTGGAACGCCGCGACCCGGAGTTCAAGCAGAGGATGGCGGAGGTTCTGTGCGTCTATCGCGAGGTGAAGCTTATCAAGGAGACCGCGGCCGCCGCGAAACAAAAGCCGAGCGATGCGGTGGCGATCGTCTCCTACGATGAGAAGCCTGGCATTCAGGCAATCGCCACGACGGCCCCGGACCTGCCGCCCGAGCCCGGCAGACATGCGACCTTGGCGCGCGATCACGAGTACAAGCGCCACGGCACGGTCAGCTTGCTGGCGGGCATCGATCTGCTCACCGGCCAGGTCCACGCCCTCGTCAAGGATCGCCACCGAAGCCGCGAATTCATCGAATTCCTCAAGCTTCTCGACGCCGCCTATCCGACCCATACGGCGATCAAGCTAATCCTCGACAATCATTCCGCGCACATCTCAAAGGAGACCAAGGCTTGGCTCGCGGACCAGCCTGTCGGTCGCTTCGAATTCACCTTCACCCCCAAGCACGGCTCCTGGCTCAATCTCGTAGAAGGTTTCTTCTCCAAGCTCGCCCGTTCGGTGCTGCGTCACATCCGTGTCGCATCCAAACAGGAACTCAAGGACCGCATCATGGCCGCCATGGATCACTTCAATCGAGACCCCATCGTCCACACTTGGTCCTATAAGCTCGACCAAGCCGCATGATACAATTCGAATTTCGAAATCGATGAACTAGAAACCAAAATGAGCCGCGACGAGTGCGCTCGTCATCAGCCCGGCGATGAAAAACACCAGGCCGACCAAGCTGCCCCACCGATAGCTGAGCAAAGCCGTAGCCAGCACAAGAGCCCAGAACAGGACTGAAAAGGGTTCCATGGCTGAACCTTTGTCGCCTCCTCGACCGCGCCGCTGACAGGTTGTTCTCCGACACGCCCGGATAAGGATACGAGAGGGAACGCCGTCGCACGCCGTAAGGATTTCGTAAAGTTGCGCGGAAGAACAGCGACTGCCCGGACTCGACCGGCGAGTGGTCCGTGAAGAGAACGTTCGGCGATCGGGCGTGGGCGGAGAGGAACGGTTGGAGGGCGAACATCGTTAGGGTCAGCGGCTGCGCGCCGCTCTTGCTCGTGAACACTGTTAATTCCTTGAGAGATTTTAATGCAATGGCCAAAGAGCGGAAATGCGGAGACGCGCATCCTGCACCCGAACGTTCCGCGACGACCCTCGGGGACGCCGCTCGAATAGCAACTGGATTGGAGTCAACCATGCCCCTACTTCGTTCTTCCTCCCTGTCGCGCGGGATTCTCGCCTCCGCCGCCGTTCTTGCGCTGGCGACGGCCGGCGCAGTCGGCGAGGGCGCGCTGACCGCGCCCCATCCCGCCCAGGCCGCCAATGTTTCAGGGCCGGCTTCGCAGAGCCCCATGGCTGAGACCCTGCCGTCGTTTGCGCCGCTGATCGCGCGCGTCAAACCTGCGGTCGTCTCGGTCAAGGTCAAGATCTTGCATCAGGCGGATTCCGAGAGCGCGTTCGACAATCTACCGCCGGAAATCCAGCAGTTCCTCAAGCAGTTCGGCGAGCAGAACGGCGCTCCCGCCAATCCCCGCTCGATCATCATGGGCGAGGGGTCAGGCTTCTTCATTTCGCCCGACGGCTACATCGTGACCAACTATCACGTCGTGCAGGATTCGAAATCCGTCACCATAACCATGGACAACGGCAGGGTCCTCGACGCCAAGGTGGTCGGAACCGATCCGAAAACGGATCTCGCGCTGCTGAAGGTCGAGCAGAAAGGCGATTATCCCTACGTCACCCTCGCCAAGAAGACGCCCAAGATCGGAGACTGGGTCGTCGCGATCGGCAACCCTTATGGGCTCGGCGGAACGGTGACGGCCGGGATCGTGTCGGCTGAGGGCCGCGACATTGGCGATGGTCCGTATGACCGCTTCCTGCAAATCGACGCCCCGATAAACAAGGGCAATTCCGGCGGCCCGGCGTTTGACGAGCAGGGGCAGGTCGTGGGGGTGAACACGGCGATTTATTCGCCTTCCGGCGGCAGCGTCGGCATCGGCTTCGCCATTCCCTCCACCACGGTCGATCGGGTGGTCACCGCGCTCGAGCACGGCGGCGTCGTCGCGCGCGGCTATCTCGGGGTGGAGATCCAGCCTGTAGGCGCGGACATGGCGGAGGCCCTCGGGATGAAGAAGGCGGAAGGGGCGATTATCGACAAGACGATGCCCGGAACGCCAGCCGCCGAAGCGGGCCTCCGGCCAGGCGACGTCATTACCGAGCTCAACGGGCAGGAGGTCAAGAACGCCGGCGATCTCACTCGGCAGATCGGATCGATGAAACCAGGTGAGAAGGTCCAGCTTTCGTACGTTCGCGACGGCGCCGAAAAGACTGCCGAGGTGACGCTCGCGCCACAAAAGAGCACGTTCGTCGCTAACGCCCAGTCGAACGGGGCTGAGCAGTCCAACGGTTTCGGGCTTCAGCTGGCCCCGGCGCGTGAGGTCGACGGCCCCAATCACCAGGGAGTCGCAATCACCGGCGTCGATCCGACCGGCGAAGCGGCCCAGAAGGGGCTCGCCGCGGGCGATGTCATCCTCGATGTGGCGGGTAAGTCGGTGTCGACGCCGAGCGATGTGAAGGAGCAGATCGCGTCCGCCAAGCAGGATGGCAAGAAAGCTGTCTTGATGCGGGTCCAGACCGCCAATGGCGGCGACCGGTTCGTCGCCTTCGCGTTCCCGAAGGCGTGATCGCTTCAGGCGATTTCAGGCCGCCTTCATAACGACGTCCATGGGGCCCGCGCGAAACCCGCGTGGGCCCCAGCGCGTTCCGGCTACAACGCAACCACAATGGCGAGGAGGATATGCGCGTTCGCCCCCGATGGGCGCTCGCAATTGCGGCGATTGCTCTTGCCTCGGCCGCCGCATTCGTCGAGACGCGACATCCGCCGGCCCATGTCGCGCCGGCGCAACGGGCGGTCCCGGTCACGGCCGCTGTCGTCTCCGCGCGGGACGTCCCCATCATCCTCCATGCGCTTGGAACCGTGCAGCCGATCGAGACCGTCTCCGTCCAGTCGCGGGTGAACGGCCAGATCATGCAGGCATTCTTCGCCCAGGGACAAGCGGTGAAGAAGGGCGATCCGTTGTTTCTGATCGACCCACGCCCCTACCAGGCCGCTTTGGACCAGGCCCAGGCGCAGCTCGAGCACGATCAGGCCCTGCTCGCCGAAGCCAGGACCGACCTCGCCCGCTATCAGAAATTGCTGAAGGAGAATTCGATCGCCAGCCAGCAGGCGGCCGACCAGCAATTTGTCGTCCAGCAGGACGAAGGCACGGTGAAGCTCGATCAGGCCAATGTCGAAACAGCCCGGCTGAATCTCGCCTATTGCCATATCGACGCGCCGGCCGCCGGCCTCGCCGGCGCAAGAATGGTCGATCCGGGCAATTACGTACAGGCCGGAGCGGGCACGACGCTGGTGACGATCACCCAGCTATCCCCGATCTACGTGACCTTCCCCATCCCCCAGACGAAACTCGACGAGGTCCGCGCTGCGCAAGCGAAGGCGCCGCTCGACGTCCAGGCTCTGTCGCAGTCGGGAAAGACGCTCGGCGAGGGGAAGCTCAGCTTCATCAACAACCAGGTCGCCGCGGCGACGGGCACCGACACGCTCTACGCGACCTTTCCCAACTCCGACCGGGCTCTTTGGCCGGGCGAGTTCGTGACCGTCAATCTCATCGTCGGGGTGCGACACAACGTCCTTACCGCGCCGCTCAACAGCGTGATGTCAGGGCCCAACGGGAACTACGTCTACACGCTGTCAACCAGCAACGTCGCCCATCACGTCCCCGTCCTGGTGGTCGATCGCCAGAACGGACTGGTCGTATTCTCCAAGGGCGTTTCCGCGGGCGAAAGGGTCGTCGTCAACGGGCAGTACAATCTCGCCGATAACGTCAAGGTCGCGGTTGAACAGCCGGCGAAGCCGGCCGGCTCCGCGCCATGAACATCTCCGAAATCTTCATCCGTCGGCCGATCGCGACCGCGCTTTTGATGGCGGGGCTCTTCGCCTTCGGCGCCTTCGCCTTCAATCTCCTCCCGGTGTCGGCGCTTCCGACCGTCGAGTTTCCGACGATCTCGGTCAGCGCCCAGCTTCCCGGCGCAAGCCCGGAGGTGATGGCCTCCACGGTGGCGACGCCACTCGAAGAGCAGTTCGCCGCAATTCCCGGCCTCGCATCCATGACGTCGACGAGCGGGTTGGGCTCGACGTCGATCACGCTGCAGTTCGATCTCAGCCGCAGCATTGACGGCGCGGCCTCGGATGTGCAGACCGCCATCAACGCGGCAAGCGGGCTATTGCCGAAGAACCTGCCGAACCCGCCGACCTATCGCAAGACCAACCCCTCCAACGCGCCGATTCTGATCTACGCGGTGCATTCCGACGCCTATCCGATCCAGGACCTCGACCAATACGCCAACACGCTTCTCGCCCAGTCGCTGTCGCGGATCAATGGGGTCGGCCAGGTGATCATCGCCGGGCAGCAGCAACCGGCGGTGCAGGTGCGCCTCGACCCGAACGCGCTCTCGGCCATGGGCCTCGGTTTCGCGCAGGTCGCGAGCGCCATCCAGAGCGCGAGCGTCGATCAGCCGAAGGGCAACCTCGAGGGTCTCCGCCAGGAGCTGCCGATCGACACCAACGACCAGCTCACCAACGCGGCGCAATTTCGACGTGTGATCGTCGCCTACCGCAATGGAGCGCCGGTCCAGCTAGGGGCCATTGCAACTGTGGTCGACGGGTCGGTCGGCGATCGCACCGGCTCCTGGTACGGCGAGAAGAAGTCGGAGGTTTTGCTGATCGAGCGCGAGCCAGGCGCCAACACGATCGACGTCGTCGATCGCATCAAGGCGGCTATGCCGGGTCTCGAGAAGTCAATTCCGCGCGCGGTCCACGTGGACCTCGTCGCCGATCGCTCGCAGGCGATTCGCGCCTCGGTCACGGACGTCGAATTCACGCTCCTGCTCACGATCGCGCTCGTGGTCCTGGTCATCTTCCTTTTCCTGCGCAGCTTCTGGGCGACGGTGATCCCAAGCATCGTGCTTCCGGTCGTGCTGGTCGCGACCTTCGCCGGCATGTATCTCCTCGGCTTCAGCATCGACAATCTGTCGCTGATGGGCCTCACCATCGCCATCGGCTTTCTCGTCGACGACGCCATCGTGATGATCGAGAACATCGTCCGTCACATCGAAGCGGGCGAGCCGCCGTTCGAGGCGGCGATCCGCGGCGCGGGCGAGATCGGCTTCACCATTCTCTCGATCACGCTGTCGCTCGCGGCGGTGTTCATCCCGATCCTCTTCATGTCGGGAGTGGTCGGCCGCCTCTTCTTCGAGTTCGCCATGACCGTGACGCTGGCGATCTTTCTGTCGGGCTTCGTCTCCCTGACCCTGACGCCGATGATGTGCGGGCGATTCCTTACCCGCGTCAGCGGAAATCCTGGACGAATGAGCCGCTGGCTCGAGAGCGGCTTCGAGCGCGTGCACAGGTCTTACGATCGCGGTCTCGTCTGGGTTATCAGGCATCGATTCTTCATGCTGCTCGTGACCATAGGCCTGACCGTTGCGACTGTGTTTCTCTACATCACGATCCCGAAGGGGTTCTTCCCCGAACAGGACACCGGCTTCATCTTCGGCGACGCTCAGGCGCGCCAGGACATCTCATTCGACGGTATAGCCAAGATCGAAAACCAGTTCGCCGCCATTATCACGCGCGATCCGGCGGTGAAGGGAGTGGTGGGGTTCGCCGGGGCGACGGGCGGCAACGCGACCGAAAACACCGCCCGCATGTTCATCCAGCTGAAGCCATTCGCTGAACGGCCGCCAGTGCAGGAAGTCATGGCGAGGCTACGGCCCGAGGTCGCCAAGGTCGTCGGCGCCAAATTCTTCATGCAGGCCGGACAGGACATCCATATCGGCGGGCGCCTCGAGCAGGCGCAGTATCAGTATACGCTGACCGACACCAATTCCGACGAGCTCAACCACTGGGCGCCAATCCTCTTGGAAAAGCTCAAGGGCATGAAAATCCTCACCGACGTGGCCTCGGACCAGCAGATCGCCTCGCCCCATATCGTCGTCGATGTCGACCGTAACGCCGCCTCGCGGCTCGGCGTCAATGTCGCCGATGTCGACAACGCGCTCGACGACGCGTTCGGCCAGGCGCAGATCGCCACGATCTATACCTCCAGCCAGCAGGCGAAGGTGATCCTCGAGGTCGAGCGGAAACATCAATACGGCCCGACGGCGCTCGCCAGCATCTATGTCGCCAATGCGACGGGGGGCCAGGTTCCGCTCTCGGCCATCGCGCATATAACGCGCACGGTCGAGCCCTTGACCATCAATCACCAGGGCGTCTTTCCGGCCGTGACGCTGTCATTCAACCTGGCGCGCGGCGCTTCCCTCAGTCAGGCGGTCGATGCGATCACGGCCGCCAAAGCGAATCTGGGCGCGCCCGGCACGCTGATCGGCCAGTTCGAGGGAACGGCGCAGGCGTTCCAGGCGTCGCTGATCACCATGCCGCTCCTGGTCGGCGCAGCGATCCTGACAATCTACATCATCATGGGCATGCTCTACGAGAGCTTCATTCACCCGATCACCATTCTATCGGCCTTGCCCCCGGCGGGAGTGGGGGCGCTGCTCATCCTGATGGCGACTGGGTACGACCTGACGCTGATCGCGCTGATCGGCATCATCCTCTTGATCGGCATCGTCAAGAAGAACGCGATCATGATGATCGACTTCGCCCTGGTCGCCGAGCGGGACGGCGGCATGAGTGCGGCGGACGCGATCCATCAGGCGTGTCTGCAGCGCTTCCGCCCGATCATGATGACGACGCTCTGCGCGCTGATCGCGGCATTGCCGCTCGCGGTCGAGCAAGGCGCGGGGGCGGAGCTGCGGCGGCCGCTCGGCATCGCGATCATCGGCGGTCTATTGGTGTCGCAATGGCTGACGCTTTACACGACGCCGGTCGTTTATCTCTACCTGGACCGTTTGAGCGACTGGCTTACCCGCGCGCATCCGGTCAGGGGGATGCGGATGCGCCGGGTGGATCAGCCTCCCACTCCGCATCGCTGACGCCTGCAAGACTGAGCATGCGCGCCTCGTCGGCCGCGAGTTCGCTCGCCTCGCCGGCATAGACGATGGCGCCGTCGTCGAGCACATAGGCGCGGTCGGCAATCTCGACGGTCGCGCGGACGTTCTGCTCGACCAGGAGGATGGACAGACCTTCGCCGCGGGCGGCCACGACGACGTCGAACACTTCGCGAACGATGAGCGGGGCGAGGCCCTGGGACGGTTCGTCGAGCAGCAAGAGCTTCGGATTGAGGATGAGGGCGCGGGAGATCGCCAGCATTTCCTGTTCGCCGCCGGAAAGCTGGCGTCCCTTGGCGCTCCTTCGCTCTTCGAGGCGCGGAAAGAGACGGAAAATGCGCTCGATCGTCCACGGGCCAGGGCGCTCGAGCGGAACCTTCAGGTTTTCCTCGACGGTGAGCGGCGAGAAGATGCGCCGGCCCTCCGGAACATAGCCGACGCCGAGCGCGGCGACGCGATAAGGCGGCCAACGCGTGGTCGTTTCGCCGAACACCCGCACCGCGCCGCGGCGAGGTGGGGTCAGCCCCATCAGGCTGCGCAGCGTCGTCGTCTTGCCCGCGCCGTTGCGTCCGAGGAGGGCGACGATTTCGCCTTCCCGCACCTCGAGGCTCACGCCGTGGAGAATGTGGCTCTTGCCATAGAAGGTGTCGATGCCTTCCGCCTCGAGCGCCCGGTCAATCACGCGACGGCCTTTCCCAGGTAGGCGGCCTGGACCGCCTCGTTGGCGACGATCTCCGCCGGGGCGCCGTCGGCGAGAACGCCGCCGCGGTCGAGCACCATGACGCGGTCGGCCATCCGCAGAACGAGGCGCATATCATGTTCGATCAGGACGATGGTGAGCCCCTTCTCGCGGTGCAGCCGGCCGATCAGCTGCGCGATCTCGTAGGTCTCCTTTTCGCCCATTCCCGCGGTTGGCTCGTCGAGCAGCAGCAGGCGCGGATTCAGAGCGAGCGCCATCATGATTTCGACAGTTCTCTGGTCGCCGTGGCTGAGCTCTCCGACCGACCTCTCGCCATTGCGGACGAGCCCCGACCATTCGAGGAGCTCGTCGGCGCGTTCGCGGACCTTGAGCCCCTCGCGGCGGGAGAGCCCCAACCGCAACCGGAAGCCCGAGGCGACCTCGACGGAAATCCGCAGGCTCTCGCGGACCGTCAGCCTTGGGAAGACCTCCGTGATCTGGAAGGTGCGGGCAAGTCCGCGCCAGACCCGGCGCGCCGGCAACAGATCGGTCACGTCGTGGCCGTCAAGGACGATGCGGCCGGTGTCCGGTCTGTGGAAACCGCTGATGAGATTGAAGAACGTCGTCTTGCCGGCGCCATTCGGGCCGATCACCGCGCGCAGCTCGCCGGACTCGACGCTCAAGCAGACGTCGTTGACGGCGAGGAGGCTTCCGAAGCGCTTGGTCAGGTTCTCGACCTGCAGGAGACTCATCGATCATGCCTTGCGCAGAATTCCGAGCACGCCATCGGGGAAGAACAGCACGATCAGCACGAAGAACAGGCCGATGAACGACATCCAGTTTTCCGTCATCGTCGAAACATAGTCCCGCAGGACAACGAAGATTGCCGCCCCGACCAGCGGTCCCCAGAACGAGCGCATGCCGCCGAGCACCGCCATGATGACAAATTCGCCCGACTGGTCCCAACGCAGATCGTGGGGATCGGCGAAATTGTTGAGCAATGCAAACAGCGCGCCGGCGAGCCCGGCGAAAGCGCAGGAGATCATCCATGACAGCCAGATATGGTTGTCGACTGGAACGCCGAGGAAGCGCGCCCGGCGCTCGTTTTCCCGGATCGCCAGGAGCGTCCGGCCAAACGGCGATCGGAGCGTCCACGCCATCGCTGCGAGCGAGAGGGCGAAGAAGAATAGCACGAAGAAATAGAACGTTGCTGGGCTGTCGACGATGTCGAGTTGGGCGAAGCCGAGATCGATCGGCGCGCGGCTCCAGTTCGACAGTCCGTCATCGCCGCCCGTCACATTGTTCCAGCGGAAGGCGACGAAATAGAAGACCTGGCCGAAGGCGATCGTCACCATCGCGAAATAAATGCCACGCAGGTGCACGATCAGCTTGCCGATGATCGCCGCGGCGACGATCGCGGTCGCCACGCCGACGGCCATGCCGATGAGCGTATTCGGCACAAGATATTTGATCGTCAGGCCGGCGCCATAGGCGCCGAGACCGAAATAGGCGGCGTGGCCGAACGACAGGACGCCGGTGTAGCCGAGCAGGAAGTTGAGCGCGGTGGCGGCGAGCGCCATGACCAGCACCAGCGAGCCGAGCTGGGTGTAGCCGCCGATGGCGTTGAGCCACAATGGCGCCGTCAACAGCAGGAGCCAGATGAGCGCGTCCGCGGCCAATTTCCGGTTTGGCTGCGCCATCATTGCAGCCGGCCCTCCTCGCCGAACAGTCCGCGAGGCCGAACGAGCAAAACGAGCGCCATCAGCACGTAGATCACCGCCTCGCTGGCGGACGGGAAGAATGTGCTCGTCAGGCCGGACGCGACGCCGATCAAAAGTCCGCCGACCAGCGTGCCCGGCAAACTGCCGAGGCCGCCGATGATTATGGCCACGAAACTCGGCATGATGAGTTCGTCGCCGATGGTGGGCTGCAGGCCGAGCATTCCCGCCGCGAGCACCCCGGCGAGACCGGCGAGGAAAATGCCGAGGGCGAAATTGAAGCTGCGCAGGCGTCCGATATTGACGCCGAGCGCTGAGACCGTCTCGAGATCGAAAACGCCGGCGCGAATGCGCATGCCAAGCCGGGTCCAGCGCAACGCGGCAAACAGCGCAAGCACGGTCAGCGCGGCAAGCGCCACCATAAACAGGCGATAGCCGGTGAGAAAGAAATATTGGCCGCTCAACGAATTCGACATCCACCCCGGGATGGAGAAGGGTAGGGTTTGCGGGCCCCAGATAATGCGAGCGGCGTCCTGGAGGATGTAGGCGAGACCGAAGGTCAGCAGGAGGCTGTAGAGCGGATCACGTCCATAGACTCTCTGGATCAGCAAACGCTCGACGACAAGGCCAAGGATGGCGGTGAGCAGAGGCGCGACGATGAGCGCGCCCCAGAAGCCGAGATAAGGCATCAGCGTATAGGCGAGATAGGCGCCGATCGCCAGGAAACCGCCATGGGCGAAGTTGATCACGCCCGACAGGTTGAGGATGAGGGACAGGCCGAGCGCCATCAGCGCATAGAACGCGCCGATGATGAGGCCGTTGAAGACGTTGAACAGGATCAGCTGGGACATCGGGCTTCAGGCGGACGTCACCCGGGCGTCCGCCAAGTCCTTCCGCTTAAGAGGGGTAGGTGACATGACAGCCGGTTTCGTCGACCGGCAGCGCCACATCTTCGCCCTTGACCACTGAGTTGACGTGGAACAGGTCCTCTGGCTCCGGACCCTTCTCGACCGCGTGGCCGACGTAAAGGTCGGGCATCAACTGATGGTTGCCGGCCCGGTAGTAGACCTTGTCCGGCATCAGCGCGATCTCAGGCGGCAGCGTGAAGTTCTCGAGACCCTTGGCGAGCTTCATCGCGTCGAGCGTCTTGAGCTCGTCGGCGATCAGCGCGCAGGTCCAGGTCGACGCGTAGCCGAACCAGTGGCGTGCGGTCGGCACCTTACCGTCGTTGACCTTGCGGATCGCGGCGACGAAGTCGGCGACATGGGGCACATTCGGCTGGAGCCAGTACCACTCGAACACCCAGGTGCCGATGCGGGCTTCGGGGGGCAGGCCTTCCAGCACTTCGAGCTCCTGCTGGGCGCCGGCAATGTGGAACTTCTTGTCCAGGCCGAACTGGACCGCCTGCTTGAGCGAATTGACCGCGTCCTGGCCGGCGGTCAGGAACAAGATAACGTCGGGATTGGCTGCCTGTGCCTTGATCAGATATGACGAGAAATCTGTCGTTCCGAGCGGCGTCAGCGACGCGCCGACCTCCGTTCCGCCGAACTTCTTGAGGCTCGCCTCGAAGCCCTGCTGGAGCGTGTGGCCGAAAGCGTAGTCCGGTGTGATGAAATACCATTTCTTGCCGAACTTATCGAACAGGATCTTGGAGACGGAGTTCGTCTCCATGCGGGTCGTGTTACAGACTCGGAAGACGTTCCAGTGACAGTCTTTGCCGGTGACCGCGTCCGTGTGGCCGCCGGTGACGATATGAAGGACGCCGGCCTTGGACGACAGGTCGCCGAGGGCGAGCGCCATCGCGGAGTTGACGTTGCCGAGGAGAAAGTTGACCTTGTCGCGGTCGATCAGCTTGTGGCCTTTCTGCACGGCGACGCCGGTGTCGGCGCTGGTGGAATCCTCGGAAATGAGCGTGACCTGGCGACCAAGGATGCCGCCCTTCTTGTTGATCTCGTCCACCGCGAACTGGCAGCCGATCTGCTCGTGCTTACCGAGTTCGGCGTAGGTGCCGGTGAACGGGTCGTCGAGGCCGATCTTGATCGGCTCTTCGCCGAGCGCCTTGACGATGAAAGGACTTGCGACCTGCATCGCTCCGGCGGCGAGACCTGCCTTAAGCAGAGTCCTGCGGCCGATCCTCGGGCCGAACCTCAATGGTGACATCGAATTGGACATGTGGCGGCTCCTCCTCTTCGCTCTCTTGCGTTACCCCCCAACACCCATAGCTCCCAGGCTAGCGCGCAGTCTCTCCGCGCCGTCTGACCACGACGTCGACGGTGATCGAGGCGAGCAACACCAGGGCTGTCGCCATCAGTTGGATCGCGGCGGGTAGGCCGAGCAGCGCCATGCCGTTGACGATTCCCGCGATGACAAGACCACCCAGGACCGCGTGCAGGGGATGCCCGCGCCCACCGAACAGACTCGCTCCGCCGATCACCGCCGTAGCGACGACATAGAGGACTATAGTGCCCCCGTCGAAGCTCGTCGAGATAGAACGCAGACGCGAAGCATAAATGACTCCGCCGAGGCCGGCAGTCGCCGCCGCGAGCACGAAGGCGAGCGTGCGAACCCGGGCCAGGTTGATCCCGGCGCGCCGTGCGCCCTCGGCGCTGCCGCCGATCGCATAGACATAGCGGCCAAAACGGGTGCGCCCGAGAAGGAACGACCACAGGACGAGCACCGCGAAGACGATCGGGATCACCCAAGGCATTCCGGAGAGCGGGAAACTCGGCACGCCGCGGTCGACGTTGCAGAGCGCGACCAGGACCACGCCTGCTGCGGCGGCGGCGAGAACTTTCAGCGCGGTCAGGCCGACAGGGGGCGCGGCGAGGCCGCTCCTTCGCCTCCGTCCGTCGCGCCAGATGGTTAGGACGGCGAAGACGAGCACCGCCGCGGCGGTCAGGATCCAGCCCAGCGTCCGGCTCAGGGTGGCGTTGGCAAGATTATTGATGACGTCGTTCTGGATGGGAATCGTGCCGCCGGTCCCGAGGAGTTCGATCATCACCCCCTGGAAGCCGAGCAGTCCGGCCAGCGTGACGACGAAAGAAGGAAGCCGCAGCCGCGTGATCAGGCTCCCTTGGAAGGCGCCGAGCGCCGCCGTCGCAATGAGCGCGGCGGCAATCGCCGACCACCACGGCCAGGCGAGATTCGGCTGCACCAGAAGCGTCACGACGGTCCCGCCGATCCCGGCGACGAAGCCGAGCGAGAGATCGATCTCGCCGAGCAGAAGGACGAAGATCTCCCCCATGCCGATCAGCATGAACACGGCCCCCTGGACGAGCAGATTCACAAGGTTGCCGGGAGTGAGGAAGCTCGAATTCTGAACTTGAAAGATGATCGCGATCAACACCACGCCGAGGACGACCGGCAGCACGCCGCTCTGGCCGGCGCGGACGCGCGTCCATAGGTCCTGGGCATAGGCGCTGAGCGACTGGCCGGCGGCGTTCGCCACAACGGCCGAACCGCCGGGAGCGGGCGCCTCGTCTGCGTCGTTGAGATCGGTCTTGCGCGGCGCCCTTGCGCTCTCGATTGCCTGATCGGCCCGGTCCAGCGAGCCGAGCGGCCGCGATGACCGGCCGGTCGTCATCAGCTCGACGACGCTTTGCGTGTCGAAGCCGGAAGCGTCGCCGGCCGCGACCGTCCGTCCGAGGCGCAGCACGACGATGTGATCGGCGACAGCGAAGACGTCGTTGAGATTGTGCGAAACGATGATGACGGCGAGGCCACGGTCGGCGAGCCGCCGCACCAGCTCGAGCACCTGCTTCGTCTGAGCGACGCCAAGCGCCGCGGTCGGCTCGTCGAGAATGACGAGCTTGGAGTTCCACATCACCGCTTTCGCAACCGCGATCGCCTGGCGCTGGCCGCCGGACAGCGACGCCACCGCCTGACGGATCGAGCGCAAGGTGGCGACGCGAAGGCTCGCCAGCGTGGCGGCAGCGTCCCGCTCCATTTCGTCCTCGTCGAGCAGGCCGCCGCTCAGACGCTCGCGTCCGAGGAACATGTTCTGCACGACGTCGAGATTGTCGCAGAGCGCGAGGTCCTGGTAGACGACCTCGATCCCGAGCGCCGCGGATTCGCGCGGATTGCGGATGCGGACGGAGCGTCCTTCCCAGAGGATCTCGCCGGCGTCAGCCTCGTGGATGCCGGCTATGCACTTGATGAGGACCGACTTTCCGGCGCCGTTGTCGCCGACGAGCGCGGTTACTTTTCCCGCGGGGGCGGAAAGGTTGACATCGGCGAGGGCCTGCACTGCGCCGAAGCGCTTCTGCAGGCCCCGCACTTCAAGAAGGTCTGCTTCCGGCGCGGCTGAAACCATCGCCGTTCGCCGTCAGGATATGCCGTCGGCCTTGCACGCTTTCGTCATGTCGCCGGAACAAAGCTCCGAGGCCTTGACGAAGTTGTCCTTGACGACCGTCGCAGCCATATTCTTCGGCGTCACCCAGATCGGCTTCAGGAGCACGGAGGCGACCTCCTTTTTCTCCTTGCTGTCCATCGTCGATCCGTTGACGAGATCGGCCGGCGGCTTCTCGCCGGCGCGGAGGTACAGGGCGAGAGCGGCGGCCGCCTGGGCCTCGAGATAGATCGGCTTGTAGACTGTGCCGCACTGATAGCCGGATAGCACATTCTCCAGTCCGGTCAGGGTCGCATCCTGTCCGGTCGTTGGGAAAGTATTCGGCGGGACCTTAATCGTCTTGAGGTAGGAGATCACGGCATTGGCGGTGTCGTCGTTCGGCGTGACCACCGCGTTGATGTCATGATGGGCGGTGTATTGCCCTTCGAACGTCGTGCGCGCCGTCGCAGGGTCCCATGTGCCGGGAGGCTGTCCGGCATCGACGAATTTCTTCGATTCGAAATCGGGCTTCAGGACGCTCATGTAGCCGTCGGCAAATAAGGTCGCGTTGTTGTCCGTGGGAGCGCCGCGCATGACCAAAATATGCGGGTTCTTCACCTTCCAGGACGAAATGCACTCGACCATGCCCTGGCCGATCAATTTGCCGACCTGGACGTTGTTGAAGCTCACGTAATAGTCGCGATCGCCGCCGAGCGTCAGGCGGTCGTAGTCGATGACGGGCACGCCGTGCGACTTGGCGTAGGATTCAATCGAAGCGCCGACGCCAGACGAGATCGGATCCATCACCAGCACCCTTGCGCCCTGGGTGATGGCCGATTGCGCCTGGGTAAGCTCCGTCGATTCGCTGCCCTGGGCGTTGGTGATGATGACGTCGCCCGACGGCACGCCCGCCTTGGCGAAAGCCTCCTTGAGATAGGGCTCGTCGAAGGAAGTGTAGCGCGCCGACGTCGTCGTCTCCGGCAAAAGCACCCCGATCTTGCCTTTACCCTGCGAGGCTAGCGGCTTCAGCTTCGCCATTTCGGAGAAATCGTTGGTCAAAGCGCCTGCGGAGATCGACGGGGCTGCGCTTTGAGCGAAGGCGGCGGCAATGCCGAGGGCGCCGATCGCCGCGGCTGATACGGTCAGAGATTTCACGCCCGCGCCCAAACGAAACAACGGGAATGTCATGATTTCCTCCTCACTGTCGGATTTCGATGCGTCCGCCGCAAATTGCGGGACGCGGCGCTTATTAATCTCCGACGCGCGATATTGTTCCGCACTGGTCGAGGAAATTACTGTTTACTTTGAACGTGCCGGAACTCGATCAGCGCGGCGAGCTCTTTGGCGCCCACGTTGCTGAACGCAAATTCGAAGAATTCCGGATACGAAGACGGTAGCGATTGTCCGCGCCGGGGTCGGTCGAAGCAGCCTCGCACACCGTCCCGATCGCTGAGCGGTTCGGCGCATGCCGCGGAATGCGGACGTTTCATCTCAAGATGACCGGCGGCGACGCGCTGCGTCCGGGAAATCGAAGTTGAATGAGGCCCGCTTCTCCGACCACCGGCGAACTTCAGGCTCGGACGCCGGTGAACCTCGCTTCGCCGAACATGCCGAGCTTGACCGACCCGGCCATGGTGTCGCCGTCGACCGTGCCCTGGAATTCGAGCGTCATCGCCATCGGCGAGGTGATGGCCACGGACCAGCTCGCATCGGCGCCGTTGACCGCGCCGTCCTGAATGGACTGCAATCCCTCCGGGCTCGATTGCGTACCGGTCAGCGCGCCGCCGGAAGACTTGGCCTCCAGGGTCGATTGCTGCGTGCCGATCGGCGTTTCCAACGTCAGGGTCCAGGTTCCATCGATCGACATGCGTGCGCCCTCCCGGTTCCGCCACGTGGCCCAAACTAAGCCGTGCCAATCCGCTAAGCCGTGCCAATCTGCTCGCGGACTGTCAACGGGGAGCCAATGGCCAACCCCTGCCGAGGAGCGGCCGAGGCCGAGCCTCAATCGAAACCTTCGTAGAGGAAATATCCAAAGTCGGCGGGAATTGCGCCGCCGGAGACGTCGAAGGCGGCCATTCCGACAAAAGCGCCGGTGAAGGAGCCGTGCTCGCCGCGTCCGGCCTCGTCGGACAGGATCGACGCGTCAAGGACGGGTCCGACATTGCGCCATTCGCGCCCTTCCGCGAACGAGAACTGCAGCTTCTCCCGTTCGACCATGACGGCGAGCCGCACCGGACCGTCGGCGTCGAGCCGAACCGGCTCGGCGAGCGGGAAGGACAGATTCCCCACCGGATAGTCGGCGTCGCAGCTAAGGATCGTCAGCACCCGGCCCAAGGTCTCATTAAAGGTCACCGCGAGAAAGTGAAACTTGTGCCGGTTATAGTAGGCGGTCAATCCGGCCGCCTGCTGAAAGTTCTGCGGCGTGAACTCGAGTTCCGTCTCCGCCCGGTACGAAAAGTGTTCCTGCCGGCGTGCGACGAGGGCCTGTTCGAACCACGAGCCGATCAACTCGCGCGCGATGAGCCGCAGATGGCCGGGCCGGGCCGAGAGCGAGAAGATGCGTTCGGGGTAGGGCGTGCGCAGCCATTGAAATTCGAGCGGCAATCGCGAGAAGGAAAACGCGGCGCGCATCGCCGTCGGCTTTTGCTGCGCCGCGCTTCCGGGGGGCGCGGCGGGGACGTCGACGGCGGGAGTATGGCCGCCCTGCGCCAGGTAAAGCCAGTCGTCCTCGCCCCAGACGCATTGCTGCAGCGCCGTCTCGCGTCCGAGCGGCGAGCGCCACAGGCCCTTCAGCGGGCGCGAGCACAGGTGCGTGTGATAGACCTGACCTTGAGGCGTCTCGACGATCTGCCCGTGACCGGCGCGCTGCAGCGTCGCCTCGGGCGCATCCTTCGAGGTGATCAGATGCACGTCGGGATGAAGCTCGTACGGCCCCTGAATGCGGCGCGAGCGGGCCATCGTCACCGCATGGTCGTAACCCGTGCCGCCCTCGGCGACGGTCAGATAGTACCAGCCGTTCCGCTTATAGAGATGCGGCCCCTCGACCAGCCCGTGGTCGCTGCCGGAAAAGATGTTGTCGACCGGGCCGACGAGCCTGCCGGAACCGGCGTCGTATTCCTGCAGCAAGATTCCGGCGAAGGCGGGATGCCTCCGATTTCGCGCCGGTCCGTCCTTGCGGTGGTCCCACACCATGTTGACGAACCATTTCCGGCCGTCGTCGTCGTGGAAGAGCGAGGGGTCGAAGCCGCTCGAGTTCACATAGGTCGGGTCGGACCAGGGACCCTCGATCGCCGGCGCGGTGACGATGGAGTTGTGAGCGTCCTTGAAGGCGCCCTCGAGGCGCTTCACGTCGGTGTAGACGAGCCAGAATTTTCCGTCCGCGTGGGACAGGCAGGGCGCCCAGATTCCGCCGGAATCGGGCTCTCCGCGCATGTCGAGCTGCGCCGCGCGATCGAGCGGACGGGTGACGAGGCGCCAATTCACGAGATCGCGCGAGTGATGAATCTGCACCCCGGGATACCACTCGAAAGTGGAGGTCGCGATGTAATAGTCGCCGCCCACCCGGCAGATCGACGGGTCGGGATTGAAGCCCGGGAGAATGGGGTTGTGAATGATTGTCATGCGAGGACATCCGGCTAGCGCTTCCCCCGGGCTTTGACCAAAAAAAGCGAGGTGCGGGATCGCGCCGCGTAAAGCGGAATCCTGAACTGATTTGCCTGATTCGTCGAGAGTCTTGATGTTCAAATCACCCTGGTCGCCCCTGGTCGCCTTCCGCAGTTTTCAACGGGATTGCGATTTGTTATGAGACCCGCTCGGCTTGTCCCGAGCCGTAATGGGCATAACGCCGATCCGGCGGAGCGTCGAGCAGCCGCCGGGTCCATACTTGACCGAACGCGCTCAAGGGTGTTGACGACGCGCTTCGGCGGTCGCCGCGCCGTGGAGTGACGTTGTGGCCTGCGCGGTCGGCGGCGCGGGCATTGGATATGGCATGCAGTGGTTAAATGACCTTCCGTTCGGCGGAAGCACGGTTGTCCAGATCGGGGTTCTGGCGGCATGCGGGATCGCCGTTCTGGTTGCGCTGGCGATCGTTTATCGATTGGTGTTCGCACACCGGTTGAAGGTCCCGGGAGGGCGGACTCGGCAGCCGAGGCTGGGTCTCGTCGACGCGTTCAGTCTCGATGGCCAACGGCAACTCGTCCTGATCCGGCGCGACAACGTCGAGCATCTGGTCATGATCGGCGGTCCGAACGACGTGCTCGTCGAGTCGCAAATCAATCGGGCGCTCGCGATAAGTCGCGAAAACAATCTAGCGCCGGCGCAGCCGGCGGCGCGGCGAGCGGAACCGTCCGTCGTCCCCCTCCCGGTTCAGCCTGCGGCTTCTGGCGCGTCCGCGCCGCCGCCGTCCGTTCCCGCGGCGCAGGCCCCGCCCGTCCGCGCCCAGGCCGTTCCCCCGTCGGCGTCCCCGACCGCTCCCATGCAGGTCGCTCCGACGCCGACAGCTCCATCTCCTTCGGCCGCTCCGGTTGCGGTGCGGGGCGTTCAGTCGGCGGCGAGGGTCGCGGAGGCGGCTCGTCCCATCCCCGCAGTCCAGCCGCAATCGCGTCCTTTGCCGCCGCGCCCCTCGATGCCGCCTCCGATCGCGCCGGCCGGGCGGCCCAACATCGCCCGTCCAGCCAATGCGCATCCGCAAGCGGCGCCCCCGACTCAGCCGCCGGCGGCCTCGTCCCCCGCCGACGCTGCGAAACCGGGCCCATCGCAGCCGCAGCCCGCGCACGCGGCGCCCCGCTAAATCTCCGGTCGCCGCAGCGCCATCAGCTGAAGCGCCGGCGAAGCCGGAGACGCATGTCGGACAGCCGGCGCCGGTAAATGCGCCTGTCGCCGCGGCGGCAGCGCCGGCGCAGGCCGCGAAACCGGAGGCGCAGGCCGGGCAGTCTGCGTCCGGGAAAGCCTTGGTTTTCCCTCCCCCACCGATTAAGCCGGCTCCAATCGCTAAACCTGAAGTCCGGACTGAACCGAAAGTCGATCAGGCCGCACCGCCGACGTCTTCGCCCGGCGCTCCGAGACCCGCCCCGGACGACGAGACGACGCCGTCTGACAAAGCGACGCAAAAACCCGGCGACCCGTTCGCCGGTCTCGGCTCTCTCGAAGCGGAAATGGCGCGACTGCTCGGCCGCGAAACGCTGAACTAAGCCCCCGGATTCCGGCGGCCAGGCTTTCCGGAGGCGCTACTCGTCGCGGTAGATCTTCTCGCGACGCTCGTGGCGTTCCTGCGCTTCCACCGACAGCGTGGCGATCGGACGGGCGTCAAGCCGACGGAGCGAGATCGGATCACCCGTCTCCACACAATAGCCGTACGAGCCGTCCTCGATTCGGGCCAGTGCGGCCTCGATCTTCGAAATCAGCTTGCGCTGTCTGTCCCGCGCGCGGAGCTCGATCGCACGGTCGGTCTCCGACGAGGCGCGGTCTGCGATGTCGGGATGATTCTCGCTTTCCAGCTGAAGCGCCGCAAGCGTGTCGCGGCTTTCGACCAGAATCGCCTCGCGCCAGGCGATCAGCTTCCGGCGGAAGTACTCCCGTTGACGTTCGTTCATGAACGGTTCGGCGTCCGACGGCTTGTAGCTCTCAACGGCGAAGTCGTTCATTAGTGATTCCTGTCCCTCATTGGAATTTGGCGGCCTTATAGCGATCCCGTGACGAAGGAACAATGACTATCGTTGCGTCAGGCAGGGAGCCAAATCTGCGCCTTCGCCGCCGCATTTTGCCGCAGCCCGCTTGCCAGACAGGGATGCGCGCTTCACTTTGTCGTCGAGGACTCAGTGTCCTTGGCGTCGGTCCAATGGAGGTTCTCATGTACAAGCGGATTATTCTCGCGGTCGACCTCGCCGAACCGTCCCGCGCGCCCAAAGGCCTCGCCCAGGCACTGGAACTGGCGAAGGCTGGCGGCGGCGACCTGAGGCTGGTCAATGTTCAGCCGGTGGTGCCGGCCACGTTCATGGAATACGTGCCGGCTGATTTCGACGTCGAACAGACCAAGCGGGCCAATGAGGCGCTAGACGCCATCCTCGCCGAGATCGACCTGCCGGTCGAGCGAAAGAGCGCCGCGGCGCGCGCCGGCGGCATCTATCATGAACTGCTGCAGGAAGCGCAGGACTGGAACGCGGACCTGATCGTGGTCGGCTCCCATCGCCCGGTGATGAGCGATTACCTGCTCGGCTCAAACGCCAAGACGATCGTGCGCCACGCGCAATGTTCGGTGCTTGTGGTGAGGGAATAGGTCGCTAAGAGGCCGCTCGAACCCCGTCAGGCGGCGAGCGCCCTCATGGCGCTTTCGACCCCGTCAGGGGTGAGCGGAAACATGCGGCCCTGAAGGATATCGGCGATCATTGTCGTCGACTGCGAATAGGCCCAGTGACTTTCGGGCGTCGGATTGATCCAGACCGTTCGTGGCCAAGTCAGGATGGCTCGCTCGAGCCAGACCCTGCCGGGCTCGGGATTGAGATGCTCAACCGAGCCACCGGGCGAGACGATCTCGTAGGGGCTCATCGAAGCGTCGCCGACGAAGACCACGCGGTAGTCCCGGCCGTAGGAATTAAGCAAATCGCGCGTCGCAATTCGTTCGTCATGCCTCCGCCGATTGTTTTTCCACACGCTTTCGTAGAGGCAATTGTGGAAATAGAAGTGCGCGAGCCGCTTGAACTGACTCTGGGCGCTTGAAAAGAGCTGTTCGGCCGCTTCGACGTGCCAGTCCATCGAGCCGCCCACATCGAGAAACAGGAGGACCTTGACTGCGTTTCGCCGTTCCGGGCGCAGCTTTACGTCGATATAGCCTTTGTCGGCGGTCGAGCGAATCGTTCCGTCGAGGTCGAGTTCATCGGCCGCTCCCTCGCGGGCGAATCGGCGCAGCCGGCGCAGGGCGAGTTTGATGTTGCGCGGACCGAGTTCCGAGTCGCCGTCGAAATCCCTGAACTCGCGCTTGTCCCAGACTTTGACCGCGCTGCCGCGACGGCCCCGGTCCTGGCCGATCCGCACGCCTTCGGGGTGGTCGCCGTACGCGCCGAAGGGCGAGGTCCCGGCTGTGCCGATCCACTTCGATCCGCCCTGGTGGCGCCCCTTCTGTTCGGCGAGGCGTTGGCGGAGCGTCTCCATCAGCCTGTCAAAGCCGAGCTTTTCCAGCTCGGCCCGCTCCTCGGGGCTGAGATAGCGCTCGGCCAGCCGCCGCAGCCATTCCTCCGGCAGCTCGTGGGTCTCGACCGCCGCCGCGACCGACAGCACGCCCTTGAAAGTGGAGGCGAAGACGACATCGAACTTGTCGAGATTCCGCTCGTCCTTGACGAGGACGGCACGCGACAGGCGGTAGAACTCGTCGACCGACCTCTCCGCCAGGTCGCCCTCGAGAGCGCGCATCAGGTCCAGATATTCGCGCGGTGTGACGGGCACGTGCGCCTGCCGCAGATTGGCGAAGAACGTCAGAAACATGGAGACGATCCTAGCGCCTGCCCGAGTGGGTGTGCAATGTTTGTTCCGGCAAACGGGAGCGCGCATGGCCGCGATCGTCAATCGAGAAACCTTCGCTCTGCCGCGCGCAGTCGCTCCGGGCGTCGAGGTGTTCGCTGTCGGCGACATTCACGGCCGGACGGATCTTCTGCGGGCGCTGCTCGACGAGGCCGCGGGCGAGCCGAAGCGGCGGGAGAGGCGGGCAATCGTCTTTCTCGGCGACCTCGTCGATCGCGGCGCGGACAGTCTCGGGGCGATCGAGCTTGCGATCGGCGCGGGCCAGCTCATTCGTGCGGACGACGAGATTGCTTTGATGGGTAATCACGAGGCGATGATGCGCCTGGCGCTCGACCCGACGACGCCCCCGGAGGACGCGCTCGATGCGCTCGCCACCTGGCTGCACAATGGCGGCACAGCGGTCGTTCGACAGCTCGCCGGCGCCGCGCTTCCCGACGGGCCGGAGCAGCTCCTTGCCGCAATTCGCGCCGCGCTGCCCGAAACGGCGCGGCGCTGGCTTGAAACCCTGCGCCCGCACTGGCGCTCGCAGGGCGTTCTTTTCGTCCATGCCGGGGTCAATCCCAACGTTGACCTCGATGCGTTCCTTGCGACGCCGTGGAACGAGCCGCTTGCCGAACTCGACGAGGAGCGGCACTGGGCGTGGGTGCGTCGGCCGTTCCTGGAGGCTTCGCCGGGTCCGGATGGCTTCAGCGGCCTCTTCGTCGTGCATGGGCATACGCCGCTCGACGCGCAGCCGAATCCCTCGCACGCCGACCAGATCCGCCGGTTTCGCCTCAATCTCGACGCCGGATCAGGCCTGACCGGCCTCGCCAAGATGGCCGTCATCCGCGGCAGTGAGGCGAAGGTGCTGACCGCGCGCGGGCCCACCAACCGGATGCTGAACGCGTGACCGGCGGCGCTTCCCTAGAAATCGACGCTCCCGCCGGCCCGCCGGTTTACCCCTTGCACTCAAGACAAGCGCGGCTCGCTCAGCCAGTTGATGCGTCAACCAGCCTGCGCCCCGAACGTTGAGAATAACCTCTTTTCCGAATTCTCCGGATCGAATAGATCAGCGCGTCGCATTGCTTTCCCCTCTTGTCCCCAGCCATCGATGTTTGCCTCGGGCGGAGAACGAAGGTTTCCTCAAGCTGCGCCACCAAACTCGCTAACCGACTGCGGCGCGCCATAGGCTATGGACCTGCCGGCGCCCCAGCTTTCTCTTGGCGCCCGTCTCGACGTTTCCGTCCACCGGTCTGCGCGAATTGATGTAGAATACTTGCCTCAGGCCACGACGAGGCGGAGAGCCGAGCCTGGCGACGAGTGACGGCCAAACCGTTCGGGGCGCGGGACACCTGCAGGGGCGCGCGGAGATGAAAGTGTCAGGCGCCGAGCGTCGTCAGCTGACTGTCGTTTTCATCGACATTGTTGACTCGACGTCGCTCAGCGCGAGCCTCGACCCTGAGGAGTTCTTCGCGATCCTCAGCGCCTACCATGCGTTTTGCAATCAGCGGATCAGAAGCTTCGGCGGCAATATCGCGCGGACGGTCGGCGACGGGGTCCTGGCGCACTTTGGTCTCCCGATCGCCCATGAAGACGATTGCGAGCGTGCGGTCCACGCCGCCCTGTCGATCGCCGCTGCAATGCGCGAGCGGCAATTCGAAACGAGGGAAGCCGGACTTCTGCGCCTGAGGGTGCGAATCGCTGTCAACACCGGGATTGTCGTGGTCGGTCGATTGACCGGCGAGGCCGATCACGATCGGCGGGAAGTCTTCGGCATGCCGGTGCATCTCGCGGCCAGGCTGCAGGATGTCGCGCCCCCTAATCGCGTCGTCATCGGGGCCACCACGCGCGATCTCGTCAGCAAAGCCTTTAAATGCGCGCCGCTCGGCAAACAGGAATTCAAAGGCGTCGGCCACGCTGTCGACGTTTGGCTGGTCGAGGGCGTCGCCGACAGCCAAAGCCGCTTCGCGAAAACACGGCCGGCGCTCTTGTCGGCCATGGTCGGGCGCGCCTCCGAGCACGCGACTCTCCTCAACTCCTGGGGCAAAGCCGCCGCAGGCCGGGGGTGCGCCGTGATCGTCTCGGGCGACCCGGGGGTCGGCAAGTCGCGACTGGTCCATGAGTTCCGGGCGGCGCTGCCGACTGAGGCGGCGGAGGTTCTTTATCTGCAATGCTCCCGCGTGCACTCGAGTACGCCGCTCGCGCCGGAAATCGAGCGGCTGAGACGGGCGGCGCGTCTCAACGACAGCGACCCCCCGCGGGAGATGGTTGCGAAGCTGCGCGGCCTGCTCGCCCCGGTGACGCAGGAGACCGCAGGCGCGCTTCGCTATTACGGTGCGCTGCTTTCCATTCCCGCGTGCGAAGGGTTCACGCCGGCGGACCTCACTTCGCCGCGCGAGCGCGAACAGCGCTTTGCAGATCCTGACGCGAACGCTGCTGTCCCTCTCGCGCGTTCGGCCGCTGCTGATGATCGTCGAGGACATCCAATGGATTGATCCCATAAGCCTCGAGCTCGGCAAACGAATCGTTTCCAGCATCGCGTCCGAGAAAATAATGCTCGTTGCAACGCATCGAAGCGACGCCTCCCCGGTGCCGATTTCCGGAAACGGCGTGACCACGCTGCCGCTCGGAAAACTTGGCGACCGGGAATACGGAGGAGCTCCTCGAGACCGTCCTCGGAACCACTTCGCTGCCGGGGTGGATGCTCCGCAAGATTATCGAGCGCACCGACGGAGTGCCGTTGTTCATCGAGGCGGTCGCACAGGCGATCGTGGAATTGGGCATGCTGCCGATCGACAAGGATCGGACGCTTGTCAGCAGCTCGCTATCCGAGCTCCTCGTTCCCGCGAGCCTCCAGGATTTCCTCACCGAGCGGCTTGACGCGCTCGGGCAGGCGAAACGACTGGCGCAGGTGGCCTCCGTCTTTGGGCGCCAGTTCGAGTTCGACGATCTGCATTTTCTGAGCGGCGTATCGCGCGAAGCCGTGCTGGACGGATTGAGCAAGCTCGAGGCCGCGGGCGTGTTGCGCCAGCAGATGCAGCACTCACGGAGCGACATTCGTGTTCAAGCACGCCATGATTGAGGAAGCCGCATATTCTTCGATGCTCAAGGAGGAGCGGCGCGACCTTCACGCACGGGCCGCGGCCTGGCTCAGCGCACGCGGCCAGAACCGAGACAGCAGCCAGTTGGCTGTGCTCGCGCATCACTATTCGGCGGCGGGCATGTTGTCGGAGGCCATCGGCGCGTGGCTTGCGGCCGGACAGGCCGCGATGCAGCGGTCAGCCTATAAGGAGGTGATCGCCAATCTGTCCGAAGGCGTCGCGCTGGTTTCAAAACTGCCGGAATCGCCCGACCGAGCCAAGATGGAGATCGCGCTGCACTCCCATTTGGGAATAGCCTACGCCGCGCTCGGCGGGTGGTGGCACCCGCGCGCCGACCGGGCCTATGTTCGCGCGCTCGATCTCTCCCGCACCCACGGCTCCGTGCGGGAAAAATCAATCGTGCTCTGGGGCATGACGATCGCCAAGCTGGTCAGCTGCGAGTTCCTCGAGGCCCGACTTTATGCGCAGGAATTCCTCGATCTTGCCGAATGCCTCGGGCGACCGCGAAGCTCAACTGATGGCGCATACGGGCGCGCTGCTGGTGGACTTCTTCCTCGGCAGGCTGCGCGAAGCGCAAGTCGCGGCGAAATTCGTCATCGAGCGCTATAGCCCCGGCGACCACTCCAAGCTCGTTCAGATCTATCAGCACGATCCCAACGTCGTCGCCCTGGTCTACGCGGGCCGGATCGAATGGCTCCTCGGGAACCCGAACCGGGCGCGGAGCTGCAGCGAGAGCGCGAGAAAACTGGCGAGAGAACTGAACCATCCGTTCGTGCTCGCCTTCGCGCTCATCCTCGGCTCGACGGACCATCTTTTCGAGGGCGACCACGCCGCCAATCTCGCGTGCGTCGAGGAAGGCCTGGCTCTCGCCAAGGAATACGCCTTGCCGCTCTACGAGGTGTTCGGCCCGCTATGGGCGATCCCGGCCTTCGCGAGCCGCGATCCGAGCGTGGCCGCGCTGGATGGCCTCTCCAACAACCTCAACAGGCTGCTCGACAACAAATACTATCTTCAGTCGGGCATGTATCAGAGCCACCTTGCGATCGAATATGCGCGCGTCGGCGATGCGGACAAGGCCCAGGCCTTGGTTCATTCCGCCGAACGCATCACGGGGCAGATCGGCGAGCGCTGGTTCGAGCCGGAAATGTATCGCATCAGGGCGCAGCTGCTGGCGCAGAACCCCGGGTCCGAACCTTCTGATCCGATCGACTATTTCCAGCGCGCGCTCGAGTCCGCGATATCCATCGATGCGCTCGGTTGGGAACTTCGCGCCGCGATCGGCTATGCGAACTATCTTTCCACCCGTGGGAAGCCGCGCGAGGCGCTCAACGTCCTGGCCGATGTGCGCACGAAGTTCTCCGCCGGAGAATCCTCAGCGGATTTGCGGCAGGCGGACCTCGCTCTGCAAGCGCTCCGCGCCGCGACCTGAACGGCAGGCCCCGCCGCGAGGTTCAGGGCGAGACCATGTTCAGCCGGCGCCGGACATCCAGAGACGCCCGATAGACGGCGAGCCGCATCCGGTTGAGGCCGCCGAGCGGCCGGTGCTCCGGCAGGCAATGCCAGGGGCTGAACGACGCTTTTTCGCCCTTGTAGCGCTGCGCCGCCTCGTCGAACGTCTGGACGGGGATTTCCAGCCGGGCGAGCGAGACCTGGATGTCCCTGGGGCCGTCCCAAAGCAGGCTCGCGTCCTCGACGTCCTCGGGTCGGGGCGCGTCCCGGATCCGGACGGCGAAATCGAACACCGCCATTTCGTCGCGCGAATGTGTCTGCGGATCGAGTTGGGCGATCATTGCGGTGCGCAGGAAGTCGTCGCTCCTCGGTCCGCCGCTGGAGAGGAGCGGCAGGCGCGCGCAGCGGGACCGCGACATAGCGGACCACTTTGTCGTCGCCGAGGAGATAGGGCGTCATCGAATGGTAGGTGACGCCGAGCGGGCTCTCGGCCGGCTGCATGCGCGGTTCGGAGGAACACCCAGAGCTGCCACAGACGAAACGGGAAGAAGAAGAACGCCAGCTTCAGCTTTTGGCCGACTTTCGCGCCCAGGCTGTCCTGGGGCAGGGCGATGATCTCCAGGAACTCCGAGTAGTCGCCAACGTTCTTGCCGAAGAACACCGGATAGTTGGTCAGCAGGAAGTCCTGCTCGAGCGTGTTCGGGCCGAGGATCCCGCTGCAGCGACGGCAGAAGGCTCGGACCGGGCGCGTTCTTCAGTTTGATCGCCATGCCTCGCCCATCCGGGCGGCGGTCGGGTCCCTTGTCGCCGAGCGCATTGGAGAATCGCACCAACGCCTCATAGCGGGCGCCGCGGCGGAAAACCCCGAACGCCAGCTCCGCCGGCAGGTCGTCGCGCACGATCAAGCGCGCGGCCAGGTATCCGTGCGGCTTGGCATGTTGATCGCGCATCGCCACTGTTTTGGCGTCGGCCTTCAACCCGGCGCAATAGTTCTCGAGGACGGTGACGGCGGCGCGGCGCGCCGTCCGTGCGATGGCGACGGCCTCTCCCGGCTCCGGCCGTTCGAATTGGGTCAGCTGCGGAGGCCGGTCCGGCAACGCGAGCGAGTTCAGGATGCGATCGTAGGTTTCGGGCGTGACGATCCCGTTGACGCCGCCGGTCGAAGGACTGCCTTTCGGAACAGCGCTGAGCGTCTGTCCGAGGCGAGACAGCCATCGCGCCCCTCGGAGAGCCGTAACGGCTCCCGCCTCGGAATCCGCCGGCGCGGAATCCGCGCGCGAGCGGCCCTGCGGCGAATGGAGCGTGGCTCTTTCCGTCATGACACGACGACCTGGTCGGCCGCCAACAGCCGGAGTGCGGTCAGGCTCGGCACGAAGAAATACTCGCCGCCTCTCGCCGTCACGAAGCGCGGGATCCCGCGTGCACAGGAATGGCGACCGACGGGTCGCCTCGTCTCCCTGGATCATCATCTGGCGGCCGTCGCGGCTGCCGACCAGCGGATCCATGTCGGCGCCCTGCTGAAAATCGTCCCCGTTCCCGATCCACGCCTGCTGCACGAACTCGAATTGGTCGAGCCCGGCGTTGAACGCCAGAAACATGATGCCGCGAGGCGAAAGCCCATTTTGCGGTTCGTCGGCCGTCTCGTCGTCGGCGTCGTCAGGCAAGCCGTCCCCATAGGCGATGCCCCGGCGAATGATCCGGCGCCGGCTCATGATTTTGCCGCCGAAGCCTAGCGAATCGCGCGGATTGGCGCGGCGGATATGCGCGCCGAGCGGGCAGCAGGCGCCCGCCAGATCGCTCGCATATTTGAAGCTGTTGTTTGGGTCCCGTCGCCCTGTGGTCCGCGTGGCGGAGCGCTCGGGATAGAGGACGAGCGGAGACCCGTCCTTCCATCGGCCGACCATCTTCGCCGCGAGATACTCCCCGTAGTCCGCAGGATCGAGACCTGCGGGCACGTGCCGGAGACGCAGCTTCGTCTCTTTGACGAATTTGCGAAACTGGCCGACGCGCTGTTCCAGCTTGCGCATGACCAGATAGGAGCCATTTCGCCCGAGGAGGCGGGGCAGCGGCATCGGGGCGACCTCGCCGCCTTCGCCGGGATAGCCGAGAATGAACTCGCCGATCGGAATTTTGCGAAACGCGCCGCTGTCATCGGGATTGCCGCAATCGACCTGGCCGGCGCGGCGGGGCACGCCTTCAACGTCCGGGTTGCTGATTCCGTCCTCGAATCCAAAATGCTCCTTGCGGGAAAGCTCGCCGTTGACGGTCAGCCACTGACAGTCCTGGGCCTCCAGGGTCTTGATGGAGGATCCGCCTTCGCCGCCGTTGATTCCCTCGACGATCGTCGAGACCTCATCGCACCGGCGCCGCCGTTCCACGTCATCCACGGCGTAGACCATGACGACGACATCGACGCGTTCTGCCTTCCAAGGGGGTTCCCACAATTGCGGGTCGTCGCCGAGGCTTGCGGCGCGCGCCTTCATGCCCTCCTGGAATTCGACGGGGAAACTGGCGAGGCAGGCGTAGGGGAGTTGCAGCGCCTCGAGCCCCGCGAAACTGAGACCGATATTGATTGCGGCCGGCGGCCGCCGGTCGCCCCATTCGCCAGGCGTGACCAGGGACAACAGCCGGTCGAGAAACTGCCTGCCGCCATCGGCGGAGAGGATGCGGAACAGCATGAACCGCGCGAATTTGAAGCGGCGATAGCCGCGCAGGATGTTGCCCTGAATATCGGACAGATCGAGAATTGGGCTTACATAGGTCATCTCGTTCGCCTCACAGGCTTCCCGGATGCGGAGCCGGAGCGTCCTCGATGGACGCCCGCATTGCCCTCAACTCCTCCCTCACCTCCGCTGGAGTGGGCGGCGCCTCCCGCCGAAGGCGGATCATGAAATCGGCGAACATCTTTTTGTACAACAGCCCTCTGAGGATATCGTCCACGGTATCGTCGGGCCGGTCCGCGAGAAACAGGTTCGTCTCGATCTGGCACTTCGCGAAATACGCAGCCAACGGGTCACGGGATGCGACGCCCGGAAACGCCACGCAGTGCCGCCAGATCTCCTCCACTTCGCCTTGGATTGCCGCGACCATGTCCCTGACAAGCGCGTCCGGACTCTCGCCGTCGAAGTCGCACAGGAACAGCAGGTAAGAGGACGACAGGCTGTCGCGCTTCGCCGGCAGGCCCTGGTAGGCCAGCCTGTCGATCACGACAAAGCGAGCCATATGGATCGAGCGGACTTCGCTCAGCGGCGAACCGTAAGGATTTCCGTCCAGTTTGCGCAGGTGCTCCCGGAGAGCGGCGGCGTGACGGCCGCCCTCCTTGATTGGGAACAGTCCGGTAAACCCGTATTTCTTCCCGTTCTGGTTGGCCATATCGGCTTCTCATCCCTAAGGCGGCGTGGGGCCGAACGTGCCGAGCTTGTTTTGAACGCCGATCAGCAGCCGATCAAACTCAGCCATGAGATCGTCGTCCGGCAGAGCGTCGGCGCGCAACGCGAGATCGCTGACCATCTCCCGCAATTCCAGCGCTGACCGGACATCCCGAACCGACGCGCCGGGATAGGCGCTGTAGGAATGGTCGGATTCGACCTGATTGCGCTGAATATACGCCTTCAGCGGCCCGACCGGCCGTGCGAAGGGGTAACCGACGCTCCAAAACCAGACGAGATCGAGCGCCTTGTAAAGGACGTCGGCGAACGCCTCGATATAGGGGCCCCAAGGTCCGTTGAAGGTGCTGAGAAAAAACAGATAGTCGTAATTCAGCCGCTCAGGTTCCTGAGCCGGGTCAAGATGCGGGAACCTGTCCCGTCTGACGACGACCCAGTGCACGAACGGCAGGAACCCAAGGTCCTTCGCGGTCTGTTGGGTGCTCTTGTCCCAATCGAAATACCAGAGCAGCTTCGTCACGAACCAGGCGCCGAAGCGGCCCATCGGCGTGATCACGTTGAATGTGACCGCCTTGGCCAATCCCTCGGCGTTTCGCGCAAAATCGGCCACCGACTTTCAGCTCCGATCGCAGCCAATGGGTCTCAAACCTGACCGCACGCCTAACATGGCGCGCGGCGATTGCTATGACGGTCGTCACACTTTTATTACGTAGCCGGAGCGGTTTACATGCCTTTGCCGCCGACATTGCCGGCCCGACCAGTCTGGCGCCAGTGGGCGGTTCAGTCTGCTTTCTCGCAGCGATCTGCCGCAATCTCGGGGGGGCCACGCACATGCGCTAGCCCTTGAACGCTCGCGACGTTCAGCGGACACTCTCCCCGATCGCGGCGAGATGCAGGCCCGGCATGGATCGTTTGGTCGTTTGGCGCCTCGTTCGCGACGAGGTCCGCGCTGTGAGACCCCACCTGCGTTTCTGTCTGCGCATGACGGTGTCCGCCCTGCTGGCTCTCGCTGTGGTCGAGCCTTTCCGCTTTCCCCTGCACGGACTATGGACGGTGCTGACTGCCGTGGTCGTGACTCAAGTGAGCATCGGCGGATCGCTTCGCGCCACGATCGAATACATGATCGGGACTCTCGGTGGGGCCATTTATGCCGCTGCGCTCGGCGTGCTCATTCCCCACACCACCGCGGCGGCGCAGGCCCTCGTTCTCGCGCTCGCGATCGCCCCGCTGGCGCTTGCGGCGGCGATCAATCCGAGCTTTCGCGTCGCGCCGTTTTCCGCCGTGCTCGTCCTGCTGATCGGCGGAGATTTGGGCGTGAACCCGATCGTGTCGGCGGTGATTCGCGTGTCGGAGGTCGCGCTCGGCGGCATCGTCGCGATCGCCGTCTCCGTCCTGGTGTTCCCGGAACGGGCGCGCAGGCTGGGACTGGAGGCGGCAGCCAAAATTCTCAGACAGATGGCCGACATCGTCCCGAAGCTGTTTTCGGGGTTCACGCAAAATCTCGACCCCGCCGAAATTTCCGGTCTCCAAGGTGGCCTGGGCAGCTCGGTGATTGCGCTTGAAGGGATCATGGCCGAGGCGCGACGCGAGCGGATGGTCCCTTTCACCCACGGACCC
This sequence comes from uncultured Alphaproteobacteria bacterium, assembly GCA_963835885.1. Classification (GTDB taxonomy): domain Bacteria; phylum Pseudomonadota; class Alphaproteobacteria; order Rhizobiales; family Beijerinckiaceae; genus Roseiarcus. The sequence continues at coordinate 320,752 of CAWIHF010000026.1, forward strand.
GATCCGGCGGCGCTTTCACGCACGTTGCTGAGGCTGAGACACGACCTCGTCATCCTCGGACGCGCGGCGGCCGCGCCGCTCCCCGACGCCATTGCGAGGCGTCTCGATCCGAGGCTTCAGCGGGTGGGCGAAGCCGAAAGCAAATTTCTTCTGGGAAACGCGGCGGCGCTCGCTGAAGGGCGCGATTCGCCGCCGCTCGCGCCGCTCGAAGCGGCGCTCGAGGCGTTTGACGCCGAGGTCGCCTCGCTCCGGGCTGAAGGTTTGACACGCTCTCTTTCCACCGGCGACGTCGAGCGCCTGTTCGCCCACGGCTTTGCGCTCGAACAGATGCGCGAGAATTTCGCCGATCTTGCGCGGCGCATCGGCGAATTCGCCGACCACTCCGGCGGACGGAGCTGATCCACCAGGAATCGCGGCGTGGAAGGCGGCCGCTTCTCAGAGCCTGTTGCAAAAGCAGTTCCTCACCCTGAAGAAGGGTCGGGGATTGAGGGATACGGCCGGTCGCCGTTGGCCGAACTGGTTTGCCGGCGGATCACCGCTCCGGCTCGGTAACCTCATGCGGCGCTTCGCGCCACCTTCTCCCTTCGGGAGAAGGTGGGTTACGGGTTACTGTTATCGCAGAACGTGAACTTCTCCATCAAGGCCTCGGGGGTCGCCATTTCTTCAGGAGCCGATCGCCGCCGCTACAATCGCGCTCGTGCAAAAGCTCCCCTGTTCCTGCGCAAGAGCTCCCTGTTCCTTAAGAAATCATTCCCTGATCCTGCCCAAAAACGCCCCTGTTCCGTCAAGCAATGAGCCCTGTTCAGTCGGCCGAAGGCGCCTGGTTGTCACGGTCTTCGCGCGTCGTCCGCCCGGCGCCGGCGCCATACCGGCGTGCGGTCCATTATGCGCGCGGTTGGCGGTTTTGCGTGGCCCCGCCCATTGAAGGTTTTCACCGATCGAGGCGTGAAACTTCTGGTCGGAAGCCGCATTTCGTGCTATATTTGTTCTATTCGGGAAAAGGCGATCATGACGGCGCGGCCATCACGGTCCCCCGGGTGGTCCGGGGAAATTTGCGCCGGTTGTTTGCTCCAACCCGTTGAAAACGCTCAAAACGGCGATGGGCAGATATTGTAACGGGTTGGCACTGATGCGCGGTCGGCGCCGCATCCGCTTGGCGCCGGCGCCACGGTTCCTTGCGACGCCGGTCTAGGCGACCGGTCCGACGACCGCCGCGACGATGAAATAGAGCACGATCCCACAGGCGATGACCGCCAGCGCATAGGGCCCGGCTTTTTCGGACGGCGGCTTCATCAGGATCGGCAGACCGAGCCAGAAAACGTAAAAGCTATAGAGCAGCGCCAGAAGCCGCAGGAACCCGAGGCCTGGAATCAGCGCGAAGACCCCGGCGAGCCAGGCGGGCGTCATTGAATAGACGGAGAGCTTCATCGCGTTCTGCTGGCTCTTCTGCGCCGAGAAGGTCGGCGCCAGGGCGTCGATGATCACCGCCATGGCGTAAACGACGACAAAGGCGACGAGATAATGGATGAGCGCGCCGAACAGGCTCGGGAAGAACCCGAGATGATGATGAAGGTGGCGGAAATGCATCCCGCCCCAACCGAACAGGCCGCGGCGCAAAAACTCGCAGACCGGCGGAATCGCGGCGAGGATCGCGACATAATTGGCGAACAGATAGACCGCGTCGCCGCTTTCCGGCTCGATCGCCCGCCACTCGTCGGCTGGCGACAAGACCATCGCCTTTGCGCGCTGAACGAGATCCAAAGCGCCCCTCCCTGCAGACCGGCCGTCCGGTGAGCAAGTATAGTCCCGCGGCGCCGGCCGCGCCAGCATGGCCAGCTCGCGTATCCTGGATGAAACAATCGGACTGGAGCTCCGTATAGCGTTTTGAGGCCTGAAAGGGCGATAGGGTAAATCGGCATGATCCAGTTGAAAGCGCCATGGAGCGAGCGCAACGGACGATTTTCGCCGTTGAAGGCGGTGGTGTTCGCCGGATTGTTCGTTCCGGCCGGCTGGATCTTGCTTCTGGCGGCGACCGGCGCGCTCGAGCCAAAAGTCGTGACCGAGATGATCCATCGCACCGGCCTGTGGACGATCCGGTTCCTCACCCTGTCGCTGCTCGTCACGCCGCTGATGCGCGGCGCGCGCTATCCGAAATTCGTCGCGATCCGGCGCATGGTGGGCGTCGCCGCCTTTGCCTACGCCTGCGCGCATCTCACGCTCTACGTGGTCGACCAGCACTTCGACCTCGCGCATGTCGCCTCCGAGATCGCGCTGCGCTTCTACCTGACGATCGGCTTCGTCGCCTGGCTTGGCCTTGCCGCGCTCGCGGCGACTTCGACCGACGCGATGATCCGGCGCCTCGGCCCGAAGTGGCGCACCCTGCATTCGCTGGTCTACGCGATCGCGACGCTCGGCCTCTTGCATTTCATGATCCAGGCGAAGGCCGACGTTTCTGAGCCGGTGGTGATGGTCGGCTTCTTCGCGATCCTGATGCTGTTCCGCGTCCTGGTGAAACGCGGCCTGCCGGCCTGGTCCGCGGCGCTTGGCGCCGCGGTCGTCTCGCCGCCCTTGACAGCGCTCGTCGAGGCGGCAGTGGTACGCGCTGGTCCGCCACATCCCCTTCTCAGAGGTGTTGAGCGCCAACCTCGATCCGGACATGGCGTTCCGGCCGTCGGCCTATGTCGCGGCGGGCGGCGCGGCTTTCCTGATCGTGGCGCTCTTGCGCAGGGCCCCGGCGAAGCGTCTTTCGCCGGTCATCGCTTCGCGACAGGCGGCGACAGCGGGGCGCTGAAGCGGCGCTTGCGGCCGGTCTGGCGGCGGCGAAGAAATTGTGTCATCCCGGCTCGGTAAACTTGGCGACTCGATCGACCCCTTTGCCGGCCGGATGTTGAGCATGCTGTCCGCCAGGATCCTCCTGATTGCCGGGATCGCGAGTCTCGCCGCGGCGACGGCAGGGCAGGGCGCCGAGCTACCGTCCCCGGCCGACGATGTGAAAATCTGCGGCGTCGGCGGGATCGCCGGCTGGACCCTCCCGGGCACGGATGTGTGCGCGAAGATCAGCGGCTACATCGAGGCTCAGTTTGCCGCCGGCAATCTGACCCAGCAATGGACCTGGGTCGGCAACCAGACGACCGGCGATGGGACGGTCGCCGGGACCAAAGCCGGGCTTTTGCCCGGAGCGTCGAACTGGGCGCGCGACCCGACCGGCTGGACCGACCGAATCGCCTTCGGCTTCGACTTCGTCTCCAACACCGCTTACGGGCCGTTGCTTGGCCACATGGATTTCGAATTCAACGTCGGCAACGGCTTCGACTCGCAGCAGGAAAACTACGGCAACCTCGCCTATGTGACCTGGGCCGGAATCACCGCCGGCCGGGCGGTCTCGTTCTTCAGCTACTTCGCCGGCGGCGATAATTGGGCCAACATCTTCTCTCCCGACCGGCAGCAGTACAATCAGCCGAACCTCCTGGCCTATACCGCTTCGTTCGGCGGCGGGTTTTCCGCGTCCCTGTCGGCGGAAAGCACCTTGCCGCTGCCGGACGGCCCCGGAACCAACTGGCAAAGCAACGGCTTCAATTTCGCCAACAGCGGCGATCTGACCTATTCGGGGGGGCAGTGGCCGGATTTCGTCGCCCGGATTCGGGCGACCGAGAACTGGGGCGAGGCGCAGCTGTCCGGCGCGTTGCATGACGTCGATGTGCGCGGCTCCAACGGCTTCGCCAACTCGACGGCGGCCGGAGCGCGCAAGATCGGCTGGGCCGTCCTTGCCGGCGGAAAGATCAACGCCCCCGCGCTCGGCGACGGCGACGATCTTCAGGTCCAGGCCGTCTATAGCCGCAACGCCATCTGGTACTCAGGCATTCCCGAAGAAATGGTCAACGAAAACGGCCAGACCAGCGGCAACGGGCAGCAGCAGTTTCTGGCCGACGCCTATTTCAACGGCAGGACATGGGGAGCGCCCTCGGCCTGGTCGGTCGAGACCTATTATGAGCATCATTTTTCGCCCCAGTTCTATATCGACCCGGAAGCCTCCGTCGCCGGCCTGCAATGGAGCCATACCGGCGGGCTCATCTCGCCCAGGATGACGAGCGCGATCGTCGGAGCGGATTTCGGCTGGACGCCGGCAACGAACCTCAATTTCGACCTTGAGCTCATGGTTCAGACGACCAACCAGGCGAGGCCGGCCGCCTACGCCGGACTCAATGCGTGGGTCGCCAATTCGAGCGGTCTGGCCGGACGGCTTAGGATCCAGCGAAGCTTCTGAAGGAACCGGAAGGCAGAGCGCAGTCGTCATCACCACCTCGGCGAGGGGCCGGCCCACCCAACTCTCGACGACGAAGTCGATTCAGGTTCGCGCCCGAGCAGGTCACGATAGAGACGGAGAATGTCTTCGCTCGTCGCGGCTTTGCTCGCCGCAGCGCCCGGGTCGACCCAGCGCTCGTCGCTCGTCGCGTGCTCTTTGTCCCTATCGCGATCCCCGTTCGCCTCGTCCGCGCCTATCGTAAAATAAGTCGCGCGATCCCGACGCGCGCGCAGCCGCCGATATTCGTCTTGCCTTTCTTTGCTGGAGCGACGCGGCGCCGGCAATTTGGCGACAAATCTGTCCAGGTCATCATCATTGCGGATATCAATCCGCGGCAACGCGAAGGGGTTACGGGCAAACTCGGGCGGAACATGGCCCGCGACCGCATAGTCGTAACCAGCCCTCTTCGATGCATCGATCACGGCGGGGTTGAAGTCCGTATACGGAAAACAGAATCCGGCGGGCGCAGTCCCGAGTTCCTGCATCAGGATCTGGCGCGAGAGTTCCGCTTCTTTCGCCAATTCGGTCGGCGGAAGCGACGTAAGTCGCCGATGCGAGCAGCCGTGCGAGCCGAAGGACACGCCTTCCTTCGCGAGTTGGCGCATCGTTTCCCAGTTCATCAAGGCCGCAGGTTCGCCGTATTCGCGATCCCATTCGGCAATCCCGCCAACATGAGCCGTCACGAGGAAGACGGTGGCGCTGAATCCGTAGCGTTTCAGCAAAGGCCAAGCCACGTCGGCGAAATCCTGGTAACCGTCGTCGAACGTCAGCGCAATCCATCTGCCGGGTATGCTGGACCTTTTGGCGGAATTGATTTGCCAGGCCTCATCGACCAATATCGTCGAGTATCCGTATCTCTGCAGATAAACGAGCTGCCGCTCGAACGCCGCCGGATCGATCCGATAGGGCAGGAGGTCGGGCGGCCCATCCGTTGCAACTCTATGATACATCAGGATGGGAACCTCGACGGTGTCATAGAGATATTTCGCTGCTGCATTGGTGATCGCGCAACCGCCCCACTTGAGATCCGGGTGAGTGTAGGTCGCCGGACGCTCGATCACCTCGCGCGGTGACTTGCGGATTTCCAGTGGCTCCTCGGCGGCTTCGTCCGCCGCCTCCGTTCGCCGGAACAGCTGAACCCGATAAAGCGGCGTGCGAAGCTCTTTGAGGAACTCAAACTCCGGCTCCTCGGCGAAGGCCTGCCCGATAAACACTGCGCCCATTTCGCTGAAGTCAAAGCCGGTTACGGTCCGGTCGTCGTTAACGCAGTTCGCGTTCGCCATGAGCAGGCGCCCGTTCGGCTCCAGCGATCGGGCAATTTGCCGGACGAGCGTCTTCAAGGTGAAACGGTCTTTCTGGTAATAAAGCATCTCGGAGCAAGTAATGAGATCGAACGTCCCTTCTGGGAACTGTCGATTGATATCCGAGCATTGGAAAGAAACATTCGCAAACCGCCGGCATCGCTCTCTTGCGCGTGACACGGCATTCTCAGAAATATCGAGCGACAGAAGACGCCCGATATAAGGAGCAAGCATCTCGGTGAAGAGACCCTCGGCGCATCCGATCTCGAGCGCGCGCTGGAACCATGCCGGAAGCAATTCGAGCGTGTGACCATATTTTACCTGCTCATAAGGAGCCTTATAGCCCCACGGATCTTCTATCGAGTATAAGTTTTCCCAATATGAAATTTCCTGTTGGTCCGTTCCAGATCGCGCGTGCCGGCTGATTGGCTCCTCGGCGTTCCAATTCCCGGGAACATCCGAAATGAGAGTCAGTTCGATAAGCCCGATTCCAAGTCGCCTGTGGTCGTTACTGCTGCTCTCCAACGAAGCCGGGCTCGTCGGCATCGAGGGTAAGAGCTTGATCGACCTTTCAGCGCGGTCGAGAGCAAACTCGACCTGATATGTCGCGACAGATGCTGTCGGAGAGAAAAATTTGACGTTGTTGCCAATCTCCACCCGAACCGGCCGATCGGCATTCGGACCGGACGCCACGCAGGTGATCTCCATTCGAAACTTTTTTGGCAGAGGATCGAAGAATCGAAGCGTTACCGCTTCGGATAAATTGGCGTCGGACCAGCGACCCCAGTTCTCAGCGCCCGAGAGCCCATCCGCCTGAACCAGGAAATGCGGAAGGTCGCGCCGCTTGAAGTCGATCACGGCGACTTCTTCCCCCGCCGATTCGGGTTGCCCTTGCAAGCCAGCCTGGATTGCGGCGTCCGAGACGTCGGTTTCGTCTTCAATCAGAGTGAGTTCAACGAGCCCGATTCCAAGACGCCGATAGTCTTGACTGGCGGAGTTGAACGAGGCCGGGCTTGCTGGCGAGGACGGGTATATTCGAATATTTCTCTCTCTTCGATCAACAACAAAACGCAATTCATAAGTCGCGGAAGTCGTTGTTGGCGAGAATTCCTGAACGGATTGGCCGATCTCGACTCGCACAGGAAGACCCGCTTGCGTTCGAAAAGGCGTTACGCAGGTCATTTTCAAGCGAAATCTTTTCGGAAGCGGGTCGAAAAACCTGATCAGGACGGCGTCTGACAAATTTGCGTCTGACCATCGGCCCCAGGACTCCACGTCTGACAGCCCCTCGACCCGGATCAGAAAATCCGGAAGCTTTGGCTTTCTGAAATCAATGATTTTTTCGCTTGCCGCGACGCCGCGGCCGAGCGGCGCCACGGTCCTCTCCAAGGTCATCGTGAGGGTTGAGTGGCGCTTCAGCCATCCGCTCTCGGGGGAGAGGAGATCAATTTCGAGTTCGAAAGTCCCTCCCGCGCCAGAGTCCCAATCGCTGACGATGTTCACGAAGTGAAATGTCACTCCTGGCGTGAGGTCTTGATTGAGGCTCGTGATATGCCCGCGCTCCAGAATGGTCTCCGCCGTGTCCCGCCGTCTAACTCTATACGAAAGGCTCAGTCCTCTTTCTCCAAGGCAGCCGATCCGCCTTCTCGACTTGTTCTCAATCGCGACAAGCAGACTGAATCTGGATCCGCCCTTGAGAAGTCATATCTGCGACGCCGTCCGGAAAAAGCACACCAAGCGCGTCTGCCAGCGCGGTGGGATCGTCGGCGCATAGGGATGCAGGCCAAGTTTCAGGATCAAGTGGGCCGGAGGAACCGTTGCCAACCGGAGTGCCAGCGCCGTGCTTTATCCACGTCGGATCTGCTGTTTCCGTCTGCGGCGTTGGGATCCAGCCGCGCGCGAGGATCATCCGGGGCTGTTTGTCGTCAATGTCTAGAATCTCGTCTATACCCCATTTTTCGGCTAATTGTCTAAACCCGTCCTGGTCTTCGCGCTTGACGGCGTAGCTGAAATCATCAGGACTGTGATGATATACTGTAAATAACGGGCAGTACGCGACCCCGATATTCGTATTTTCTTTAATATTGAAGTAAAAGTCGCTGTGCTCGCCATTGCATTTGAAGCGTGCATCCCAGCCCGCGCCGCGCTCAAATGCGGATCTGCGGGCCAGCTTCCAGTTGAGAACAACATCGGCGAGAAAGTATGGGATGCCGTCGACCTCTTTTTTTTGGGGAGTAAAGGAGTCGATCATGGTGGTCAGAACGATGCGCCGCTTTCGATCCAGGGCAAAGAACTGCTCCAGCTCAATTCGCGTTAGATTGATATCATCATTTGGGCTCCTCCGCCGATGGCGGCATTGAGGCATGCTCGGGGCGTGGGATTGTGCTTGAGGCCGGCGAGGTGGAACCACCTGAGGTAGCTGTCGAGGTATTTTGTGGCAATGCCGCGACGGGGGCGCAGGAAGGTTTTGAGGCTCTCATGGCGACTGTTGACGGCTGGATGTGTAATTCGCCGAGGACGCGTTCCACCTTTCGACTGGTTGAGCGCTTCATGGCTGACGCCGAGGGCGGCGGCGCAAGGCGGGTAGACGTTATCGCCGTCGGTGACGAGCAGAGGTGTCCTTACCCAGAATGGGCGCGAGCACCGGCTTGATGGTCTGGGCGGTCACGGCCGAGAGGACGGCGCTGATGGTGGCGCCGCTCCGGTCGGCGGCCACCAGGATCGGCGTCTGTTCGTCCGAAAGGCCGCGCTTGGCTGCTTTTCCGCCCCGCCTGCGAGCCTTGCGACCGAGGCGACGCTCGCCCTTACAGCTTGATGAATACTATAGGTTTCGTCGACTTCGACGATGCCGCTCACAGGCGCGTGGGTCTGGCGGCGCGCAGGAAGCGATGTCGCGAGCGGAACGCCGTGCTCACCGCCACCCCGCACCGCTCGGCCGAGGCGGCCACCGTCTCGCCCTCGCTCAACGACTGACCAAAATCAAGCCAGCGTTCCTTCTCTGCGCAATCGGGCCAGCGGCGTTCCGGTCGAGCGCATCGAAGCTTCTGCGGCAATCCTTGCAGCGGAAACGGCGCAGGCCGTCGGTTCGGCCCCCGCCCACCGACGCCCCGCCGCAGTGCGGACGGCGCCGCGCCTCGCCCAAGCGCTCCTCGATCGCCGCCGCCACCGCCGCTCTGGGCTGCCGGCCGGCGAGCACCGCCTCGAGCTCCTGGCGCTGCTTTGCCGTCGAGACCGTCGATCTCCGCCAGCCACGCTCGAAACATCCCCTGATCCATCGCTATCCCCTGTCAATCCATAATAAATCATAGCACAAACAGGCCACTCAATCAACGCAATGAGACTGCTCCCAACGGCGGGCCGTCCACAATGGCGCGTCTATCCGGCCGGTAATGTCTCTCACCGTGCCCCCGACGATATCGATGTCCCAATCGCGATCGAGTATGTGTAGGGGCGCTTCAAGTTTTGTCTCGTTCGAGAAAACAAAATCGTCGTCACAAAAAAGAATATAATCCGTCTTGACCTCAGCTATGGCCGCGTGCCTCGCCACCCCTACGCCAGCATCTTCGGCAACATAAATGGCTTTAACGCCTGAGGCTTTGTAGAACGCATCAAGATATTGGTTCGGCTTGTCCTGATCCCCGACGATGATAGGCAAGTTTGGAAAGTTCGCCCGCACACTCTTTATGAATCTCTGAATACAATATGGCCGCTGGACAGTGGCGACGCAGATTGAGATATCGTCTTCAAGACTTCGGCTCACCAAAGAGTCTCCCGGCCAATTCAAGATGGCTGTGGCAAGGTCTCATGCGCTCCAGCGAGCGTAGGCGGGGCGTTCGAATGGGAGGGACTGACGATTCGAGGATGGCCCATCGCTCAATTCGAGGATGGACTTTCACTCTAGAGCAGACTCCGAACAAGTTGTATAAATATCATAGCCGCAGGCGGCGAAATAATCCATTCGGCGGGTTTGAAGATTGGGGCGCAAGCGTCGAGCGCCCTTATCAGGCCGGCGACGGTTCGCTCGGCAAGCTGGCTGCAGAATGGCCTTCAGCTTCGAAAAAGCCTTCTCGATCGGGTTCATGTCCGGGTTGTAGGGCGGCAGATATCGCAATTCGGCGGCGGCGGAATTGTTGAGTTGCTCGATCCGCGCTCCCTTGTGGGCCGGCAAATTGTCCATGACGACGATGCCGCCTTGCGAGAGGGTGGAAACGAGATATTTCTCCACCCATTGCTCGAACAGGGGCGTTCATCGGCCGCTCGTAGGCCTTTCGCAAACCCTCGAAGGCGCGAGACCGGCGACGAGGGTGATCCCCGTGCTGGACCCCGAGCAGTTCCAGCGCTGCTTCGTCGCCTGGGTAGCCGCGCTGACCGGAACCTCCGAGGGGGTCATCGCCATCGATGGCAAGACCGCCCGGCAGTCCGGCCAGAAACGGAAGGGCCAGGCGCCAATCCACATGGTTTCCGCCTTTGCGGCACGCCAGCGCCTGGTGCTCGGCCAGGTCAAGGTGGCAGAAAAGTCCAACGAGATCGTCGCCATCCCCAAACTGCTGGACCTGCTGGTCATCGAGGGGGCGATCATCACCATCGACGCCATGGGGTGTCAGCGCGCCATCGCGCAGAAAGTGGTGGAAAAGAAAGCCGACTACGTGCTGGCGCTGAAAGGCAACCAGGGATCGCTGCGCGAGGACGTGGAACTGTTCGTGGCCGAGCAGAAAGCCGCCGGTTTCAGGGACACAACGATCAGTCGCGACCAAATGGGGGATGGCGGTCATGGCCGCATCGAGACCAGGACCACGACCGTAATTCACGACATCGGCTGGCTGCAGGAGCGCCACAACTGGCCCGGATTGAAGGCCGTGGTGGTGGTCGAAAGCGAGCGGGACACCGGCGACAAGATCGAGCGGGAGACCCGCTTCTATTTGACGTCGCTGGCGCTGATGGCGTGCATGCTGGGACCGATCGTACGCATCCACTGGGCGATCGAGAATAGCCTGCACTGGATCTTGGACATGGTGTTCCGCGACGACGCGGGTCGGCTGCGAACCGATCACGCACCCGCCAACTTCTGTACAATCAAGCACATGGCGCAGAACCTGATCCGATTGGCTCCCGGCAAGGCTTCCCCGCGGCTCAAGCGAAAGACCGCCGGATGGGATGACGACTTCCTCGCCAGCCTGATCACGCGCTAAAAATGCTTCACCCGATTCCCCTGTGGCCGGTCGAGACCATACCGAGACATCATGCAGGCTGCGTGCTAGCACAGGCCATGGCGATCGACTCGGCTCGCGCGCGAAGCATGGACCCTGAATCTGGTCCTCGAATGAATTCGACGTCGCCCCCTCCCTTGGCGCGCCGCATCGAGCGGACAGGGAATCCGCTCGTCCTGGCGGTGCTCGTGCTGGCTGTCGGCTGCGCCGCCCTCGCGCTGTTGCTGGCTCCAAAAGGCGCCGGCATGGCGGTCGTTACCGCGACGATCGTCGCGCTCGCCTTTTGCGGTGTCCTGGGACTGCTGCTGTTTTCCTTCGGCCTGCTGCAATTCCCCGCGCGGGGGGTGCGTTTTGACGCGACCAAGGCGATCATCGAATCCAGTCCGGACGGCCTCGTGGTCACGGACCGGGAATTGCGCATTCTTTACGCCAACGAAGCCTATCGCGTTCTCTCGGGCGCGCGGTCGAGCGGCGAACTGAAGCCGGTCGAGCGCCTGTTCGCTGGGCCGCCGGACATCTCCGAGTTCATATACCGCCTGGCGCAGGCGTCAAAGGCTGGCAAAAGCGCGGGCGAGGAGCTGCGGCTCGCCCCGTCGCTGAACGGCGAGGCGGACATCGCCTGGTACCGAATTCGCGTGCGGCCGCTGCGGGGCGTCGCCAGGGGCGGAGTGACGGTCTGGTCGGTATCGGACGAAACGCGTGAGCATGATCGTCACGAAAGCTTCTTCCAGGACCTTCAGCATGCAATCGACTATCTCGATCATGCTCCCGCCGGGTTCTTCTCGGCCGATCGCGACGGCGCGGTCGTTTATATGAATGCGACGCTTGCGGGGTGGCTTGATGTCGACCTCGCCCAATTCGGCCTCGGCCAGCTCAAGATCAGCGACATCATCGCAGGCGATGGCGGCGCCATGCTGACGATGATCTCCGGCGGGCCGGGCGAAGTGAAGACCGAGCAGTTCGACGTCGATCTGAAGTCGCGGCAGGGCCGTGTCCTGCCCGCCCGAATCGTCCACAAGGTCGCCTTTTCCAGCGACGGCGCCCCGGGCCCATCGCGATCGCTGGTTATCAACCGCGCGCACAGCGAACTCAGGGGCGAGGAGGACCTGCGCGCCGCCGAGGTGCGCTTCGCGCGCTTTTTCAATTCGACGCCGGTCGCGATCGCCTCAGTGGACGCCTCGGGAACGTTGCTGCGGCCCAACGCGGCGTTCGCGCGTCTCGTCCCGGAGACTCTGAAGTCGTCCGTCGGCGGAAAGCTGAATATCTTCGCCCTCGTGGCGGAGAGCGATCACGCCCCCTTGCGCCAGGCGATGGCGTCCGCCGCCGAGGGCCGCGGCGAGATCGCACCGCTCGACGTTTCGCTCGAAGGCGCAGAGGCGGAGCGCTCGGCCCGCCTGTTCATCTCTGCGGCGGATCCCAACAGCGACGAGGGCGCGAGCGCAATCATCTTTGCTCTCGACACGACCGAACAGCGCACACTGCAGGAGAACCTCGCCCAAAGCCAGAAGATGCAGGCGATTGGTCAGCTCGCCGGCGGCGTCGCGCACGACTTCAACAACGTGCTCACCGCCATTATCGGCTATTCCGATCTCCTGCTCGCCAACCACCGGCCGACCGATCCGTCCTTCCAGGACATCATGCAGATCAAGCAAAACGCCAACCGTGCGGCAGGCCTGGTACGGCAGCTGCTCGCCTTCTCGCGCCGACAGACGCTGCGGCCGCAGACGCTGCAGCTCAACGACGTGCTGTCGGAGCTGCAGATGCTGTTGCGCCGGCTGGTCGGCGAGACGATCCATCTCGAAGTCATCCACAGCCGTGATCTTTGGCTGGTCAAGGCCGACCTCAACCAGTTCGAGCAGGTCATCGTCAATCTCGTTGTCAACGCCCGCGATGCGATGCCGGAGGGAGGCAAGATCACGGTGCGCACCCGCAATGTTCCGGCGTCCGAATACGCACGGCTAAAGGAAATGGCGATCGTTGCCGCCGATTACGTCCTGGTCGAGGTCCAAGACACCGGACACGGCATTCCGGCTGAGGTGAAGGCCAAGATCTTCGAGCCCTTTTTCACCACGAAAGAGGTCGGCAAGGGCACCGGCCTCGGCCTGTCGATGGTTTATGGGATCGTCAAACAGACTGGCGGATACGTGTTCTGCGAAAGCGAGCCGGGCGCCGGCGCGACGTTCCGCGTCCTGCTTCCGCGCCTTGTCGAATCGGAGGCGGAGCAACCCGTCAAGAAGGAGGCGCCGAAGCCCGTCGCAGACCTCACCGGCCGCGGCGCCATCCTTCTGGTCGAAGACGAGGAGGCGGTGCGGGCGTTCGCCTCGCGCGCACTGGCGTCTCGCGGCTATACCGTCCTCGAGGCGGAGTCCGGCGTCGAGGCGCTGCGCGTCGCCGAGGAGGCCGGCGGACCGATCGACCTCATCGTCTCCGACGTTATCATGCCGGAAATGGACGGTCCGATGATGCTGGCCGAGTTGCGCCGCCGCGGTTTCGACGCGAAAGTCGTCTTCATGTCCGGATACGCCGACGACGCCTTCGCCCGCAGCCTGCCGGAGAAGCAGGAATTCGTCTTTCTGCCGAAGCCTTTCACGCTCAAGCAGCTGATCGAGACCGTGAAGGGGACGATGACGTGACGCGCCGCCTAATCGATCGACGCCGAGGGTTGAGCGCGGATGCGTTTTGAAGGCACGAAGACATACGTCGCGGGCGACGAACTGAAGACTGCGGTCAACGCGGCGATCGCGCTCGAGCGGCCGCTTTTGGTCAAGGGAGAGCCCGGCACGGGGAAGACCCTCCTTGCACAAGAGATCGCTTCCGCAATCGGCGCGCCCTTTATCGGCTGGCATGTCAAGTCGACCACGCGCGCCCAACAGGGCCTTTACGAATACGACGCGGTGTCGCGGCTGAGGGATTCGCAGCTCGGCGATCCTCGCGTTTCAAACATCGCCAACTACATCCGCCGCGGAAAGCTTTGGGAAGCGTTCGCCTCGCCGACCCGACCCGTTCTCCTGATCGACGAGATCGACAAGGCGGACATCGAGTTCCCGAACGATCTTTTGCTCGAACTCGATCAGATGGAGTTCCATGTCTATGAGACCGGCGAGACGATCCAGGCGGCGCTGCGGCCGATCGTCATCATCACCTCGAACAACGAGAAAGAGCTGCCCGACGCGTTCCTGCGCCGATGTTTCTTCCACTATATCCGCTTTCCCGACGCCGACACGATGCGACAGATCGTCGAATCGCATTATCCCCGGATCAAGCCGAAGCTCGTCGAAGAGGCGATGCGCTCGTTCTTTTCGCTGCGTGAAACCCCGGGCCTGAAGAAGAAACCGACGACGTCGGAGCTGCTGGACTGGCTGAAGCTCCTGCTCAACGAGGACGTTTCGCCCGAGACCCTGCGCGAGCGCGACGCGAAGAAACTGATCCCGCCACTGCATGGCGCGCTGCTGAAGAACGAACAGGACGTGCACCTGTTCGAGAAGCTCGCATTCCTCAGCCGTCGGGAGCGTTAGGCGCGGCAATCAGCGGTGCGCAGTCAGCAGCGCGTTGCAGCACGCCTTGCCTTCTCCCCGCCGACTGCCCACTGTCTCACTTGCGATTTCCCCGTCGCTCAAGCAAAGTTCTCCGATGCGTCGCTTATTCCTCATCCGTCACGCCAAAGCGGAGCCATCCGTCGGCCGCGACGATTATGAGCGCGCGCTGACCGACCGGGGCCGGGACGACGCACGCCGGGTCGCGGAGGCTCTCGCTTCGCGCGACTTGCTCCCCGACGTTCTCATTCATTCGGGCGCGCTGCGCACCAAGCAGACCGCCGAGATCCTCGCCTCGGAGTGGCCACGGCGCGTCCAGCTCCAAGAAGAGCTCGCGCTTTATGACGCGACGCAGGGCGCGCTGCTCGCCCGCGCACGCGCCCTGTCCGACGCGCACCCGAGCGTCGGCTTCGTCGGTCACAATCCGGGGGTCGGCGAATTCGCCGTGTCGCTTGCCGGCTCCGGCGCATTCCCCGACCTGCGCCGGATGGCGGCGAAGTTCCCGACCGGCGCCGTGGCCGCGCTCGACTTCTCGGTTAACTCCTGGGACGACATCGAACGCAAGCGCGCGCTGCTCGCCTTGTTCGTAACGCCCTCCGAGCTCGAAGCCGGCATGGACTGAACCTCTGTCCAAATCGCCTGACGCCGCCTAAATAGGCGCGGCCGGATTTCACGCGGACCCCGCCTTGTCGATTTTTTCCGATCTTGTATTCGAGGCGGGGCTCGTCGCCCGCTCGGTCGGCGACTACTTTTCCGGCGGCGGCTTGCGCCTCGGCGTCACCGGCCTGTCGCGCTCGGGCAAGACCGTTTTCCTTACCGCGCTGGTCAACAACTTGATCGCCGGCGCCAGACTTCCGGTGCTCGCCGCCTCGGCGGAAGGACGGCTGACGCGGGCGCGGCTCGAGCCGCAGCCGGACGACGCGGTGCCGCGTTTCGCTTACGAAGAGCACCTGATGAGCCTCACCGGGCCCGATCGCCGCTGGCCGCAATCGACGCGGCGAATTTCGCAACTGCGCCTGACGATCGAATTCGAGAGCGCCGCCGGCTGGGGCGGTCGAAGCTCGAGCCTCTCGGTCGATCTCGTCGACTATCCGGGCGAGTGGCTGCTCGACTTGCCGCTCCTCGACAAGGCTTACGCCGAATGGGCGCGGGAGATGCTGAGCGCAGGCGAGACGCCCGCCCGCGCGACGCTGTCGGCAGACTGGCGCGCGGCGCTGAAGGGCCTCGACGCTCGCGCCGAGGCGAACGAGGATGCGGCGCGCGACATCGCTGAGCGTTTCACCTCCTACCTGCGCAAGGCGCGCGACGACGTCTATGCGCTTTCGACCCTGCCGCCCGGGAGGTTCCTGATGCCGGGCGACCTCGAGGGCTCGCCCGCGCTGACCTTCGCCCCGATCCCGCTCGGCGAAGGCGACGGGATCGAGCGGGGCTCAATGGCGGCAATGATGGAGCGCCGCTATGAAGCCTATAAGTCGCATGTCGTGCGACCCTTCTTCCGTGATCACTTCGCCCGGCTCGACCGCCAGATCGTGCTCGTCGACGCGCTGACGGCGCTGAACTCCGGTCCCGCCGCGCTCAGCGACCTCGAGAACGCGCTTTCGGATATTTTGCGCGCCTTTCGCGCCGGACGGTCCTCGCGCTTCACAAAAATCTTCCGCCCGCGGGTCGACAGAATCCTGTTCGCCGCGACCAAGGCCGATCATCTCCATCACACAAGCCATGACCGGCTCGAGGCGATCCTCAGGGCGTTGACCGCCAAGGCGATCGGGCGCGCCGAGGGCGTCGGGGCAGACATCGACGTCATCGCCCTCGCCGCCGTCCGAGCCACCCGGGAGGCCGAGATCCGGCACGGAGGCGAGACGCTGGATGCGATCATCGGCGTGCCCGAGAAGGGCGAGACGATCGGCGGCCAGGTGTTCGACGGCGTGGTCGAAGCCGCCGTGTTCCCCGGCGAATTGCCGGCCGACCCGATGTCGATTTTCAGCGGCGACGCGATCGCCTTGCCCGAGGCCGACAGCGACTGGCGCTTCGTCCGCTTCCGCCCGCCAATCGTCGCGCGCGGCGAGCCCGCTCCGCAGATCCGGCTCGACCGCGCGCTCCAGTTCCTGATCGGGGATCGCCTCGCATGAGCAAGCGCCCGCCCCGTCCCCGCGCCTTCCGCCTCGACGACGCGCGCATCGCGGTTGACGATGGCCCCGCCCCGCTCGCCCCCTCCGCAATCATCCAATCGCAGCACGAACCCATCCCCGCGACGACACAGCCGCCGCCGATCGACGAGGCGGAACGGCAGGTCGAAGCGGCGCAGAAGTCCGGCCTCCTGTCGCGCTGGCGCTTCAGCCTCGCCGGCCTGCTTTGGGCGGGTTTCGCGGGCCTCGCCTCGCTCGCCTTCGGGCTCTGGACGACGAGCCTGATCGAGGGGCTGTTCGCGCGGGCCGAGTCGCTCGGTCTGATCGGCCTCGCCTTTGGCGTTCTGTTCCTCGTCGGCCTCCTCGGGCTTATCGCACGCGAGCTCTACGCGGTTACGCGCCAGACGAAGATCGCCGAGATGCATGTCGGCCTCGCCGCTGCGCGCGCCAACGACGACCGGGACGCGGCGCGCAAGCTGGTTGGACAGCTTGTCGCGCTTTACCGCGACCGGCCCGAGACCGCGCATGCGCGGGGCCGGGTCGAAGACGCCGCGCGGGCGATCATCGACGGGCGCGACCTGATCGACGTGGCCGAGCGGGCGCTCTTGCGACCCCTCGACGAGAAGGCTCAGGGAGAGATCGCCGCCGCGGCCAAGCGGGTGTCGCTGGTCACCGCGATCAGCCCGCGCGCCGTCCTCGACGTGATCTTCGTCGTCGCGCAGATCATCCGCCTCGTGCGGCGCATCGCCGAGATCTATGGCGGACGGCCCGGACTCCTGGGACTCGTCAAGCTCGCCCGCTCGATCGGCGCCCATCTCGCCATCACCGGCGGGATGGCGGTCGGCGACAGCCTCCTGCAGCAGATCGTCGGCCACGGCATCGCGTCGAGGATTTCCGCGCGCATGGGCGAGGGCGTGCTGAACGGCCTGCTCACCGCCCGCGTCGGCTTGTCCGCGCTGGCTGTCTGCCGCCCCGCCCCGTTCGCCGTCGTCAAACCGCCCGGCGTCTCCGAGGTCGCGCCGTTCCTGTTCAGCAAGGACAAGGGGGAGTGACGCCGGGGCGGGACGAGTTCCGATCGGATCGTGGAGCAAGCCCTCATCCGCCCGGCTGACGCCGGCCACCTTCTCCCGCGAGCGGGAGAAGGGATTGAGCGCAAGCTGGTCCGACTCAGAAAGCCGCCACCTCATGCGGCAAGGGGCGAGACGAAAGGTTCGTTCGACGTGTCGGGCGTCGTGCCGTTTCCGGGCGCGAATTGAGCCTTTTCAGGCGCTTGCGGCGCCGTTTCCGGGCGCTCGATCGGCGGCGCTTCCGGCGCGATCCGAGCCTGAGCCAGGCCGGCAAGGCAGGCCAAGGCTTCGTCCGTGGCGGTCGGGATCCCGTCATTTCCGGGCGCGGATCGAGGTTTTTCAACCGTTTGCGGCGCCGTTTGCGAGCGGCCGGCGAGGAGCGCGAGCGGCTCTTCAACCGTTGCTTCAACGTTTCGCGCGGCAGTGTAAACCCCATGGTAGCGGTCGAACTCGTGCACGATCGACCCGGTCGACCGCGCGAGGGTTCTCAGCTGACATGGCGCCGTAGGCCACCAGCAGCGCCTCGTTGAGTCGGCTGACCTGCAGCGCGACGGAGTCTTCCAGCGGTTCCGGCATGCCGCGGGCGAGAATCTCCCGGACGACGGCGCGCATACGCTTCTCCGTCGAGCCGCGCTCCAATCTCGGCGACCGCGACGCCTTGGTTCAAGAAGTCGATGATCAACTTTTCCCGGGTGGCCTTCGCGGCGCGCGCCGCGCGGCGCGACTCGATCGACCGGTTGCGGGGTTTTGCAACGGGTGGGACAGTCGCGGTTGCGGGACACTCGGCGGACTCCTGGCTCTCGGTCGCGGTGAGAACGAATATAGTACATACAGCGACCTTATGTCAAGGAATCGTCGTGTTTTTCCGCGACCGCCTGTCGGCCGGCCAGCGCCCGCCAGCGTCCCGCGAAACAAAACCGTGATCGCGAGGGGCGAACCGACGTAGCGATCCAGAGCCGCCGCCCTTCGTCCCCTGAATCGCTTCGCTCCGCTCGCGATGACGACGGTTGGTCCCGGCTCCGGTTCCGCTTTGGATGGTTCTTGCGCGAGCGCGACCCGGAGCCTATCTTACTTCTCATCTTACCGAGGGCCACCGATGGCGAAAACCGCGATGAGAACGAAAATCTCGACCAAGGGGCAGGTCGTCCTGCCCAAGGCTTTGCGCGACAGGCGCGGCTGGGCCGCCGGGGCGGAACTCATCGTCGAGGAGCGGCCTGAGGGCGTCCTGTTGCGCGCCGCGCCGAAGACGGAGGCGACGAGAATCGAGGACGTTTTCGGGCGGCTTGGCCCCGTGGATCGGGTCGTTTCAATCGAGGAGATGCATGAAGCCGTGCTCGAGGAGGCGCGGGAGCGATGGCTGCGCAAGAGCCGTGATTTCGATTGATACGAACGTCCTCGTCCGCTTCGTCGTCAATGACGACAGGCAACAGGCCCTGCGCGCCCGTGCGCTGATCGCGTCGCAGGACGTCTTCGTGCCGACGAGCGTTTTGCTCGAGACCGAATGGGTGTTGCGAAAGGCCTACGAGCTCGCGGGGCAGGAAATGTTCAAGACCTTGCGCGCCTTCCTCTCCCTGCCGAGAGTCTTCGCCGAGGACGAGAAGGCCGCTCGGTCGGCCCTCGACTGGGCTGAGCAGGGCATGGACTTCGCCGACGCGCTGCATCTGGCGCGCTCGTCCAAATGCGAGGCCTTCGCGAGCTTCGATCGCGGCCTCGCCCGCACGGCGGCGAAGGTCGGGGCTTTGGCGGTGCGAGCGCCGTGACGGGCTCGTGGTGAATATCTCGTCTCGGGAACCTGGATTGTCTCGAACGGGCGGGAAGCGGGCCTTGGCGGAACGGCGGGAACGGTCGGGATAGCGGGCGTACAAGGGCCGTCAGGGAAGACTTGCTGTCCACCCGAAGCGGGCGTTGATCGAGGGCTCACCAGAACATCGCGAAGGGCGGGGAACACTAATCGGCATGAAGCAAGAGGTCCAAAATTCCGCCGTCCAAAGCCCTGGCTGTCACGACCCGCGACGGCATTCTGGTCCCGCGCCTGATCGCCGCCGCGAGGCGACAAGGCCGCGCGCCGGTTCCTTCGAGTTCTTCGCGGCGACCATTTGCAACAAAAATACCCGCATGGCCTATTACCGGGCTGCAGCTCGGCGGCGTTGTCGGGCTACCGACCGCATTATGGCGCGGACGCGGTTCCGTTGATGGCGCTTCACTTCGCACGGTTGACCATGCGTGCGACCCAGTATGTCGTCGCCGCGACCGTCAACCTCTTTCGGGTTTCTCGGCGGTCCACACTCAGGCCATCGAAGGCTTCTGGTCGCTGATCAAAGCGCGAAATCACGGGCAGCTTCCACAAGGTCAGCAAAAAATATCTCCCGCTCTATGTCGCTGAGTTTAAGTTCTGGTATAACAACCGCGAAGCTTCTGACATCTTCGGAACGGCGATCAAATGATGCTGAATAGAGACCAGCAATCAACTATTCTTGCGGAAATTGGCATTGCGGTTCTAGTGTTAATTGCGCTATTTGCTGCATATTCCGGCCGCCCTTCAGTTGTTAGGAGTTCACTACCGTTTTCTAGCGAGCATTACAACAATCAACGCGCCAAAGAATCCAGCGAAGCCACCGATCAAAGTTCCCCCCTGAAAGAATTTTGGGACTGGACCACTAAAGACGCCCTGTCTTTCTACACTTTCGTCCTTGCTATCTTTACTGGCGTTCTCGGCGCAGTATCGATCGTCCAAGGAATCTTTCTCTATAGAGCCGATAGGCTAGGTCGAGATAGTCTCATTAACATTCAACGGGCTTTTGTCTTCGTTAAGACGTTCGAACTCACATAGTCAACGATAATTTTGTCGTTATACCGCTATGGGAAAACAGCGGGACGACGCCTGCAGAAGAACAACGTATGTTGGTCAATTGGAGATGGTTTCCTGGAGAACCAGAGCGTGACTTTTATCTGTTTGACTATGTCGATGACCGGCTTGTGGCGAGCGGAAGTGGAAACGCGACCGCCGCCTTCCTGGAGCCGCATGCCACAAAGTACGCGGACGCACTTCTTATCCCGCTCAATATTTTGGAGGAGACGAGATTCCGGCGCGTTAGACTGTTCGTATGGGGATGGACTGAATACAAGGATGTCTTTTCTAAGGTACGTACTCACAGAACAGAGTTCTGTAACGAAATCGTAGTCACAGATATGACAACTGACCCTTCTGGCGAGAGAAAAGTCTCTGCGCGCTTCGCTTTGTATGGGCCATATAATACTTCTAGGTAACTAGCGCCTACGGCCGCTTTCCGGCGCTCTCCGCACGTTCCGGGCTGATCGGGAAGGACAGCAACGGGTCGATTCCGGCCTTCCGGTCGCCGATCCACGCGGGCGCCATCATGTGAGATTTGGATCACATGTCGAGCGCCAATTCGGAGACGGAGGACTCGCGGCGCATGCGCCTCGAGCCCCCCAATCTTCGGCGATCCGGTTGGCTTACTGCGCCATGTCGAAGAGAAGCGCCTCGGTCGGCGCCTGGGCCTCGATACGCAGCCCGTCCGCGCCGCTGATCGCGATTCCGTCCCCAGGCCGCAACGTCTCGCCGTTCACCGTCAGTGCGCCTTGGACGACCTGAACCCAGACGCCGCGGCCCGCGGCGACGCGATGCGACACGGCTCTCGCCGGCTTCGAGCAGCGTCGCGTAAAGATCGACGTCCTGGTGGATGACGACCGAGCCTTCGCGCCCGTCGCGCGAGCCGACGAGGCGCAGCCTTCCCCGCTTCTCGTCGGCGGAAAAAGTCTTCTGCTCGTAGCTCGGCCTCAGGCCCTGCCGCTCGGGAATGATCCAGATCTGCAGGAAGTGGACGGGGTCCGTTTCGCTCGCATTGTATTCGCTGTGGCGCACGCCCGTGCCGGCGGACATCCGCTGCACGTCGCCCGGGCGGATCACCGACGATGTGCCGGTGCTGTCACGATGCGCGAGCCCGCCGTCGACGACATAGGAGATGATCTCCATGTCGCGATGCGGATGGGTGGGAAACCCGCCGCCCGGCGCGACGCGGTCCTCGTTGATGACCCGCAGCGGGCCGAAGCCCATGTGCCGCGGGTCGTAATAGCCGCCGAACGAGAAACTGTGCTTGCTGTCGAGCCAGCCGAAGTCAGCCGTCCCGCGCTCTTCCGATTTCCTGATGATGCTTTCCATGATGTTCGTGCCTCGCTGTTGAAGTTGGGATACCTCGTCATTGCGAGCGAAGCGAAGCAATCCAGCGCCGGCGGCAGCGGCGGCGTGGATTGCTTCGTCGCTATGCTCCTCGCAATGACGGGGTGGGGCAACCGTATTGCCCTTATTTGGTCGGGCTCAAGTCCGATACAATATGCTAGTCTGGCCGCGCACTGTCTCCAGATCGGATACAATCGATGGACAAGCTCGGCGCGATGAACGCCTTCGCCAAAGTGGTCGCGCTCGGCAGTTTCGCCGAGGCTGCGAGAGCGCTGGGAACGACCCGTTCGGCGGCGAGCAAAGCGGTGATGGAGCTCGAGCACGGGCTCGGCGCCCGGCTGCTCGACCGCACGACACGGCGCGTCCGGACGACCGAGGCGGGGCTCGCCTATTACGAGCGTTGCCTCGACATTCTGGCGCGCGTCGAAGAGACGGAAATGCAGGTGGCGCGCCTGCACGACGAGCCGAGGGGGGTTCTCAAGCTGAACGGCCCGGCCTCGTTCGGAGCGCTCTATCTCTCGTCCGCCGTCGCCGAGTTCATGGGCAAGCACCCGGAAATCAAGATCGAGCTGACCCTGACCGACCGCTTCATCGACCCGATCGAAGAGGGAGCGGACGTTACGATCCGGATCGCGGAACTCGCAGATTCGAGTTTCATCGCGAGAAAGCTCGCGCCGGCCCGGCGGGTGTTTGTCGCCTCTCCCGCCTATATCCAACGCCACGGCGAGCCGCTCGAGCCTGAGGATCTGGCGCGCCGCGCCTGCCTCACCTACGGCCACACGACGACGCTGCAGCGCTGGCGAATTGTGCGCGACGGCGAGACGATCAGCGTCCCGATCAATTCCGTCCTGTGTTCGAACAGCGGCGACGTCTTGCGCGCGGCCGCCCTCTCGGGACGAGGGATCGCGTTCCTGCCCACATTCCTTGTCGGAAGGGATATCGAATCCGGCGGCTTTCGGACCATCCTCGACCGTTTTCCGCAGCCGGAGCTCGGCATCCACGCGCTCTACGCGTCGAACCGCTACCTCGCCGCCAAGACTCGGGCCTTCGTCGACTTCCTCGCCGAACGCTTCGGCGACGAGCCGGGATGGGACCATTTTCGCCGCTTGTCCGGCTGAGACGATCCGAGCCGCGTATTCGGAACTCCGTAAGTCAGCAAGAATCTTGGCCTTGACATGGCCGCATTGAGCGTTTGCACTCCGGGACGCCCAAAATGGGCGACCAAGCGTGGGACCGATCCAAAAGGAGGCGGCGATGAAGAGGATGTCGTTTGCGGCGCTCGCGGTTGCCGCGGGCGCGGGAATCGCGGTGGCGGCGACGGGCCTCGACGCGATCAAGGAGCGGAAGGAACTGATGAAGGCCGACGGCGCCGCCACGAAGCCGGTCGTCGCGATGCTGCGGGGCAAGGCCCCGTTCGATCTTGCGACGGTGCAGAAGGCGCTGAACACCTACATAAGCGCCATGAGCAAGGAGCCCGCCCTTTTTCCGGCCGACAGCAAGACGGGCGACGATACTCACGCGTTGCCGGCGATCTGGGAAGACGACAACCTGGCCGACCTCGACGCGCGCTTCAAAAAGCTGGATGCGGACGCCAAGGCCGCGCTTACCACGATCAAGGACGAGGCGAGCTTCAAGGCCACGATGCCGGGCGTGCTCAAGAACTGCGGCGCCTGCCACGAGAAATACGTGGCCAAACAGCACTAGCGGCGGTCGGGACGGCTGATCCGGCCGACCCTTGATCATGGGCTCCCGGATCGCCTTGGCGCTCGCTCTCGCGGCGTGCTCGTCGCGGCCTCGGCCGCCGCGGGATGGTTCGTCACCGCCCCGCGGAGAATTTCCGCCGACGTCGCAGCCGCGGTGTCAGAGCCGGGCGACCCCGAGGCGGGAAAGACCGTCTTCTTCATCGCCGGCTGCGAATCCTGCCACATGTCGCCGGGCCAGCCGGACCCGCTGCGTCTCGGCGGCGGCATGGAGTTGAAGACGCCGTTTGGCTCGTTCTATCCGCCGAACATTTCGCCCGACACGAAGGACGGGATCGGATCGTGGAGCGCGGCCGATCTCGCCAACGCCATCATGGCTGGGGTTTCGCGGCGCGGCGAGCATCTTTATCCGGCGTTGCCGTACACCTCCTATTGTCGCATGTCGATCAAGGACGTACGCGACCTCTTCGCCTTCCTGCGCACGACGCCGCCGGTGTCGGGACGGGCGCCGCCCAACGCGCTCGTCTTTCCGTTCTCGATCCGCCGCGCGGTCGGCTTCTGGAAGCTCCTCTACATGCCGAGAATCAGCCATCCCCTTGCCGTCGATCCGACCGGCGAGGAGGCGCTCGGACGCTACCTGGTCCAGGGACCCGGACATTGCGCCGAGTGCCACTCGCCCCGCGACCTCCTCGGCGGCATCATCGAGCAGCGCCGGCTGACCGGCGGACCGCTCCCGGACCGCAAGGGCAAAGCGCCCGACATCACCGCGCACGGCCTCAAGGACTGGTCGGAAGACGACGTCGTCGCCGCGCTCTCGACCGGCTTCACTCCGTCGGGGGACGTGCTCGGCAGCGCTATGGCCGCGGTCGTCCGCAGCCTCTCGCAGGCGCCGGCGAACGACCTCGTGGCGATCGCTCATTACCTCAAGACGTACAAGGCCGAAGCGGCGCAGTAGTCGTCTGCCCCGTTACTCGCACGGCAAAATGAAGGTGATTTATGCCCCCTGCGTGCGCCCGCGCCCGTCGCCCGCTGAAAACGGGAATCCGCGGCGGAACGTCATTGCGGTGGTCCCACACCATGTTGAGGAACCATTTCCGGCCGTCGTCGTCGTGGAAGAGCGAGGGGTCGAAGCCGCTCGAATTCACGTAGGTCGGGTCGGACCAGGGACCCTCGATCGCCGGCGCGGTGACGATGGAATTGTGAGCGTCCTTGAAGGCGCCCTCGAGACGCTTCACGTCGGTGTAGACGAGCCAGAACTTTCCGTCGGCGTGGGACAGGCAGGGCGCCCAGATTCCGCCGGAATCCGGCTCTCCGCGCATGTCGAGCTGCGTCGCGCGATCGAGCGGACGGGTGACGAGGCGCCAATTCACGAGATCGCGCGAGTGATGAATCTGCACCCCGGGACACCACTCGAAAGTGGAGGTCGCGATGTAATAGTCGTCGCCCACCCGGCAGATCGACGGGTCGGGATTGAAAACCGGGCAATATCGGATTGTGGATGGTCGCCATTCTGCTCCTCCCTTCGGGTGAGTTTCCAAGCTCCTCCAAAGACCTCCCGGCGCCCGTGCTTGCGCTTTGAGACGATCTCCGCCGCGCGCCATAGCCTTTCCCAGGACGAAAGGCGCTCAGATGACGCGGAATGCCGCACGGAGAGCGTTCGGGTCCAGCGCGTGACGGCCGACGATCGCAGCGTACGTGATCGGCTCCACGATCCAGCTCGAGGCGGCGGCGTCGAAATACGCTAGGTCGGCTGCCGGGACGGACAGGCGCACCATGCGCCTCTCTCCGGGACCCAGCGCCACGCGGGCAAACGCTTTCAATTCCTTGGGCGCACGCTCCACCTCGGAGCCCTGTGTCGCGACATACAGCTGCACGACTTCCTCACCCGGGACTGCGCCGGCGTTGGTCACCTCGACCGTCGCTTCCAGTGTGTCCGAGGCGGTCAGTTCGGTTCGCGCGAGCTTAAGGCCGGCATAGTCGAAAGTCGTGTAGCTCAACCCAAAACCGAAGGGGAAGGCGGGCGCGGCGCCGTCGCGCTCCAGCTTGCGGTAACCGTGCCATAGGTCGTAGACAATTTTCGTCGCATTCCGATCAAAAAACGGCAAGTCTTCGGCCCGCGCGGGGAACGTGCAGGGCAGTTTGCCGCTGGGGTTGACCTCCCCCATGACCACGCCCGCCAATGCATGACCGCCTTCCTGGCCCGGATACCACAGCATCAGGACCGCCTTCGCTCGGTTGCGCCAGGCCTCCGTGATCACCGCGCTGCCCGCCATGATGGCCACGATGGTGCGGGGGTTGGCGGAGCATACGGCCTGGATCAGCGCCTCGTCGCGCGGGTCAAGGGAGAGCCGTTCGCGGTCGCCGCCCAACGGCATGGCGGTATCGATGCTGCCGCGCCGAATGCGTTCGGCGAACGCCCGGTGTTCCGCGTCCGGCGGGGGGAAGGTGGGCAAGAAGTCGACAAAGATGTCCGGCGGAATGTATTCGCCTTCATCCGCGTGGGTGTAGCCGACGACCACCAGCGCGGCATCGGCCTCTCGAGCGACCGCCGCCGCTCCCGCCGGATCCGCGCCTGCGTCATAAGCAAGATCGACCCTGTCGGCCAAGGCGGCGCGCAGGCCCTCCAGCGGCGTGACCACGTAGGGCGGCCGCGTGTTGCTGGAGCCGCCATCGCCCGTGTTCGGTGTGTCGGCCAAACGGCCGAAGACCGCCAGGCGCCGCACGTCCCGGAGCGGCAGCAGCCCGCCGTCGTTCTTGAGCAGCACGATGCTCTTCTCCGCCGCTTCGCGGGCCAGCCGCCGGTGGGCTTCGCAGCCGACGACCTCGGGACCGTAGTCGCGCGGGTTGCGGCCCTGACCGAACCGCGTCTGCTGGCGCAAGATCCGCAGCGCCGCGTCGTCAACACGCTGCAGGGGAACCTCGCCGCGCTCCGACAGACCTTTCAAGTCGCGGGGGAACAACAGCCCGAAGGGCATCTCGATGTCCTGGCCGGCGAGCGCCGCTTTCCTGGCGTCGCGCATCCCAAAGATGAAATCTGTCACAACAAACCCCTGGAAACCCCATCGTGTCTTCAGAACGTCGGTTAGGAGCTCCCGATTCTGGCCGCACCATTCGCCGTTGAGGCTGTTGTAGGCGCTCATCACCGAGGCGACGCCTTCGTCGACCACGCGCTTGAAGTGCGGCAGGTAGACCTCGTGCAGGGCCCGCGGATCGATCGTCACGTCAACCTTGAACCGGGCGTTCTCCATCGAGTTGAGAGCAAAATGCTTGACGCAAGCCATCACGTGACGCTGCACCCCGCGCGTCAACGCGGTGCCCATTGCACCCAGATGGTGAGGATCTTCGCCGTAGGTTTCCTGGGCGCGGCCCCATGCCGGATGACGCAGCAGGTTGATGCAGACGCCGCCGAAGTAATTTCCTCCCAAGGCGCGAATTTCGCGCCCGATGGCCTCGCCGATGCGTTCTTCGAGGGCCGGGTCCCAGGCGGCTCCCCTCGCCATCGAGACCGGAAAGGTGGTCCCCCCGTCCAGAATGACGCCCCGCGGACCATCGGTGAAGCGGACGCCGGGAATGCCCAGGCGCGCGACGTCGCCGGCCACCCAAAACCGGCTGCTGTAGCCGCCGGGGGCGGTCATCGCCGCCAGCCCGGGCCAAAGAGGCAGCTGGCCGTGCATCAGGCTGATTTTTTCGTCGAGGCTGAGTTGGTCGAGCAAAGCCCGGGCGCGCTCTTCAATCTGGCCTGGGGCCAGCGGTTCGGCGGTTTGAAGGCCGACAAAGGCCGCGTCGGTCTGCATTGGAGGCATCAGGGGCGTCCTCTTCCCTATTCGGCGGCTGACGACTCTCCTCGCGATGACGATTTGGCCGAAGCCCTAGCGGGCCGCCCAAAGCATGCCGCGCCGCAAAATCTCCTTCATTTGAGGCACGTCGAATTCGGCGGCCACATGACCGAGCGAGCTGAAGAAGACACGTCCCTGGCCGTGCTTGCGTTTCCACACGACCGGCATGACGACGCCCTCGGTCCACGGCGCGTACTGGCCGGAAAAGGTCGTTGTCGCGAGCACCTCGTTCGAGGGGTCGACATGCATGTAATATTGCTCCGAACGGTACGGAAAGCTCGAGAGGCCCTGCATGATCGGATCGTCGGGCTTCGCCACGTCGACGCGGTAGTCGATGACGTTGCCGGGGTGGGCGACCCACTGGCCGCCGCACATGAACTGATAGTCGGTGCTTTCCCGAAACGCGTCGCACATGCCGCCGTGGTAGCCGGCGAGACCGACGCCGCCTTGCACCGCGGCGGTCAGGTTTGCGACCTCTTCCTTCTCGATCTTCGACATGGTGACGATCGGCACGATGAGGCTCATGTCGGCGATGGCTGGATCGGCGAACGCCTCGGTGGTGTTCTCGATATAGACCTTGAACCCCTCCGCCTCGAGCATTCCCCCGACGATACGCGCGCCTTTCTCCGGCTCATGGCCGCTCCAGCCTCCCCAGACAATGAGCGCTTCCCGCATCGTCGCTTTCTCCGTTTTCGTTCGTCAGGCGCCTTGCGCCGTCACGTCAGTCGAGCTCGCCGAGGCGCGAGCGAAGCGGGCAGCGGCGCCGGCCGCTCCGCGCAACTCGAGATGGCTACCGCTCGGCCGCTATCGGACGAGGTTTGGAACGCCTCTATCACCTCGAGGACATGGAAGGCGAGCGCGCCGCTGGCGCGATGCGGGCGGCCGGAGCGGATGGCATGCGCCATGTCCGCCACGCCGAGGATTCGGTAGTTGCCATCGGCGTAGCCGTGGCGGGTCGGAATTTCGCGCCAGTCCTCGTCTGCGGTGGCGGCCTCGACCTTGCCGCCGAAATAGTTGGGGTCGGGAACGATCAGCGAGCCCGTCTCGCCATAGAGTTCGATCGGAACATGCTTGTGTCGGGGCACATCGAAGCTCATGGTCATCGACACCGCCGCGCCGTTGGCGAAGAGCAGCGTCCCGGTGACGTGGGTCGCGACCTCGACCGGCAGACGCGTTCCCGCCAATGGCTTGCTCGTCACGACGCGCTCCGGCCGCAAGCGCGTCGCGACGCCGCTGACGCTGGCCACCGGGCCGAGCAGGTTGACGAGGTCGGTGACATAGTAAGGGCCCATGTCGAGCATCGGGCCGCCGCCGGCGAGATAATAGAAGCCCGGATTGGGATGCCAGCGCTCGTGGCCGGGACACATGAAGAAGGCGGTCCCGCCGACCGGGCGGCCGATCAGCCCCTCGTCGATGCATTGGCGCGCCGTCTGATGAGCGCCGCCGAGAAACGTGTCGGGGGCGCAACCGAGGCGCAGGCCCCGGGTGGCCGCCGCTTCAACGAGCCCACGCGCTTCGGCGACGCTGACGCCGAGCGGCTTTTCCGAATGAACATGCTTCCCCGCGGCGATCGCTTTCAAGCCGACCTCGACGTGCGCCTTGGGGACAGTGAGGTTGAGAACGATTTCGACCGCCGCATCCGCAAGGAGCGCCTCGACCGAACGCGCCGGAATGCCGAACTCGGCGGCGCGCGCTTCCGCCGCGGCCGGATTGGCGTCGGCGAGGGCGACGACGTCGAGGATGGGAAATTTGCGCGCCGCCGTCAGGTAGGCGGAGCTGATGTTGCCGCAACCGATGACGCCGAACTCTGACCCGTTCCATCAGAATTCTCCTAGCGGCGGCGGGACCTCGCGAATGGGCGCGGGTCCGGTGGTTCCCCACGGAGCGCCATAAAGATCGCGAAGCGTCATCGCCGCGGCGCCTCGCACCCAGTTTCCGTCGCTCCACTCCCGAACGACGATGTCCGACACGTCCGCGAGGCTTGCGGGCAAGAGCGCGGCGACTGTCTTGCGGAGCGGCGCGATGAAATAGTCGCTCATCGCCATGGCTCGTCCGGAAATGATGACCTTGGGCGGCGCGAAAAGCGCAATGAGATTGGCGATGGCGAAGCCAAGGGCCTCGCCCGCCGCCGCGAGCGCGCGGACGCAATTCGGATCCCCGTCGGCCGCCCGTTGCAGAAGCAGCGTCATGCCGCGGCCCGCCTGAAACGGAACGTCCTGGTCCGCGCCGGGCAGCAGCGCTTCCGCTTCGCTGAGCACCGAGGCCTCCGACGCCACGTCGGCGAGGCGGACAGCGCCGCTGCTGGGAGGGCGCAGCATGAGGTCGCCCAGGTCGGGGCTCAGTCCGTTCGCGCCGCGGAATAATTCGCCGTTGTGGAGGATGCCCAGGCCGAGGCTACGCTCGACGTTGACGACCAGGAAATCGTTCAGGTCACGGGCCTGTCCAAACCAATGCTCGGCGAGGGTTACGAGATTGACGTCACTGTCGATCGAAGCCGGCACGCCGAGTCGACCGGTGAGATTGGCGCCAAACGGCACGTCCCGCTCCTGCAGGATCGGACTCTGCCGGCAAACCCCGGTGGCGCGCTCGACCACGCCGGGAAGGCCGACGCAGACCCCCGAGATTTTATCGATGTCGAGACCCGCATCGCTGACGCACCGGCGCACGCCGTCCTCGACGAGATCGGCGATGACCAAGGCCGACTGACGGTCGATTCGGATCGGCAGGTTCAGCGAGCAGACGATGTCGGCGCAGAAATTCGTCACCGCAACCGCGATCTGGTCGGGCGCAAGCTTGACGCCGACGACGTGCGCCGCATCCGGGTTGAGTCTCAGCATGACGCGCGGCCGGCCGCGGCCAGCGTCGCGAACCGCCCCAAGCTGCAGGGGGACAATCAAGCGGTCGTCGAGCAGGGCCGCCGTGATCGCTGAGACGGTCGTAGGGCTGAGCTCCGTGAGTTGCGAGATCTCGACCCGCGAGACCGGCCCGAACCGCCGAATCGCGTCCATCACATGGAAGCGATTGATCGCGCGCATCAATTCGGGGTCGGCGGTCTTCATCGCTCGGGACGCTTCCGCTGTCGCGCAGTTTTCTACGGGGGGCGGAATTATTTTCACCCTCGCCGCTGCCTGTCAACGGCGAGACGCGCCATTTTTCGTCGATTTCGCGTCGGTTCTCTTGACAGTCGCTGGAAGTCAGGACAGATTTAATCCGTATCGCGGATAAAAAGAAACCCGACAAACCGTCGAACCCCTTGGGAGGAAACCATGAAATTCCGTTATCTTGCCTTCGCCGCGAGCCTCGGCGCGCTGACCGCCCCGGCGTTCGCCGACACGACCGTCAAGATCCTTCACGTCGACAACAACCCGGCCGCCATCGCGCTCTTCGACAAGATCGCAAAGGACTACGAGGCCGACCACAAGGACGTGAAGGTCCAGTTCCAGTATCTGGAGAACGAGGCCTTCAAGGCGAAGCTGCCGACCATGCTGCAGTCGGACGACTCGCGCCCGAGCCTGTTCTACTCCTGGGGCGGCGGAGTGATGGTCGCGCAGTACCAGGCCGGCTTCCTCAAGGACATCACGGCCGACGTCGCCGACGTCGAGAGTCACCTCCAGCCCACAGCCGTCAACGCCTTCAAGGTCGACGGCAAGGTCGTCGGCGTGCCGTGGGACACCGGCGAGGTCACATTCTTTTACAACAAGCAGCTCTTCAATAAGGCCGGAGTGAAAGCCGAGGACATCAAGACCTGGGACGACTTTCTCGCCGCGGTGAAGAAAATCAAGGCCGCGGGGATCGTCCCGCTCGACGTCGGGGCCGGAGAGAAGTGGCCGATGCACTTCTATTACGCCTACCTCGTGATGCGCATCGGCGGCGAACATGCGCTTGCCGACGCGAAAGCGGGCAAGGATGGCGGCTTCAAGAGCGCGACTTGGGTCCAGGCGGGCGAGCGCTTGCGCGAGCTGGCGCAGCTCCAGCCGTTCCAGCCAGGCTATTTGTCGACCTCGCATGCGGATAGCGCCAAAATCTTCGGCGACGGCAAGGCCGCCATGGACCTCATGGGCGAGTGGCTCCTCGGCATGCAGGGGCCGAGCTCGACCAGCGGCAAGGGGCTTCCGGAGAGCGATATCGGCCTCTTGTCGTTCCCGATCGTGCAGGGCGGCAAGGGAAAGGCGACCGACACGCTCGGCGGCGTCCACGCCTGGCTCGTCACCAAGACCGCGTCCCCGGAAGCCGTCGACTTCCTGAAGTTCTTCAATCAGGAGAAATACGCAAAAGACGCGGCGGAGACCGGCGCCTACATCCCCGTGTACAAGGACACGGCGCAGTACATCAAAGACCCGCTTGTCAAGCAGATCGCGGAGGACGTCGCCAAAAGCGCCTGGCACCAGAATTTCTTCGATCAGGATCTCGGCCCCTCGGTCGGACGCGTGATCAACGACGTTTCGGTGTCCGTGGCCGCCGGCGAAATGACGCCCCAGGCCGGGGCGGCGGCGATCCAGGACGCTTTCGACCAGCAATAGCAGCGCTCAAAATCGCATAGGCCTCGCCGTCAGCGACGGCGGGGCTCTCTCGCCAACTATGGGAGGTTCCCGCCTTGGCGATGGTGGAGACGAGTTATGTCGAACCCACGCGGCGCATGACCGCCAACGGTTGGGCGACGCTCATCGTCTTCCTGCCGCCGGCGCTCCTGCTCTTTACCGTGTTCGTCGCGCTGCCGATGGCGGAGGCGGCCTGGTACGGCTTCTACAACTGGAACGGCTACGGCAGGCCCGAGAAATTCATCGGACTGAAGAACTACGGCTACCTGATCGGCAACGCCACGTTCATGCGCTCGCTTGTCAACAACGCCCTGATCATCGTCGTCTCACTCCTTGTCCAGCTGCCGCTGGCGCTCGGCATCGCGTTGATGGTGGCCGGCCGCGTTCCCGGCGCGGCCTGGTTCCGGATGATCTTCTTCCTGCCCTATGTCCTCGCCGACGTCGCGGCGGGCCTGATCTGGCACTTCATGTTCGACGGCGACTACGGGCTGGTCGGCGCGATCACCCACGGGCTTGGCGTGCAGCCTTTTTACCTGCTGGCCAGCAAGGACTGGGCGTTCAGCGCCGTGCTGATCGTTGTCCTGTGGAAATACTTTGGCTTCCACATGATGCTCTATGTCGCCGGCCTGCAGGGCATCGACAAGTCGCTGCTCGAGGCGGCCGAGATGGACGGCGCGTCCTCCTTCCAGCGGTTCTGGCACATCACCCTGCCGCAGCTCGGGCCGATGATCCGGCTCTCGATCTTCTTTTCCGTCATCGGCGCTCTGCAGCTCTTCGACATCATCGTGCCGCTGACCGGCGGCGGTCCGTTCGAGACCACGAACACGATGGTCTCCTTCCTCTACTATTTCGGCGTCACGCGGATGCGCGCCGGCTTCGGCTCCGCGGTCGGCGTGGTGCTGTTCCTGATCTGCGTCACGTTCGCCTTCGGCTACAGGCGGCTCTTCATGCGGGAAGACTGAGGCCTGAGATGACTGAGACCTCCTACGATATGATCCCCGAAGCCGCGACGGCGATCCACCAGCCGTCCGGCCGCGCGCCGCGGGGCCTCGGCAGCATTGCGATCTTCGCGACGCTCGTCGTCATCGCCGCAATCGTCTTGGTTCCGATCTTCGCCACCGTCATCGACGGTTTCAAGGAACTGGGCGACCTTCAGGCCAATCCCTTCGGACTGCCGCACGTCTGGGTGTGGCGGAACTATTGGGAGATCCTCACCAGCACCCGTTACTGGGAGGTGCTCGGCAATTCGCTGTTCATGGCCTTATTCACCGTCGCCCTGACGCTCGCGGTCTCGTCGATGGCGGCCTTCACCTTCGCCCATCTGCACTTCTTCGGTGACCGCTTTCTCCTGAACTACCTACAGCTCGGGCTCCTGTTTCCCCTTGCGACGGCGATCCTGCCGCTGTTCATCAGAATCCGCGATCTCGGGCTCCTCAATTCCTATTGGGGCGTGATCCTGCCGCAGGTCGCGTTCTCGCTCGCGATGGGCGTCCTCCTGATGCGCAACGCCTTCAAGCAGCTGCCGTACGAGCTCATGGACGCCGCATTCATGGATGGGTGCGGCTATTTTCGCTTTTTCTTCTTCGTCACGCTGCCGCTCCTGGGGCCGATCCTGTCCACCGTCGCCGTGATCTCGTTCGTCGGCAGCTGGAACGGCTATCTCCTGCCGCTCGTCGTCATCAACAGTGAATTGAAATACCCGTGGACGCTCGGCATGATGGCCTATCAGGGCGAATATTCGACCGCGTGGCAATTGGTGCTCGCCTTCATTACGCTGACGATCCTGCCGGCGATCCTGATGTTCCTCATGGCGCAGCGCTACATCGTCGCCGGACTCACCGCGGGCGCGGTCAAGGGGTGAGCCTCGGGCTCTGACGCGGGTTTCGGGCGATTTTCGTGATCACCCGAAACACGGTTTCCTTTCACAACGATTCAGGATGATCCGATGGCGCTAAGCGTTCTTTACATTGGCGGCACCGGGCAGATTTCCCTGCCTTGCGTCGAGGCCTCCGTTGCGGCGGGTCACAAAGTCACCGTCCTCAATCGCGGTAAGACGAAGGCGCGTCTGCCCGCCGGCGTCGTAACGCTGGTCGGCGACATGAACGATGTCGCCTATGGCGAGCTTGCCGACAGGCGCTTCGATGTCGTCGCCCAGTTCCGGCTCTACACCGCCGGCCAGATGCGACTCGACATTGAGACCTTCACCGGCAAGACGGGCCAATATGTCTTCATCTCTTCGGCCTCCGTTTATGAGAAACCGGTCAAGCATTACATGATGACCGAGCGGACGCCGCTCGAGAACAAGTATTGGCAATACAGCCGCGACAAGATCGACTGCGAGCGGCTCCTTCGCAGCCAGGAGAAGCTCGCTTACACGATCGTGCGGCCGAGCCACACCGTGCGCACCGCCATCCCGATCCAGGTCGGCGCCCATGATTCGGCGATACGGCGGATGATTGCCGGGAGGCCGGTGATCGTCGCCGGCGACGGCTCGTCCCTGTGGACGCTCACCCGGTCTGTCGACGTCGCGAAGCCGTTCGTGCGCCTGCTCGGCAATTCGAGGGCGCTCAACGACGACTTCCACATCACCACCGATCGAGGCTTCACCTGGAACCAGATCCACGAAGCGATCGCGCGTGGCTTTGGCGTCGAGGCCGTTCATGCCCACGTGCCGAGCGAGACGCTGGTTCGCTATAACAAGGACTGGGAAGGTCCACTGATGGGCGACAAGACCTGGTCGGCTCTGTTCGACAATTCCAAGGTCGAGAGCGTCGTCGGGCCGTTCGAAGCCTCGCGGGATCTCGACGAAATCCTGCACGATTCGATCGTCCACGCCAAGGAGCGGCTGCGGGCGCCGGCCCCGGATACATGTGAAGAGGACAGGCTGATCGACCGCATTATTGCCGCGCAGGACGCCCTGCGGCCATGAGCGTCGTCGCGAGCGTCGCCGGCGCCGGCAACGCCTGAACGCCGGGCGGAAGGGACGATTCATGGACGAACAGGAAGCGCAAAGCCGCTCCTTCATCTGCGGCGCGGTGCTCGCCCTTTGCCTGTTTGCCGGTCCGGCGGCCGCGGCGGACATGACGCTGAAGGCTGCTGCGGCTTTGAGCGGCCGCTATTTCGGCGCGGCGCTCGATCCAGGCGACTTCGATGAAAAGCCCTATGTCCGGCTGGCGACGAAGGAGCTCAGCGCCGTCACGCCGGAGAATGCGATGAAATGGGCCGTGGTGGAGCCTGAGCGCGGCGTCTTCGACTGGCGCGCAGCCGACAGGCTCACCGCCTTCGCCGAAGCCAACGGCCAGAAGATCCGCGGCCACAACCTCGTCTGGCACGAGCAATTGCCGAACTGGCTGACCGGCGGAGCGTTCACGCCGACGCAGCTGAGAGAGCTGATGACCGAGCACATCACTCTCGAAGCGGGCCGCTATCGGGGCGCGATCTATGCTTGGGACGTCGTGAACGAGCCTTTCGCCGAAGACGGCTCCTGGTGCCGTTCGATTTGGCTTCAGGCGATGGGAACGGATTACGTCGAGATCGCCCTGCGCGCGGCTCGGGCGGCCGACCCGCGGGCCAAGCTCTACATCAACGATTATGGCGTCGAGTTGGCGGGCCCCAAGATGCGGGCGCTGTACGATTTGGTCGCCTCCCTCAAACGCAGCGGCGCTCCGCTCGACGGCGTCGGCCTCGAATTGCATTTCATTGCAGGCAAGGCGCCGGACGGCCTGCGCGAAGTCATGCAGGCCTTTGCCGATCTCGGGGTCGACGTTGCGGTCACGGAGCTCGATCTTCGCATCAGACTGCCGCCGGACGCGAAGTCGCTCGAGGTTCAGGCGGCCGACTACGCGAAGGTGGCCAGCGCCTGCCTGGCCGTGAAGCGATGCGTCGGAGTGAGTTCGTGGGGGATTACCGACGCCTACTCCTGGATACCGTCTTTCTTCCCTGGTTACGGCGCCGCTCTTCCGTTTGACGAATACGAGAAACCGAAGCCCGCTTTCTTTTCAACGATCGACGCACTCACGAGAAAAGCGCGCTGACTTCGCTGGGCCGGGCGCCTGGCGCCGCAATGACGGAAGCGACGGCGTTTCAGCGCAGCCCTTCCGGCTCCTCAATTCTCTTCCTCGTTTGGAAATCGG
Source organism: uncultured Alphaproteobacteria bacterium (assembly GCA_963835885.1). Taxonomy (GTDB): domain Bacteria; phylum Pseudomonadota; class Alphaproteobacteria; order Rhizobiales; family Beijerinckiaceae; genus Roseiarcus. Next base: position 356,694 of record CAWIHF010000026.1, read on the forward strand.
GATAGTCGAGGAAACCGAGCTTCGCCACCAAGCGCGGGACGGTTGGCGCGCTGGCAATTTTGCAACGAAAATGACAATAGCGATTGGCCGCAAACCATCTGAAGCAGAGGGACAGCGCCGAGGTTTGGGGGTTTTCGATGGACGAGGCGTCGCCCGCCAGCGTTCCAGGGCCTGCGGTCGCAATCGAACGAGCCGAGGCGCCGTCGCCTGTCGTGCTGGTCTGCGACCACGCCTCCAATCATCTGCCGGTGCGTTACGGGTCGCTGGGCCTCAAAGCGGATGACCTTCTCAAGCATTTCGCCTGGGACCCCGGTGCACTGGGGATCAGCCGGCGCCTCTCGGCGCTCCTGGATGCGCCGCTCGTCTATGGATGCATTTCCCGCCTGGTTCTCGACGTCAACCGAGATCCTTCGGATGTCGATTCGATTGTCGAGATCGCTGACGGCGCCTTGGCGCCCGGCAACATCGGTCTATCGACCGGCGAGCGACAACGACGTATCGCCGAAGTCTATGCGCCCTATCACGCGGCGGTCGAGGACCTGCTGGCGAAGAGGGCGCGTCAGGGTCGGCGCAGCGCGCTGGTTGCGATTCACACCTTTACGCCGAGCCTCGGCGGCGTCGTCAGACCCTGGCATTGCGGCGTGATATTTGCTTCAGATTCTCGATTGGGCGAGGCGTTAGTCAGCGCATTGCGGGCGGAGGCAGGGCTGGTCGTCGGCGTCAATGAACCTTACGCGCCCTCGGATCGGGTCTTTCACACGATGTCGCGGCATGGCGAAGCCAATGGGATTCCGGCCGTGATGATCGAGGTGCGAAACGATTTGGTCTCAGATGGCGACGGTCAAACAGCATGGGCGATGCGCCTTGCGCCCTTGCTGCAATCGGGGGCGCAAATGTGTCTCAACGCCGGTGGCGCGGAAGCGCCCCAACACACAGCGATCGCCGAACGCGGAAGCCGACGCGGATAGAGGAGGGGACAATGTCGGACGGAAGAGAATTATTCGGAGGCGGACAAGAGAGAGGACCTGAAGATCCTTCACTGGATGGGCTATGGCCGAGCCGTGGGGGAAGTCCGATCCTGATCACACTGGCGCCGGGCGAGGCTGTTGCTCGGCGCCCGCATTCTGCCACAGCCTTCGGGCGGAACGCAGCCGCCGGGATTCCCAGATGACCGATCTCAACATCAATACAGCGGAAGATCTGGCGAATTACGTCCGCCAGAGGAACCTCGACTACGTCAAGGTCGGCCTGTTCGACGTCGACGGCGTCATGCGTGGCAAATACATGGGCCGCGACAAATTCCTGTCATCGCTGGAGAAGGGCTATGGCTTCTGTGACGTGGTGTTGGGCTGGGACAGCAACGACCAACTGTACGACAACGTCAAGGTGACCGGCTGGCATACCGCTTATCCCGACGCCACCGTGCGCCTCTTGCCGCAGACGACCCGGCTGCTGCCGTTCGAAAACGATCTGCCGCTGGTGCTCGGCGAATTCGCCGGCGCCAACGAGGGGGTCTGCCCGCGCGGGACGCTGCGCCGCGTGCTGCAGCGGGGCAGGGACATGGGATACGACGTGCAGAGCGCGGTCGAATTCGAGTTCTTCCTGTTCGACGAGACGCCGCATTCGGCGCGCGAGAAGCGCTATCGCGATCTCCGGAACATCACCCCCGGATTCTACGGCTATTCGATATTGCGGTCGACGGTCCACGCCGAATTCTACCACGAGCTGCTTGACGCATGCCGCGCCATGGACATGGAGCTCGAGGGGCTGCACACCGAAACTGGTCCCGGCGTGCTCGAGGCCGCGATCAAGGTGGACGACGCCCTTTCCGCCGCTGACAAGGCGGCGCTGTTCAAGACGATGACGAAAGTCTTGGCGCAACGCCGCGGGTGGATGGCGACCTTCATGGCGAAATGGTCGCGCGACTGGCCGGGCCAGTCAGGCCATATTCACTGCTCGTTGACCAAAGGCGGCAAGCCGGTCTTTCATGACGCCGCCCAGGATCATGCCGTCTCCGACGTCATGCGCTGGTGGATCGGTGGCCAGCAGGCTCTGATGCCGGAACTGCTGGCGATGATCGCGTGCACGGTGAATTCCTACACGCGCCTGATCCCGGGGTTCTGGGCCCCGACCGATGCAACCTGGGGCTATGAGGTAGGGTCGAGGACTGGCGCGCCGGCAAGGCCAAGGCGTCCTGGCCGGGCCACGTTTCCAGCCCCCTCCACGTCGCACGCAGCATGCGGATTTCCCGCACTGCGCGCCCCCATTTGCTTCGCCTCAAGGCTTATGGGACCTATCACGCTGGGGCGGCTTTCGGTCCGTCGCGTCGCACTCGATAGCCGTTGAACAGCTTCAGCGTGTCGTACAGCCACGGCCTACTCCACTGCTCCCAGCCGAAGCCCTTTCGTTTCCGGGCGTGCGCCATGTGGCGCCTGACCTTCTTCTCTACCCAGTCTTTGATGTAGCCGAAGCACTCGCTGGAGTGCCCGACCGCGAAGTAGTTCACCCACCCCCGAAGCATCGGATTGATCAGACTGATGACCCTGTCAATCGGCTGCGACCGGTGTCGGCGGAACACTTCCTTGACCGCCCGCAGAAGCGCCGTCCGCTTTTTGAGCTTGGGCGTATATTGCGGCCGCATCGCTCCGCGCAGACTGCGGAGGTAGCGGAAGTCGAACCCCAGAAAGCCGAAGCTTTCACCTCGTTCCAGGTCGACCGTGCGGCTCTTTTCATCATTGATTTCAACCTGCAGCTTGGCGAACTCCTCCCGCAGTCGTTTGGTCACGGCACCGACCAGCCAGTCATGACGTATGTAGGCGTCTATCAAGACCACCAGGTCGTCAGCGAACCGCGCGTATTCGACGTAGGTGTACTTGCCGTTGCGGGTGACTTCCCGCGCTCGCTCCAGCATCTTGTCCACCTCATTGAGGTAGAGATTACTGAGCAAGGGCGAGATCACACCGCCCTGCGGAACGCCCCGCTTGCCAGAGGCTTTCAGCATAATCTTCAGGAGATGCATGATGTCCGCGTCGTCAATCCTTCGAGCCACTTTCTCCAACAGCCGGTCATGCCGGACGTTGTCAAAATAGGCCCGCAGATCAAAGTCGAGAACCCGCGTCTTCCGGTGGACTATTGCTTCAGCCACCCGCTTGAGCGCGTCATGTGCTGTCCGTTTGGGCCGATATCCAAACGATCCCGGTTGGAAGTCTGCCTCAAAGACAGGTTCGAGTATGAGCTTGAGCGCCCCTTGCACCACTCGGTCGCGAATCGCGGGAATGGAAAGGACGCGGACTTTGCCCCCGTCCTTCGGTATCTCGTGCTTCCGGGCCGGAAGTGGTTGGTAGGTGCGCCCGGTCAGTTCGTCCCGTAGCTGCGCGAGGAGAGCGTCTACGCCTTGCGCTTCAATGGCTTCGAACGTGACCCCGTCTACCCCCGGAGCCCCATCGTTCGCTTTGGCCATGTCGTACGCTGTGCGTAGGGTCTCCATCTTGCAGACGTGGACGTGTAGACCCCAGAAACGCCAGGACGGTTCAGCCTTCGCCTTGACGTATAGTCTCCGCCTCAGGTCCTGCAAATCGATGGACGTCTTTGTCATCTCGTCCTTGCCTTCCTTACGTTGGAGACGTTGCAAATGGCAGGGTCCCTTGGCTCCACGGACATTACTCCGCTTCCTCGCTACTACGGACCCAGCCGCCACCCTCTCGTCTTCGGCCGACTTCCCGGTGTGCCCGGTTATACGACCTACCTTGCTCCGACGGTTTCTCGCCGGGACGAGGAGGGCTTCTCCAGTTGCTCAGCATGTCCTTGTCACCGTGCTGTCGCTTCCACCCCGCCGAGATAAACAGCCGTATCGGTCAGTGTTCGGCTGCCCACGCCGCCTTCGCCCTTCGGTTGCGGGCTCGGCTCTCGGATTTACGCACTTTCGAGGCCACAACGCGTTTACTGTTATTACGGCCCGATAACTCGTGATCTCCCCAGGGAGATCTTGTCGATAGGCTTCGAAGGTTCTGTTTCCATCTCCTCCGCTATCCAAACTACAGGGCTCTGACTTCTACCCCGGCAGGTCTGTCTCCTGCTGAACATGCCAGCCTTCGCTGGACACACAACCGCACTTGCGCCTTGCGAGCCATAACGGGATCGGAAAAATCGCAGCGCGTCGAGTATCGCATCGCCGCGGCGGACATCAATCCATACATTGCGCTTGCCGCGGCGATCGGATCCGGTCTCTGGGGCGTCGAACACCGCATCGAGCCGGACAAGCCGGTCCAGGGCAACGCCTACGAGAAGAAGCATTCGACCGAACGTCAGCTGCCGCGCACCCTGTGGGAGTCCGCGCGGCGGCTCAAGGCGTCGAAGCCGGCGCGCGAATTGTTCGGCGACGCGTTCGTCGAGCATTATGCGGCGACTCGGGAATGGGAGGAGCTCGAATTTCGTAAGGCGATCACTGACTGGGAGATGGATCGCTATTTCGAAATCATCTAATCGCCATCGGACGTGCCGGGTCACAGCACGCCAGCGCTCGGGAGAGTCTTATGCGCCGTAGCAAATTCATCCCGCCGCAAAGGGGGACCCAACACCGCAATGTCTGTCAAAGCCAACTGGAACTATCCGACCTCGATCCGTTTCGGCGCGGGGCGAATTGAGAAACTGCCTGACGCCCTCATGGTTGCGGGTATTACGAAGCCCTTGCTCGTGACCGATCCCGGCGTCCGGGCCATGCCGATGCTGGCGAAGGCGCTGGCAAATCTGCGGAACGCCGGGCGACCCGCCGCCGTTTTCAGCGACGTGCAGGCCAATCCGGTCGATCACAATGTCGAGGCCGGCGTCGCCGCCTATCGCGCGGGCCGACATGACGGCGTCATCGCTTTCGGCGGCGGTTCCGCGCTCGATGTGGGCAAGGTCGTCGCGTTCATGGCCGGTCAGACTCGGCCGATGTGGGACTTCGAGGATATCGGGGACTGGTGGACCCGCGCCGACCCCGCGGGCATCGCGCCCGTCGTCGCGGTTCCGACGACTGCAGGAACCGGCTCCGAAGTCGGTCGGGCGGGCGTCATTACGCATGCGGCGTCGCATACCAAGAAGATTATTTTTCACCCGAAGATGATGCCCGTGATCACGATTTGCGACCCCGAGCTGACCGTCGGCTTGCCGCCCGTTCTGACCGCGGGCACCGGCATGGACGCGCTTGCGCATTGCCTCGAGGCCTATTGCGCGCCGGGCTACCACCCGATGGCCGAGGGCATCGCGGTCGAAGGCATCCGGCTCGTGAAGGAAAACCTGGCGCGCGTCGTCGCCGACGGGACCGACATCGAGGCGCGCGGACATATGATGTCGGCGGCCGCAATGGGCGCCACCGCGTTCCAGAAAGGGCTCGGCGGCATTCACGCGCTGTCCCATCCGGTCGGCGCGCTCTACAATACGCATCACGGCATGACCAACGCCGTGTTCATGCCCTATGTCCTGGCGTTCAACGCCAAAGCGATCGCCGACCGGATGGCGCGGCTGGCGATGTGGCTTGGGCTCGAGAAGCACAGCGCCGCCGGCGTCATCGACTGGATCTTGCGTCTTCGCGAGCAGGTTGGCGTTCCCCATACGCTGGCCGGTCTCAAGGTTGACGGCTCCCGGATCGATGAGATCGCGGCGGCCGCCGAAGTCGATCCGACCGCCGGCGGCAATCCGGTCAAGTTCGATCGCGCCGCGGCCAGACAGATTTTCTTAGCCGCGCTCGACGGCAGGCTTTAACCCTCCGGCAGACGGGAAGCGTCGATGGCGCGGCAAGATCCTCTCGCCTTGGCCGCCACGCTGCCCTGCTGGGGCGGCCGGGTATCGCCCGTCCCTCTCGCCGGCGGATTGACCAACGACAACTTTCTCGTCGACGACCGCGGCGAGCGCTATGTCGTACGCATCGGCGGCGATATCCCCGCGCACAATATCGTCCGGATGACCGAAGCCGCCGCGAGCCGTGCGGCGCATGCCGCCGGCGTTTCGCCGCGCGTGCATTACGCGGATTCGAACGCGCTGGTCATCGGTTTCGTCGACGGACGGACTCTCGCGCCCGAGGACGTTCGCGCGGCCGAAAATCACCCCCGGCTCATCGATCTGATCAAGCGCGCGCATCGCGAGATCCCCAAGCATTTTTCGGGGCCGGCGCCGTTGTTCTGGGTGTTCCAGGTCATGCGCCACTATGACCGCGTGTTGCGCGAATTGCGCAGTCCGCATGTCTCCGCTTTGCCGGCTCTGGCGCGGATGGCGGAGCGCCTGGAACAGGCGGTCGGCCCGATCGACGTCGTCTTTGGCCACAACGATATGCTGGCAGCCAATCTGCTCGACGACGGCGCGCGCCTTTGGCTGGTCGATTGGGAATATGCCGGCTTCAATTCGCCGCTTTTCGATCTCGGCGGCCTGGCCTCGAACAGCGAGGCTACGCGCGAAGCCGCCGAGCACATGATGGAGCTCTATTTCGAGCGTCCCGTCGACAAAAAGTTGCGCCGCCGCATGGCGGCGATGACGGCGGCGTCGCTGCTGCGCGAATCGCTCTGGAGCATGGTCTCCGAACAGACCAGCGCAATCGGCTTCGACTACCGCGCCTACACGTCAGAAAATCTCCGGCGTTTCAACGCCGCCTATGCAGCCTTTGAGGACATGCCCGAGTGAACGCGCCCGAACTGCCGTCTGCGGCCAAGATCGTCATCGTCGGCGGAGGCATTGTTGGCTCGTCCGTCGCCTATCATTTGGGCGCGATGGGGCTGACCGACGTGCTGCTCATCGAGCGGGGCAAGCTGACGTCGGGCTCGACCTGGCACGCGGCGGGGCTGGTGGGGCAGCTCCGTTCCTCGGCCAACATCACCCAGCTGCTCGGCTACTCCGTCGCGCTTTACGACCGCCTGGAGGCCGAGACGGGCCAGGCGACCGGATGGAAGCGCAACGGCGGCTTGCGTCTGGCCTGCAACCCCGAACGATGGACCGAGGTCAAGCGGCAAGCGACGACGGCGCGCTCCTTCGGCCTCGAAATGCAGCTGTCTGTCGGCCAAGGAGGCGCAGGACCTCTGGCCGCTGATGCAGGTCGATGACGTCATCGGCGCCGCCTTCCTGCCGACCGACGGGCAGGCCTCGCCCTCGGACATTGCGGCGGCGCTGGCCAAGGGCGCACGGATGAAGGGCGTCACGATCCAGGAAGGCGTGGCGGTCGTCGGCGTCGAGGTCATGAACGGCGCGGTGCGCGCCGTCGTCACGTCAGCGGGGCGCGTCGCATGCGAGAAGCTGGTCATCTGCGCCGGTCAGTGGTCGCGCGCCGTCGGCAAGCTCGCAGGCGTCAATGTCCCGCTGACGTCGATCCAGCATCAGTATGTCGTCACCGAAACGGTGGCCGGCGTGACTTCGGGGCTGCCGACGTTGCGCGATCCCGACCGCCTGACCTACTGGAAAGAGGAGGTCGGCGGCCTTGTCATGGGCGGCTACGAGCCCAATCCAAAGCCGTGGGCAGCCGACCCGTTGCCCGAAGATTTCGAGTTCCAGCTTCTGCAGCCGGATTGGGATCATTTCGAGCCGATCATGGAACTGGCGTTGGGCCGTGTGCCGCGCCTTCGCGAAGTCGGCGTCAAGCAGATGATCAATGGACCGGAGAGTTTCACGCCGGACGGCAATTTCATTCTCGGCGAGGCGCCCGAAGTGCGAAACATCTTCGTCGGCGCCGGGTTCAACGCCTTCGGGATCGCATCGGGAGGCGGCGCCGGAATGGCGCTCGCCGATTGGGTGGTCAAGGGCGCCCCGCCGTTCGACCTCTGGCCGGCGGACATCCGCCGGTTCGGGCGCAATCATCTCGACCCCGGCTGGGTCCGCTCACGCACGCTCGAAGCCTACTCGAAACATTATGCGATGGCCTGGCCGTCGGAGGAATATCGCTCCGGGCGGCCGCTGCGCCGCTCGCCGCTCTACGACCGTCTCCAGGCGGCTCGCGCCGTGTTCGGCGAAAAGCTCGGATGGGAACGCGCCAACTGGTTCGCGGAAAGCGACGAAATCGCCGAGGATCACTATACCTATGAACGGCCGAACTGGTTCAACGCCGTGGCGCGGGAACATCTAGCGGCGCGGCGGGCCGCGGCGCTGTTCGATCAGACCTCGTTCGCAAAATTCCGCCTGACCGGTTCGGACGCCGAGGCTCTTCTGTCCGAGATCGCGGCGAACGACGTGCGCAAAGCCGACGGCGCGATCATCTACACGCAGATGCTCAATGACGCGGGCGGGATCGAAGCCGATCTCACCATCGTCCGTCATGCGAAGGATTGCTTTACCCTGGTCACCGGCACCGGATTCGCGACCCACGACTTCCACTGGATCCGGACTTCGATCCCGGAGGGCGCGAATGCGTCGCTTTTCGACGTCACCTCTGAAACCGCCGTGCTCGCGATCATGGGCCCGAAGTCGCGCGAAATTCTTCAGCCGCTGACACGGGACGACATCTCCAATGCGGCGTTTCCCTTCGCGACGGCGCGGGACCTCATTGTCGCAGGCGCGCCGGCGCTCGCGCTGCGCATTACCTATGTCGGCGAGCTCGGCTACGAGCTGCATGTCCCGGTCGAATTCGCCGCCAGCCTTTATGACGCGATCCTCGTCGCCGGCGCGCCGCACGGCCTCAGACTTGCCGGCTATCGGGCGATCGAGACGCTTCGCCTGGAAAAAGGGTATCGCGCCTGGGGCGCCGAAATCGGCCCCGACCATTCTCCGCTGGTCGCGGGCCTCGGCCGCTTCGTGAAACTGAAGACCCGCCTGCCGTTCCGCGGCCGCGCGGCCCTCGAAGCGCAGCGCGCCGCGCCCCTGCCTCGCCTGCTCACCGGCTTCACGGCGGCAAGCGATATCATCCTCCTTGGCCGCGAGACGATTTTTCGCAACGGCGAGCGGGTCGGGTGGCTGGCGAGCGGCGGCTACGGCCATACGCTCGGCAAGGCGATCGGCTATGGCTATGTCCGGCGCGCCGCCGGCGTCGACCCGGACTTCGTCATGTCCGGCGACTATGCGCTCGAAGTCGCCGGCGAGCGGGTTCCGGCCAAGCCGTTCCTGAAGCCGCCCTATGATCCCGCGGGGCTGCGGGTGAGAGGGTAGGGCGGTCGAAGCGGCGGCGCGTCCGGTCTCCGACAAGGCCTCTTGGATCGCTCGCTTCGCCGTTGGCGCTATGCGGAGACGGGGAAACAGGCGGTTCCGGTCCTGTTCGAGCCGCGCGACACTGTCATTTTGGAAGAGACAGCCAGTCTCTCAAGCCGGACGCCGCAGCGGCTGCCCTCGGATGATCGATCTCGTCGAGCGCGGAGAGAATTGAAGCAGCGAGTTCGGGGCGAGCGCGTCCGACGCGCGCGAGGAAGACGACGGCCTCTTCGTCAGCCACTCCGGCCACCGCCTCAATCACACGCGGCGACGGCGTTTCGTTCAAGCAACGTTTCAAACGATCGCGCGCCTCTGCTCGCCCCATTCGTCCGAGAGCGCATGCGGCGGCGGTCGAGACCTCCTGATCAAGGTCGCCCAAAAGTTCGACCAGTGTCGGCACGATATCGCGTCCCGCGCGGACGCAACGGCAGGCGGACGCGCGCACCGACGGATTTGAATGTCGCAGGAGCATCAGCCCGACGTCGAGTGGAAATACGAGGCCGAGCCGCGAAGCTGCGGCCGCCGCCACGGCGAGAGTCGGCCCTTGGACGATGCCCTTGGCGATCATTTGACCGACGGATCGAGCAGCGTCGGGCCCTCCAATGGAGGCTAAAGCCTCTAATGCGGCGGCTTGCTCCGGCACCTCGCGGTCGGCGCCAAAACCGACGAGACGATTGCAAAGAGCTACAAGCGCCATCACCGCGCCATTGAGCCGCCGCCTTCCGGCTTCGGCCGCGAGCGCACAGGCGTCAGCCAGCAGCGCATCGGGGAGAGCGGCGATCAACGCCGCGTCCGACAAGCTTCCTGGGGCAGGGCGCTGCGCTGGCGGCGCATCCGAAAACTCATTTTGGCTCGGCGCACGGTCAGCAAACAGTTCGAGTTGATTGTCCTCCGTCACACTCGCAAATCTGTCGCGGATAACGATGCAATTCAACAAATTTAGCGACCCCCCTTTCAACGCACTCGAGGGGTTTTTTGGGAGCGCGAGATGTCGGATGGGGAGCGTCGATGGCCGACCGGCGCGGCGTGGAGACATCATGATGTCAACGCGGACGTCCAGGTGATGTCGGCGGCAGCCTCACCGTCGCCGTCGCCAGACAGGCGATCCCCTCGCTCCGCCCCGTGAAGCCCAGCCGCTCGGTGGTCGTCGCCTTGACCGCGACGCGGCCGAGGTCGAGGCCGGCGATCTCGGCGACCCGGGCGCGCATCGCCTCGCGATGCCGGCCGATCTTCGGCGCTTCGCAGATCAGCGTCGCGTCGAGATGAACGATAGAGCCGTCGCGGGCGCGAACGCGTTCGGCCGCATGCGCGAGGAACAGATGCGAGGGCGCGCCTTTCCATTGCGGATCGGTCGGCGGAAAGTGGGCACCGATGTCGCCCTCGGCGAGCGCGCCGTAGATCGCGTCGGCGAGCGCATGCAGGCCGACGTCCGCGTCCGAATGGCCGCTGAGCGTCTGCGGATGAGAAATGCGAATCCCGCAAAGCCAGACATGGTCGCCCGGCGCGAAGGCGTGCACGTCGAAACCCTGGCCGACCCGTGTTTCGCCCGCGGCCGCGCCGGTGAGCCGCGCTTCCGCCGCGCGAAGATCCTGCATGGTGGTCACCTTGAGGTTCATCGGGTCGCCCTCGAACACGAAGGCCGGCGCGCCGGCCCATTCGGCGACCGCGACATCGTCGGTGAGGTTTTCGATGCCTTCGGCCGCCGCGCGCCGGTGCGCCTCCAGAATCAGGGGATAGCAAAACGCCTGCGGCGTCTGCACGGCGCGCAAGCCAGCGCGCGGCGGCGTCGCCAAGACCTTGCCCTCGGCGTCGACCTGCTTGATCGTGTCGCTCAAGGGCGTTCCCGGCGCCGCCGCGCCATGCGTCTCGGCCGCGTCGACCGCGCGGGCAACGAGATCGCGGGAGGGGAACGGGCGCGCGGCGTCGTGGATCAACACGATGTCAGGGCTAGCCGAGGAAAGCGCTTCGAGCCCGGCCAGCACGCTCTTCTGCCGCGTCGCGCCACCGAAGGCGGGCGGCCCGATCATCGCCCGGAGGGTTGGGGAAAGATTTGCCAGCATCTCGTCGTAGAGGCCGCGGTCGTCGGCGTGGACCGCGACCGTCACCACCGAGAACGGCCAGGCGCCGATCAGGGCCTCGAGCGCATGGGCCAGCAGGGGCCTGCCGGCGCAGGGGAGATATTGCTTCGGCCGCTCGGCGCCGAGCCGCGTGCCCCGGCCGGCGGCGACGACGAGGAGGGCGGCGGTGTTTGAATGCACGCGTTTGGGCTCCGAACGGAATTCGGGACGTTCTTTGAAGCGCCGGGAGAGCGGGGTCAATGCGAGGCTGAGGCCACAATTCCCGAACAAATCACCGCGCGCGCCGGTGCGTGACCGATTTTGCGGTCGTTGACGGGTCCGAGTGTCACAATCCCGAGGGGTCGATCACCTCCTGACGTTCGTCGACACGCATGGCGAGTCCGGCGATGACTGCGTGCAACCGGGGCGAGTCGGGCTCGCCGGACGCGGGCGCGGGGCGTCGTCGCCGCCAGGGAACGCCACGCGATATCAGGTCGACGCTCGGCAGCGCGCGGTTTGGGCTCATCCGGCCGGTTCTTGCGCCAGCGCCCGGATCCTTTGGCGGACGTCGAGGAGGGTGGCCAGCGCTTCGGCCCGCCGCGCCGCCCGCCAGCGGCTTTTCAGCGACCGCCGTTCGGCGCGCGACAGCAAATCCTTCTCGATCGCCCGCAGGATCGCCGGAAAAGCCGCTGATCGCGCTCCAACCGTTCGATGTCTCGGGCCCTCCCAGCGCAGTCGCCGCCGGCTTCGAAGATGGAAAATCACCGCCAGAACCATCTGGACCTTCATCATGCGCAGGGCCTGTTCGGCCAGGTTGTTGGTGAAGGGGACGGAGAAGTCGACGAGGAAGCGCAGGACGTCGTCTTTGAACTCGTGCAGTCGGATGAGCAGGTTGTGTCCGGGGCGGTGTTTTGTCCGACCGCGGTTCGAGGGATGCCGTTGAAGGCGCGGCAAGTTGCGGTGAAAGGCGAGACCCTGGCGCAGGATCTCCCAGTAGCGGGTGAAGAAGCCCTCGAGCGCGGGCGGGGGCAGACTGGTCGCGCCCGCCTCGCGCGCGTTCTCGACGGCTCGATTGGCCTCGAGCATGAGATCGCGCATGGGTGCGGCCCACGGCTCCCGGTCGATCTCGACCAGCGCCTTCAGTTCGCGCAGATGATGGGCGTTGCACAGCGCATGACGGACGTCGGTGAGCCCGGAGTAAGACTTGAAGCCGTCATGAACCGCGACTTCGCCCGTGAGCCCCTCCGGCATCTCGCCGCGTTTGGCCGACACGCGATAGTGGGTCAGGGTTTCCGTGGCGACGGTGTGCAGCCATTGTCCCTGGCCGGCGACGCGGAAGCCGGTTTCATCGAGGCAGCGCACCGGCGCTTGCGCCGCGAACGCCGCTGATCGCCCCGCCACCGGCGCGAGCGCCGCAGCCTTGCCGCGCACCCAATCGGCCAGGCTTTGCGAGATAACGCAAGCTCCGAACAGATCGCCCACGCTTCGGCAATCCGATCTTCGGGAATGGCCTGATGGACGTTGAAATAGACCGCCGCCGCCCTGACGCGCTCCCTGTATTGCGCCGGCGAGGCGACGCCCGCGGGAAACGCGGCTTTCGTCTCTCCGCCGCACGCCGCGCAGCAATAGACCGAGGCCTGATGCTCCGTGACCTCGATCAGCCGGTCAGGCAGATCGAACACCTGCCGCCTCTCCACGTCCCGCTGCATCGAAACCGTCAGCCCCGCCAGACAAAGCCGGCACGCCTGCGCTTCGTGCCGCACGACCCGATCGGGCGTCTCGACCTGCCGGAGCGTGTCGCCCTTGTGTCCCGCCTGCCCGCCGCTTTTCTTGTCCGAGCGCCCGCGGAGGCTGCCGGGGATGCGCGGCTTCTTCTTCAGCCCATCGCTCGACGGCGGCTTGGAACTCGTCGAACTGCCAAGTCCAGTCGGCGCCGGAGGTCGGCGTTCTCCGCCTGCAATGCCTCGTTCTTGCTCGCAACGCTTCATTCTCGGCCCGATGCGTCGCATTGTCCGCGAGATGGGCGGCCCGCAATGCCTCGTTCGCCCGCCGCAGCCACGCGACTTCGCCGCGCAACTGCGAGATGTCGCCTATGAGCGCGTCGATCGGGTCGCGAATCGTGGCGGGAGTCATTCCCACCTTTACTTCAAAATTTCTGCTCTGCGTGTCTCGGTCAATCTTCCCCGGGCCAAAATTCACTGGGACTTTGCTTATCAGCCTTACACCGTATTTGCGTATTTGCTTGTTTGCACGAACCCGTTGAAAACGCTCAAAACGGCAATGGGCAGCTCTTGTAGCGGGTTGGCATTGATTGGGGCTCGGCGCCGCATCCGTTTGGCGTCGGCACCTTGGTTTCTTGGGTTGGGCGGCGCCGGTGACGGCGGCGGTTCAATGCCGTCGGCGGCGGCCTGTCGGGGCGCCTCGCCATAGAAGGCGATATGGCGCTTAAGCATGGGCAAGAACCGTTCGCTATCCGCCGGATTGCCGGCCTCGATCACCAGGTCGAGGATCAAACCGCTCCGGCCCGTGGTCAGGTTGAGCTTGTGACCGTACTGAACCTCGCGCCGGCCTTTGACGATGATGTCGGCGTGCGGCTCGAACAGGCTGACGATCTTCTCGTTGGCGGCGACGGCCTCGCCACGAAGAATGCGGCGCTCGGTTTGACCGATGATCCGCTCGATCAGCGGACGATAGTGGCGGAACTCGGCTTGCCACAGCGCCACCGCCATCGGGTCCAGCGCCTGCCATAATAGCGTCGCGGCCTGATCGGCATAGGCCAGGGTCGCCCGGGTCAGCTTGATCAACTGAGGGTAATGCTGGGCCCGCTGGGCTCGATCGCGGGCATATTCGATCGCCCGCGCCCGCTTCTTCGCCGCGCGCCGATGATTGCGCCACTTAAGACCACCGACCAAGGCGTCGGCCGCCTTCAACAGCCGCACCATCACGCGGACCGCATCCCAGAGAAGACTGCTGTCGCTCGGCTCATGCATGAGCGCGGCGGCGACCGTGCTGTCGAGCCGCACAACTTTGCCGGTCTCGACTTTCTCCTGCCGCGCGCTGGCAAGCAGGACGCGATTGATCGCCTCCCATGTCTCGGCCCGGATGGCGCTGATGGTCCTCTGCAGCACCGACTTCTTCGGCGTCCACGACAACGGCAGCCGAGCGAAGGCCCGGAACGAGGCGGAGTCTTCAAGATGAAACGCCAGCTCCTCATAGCTCAGCTGGCGATGCTGCTTGAGAAGGGCGCAGCGCAAGACCAACTCGGCCGGCAGGCCCTCTCTCCCGGTCTCTTTAACGCTGTGTCGGCGCAGATCCTCCGCCGCCAGCCCGATGAGCTCACGATGCTCGTCCAGCCATTGCGACATCGCCTTCAGTTCCCGGCCGATCTCGTGATCGGCGAAGCGATCGAATAGGCTGGCCTGGACGGTGCGTTCCTGACGCATTGTCGGGCTCCGGCGGTGGTGGTTTCGCTTTTGGAATCAGTGACTTGATCCCAACGCTTAGCCGAAACCGCCGAGCCTTGCACTCATGAAAACAGAGATTCCACAAATAATTTCAAAAAGTTAGCGTTTCTGGACGGACACTAGTCTAGATCCCATCACGCTCTCGTCCAGGGATCCGCCCAGCGCGCCCCGCACGCCATCGCGCCGTCGCGCGAATCGGCTAACGGCGGTAGAACCGCTGCGGTCCCGGGCGTATAGCGGGCCAAAGGATTGTCGATGCAAATCTTGCTCACCAACGACGACGGCATTCATGCGCCCGGCCTGGCCGTTCTCGAATCGATCGCTCACGAGCTCTCCGACGACCTCTACGTCGTCGCGCCGGAGACTGACCAGTCGGGGGTCGCCCATTCGCTGTCGCTCAGCGATCCCCTGCGGCTGCGCGAGGTCAGCCCGCGCCATTATGCGGTCAAAGGCACGCCTACCGACTGCGTGATCATGGCGGTCAAGAAGATCATGGCCGACCAGCCCCCGGACCTCGTCCTGTCAGGCGTCAACCGCGGTCAGAACGTCGCGGAGGACATCACCTATTCCGGCACCATCGCAGGCGCGATGGAGGGCGCGATGCTGGGGATTCCGGCGATCGCCCTGTCGCAGGCGTTCGGCGGCGTGCAGGGCAGGATGTCGATCGAATGGGATACGACGGAAGCGCACGCCGCGCCGCTCATCCGCAAGATCCTGTCAGTCGGCATCGCGCCGGGCGGCCTGGTCAATGTCAACTTTCCCCCCTGCCGGCCGGACGAGGTCGCCGGCGTCGCCTTCACCCGGCAAGGGCGGCGAAACGCCGAGCTGATGCGGGTCGAAGAGCGCCGGGACGGGCGCGGCTTTGCCTATTACTGGCTGATGTTCCTGCGCGGCGAGATCCGATTCGAGGACGGCACCGATCTGGCCGCGCTCGCCGGGCGAAAAATTTCCGTCACTCCGCTAAGACTCGACCTCACCGACGACGATTCGCGGTTGCGATTCGAGAAGGCCTTCACGCCGCGCTGAGAGGCGCGGCAGACAAGGAAGGGGAGCCCGGTTGAGCGCGTCCGAAGCGGAAGAGCGCGCCCAGTTCACCCTCGCGATGCGGGCCAGGGGGGTCGGCGACCTCGGCCTTCTGCGCGCGCTCGAACGGGCGCCTCGCTCGCTCTTCATGCCGCAGCGGTTCGCCGACATTTCCGGCCGCGACGTCGCCCTGCCGATCGGCTGCGGGCAGACTTCGCCGCCGCCCTCGACGCTGGCCGCGATGATCGCCGCGCTCCGCCTCAAACCCTTCGAAGGAATCTGCGAAATCGGAACGGGAACAGGCTATTGCACGGCGTTGCTCGCGCAACTTGCGAAGGAAGTCGTGTCGCTCGAGCGGTTCCAGACCCTGGCGCTGGAGGCCTCCGCCCGCATCAAGGCCTTCGGGCTCTCCAACGTCGCGGTGCTGTGGACGGATGCGTTCGAATTTCACGGAAACGGCCGGCGCTTCGACAAGGTGATCGCGCATGGTCTTGTCGAGCCGCCGGCGCGGGAGTTTCTCAGCCTGCTCACGCCCGGCGGGGCGCTCGTCGCCGCTCTTGCCGGGCCGGGTCGGGGCGAGCAGCGAATCGTCCGTCTCACTCTCGAAGACGAGGGCCCGGTCCATGTCGCCGATTGCGGACCCGCGCGCGGCCTGAGGCCGCTCCAGCGCGGCATATCCCGCGCTCTGTAGTCGCCGCGTCCCGAAGGGAGAGGCCGGACGCCGCTAAAGGAATGACTTCGTTTTGAACTTTCATTCTCACCAGGGATTCATCTTAAACCTTCCCTTAACTCGATTGCTGCAGATTGAGCTTGTCTTCAGCCGCGTATTCGACGGGTTCAAACAGATGAGTGATCGCGTTGCGTTTATCGATGGACGCGCTTTCCCGCGTGTCGCGCTGACGGGCCTGGCGCTCCTGTGGCTTTCCGGGTGTTCGAGCGACGTCACCCGGATCGACATGAGCAGCACTCCCTTCACCAATCCGTTCAGCTCCCAGACGGCGAGCGCGACGCCTTCGACGTCCGCGCCTGCGGGACATGTTGCGGCCGCGCCGCTCGCTCCGACTCAGTCTGTCGCAATCGCGCCTCTGCCGAGCGCGTCCGCGGCGCAGGCGGTCGGCGGGTCAGCGGCCGGTTGGTCCGCTCGCGGCGGCACGCCGGTGGTGGTTGCGCAGAACGACACGCTGGATACCTTGTCGCGCCGTTACGGCGTGCCCGCGGCCGCGCTCCTCAGCGCCAACGGTCTTTCGAGCCCGGCGGAAGTCAAAGGCGGCATGCACATTGTGGTGCCGGTTTATAATGCGGGCAGCCGCGCCGTGGCTGAGGCCAAGACACCGGCTGGCAAGTCGTCCGCCAAGAAGCGCTCCGAGGTCGCCGCGAACGACAGCGCGGATGAGCGGAAGGCCAGGAAGGTCAAGGAGAAGGCCGACGAAAGGGCGAAGACGGCCGAAAGGAACGTCAAGTCCAAATCCGTCGACAAGGCGAGCCGGGACAGGAAGACCGTGGTCGCCAAGGCCGAGTTGCCTCCGCCTTCGACGGGCAAGAAGCCGGGCATTGACAATACGCCGACCGGCAATGTCGATCCCAAGGCCGCAAGCGCCAAGGGGCCGACCACAGCCGCCCAAGCCGACGCGTCGGGCGGCACGCCCGAATTCCGATGGCCAGCGCGCGGACGCATCATCGAAGGCTTCAAGACCGGCGGCAACGACGGCATCAACATCTCCGTGCCGCCGGGCACGTCGGTGCGGGCAGCCGAGAGCGGCGTGGTCGTCTATTCGGGCGACGGCCTGAAGGGCTACGGCAATCTGGTGCTGATCAAACACCCGAACGGCTTCGTCTCGGCCTACGGCAACAATGGCGAGCTCGATGTCAAGCGCGGCGAAACCGTCAAGCGCGGCCAGATCATCGCCAAGTCGGGCGAGACCGGCAACGTCAACGCGCCGCAGCTCCATTTCGAGCTACGCAAAGGCTCGACCCCAGTCGATCCGACCCAATATCTCGCCGGCCTCTGACGGCGGGAAACGAGGTCCAGCGTCCAGTCTGGACATTTCAACGTCCTCGAGGATTTTCACGAGACGGTTTCTCTTCGAGGCGGCATGAGGGCGGCGGGTCCCACGAACGGCCCGCCGCCCTTGATTTTTGCCGGCCAAACGAAGACGGGAAGGGATGAAGACCCGGCCCCTCGACGCCTTCGCCGCGTCACTGACCTTCGCGCTCTGCATCGTCTGGGGCTTCAACCAGGTCATCGCCAAACTCGCCCTCGCCGACGTCGGTCCGATCGCCCAAACCGGCGTCCGCTCGGCGATCGGCGTCGTCTGCGTCGTCGCCTATGCGCTCGCGGCGAGGCGGCGAGTTTTCCGGATCGACGGCTCGGAGGCGGCGGGAGCGTTGGCCGGCGTCCTGTTCACGGCCGAATTCATCGTCCTTTACGAATCGCTGCGGTTCACGACCGCGGCGCGGGCGACCGTGTTCATCTATGCCGCGCCGTTCTTCGTGGCGCTCGGGGCCGCACTGGTCCTCAGGAGCGAACGGCTGAGGCCGTTCCAGTGGTTGGGTCTGGCGCTCGCGTTTCTCGGCGTGGCCTTGGCGATGGCGGGCCGGTCGGCGGGCGGGGGCGCATTCGGCGATCTGCTCGCGCTCCTCGCCGCAGCGCTCTGGGCCGCAACGACCATCCTTATTCGGGCGACCTCGTTGAGGCGCGCCGATCCCGTCAAGGTGCTGCTCTATCAGATCGCAGCGGCGGCGCTCATCGCCCCGGCCGCGGCGATGGCCCTGGGGGAGCCCGCGCCCACCCATATTTCCGCCTCGACGGCCGGGGTCCTCCTGTGGCAGGGGGTAGCCGTGGTCGCGATCAGCTACGTCATGTGGTTCTGGCTGCTCACCAACTACGCGGCGGCGCAGCTCTCCGCCTTCACCTTCATCACGCCGCTCGTCGGCGTCTTCGCCGGCTGGCTCGTCTTCGGCGAAAAGGTGACGCCCGGTTTTGCTGCGGCGATCGCCCTCGTCCTCGCCGGGCTCGCGCTGGTCAACTGGCCGCGGCGGGCGGCTTTGCCGGCCTCCAGGCTCAAAGCATGACGCCGGAAATCGCAATCGTCGTCGCCTAGGTCCCCTCGGTCAATCACCTACGTCGAGCGGCTTCCCGAGCCGCCCCGCCAGATCCTGGGTGAACTGCCAGGCCGTTCGGCCGGAGCGAGAACCGCGCGTCGTCGCCCATTCGAGCGCTTCGCGCTCGATCTCGTCCGGAGGCGCGTCGAGACCAAAATGCTCGGCGTAGCCGCGCACCATGGCGAGATAGTCGTCCTGGCTGCAATGGTGGAAGCCGAGCCATAGGCCGAACCGGTCGGAGAGCGAGACCTTCTCCTCCACGGCCTCGCCGGGATTGATCGCGCTGCCGCGCTCGTTCTCCATCATGTCTCGGGGCAGAAGGTGACGCCGGTTCGAGGTCGCATAGAAGACGACGTTCGCCGGGCGGCCCTCGACGCCACCCTCGAGCGCCGCCTTCAATGATTTGTAAGACGCGTCGCCGGCGTCGAACGAAAGGTCGTCGCAGAAGACGATGAACCGGTAAGGCGCGTCGCGCAGGAGAATCATCAGCGCCGGCAGGCCCTCGATGTCCTCGCGATGGATTTCGACCAGCTTCAGGCGACCCTCGACGCCGGTCTGACGGTTGATGGCGGCTTGGGCGGCCTTGACCAGCGACGACTTGCCCATGCCGCGCGCGCCCCACAAAAGCGCGTTGTTGGCTGGCAGCCCCCGAGCAAAACGCTCGGTGTTCTCGACCAGAAGATCACGCACCCGGTTGACGCCGCGCAGGAGTTTTAGCTCGACCCGGTTGACCCGGGCGACGGGGGCGAGCGTCCCGCGCTCCGCCCGCCAAATGAAGGCCTCGGCCGCGTTGAAATTTGTCGCGGCCGAGGCGGGCGGCGCCAGGCGCTCGAGCGCGTCGGCGATGCGGCGAAGAAGGTCGGCGGAACTGCGGGAGGAAGGCGGCATGAGAACGGGGTCGGCCTTGCAGAGCCAGCGTTATTGCGGCCGGGGGGACGAAGCAATCCGGCCGAACAAAGGGGGCGCTTCGGCCCCCGGATTGCTTCGCCGCATGCGCAAAGAGGAATGAGAGCGTATTTGTCGGCGGTCGTTCATTTCACGACCAGCTGTAGGCAAACATGCCGACCGCGAGCAGGATGATCACGACCGCGAGGACGTAGTGCTTCGCCTCCCAGTCGTGCATGGTCAGGAGGGGCTTGCGAGTTCTTGGTCGGACGACGGGAGGTCATGTTTCCGCCTATCACGAAAGGGCAGCGCCGCAAACGCCGCCGCTCCGAGCGGACTGCGAGCGGCGCGCGCCCTGTCAAACCGGACGCTCCGATGCTATATGTCCGCTACGACGCCGGGCCTTGACCCCGGTCGACGGAGAACGACATGGCCTCGAGAACTCCTGCGCCGGCAGGTGATGACTTTGACTGATGCGGCCGCGGCCCGCGTCAGGGAATTGACGGAAGCGGCGGGAAAGCCAGTCGCCGGCCTGAGGGTTGGGGTCAGGAACGGCGGCTGCGCCGGAATGTCCTACACGATGGAGCTGGCCGATGCGGCTTCGCCGCTCGACGAGATCGTCGAGGACAAGGGCGTGCGGCTCCTCGTCGATCCGAAGGCGGTGCTGTTCCTGCTGGGCTCGGAGATGGACTTCAAGGTCGACCGGCTGTCGGCGAGTTTTTCATTCCGCAATCCCAACGAGACGTCGGCCTGTGGTTGCGGCGAGAGCGTCGCGATCACTCCGGCGAGCCCCGAAGCCCTGAATGCTCCGGCGTGAACGCCGATAACCTCAAAGAGCTGTTCGAGCCGTTCGGCGCGGTCGAGGTCAAGCGGATGTTCGGCGGCGCCGGCGTTTACGCTAAAGGCCTGTGCTTTGCGATCGAATCCGGCGGCGAGGTCTTTCTCAAGGTCGATGCCGAGACGGAGAAAACCTTCTCCGCCGCCGGATCCTCGCCTTTCGTTTACAACGCGAAGCAAAGCCGGTGACGACGTCATTTTGGCGCTTGCCGTCGGCAGCCGACGACGAGGCCGACCAACTTCGGCGATGGGCCGCGCTGGGACTCGAGAGGGCGCGCCGCGCCACGGCGGCGAAGGCGATGTCCGCGAAGAAAAAGACCAGCGCACGGCCCTTGTAGACGCGGTGGCTGACCGCGTCCGCGGCGCTCCATAGGGCGTCTGGAAGGACGCCCGTCTCTCGACGGGCTATGGAGCGTGCCTACAGCTTAAGCATCAGGCGCGAAACGAGGAAGCCGCTCGGGCGACGAGCGCGGCTGCGCCGACGGCCAAGGCGGCATAGGCGAGAAAAACGGCCGCGCTTGCCGCCATGAGGAGCAGGTTGCCGAGAAGCCCGTCGCCATTCCACGGACCTTCGGCTTTGAGGGCGCCGTAGCCGAGACCGATCAACACCGCCAGAAGAAGCAGGAGCCGCACCCCAATCCGGCGGCTAAGCCGGTAGGCGCCGAAGGGAATGACGAGCGCCGCCAGAGCAGCCGCGCGAGTCCGATCTTCAGCATCGCCCTCCGCCCGCGCCGCGACTGCGGCTAAGGCTCAATCGTCGACGTGTTCGTGCTCGTGCGCGGGCCGCGCCCGCTTCGGCACAGGTCGAAGGAGGAAGCTCGGAACGTGGTCGCCGAGGCCGACGACTCGCTCCTCCTGTCCGCGGCGCGGCCGGTCGCGACGGGCTGCCTCGCTGACGCCGGGCGTAGCGGCGGCTCGTTCCGGCTCGACGGGGACGCGCTCCCGCGGCGGGAGGCCCGCATGGTGGCCGCGCAACTCGCCTCGTTCCTTCTCTGCCTCCACGCGCTCCCTGACGGGGCGCTCGGCGTGGTGGCGGCGCGATTCGGCGCGATGCTCCGGGTGATGGTCGGGCCTGGAGCGCTCTTCGCCCTCCGCGCCGCGCCGACGGCCCCCCCGCCGCTTGCCCCGGTCGCCGCGGTGATCGTGCGGCGCCTCGTCCTCATCCGCAGGGGCGATTCGGCGCCTTCCTGCCATTCGATCTTGCGCGCGATGAGCTTCTCGATTTCGGCAATCGCCTTGGCGTCGGCGCGGGTCACGATGGTCAGCGCGTGCCCAGTCTTGCCGGCCCGGCCGGTGCGGCCGATGCGGTGGACGTAGTCCTCGGAGTGATGCGGCGCGTCGTAGTTGATGACGTGGCTGACGTCGGGAATGTCGAGGCCGCG
The DNA here is from genome assembly GCA_963835885.1 of uncultured Alphaproteobacteria bacterium. GTDB lineage: Bacteria > Pseudomonadota > Alphaproteobacteria > Rhizobiales > Beijerinckiaceae > Roseiarcus. The sequence goes on from CAWIHF010000026.1 coordinate 378,582, forward strand.
GGCGGCGACGTCGGAGCAGACGATCAGTTGCACCTGGTCGTTGCGGAACGCGTCGAGCGCGGCCATGCGCGCCCGCTGGTCGAGATCGCCATGCAGCGCGCCGACCGAGAAGCCGTGCTTCTCGAGCGAACGGTACACGACCTGCACGTCCCGCTTGCGGTTGCAGAAGATGATCGCGTTCTTGAAGTTGTCCGCGCCCCGGACGATGCGGCGAAGCGTCGCACGCTTGTCGGGCGGCGCGCTGCCGGAGGGGACCAGCGTCTGAGTGGTGTTGTCGACGGTGGTCGCCGCGCGGGCGACCTCGACGCGCACCGGGTTGTGCAGGAACGTGTCGACCAGCCGGGTGATTTCGGGCGGCATCGTGGCCGAGAAAAACAACGTCTGGCGGGTGAAAGGCACCAGCTTGCAGATCCGCTCGATATCGGGAATGAAGCCCATATCGAGCATGCGGTCCGCTTCGTCGATGACCAGAATCTCGATGCCGGTCAGGAGAAGGCCGGCGCGTTCGGTGAGGTCCAAGAGGCGGCCGGGCGTCGCGATGACGACATCGGCGCCGCGGTCGATCTTGACCTTCTGATCGCCGTCCGAGACGCCGCCGATCAGAAGCGCGACGTTCAGCTTGTGGTTGACGCCGTATTTCGAGAAGGCCTCCTCGACCTGGGCCGCAAGTTCGCGGGTCGGCTCGAGAATGAGGGTCCGCGGCATGCGCGCCCGTGCTCGGCCCCGTTCGAGCATCGATAACATGGGCAGAGTAAAGGCGGCGGTCTTGCCGGTGCCGGTCTGGGCGATGCCGAGGACGTCGCGGCCTTCGAGGGCGTAGGGAATGGCTTGCGCCTGGATGGGCGTCGGGGTGTCGTAGCCCGACGCTTCGACGGCGTTGAGCACTTTTTCGCTCAGGCCGAGTTCGCTAAACTTCATTTGATCTCACATCGCGAGGCTTTGCCACGCTCGCGTCTGGGGTGTGGGAGCCTCGGGGACCGCGCGATCGTTTCGCGCGGGGCCCTGGCGTTCCGGGATTGCACCATGCGTCGCCGCGAAGCGCACCGCCAACGCCGCGCCGGAGCCTTCCTTCGCTCTCGGCCCACCTGACATAGTTCAATTCGCGAAAAAGTCAACGAAACCCCAGTTGTTATTGCTTCCCCCGCGGCGAACCGGCGTGCGAAAGTCGAACGCGAGCCGGATGCGAGGGGTTCCAATGGCTGCGGGCCAATATGCAGGGGGCCAATATGATGGGCGGGTCGTGGCGATTCGCGGCGCCGTTCTCGACCTCGCGTTCGACGGCGTTCCCCCGCCGATCGAGGCTGCGGTCGAGATCCTCGATTCTGATGGTCGGGTTGTCGTCGCGGAGATCCAGGCCCATCTCGATCTGCATGCGGCCCGGGCGATCGCGCTCGAACCGACCACGAGCCTAAGGCGCGGCGACCGCGCGCGCTCCGCCGGAGGACCGGTGACCGTCGCGGTCGGCGAGGTGACGCTCGGGCGCCTGCTCGACGTGCTGGGGCGGGTCGGCGATCGGGGTCCCCCATTGGCCGCCGACGCGCCGCGCTGGCCGATCCATCGAAAGCCGCCGGCGCTCTCGGCGCAAAGCGGCGTAACCAAGCTCTTCGCCACGGGGGTCAAGGTGATCGACCTGCTCGCCCCTCTCGCGCAAGGCGGCAAGGCGGCGATGTTCGGCGGCGCCGGCGTCGGCAAGACCGTGCTGGTGATGGAGCTCATCCACGCGATGGTCGAGAGCTATCGGGGCATTTCGGTGTTCGCCGGGGTCGGCGAGCGCTCGCGCGAAGGCCATGAGATGCTGCTCGACATGACCGAATCGGGCGTGCTCGAGCGCACGGCCCTCGTCTACGGGCAGATGAACGAGCCGCCGGGCGCGCGCTGGCGCGTTCCGATGACGGCGATGACGATCGCCGAATATTTTCGCGACGAGCGGCGGCGCAACGTGCTCCTCTTGATGGACAATGTGTTTCGCTTCGTCCAGGCCGGTTCGGAAGTGTCGGGCCTGCTCGGCCGCGCGCCGTCGCGCGTCGGCTACCAGCCGACGCTGGCCGACGAGGTCGCGGCGCTGCAGGAGCGGATCGCGTCGGTCGGCGAGGCGTCGGTGACCGCCATCGAAGCGGTCTACGTGCCGGCCGACGATTTCACCGATCCGGCGGTCACCACCATCGCCGCCCATGTCGACAGCATGGTGGTGCTGTCGAGGGCGATGTCGGCCGAGGGCATGTATCCCGCGGTCGATCCGATCGCCTCGTCGTCGATCCTGCTCGATCCGCTGGTCGTCGGAGAGGAGCATGTGACGGTCGCGACCGAGACGCGGCGCGCCATCGAGCATTACCGCGAGCTGCAGGACGTCATTGCGCTGCTTGGCATGGAGGAACTGGGGGTCGAGGACCGCAGGATCGTCGAGCGCGCGCGCCGCCTGCAGCGATTTCTCACCCAGCCCTTCGCGGTGACCGAAGCGTTCACCGGCGTCCCCGGCTGCTCGGTCAAGGTCGCCGACACTGTCGCCGGCTGCAAGGCGATCCTCGACGGCGCGTGCGACGATTGGCGCGAGAGCTCGCTCTACATGGTGGGCTCCCTCGAGGAAGCGCGCCAGAAAGAAGACGCGGCGCGCCGCAGCGAGCTCAGGCCGGCGGAGGCGGCCCGATGAGCGAGGCGCTGCATCTGACGATCGCGACGCCGGCTTCGATTCTCGTCGACGCCGACGACGTCCGTTCGCTGCGCGCCGAGGATTCGAGCGGCGCGTTCGGCGTTCTTCCCGGCCACGCCGAACTTCTGACCGTGCTGCCGCCCTCGGTGGTGCGTTGGACTCGCGCCAGCGAGGCGACACGTTACTGCGCATTGAGCGGCGGCGTCATGACGGTCAGTGGGGGAAACCGCGTCGCCATCGCCTGCCGGCGCGGGACGATCGGCGACGACCTCGCGAGGCTCGAAGCGGAGGTGGCGGCGCAGCGTGCCGCCGAGCTCGACGCCGACCGCCGCGCCAAGGTCGAGCAGTTGCGGCTTCATGCGCGCGCCCTTCGTCAGCTCATGCGCTTCCTGCGCTCTGCCGGACGGGCGTCCGGCGACGGCGACATCCCGTTCTCGGGCGAGGCCGCGCCGTGATCGCGCCGCTCGATAAGCGCAACGGCAGAATCGAGAGCGCGGCGCGGCTCGCGGCAGAGCGCGATCGGAGGTTCCGCGACGATCCGGAGCCCAACGTCGTCTCGCGTCTCGGCCAGATCGGAGTGCTGGGCTGGGCGATCGTCGCCCCGATCCTGCTCGGCGTCCTCGTCGGCCGCTGGCTCGACTGGACGCTGAAAACCGGAATCTTCTTCACCGCTCCGCTCATCATGCTGGGCGCGGCTGCTGGCTTATGGACCGCGTGGCGATGGATGCACCGGCAATGAACGTCGCCCCGCTCCTCGCCGCCGTCGTCGCAGGCGCCGGCCTGGGAGCGGCCCATTTCGGGTCGCTGTGGTGGAGCGTCGTCCTGATGCGCGACGGACATACCGGCCTTGGCGTCGCCGTCCAGAGTCTGCGCTTCGTCGCGCTGGCCGCGGCGCTCGTTCTTATCGCGCGCCTCGGCGCGTCGCCGCTGCTGGCGGCCGCGGCGGGCGTTCTCGTCGCGCGCGCGCTGCTCATGCGCGGCGCCAGGAAGCTCACGTGAAGTCTCCGCTCAGCCTCGAACCGCTGTTCCAGATCGGCTCTGTCCCGGTCACCGAGCCGGTCGTCGTCGCCTGGGGTGTGATCGGGCTGCTCGCCGGCGCGTCGTTCCTGGCGACGCGGCGCCTGACCCCTGTTCCGTCGAAGACTCAGGCGACGCTGGAACTGGTCGTCTCGACCATCGACAGCCAGATCCACGACACGATGCAGAGCGATCCCGCGCCGTTCCGCGCGCTGATCGGCTCGATCTTCCTGTTCACGCTCATCTCGAACTGGTCGTCGCTCCTTCCCGGCGTCGAGCCGCCGACCGCCCACATCGAGACTGACGCCGCGATGGCCCTTATCGTGTTCGTCGCGACCATCGCCTGGGGCGTTCGCACGCGCGGAATCCGCGGCTATCTCGCGACCTACGCCGAGCCGACCTGGGTGATGATCCCGCTCAACGTCGTCGAGCAGTTCACCCGCACCTTCTCCCTCATCGTTCGCCTGTTCGGCAACGTGATGAGCGGCGTCTTTGTAATCGGCATCATTCTAACGCTCGCCGGACTCCTTGTGCCTATTCCGCTGATGGCGCTCGACCTGCTGACCGGCACGGTGCAGGCCTACATCTTCGCCGTGCTCGCAACCGTGTTCATCGGCGCGGCCGTGGGCGAGCGGCGCAAGGCGTCCGGCGGCGCACGCCCCCAAGGAGCGATCAGGTGAACGACCTCATCCAAGCCGTCAGCATCTTTTCCGCCGCGCTCGCCGTCGGGCTCGGCGCAATCGGTCCGGGCCTCGGCGAGGGCAGGGCGGTGGCCTCTGCGATGGAAGCGATCGCGCGCCAGCCGGAAGCCGCGGGCACGATCTCGCGCACGTTGTTCGTCGGCCTCGCGATGATCGAGACGATGGCTATCTACTGCCTGGTCATCGCGCTGCTCGTGCTGTTCGCCAATCCGTTCATCAGATAGGCCTTAGCGGCGATGCGGATCGACTGGTGGACGCTCGGCCTTCAGACGGTCAATGTCCTCGTCCTCATCTGGATCCTGAGCAGGTTTCTCTTTCGTCCGGTCGTCGGGATCATCGAGGAGCGGCGCGCGGCGACGGCCAAGATTTTGGCCGACGCGGAGGCGGCGAAGAAACAGGCGATCGCGGCGCGCGAGGCGATCGAGGGGGAGAGAGCGAGAATCGCTGCCGCTCGGGACCAGGTGTTGCGCCAGGCCGCCGAAGACGCGGAGGGCCAGCGCGCGGCTGCTCTCGCCTCTGCACGTGAGGAAGTGGATCAGATGCGCGCCGCGGCGGAAACGGAGATGCGCTGGACACGCACCGCGGAGGAAGCCGCCGCCTCCGATCGCTCGGCCAGGCTCGCGGTTGATATCGCGAGCAAGCTGCTTGCGCGCCTGCCCGATTCCGCCCGCGTCGATGGCTTTGTCGAAGGGCTGGCGAAGGCGCTTGCTTCGCTCCCCGAGATCAGCCGCGATGGGCTCGGCGCCGGGGCGCCGCGCCTGACCGCGGCGCGGGCGCTCACCGCTCAAGAAACCCAGTCCTGCCGCGACGCTTTTGCAAGCGCGCTCGGCCGGCCGCTCGATTTCGTGGTCGCAGTCGATCCCGGTCTCATCGCCGGGCTCGAACTCGAGACGCCGCACGCCGTCGTTCGCAACAGCTTTCGCAGCGATCTTGCCCGTATCGTCGAGGAGTTGACCCGCCATGACCGCGCCCATCGATGACGGCGCCAAATGGCTCGAGGCCGAGCGCGAGGCTCTGGCGCGCGTCGACCTCAAGCCGGAGGCGCGATCGGTCGGGCGAGTCGAGGAGATCGCCGACGGCGTGGCGCGGGTGTCTGGGCTGCCGGAGGCCCGGCTCGGCGAGCTCCTGCGTTTCGACGGCGGCCGGATGGGCTACGCGCTGTCGCTCGAGGCGCAGGCGGTCAACGCTGCGATCTTCGACGAGGCGGAGGCGATCGGCGTTGGCTCGCTTGTCTCGGCGACCGGCGAGGTCGCGCGCGTTCCCGTCGGTCCCGGACTGCTGGGGAGGGTGATCGATCCTCTCGGGCGGCCGCTCGATCGCGACGAGGCGATCGCCGCCGAGGCCTTCCAACCCGTCGAGCGGCCGGCGCCGGCGATCATCGACCGCGCGCTCGTCTCCGAGCCGGTGGTGACCGGCGTGCTGGTCGTCGATGCGCTCTTCGCTCTCGGACGGGGCCAGCGCGAACTCATTATCGGCGACCGGGCCACCGGCAAGACGGCGATCGCCGTCGACGCGATCATCAACCAGAAGCGCTCCGACATGATCTGCGTCTATGTCGCAGTCGGGCAGCGCTCGACCGCGGTCGAGCGGGTGATCGAGGCCGCGAAGCAATATGGCGCGCCGGACCGCTGCGTGTTCGTCGTCGCCTCTGCGGCGTCCTCGGCCGCGCTCCAGTGGATCGCGCCCTTCGCCGGCTTCACGATCGGGGAATATTTTCGTGACAAGGGAGGCCACGCGCTCGTCGTCGTCGACGACCTCACCAAGCACGCCGCGACCCACCGCGAGCTTGCCCTGCTCACCCGCGAGCCGCCCGGCCGCGAGGCCTTTCCCGGCGACATCTTCTATGTCCATGCGCGGCTGCTCGAGCGCGCCGCCAAGCTCGCGCCCGAACTCGGCGGCGGCTCGCTGACCGCGCTGCCGATCGCCGAGACCGACGCCGGCAACCTCTCCGCCTTCATCCCGACCAACCTCATCTCGATCACCGACGGCCAGATCGTGCTCGACTTCGCGCCTGTTTGCCGCCAACCAGCGGCCGGCCGTGGACGTCGGCCTGAGCGTGAGCCGAGTTGGCGGGAAGGCGCAGGCGCCGGCGCTTCGCGCCGCGTCGGCGCGCCTGAGGCTCGACTATTCCCAGTTTCTCGAACTCGAGATGTTCACCCGCTTCGGCGCCGTCGCCGACACCCGCGTCAAGGCGACGATCGCCCGCGGCGAGCGCATCCGGGCGCTCATCGCCCAGCCGCGCCTCGCCACGCTGCGCCTCGTCGATCAGGTCGCGCTGCTGTCAGCCCTGTCCGACGGCGTATTCGACTTCGCTCCGGTCGGCCGGGTCGGAGAGGCGCGCGCCAGAACTGCGGCGCAGCTCGACGCGCTGGCGCCCGACGTGGTCGCCTCGGTGACGAAGAGCGGGGCCTGCGACGACGCGGACCGGACGAAGCTGGTCAAGGCGGTCCGGGCGCTCCTGACCGCGGGTTCGCCCGCATGACGGAGCGGCTGAGCGACGTCGTCGCACGCATTCGCTCTGTTCGCCAGCTGTCGTCGGTGATCGGGGCGATGCGCGGCATCGCGGCTGCGCGCGCCCGCGAGGCGCGCGCGCGAGTCGAGGGGGTCCGGGCCTATGCGGCGACGGTCGGAGCCGCGATCGGCCAGGCGCTCGCTCTGGCCGACGACGGCGCCGTGGCGCGCGGGCCCGGCGACCGGCGCGACGGCCATCTCGTCATCGCGCTCTGCGCCGAGCAGGGCTTCGCCGGCGCGTTCAACAAACGGGTCCTCGACACGGCCGAGCGCATCCTGAAGACGGACGGCGGGCCGGGCTGCGAACTCATGCTGCTCGGCGGCCGCGGCCTGATGGCCGCCGAGGAGCGCGGACTTGCGGTCGGCTGGAGCGCGCCGATGGTCGCCCATATCGACGAGGTGGGCGCGCTCGCCGACCGGGTGACCGAGCAGCTCTACGCGCGGCTCGGCTTGGGCCGCGCGGGCCACGTCAATGTGGTCCATGCCGCGCCGTCGCTCGGCGAGGTCCATGTGGTCGACCGCTCGCTCGCCCCCTTTGACTTCGCCCGCTTTCCGCCCGCGAAAAATCCGTCGCCGCCGATCATCTCCATGCCGCCGCAGATCCTGCTCCTGCAACTCGCCCAGGAATACGTGTTCGCCGAGCTCTGCGAAGCGCTGACGCTGTCGCTCGCGGCCGAGAACGACGCGCGCATGCGCGCCATGACCGCGGCAAAATCGAACGTAGCAAAGATGCTCGACGAGCTTGTCGCCCGTTCGCGCCAGCTTCGGCAGGAGGAGATCACCAACGAGATCATCGAGCTCGGGGGGCGCAGGAGGGCCTGATCGGTTTTTCCCCGCTGCAGTTCAACGCTCGTCCGGCATGCGCATCAGCACGGCCGTCGCCGTCGCCGTCGCGACGAGCTTCTCCTCGCCGCCGGTGACGGCCATCAGTCGAGCCTCAGCGAAGGCCTGCCGCCGGCCGCCCCTGACCAGCGTGGCCTCCGACCGGAAACTCTCGCCCACGGCGGGGGCGAGATAGCAGACGGAAATCTGCGACGTCAGTACGGCGCCGAGCTCTGAGGCCGCTGCGAAGCCGCAGCTCGTTTCGAGAATTGCAGCGACCACACCCGCGTGCAGGAACCCGGAATATTGTCCGCACTCGGGTCGCCACGGCATTCGCATCGCGCAACGGCCGGCGCCGGCCGACTCGACCGAAAATTCCGCCCAACGATTGAACGAGGCGGAGGCGTTCACGCGTTCGAGCTCCTGACGCAGATCGATCGCCGTCATGGTCTCCCGCCCTATTCGAGATTTGGCGCGGTCAGGATCGCGACGGCGTCAGCCGGCGCGTCGCCGCGAGCGACCTGATCGTATGCCCCGGCAATGTCGGCTCGACCCGAATAGACCCGGAATGTCAGCCTTTCTCTGACTGTCCCGACGAAGCGCTCCCAGGCTTCCGCGAGACGCTCGCGCAACACAGGAGCGCCCCATTGTTCCCTGAAGCGAAGGATGTGCGCCGGAGCAAAGAAGAATTCGGTATCGCCTTCGGCGCCGCGGTCCGGAGAAGATCGGAATTGGGCGGCGTCGCCGCGGGTCGCGCCGACGCTCAGGGTGCGAACGAGCGCGGAGCCCAACCTGCGCGTTAGGCGATCGGCGATCGCCGGGTCGCCGGCGATGTCGACGAACACAGCGGGATGCGCGGCCAGCCCCTGGTCGTCGGCGATCGCGGAATAGGCGAGCGCCCTGTCGAAGAGGCCCGTGTCCGCGACGGCGGCGAGATTGCGCTCGCTCGTCAATCCGAACTTCTCGACCCGGGCGCCGAGCTGATGCGCGAGCGCGGCCGCCGCCTTGCTGGAGGCGCTCGAAACGATCACCCGCCGAGCGCCGAAGAACGCCCCCTCGGCGAGCCGTTCGGCGAGGAAGAAGCCGAGAATGAAGAGCGGGCGAAGGGCCAGGAAAGCGTCCGCGTCGCGCTTATCGATATTCGGGTCGCGATCGATCAGGCGGTACTCGTTGTAGGTGCGCGGCAAGTCGGCGCGATGCGGGGCGGCGTCGATGAAGCCGAATGGCCCGCTGAATGCGGGCGACAGGCCGCAGCGAGATGGGAAGCAATCCATAAACGCGATCACCCTCGGCGAGGCCCTTCGGCGGACGATTCGGCCACCCGGCCGACGCCCCAGACCGGCACGCGGCCCCACCCTTGCGGCGCCGGAAAGTAACGCCAGTAGCCAAGAGCGCTGCCAAGCTTGGCGTAGGTCAGGTTGTTGGCGGTCAGCGCGAAGCGCTCGAGCTCGACCACGACGCCGTTCGGCGGCGAGCGAAGGCGCGGCGCTTCGGTCCACCGCGTTCGAAGGAAATTGGCCTGATCGGTCAGAAAATCGAAATCGCGCATGGCGCAAGGCTAAATGGTCGAGCGGACATCGGGGTTGCATTTCCGTCAGGCCTGATTGAATTCTTGGCAACGTTCCGGAATTCGTGAGCACGCCATGCGACGGGCGCCGACCTTACCGACCATCGAGGCGTTTCTGGCCGCCGCCGAGAGCGGCAGCTTCAGATCCGCGGCCGAAAAACTGTGTCTCAGCGCGCCGGCGATTACCCGCCGCATCCAGGCGCTCGAACGCCATTCGGAGACATCGCTCTTCGAGCGAAGGCCAGGGGGCGTCGCTCTCACCGCGGCGGGGCGGGAGCTGGCGGCGCGGATCGGCCCGGCCGTCGATGAGGTCAAGGCCGCGCTTCAACCGAGCGTCGATCCCAAAAGCCCCGTTCGCCTTCGCGTGTCGCGATCGCTCGCCGGGCTGTGGCTCGCCCCGCGCCTGCCGCGCCTGCCGAAGGACGTCGCGCTGGACTTCCGGTCCGATCTGACGATCGAGGCGTTTCTCGCGGGAGGCGCCGATCTCGGGATCTTTTTCGACGCCCGGCCGACGGCGCAGATGACCGCAGAAATGCTGCTGCCGGTCGAGATATCGGTGGTCAGCGCGCCGCGACTGGCCGACGGTCGGGCGCCGCCCGACTCCGTCAACGACGCACTTTCCTTTCGTTTGGTCGGCTTGTCCGGCCAATCGTGGCTCTGGCCGCGCGCCGCGCCTGGCCCCAGCCCATCTTTGACGTTCGACGGGATCCAGGCGATGTATGAGGCGGCCGCATCGGGACTGGGCCTCGCGCCCGGAATTCATCCGCTCGTCGATCCGTATGTCGCGAGCCGCCGCCTGATCGAGCTTTCCCCTTTCGAGCGCGTCCGGGGCGGGGCCTACTATCTCGTCGCGACGAAACAGGCCCTGCGCTTGAAAAAGGTCGCGAAGGTTCGCGATTGGCTTGTACGGGAGGCGAGCGCGCCGGCTCCGCTGGAGGACTCGAGGCTCCCCTGAAGGCCGCCGCCGGTCGCGGGTCAGCGAAGCCGCGCTCGGATCGCATCGGACCGTGAAAACGAGCAGAAGCCGCGTCTCGCGCGGGGCATTGAGCCGGAATCCGTATTACCGGGCCGAGCGACCGGCGGGCCGCACCGTCGTCGAGCCGCGGCCGGCGCAGAACGGCGCTGACGACGCCGAGCACGACGATGTTGAGAACCAGCGCAGCGATGCCGATGTTCACGTCGTCGAGAGCTGGCGGCAAAAACGGCAGCAGCTTCGTCAAAGTTAGGTGCTGCGTCGTCGTCAGCGTCACCATGCCGACGCCGGCGGCGACGCCAGCGAAGGCGCCGGCGCTGCTGACCGGATTGCGCGGCATCAGGCTTGCGATCAACGCGGGAAAGAGCTGGGTGACGAAGGCATAGCCCATAAGCAGCAGCGCCACGATGGTCTGGCTGCCGCCGATCGCGAACCCGACCGCCACGAGCGCCCAGATCGGAACGGAGGCGCGTGCGATCAGCGCGATGCGATCGGGATTGGTGATTCCGGTCAGCGGCGCCAGGAGATCGTTGGCGAACAGCGTCGCGGCGGCCATCAGGATCAACGAGCCTGGAACCAGCGCGGTCAAAACGCCGGCGCCGCCGATGACGCCCACGAACCACGGATCGAAAGTCTGGATCGAGATTCGGAACAGGGCCAGATCCACTTCGCCGCCCTTGAGCCCGGGAACCTTCAGGACGGCAGCGAATCCGACGAAGAACACGAACAGCAGGATGAGCTGGTAGAGCGGCATGACGATCGCGTTTTTCCGGAACACGCTTTCGTCTCGCGCCGTGTAGAGCGCGCCGAACGCATGCGGCCACATGTAGAAGCCGAGCGCGGAGAGCAGCACGCTTGAACTGAACCACAGAACACTTTGGCCGCGTCCGGGAAGCGCCAGGAAGCCCGGCTTCGCCTCGTCGATCGCACTGAACATCGCGCCGTATCCGCCGTAGAGGTGAACCGGCAGGTAGATGCCCAGGAAGAGAACGACCATGAGGATCATCGTATCCTTGATGACCGCGTTCCACGCGGAGCCGTGCACGCCGGACACCATCACGTAGGCCGTGACGATCGCCGCGCCGATCCAGATCGCGACATTGGGCGAGATCGACCCGTAGGAGCTCGTCGAGACGATGATGCCGAGCCCCTTGAGTTGCAGGACCATGTAAGGGATCAGCGCCACGATCCCCACGAGCGCGACCAGTCCGCCCAGGACGGGGCTGTCGTACCTGTGCCTGAAATAGTGCGGTTGGGAAATCAGACGGTGGGCCCGTGCGTATCGCCAGATCGGAGGCAGCAGCCAGTACGACAGGATGAACGCAAGACTGCCGTAGCAGAGGATGTAATAGGTCGGCGCGCCCTTGCCGTAGGCCCAGCCGCTGCCGCCGAGGAAAGTGAAGGTCGTATAGATTTCTCCGGCCATCAGTAGGAACACAAAGATCGTTCCGAAGCCGCGACCGCCCACGGTCCACTGCTCGAGGTCCATGTCCTTGCCGTGCGCGGCCCGCAGCCCGAGCCCCAGCGCCAGCGCCGCGAATGCAAAGATGATCAGGAGCGCCGCGTTCACCCTCCGCCGCCTCTTCCGGCATCCTCGCGGTTTGCTGGATCCAGGGCGTAAATCACCGCCATGATGACCGAGGTGAGCACCACCCACATCACCAGCCAGGCGAGCAGCAGCGGCATACCCAGCACCAGCGGCTGCGCCCGATTGAGAAAAACGGGGCCGATCAGCATGCCGAGAAACGGCAGTGCGGCGAGCCAGCGGATCACGAGGTCACCTACGACGACAGGGTCAGCCGCTAACCGATACAACACGCGACCGCGGGGAGCAAACAGGCAGCTATTCGCCATCCTGAGACCCCTGGCGCCGTTTACCGCGAGCCCCGCGTAGGGTAGCGTTCGACCGTTCAACCAAGGCCGCTCGACATGAGTGCGACCGCGAGGGCCGGCGCAAAGCGCCGGGAGGGAACGGGACGTCCTTTGGCGCCCGCGGCGCTCGCGTGCATGGGAATCGTCTTCGGCGACATCGGCACCAGCCCCCTCTACACCCTCAGCGTCACGGTGAAGTCCGCCAGCCCCGCCGGTCAGGCGTCGCCGGAGGCGATCCTCGGCGTGGTGTCCCTGATCTTCTGGTCGTTGATCGTCGTCATCTCGATCAAATACGCGATCCTCATCATGCGCGCCGACAATCACGGCGAGGGAGGCATCCTGGCGCTGCTCGCCCTGGTCAGCCCGCGCCGCGCCAAGCGCAACAAGTGGCGCGCCGCCCTGGTCTTGATCGGCCTCGTCGGAGCCACCTTGCTCTACGGCGACGGCACGATCACCCCGGCGATTTCGGTCCTGAGCGCGATCGAGGGGCTGAAGCTTTATGCGCCTCACATGGAGCATGCCGTCGTTCCCTTGACGGTCGTCATCCTCGCCTCGCTGTTTCTCATCCAGCGCAACGGAACCTCATGGATCGGCGGCATATTCGGACCGGTGATGCTGATCTGGTTCCTCGTTGCAGGCGCGCTCGGCGTCGTCGGGATCTTGAAGGCGCCAGCCGTGCTCGCGGCCCTCAGTCCCTTAGCGGCCGCGTCCTATCTTTGGCATGCGGGGCCGTTGGCCTTTGTCGTGATCGGCGGCGCATTTCTGGCGGTGACCGGCGGCGAGGCGTTTTACGCCGACATGGGCCATTTCGGCCCGCTTCCGATCCGCGTCGCCTGGTTCGGCGTCGCCCTGCCGGCCCTGACCCTCAATTATTTCGGTCAGGGCGGCCTGCTCCTCGCCGATCCAGGCGCAATCGACAACCCGTTTTATCAGCTCGGGCCGGAATGGTCGCATTACCCGCTCGTGGTTCTGGCGACCGTCGCGACCGTCATCGCCTCGCAGTCGATCATCTCCGGCGCCTTTTCCTTGACCCAGCAGGCCATCAATCTCGGCTTTCTGCCCCGCATGAACGTCGTCCACACAGAGGGCCGCGAAATCGGCCAGATCTATATTCCCTTCGTCAACTGGGCGCTCGGAGCCGGCGCCATCATCGCCGTCGTCGGCTTCGGCTCGTCCGACGCGCTTGCCGGCGCCTATGGCGTCGCGGTCTCCCTGCTGATGGCGATCACCACGCTGATGGCCACGTTCGTGGCGCTTCATTGGAAGTTCCATCGCTACCTCGTCTATGCGGTCAACGCCGGTTTTCTGGTCGTCGACCTGGTGTTCCTCGCGTCGACTTCGACAAAGCTGTTGGACGGCGGCTGGTTCCCCCTGGCGATCGCCGCGGTCATCGCCTTCCTGATGCTGACATGGCGCAAGGGCGAGGAGGTCATGGACAAGGTCCGGCTGGAGGTTCGGGAGCGCTCGCAGGAGTTCCTCGAAAATCTCCGCCGCGACCCGCCGCTCCGCCTCCCCGGCACGGCGATCGTCCTCGGACGGATGACCAAGGGTGTCCCGCTCGCGCTTTCGCACAACGTCAAATGCAATCGCGTGCTGTCCGAAAATGTGCTCCTCGTCGCGGTGATGACGACCGAGGCGCCGCGGGCGCCCGAAGGGGATCGAATCGAGGTCGCTCCGATCGGCGAGGGACTCGCCCGCGCCGAACTGCGCTTCGGCTTCATGGAGCAGCCGAACGTCCCCGAAGGGCTGGCCGAAGCGATGGCGCACGGCAAAATCGCGAAATTCGATCTCAGCCGGGCGATCTACTACACCGGCCACGAAACGATCGTCCCGTCCGGACGGCAACTCGAGCTCAGCCGCTGGCGCGAGGCGATCTTCGCGTTCATGCATCACAACGCCCAGCGGCCCGGCGCCTATTTCAAAATCCCGGGCGCGCAGATTATGGAAATCGGCGTCGAATTTGAGATTTAGCGCGGTTTGCGCAGGCTGGAGCGTCCTTCGACAAGCTCAGGACGAGGCTTCGACAAGCTTAGGACGAGGGTGGTAGGGAGTTCCATCGAAGCCGGAGGTCTATGACGATGCGTTGCTGCAGCATTTTCGTTATATTGATCGGGTTCTCGACATCCGCGGCCAGCGCAACGATGCAACACAAACAGGCCATTTCGGCGACCGTCACCGGCAATGACCAGCACGTCGGTTTTCGCGCCATGGTGATGAAACAGGCCATCGAGTACAACCTCTCCGGCGTCGCGAAGAACGACGCCAACGACATCGTCCATTTCACGCTTCAGGGCGATCCGGACAGGATCGATAGGGCCGTTGCGGCTATTCGCGAGGGAACCAAAAAATCGTCCAATATCGAAGTCACGACGGCTTCGGCGGCGGTCGACGCCGCGTTGAACACATTCACGATCGTCGATTGGACATCCACCACTCGCCAGATAACGAACCCCTACACCCTCGTCTTTCCGCTGAGGGGCGGCGATGAAGTCATTTCTCCATCGCAAGCCAAACAGGTCTGGCGCGGCATCCTGAAATCGACGCTCAAAGGGGACGATCTGAAGAAGCTCGCTCCTGACGACTGAGTTCACCTCCAGGACCTCTGCCAGCATCCCGCCGGAGCGCCGTCCTGGCCAATCGCGCTCGCGTCGCCGGGCCGTGGTTTCCTGCGCCGCGTCGCACTCATCGCTGGTCGAGCATGAACTGCCCGAAGAAGTCGGCGAGCGCGTCGTATGCGTCGAGCGGCAGCACATTGGCGACGTGCTGGTCCGGACGGACGACGATCATCGCTCCCCTCTCGCGGTCGATGCCGCGCAGGTCGAAGATATCCGGGCCGTTCTTCAGGGCGGGCGTGTAGGCCTTCTCATAGTCGACCAACCCGAACCGGCCTTTGCGCGGCAGGAGCATCGACGGCAGCTCCTCGACCTTGAGGTCGCGATGCCCTTGCTGGAAGATCCCGCGGACGTCGATGACGCTGTCGATGTCCGCCCCGCGCGGGGTGAACCGCCGGATCGGCGAGCGCTCCGATCGCGCGAGGCGATCCATGAGCGCGCGCAGCCTTTCTGCGCTCGCGTCGGCAAAGGCGTAGATGCGCCACGCTCCGTCGGCCCGGGCCGCGTGGCCGAGTTGCACCGGCTTGGCGTCGGCAAGGCGCACGACCAGCGCCGAGTGGAAGCGCATGCCGATCGTGTAGCCCTCGGCCAGCGCTTGGTGCGTTGCTTCGGCGGTCAGGTAGGTCGCCGGCGGGTAATGCGTTCCGACGCCGGCGGTATAGCGGCCCGACATCACGAAATAGGCCTGAAGTTCCGCGGGATCGACGCCCCCGCGTTCCGGGTGGTCTCGGATTCTTCGGCGGCGAGGCCATGATCTTCGACCATTCCTTGTCGAAGTCGATGAGGCCCTGCGCGATCGCGTGACGCTCGACGGTGTAGGTGCGAAGCAGGTCCGGCTTGGCGCGCCCTTCGAGGACAGAGGCGAGTTTCCAGCCGAGGTTGTAGGTGTCCTGCATGGATACGTTCATGCCTTGGCCGGCTTTGGCGCTGTGCGTGTGGCACGCATCGCCGGCAATGAACACGCGCGGCAGGCGGGACGCTGCCTCGTCTGCCGTGACGTCGTCGAAACGGTCGGTGACGCGCTGGCCCACCTGATAGACGGCGAACCAGGCCACGCTGCGCACGTCGAGCCGGTACGGCCGGAGCACCCGTTGCGCGGTCAGAATGACGTGTTCCTGCGTGATGAGCCGGAGCGCTTCGCGGTTCGCCGGGTCGATCTCGCCGAGATCGACATAGAGCCGCACCATGTAGCCGCCCTCACGCGGGATGAGCAGGATGTTCCCTTCGTCCGCCGATTGGATCGCCGCCTTCAGCCGGATGTCCGGGAAGTCGGTGTCGGCGAGCATGTCGACGACGCCCCAGGCGTGGTTGGCGAAGTCGCCGCGCGGCACGGCGCCGATTGCGTCCCGCACGCGGCTGCGCGCGCCATCGCATCCGACAACATATTTCGCGCGGACCTTCTTCTCCTCCCGGGTCTTCGCGTTCTCCAGGGTGACAATCACGGGGTTGGCGCCCGCGGGCTCGACCGTCAGGGTAACGAACTCCCAGCCGTAATCGGCGACAAGCCGCGACGGCGATCTGTGCATGTAGTCTTCGAGGTAGCCCAGCAGGCGCGCTTGATTGACGATCAGGTGCGGAAATTCGGACAGGTCGTCAGCGGTATCCTGCACCCGCCCGGTTCGGACGATTTTCGATCGATCTTCGGGCGACGGACGCCAGAAGACCGTCTCGTTCACCCAGTAGGCTTCGCGGATCAGTTTCCCGCTCAGGCCGAAGGCGTCGAACATCTCGACCGTGCGGCAGGCGACCCCGTCCGCTTGACCGACCTGCAGAGGACCCTCGCGACGATCGACGATGCGTGTCCCGATGCCGGGGAAGACCGAGAGCTGCGCGGCCAGCAGCATCCCGGCCGGGCCGGCGCCGACGATGAGAACGTCCGTGGTGTCGGGCAGGGTCGCCGGGCGCGCCTCGGCGCCGGGGGCGGCCGCTTGGATGTCGGGATCCCCCGGAGTGTAGCCGTTGAGGTAGAATTGCATTCGGTCGTCCTCCCAAATTATTTTTGCATCGCGGTGCAAGCGGACGCTCTCATGCGGTTGGACGTCGCCTTGCCGCGTCAGTCAAGCCATTGTTTGCAAAGTCGGCCGCGACGAGGGCGCTCTGGGCCGAGGAATGCCGCGAAGTTGCTCACCGCCCGAACGTCGTCCCTCCGGGCGTGTTCAGTGAACCGGCGCGCGGTCATGTCGTCGATCATGCTCGGCCGCAAGGGGCCGAGGGGCTTCTCGGGCATCGAAAGCTCCTGGCTCGTAAGGGGGCCTTGAACCCCAAGATCTTGAGACAGGCTCTGGTCTTCGCGTGGCCCCCCGCCTTTCGACGCCTGGCGCACCCTCTCGGCTCCCCTACCGCGCGAGCAGTTTCGTCCGATGGGAAGCGTTTTGAAATTAAGACGGCTTCGGCTTGACCGAAAATCGTCGACCGAGGACAGAGCGTGGCCCCCGCCTCGTCCGAGCCAAGTGAAGGTCAAGCGGGCAGCGCCCGCTGCGCCAGTTCGATCCAGTAGGCGACGCCGTGGGAAAGCGCCGCGTCGTTGAAGTCGTATTTCGGATTGTGAAGCCCGGCCGTGTCGCCGTTGCCGACGAACACATAGGCGCCGGGAACCTTTCTGAGCACGAAGGCGAAATCCTCCGCGCCCATCACCGGCTTGAGATCGTCGCGAACCCGCTCGGGCCCGGCGACGGCGCGCATGGCGGCAAGCGCAAGCTCGGTCTCGGCCGGGTGGTTGACGGTCGGCGGGTAGGGGACGCCGGCTCTTCGCTCAAGGCGCGCCCGTGCGCCGAGCGCCTCGGCGGTCGCCGCGCAGATGCGCCTGAGTTCCGTTTCAATGGTCTTCGACACGCTGTCGGAGAAGGTGCGGATGTTGCACTTCATTTCGACCTTGTCCGGGATCACGTTGAAGGCCTCGCCGCCGTGGATCGCGGTGATCGACACCACGGCGCTGTCGAGCGGGTCGACGACGCGCGACACGATCGTCTGGACCGCCGCCACGATATGGCTCGCGGCGACGATCGGATCGCGCGCGAAATGAGGAAAGGCCGCATGGCCGCCGACGCCCTCGACCGTAATGACGAATCCCTCCGTTGCGGCCATCGCGGCTCCGCGCACCACCCCGAATTGCCCGACCGGCATTCCCGGCCAGTTGTGCACGGCGTAGGCGCCCTTGACCGGGAAACGCTCGAGCATCCCGTCGTCGATCATCGCCTGCGCGCCCGCGCCGCCTTCCTCCGCCGGCTGGAAGCAGAAGACGAGCGTGCCGTCGAATTCGCGGGTCTCGGCGAGCCAGCGCGCCGCGCCGAGCAGCATCGTCGTGTGCCCGTCATGGCCGCAGGCATGCATGCGGCCGGGCGAGGCTGAGGAATATTCGGCGCCGCTCGCCTCGTGGATCGGCAGGGCGTCCATGTCGGCGCGAAGCAGGACGCGCTTGGCCGCCTCTTGCGAGGCGCCCGTCGCGCCGTGCAGGACGCCGAGGACGCCGGTCTTGCCGACGCCCTCGACGACCTCGTCGAAGCCGAACGCCTTCAGGCGCTCGGCGACGATGCGCGAGGTGCGCGGCAGATCGTAGGTCAGCTCGGGGTGACGATGAAAATCGCGCCGCCATTCGGTGAGCTCCGGGATCATGGCGGCGATGGAGTTTTTTAGCGGGGCGTTCATGTCGGCGGCTCCCAACGCAAGGACGATTGCTGCGATGAGCAAAGAACCGACGGTAGAAGGCGGACGCCGGTTCGGCAAGTCGCGCGATTGCTATATACCGTACCGGGGCGAAAGGCGGCCGCAGCAAAGGAGAAAGCCATGAGCGCGCCGGCGCCAGGAATTCTGAGCCTCGTTCCCTTCGTCAGCGTCGACCACATGATGCGGATCGTCTGGGAGATCGGCGTCGAGCGGATGATCTCCGAGCTGTCAACCTACATCGAAGAAGATTTCCGGCGCTGGCAAGTGTTCGACAAGACGCCGCGAATCGCCGCCCATTCGGCCGAAGGGGTGATCGAGCTGATGCCGACCAGCGACGGCGCCACCTACGGCTTCAAATATGTCAACGGTCATCCGAAGAACGCCGCCGAGGGGCGCCAGACCGTGACCGCCTTCGGCGTGCTGTCGCATGTCGACAGTGGATATCCGATGCTGATCTCCGAGATGACGATCCTGACCGCCTTGCGCACCGCGGCGACCTCGGCGCTTGCCGCAAAATATCTCGCGCCGCCGGGCGCGCGTACCATGGCGATCATCGGCGCCGGTGCGCAATGCGAATTCCAGGCTTTGGCGTTCAAGGCGCTATGCGGCGTCGAGACGGTTCGGATCTACGACATCGATCCGGCGGCGACGCGGAAGGCGGTCGCCAACCTGACGGGGCAGGGGATCGGCGCAGTCCCGTGCCACTCGAACGAAGAGGCGATCCTCGGGGCGGAAATCGTCACCACCTGCACCGCCGACAAGCGCTTCGCCACGATCCTGACCGACAACATGATCGGCGCCGGGGTGCACATCAATGCGATTGGCGGCGACTGCCCGGGCAAGACCGAGCTTGCCCGCGACATCCTGCTGAGGTCCGACATTTTCGTCGAATACGCGCCGCAGACGCGGATCGAGGGGGAGATCCAGCAACTCGACAAGGATTATCCAGTGACCGAGCTCTGGCAGGTGCTGGCGGGGATAGCGCCGGGCCGTCGCGACGCGCTGCAGATCACCCTGTTCGACGGCGTCGGCTTCGCCATCGAGGACTTTTCCGCCTTGCGCTACATTCGCGACCAGCTCCCATCGACCGGCCAATATGTTAATCTCGACCTGCTCGCCGACCCGGACGATCCGCGCGATTTGTTCGGGATGCTCCTGCGATCCCGGCCGAAGGCCGGGAACTGAGTTCGCCCTTCGCCTGCCCGATGGCGCGCTGTGGTCAAAAGGCGAGAGACGAATATTGGCGGGCGGCGGCTACGCCGATCAGGATAATGGTGCCGCCGGCTTGCTCGCGCACGCGGATCCGGCAGCCGGGCAGCTCCAGCGCCTTCGCCATGTCGATGATTTTCGGCCACGCCGCTCTCGAGCTGTCGAGCGCGACCGACGTCTCGGCAGCGATGACGTCGTCGCCCTGGAGCACTTCGAAGTCGTAATATTGCACCCGACGCCTCCCCCTCGCGGCGGACGCTCAACCTCCCGACGTCGCCCTCCGCAGGGCGGCCGGCCTATACCAAAGTCTATACCCCACATTTTTGCGGGCCGCCAGAAAAAAGTTAACGTGAGACCTCCCTTTCGCCGCTGCGACCGATCGTCGAGGAGGTTTCCGATGCAGCGGCTCGGACCAATAAGTCTCGTCAATCTCCGGTCGCGCGCACGAACCCCTGGGGAAACAGCCGACGCAATTCGATCGCCGGGCACCGGTTCATGACGACCGTCACGCCTCTGGCGCGAGCGCGCCGGGCCGCGTCTTCGTCGATCACGCCAAGCTGCATCCAGATCACCCGCGGCAGAGGATCGAGCCGCAGAGCCTCATCGACGACGCCGCTGATGGCGGCCGGGTTTCGGAACACGTCGACCATGTCGATCGGGACGCGGATGTCGGCCATCCGGGCGCTGACCGGACGGCCGCGGATCAGCGCGCCGGCGTGACCGGGATTGACCGGAAAGGTCTCGTAGCCGCGGCCGGTGAGGATGCCCAACACCTCGTTGGACGGTCGCGCCGGATTGGGAGAAGCGCCGACGACGGCGATGGTGCGGACAGTCCGGAGAGTTTCGCCGATCGCTTCGTCGTCGAGGCGGTCGACGCGGGGCATGTCAGGCGCCCCATTGCGGCTGGCGCTTCTCGAGGAAGGCTGCAATTCCTTCCGCGGAGTCGCGTTCAGCGAGATTGTCGACCATCGCCTTCGCGGCGAGCGCATAGGCGACGTCGAGCGGCTGTTCGATCTGTTCGTAGAAGGCGCGCTTGCCGATGGCGAGCGTCGGGCCCGAGCGCGTGGCGAGTTCTCCGGCCAGAGCTTGCGCCTCGGTCAGCGCCTGGCCCGGAGGGACGACGCGATTGACCAGCCCGAACCGCTCCGCCTCGGCGGCGCTGAACAATTTCCCGGTCAGCGCCATCTCCATGGCGCGTTTGCGCGACACGGTTCGGCCGATCGCAACCAACGGCGACGAGCAAAAGAGGCCGATGTTGATTCCGGGAAGAGCGAACCGGGCGGCTTCGCTCGCGATCACCAGATCGCATGAAGCGACGAGCTGGCATCCCGCCGCCGTCGCGACGCCCTCGACCGCAGCGATCACCGGCTTCGGCAGCGCGACGATCGACTGCATCAAGGTCGCGCAACGCGCCATGATCCGCTCGTTGAAGGCTTGGCCGCGGTCCGGGTCGTTGCGATGAGCCTGAAATCTCTCTGAGGTCGTGCCCGGCGCTCAGCGCCGGACCCTCGCCGGCGACCACCACGGCGCGCGCCTTTTCGTCCTTGGCGATTTCGGTGAAGGCGATGATCAGCGTATCGAGCATGGCAAGGCTCAGGGCGTTGCAACTCTGTGGCGCGGTCAGCGTCAAGGTGACGACGCCCGGATCCTGCTCGAGGCGGATGAGGGGCGGAACTGCGGGGGCAGGGGAAGCGGACATGGGGGCGAACTCCGGTTCGCAAAGGGGCGGCTGGAAGGATATGTTGTCTGACGCTCCACGTCGACAGCAAGGCTCCCTCGCGTTGCGTCTCGAGCGCTCGGGCGCTCGCGCAAGTCCCATGGAAGCGCGTCGAGAATTGCGGCCGCAAACGGCACGATCGGCAGTCTCAGCGGTTTGGAGGAAAACGTGTGACCGACATCGCTCTCCGCCCAGATTCTCCGAAGCCCGACGCCGCGAAGCCGGCCGGCGGCCGCAGGGCGAGCGACAAGATCCGTCTGCGCGTCTTCATTTCCTACAGCCGTCACGACCTCGACTTCGCCGATCAGCTGAACGCGGCGCTCACCATTTGCGGCTTCGACTGCGTGCTCGACCGGCATGACATTTCGGCCGGCGAAGACTGGAAGCTGCGGCTCGGCGCACTGATCGGTCAGTCCGATACGATCGTGTTCGTCCTGTCCCCCAACTCCGCGACATCGGCAGTCTGCGCATGGGAGGTCGACAAGTCGAGGCGCCTCGGCAAGCGCATTCTGCCCGTCGTCTGCCGCCCGCTCGCCGGGGCGAACCCGCCGGCAAGACTCCAGGCGCTCAACTTTGTCTTCTTCTACGGCGAGCCCGCGGCGCCGGGATCGGGGTTCGGCATGGGACTCAAGGGTCTCGTCGAATCGCTCAACACCGATTTCGACTGGCTGCGCGAGCACACGCGCTACCTGACGCGCGCGACCGAATGGGTCGACGGCGGCCGCCCCGCGAACCGCCTGCTGACCGGCGCGGACATCGCCGCGGCGAAAGACTGGGTCGCGCGCCGTCCCCGCACCGCGCCGGAGCCAACCGCCGTTCAGCTCGATTTCATCCACGCGAGCGAACAGGAGGCCGAAGCCCGCTCGAGCGCCGAGCGCCAGCAGCTCGAAACGATGGCCGAGGCCCAGCGGCAGCGCGAGGCGGCGCTGCGCGAGGCCGAAGCGGCAGTGAAGCAGAAGCAGGAGGAGCAGCGAAGGCGCGCGGCGCTGGCGACCATCCGAAACGTCATGGCGGTCTTCATGGCTGGTCTGGCGCTGGTGGCGGGTTTCTTCTTTTGGAACGCCAAAAAGCAGCGCGAGATGGCCGAGACCTATTTAACCAAGGCGACCGCGATCATTGCGCAGGTGCAATACCAAATGAATGAAGGGGCGCAACACAACGCGTTCGAGATGTTCAAGACGGCCGTGAAAGACGGCTACAAGCTGTATGTCCGCTATGTCGGCGTCGCATACCGGAATGGCTGGGGCGTCGCGAAAGATGGCGGCGAGGCGCGCCGATAGCTCGAAAAGGCCGCCAAAGAAGCCGGCGACCAGGATGCCATGGATAACCTCGGCGCCCTCTATGAAAGCGGCGCGCCCGGTCTGGCGCCAAACGCAGACGAGGCGCGCAGATGGTACCAAAGCGCAGCCGACAAGGGAAGCGCCGACGCCATGAACAACCTCGGCAAGCTCTACGAGGCGGGACTTGTCGCGTCCACAAACGCCAATGAGGGAATCGCGTGGTTCAAGAAAGCGGCCGACAACGGGAACTCGGACGCCATGTTTCGTCTCGGCGAGCTCTATTACGATGGGCGCGGCGGCGCCCCCAAGAACATGACCGAGGCGCGCGACTGGTACATGAAGGCTGCCCAGAACGGCCACGCGGACGCGATGGTGCGTTTTGGCGCGATGGCCGAGCGCGGGCTCGGCGGGCCGGAGGACCCCGCCGCCGCGCTCACCTGGTATGGGGAGGCGGCGAACGCGGCCAATAACGCGCAGGCAATGTACCGGCTCGGCGCGCTTTACGAGAGCGGACGCGGCCCCGTGGCTCAGGACTTCGCGAAGGCGATCACGGCGTACCGACAGGCCGCCGCCAATGGCTCCACCGACGCCATGTTGCGGCTGGGAGCGCTCTACGAGCGTGTCCACAACTCCGTCGAGGCGTTCGCGTGGTACGAACGAGCGGCGGCCGGAGGCCGCCAGGACGCGATGTTCCATCTTGGCGGAACTCCTCGAAAGCGGCGTGCCGGGGAACTCGCCGGAGGCGGCCAAGTGGTATGAAATGGGGCGGTTGTCCCGCATGTCGAAACCGGCCCCGTCACGCAGCGTCGACGGCGACAGCCGCTGACCCAGCCGTTTCGCCGCGAACGGCGGCGACCGCTGGCCGGCTATCTCCGCCGACCGGCGTTCAGCTTCCCACCTTTCCCGCTGCTGCGTTTTCCGCTAGGCAGCCCTTCCTCGCGCTCAACCTTACTGACGTAGGCCGACAATCATGCATCGCTATCGCACGCACACCTGCGGCGGCCTCGGCCTTGACCAGGACGGCGAGCCGGTCCGCCTGTCTGGCTGGTGCCATCGGATCCGCGACCACGGCGGCCTGCTGTTCATCGACCTGCGCGACCATTACGGCGTCACCCAATGCGTGGTCGATCCGGACTCGCCCGCGTTCCGCCAAGCGGAAAAGCTGCGCTCCGAATTCGTCATCCGGCTCGACGGGACGGTGCGCAAGCGCCCGCCTGGCACGGAAAACCCCGAGATGGCGACGGGCCTTGTCGAGGTCTATGTGCGCGAGATCGAGGTTTTGGGTCCGGCCGGCGAACTGCCGATGCCGGTGTTCGGCGATCAGCCCTATCCGGAAGACACGCGGCTCAAGTACCGGTTCTTGGATCTGCGCCGCGAGAAGCTGCACAAAAACATCATGCTGCGCGGACAAGTCATTGACTCGCTTCGCGCGCGCATGAAGGCGGGCGGGTTTTTCGAGTTTCAGACGCCGATCCTGACCGCCTCGAGCCCCGAGGGCGCACGCGACTTCCTGGTGCCGTCGCGCCTTCACCCCGGAAAATTCTACGCGCTGCCGCAGGCGCCGCAGCAGTTCAAGCAGCTCATCATGGTGGCGGGCTTCGACCGCTATTTCCAGATCGCGCCCTGCTTCCGCGACGAGGACGCGCGCGCCGACCGGTCTCCGGGCGAATTCTATCAGCTCGACATCGAGATGAGTTTTGTCACCCAGGAGGACGTGTTCGCCGCGGTCGAGCCGGTGCTGCGCGGCGTGTTCGAGGAGTTCGGCGGCGGGCGCCCGGTGACGAAAGAATTCCCGCTGATCCCCTACGCCCGGGCGATGCTGGAATATGGCGTCGACAAGCCGGACCTGCGCAACCCGATCAAGATCGCCGACGTGACGGAAGTGTTCGAGCGTGAGGACGTCAGCTTCAACGCCTTCAAGCAGGTCATCAAGGCGGGCGGCGTGGTGCGGGCGATCCCGGCGCCGGGCGCCGCGAAGCAGCCGCGCTCGTTCTTCGACACGCTGAATGACTGGGCCAAGGGGGAGGGCGCGCCGGGGCTTGGGTACATAATCTGGCGTAAGAAGGCTGAAGGTCTGTCGGATGTCGATTTCAAGCTGCTGGCGATTGCGCTTGAGAAGGCTCAGGCCGCCGGTCAAACCGAGGAGATCGAAAGTCTGACTGCGAAGTATCTCGATGGGGTCGAGGCGGTTGGGCCGATCGCCAAGTTCCTGCCTCCGCAGGCGCAGACGGCGCTTGCGACCGCAGCGAAGCTTTCGCCCGGGGACGCCGTGTTCTTCGCCTGCGACAAGGCGGACAAAGCCGCAAAACTCGCCGGCGCCGCGCGGGTCCGGATCGGCAACGACCTCGGGGTCAGCCGAAAGGACGTGTTCGAGTTCTGCTGGATCGTCGATTTCCCGATGTACGAATGGAACGAGGAGGAGAAGAAAATCGACTTCTCCCACAATCCCTTCTCGATGCCGCAGGGCGGCCTCGAGGCGCTCGAAAACCAGGATCCGCTGACCGTCAAGGCCTTCCAGTACGACATCGTCTGCAACGGCATCGAGCTGTCGTCGGGGGCGATCCGCAACCACCGGCCCGACATCATGGTGAAGGCCTTCGAGATCGCCGGCTACGGCGAGGAGGTGCTGCTGGAGAAATTCGGCGGCATGTATCGCGCCTTCCAGTGCGGCGCCCCGCCGCACGGCGGCATCGCGCCGGGTGTCGACCGCATCGTCATGCTGCTCGCCGGCGAGGAAAATCTTCGCGAAATCGTGCTGTTCCCGATGAACCAGCGCGCCGAGGACCTGATGATGGGCGCGCCGGCCCCCGTGACGGCGCGACAGCTGCGCGAGCTTCACATCCGCCTCGCCCTGCCGGAGAAGTAATCCTTCTCCCGCTTGCGGGAGAAGGTGGCGCGAAGCGCCGGATGAGGGCTTGCGCCGCAGCGCTGCATCGAGGCGCTGCCTCGCCAACCCCAAACCCTCTCCCGCAAGGGGGAGAGGCCGCGCAGGGGGCGCCTCCCTCCTTGTTCGCGGCGCGCGCCCATGTTAGCCACGCGGTCAAAATCGGGGTATAGCGCAGCCCGGTAGCGCGGAAGTTTTGGGTACTTCAGGTCGCCGGTTCGAATCCGGCTGCCCCGACCATGGGTTTGAACTTCGGGACCGCCATGACTGCTCGAATCTATCTGCCCGCCCGCAGCGCCACGCAGTCGGTCCAGTCGAACGACAAATGGGTGCTCGAATACGAGCCCGAAGTCGCGCAGGCGATCGAGCCGCTGATGGGCTGGACGAGTTCGAGCGACATGAAGCAGCAGGTGAGGCTGCGCTTCGACACCAAGGAGGAGGCGATCGCCTACGCGGAGCGCAACCGGATTCCTTTCCGGCTCGAAGAGCCGAAGCCGGTGGCTCGCCGGATCCTCTCCTACTCCGACAATTTTCTGCCGAACCGCATCGTTCCGTGGTCGCATTAAAGCAACGCATGAACGGCGCACTGGTTGATCGAGATCCGGCTCCGTAGCTCAGTTGGATTAGAGCGGCCGCCTTCTAAGCGGCAGGTCGTAGGTTCGAGCCCTACCGAAGTCGCCAACTCTTCAACGCCGTGGAAGCGAGAAGGAACGCGGAGGTTTAGCGCGCCGGCGATTGGGGCTACAGGACGACCTCCCTGCTCGTCGACAGGAGGACGTGGAGCGGCCACTCGGCGGATCTTTGTCTTTCCGGGCTTCGCGTTCCCGTCGAACCGGGGACCGTCGATCAGGCGTTAGCCTTTCGTTAACCGCAATGCGAGACCCTCTCCCGCAACGTCTCATGGGGAGAGGATGCGATGGCCCCTCTAAGCCTTCATGAAGCGGCGGAACAGACCGGAACGAGCAAAGTCGACATCTGGCGCGCCATCCAGGCGGGCAGCCTTCCGGCGCATAGGACCGACGATGGCGGCTTTGCGATCGACCCGACCGAACTGTTCCGCGTCTTCGAGTCGCAACGACCCGAACAACGTCGCGCCTCACAGGATGGAATGGAGGCGCCGGAGGCTTTGGGACCGCCTGAAGCGGCCGAAACGCCGGCCACGGCTGCTCCGGACAACGACATGGCGGTGGCGTTCGCCGCCCTTCAGGCGGAGCTGAAGGGCCTCCTTGGGCTTCCCGCCAAGGTGCAGCCGAACGCCGACTTGGGTCGGAACAGAGAGGAAGGGGAGGCGGCAGACCTCCCTCGACGGACCGCCCAACTCGCCGCCGCCGAACCGGCCGCTGAGCCAGCGAGAGCCGAAACCGCGACAACCGAAAATGCCGCGCAGGCGGAGCCGCGGCGGTCCTGGTGGCGGCGGGGGATGAGCCGGATCAACGGCTAAGAGCCTATTTTAAAAGCAGATCCTCATCCTTCGGGGCCGCTTTTCGGCGCCTTGCATGAAAATTCCCGCTGCCAGGCGGCGGGAACTGGAGTCGGCGCGAGCAAATCCGGGCTGACCTTTGGGAGTTACGAAATCGGGTTGCTTAGAACGAATGTTCATGGTATGTTCCGGAGCAGGGGGGCGCAGACGCGACCAGCATGAGGACGCGGACGGGATGACGTCAGCGTCGGCGGCGGAGCAGCGGCTCAGGTTTCTCGAGGCGGGAATGGTCGATGCTCGTCACCGGAATTCCAGAAAAATTGTCGCTTTCCGTCGGACGGAAAGTCGGGGGGGAATTTTTTTTAGTCCGCCCGCCCGGTAAAGCTCTGATAAGTCTGGAATCGGCGCCACAAAAGGAAGGAAAAGGAAATGTTTGGAACGGCTTTTTCGGGCCTCCGTTGGACGCAATCGCCGCTCGACTGGCTTGGTTGCCCATCCGTGGCGCCTGGTTGAAGGCAGATCGCTTCTGTTTGACCGAAAGCCGCCCATCGATGAGCCTTACGCAAAATTTCCAGTCGGAGAGGGGGTCGGAGCGAGTTGGCGCCGCCGGTGGCCAACTCAGGGCAAGAACACTGGCTTTTGAGTTACGCACGAAGTTTCTTCTTGAGAAAGAGTCCCGCTTGGAGGCGGTCGCGAACCAAAACCTCTACATATTTGTCGATTGCCGCCGCCGAAATATGATGGCAGGATGACGCTCAACACCGCGCGCCGACAGCCCTGCACAATATAAAGCGTGGTGGCCCCTCGCCGTCCTCCCCGGCGTGGGGCTTTTTATTGTTGGCGGCAGTGTCGTTAAGAAGAACTCTGGTGTCTAAACGATGTGGGGACCTGAAGCCTATGGTTTGTCTGGGTTAGGCCGCTTCACGAGTCGAAGATGAATTCATTCTCTATCTTATCGACATGACCATCCTGGCGGTGAAGCGTAGGGCGATATCGGAATGTGTTGCTCCCCGGAAGCGAGCGCGCACCCGTTGAACCAGCCGCTCGCCGGCACATAACGGGATTTCACTTTCACTCGCGAAGTCCGGCGGGTCCGCTTCGTATCTCACCTCTGGCCGTTGCAACTCGCTTGGAGCGCACTTGTAAAGCGACAAAGCAGAACAACGACGGGAGGATCGACATGCCGACAACCATCAAGCTGGGCGACACCGGGGACGACGTGAAGCGACTTCAACGGGTCTTCGCCCGCGCAAAGGTCCTGGGACCCGACAACGTCGACGGGGTGTTCGGACCGCAGACGGAGCAGGCCGTCAAGAACTTCCAGCAGTCGAACGGGCTGGTCGTGGACGGCGTCGTCGGGCCGGTCACATGGAGCCACATCCACCCGTATCGCGAGGCGTCGCCGACGCTCCAGCCCGGATCGCTCGGGCCGGTGGTGGCCATGCTCCAGGGCGTGCTCAAGACCGGTTTCGGTTACGCGGGCCCCATCGACGGCGTCTTCGGCCCAGTCACCGAGGCCGTCGTGCGTCAGTATCAGACCAACTCCGGTCTCCCGGTCACCGGGGTTATGGACGAACCGACCTGGATGGCGCCCGCCGGCGCCGCGGGTGCGACGCTCGAGAGCCTGTCGGGTCTGATCCTCTGAATATCCCGACAAAAACCAACCAGAGCTCGTTCACGACCAGTTCGTCCATCTCGGCGCGACGGCGTAATTGATCTGGATGAGGATGATGAAGGCGACGCCGAGCGGCGTGCTGACGAGGCCGGCGAGCGCGCCGATCGCGTAGAGCGCCTGGGCGCGCACGATCCGCCGGCGGATCGCCTCGGCAAGAGGTCCGGGCGGATTTCTCGGTGGTCAGGCCCGCTCGCTCGGCGTAGCGCCACGCCACATAGAGGCTCGCGCCCGCCAGCAGGATGTTCACGTAATAGACGAGAAAAGCGAGCCGATAGTCGAAGAAGCCGGCGAGCACCCGGGTCGAGAAGGGCAGCGCGGTGATCACCGCCAGAAACACGAAGTGCAGCCAGCTCAAGTTGCGGTTCATGCTGGCGAGTTGGGAGAGCTGGGTCTGCTGGCCGAGCCAGAAGATGCCGAGCGTCATGACGCTCATGAGCCAGGTCGCCGCGGTCGGGGCAAGCGTGACGAGCGCCGCCGCAAGCTCGCCTTCGCTGTGAATGTCGGCGCTCTCCGGGGCATGAATATCGAGGATGAGCAGCGTCATGGCGATGGCGAAAATGCCGTCGCTCAAGGCGCTGACCCGGCCAAGCTCGGTGCCGGCGATGGCGTTGTAGTTGGTGGCCATGAATGCGAGCTTCGCGCCGTCGGCCGGAGGCCGTCAATCCCGGCTCGTGGCGGTGCGCTCGGCGAGCAGCCGGGCGATATGGGCGCGCAGCTCCGCCACGCCTTCGCCGCTGCGAGCGGACGTGAACATGACCTCGGGAAACGCCGCGACGTGTTTGCGAAGGCCCTCGAGCGTCGAGGCGATTCGCCCGTTCTGCTCGGCCGGCTTCACCTCGTCGCGCTTGGTCAGCACCAGCGCGTAGGATACGGCCGAGGCGTCGAGCCGCCGCATCGTCTCGTGGTCGCTCTCTTTAAGCCCGTGCCGGCCGTCGACCATCACGAACACCCTGAGCAGGTTCGGCCGCCCGCGGAGATAGTCTTGCAAGAGCCGGCCCCAGGATGCCGCCTTCGTCTTGGCGACGGCCGCATAGCCATAGCCCGGCATGTCGACCAGCGTCGCCTTGCCGGCGAGGTCAAAGAAGATGAGCTCCTGCGTGCGTCCGGGCGTGTGCGAAGTCCGGGCGAGGGCGCTACGGCCGGTCAGCGCGTTGATCAGCGACGACTTGCCGACATTCGACCGGCCGGCGAAGGCGAGTTCCGGCGCGCCGACCGGGGGCAGGCCGTCGGATCGCGCCGCGGCGAAGACGAAATCGCAAGGGCCGGCGAACAGCTTTCTGCCGGCTTCCATCCAGTCCGGCGCGACCGCCGGCGAACTCATACGCTGGGCGTCTTGGCCGGGGTCCTTCCCAACAATTTGGCCAGGTTGTCCCACAGCTCGACCTTCACCCCCGCCTTTCGCATGATGTAGTACTGCTGGATAACCGTCAGTGTGTTGTTCCACGTCCAGTAGATGACAAGCCCGGCCGGGAACGTGCCGAGCATGAAGGTGAAGATCACCGGCATCCAGGCGAACATCGTCTTCTGAACCGGATCGGCGGGCTCCGGATTCATCTTCATCTGGAAGAACATCGACACGCCCATGATGAGCGGCCAGATCCCGAGATGGAGGAAATGGCCGAAAACGGGCAGGGCGGTCGGGTCCCAGGGGACGAGCCCGAACAGCGTGAACACATTGGTCGGATCGGGCGCGGACAGGTCCCTGATCCATCCGAAGAAGGGCGCGTGCCGCATCTCGATGGTGATGAAGATCACCTTGTAGAGCGCGAAGAACACCGGGATCTGAATCACCATCGGCAGGCAGCCGGCGACCGGATTGACCCCCTCGCGCTTGAACAGCTCCATCTGCTCCTGCTGCTGCTTGACCTTGTCGTCGGGATAGAGGTCCTTCAGCGCGGCGATCTGCGGCTGGATCTTCTTCATCTTCGCCATCGAAGCGTAGGAGCGATTGGCGAGCGGGAAGAAGACGAGCTTGACCAGCACGGTCACGATCAGGATCGCGACACCGAAGTTGCCGACATATCTGTATATTGTATCGATCAGCCAGTACATTGGTTGTGTAATGAAGTAGAACCAGCCCCAGTCGATCATCAGATTGAACTTTTTGATGCCGAATTGGGTCTGGTAATTGTAAATCGTGCTGACTTCTTTTGCGCCGGCGAAGATGCGTGTGGTGGTGTCGTACGATGTTCCCGGGGCGATCGTCTTTTCTGCGCCGACGAAATCGGCCTGGTAGTCCACCGGCTGGGCAGTTCCGCTGGCCGAGTAGCGGGCCTCGATCGGCGCGGTTTGCTCGGGAATGACCGCCGAGGCCCAGTACTTGTCGGTGAAGCCGAGCCAGCCGCCATCGCCCTTGTATGTCTCAACCTTGCCGGCCGCCTTGTCCACGGAAGCGTAGGTCGGCGCATGCTCCTGGTCGCCGATCACGCCTTCAAATCCCTCATGCAGCACGGAATAGCCGGCAACATGGGGCATGCCGTGGCGCAGGACCAGCCCATAGGGCTGCAGGGTTGCTGCCGCACCGCTCGAATTCGCGACGGAGTCGGTGACGGTGAACATGTATTTGTCGTCGACCGCGATGACGCGCTTGAAGACAAGACCCTCGCCATTGTCCCAAGTCAGCGTGACCGGGTGCTCAGGAGTTCAGCGTCTTGGCGTCGGCGGTCCACACGGTGTCGAGAGTGGGCGTCTTGACCTTGCCGGCGCTGATATAGCCTGAGGTGGCCCAATAGGCGTCCGGGGCGCCGCTCGGCGAGAAGAGACGGACCAGCGGGCTCGTTTTGTCTACGGTCTCGTGATAGTCCTTGAGCACGAGGTCGTCGAGCTTGCCGCCCCTGAGGTCGATCGAACCGCCGAGGCTCGGCGTGTCGATGGCGACACGCGGGCTCGACTGGAGCGCTTCGGCGACCGTCTTGCTCGCGATGGCGCCGGACGCGGATGCGCCGCCGGGCGCGACGACGCCTGCCTGCGGCGTCGGTGCGGACTGCGACGGCTGTTCCGGCGCTGGCGCGGCGACGTTCGGCTGAGTTTGAGGCTGGGTCTGCGCTTGATGCCGCTGGGCGATCGGGCCGGCGTAGAAATACTGCCATGCGGCCATTACCAGGACCGACAGGGCGATGGCGAGAAAGAGATTTCTCGTGTCCTCGGAGTTCATGGTCGCCTGTTTCTGTCTTTCGCCGACACCTGCGCCGGGCGGCGGCTGTCTGGTTCGTTTTCTTTGCGCTGTATGGCGCGAAAACCCCGGCGTATGTCCTCGACCAGCCCGAAGAAGGAACGCAGGAGCGCTTCGCGCCGGGCCACCAGCACGTAGTCGTGATCGGCCTGAGCCTCAAGTGGGCGCGTTGCGCGCAGCGCCTCCTTCAATCGGCGGCGGATGCGGTTGCGCACCACCGCGTTGCCGACCTTCCTGGTCACGGTGAGGCCGACGCGCGCGCCTGTCGGGCCTTCGTCGCGTTCCTCGCGTTGGGCCGCCTGCAGGGTGAATGCTTCGACCGATCGTCGCCGGCCGCGCGAAACGCGCTGAAACTCGGCGCGCCGCCTCAGGCGGCCGAGCGGCTCGGCCGCGGGCGCCGTCTTTGCGTCCCGGTCCAGGAGTTGCGGCTCCATCCGCGCCGTCGCATCGGGAGGGGGTTTGCGCGCCGGCGCGCCTTGGCCGCCGGTTCCAGCGATCAGGCGGACAGCTTCTTGCGCCCGCGTGCGCGGCGCGCGTTCAACACCTTGCGGCCGCCAACCGTCGCCATCCGCGTGCGGAAGCCGTGCCGGCGCTTGCGAACGAGCTTGCTGGGTTGATAGGTCCGTTTCACGGGGGTCGGTCTCCAATGTCGATGAGGCGCATAAAACGCGCATCACCCCGCCCTCGTCGCGATGCAATTGGGCGGCGAGCCGGGGAAAAACTTCGGGGCGCTTTCGCGCCGCGTGGGAAGCGCGGCTTATGCGGCGCCGGAGTGCGCAAGTCAATCGCCGGCCGCCCGTCCGGGCCGCCTTACCAGCGCGATTTGCGACAGCGGGCGACCGAGTGCGTTCGTCGGCAGGCGAGGGGTCGTGACCCTGAATTCCGCATCAGGAAAATTCAAGTTCCCCGTTGGCCCTGAGGAATCAGGGAGATAGTCTTGGTTTGCGACTTAAGAATCATCACCAACGGGGTGCGCGATGCAGGGACAGGGGCTGCTCGATTTCCGGTATGAGGCCGATTCGTCCAGCCATGGATTGACGTCGTTGGCCGGGCTTCCGTTGTATCTCGACCTGATCAAGGCCTGCGGCCTCGGCGGGGCGATCCAGCGGCATGTTCGGGCGGCCGGCGGCCAGGGCTGGCTCGACATCCAGATGGTTCTGGCGGTGATTTTCCTGAATCTGTCCGGCGGCGACTGCGTGGAAGACATCGAACGGTTGGAGCACGACAGCGGCTTTTCGGCGATCCTGCGGGCGATCGAGAAGGATTTGCTGTCGCGCGCCGAACGGCGGTCGCTGAAAAGCCGCTGGCGGCGCGAGCGCGAGCGGGCGACGCCCTCGCCGTCGGCGCTGTCGGGCTGGCTGGAACGGTTCGATGATCCAGCCTCGCCCAAGGCGGTCGCGGGGATGGCGTTCATTCCGGCGGTGACGCAGGCACTGCGCGGTCTCTGGCGGGTGAACCAGGCGCTGCTGGACTTTCTGCAGAAGCGTCAGCCCGCGGCGACGGCGACGCTGGACATGGACGCGACGCTGATTGAGACGCACAAGCGCGAGGCGCTGTTTTGCTACAAGAAGTTCAAGGCGTATCAGCCGCTGAACTGCTGGTGGGCGGAGCAGGGCGCGATGCTCTATTCGGAGTTCCGCGACGGCAACGTGCCCGCCGGACACGAGCAGTTGCGCGTCCTGAAAGAGAGCCTGCGCCATCTGCCGAACAGCGTGAGGACAGTCTCGTTGCGTTCGGACACGGCGGCCTATCAGGAAGAGCTGCTGCTCTATTGCGGCGAGGGAAAAGACCCGCGCTTTGGCGTGATCGAGTTCGCGATCGGCGCCGACGTGACCGAGGCTTTCCGCGCCGCTGTGCGGACGACGCCCGAGAGCGCGTGGAAGCCGCTGATCCGCAAAACGGACGGCCAGCCGCAACAGACCGATCAAGAATGGGCCGAGGTCGTCTACGTGCCCAATTGGGCCGGACACAGTCGCAACCGGGCGGACTACCGCTTTCTCGCGATCCGCGAACCGCTGCGCCAGCTGGCGCTGGGCGACGAGGCGAAGCTGCCGTTTCCCACCCAGGCGTTCGGCCCGAAGGGGGTCTATAAACTGTTCGCCGTCGTGACCAACCGCACGGGCGCCGGCGAGGGCGTGATCTGGTGGCTGCGCGAGCGCTGCGGCAAGAGCGAGGAAGTCCATTCGGCGACGAAATCCGACCTGGCGGGCGGACAGATGCCCTCTGGGCTGTTCGGCGCCAACGCCGCCTGGTGGGCGCTGACGATCCTGGCGTTCAATCTAAACGCCGCGATGAAGCGTCTCGTGCTGGGCGAGAGATGGGCGGCCAAACGCATGAAGGCGCTGCGCTTCCATCTGATCGGCCTGCCCGGACGGGTGGTCAGCCACGCCCGCCAGCTGATCATTCGTCTGGGCGGCGGGGCCGAAGCGCTGGCCACCCTCCTCGACGCCCGCCAAAGGATCCGGGCGCTGGCGCAAGAACCGGCCGGATGAGCCCAAACCGCGCGCTGCCGAGCGTCGACCTGATATCGCGTGGCGTTCCCTGGCGCGGCGACGACGCCCCGCGCCCGCGTCCGGCGAGCCCGACTCGCTCCGGTTGCACGCAGTCATCGCCGGACTCGCCATGCGTGTCGATGAACGTCAGGAGGTGATCGACCCCTCGGGATTGTGACATTCGAACCCGTCAACGACCGCAAAATCGGTCACGCACCGGCGCGCGCGGTGATTTGTTCGGGAATTGTGGTGACCCGTCTCACTTGCCTGGACTGACGAGCTCAAGGCAGTTCCGGCGGCCCTCGTCGAGGCAATTCTGCAATTTCCGCTGCTTTTCGATTGCGGTGAACGCCCAGTAGCCGAGCAGGGCCAACACGACGACGGCGATCAGCGCGGCGATATTCGCCCTGCTTCGTCCCCCGTCGTCGCCGCGATCGTCGGGCGGCGGCTCGCTCACGCAATGAGGCTCGACCGATTGCCGCCGGCCTTGCCGAGCGCCGCCAAGGCCTTGGCGATGATGCCCTTGGCGTCGAGCCCGGCCGCGGCGTACATCCGCTCAGGCTTGTCCTGTTCCTGAAAGACGTCGGGCAAGGTGATGGTGCGCACCTTGAGCCCGTTGTCGAGCGCCCCCTCGCTGCTCAACAGGGTCAGCACATGCGCGCCGAAGCCGCCGGCCGCGCCCTCCTCGACGGTGATCAGGACGTCGTGCTGCGCGGCGAGGCGCAGGATGAGCTCGCGGTCGAGCGGCTTGGCGAATCGGGCGTCGGCCACGGTCGTCGAAAGCCCGCGCGCCGCCAGTTCCTCGGCGGCCTTCAGGCCCTCGGCGAGGCGGCCGCCAAGGGTCAGGATGGCGATTTGCGAGCCCTCGCGCAAGATTCGGCCCTTGCCGATCGGCAACGGCTCGCCACGCTCCGGCAGCTCGACGCCGACGCCCTCGCCGCGCGGGTAGCGCAGCGCGATCGGGCCATCGTCGTGGGCGAGCGCGGTCGCGACCATATGCACGAGCTCCGCTTCGTCCGCCGCGGCCATCACCACCATGTTCGGCAGGCAGGCGAGATAGGCGAGGTCGAACGCCCCGGCATGGGTCGGCCCATCCGCGCCGACCAGGCCGGCGCGATCGATCGCGAACCGGACGGGCAGATTCTGGACCGCCACGTCATGCACCACTTGGTCGTAAGCGCGCTGGAGAAAGGTCGAATAGATCGCGCAGAAGGGCCTGTAGCCCTCCGCCGCGAGCCCCGCGGAGAAGGTGACCGCGTGCTGCTCGGCGATGCCGACGTCGAAGACCCGCTCGGGAAAGACCTCCTGCATCCGGTCGACCCCAGTTCCTTGGGGCATGGCCGCGGTGACGGCGACGACCTTGTCGTCACGCCGCGCCGCTGCGAGCAGCGCTTCGCCGAACACTTTGGTGTAGGCGGGGGCGTTGCTCTTGGGCTTGGCCTGCGCGCCGGTGATGACGTCGAAGGGGGAGACGCCGTGATATTTGTCGTCGGCGGCCTCGGCCGGGGGGTAGCCCTTGCCCTTCTTCGTCACGACATGCACCAGGACTGGACCGCCGTGCATGTCCCGCACGTTTTTCAACACCGGCAGCAGGTGATCGAGCTTGTGGCCGTCGATCGGCCCGACGTAATAGAACCCGAGCTCCTCGAACAGCGTCCCGCCG
Organism: uncultured Alphaproteobacteria bacterium; assembly: GCA_963835885.1. Taxonomy (GTDB): domain Bacteria; phylum Pseudomonadota; class Alphaproteobacteria; order Rhizobiales; family Beijerinckiaceae; genus Roseiarcus. The sequence continues at coordinate 414,479 of CAWIHF010000026.1, forward strand.
GTCCAGAAGCCGCGGCCATATTCCTCCGTGCGTTTCGCCTTGTCATAGAAGAAGCGCGGCAGATGGCGGGCGAGCTGCTTGGCTACGTCGCGCAGTGAGCGATAGGTGTGGCTGGTGACCAGCCGCGCCAGATAGGCCGACATCGCCCCGGTCGGCGGCGCAATCGACATGTCGTTGTCGTTGAGGATGACGATAAGGCGCGAACCGTTCGCGCCGGCGTTGTTCATCGCCTCATAGGCCATGCCGGCCGACATCGCGCCGTCGCCGATGACGGCGACGACATTGTTCGTACCGTGCGAGAGGTCGCGCGCGACCGCCATGCCGAGTGCGGCGGAGATCGAGGTCGACGAATGTCCGGCGCCGAAGGCGTCGTATTCGCTTTCCGAACGCTTGGTGAAGCCCGAAAGCCCGCCGCCCTGGCGCAGGGTGCGAATGCGGGAGCGCCGCCCGGTCAGGATCTTGTGAGGATAGGCCTGATGGCCGACATCCCAGACGATGCGGTCGGACGGCGTACTGAACACGTGGTGCAGCGCCACCGTCAGCTCGACGACGCCCAAGCCCGCGCCGAGATGGCCGCCGGTCACCGAAACCGCGCTGATCGCCTCGGCGCGCAGCTCGTCCGCCAGCCTGACGAGCTCGCCTTCGTTCAGCTTGCGCAGGTCGGCGGGCGACTGGATTTGATCCAACAACGGTGTTGCAGGCTTCGTCACGTCTGTCCCCGAAGCGCGGCGCCCCCCGCGTCGCCGCGAAACCACACCCGTACACCAATCGTGGCGCTCGCGGCAATCGCGTTGCTCGCGGTTAGCTCGCGGTCGATCGCGGCTTCAGGCAACGACGGGACGTCTCGGCGGCGCCGAAACGTGTTCGGGGTTGCGGGGGGCGGAACCTAATCCGACAGTGCTTGTTGATTAGGCTGCCTGCGCCCGACGTTTCCGTCCTGCGCAAGTTGGAGACGCATGTCCTCCCGGCGACGCAAAGCATCGACGGTAGTCGACACTGCGTGCGACCAGAGAAGGACAGTTGAGATGCCCCGCTTAATCTTTCTGTCTCATTTTGTCATCTGCCTAGCAGTCGGATCTGCGGTATTTTTTGCAGCGATTAACGGCGTCCCTCAAACCGATCTGGGCGGATGATATGTCCAAGATGACCAGCGTTATTGCCGTGTTGTTCGTCGGCGCTTCGATCTATATCGGTTGGCAGGCGTGGCTGGCGGACGAGAGGCGGCAGTCATCGTCCGATTTCGGCCATCTCGCCGAGCGTTTGAGCGTCATGGCCGGCTTCGTCGGCACTGCCATCGGCCTTTCTTTGCAGGCGAAGGCGCTCGCCGGCGGCTCGACCAGCTTCACCGCGCTCGCTGACACGAATTGACATCGCTGTTCACGACCGCGTGCGGCGGCGCCTCCGCTGCGCTCCTCGCCATCATGACGTTCAATCTCGAAGCGGGGATTCGGAGGCGCGCGATGGCGAAGCGGCGCGTCACGAACCGGAGCTGAGGCGCGCGTTTCCGGCCGCCAGTCGACATCGGGGCCTTCATGCGCGATCGCTCCTCAATCTGGATCGGCCTCGCCGATCTCCTGCTCTGTGTCCTCAGCGTGGTGATCGTCGCGGTCGCCCCGAAGGAGCCCGCGCAAAGCGGCGTACCGGAAAAGGCCGAGTACCTGATGTCGGCCGAGTGGAACGTCGACCTCGACGCCGACGTGGACATCTGGCTGATCCCGCCGAGCAAGAAGCCCGTCTTCTACGGATCGCGCGAGGTCGGCTGCGCCCGGCTCGACAGCGACAACCGCGGCTTCATCGACGACCTCATCACGCTTGCGGACGGATCGACGGTCAAGGTCGACAGCGACAAAGAGACGATTTCGCTTCGCTGCGTCGAACCGGGCCACTACGATCTCGGGGTGAACCTGTACGCATTCCGTGAGAACGGGATCGCCAAGAGCGGCGCGCTGTCTGGACCTGGCGTGAAGGTCCACGTCGAGATCGTCGCGGTCAACCCCAAAGTGCATGTCGTCTATACGAAGGACGTGACGCTCGATCGCGTCGGCCAGACGATCAACATCGAAAGCTTCGACCTCTCGCGGCACGGTTCTATCGCCCTGACGGAGCCGCCGCTCGAACTGGTGACCGCCAGGGCTTACAGAACGGCAGGCTACCCGTGACGTTCTTTTCGACATTCGTCCTCACCTACGGATTCATGCTGGCCGGAATGGCCGTCATGGCGGCGTGGCTCTTCCGCTCCTCGAGCGCGCCGCTCTGGGCCAAGGTCGGCCTGCCCATTTTGGTCGTCGCGCTCGCCTGCGTGACGCCGCTCGAGGTCAACCCAATGATGGGGCTCCCTGTCACCACCTCGCTGAAAGCGCTGCCCGAGCGGGCCCAGCTGATCGCCTTCGTGCCACATGACCAGGCGAAATTGGTCGATCTTTGGCTGCGCTGCGGCCAGGATCCGCCGCGATCCTATGAGACGCAGCTCGACGAGCAGATGAAAAAAACGCTGCGCGAGGCCCGCAAGGAAATGGACAACGGCCGCCCGGCGATCCTGGCGAAGCGAAAGTCCAGCGCCGGATCCCGCAATGGCGTCGCCGACGAAGAGACCGAATACGTCCTCGACGATTCCGTCCGATCCGCCCTCCCGCCGAAGGAATAGGCGTCAATTGCGCGCGGCCGGCGGCGCAAGAGAGCGCGAATACCTACTGCTTGACCGCCTTGAACAATTCGCAGGCCTTCGAACCGATCCGAATGAGGGTGAAGGTGCGGTCTTCTCGCCCGAGCGTCAGATTGTAGCCCCCGGCCTTGCCCGGCTTGTCGCTTTGCGCGGTGATCGGGCTTTGCAGATAAAGGGTAAGGGACTTCGCGTCCTGGGGCGGGTCGATCAGGAGATAGCCGCGCTCCTCGGCAGAATTACTGACGGTGACGATGCAATCGAAGCCCGCCGGCTTGTTGAAATTGGGGATCATTTTGCGGTCGGAGGTATCGATTCCGGCCCCCTGGTCCCAGCCGCAGCCGGCTCCGATCCGCTCCGGCGCGCCTTTGCGCGGAGTGAGCACGACATCGACGAGGCCCTGCTCCTGGAAGGCGAGCAGGACGCTCTTGGTCCCGCTTTCTGGTTCGAGGCGGGAAGTCGGAGACGCCGGAAGGCCATACCCGGTCGCGGGTGGTGGTGATCGAGTTCCGAATTATGCCGCCGCCCTGGAGTGCTACCGCTCCCCGGAATACGCAAAGGCGATGGCTCTGCGGCAAGGAAAAGCGATCATAGACCTCGCGGTCGTGGAGGGCTACGACGGCCAACAGCCATCGGACGGGCAGAACTAAACGCCCCGGGTCCGAAAGGCGAGAAGCGCCCCGCGGATGCTATTGGCAGCGCCGTCAAGGTCATCGAGACGTGATGAGACGAAAACGAGGCTGACGCATCGATCCGCCTCGGCGAAGCGAGCGCCCGGCGCAAGGCTTCCTGTTCCCTGTTCTTGTAAAAAACATTGCCTGTTCCTGCGGAATCAGTCCCTGTTCTCCGACACGAAGCTCCTGTTCTTTGGACAAAATCTTCGGCCCGCTACGGCCTTTGGCCGTCATCCGCGCCGCCCCTGCGCCACGGGGGCGCTCGGGCGGCGCCGGCTCTGTTGCACCCGCGGTTGGCGCCTCTGCGTGGCGCCGGGGCTCGCGCTCGATGAAGATCTTTCAGCGTTGGGTGTGCGGAGGGTGTGAAAGTTGTTGACGAGCGCCACAGTGCGTACTATATTCGTTCCCGCAAAAAAACGCTCGACGGCTCGATCTCGTCATCGCGAGCTGCGCAGCGATTAAGGAATGACGGGCGTACGGCGATCGCTTCGCACCGCTTGTGATTACTTGAACGTCGCTTGCTTCGGGAGTTGGTTCCGCTGTTCCGCTGCGGTATCCTCCGCTAATCCCCTGAAAAGGCTCAAAACGGCAATGGGCAGGTCTTGCAATGGGTTGGCATGGGTTTGGGGTCGGCGCCGCATCCGCTTGGCGCCGGCGCCCGGTTTCTTGGCCGGCGGCGCCGTTCCTACAGCGAAGATCACGCCTCCAGTTCGCTGTCCCAGTAGAGGTAGTCCATCCAGCTCTCGTGGAGGTAGTTGGGCGGGAACAGGCGTCCGTTCTGGTGGAGGTCGTGGACGGTCGGCTGGTAGGGCTCGGTCGCCGGCCACATCCGCGCCGCCGAGGGCAGCTTGTCCGCCTTCTTCAGGTTGCAGGCGGAGCAGGCGGCGACCACATTCTCCCAGGTGGTCACGCCGCCCTTGCAGCGGGGGACGACGTGGTCGAAGGTAAGGTCATCCCGCTCGCCGCAATATTGGCACGTGAAGCGATCCCGCAGAAAGACGTTGAACCGGGTGAAGGCCGGATAGCGGGTCGGCTTGACGTAGCTCTTCAGCGAAACGACGGACGGCAGCCGCATCTCGAACGATGGGCTTCTGACCAAAGTGTCGTATTCGGAGAGGATGTTGACCCGGTCGAGGAATACGGCCTTGATCGCATCCTGCCAGCACCAGATCGAAAGCGGAAAATAGCTCAGCGGACGGAAGTCCGCGTTCAACACGAGCGCCGGGCAATTGCCTGGCGTGACTGCCTGCGCATGAACCGTCACAAAAAGACGCTCCGTCCTCCGCACCCTTGGCCAGCCGGAGAATCCGACCGCCGCACTACTCTACAGCTAGCGTGACGCCCTTGTGAAGGCTCCGAAATCCCGGGTTTTCCGGAGCTTTGCAGCGGTTGGTGGTTTCCTTGCGGCCGAATCGATCAGCGTGCTTCGCGCTCGATCGCCTCGATGTCGGCGTCCGTCAGGCCGAAGTGGTGGCCGATCTCGTGCACCAGCACGTGGGTGACGACGGCCGACAGCGGGTCCTCTCCCTCGCACCAGTAATCGAGCAGGGGACGGCGGTAGAGCCAGATCATGTTGGGCAGTTCGCCCGTCTCCGCCACGGCCCCGCGCTGGGAGAGACCCCGGCCGCGGAAGAGGCCGAGCAGATCGAAATCCGTCTCGGCCCCCATCTCGTCCAGCGTTTCGTCGTCGGGGAAATCGATGACCTGAATCACCAGTCCCTCGCACAGGCGACGAAACCGCGCCGGAAGTTGCGCGTAGGCCGCGTCGGCCAGCGCCTCGACGTCGGCGAGGGAGGGCGCAGGAAGCGCGCCGAGCTCGCTCGGCGGCTTGCCGGTCACAGCCTGGCCCCGGGTTTCCGGCCGATTGTGTCGAGCGACCTTTCCCGCACGGCGTCGAGCCCGTCGACGAGTCGCCGGGCGCGTTCGGCGAGCGCGGCGCGCACCTTGACCGCGGCGTCAGGAAATTCCGCCAGCACGCGCTTGAACGTCTCCCGCGGCACCGGGATAACGACGGCGTCTTCGACGACGCGCGCCTCGACGTGCCGCGTCACCGGCCCATAAAGGGCGACCTCTCCGATGAGCGCGCCCGCCGTCACCCGTCTTTCACCGTTGCGCCTCGCGCCGCTCTTCGACAACAGAACCGTGCCGGAGTGAAGAAAGTATCCCTCGTCGCCGGCCTCGTCGGCATGAAACAGCACTTCTCCCGCCCGGAGGCGCCGCTTCCTGCATGAGAACGCGACCAGCTGAACGGCCTCCCGGGGCAGGAGGCTGAACGGATGGGTGCGGGCGAGCCTGGCGACGTCGTCGTCGAGCGTCACTCCGAGCGCCCTCCAGCGGCCCCGCTCGCCACGAGCTTGTAACCGCCGCCTTCGGTGACGAGAAGCTGCGCCTCGGCCGGATTGTCCTCAATCTTCTGCCTCAGGCGATAGATGTGAGTCTCCAGCGTGTGCGTGGTGACATTGGCGTTGTAGCCCCAGACATTCTTGAGCAGCGTTTCGCGCGGCACCGGCTGCTGATCCGCGCGGTGCAGATAACGAAGGATCGCGGCTTCCTTTTCTGTCAGCCGAAGTTTAACGCCCTGCGGGTCGACGAGGTTCTTGGACGTCGGACGGAAAGTGTATGGGCCGACCTGGAACTCGGCGTCCTCGCTTGCTTCATATTGGCGCAGCTGCGATCGGATCCGCGCGAGCAACACGGCGAAACGGAACGGCTTGCCGACATAGTCATTGGCGCCGGAGTCGAGCCCCAGCACGGCGTCGGCGTCCGAGTCGTGCGCCGTCAGCATGATGATCGGTTTGCGGTAGCCGTCGCGCCGCAGGCGTTTGACCGCCTCGCGTCCATCGAGGTCCGGGAGACCCACGTCCATGATCAGCAGATCGGGCGGCGAGTCGGGGACGGTTTTCAGCGCCGCCTCCGCCGTATCGACCGCCTCGACCTGAAACTCCGGATGCAAAACAAGCTGCTCGACAAGCGCGTTGCGCAAGTCGACGTCATCGTCAACGATCAGTATTCGCCGCGCCTGGGTCATTGGCAGCACTTTACCGGCTAAGCCCTTGCGCCGCTAGTCTGGGAATAAGGCAAGGTTACGGCCGAGCCGATCTATTGGCGCCGTGCCGAGGCTCGAACTCAGGCCGCTCGGGGCGGTCCTCCAGAAGCTTCGAGTTCCGCCGCCTCAGCCTCCGTGAAGACGCGGCTGCGCGTCAGAAAGCGTACGCCTTCCGGGGCTTCGAGCGAAAATCCGCCGCCGCGTCCCGGAACGACGTCAATGATCAGCTGGGTATGGCGCCAATATTCGAACTGCGCCGCGCCGATATAGAAGGGGCAGTGTTCGATTTCGCCGAGACAGACGTCTTGCGGCCCAACTCGGAACTCGCCCGCCGGATAGCACATCGGAGACGAGCCGTCGCAGCAGCCGCCCGATTGATGGAACATCAGTGGGCCGTGTATCTGGCGCAGGCGGCGCACGGCGGACGCCGCCGCCTCTGTAATCTCGACGCGTTGGATCATGGTGAGGCCCTGCGCGGTCAAGAGCGGGCGGAGGCGAACCTCCGCCCGCCAGTCTTGGATCAGAAGAAGCCGAGCGCCTTCGTCGAATAGCTGACAAGGAGGTTCTTGGTCTGCTGGTAGTGATCGAGCATCATCTTGTGGGTTTCGCGCCCGATGCCCGACTGCTTGTAACCGCCGAACGCCGCGTGGGCGGGGTAGGCGTGGTAGCAATTGGTCCAGACGCGCCCCGCCTGTATCTCTCGACCAAACCGGTAGGCCCGGTTTCCGTTGCGCGTCCAGACCCCTGCGCCGAGGCCGTAAAGCGTGTCGTTGGCGATCTCGAGCGCTTCCGCCTCGTCCTTGAACTTCGCCACCGAGACGACCGGTCCAAAGATCTCTTCCTGGAAGACGCGCATCTTGTTGTGGCCGGCAAAGATCGTCGGCTGGATATAGTAACCGTCCGCCAGCTCGCCCTCGAGGTGGGCGCGCGCGCCGCCGGTCAGCACCTGCGCGCCTTCCTGACGGCCGATGTCGAGATAGGACAAGATTTTCTCGAGCTGATCGGTCGACGCCTGCGCGCCGATCATCGTCGACATGTCGAGCGGATGGCCCTGCTTGACCTTCTTGGTGCGCTCGACCGCGCGTTCCATAAAGCGATCGTAAATCAATTCCTGAACGAGCGCGCGGCTCGGGCAAGTGCAGACTTCGCCCTGGTTCAAGGCGAACATGGTGAAGCCTTCAAGGCACTTGTCGAAGTAGTCGTCGTCGGCGTCCATCACGTCGGCGAAGAAGATGTTCGGCGACTTGCCGCCGAGCTCCAGCGTGACCGGGATAAGGTTGTCGGACGCGTATTGCATGATCAGGCGACCGGTGGTCGTCTCGCCGGTGAAGGCGATTTTCGAGATGCGCTTGTTCTGGGCGAGCGGTTTGCCCGCCTCGACCCCGAATCCGTTGACGATATTGAGGACGCCGGCCGGAAGGATGTCGGCGATGAGCTCCGCGACGATCAGGATGCCGAGCGGAGTCTGTTCGGCGGGCTTCAGGACGACGCAGTTGCCCGCCGCCAGCGCCGGCGCGAGCTTCCAAATCGCCATCAGCATCGGGAAGTTCCACGGAATGATCTGGCCGACGACGCCCAGCGGCTCATGGAAGTGGTAGGCGACGGTGTCGTGATCGATCTCCGAAAGCGAGCCCTCCTGCGCGCGGATCGCGCCGGCGAAATAGCGCCAGTGGTCGACGCAGAGCGGCAGGTCGGCGTAGGTGGTCTCGCGGATCGGCTTGCCGTTGTCGAGGGTTTCGACCAGCGCCAGGAGATCGAGGTTGGCCTCCATCTTGTCGGCGACGCGGTTGAGGATCAGGGCCCGTTCGGCAGGCGGCGCCTTGCCCCAGGCGTTCTTGGCCTTGTGGGCGGCGTCGAGCGCAAGCTCGATGTCGGCTGCCGAAGAGCGGGGAATTGAGCACAAGCGCCTGCCTGTCACCGGGCTCGGGTTGTCGAAGTAGCGCCCCTCGACCGGGGCGACCCACTTGCCGCCGATGAAATTGTCGTAACGGTCACGGATCAGCCCGCGTGCCGCAATCTTGTCAATCGCTGCCTGATACATCGGTTTCCTCCATCGAACGCGTCGCTTCCAGCTTGCGGTCGCAAGGGGACAAAGCGGCGTTGCCGGTATATCTTCTCAGGAACGTCGCTGGGGCAACGGTACTTTCGGAGGAAGCTTGCGGAGCCGGCGCGAAGCGATCAGGGCGAGAGTAAGAGCTCCCGGGCGCCCGCTTTCCTGAGATCCTCCTCCGATCCGGTCAGCGTGATCGACTTCACGTCGTTCCACAGGGGGACGAGGTCGCCGTAGTGGGGCGAAAAGATGTGGCCGGACTCGCCTGTCGTGATCATGAAGCGAGACTTCTCCGGGTCGGCGAGGTCGTAAAGGCCGCGGAATCCGGGGCCGTGCGTCCGGGCGAACGGCGCCTCCCGCGGCGCTTCGAAGCCGCCCCCGCGGTCGAGCGTGTAAAAGCCCCCGCCGGACGGCACGCTGAGATTGCTGATCCGGTCGAGCAGCGGCAGATGGCTGTAGACTTTGTGCTGGAGCAGGCTCGATGTGCTCGTCGCCCCAGCGCCATCGGCTCATGTCCGCCCCGTCACGCTTGACGAGCAGCGCAAGGCCCTCGTCGAGAGCCCGCCCGAGCGCCCTGCGACAGTCCGGGTCCGGCTTGTCCGGGGCGTCGCACCAGCTCGAATGGTTGCGCATCAGAGAAACGAGGGTAGAGGCGGCGAAGGGGCCTTCCTTCTCCATCTTCAGCCCCGTCTTCTCAACGATCAGATTCCGATGGAGAGTGCCGAGGAACGCGGTGAAGATCAGCGGCTCGGGGCGGTCCTTGTCCATCTCCGCGTTCCAGTTCGCGAGCATCGCCTGAGCCTGCCGCGCCCGTTCGTCCGACGGCGCGATCATCGCAATGAAGGGCTGCAATTCCCTCGCCGCCAGCGACAAGTGGTCGGCCTGCATTGCGGCCGAAGTCGCGAGACTGTGCTTGTCGATGGTGTCGAAGAACTGCTGGATGCGGCGCGCGCGAAAGGTCTTCCTCCCAGTCCTGGCCGAAGGTCGGCTGGTGGTCGTCCTCCACGTTGGCGTTGTTGGCGTTGAAGGCGAAGCCGATCTCGGGGTTGTGCAGCTGCGGCAATTGCTCGAACGGGACAACGCCGATCCAGTCGAATGCGCCGGACGCCCCGTCGACCGGGGCCAGGCCATCTCCCGACTTGCGCAAGGGCACGAGGCCGGGGCTGAAGAAGCCGATGTCGCCGGAAACGTCGGCATAGACGACGTTCTGCGTCGGCGTTTGACACAATCGCATCGCGTCGAGGAACTGGCTCCAGTTTCCCGCGACGTCGAGGCGCATGATCGCCTCTTCGGTCGTGTCATGGTCGCCAAGACCGGTGAAGGCGAGCGCGATCGCCTTGCCTGGGCCGGCGAGCCCGCCGAGGTCTTTGCTGACATCGGAGAGCACTGGACCGTGGCGAGTCGTCCGGATCGTCAGCCTTACGTCTGGCGCATCCTTGACGTGGATCGTCTCGTCGCGGGTATCGAACGGCTTGGGTCCGTCGGGCGTCAGGTATTTCGAGGGGTCCGAGGGATCGATGGTCTCGACGAAGAGGTCCTGGACGTCGGTGTTCGCGGTCGTCGCGCCCCACGCGATCCTGTCGTTCTGGCCGAGCACGACGAACGGCGTCCCCGGCGCAGTGGCGCCTTTGACAGAACCTTCCGGCGTGACGATCCGCACGAGATACCAGAGGATCGGCGCGCCGAGCCCAAGGTGCGGATCGTTGGCGAGGATCGGCTTTCCGGTGACGGTGCGGGACCCGGAGACCACCCACTCGTTCGAGGCGCCGCGGCCGAGGCCGGTCAGCGCGCCGATCTCGTCCTCGATGCTTTCGCCGCTCGCATGTGTCGGGTTGAGCGCCGGGAGCGTGGTGATCGGATCGTCCGGCTTCACGCCGGGGAACATCCACTTCGCCTGCTCCGGCCCGAGCTTTTGCGCGGAGGCGGGCGCGCAACGCCTCGATCTCGTAGTTGTGCGACAGCTGAAGCGCCATCAGCTTGCCCCAGACGAGGGAATCGGCCGGCTTCCAAGGTTCGGGCTTGTCTCCGACAATCAGGAATTCTGGCGGCAGCGCATTCTTGTGGCTGTCGAGGAAGGCGTTGACGCCTTCAGCATAGGCCTCGAGCCGCTTTTGCGCCCACGGCGACAGCGCGGCGAAGCTGCTCTCCGCCTCGCGGTAGAAGCCGAGCGTCCGGATGAACTTGTCGACGTCGAGGCGGTCGGCGCCGAAGACCTCGGCGAGGCGACCCTGTCCGACGCGGCGCTGCAACTCCATCTGGAACAGCCGCTCGCTCGCGTGCAGGTAGCCGAGCGCGCGCACGGCGTCGTCCATCGAGGCGGCGAAGATGTGCGGCACGCCGTAGCCGTCGCGCCAGACGCGGACTTCGGCCGACAGGCCCGGCAGCTTTTCCGAGCCGGAATAGGCCGGCATGGCCCGCCAGAACAGGTAGGCCCCGGCGAACGCCATGACCACCACGAGCGCGACGACGAGGCGGATCGCTCTCCAGACCAGCCGCCAGACCATTCAACTCCCCGACAACCTCAGCGCAGGACAATGAACCCGCTTCCATCTCCGGAGTCCACCGCCTGGCGCCGGAGGGGACGGAGCTCGCCGCGCGGCGGCCGTTCCTCGCGGCTCGAGAGCCGGCAAACCCTGAAGACGATCCAAGCCAGGGGAAATTCCGCGAAAGTCCGCGGCAACCGGAGCAAAGCCAAGGGAAGCCGAATCCAAGCAAAAGTCTTCCGCGAATCCGGACTTTTCAAGCGCTTACGCCGGAATCCAAATTGTTTCCCGTGTGGCATGCGCCTTCGTTTTCCGCCTCGTCCGCGGCATGGCCGTCGATGCTCACCGCCGGCAGCTGGGCCGCGCCCATGTCGGCCGCCGCGTTCGTGGCGCGCCTCGCCTCTTCGGCATGGATGCGGGCGATGATGCGGTTCATCTTGGCGAGCAGTCTTTGGCGCGCCTTGTCGTCGTAGACGTCGATGGCCGCCAAGGGCCTCTGGTAACGGTCGAGCCGGTCGAGAAGCTTGAGATAGGGCGAGATCGCCCCGACGTCGCCCTCGGCGAGCGCGCCGGCGGCGAGCCTCAGCGCCGGCTCGAGGCGCGCCAGCTGCAGCATCGCGTGGTCCGAGGCGCTGTCGACGGCTCGCCTTTGCAAAGTCTTGCTGACGATCTGGCTGATGCGTTTGCTCGACAGGCTCTCCGCGTGGGCGATGTCGCCATAGGCCCAGCCCTCGCGCAGCCGGGCGAAAATGCGCTCCCGCCGCAACATCCGCTCCTTCTCGCTCAGGAACCGCTTCGGAATGGAAACCCTCTCCTGAACCATTTCGCCCCTCCTCTCTCTTCGCCGCCGGGCGCGGTTGAAAGAACCGGGCAGTGGCGCGATCCACCAAAAGCCGAAAGAAAACGCCGTCAAACCGGTTCGGCGGCGGCTTCGACGCCGTGCGAGGCCGCGTCCTCGTCCGCCTCGCTCCCGTAGAGCCGCTCTTCCATCTGGTTGAGCTTGTCCATCAGCCTCTTGCGGGCGCCGTCGTCGTCCTCAGCATGGGCGTTGGCGACCGCCTGCCAGCGGTCGGCCCGGTCCAGCGCCTTCAAGAAGGGCGCAATGGCCTTCATGTCGCCCGTCGAGGATCGCCGCCTCGGCCGCCTGCAGCGCCGGCGTCAGGCGCGCCAGCTGCAGTTTTGCATGATCGGCGCCGTTCTCGATCGGCCGCTTTCGAAAAACCTCGCGAACGATCTGCCGGATGCGCTCGGCGGTCAGCCCCTCCTCGCGCGCGATCTCGTCATAGGCCCAGCCCTCGCGGCGCCGGGCCAGGATGCGCCCTCGCCGCAAGATCCTGCCATAGGCGTCGAGCCGTCGCTGGACGGTCGGCCCCATATTTTTATCCATGCTCGCTTCGCTCTCCCGCGTGCCTCAGCGGACTCGGTTTTGGAAAAATGTCCGCAGACGGATTTTTTATCTTGCCATTATGTTCCTGATATGTTCTCTTGGCAAGATAATTTTCGCTTCGGCCTTGCCGGAAGCGCCGACGACGCTCGGGTTTGGGCGGACACCGCCCGTTCAAAATGCGATTGTCGAGCGGCCGGACTCCGCCCTGAGCGAGCATCGATTAAGGCGCTGGCAGAACATTGCGAAGGGCGGAAAGCGGGCGTCCGCACTTGATATTTTGCGCTCGAAAAACGCCTGATTTGGTTGCCACACGATCAGTTGGTTGGTGAATCTCCTCCGGCGCAAACGTCTCTCAACGAAAACGAGCTGAGTGTCGTCTACCCCGTAAACGTATTGGCGCGCTTGGCGGGCAATCGCGCTGTTTGTCGCCTCGACCAAGTCGCGCCGCGCGACAACTCGCCGTGTTACTTCTGGTGTCCGAGCGGCTAAGAATAATGTCCGAGGGCCGAGGGGGAACGCTATATATCCATCAGGATGCCCGAGCCCATCACTCATCACGATGGGCCGATCTGACGTTAACAGCTTGTGCTCATATTGACTGATTGAGCAAAGTCCCCAATGAAAACTTGAGATAAGGTGAGCCGATCGAGGTACAGAATTGCGTCCTGAAGCAAAAGAGCCTTATGACGCTCAACATGGCCGGCGTCAGTCGCCGCCTGCAAAAATTCATCGAACGTTGCCGGATCGGCATTGGACCTCCTTGTTGGGTAGGATTCGCGAAGATTTGCGAAAATTTCTTGATATACTTCGAGACTAGTTCTTTGAGTTTCTCTGGGCTACGTTGCATAATTGAAATTAGGAACGTTGCCCAAAAAAGCCGATCATCTCGAGTTAAAGAATTTGTTCCATAATTTTCAATGTTTTCAAGTATATCACGTGCTTTCTGATCAATGCGCTTCATGAACCGTGTCTCAAGCAAGTGCTTCTTATCGTCGGCGACTTGAGGAATGGCGTAGAGGTCCTCGGCATATCCAGTCCCAGAGGGATAGACACGCTTTGGTTTTACTATTGTGTGGGGACGGGAAAATTCACAGAGCCGTTTATCCGCTCCTATCCATCGCTTGGTATAGAAGCATGGAATGTAATGATGGCGCATTCGCGAAGGTCGGTGCTACTCCATGAACTCCAAGGAGAGAAATCGTTTTTTCTCCTGCTCCGATCCTAGCGAGATCCCCCAACGCGCTTCCATGAACGCAACCATCTCCAAGCCCCTCCTGAGCACCGAATCCGGTGTCCAGTCCGACGACTGCGCTACGGCTATTTCACTATATGATCCGTTATAATAACCTTTGACACCCTGAGCATCCTGATTTTTCGCGCTGAACGCCCGATTGGAGAACGTGGAGTTGCGGCTTTGCGAGAGTGCCAAGAGATTTCCGAGTGAATTCGTAAGAGTTTGACTCTGAAAGTTCATGCGGGATTGCAGAGCCTTCGCAACATGAGGCGGATGGAGGCGAAACGAAGGAATGTGAGGGCTGTGACGTTGAGGTTCTCCCAGTCCTTGGCCAGTCTTCGGCAGCGGTTGAGCCAGGCGATCGTTCGCTCGACGATCCAGCGCTTGGGCAGCGTGACGAAGCCCTTCGCCTGATCGGATCGTTTGACGATCTCGATTTTGACCCGAGACAGGATTTTGGCGACCGCTTGGGCGAAGATCGGCCCCTGATAGGCGCCGTCGGCGAACAGTTTTTCGAGATAAGGGAACCGGCCAAGCAGCGTCGTCAGCAATAAAACGCCGCCGTCGCGGTCCTGGACGTCGGCGGAATGAACGATGGCCTGCATCAGCAGCCCTTGGGTGTCGACGAGAAAATGACGCTTCTTGCCCTTGATCTTCTTTCCTGCATCGAACCCGTGCGGATCGATCGAGGCCCCCCTTTTTCTGCGCTTCTCACGCTCTGGCTGTCGATGATTGCGGCGGTTGGGCTGGCCTCGGGTTCGGCCTGCTCACGACACTTTTCGTAGAGCGTGTCATGGATCCGATCCAGCACGCCATCAATGCCCCAATCGCAGAAGTATCGATAGACGGTGCTGCGCGGCGGAAAATCTTTGGGAAGGTAACGCCATTGGCATCCCGTGCTCAGCACGTACATGAAGGCGTTGAGCGCCTCTCGCATGTTCGTCTCCCGTTTGCGGCCTCCCCGCCTTGCCGGAGGAATGAGCGGTTCGACATGCGCCCACTCCTCATCCGTCAGGTCGCTCGGGTATCGCAAATGATCCCGCTTGTATTTCGCTCGGTTCTCGTTCGTCCACATCGGCGGCCCCCCAATCGGTCCGCCTTCCTTGAATCACAACCGATTTCATGCGACTCAACAACTTTCGGACCAGACACTAAGGAGCTTACGTTGATCCTCGGTTCTAGCTTCGAAGCTTGGCCACTCATGCGGCTTCGGGGTCTGTGGATATATATGTTCAATCGTGACGTGATCCCTCTTCGCTTTAGTAAACTCGAACCAATTAACTTTACTCTCTTCTCTTCCAGAGACCTCTTTCACATACTGCTCGTATTCGAACAAAAATAACGTAATCCTGTCCAGCTATAGAAGCCGACATCATACCGAAACAGCTCTCTCATTTCAGTCAAAGCTTTCTCTTTGGAGAAATGTCGAGCGGTACGGGCGTTTATCTGCTCTCTTGCCTTAGGCACTGTCGTCTGTCGACTGTATACCTCGTTTGCCAAGCGATAGAATTCATAATCTCCAGCATCCGCGCGAACCCGGCACAGGCGATTAACAACGAAGACGAATTGCTCCGCAGCGTTCAGCAAACC
Source organism: uncultured Alphaproteobacteria bacterium (assembly GCA_963835885.1). GTDB lineage: Bacteria > Pseudomonadota > Alphaproteobacteria > Rhizobiales > Beijerinckiaceae > Roseiarcus. Next base: position 429,602 of record CAWIHF010000026.1, read on the forward strand.
TAATAGGTCCCCTTCGTCCTCGGTCACCTGAAGCGCTCCCATTAAGAGAGGTTCGAATGCGCCTCGACCCAGTCGATCAAGCCCGTCGAGCGCCCCTCTGACGTCGTCAGGCAATGCGCTTGCCTTGAGCGGGAAGTAGATCTTACGCCAATTCTGAACTGAGTGCTGAATGCTTGCCACATAGTGTTGTAAATTGGCTGCGCCGAGCTCACCATCCGCAACGCGCTTCGTGGTGAAATGCTTGCCAAGAAGAAATCTCTCAAGCGCGCCCGCCTCATCGCGGTTGTATGGAAAATACATAGCCCAGTGTGCCCGTAGAAAATCATCATCGTCTAGTCGGCTATCTTTCTCCCTGCCGAGGACCGCAAACGCTGTCTTCCAAGCGTTGTTAATATCACTACGGAGCGTCAACCGCTCCGTGCCAGCTGTCGCGCCCGGCAGGAGTGTCGAGAGATAAATTAGACGATTTTAAGCAACTCTAGGTTAGAGAGCTTCTTGCCTCTATTGTTCATCGTTTCGAATACGACGAAGACATCTAATTCTTCGGTTAGCTCGTAAAGATTGAACATCAGCTGCTGAGTGAGCGCTTTGAACCATCGTTCAAGATCGGAGACGTTGGTTTTCTCTAATCTACTTCGGAAGAAGTTGCGCGCATGCAGCAGGTTCGCTGTATAAATAGTCTCAATTCCTTCGTATTTACTTGATGGTTGTTCAATAATTTGAGTTTTAAAATACTCATAGCTTGGGTCATCATGTTGGTATCCAAAGACAAATGCTTGACTAATTCCTGATTCTTGCAATAAGTATTGTTTAATGATATCAGATTTATCGGAAAAAGCTAATTGTGCGTCGGAGCGAACATGATCTAGAATACATTTTATCAATATTATTGCGGTGGTAAGTCGCTGCTGACCGTCAACGACGTAAAACGGGCGATAACCCTTTCCATCAACAAGCCAAGTTTCGTCATGCCATGACTTCCAAGCTGGGTCAGGGACTTTTTCAAGAGTAAGCTGACCTGTGTAGTGAGTTCGCCCCACGTCGAGCCGGTTGAGATCGTCCCAAAAGTCATTAAGTTGTGGCTCGCCCCAAGCGAATCCTCGCTGATAGTCCGGAATGCGGAATACACGGGTGTTGAAAACGGCAGCAAGGTTCTGAAGTTCGCTGGCCATCGTGGCGCCTCCAGGATGTATAGTCAATCTTGAATTCCCGCGTCGACTGGGCGTAGGCCCGGCGCGTGTGCTGGCTGCGGATGTTCGCGGCGAAAAATTCCCAGAAGCGGGTTTGCGCCTGCGCGCCGGCTGCGGCGAGAGCCGGAAGGTTGGGGGAGGGCAGGAGCGCGAACTGGTTCATCGCCGCATGACCTTGTTCCAGTCGATGTCGTATCCCGCCGCACCAAGCTCGCGGGCTAGCGTCTGCTTCCATGCTCCGCCGGAGTTGAACGGCTCGTCGATCACCCCGCGCCAGTCGCTTGGTATTTCAATTTCGCCAACTTTGAGCGTGCAGACACGGGCACGCGTCAGCTTGCCGATGAAATACCCAAGCTCAAGCAGAACGTTCTGCCGGGCGCGAGGTTGTGGCAGCTCACCCTTCAGGTTCCCTTCGTCGTCGGGCGTAAGTAGTATGACAGCAAAGCCGACATCGCTGTATCCCTCGATTTTCTCCATGACCGTGCGGCTTTGAGTGGCCTGTTCGTGCAATATGATCGCCTCGAAAGCAAGGCGCTCAAGGAACCTCGCGACAGCTTCCCGTGGTCCTTCATCGCGGCCATGCACGACAAACACCTTGCGTTCGAACGATGGTGCCCGAGGTGGCTTCACGAATAGATGTCGGTTTCTCATCAGCCTCTGCGTCAGCGATATCGTCCTTCAGTGCATTGATTGCCTCTCGAAGGATCGCTTTAGCTTTAGCTAATTTTTGATTGATTTGCTCTACAACATGTCGGACAAGCGGGTAGTTGTTTGATACGCCCGGAAACCAAGGGACCACATCAGCTGCACCAATAAATCGGTTGTATTCAGCAGTATTTTCCCCAAAACACTTTGCCAACGTTCCTTCTATGGATTTCGATAACCCGACTAGTTCTGGAGGCGTATCAATGGACTGAACAGTTCCTATATTGAATTTGTCCAGATCGACAACGCGCTGCTCTAAGCGCTCGATCCCTCGCCGCATTTCGACGACTGATGGCCTCAGCTTTGGAGCGATCGGGGGTGTCTCTGTATTGCGCGCCATGAGTGTTTCCTGGAAGAATAAAAAGGAGATTATATCATGGAATCTGCATATCATGGACGGAACTCCGAACCGGCGGGCGGGGGTTGGTCTGACTGGTTCGCAGGCCACTTCCGGCACGCTACAGCGCCTCCGCCCGCGTACCGGCGTTCTCCACCCGAAGCGGGCTGATCGGGAACGTCAACAACGGGTCGAAACCCGAAATTTGAACTGAGACACGACCGCTGATCGAGATGGGCGCGATGGTCGTCGGCTAAGCGCGCTATAGGCAAAATGTCGCCTTGACCGGAGCGTGATCGGACGGCCGCTCCCAGCCTCTGGCCTCGCGCAGGACCGCCATCGACCTCAGCGCCGGCGCGAGCGCCGAGCTCACCCAGACATGGTCGAGCCGCCTTCCCTTGTTCGCGGCGGACCAGTCCGGCGAGCGGTAGCTCCACCACGTGTAGAGCTTCTGGTCGTCGGGGACGAACTTGCGCAACGCGTCGACCCAAGGGCCGGCAGCCTGCGCGCGCTTGAGCTTCTCGACCTCGACCGGGGTGTGGCTGACCACTTTCAGGAGCGCCTTGTGGCTCCACACGTCGTGCTCGAGCGGGGCGATGTTGAGGTCGCCGACCAGGATCGCCCGGCCGACCGCCGCCTTGTCGGCCGCCGCCCAATCGGCCATCTCGTCGACGAAGGCGAGCTTGTGGGCGAACTTGGGGTTGATCTCTGGATCCGGTTCGTCCCCGCCGGCCGGGACGTAGAAATTGTGCAGTTCGACGTCCTTCGCCGCGCCGTCGAGCACGACCCGCAGGTGGCGGGCGTCGCCCTTCGAGCAGAAGTCGCGCACGGACGAGCGGGCGAAAGGGATCAGCGAGACGGTCGCCACGCCGTGATAGCCCTTCTGGCCGCTGATCGCGATATGCGGGTAACCGGCGGCGCGGAAAGCGTTAAACGGGAAGTTGGCGTCCGGGCACTTGGTCTCCTGCAGGCACAGGACGTCCGGCTTGTGCTCGGCAAGGTAGCGCAGGACAAGATCGATCCTGAGCCGGACGGAATTGATGTTCCAGGTGGTTACCGAGAAATGCAACGGCGGCCCCGAAGTTCTGAGGACGCCACAATCCCGGCTCGGCAGCCGATGGCAAGGGGCGGCAGGCGTTTTCCCACAGCGGCCGCCTCCTCGCTCGCCGGGCGGCGAGCAGGGATTTCACCAAAAGCGCGGACGACCAGCTTGATTCCACATTTTTTTCGACCTTGAGGGGTATCCGAGGATCGCATTGCATCGGCGGCAAAGGAGGTTGAGCATGGAGCGGCAGGAGATTCTGCACGCGCGAAGCGTGGATGTCGTCATCGAGGGCGACGTTGCTGTCCTGTCGTTCCTGACCGCGATCGACGACCGGCCAAATGTCGCGATTTCGATGCGGGTCCAAGCGTTGGAGCGCCTGCAGTCGCGAATATCCCGCGCGCTCGCAGCTCAGACGAAGCCGACGCCGCCGAATTAACTCGACGGCCTGCGAGCGACGGCCCTTCCTGGAACAGATTTCGCTCATAGCGTCGAATCGTTCAAGACGAGAGGGCCCATGGTCGACGCCGCCGATTTCCGCCGCATCGCGCTTTCGTTCGACGGAACGGGCGAATATCCTCATTTCGACCGCCGCGCGTTCAAGGCGCGAGTGACGTTCGCCACCCTCGCGCCCGACGAGTTGACCGCCAATATCAAGTTCGCTCCCGACGAACAGGCGCTCAAATGCGCGGTCGCTCCCAATGCCTTTGCCCCGCTCGACAACGCCTGGGGCCGGCAGGGCTGGACGCGCGCGACGCTGGCGGCGCTGAGCGAAGCGGAACTCAGGGCCGCCCTGGAGATGGCTTTTCGGCGCGGCTCGGCGAAACCGCCCCGCCGCGGCGCGGCAGCCGCGCGGGGGACGCGAACGCGGAGCGGTTAGCGCAGGGTCGGCTGCTTCTCTCTCCGCGTCAGGACCAGTCGAGCCGGGTCGGAAGCTGCGCAGCGCTCCAGGGCGCCTGGCTGCGCAGGTGGGCGGTGAGCCACTCGAGATCCCGGTCCCGCACGCCGATCGTGAGCAGGTGATCGTAGGTGTCGGTCACATAGGATGCGTTATCGCCCGACTTGCCCGTTCCGGCGCGAATGCGTTCGAGCATCGCCTCGCGCGTGAGGCGCCCCGCATATTGCGGATGCAGCCTGTCGGCGACATAGGTCAATGCGCTCACCCGCTCGCCGCTTTCCAGACTGATCGGGACAACGCGCTCGAGATAGACCGCTGTCGGCTGCTCCCGCTCGCGCAAGTAGCGGATCGTCGGCTCGCGTGCGTGCGCCTCGATCCGGAAGGCGACGCCGGGGCAGGCGCCGCCCCGGTCGAGGCCGAGGACGAGCCCGGGCTTATCGGGCGTTCCCCGATAGACGTGCGAATAGATGCACAGACTTCTGCGCCATCCCCTCAACATCGCTTTGCAGCGTAGCGAAAAGGTGAATCCGGGCCGCCACATCAGCGAGCCGTAGCCGAACACCCAGAGTTCTCCATGCGACGGCTCGTCCCGGCCGGTCGCCGTCGCGAAGTCGGCTTGTCCGTGCTGCTCGCGCAACGGCATCGGCTCCCCCTCTCGTCGTCCGGTGGAGTTGCTGCATCGTTCCGCACGGATGTGCAACCTCGACAGCGCCGCCAAGCGCCAGTCGGCGATCGGCATCTGCCGGACGAAGCGCTGAGGATCGTAGCGAAAGGCGAGGCGAGAGGCAGAACGGCCATTCGGCCAGCAACCGCCGACCACACAACCTCTAGGGTTGTGGCTCGCAGGAATCCGTGCTTACCTGCAAATAAGGTGATTCAGGACGTGGGCGACGTGCGCTACCGGCCGCGGTGGCCGGGCGAGGGCGCTGCAATACAACCGCAGTTGCACAAGGGGCCGCCCCATGCGCAGGGGGTTCAACTTTCCGCCTTTGCGGCTCTGGCGTTCGCGCCGGCGCGCAAGGATCGAAAACATCTCCGCTGAGGCGGAGGCGCTCGTTCGCGATCTGGGCCAAGCCGCTTATGCCGAGGCGCGCAAAAGGCAAGATGAGGCGAGTTCCGACGCGATTGCGAAGGATTGGGAACGCGTCGCTTTAGCGGTCGCCCGCAAGCTTGGCTCGCCCGCTGGTCCGGGCGCCGGAGAGGGTGCGGCGGCGCGGCCCGCATCGGCGCCCGATCGCGACCGAACTTCGCCGCCGGCTCGTCGAGTCTCCGAGCCGAAGCACGTTCTCGATGCGAGACCGCAGTCTTTCAGGATCCAATATGTGGGACCCCCGACGGACCGCGGATCGTCAATTCTGAAAGAAGTCGAGATCCAGGTTTTGGACGTGTCATCCGCAATCGTCGAGGCCGCAAATCTCGCGTGGCCGCCTCGCACGATCGCCTTGCGCATTCTCGACCGCGACGGTCGTGAGGTCTTCGAGCGGCACAAGGCCGACCTTCGATAGGTCTTATGCGACCGCTAAATCCGAGGTTAAAGATTAAGGTTAAGGCCGGGTTTCCGCCCGCAACGACATTAATGGTGTTGGAATTCGAACAATCGCGCACAAATGATCATTCGCGGGCCGAAAGTTGCGTGGAACGAGGCGGCCCTTCGGACACGAGGAGCAGACTTGTGAGCGAACGTCGAGGCGAAGTCCGCCGTCGCACGTTGTTGGCCGGACGGCTTGCCGCCGATCATCTCACGACGCGCGATTGCGTCGTCCGCAACATGAGCTCGCGGGGGGCGCGCCTCCTGTGCCGAACGACCGGTCTGGGCGACGTCGTCACCCTGGAAATCCGTTCGACCCGCAGGTTCAAGAAAGACGCGCGGATCGTCTGGCGCCGCCTCGAGGACTGCGGGGTGGAGTTCCGCCTCATGACCAGGAGAACGGGGCGGCCGGATCGGATCGTCGCCGCGGCGATTGCGCCCGCGGAGTCGCCGCTCCGGCTCCGGGAGCCCGAGACGCTCGTAAAGCTCAAACTCGGCGTTCTGGGCCCAGCGGGAACGACGGGATACGGACTAACCTCGCGACGCGGGTAATCTCCCATGGCTCTTTCGATGGGAGCTGCGGTTTTTCGCATCAACCCGCGCGCAAAACGGCTCCCGGCGTCCGCGCCGTAGAAAATCTCCAGTTGACCGCCAGCGCTCCGGCGACGGCCACGACCGGGACGATCGCCGCCCACGAGCCGATGACCGCGATCGCCGCCGCGACCGCCCACAGGATGGAGACGAGGTGTTCCATCAGACCGACGAGCTTCGACTGGGCGTGGCGACGAAGCACGAGGCTTCGGCGCGACGGCGTTTGACGCCATAGGTTGACCAGGGCGGCCGACGCGACTGCCCCCAGGCCGAAAACGACCGCGCAGGCGCCGGCCCAGGGCGAGGCGAACGCCAGCGCGCCGAGCGGCAGGGCGAGCATGAGGGCGATCGGCTGGGCGATGGCGGCGATTTTGCCCAGTTCGACGGCGCCCCGCGAGAGCGGCGCCGTCGCGAGAAAATCCGGCGCGTCTTCCGCCGAGAGGGCGATCCACGCCAACGCGCCGGCGAGTTGTGCGGCGATAACGACGAGCGCCGGGGTGAACGCGACGCCAATCGTGCCCGTCGGCCCTCCGTGGCGCCAAAGAATGACAGCGACCGGCATCGTATAGGCGGCCTGCAGGACGAGCTGCGAGATGAGCCAGGGATCGCGCCAGACGACGCGCCGCTCCTTGGCGCGCAGCGCCGCCGCGGCGTTCCCGCCGAAATGCGCGGCTCGATTCGCGCCGGAGCCGCTGTTCGCCGGCGTCCCCGCCGCGGCGAGCGCAGCCTCGGCGAAGCGTTCTCCGAACAACGCGCAGGCGGCCGCGAACGCCACGACGCCCGCCAGCATCCAGCCGAGAATTGCGGAGGGATCGCCCTCCGCGGCGCGCACCGGCGTTCCGATGAGAGCTTGCAAAACGGACCCACTGTCGCCTCCTGCAAGGGCCCCGAGAATGCCGTCGCGGATGGATGCGGGCATGATCGCGACGACTTGGCCGGCGAGAACGAAGCATGCGCCGACGGCGGTCGCCGCAATCTGGCTCGCAAGCCGCGCGCGGCGCGGGCCCGCCGCCAGGAAGAGACCCATCCCCAGCGTCACGCCAAGACCGGTCCCGAAGAGCCCGGCGGCGAATAGCGTCGGATAGAGCGCGAGCCAATGCGCTTGGCCGCGAAGCGCGGCGACGTCGGCGAGCGGGAGAAGCAGGATTCCGACCGTCGCCACGCAGTCGACGGCGATCGAAGAGACGCGGGCCGCCAGGAAGCTGCGCGGGCCGACCGGCGAGGAGAGAACGAGCTCGAGATCAGAGCGGTCGAACAGCATGCGGGTCAAAGCCGTCATCGACTGGGCCGTCATCCACGGCAGGATCAGGACTGCGCCCGCCCCGAGATAGGCGCCGAGCCTGTCCGCGCCGCCCGGGCCGTCTTCGACACCGATGAGCCAGCCGGCGACTGGCCAGGCCGCTACGTGCAGGCCCGCCAGCAGGAGAACAAACAGCGTCCAGACTGTCGAAGGCCGCGCCGAGCCGAACATCGAAGCAAAGCCGCGCCCGGAGAGGCGCAGATCGTGCAGGACGAAGCGAGAAAACGCGACCGAACCACCGATCATGCGGCGCGGCTCGAATGGGTGGTCAGATGCAGAAACATCGCTTCCAGCGACGCGCCATTCTCGCCAATTCTCAGCCGCAGCTCGTCGAGCGTTCCCTCGGCGACCAGCTTGCCCCGATCGATGATGCCGATGCGGCTCGCCAGCCGTTCCGCCACCTCGAGGATATGGGTCGTCATGATGATGGTCGCCCCAGCCCTCGCTCGAACTGTCAGTAGACCCTTGACCTGCCGAGCAGCCAAGGCGTCGAGGCCGGTCAGCGGCTCGTCGAGCATCAGCAGGCGAGGTTCATGGATGAGCGCGCCAGCGAGAGCGAGCTTCTGCCTCATGCCGCGAGAAAAGGCCTCGCAGCGCTCGCGCCGATGCGGCCAGAGGCCGAGGTCTTCGAGCAGGCGCTCAGCCGAGCGTTTGGCCGCTCCGGCTTCGACCGACCACAGACCGGCGACGAACTCGAGATATTCGAGCGGGTCGAGCTTGTCGTAGAGCATTGGCTCGTCGGGCAGCCAGGCGACGATGCGCTTGGCCTCGATGGGATTTTTGCGCGCGTCGATTCCGAAGACGCGGACTTCGCCGCTGTCGGCTTGGAGAAGCCCGGCGATCATACGCAGGGTTGTCGTCTTGCCGGCACCGTTGGGGCCGAGCAGAGCGTAGAATTCGCCCGGCGCCACCTCGAGATCCAGCCCATCCACAGCCGGCCGGCCGAAGCTCTTGCGGAGCGAGCGCAGTTCAAGCGCAGGGGCGCCTTGTTCAACAGACATACCGGGCCCTCGTCAGCAATCGCGCGACCGGCAGAGCGTAAGTCGCCCAGCTTGCTCGGCCGTTAAGATGGAGACCGGACGTCTCCGGCCGGCGCCTACAGCGCCGACATCAAAGCGATCAGGCGCGAAGCCGAGCGGACACCCAACTTCTCCATGATATTCGCCCGATAATGTTCGGCCGTGCGCACGCTGATCCCAAGGCGGCTCGCGATGACCTTGCTCGGCTGACCTTCGGTCAACAAATCCAAGACCTCCGCCTCCCGCGACGTTAGGGTGCTGAGCCGGACCTTGATGTCGGCCTTCTTCGTTTCGCGTTCGCGGACGGCGAGCGTGCGGCGCGACGCCTCCTTCACACTCTCCAGCAGCTCAGGCGGATGAAAAGGCTTCTCGATGAAGTCCAGCACGCCCTCCTTCAGGGCCGACACCGCCATTGGAATGTCGCCAACGCCGGTGATCATGACCGTGGCCGGGGTCGCTCCGGCTGCGACGAGATGACGGTGGAGGGCGAGCCCATCCATCCCAGGCAGACGAACGTCCGTCAGAAGGCAGATTGATCGAATTTTGGTCTCGCTGGCGAGAAACAACTCGGCGCTCGGATAGGTTTGAACCTCATAACCTTCGGTGCGAAGAAGCAGTTCGATCGCGACCCGCATCCGTTCATCATCCTCGACGATGAAAACTGTCGGTTCCGCGGTCACAGGGGCGCCCCGCTTTTGTCCGGCAGCTCCAGGACGAACTTGGAGCCGGTCGCGTTGGTCCAATCGAGCCACAGTCGCCCGCCATGGGCTTTGACGATCTCCCGGCTCAATGAGAGGCCGAGCCCCACGCCGCGCCGTTTGGTTGTCTCGAACGGCTCGAATAGGCGCTCCACGATATCGGGGGTGACGCCGGGGCCATTATCCTCGACCTCGATCCGCACCGCCCCAGTCGAACGGGAGACCGTCGCTTGGACGCTTCCAGCGCCGAATTCACTGGCGGCGGCAGCCTCGATCGCGTTCCGCATCAAGTTCGCCAGGACCTGCTCGACCTGGACACGATCCGCATCGACCAGAGTCGATGTCGGCATGTTGACCCGTATCGCGACGCCGTGGGCGTGAGCCTCGTCGGCGAGTGCGCCGACGAGGCTGCGCAATACCTCGCGGAGATCGATCGAATCCCAACGCAACTCGCCCCGGTCGAGGAAATGTCGAATGCGCTCGACAATCGCCCCAGCGCGATGGGTTTCTTGTTCGACATTCTCCACCGTCTGGCGCAACAATTCGGCATTAATGGGCTTTTCATCCAATAGCCGCTTGCTCGAGTGAGCAAACGCCGCCGCGGCCGCCAGAGGTTGGCTGATCTCGTGCACGACAGCGGCGCCGAACGCGCCGACCGTCGTCAGCCTCGCGTGCCGGGCAAGCTCAGCCTGCTGTTGCCGCAGGAGCTGCTCCGTGTGATGGCGTTGGGTCACGACTGCGCCGAGAATCAGCCCCGTAGCGGAGATGACAATGGAAAGAAGCTGCAAACTCAGGAAGTCATTCGAGGAAAAGTGCAACAATGCAATCGCAGTGACGAGAGCCAGTTGATCGACGAGGATCGCCACTGCGCACCAGGCAAGTCCATGACGCACTGCGATCCAGATCACCGGCGGCAACAGCAGGTAAAAGAGCTGCAGTTCCTTCTCCTCCGCGGTGCCGAACACCAGCAGGAGGGCGACGCCGAGCCCGACGACAAAAATCACAAGATCGTTCACTCGGGCGCCGAGCGTCGTTTCCCGCCACCGTTCCCACGCTTGCCTCCAGGTAAGGAGGGCTGGAAGCAGGCCGATGATGCCGGTCAGGTCGCCAATGAAAAAATCCCGGATCGACGACCCAACGAGGCCCGACGGCAATTCGCCGAACGCGACGACCGTGGCCACGTCCGCGACGGCGACCACAAAGGCGCCAGCAGCGGTTATCGCCAAGAACGCCGCAACGACTCTGACACGAATTGGACGACAGGCCAAAGGCGGGATCTGTCGCAGCACTGCGGCGGTGGCCGTGTACCCCGAGGCAACGACCGCCGCACTGGCCAGAGACGCCCAACCGCCAGCCGGGAAATGTGAGACGACGTTGCTCGAGATGAGTTCAGCGGCGAATATCGCCGGCGCGAACCAGAGCCCCTTGCTGACCAGCAAGGCCAGACTCAGGGCGGGGGGCGGATTCCATGGCGTATAGCCCGAACCCGGCAGCACCCGAATGAAGCTGATCCTATCCAGGGCGATGTAGAGCGCCACGTAGCAGCAAACCGTTGCTACGGCGCTGACGGTCGCCGAGCGTCTCTGTCGCGTCCAAAGCGGTCCCACCCGTCTCAGGACCAAGGCTGTCATGTGCGAGAGACCCCCTCGCGCGCACTTTGAGGAGATCCAGTGTGCGCGAAGCGTCCATTTTGCGGCATCGACGCCGGGTCATCAAGGTGAACCGGCGCAAGGGCTCCCGAAAGATGCATTGCCTGTTTGTTGCAGCAACGCCGGACCGACGCAGTTCCCTACCGGAAATTGAGGTCACGCCTTTTCGGACGGATCAAGAAGCCGAAAAGGAACGATCGCGTCCCCGTTTGCGCTTCCGAGGTCAGCTGGCACTCCCTTGCGATTTCCGCCGGCGAATCAAGATGTTGGCGCCGACAAAGATTCCCCCGACGACGAGCATCGCAGGGACTCCGACGCCGATCGCCGGAGCGGGCCCTGGCTTAATCTTATGCTTAGCGTTCGCGCTCGGAACGCTCGTCATAACGGCGATGCAGATCCAAGTAGCCAAAGTCAAATATTTCATAGCCACAACCCTCCTTCTCGCAAATCTCGCTAAGGTCACAACGCCGCAGGGCCGGGAACGCCAGCAATCTCAAAATGACCGAGCGTTAACTTGCTATCGATCCGAGTCGAAGTCAATCCGTATTACTACCTATCGAAACGTCTTTTTTTACTGGACAATCAATGCTTTCCTCAGGTCAGCCGCGTGCTGTTTGGCCCCCGAAAGGAGCCGGCAAAAGCGCCCCTCGCTCACCGCCCTCGCCCCAGCGTTCGCGTCGGCAAATTCTCGTCGATGTGAAACAGGGCCGGGTCGGGCTTCGACTTGAGGTCGATGTTGAACAGCGTCACGACCGTCTGAAAACCCTGCGCGTCGATCACCGTCCACTGTTTCAGGGCAAAGGTCGACGGATCGAAGATGAGTTCGAGATGGGCGGTTCCCCCGAGCGTCGCTTTGTCCTCGATCTCGATCGTCACTGCGCTCTCGTCCTGGGCGACGCTCAGGACCTTGGTGTCCTTGGCGATGTCGATGTGGTCGGAAAGCAGGAATTTCAGTGGCGTCTGGGCGATGAAATACTCGTCCTGGGTGTTGAGCTTGTGGTCGATGACGGCGACGCTGCGCCCGTCGGCGACGATCTCGAAGCGGGCCGGGTTGGCGTATTGGAACAGCATGTGACCTGGGCGCTGGACGGTCAGCCGGCCCTCCGAGCGCTTGCCGCCCGGTCCGATCTGGACAAAGTCGGCGCTCATGACTCGGGCCGAGTCGAGCCAGGCGTTTGCCCGCGCGACGGCGTCGGCGGCGGAAAGGTTGGCGGCCGGGCCGCTCTTCGGCGCCTTCGCGGATTTGGCCAAGGTGGCCGGCTTCTGCAGGTCGAGCGGCGCATTCTGCGCATGAGCGGCGGCGCCGAACGCAACCAAAAGCCCGAGCGCCAGCCATCCGGTGCGTATCGCCATGACGTCGGTCCTTTCGGCTCCAGCCCCAACCCAGCGGCCGAATCAGGCCGGACAGGAAAAAATATCGCATCGGCGCGACGGCGCCGCCTTTGGCGGTCCACTTTGCTCTTTCTGTGACCCCTTTGCGACCGCAGCCCGCTATTTGCCGGCTGGGACCGCCGCATCGACGGCGTCTCCGAGCCGCTCGACGATCGTATCGATCTGGTTTGCGTTCACGATGAATGGCGGCGCGAGAAGGACGTGGTCGCCGCTCGCGCCGTCGATCGTTCCGCCCATCGGATAGACCATCAGACCCCGCGCCATGGCCTCGCGCTTCAGCCGCGCATGGAGCTTGAGGGCCGGATCGAACGGGCGTCTGGTCGCGCGGTCCTCGACGAACTCGAGAGCGAGGAGGAGCCCGCGGCCGCGGATGTCGCCGACGACCGGACTGCTTGCGAAGCGTTCGTCGAGCCGGCGCCGAAGCCTGTCGCCCATGGCGACGACATTGGCGAGAAGGTTGTCGCGCCGGATCACGTTCTGCACCGCGAGCGCCGCCGCGGCCGCCATCGGGTGGCCCATATAGGTGTGGCCGTGCTGAAACGCGCCCGATCCGTTGGCGAAGGCGGCGAAGATGCGGTTCGTCAGGAGGACGGCGCCGATCGGCTGATAGCCGCCCCCGAGGCCCTTGGCGATCGTCATCAGATCTGGCGCAACGCCCTCCCGCTCGCAGGCGTGCAGGGTTCCCGTCCGGCCCATGCCGCACATGACTTCGTCGAGAATGAGCAGCACGCCGTAGCGATCGCAGATCGACCGGATGCGTCTGAAATAGTCGCCGACGGGGGGAACGGCGCCGGCGGTCGCACCGACCACGGTCTCGGCGACGAAGGCGATGACGCGGTCGGGGCCGATCTCGAGGAGCTTGTCCTCGAGCGCCTGAGCCGCGCGCGCCGCATAGTCAGCCTCACTCTCGCCTTCGGCCTTGAGCCGGTAGGCGTAGCAGGGATCGATGTGATGCGTTTCGATCAGCAGCGGCTCGAACTGGGCGCGCCGCCAGGCGTTGCCGCCGGTCGCGAGCGCGCCGAGCGTGTTGCCGTGGTAGCTCTGTCGGCGCGCGACGATGGCGCGCCGCTGCGGCTCGCCGGTCTCGACGAAATACTGCCGCGCCATTTTCAGCGCCGCCTCGATCGCCTCCGATCCGCCGCTGACCAGATAGACGCGGTCGATTCCGGGCGGCGCGTCCTCGATCAGGCGGTCGGCGAGGCGCTCGGCCGCCTCGCTGGTGAAGAAGGCGGTGTGGGCGTAGGCCAGCGCGTCGAGCTGCCGGCGCAGCGCCGCGATCACGTCGGGATGGCCGTAGCCGAGGCAGGAGACCGCCGCGCCGCCCGAGGCGTCGAGATAGCGCCGGCCCTCCGCGTCAAAAACCTCCACGCCGCAGCCGCCGACGGCGACCGGCATGACGGCGTTCGCGGCCCGATGCAGAATATGCGACATCGAATCATCTCGCTTTAGGGCGCGGGGGGCGGACGATCATCCTACTCGCTGAATCGGAGATGCGGAAAGGCGGCGGCCGTGACCACGGGTCCAGCGCGGAGAAGAGTCGTCGTGGCGGTCGCGCCGAACGGGGGGCGCAAAAACAAGGCGGACTGCCCAGGGCTGCCGATCACCCCGGACGAGCTGGCGCGGACGGCGGCGGAGTGCCTCGATCGGGGCGCGGCGATGCTCCATCTGCATGTGCGCGACGCCGAGGGCGTTCACCTCCTCGATGCGCAGGCCTATCGGGCGGCGATCGACCGGATCCGCGCCGCAGTCGGCGACCGCATCGTCGTCCAGATCACCAGCAAGTCGATGGGCCGCTATTCGCCGGCCCAGCAGATGGCGGTCGTCCTCGACACCAGACCCGAGGCGGCGTCGTTCGCCCTGCGCGAGCTCGCGCCCGAGAAAAGGGACGAGGCGTTGTTTTGCGACTTTCTCGAACGGCTGCGATGGATGCGGATCTGGCCGCAAATCATTCTCTATACGCCTGGCGAGGCGCAGCGGCTGGCGGCCATGCAGAAGGCGGGCCTGATTCCCTTCGAGAAAACGACGGTTCTTTACGTGCTCGGGCGCTTTTCGCTGCTCCGCCGGGCCGTCCCGTCCGACCTGCTGCCGTTTCTCGCCCCCGACATGCCGCGCTTTGCGTCGTGGAGCGTCTGCGCCTTCGGCTGGCGGGAAGCCGCCTGTGTCGTCGCCGGCGCGCTGCTCGGCGGTCACCTGCGGGTCGGTTTTGAGAACAATACGACGCTGCCCGGCGGCGGCCAGGCGGCGACCAACGCCGATCTGGTCGGCGCCGTGGCGCGGGCGCTCGACGACCTGGGGCTCGCGACGCAGGATGCCGAGGGTTTACGCGAGGAGATCGCAGCGCTCATGCGCTGAGCGTCTCGCTCATCTGGCGTCGGGCTGCCGGGACGGGGCCGCTTCGGCGAAAGCGGGCAGGGCGCCGCACGCCGCCTCGACCGCCAGGAGACGCGGAAAGCGCGCGACGTCGACGCCGAACTGACGGGCTGCGGCAAGCTGCGGCACGAGGCAGATGTCGGCGAGGCTCGGGGTCGCGCCGAAGCAGAAGGCGCCCGAACCCAGGGCGAGCGCTTCGCAGGCCTCGAGCCCTTTCGCGTTGGCGTCCGCCGCCCAGGCCGCGACCGCGGCATCGTCGAGGCCGCGCTGACGCAGCCCCTCGAGGACGACGCGCGTCTGAAGCGGGTGGGTATCCGCCGCCAGCGCCAGCGCGAAGGCGCGAATGCGGGCGCGCAGGATCGCGTCGCCTGGAAGGAGGGCGGGCGAGGGATGCGTATCCTCGAGCCATTCGATGATGGCGAGCGACTGGGTCAGCACGACGTCGTGGGGGAGCTTCAGCGCCGGTAGGAGCCCCTGGGGATTCATCGCCAGATAGGATGGCGCGCGATGCTCGCCGCGGCCGAGATGAACGGGGATGTAACGAAAGGGCAGCCCCTTGAGATTGAGGGCGATGCGCACCCGCCAGGAGGCGGCGCTGAGATGATAGCCGTAGAGCCTCATGGGGCAGGGCTCCTCCGCCGGGTTCCGCCCGGCGCTCCCTCAATAACCGGATGCGAGTTCGATCCGCAATCTCTCTCCGGCCAAATCGCCTGCAGGCGACCCGCCGGACGCGCCGACGGAACTTCGGCGTGGGGGAACGCGTTGTGGCCAATCAAGTCCTAAGGAGGATACGCATGAATATGCGCAGCAACATTGTCGCCCTGGCGCTCTGTGCGTTTGGGCTCCTGGCATTCTCGTCCCTCAGCGCCTCCGCCCGCATCGTCTGCGACAACAATGGCGACTGCTGGCACGTGCATGAGGATTACGCCTTTCCGCCCGGCGTCCATGTCGAGATCCACCCGGATAATTGGCATTGGAAGGAGGGCGAACATTTCGTCTGGAAAGAGCATCCGGGCCGCGGCTATTGGCATGGCGGGCATCGGGAAGGCTTCTGATCCCGCAGATCGAATATGAAGATTGGAGCGGCCGGGCCTGTTCCGGCCGCTTCCTTGTCGGGCGCTCGGCAAACGGAGTTGGTTTCGTGTAGTTCCTGGTCGAGCGCCGCCTTCCGGCGCCGAACGGGAGCCTCCGCGTGATCCTTGTCCATGTCAGCGCGAAGCCTGCGGCAGGTGAGGGGCCAGCAATCGCGACCCCGCAGCGAAAGGCGCTCGAGCCGTTCGAGCCGATCCCGGCGGGGGCGGTCTGGATCGATCTCGTCGAGCCGACCGTCGAAGAGGACCGGAAGGTCCAGGACTTCGTCGGCGTCGTCATCCCGACCAAAGCGGATCCCGATTACGCCGAGCCGCCCGAGGAGCATTATTCGGAAAACGGCGTGCGCTATCTCCAGGCGAGCTTCGTCAGCGAGCCGGCGGAGACGCCCGACGTCACCGACATCACTTTCGTCATCACCCCGACCACCCTGGTCACCGTCCGCTATAGCGTCTGCAAGTCGTTCGATCTCTTCGCCCAAAAACTCTCCAAGGCGACCGGGCAGGCGCTCGTTCCCGACGCGGTGGCGGTCGGCCTGGTCAATACCGCCATCAACCGCTCGGCCCGCGCGCTGGAGAAGGCGGGCGTCAGCCTCGATCAGATCGCAAGCCGGGTCTTCCGCGCCAAAGGAAGCGAGCAGAGCCGGCGCAATCAAATCTATTCCGACACGCTGTGGGACCTCGGCCGCGAGGACGAGAGGATCTCGAACCTGCGGGAGAGCATGGTGTCGATCGAGCGGCTCCTGCTCTTCCTCGGCGCCGACGGAGGCCCCGACAAGGCGCCCAAGGCGGTGCGCGAGGCGACGAAGTCGGCCTTGCGCGACCTCCGGTCGCTGGAAGAGGACGCGAGCTTCAAGGCGCAGAAAGTGCAATTCCTGCTCGACGCCACGCTCGGCCTGATCAATCTGGCGCAGAACGACATCATCAAGCTCTTCTCGGTGCTCGCGGTCATTTTCATGCCTCCGACCGTCATCGCCTCGATCTATGGCATGAACTTCAAGGCCATGCCGGAGCTCGAATGGTCGTGGGGCTACCCGATGGCGCTCGCGCTGATGGTCTGCGCGGCGATCGGGCCGTACCTGTTCTTCCGCTGGAAGAAGTGGTTGTGATCTGAACCAGCCAAGTCTCGGCCATTTGTCCGGCGCCCGGTGTCAGCGGGCGTTGACGGCGTTCAGATTGGGGAACGTTTTTCGCACTGCAGCAGTTACGCGAGTGGAGAAGGACTCGCCGAAGAGGCGATCCCCGCTTCAAATCGCGAAAAACGCGTCGCTTGCGCCGCTAGCCCAACGGACCGCAAACTCCCGTGCTGCGGCCCATCCGATCGGACCAGGCCTTATGAAGGAAGACCAGACGACGCTGAGCCGTGACAATTCGCCGGTCGACGCCAGCGTCTCTCCCAGTCCGATTGAACAAGGGCCATCGGACGTCAGCGAGGCTGACGAGGGGGGTCGACTTGGTCTCGTTTCCCTATCGCTCCTCGCTTTGCTGGTCGGAATCGCGTCAGGCGTGGGCGCCATCGTCTTTCGCCTCCTCATCGGATTGATTCACAATCTCTTGTTTCTCGGTCAATTCGTCGCCCATTGCGACACGAAGCTCTTCACGCCTGCGAGCCCTTGGGGCGCCTTCATCATTCTCGTGCCCGTCGTCGGCGCCGTCGCCGTCACCTTTCTGGTGACGAAATTCGCGCCTGAGGCCAAGGGGCATGGTGTGCCCGAAGTCATGGACGCGATCTACTATGGCGGCGGCGTCATCCGTCCCATTGTCGCGGCTGTGAAATCCGTGGCCTCGGCGATCGCCATCGGCAGCGGGGCCACTGTCGGACGCGAGGGCCCGATCATCCAGATCGGCTCGGCCTTCGGCTCGACGCTGGGGCAACTGCTCCGCGCCTCTTCGGCCGAGCGCATCATACTGATCGCATGCGGCGGCGGCGGCGGGATAGCCGCGACATTCAATACTCCGATCGGCGGCGTGGTGTTCGCTATCGAGATTCTCATGCCGGAGGTCAGCGCCAGGACGTTCCTGCCGGTGGCCATCGCGACCAGCACCGCGACCTTCATCGGGCGCTATTGGTTCGGTGTCGCTCCCGCGTTTTCGATGCCGAATCTCCCGCCTCTGCCAATCGATGGGAGCGCCGCACTGGCGCTGTGCCTGTACGCCTTGCTCGGAGCAATCGTGGGCGTCGCCGCCGCAGCCTTCATTCACGGCCTCTATTTCACCGAAGACCTGTTCGAAAGGATCCCCGGAAACTATCGTCGCCACATGTTCGGCATGCTGCTGGTCGGCCTGATCATCTACGGCGTCCAGCGAGCCTTCGGCGAGTATTACGTCGGAGGCGTCGGCTACGCGACGGACCAGGCCATCCTGTTCGGTGGATTGAGCGGGGCCGGGATCCTGTTCCTGCTTTCTTTCGCCGAGCTGATTGCGACGTCGATAACCCTCGGCTCCGGCTCCTCCGGCGGAATTTTCTCACCCTCGCTTTACATGGGCGCGACGCTCGGGAGCGGATTCGCCACCGTGCTGAATATGCTGCATCTGCCGATGACGCTGAATATTCCCTCCTTTGCGGTGGTCGGAATGGCGGCGATGGTCGGCAGCGGCACCGGCGCCGTTCTTACGGCGATCACCATGCTTTTCGAAATGACCCGCGATTACGGCATCGTCTTGCCGATGATTCTGGCGGTGGCGGCGAGCGTCGGCGTGAGACGCCTCTTGTCGGCGGAAAGCATCTATACGTTGAAGCTTGCGCGTCGCGGACATGTCATACCCGACGCGCTGCATGCCAACATGTTCGTGGTGAAACGCGCGGGCGCGGTCATGGACCGCGACCTCGTGGTGGCGCCGGCGACCGTTCGTGTCGATGAAATGCCGCTTCGCGCGCAAGACGGCCATGCCGTCAAATATGTCGTGATCGCCGAGCAGGATCGGATCATCGGCGCCATCCGGGTCAACCGGCCGCTGGCGCGGATAAGCCAGGAGGCGGCGTCGGCGGCTGTCCTGCGCAATATCGCCAGCGGCAATTTTTGCATCGTGCGCGAGCGCGACGTCGTCTTCAACGTGATCCGGCGCATGTGGCGTAAGAAGGCCGAGATTGCGGTCGTCGTGCATGACCGAGGCGGACCGCGACCGGACAACGTGGCTGGCGTCATCACCAAGGAGCTCGTCGCGGATTCCGTCGCGAGCAGCATCGTCGTTTTTCCGACCCGACCGTGAACGCTTGTCGTGGCCGTCATTGCGAGCCGAAGGCGAAGCAATCCATGAGCGCCATAGCGCTGGACAACGCTTGACGTCGGCGTATTGGTTGTCCACACTCTGACATTGGAGTGGACAACCAGACGACGAACCTCGATGAAGCCGTTGCGCTCTGCGCTGCTCACTCTCTATGCGGACCTGCTGCAGCAGCTGCAAGAGGCAGCTTCGCCGGTGGGCTCGGTCAGGGTTCAAGAGGTCAAGGGCAAAGCGTACCTCAAGGCGAACATGACCGTCGGAGGTCAGCGAAAAACCCTCTACATCGGCCCGGCTGACGATCCCGCGGCCAGACGCACAGCCGCCGCGATTCAAGAGGAGATGCACCGCGCCAGGGCCCGGCGGCAGACGGTCGGCCTTCTGCGGCGGAGCGGACTTCCTGCCCCGACCCCCGAGCTTGGTCGCGTATTGGAAGCCCTCGCGTCGGCCGGCCTCTTTCGCCGGGGCGCGGTTCTCGTCGGAACCGGCGCCTATCAGTGCTATTCGCCTTTGGTGGGGGCGATGCTTCCGGCCGCCTCGATGATGACGCAGGACGTCGATCTTGCAACCGCCTCCCTCGCCTTGTCTGCGGACGCCGACGGCGCGCATCTTCGCGGCGAGGGTTCCGACCCGCGGCGCGAGGCTCCGAGCCTCGAGGACATTCTGCGTCGAGCCGACCCGACTTTTACCGGCGTCCCGGGATTGACCCCGACCGCGTTTCCGTCGCGCTTCCGGTCGAGATCAGGGTTTATGGTCGACCTCTTGGCGCCGATCCGAAGCCGTGCGGAGACCTGGGCGCCCATTCCCGCGTTGCGCGCCGCGGCGGCTGCCGTGCAACATCTGGACTGGCTCATAGCCGGCCCGAGCCCCGCCGCAGCGCTGTATGGCGCCGGGGTGCTGGCGCCGGTCCCCCAACCGGCGCGATACGCCGTCCACAAGCTGATTGTGGCGCAACGACGAGAGGCGGGTTCCGCCAAGAGGCAGAAGGACTTGGACCAGGCCAGGGCGCTCATCGAAGCGTTGAGGCAGACGGAGCCCTTTGCGGTCGAGGACGCTCTCGATGACGCGCGAAGTCGGGGCCGGCGCGGTTGGCGAGATCGCATTGACCGATCGCTGCGGGAAATCGGGCTCAACCAACTCGTCGAACTCGCCGGGTTGAAAATTCGCCTCGACGCATCGACAGACGGACCGGGCGCTCGCGTGATCTTTACGCCGCCGACCGTCCGCCTCGATCCCCGGCATGAACTTGAGGGAGATGCGAAACTCGAATGGCGTTGCGGGGTTGCGGCGATCCTTTGGCGATTCTCCTTATGATCTGCATGATCTGCGCGGCGATCGTATGATTTTACCTTTAGAGGGGGCGGGGCGAGTGGTCACCCATCCAACGCTTGGCGCCTGCTTGGCGCCCGAGTTGGATGTCGCGAAAGGGCGGGAAGCGGGCTTTCCCTGGCGACCTCTGTAGGTCGGAAGTCAATCGAATGAACGAGAATCGGCCATCGTTCGGCCGCTGGAACAGGGTATAGCGTTACCCTGTCGCGTTGGTCTTGGACCCTTGAGCGACACAGCTGACAAAGGAGGAAGCGATGCGCTGGTCGAATTTGGCCCGAAGCGCGCTTTTCAGCGTCGCCATTTGTTGCGTCGCTATGCCGGAGGCCGAAGCCATCGAGATATTTGCCCCGCCGGGGCTATCGGCCCACGTGGCCGATGGCATGGTCACACAGGTTCGAGGAGGTCGCGGCGGCGTGCGGCATGGCGGCGGCGGCATGAGGGGCGGCGGCATGAGGGGCGGCGGCGCGTATCGCGGAGGCGGCGCGCGCGTCGCAGGCGGCGGGTATCGCGGTCGCGCAGGCTATGGCTATCGCGGCGGCGCGCGCGTCGCAGGCGGCGCATATCGCGGCGGCTACGGTCGCTATGGTTATCGCGGTGGCTACGGCTATCGCGGCTACGGCTATGGCGCGGCGGCGGTCGGCGCGGCGGCGGTCGGCGCGGCTGCCGCGCGCCGTTGCTGGATCGACGAGTACGGCACCCGAGTCTGTAACTCCTACTAATCTTACGGCCCCGACGTCGTAGGCTAAAGGCGGACGCTCGAAAGGCAACGTCCGCGCGGACTGGCGCGGCCATTCCGCTTTGAAGACCCGTAAAACAACGCCTTGCACCTCCTCGGCTGAAGCAACGTCGTTGGATGCAGCGCAAATGCCCGCTTCGGGTCGATTCCGGCCGATCGCAGACCATCGGCCCATCGACGTCTGGCAAGGCGACGAAGGCGATCGGGCCGCGCGGTGAATTCGTCGCGCAGGACGATGACACGGCCGCGCCGCAGCGCTCGGGATGTCGAACATGAGCTCGAAGCGGGCGCCGGCCCCGTCGGGAACCGGTTGCGCGGGGCTCGAACGTTTGGCTCGACGGAAGCTGCCGTCGGATAGCGATCACGAACCTGCTCGGTCGGAAAACGTCAGAATCGAGCGCAGAAATTCGTGGCGACCTTGGACTTTGTCGCTCGCGCCCGCCAGCGTTCCGTCCTTGAGGGTGGCCTCAGATGAGACTATATTCCGCCTCATCTGAAGCGGAGGGCGTGATGTTTGCATTGAGCGACGTAGCGGCGGTATTGGGACTTCCGGCAAGGTCCCTGGAGGCTCATTCGCCCGTCACGCTGATCGTCCGAATTGAGCATGGGTTGCCGGTCAAGGCTGTCGACAAGGTTGCGCATCTGCTCGCGCCCGACGACGCGCATTTCAAATACCAACTCATTCCCAAGGCCACGCTCGAGCGGCGAAAAGCCACGAAGAAACTCTTGCCGAAAGAGGGGACTCTTCTGGCCCGACTTGCAAGAGTCTGGAGCCTGGCTCGCGACGTTTGGGGGAGCGATGACGAGGCGCGCGATTTTCTGTTTCGGCCCCACCCGATGGCGGACGACAAGCGGCCGATCGACCTGATGATCCAAAGCGAGTTCGGCGCCGAACTGATCGTCGACATCCTCGCCGGCCTCAAATTCGGCACGGCGGCGTGACGGCGCAGATCCTCGATCGGACGCTGACCGCGTTCCGCATCGGCGATCCGGCAGGCGCCTATCCGATCTTCGACGCGACCGGCTCGACCCTCGCGCCAGGGCGGTGGAATACGCCCGGCAGCCCCCTCATCTATTCGAGCGAGCATTATTCGACGGCGCTGCTCGAAAAGCTGGTCCGTGGCAGCGGGCGACTGCCGCCAAACCAGCATTCCATTGAAATCACGATCCCCCGCGGCCTCTCCTATGAGGTCTTTTCCCCGCCGACCCTCCCCGGGTGGGACAGCATGCCGCCGACGGTGAGCCAAACATTCGGCGAGCAATGGTTCATCCAGAAACGGAGCCTTATCCTTATCGCGCCAAGCGTTGCGGCCCGGCTGGACAACAATGTCATGATCAACCCCGTCCATGGCGAGTTTGGGCTCGTCGAGGCGAGCCTGCACCAGCCGGTTTTTTGGGATCGCCGCCTGTTCGGACCGGCCGGCTGACCGCCACCGCATGGGGCGTCAGGATCATGGCCGCCTTCCAGGCTCAGTGCTTGTTCCCGTTGACCTTTGAAACAGCGTCATCTCTTGCCGGCTCGTTCGCGTCGGACCAGCCTGCGGCCAGGAAAGCGATCTCGCAAAAGGATAGAATGTCTATCCTTTATGGGCCCCTCTCCGGGCGCTGGCGCGGCCGTCGGCGGAGCCCGTTTTCGAAGCCCGCGTGGCGCTTTCCGCGTCGGAATCGCGTTTGCCTGTTATCGCCGAAACGCCGCCTGTTACGCCCCTGATAAGGGCAAAACCGGTCCCTGATACGCTCCTGTTATTTTTCTAGCCCTTATTCTGATCGTCTCAACGCAAGCCTCTGCAATTAAATATTTTTATGCCGATGAGCGCAGCCTGTGGGGCGCGGTTCCCCCTGTTTTTCGGCCTGTTAGCAGGCAAATCGCCTGTTCGGCAGGCCGTCCTGGCCGCCGTTCTGATCGCCACAGGCGAGGGCCGGCGACCGGACGCAGGCTGCCTCGCGAGGGTCAAGAATCGGCGCCGTCATCGCTCGGCCGCCGCTCCTCTGAACGAAGCTGCGCCGGCGCGTCGTTCAGCCGACCTGAAACCACCCGCCGACCCCCGCCGCGCGATGCTCGGGGATGGCCGAACTCGATCGGCCATTTGCCGGGATTGTCGGCGACGAAGGCGATGTGCGCCGTGCGGCCCGGCTGGATGAGGATGGTGTCGCGCCAGTAGGGCTCCCAGCCGTCGTCCATCGAGTGCAGGAGCCGCGCGACATGGCCGCCAAGCCGCATCGCCTGCACGACCGCCGTCTTGTTGGCGATGGCGAAGACCGACGGCGCGCCCCGCGGAAGGACGGCGGCCGGCTTCGGCGCCCAGTCGGTGAAACGGACCCCGTTCAGCGCGAAGGGCGCCGAGCCCCCGCCGGTCACGGTGAAGTCGGTGCGCTTCGCGGCTTCGAGCGCGATCTCGGCCGGGAGCAGCGGATTGGCGGCGAGGCGCGGCGGCGCGGTCCGCTCCGCGGCCGGCTTCCCCTTGGCCCCGATCGTGATGAAAGGCTGATCCGCCGCGCCGCTCTCTCCGCGCAGGACGAGCCTGACCGCAGCGTTCGCCTCGCGCGGCATGTCGAACATGAGCTCGAAACGCGCTCCGGGCCCCATCGGGAACTGGTTGCGCAACGGCTCGAACGGGTCGCCCGGCTGCCCGTCGACCGCCACGATGAGAATTTTGGCGCCTTCGACCCCGACATTGGTCAGCCGGGCCGTCGCCGCGTTGGCGAGTCTCAGCCGGACGCGTGCGCCGGGGCTGGCCTCGAGCGCCAGCGGCGCCGCGGCGGCGTTGGCGAAAACGAGGTCGCCTTTCCGGCCGGCGCCGCGGGCTAAGGCGGGATCGGCGAAATCGTCGCGGATCTGGCCGCGCTGGTCGAGGCTCCAGTCCGACAGCAGCACAGCGAAATCCTGATCGACGTCGACTTTCTCGGCCTCCTCGACGACGATCGGGCCGAACAGGCCGCGACCCTGTTGGCGGGCGTCGTCGGCGCCGGCATGGGGAAGGTAGAGATTGAAGCCGGAGTCGGGCGGGGCGAAACGGATGTCCGCGCTGGCCCCGGGCGCAAGCCGAGGCCCGGTCAGGCCGCCGTAGCCGGCGCTGGCGTTGGCGATCCTCAGGCCGGGAAAGCTCAGCGCCGTCGGCTCGGCGAGCCTGTTGACCAGCCTGAGCCTGATCTCGTCGCCCTTCTTGAGCCGGAGAAGCGGCCCCGGCGTCGCCCCGGCGTAGGAGAGGGTCGCGGCCGGGTCCGCCGGCGGCGGAGCGAGCGCCAGGCGCGACGGCGCGGCCTCGAAGACGAGGAAGCCGTCAGGTCCGGGCGCGAGGGTCGCGGCGCGCGCCGGACCGAGGCCCCAGGCGGCCGCGACGAGACCGCGGCCGAGGAGTGCGCGCCGGGACAGGTTCATGATCGCCCCAATCCAAAACCCGTCGCTCGGCCGAGGACGCGGCGCGGCGCTGGGCCAAAAGGCGGCCGAACCAACCTCATCGTCTTCATCCGCAATCGCTTGTCGCTCGGGGGCGCCCGCGCTTCGTCATCGCGGGCCGCCCTTCTTAGCCGAGCCTGTCCCTCGCGCAACCGCTCTCTTGCACCGCCTTGCTCGCGGGCTTTGCGCACGCCAGCCTGACTGACCCGCAATCGGCGCTTTTTCTCTGGCGCGGGGCGGACAAGCTGATATAGAGCGCGCCCGAAGCTCAAGGCGCCCTCGTCGCGGCGGGCGTCGGCGCGGGCGTGGCGGAATTGGTAGACGCGCCGGATTTAGGTTCCGGTGACGAAAGTCGTGGGGGTTCGAGTCCCTCCGCCCGCACCAGTTCCGAAAGCCGCCGCCGACGACAGCACGCCGCCGGCTGGCCTTTCAACAGGCGGCCGCTGAATGACATTTTGGCGACACGAAGAAAATCGGCTAAGGGATCCCCAGCCAAAAGGACAAGGCGGACTGGACAATGCAGGTCACCGAGACGTTTAGCCAGGGGCTCAAGCGGGAGTATGACATTTCTCTTCCGGCGAGCGACCTCGCGGAGAAGCTGAACGGACAGCTGGCCGACCTCAAAAGGAAGGTCCGCATCAACGGCTTTCGTCCAGGGAAGGTCCCCGTCGAGCACTTGCGTAAAGTCTACGGCAAGTCGGTTATGGCCGACGTCGTCCAGGAGGCCATCGCCGACGCCAACAAAAGGATCGTCGACGACAACCATCTGCGCCTCGCCCGTGAGCCGAAGATCGAACTGCCGACCGACCAGGCGGTGATCGACGCGGCGCTCGAGGCGCGCGGCGACCTCAATTTCAAGGTCGCGCTCGAAGTGCTCCCTGTATTCGAAGTCGGCGATTTCTCGCAGATTCCGCTGGAGCGTCTGACCGCCGACGTCGAGGACGCGGACGTCGACGCGGCGCTCGACAGGCTCGCCGAAGAGCGCCGCTCCTACAAGGACAAGCCCGAGGGCGCGAAGGCGGAGAACCACGACCGGGTGACTGTCGATTTCGACGGGACGCTGAAGGGCGAGCCGTTCGAGGGCGGCGTCGGCCGGGACATCCAGGTCGTTCTGGGGTCGAACACTTTCATCCCTGGGTTCGAGGAGCAGCTGCTCGGCGTCGCCGTCGGCGACAAACTGACGGTTCACGCGACCTTCCCGGAGGCCTATGCCGTTCGTACGCTCGCCGGCCAGACGGGCGACTTCGAGGTCACGGTGAAGGCGGTCGCCGAGCGCGAGCCGCTCGCCTTCGACGACGAATTCGCCAAAGGGCTCGGCTTCGAAAACCTGGAAGGGCTGAGAGAGATGATCCGCGCCCGGATCGCCTCCGACTTTGCCCGCGCCTCGCGCGACAAGATGAAGCGCCAGCTGCTCGACAGGCTCGACACGCTTTATTCGTTTGAGCTCCCGGAGGGATTGGTCAACCAGGAATTCAACTCGATTTGGGCGCAGGTCACACGCGAGCAAGAGGCCTCGGGCCGCAGCTTCGCCGACGAGAACACCACGGAAGAGGCCGCACGGGCTGACTACCGCAAGATCGCCCAGCGTCGGGTGCGTCTCGGCCTCCTGCTCGCCGAAGTGGGGACCAAGGCTGACGTCAAGGTCTCGGACGAGGAGATGACGCAGGCCCTGATCGCGCGGGCGCGCTCGTTCCCCGGGCAAGAAAAGCAGGTGTGGGATTTCTACCGCAACAATCAACAGGCGCTGGCCGAGCTGCGCGCCCCAATCTACGAGGAGAAGGTCGTCGACCACATCATCGAACTCGCGACGGTCGAGGATCGCAAGGTGAGCAAGGACGAGCTTCTGAAGCCGATCGAGGACGAACTGCCGACGCCGCCTGCGGCGGCGGAGCCGTCGCCGACCGTCGATGCGGAGCAGGGCCCGAGCTGATTCTGGGAATCTTGCCGGGCGCGTGGGCTCACCTGCGATCCGAACCCGCGCCCAGCGCCCCTTTTCGGGACAGGCGCCGGCGCCTATGTTCGGGGGCGTCCCCCGGACGATCCTCGGGAATGCGGTTAATTCTCGCGAAAGAAAGTGCCTATGCGCGATCCGATCGACTACTACACCAACAATCTCGTGCCGATCGTGATCGAGCAGTCGGCGCGCGGCGAACGCTCGTTCGACATCTTTTCGCGCCTGCTGCGGGAGCGGATCATTTTCATGATCGGCCCGGTCGAGGACGTTTCGGCTTCGCTGGTGGTGGCGCAGCTGCTCTTCCTCGAGGCGGACAATCCGAAAAAGGACATTGCGCTTTATATCAATTCCCCGGGTGGGGTCGTGACCGCCGGACTCTCTATCTACGATACAATGCAGTTTATCCGTCCCAAAGTGACCACGATGTGTATCGGGCAGGCGGCCTCGATGGGTTCGCTCCTGCTCGCCGCCGGCGAGAAGGGCAGCCGCTTTGCCCTTCCCAATTCGAAAATCATGGTTCATCAGCCTTCGGGCGGCTTTCAGGGCCAGGCCTCCGACATCCAGCGCCATGCCGAAGATATTCTCAAGGTGAAGCGCCGCCTCAACGAGATCTACGTTCATCACACTGGCCAGTCCTACGAAGCCATTGAAAGGACATTGGATCGCGACCATTTCATGTCGGCGGAAGAGGCCAAGGCGTTCGGCATCGTGGACGAGGTCACGACGATGCGGGCGGTCGAGCCGGAAGAGGCGAAAGTCCTTGGCTGAGCGCGCCAAACGCGATCCTGGCGTAAATCTTGCGTCGATCCGCCGCAATCAATTTTGCCGGCCGGGCTTGATTTCACCGGGATTTTGATGGTTGCTTGTCGAATCCTTTCGTCTATGGCGACGGCGAGGCTTTGGCGAGGTGGGGTGTCGAAGGCTACGTTTCGTTAGGTTCATGTGTTTAGGCTGGGCAGTCGGCTCTACGACAAGCGGCCTGATTGGAGAAAGACGATGGCCAAGGCCGACGGCGACGCCAAGAACACGCTCTATTGCTCGTTCTGCGGCAAGAGCCAGCATGAAGTGCGCAAGCTTATCGCCGGCCCGACCGTGTTCATTTGCGACGAATGCGTCGAACTGTGCATGGACATCATCCGCGAGGAGAGCAAGACCGCCCTCGTCAAGAGCAAGGACGGAATCCCGACCCCGCGCGAAATCTGCAAGGTCCTCGACGATTATGTGATCGGCCAGCCCCAGGCCAAGCGCGTCCTGTCGGTGGCGGTCCACAATCACTACAAGCGGCTCAATCACGCGAGCAAGCACGGCGACGTCGAACTGGCGAAGTCGAATATTCTGCTGATCGGGCCGACCGGCTCCGGGAAGACGCTGCTGGCGCAAACGCTTGCGCGCATCCTCGACGTGCCTTTTACCATGGCCGACGCAACCACGCTCACCGAAGCCGGCTATGTCGGCGAAGACGTCGAGAACATCATCCTCAAGCTTCTGCAGGCCTCCGACTACAACGTCGAGCGCGCCCAGCGCGGCATCGTATATATCGATGAAATCGACAAGATCAGCCGCAAGTCGGACAATCCGTCGATCACGCGCGACGTGTCCGGCGAGGGCGTGCAGCAGGCGTTGCTCAAGATTATGGAAGGCACCATCGCCAGCGTGCCGCCGCAGGGCGGCCGCAAGCACCCGCAGCAGGAATTCCTGCAGGTCGACACGACCAACATCCTGTTCATCTGCGGTGGCGCTTTCTCCGGCCTCGAGCAAATCATCTCGGCCCGCGGCAAGGGGACCTCGATCGGCTTCGCCGCCAAAGTACAAGCGCCCGACGACCGGCGAACGGGCGAAGTGTTCCGCGAGGTCGAGCCGGAGGATCTCCTGAAATTCGGCCTCATCCCTGAGTTCGTCGGCCGCCTGCCAGTGATCGCGACCCTGGAAGACCTGGACGAAGAGGCGCTGAAGAAGATCCTGACCGAGCCGAAGAACGCGCTGGTCAAGCAGTATCAACGCCTGTTCGAGATGGAGAACACCGACCTCACGTTCCAGGATGAGGCGCTGAACGTGGTCGCCAAGAAGGCGATCGAGCGTCGCACCGGCGCGCGCGGCTTGCGCTCGATCATGGAGGGCATCCTGCTCGACACGATGTTCGAACTGCCCGGCCTCGACGGGGTCGAACAGGTGGTCATCGGCCCCGAGGTCGTCGAAGGCAATGCCCGCCCGCTTTATATTTACGCCGAGCGCGCGGAGCGGGCCGGCTGAGGCGGATTGTTCGTGCCGCTTGAAAGTAGGGGACGAGAAGCCCATCTTCGTCCGAAGACGTTTGATTCTGGTCGGCGCGGCATGAAGATTGCGCCACCAAATCGTTCTTGTCCGGGCCAACGGCCGGATGGGTGCAAAGGCGACGGGCGCAGCTGCTGAAGTCAGAGCCGTTCGTCGGCGGCGTCGTCAATGTAAACGAGGGGGCCGGCCTTGACCCGGCTTCCGAACGGGGACAGCCATGACCAGCCCACGCAAGACCATCGCTCCGGGAACGCTCGACTTCTATCCTGTCCTGCCGCTGCGCGACATTGTGGTCTTTCCGCACATGATCGTGCCGCTGTTCGTCGGACGGGAGAAGTCGATTCGCGCGCTCGAAGAGGTGATGAGGTCGGAGAAGCCGATTCTGCTCGCCACGCAGAAGAACGCCGCCGACGACGATCCGGCGCCCGACGCCATTTTCTCCGCCGGCACGCTGGCGAGCGTCCTGCAGCTCCTGAAGCTGCCCGACGGCACGGTAAAGGTGCTGGTCGAAGGCGCGACGCGAGCGGAAGTGACGCACTACACCGCCGGGGAATCCTACTTCCAGGCCGAGGCCCGGGCGGTCGCAGATGAGCCGATCGACAAGATCGAGGCGGAGGCGCTGTCGCGTTCGGTCGTCTCCGAGTTCGAGAGCTACGTGAAGCTCAACAAGAAGATCTCGCCTGAGGTCGTGAGCGCGGTCAATCAGATTGACGACTACGGCAAGCTCGCCGACACGATCGCCTCGCATCTGGCCATCAAGCTCGCCGACAAGCAGGCCATCCTCGAGATGCGCTCGATCGCCAAGCGTTTCGAGAAGTGCCTCGCCCTGATGGAAAGCGAGATCTCGGTCCTGCAGGTCGAGAAGCGCATTCGCACGCGCGTCAAGCGCCAGATGGAGAAGACGCAACGCGAATACTACCTCAACGAGCAGATGAAGGCGATCCAGAAAGAACTCGGCGATGAAGAGGGCAAGGACGAGATGTCCGAGCTCGAGGAGCGCATCAAGTCGATCAGGCTCACCAAGGAAGCGCGTGAGAAGGCGCTTGGCGAAGTGAAGAAGCTGAGGCAGATGGCGCCGATGTCGGCCGAGGCCACTGTCGTGCGCAACTATCTCGACTGGCTGCTGTCGATCCCGTGGCAGCGGCGCTCAAAGATCAAGAAGGACCTTCCGGCCGCGCAGGCGATCCTCGACGCCGACCACTTTGAACTCGACAAGGTCAAGGAGCGGATCGTCGAATATCTTGCCGTCCAGCAGCGCGCCAACAAACTGACGGGTCCGATCCTCTGCCTCGTCGGGCCGCCGGGCGTCGGCAAGACTTCGCTCGGCAAGTCGATCGCCCGGGCGACCGGACGCGAGTTCGTGCGCATGTCGCTTGGCGGCGTGCGCGACGAAGCGGAGATCCGCGGCCACCGCCGGACCTACATCGGCTCCATGCCTGGCAAGGTCATCCAGTCGATGCGCAAGGCCAAGTCCTCGAATCCGCTCTTCCTGCTCGACGAGATCGATAAGATGGGCATGGATTTTCGCGGCGATCCGTCATCGGCTTTGCTCGAGGTGCTCGACCCCGAGCAGAACGCGACCTTCAATGACCATTACCTCGAGGTCGACTATGATCTCTCCAGCGTGATGTTCGTCACTACAGCCAACACGCTCAACATTCCGCCGCCGCTGATGGATCGGATGGAGATCATCCGCATCGCCGGCTACACGGAAGATGAGAAGCTGGAGATCGCCAAGCGCCATCTCTTGCCGCACTCGATGGCCAAGCACGGCCTCGACGCCAACGAGTGGGAGGTCCAGGACAGCGGCCTCACCGAGCTCATTCGTCGCTATACGCGGGAGGCCGGGGTGCGCAATCTCGAGCGCGAGATCTCGAACCTCGCCCGCAAGGCGGTGAAGGAGATCCTGACCAGCAAGAAGAAGAAGATCGTCGTCGCCGCGGAGAACGTCGCCGAGTTCCTCGGCCCGCCGAAGTTCCGCTTCGGCGAGATCGAGGCCGACGACCAGGTCGGCCTCGTGACCGGTCTCGCCTGGACCGAGGTCGGCGGCGAACTCCTGACCATCGAAGGCGTCATGATGCCGGGCAAGGGCCGTATGACGGTGACCGGGAACTTGAGGGACGTGATGAAGGAGTCGATCTCCGCCGCCGCGTCCTACGTACGCTCGCGGGCGGTCGATTTCGGCATCGAGCCGCCTCTGTTCGACAAGCGCGACGTCCACGTCCATGTCCCCGAGGGCGCGACCCCGAAGGACGGACCGTCGGCGGGCGTTGCGATGGCGACAGTCATCGTTTCGATGCTGACGGGCATTCCTGTCCGGCGTGACATCGCCATGACCGGCGAGGTCACATTGCGCGGCCGTGTGCTGCCGATCGGCGGCCTAAAGGAGAAGCTGCTCGCGGCGCTGCGCGGCGGCATCAAGAAGGTGCTCATCCCGGAAGAGAACGTTAAGGATCTCGTCGAAATTCCGAATTCGGTGAAAGCCGGCCTCGAGATCGTTCCGGTCTCCCGCATGGAAGAAGTGCTCTCGCACGCCTTGACGCGCCAGCCGGAGCCGATCGTGTGGGAGGAGGAGGTCGCCGCCCGGGTGACGCCGCCGGCTTCGCCGGACGACGTCGGCCAGGGCCTCATCGCCCACTGACCGGCTGCGCGGGGCTGACCTCGCGCTAACAGCGAAAGATGCCGCGAATCCTGCAGGATTCGCGGCTTTTCTTTTGTCTCTGCTCGGATTCGCCCGGAAAACGTATCTTTTTTTGGGATCGATCGGCGCAGGCGCTTGCGTTCCCTCGGTGAAACGGCGAGCAATGTCACCAACTCGGCCGTCAATTCGCGCGAAAGCGGCGCATTGAGCGTCGCCTTCGGGCAGGGCGGACCTGAGAGCGCGGCCCGAGACGGTCGTGTGAAGAGGACGGCGCCGCGGTAAGGACGCCGCGTTCGAACGGAGAGGCCAGTATGAACAAGCTTGAACTCGTCGAGCACATCGCAACCGAAGCGGAATTGACCAAGGTGAGCGCGGCCGCGGCGCTCGAGGCGATGCTCGAAGGCATTGAAAAGACCCTGAAGAAGGGAGAGGAGGTCCGTCTCGTCGGCTTCGGCACCTTCTCCGTGCGAGAGCGCGCAGCCGGCAAGGGGCGTAACCCCGCGACTGGCAAGGAAATCAAGATTTCCGCTTCGAGGAACGCCAGGTTCAAGCCCGGCGCGAAGCTCAAGGAATCCCTCAACAAGAAGTCAGGCAAGAAGTAACCCGACCCCTTGGCGGCGGCGCCTCCTCGCGCGGGTTGGCGAGGAAGAGGGCGCTGTTGGAGAACTTGCCGCCCGCGTGGAGAACCATGCGGGCGGAAGGCCGGCTTTTCTAATCAGATTCCGCGTAGGTCGCTCGCAATGGCTGGACGCTGTGAGCGTGGCGGTCTTTCGCCGAACGAAACTTGCCCGCTTGGCGGCGCGCCCTCGAGCCTGTAGTCTGGGCGCGGGCGGCATTCAGGGCGGTTAGCTCAGTTGGTAGAGCATCTCGTTTACACCGAGAGGGTCGGCGGTTCGAGCCCGTCACCGCCCACCATTGGGCGAAGGTTGACGCGGGTCGCGCTCGGTTCGATTTTCGCCCTTGCGGGACTCCTGAGCCCAGCCGCGGCTTTGGCCGATTCCGGCTCGATGACGTTCCGCGTCCAACCCCTGCGGACGGGCGGCTGCGGCGCGCGCTGTCCGCATGTGATCGTCGCTGACGGCGTGATCGAGACGAACACGCCGCAGGCCTTTGTCGACTTCCTCAAGTCCGGCGCGGATGACAAGAAGCTGCGGCGAGTGGTGTTCATCAATTCCCGCGGGGGCAATGTCGTCGCCTCGATGACGTTCGGCCACATCATGCGGGAGTTGAGGGTCGCCAGCGTCATCGGCCGTTTCGACTCCGGAGAGACGGGCCCCTACGTCGGCGAATGCCTGTCCGCCTGCGTCTACGCGATGATGGGCGCCGTGCGCCGCGTCGCGCCGCCCGGCAGCGAGGTCGCGCTCCACCGCATGTCGATCGTCGAGAGTGAAGGCGGCGGTTGGGGCAGCCCGGCGCGCGTGACCCGCAGTTTCGCCGACGCGCCGATGATCGCCGTGCTCGCGAAATACGCCCGCCGGATGGGCGTCAACCCGGCGCTTGTCAGGGCGGCGGAATCGCTGCCGCCGGATACCATGCACATCCTCACTCGCGACGAAATGCGCCGCTGGTCGTTCGCGACGGCCCAGTTCTAGGATAGTTCAAGGGCAGTTCAAGGCGCGCGCCTTGACTTGCGCGCGTCGCTGGCTTATCCGGCGCTCTCCCTTCGTGGGGGAGTAGCTCAGTTGGTTAGAGCGCCGGCCTGTCACGCCGGAGGTCGCGGGTTCAAGTCCCGTCTCTCTCGCCATCTTCCCGATCACCAAAAATCACAAGAAGCGCTTCCAGCGCCAACAAGACGAATGCAAAGACGCTAATATCTCTATATATGAATTGCGTCCGGCTTGCGGGTAAATCGAAGCGTTTCGCCTTGCATGCTTCGCTGCACTGCGGTACGCGTTCGGCCGCAGGAGGGCCTGCGTCCAATTGACGCCGCGCTCCGTCGCGCCCATTCGATCCAATCCCGCGAGCCAGGCCGATGCCGAGCCTCATCTCCGACTATCTCCCGCTGGTCGTATTCATCATTCTGGCGGCGCTCATTGCTGGAGCCCTGCTGGTCGCGCCGTTCCTCGTCGCCTTCAAGGCCCCGGACGCGGAGAAACTGTCGCCGTACGAATGTGGATTCGATCCGTTCGACGACGCGCGCATGCGTTTCGACGCGCGCTTCTATCTCGTCTCTCTGCTGTTCATCATCTTCGACCTCGAGGTCGCCTTCCTATTTCCGTGGGCGATCGTTTTCCATGACCTCGGCGCGTTCGGCTTCTGGTCGATGATGATCTTCCTGGCCGTTCTGACCGTCGGATTCGTGTACGAATGGAACAAGGGAGCGCTGGAATGGGATTGACCGCCAATCCAATCGTCGCGCCCGCGCGGAAAGGCCTCGTCGATCCGGCGACCGGCAAGCCGATTGGCGCCGACGACTCGTTTTTCGGATCGATCAGCGACGAACTGGCCGACAAAGGCTTTCTCGTCACCACGACTGACGATCTCATCCAGTGGGCGCGCACCGGCTCGCTGATGTGGATGACCTTCGGCCTCGCCTGCTGCGCGGTCGAGATGATGCAGCTCTCGATGCCGCGCTACGACGTCGAACGGTTTGGATTCGCCCCCCGCGGCAGCCCACGCCAGTCGGATGTCATGATCGTCGCAGGAACGCTGTGCAACAAGATGGCGCCGGCGCTGCGCAAGGTCTACGACCAGATGCCCGAGCCCCGCTACGTCATCTCAATGGGCTCCTGCGCCAACGGCGGCGGCTACTATCACTACTCCTACTCGGTGGTGCGCGGCTGCGACCGCATCGTGCCGGTCGATATCTATGTTCCGGGCTGCCCACCGACCGCAGAAGCGTTGCTTTACGGCGTCCTGATGCTGCAGAAGAAGATCCGCCGCACAGGGACGATCGAACGCTAAGGGCGCCGCTCGGAAGGAAGACGTATCGCATGGACGACCTGCTGCAGTCGATCGATGAGAAAGTCGCGGCCGCAATACCCGGCGCGGTGCTCGGCTCGACCTTCGCGTTCGGCGAACTGACCCTGACCGTCGATCCGAGCCGGATCATCGACGTGCTCAAACTCCTGCGCGACGACCCGGTCGGCCAGTTCATCTCGATCATCGACATCTCGGGCGCCGACTATCCGGAACGCGAGAAGCGGTTCGATGTCGTCTATCACCTTTTGTCGCCGAAACTGAACCGGCGCATTCGCGTGAAAGTCATGACCGACGAAGAAACGCCGATCGCCAGCGCAACCGCGGTCTGGCCCGGCGCCGACTGGTACGAGCGCGAGACCTACGACTTGTTCGGCGTGCTCTTCGAGGGCCATCCGGACCTCAGACGCATTCTGACCGACTACGGGTTCGACGGCCATCCCTTGCGCAAGGACTTCCCGATGACCGGCTTCGTCGAGCTCCGCTACGACGACCAGGAAAAGAGGGTGCGCTACGAACCGGTGCGCCTGAACCAGGAGTTCCGTCAGTTCGATTTCCTCAGCCCGTGGGAAGGCCCGCCGCTGCCGGGGGATGAGAAGGCGTCGGAAGGGAAGGGGCGGTAGAGATAGGCGGTCGGTCGTCGGGGGGAGATTGTGGGCGAGATCGGGCCGTATCGTGATCCCGGAGTTTGGCAGGAAGCGATGATGTTGACGGAAGACGGCTACCGGTTCTCAGGCGCGACGCTTGGCGAAGAGCCGTTTGGGCTGACGTCCCAGATTCGCCGGGCCGCGGTTTCGAGACGCCACTCATGACCGACCAGAACCTCCGCAATTTCTCTATAAACTTCGGGCCCCAACATCCGGCGGCGCACGGGGTTTTGCGACTCGTGCTTGAGCTCGACGGGGAAGTCGTCGAACGCGTCGATCCCCATATTGGCCTCCTGCATCGCGGCACCGAGAAGCTGATGGAGGCGCGCACCTATCTGCAGAACGTGCCCTATCTCGACCGGCTCGATTACGTCGCGCCGATGAACCAAGAGCACGCCTTCGCGCTTGCGGTCGAGCGTCTGGTCGGCATCGCGATTCCGCGTCGCGCCCAGCTCATCCGCGTGCTCTACTGCGAGATTGGCCGCCTGTTGTCGCATCTTCTCCAGATCACGACGCAGGCGATGGACGTCGGCGCCCTGACGCCGCCGCTCTGGGGCTTCGAGGAGCGCGAGAAGCTGATGGTGTTTTACGAGCGCGCCAGCGGAGCGCGCATGCACGCCGCCTATTTCCGCCCAGGAGGGGTCCACCAGGATCTGCCCCCGAAACTGATCGACGACATCTACGCCTTCTGCGATCCGTTTCTAAAAGTCTGCGACGATCTCGAAACGCTGCTGACTGGCAACCGCATCTTCAAGCAGCGCAACGTCGACATCGGCGTCGTGAAGCTCGCCGACGCTTGGGCGTGGGGCTTCTCCGGCGTGATGGTGCGCGGCTCCGGGGCTGCATGGGACCTGCGCAAGGCGCAGCCCTACGAGTGCTACGAGGAAATGGAGTTCGACATCCCGGTCGGCAAGAACGGCGACTGCTACGACCGCTACCTCATCCGCATGGAGGAGATGCGCCAGTCCACCTCCATCATGAAGCAGTGCTGCGAGAAGCTACAATCCGCCGGCGGCGCCGGGCCGGTGACCACCGACGACGGTAAGATCGTGCCGCCAAAGCGCGGCGACATGAAGAGGTCGATGGAGGCGCTCATCCATCACTTCAAGCTTTACACCGAGGGCTACAAGGTCCCGCCGGGGGAGGTCTACGCGCCGGTCGAGGCGCCGAAGGGCGAGTTCGGCGTCTATCTGGTGTCGGACGGCTCGAACAAGCCGTATCGGGTGAAGCTGCGCGCGCCGGGCTTCGCCCATCTGCAGGCAATGGATTTCCTGTGCCGCAAGCACATGCTCGCCGACGTCAGCGCGATCCTCGGCTCGCTCGACATCGTGTTCGGGGAGGTCGACCGGTGACGGTGCTCGAATCGCTGAAGAACCGCGCAGGCCTGATCGTTTCCGGGGTTGCTTCCTTCGTCCTCGTCATTGGCGGCATGCGCCTCGCTGCCGGCGAGCCGCTCGTCCAACCGCAAGCGGACGTCGGGATCGTGGTCGGCGTCGCGATGGTAGCGCTTTTCTTCATCTTCACGGACAAGCGCGGAGGCGTGGGATGACGCGCCCGGCGCAAAATGTTCCCGCGGCGGGCGTCAGCGGTGAGGGGTTCGGAGCCGGAAGGCGCCTCGCTTCAGTGCGGCCCGTGGCGCGGACTCGTTATCCGGCCCCTTCGGCCACCTTCTCCGGCAAGGCGAGAAAGGGAAGCGCTTCGCGGCGCTTTCGGGGCCTAAGGAGCCTTTGACACATGTCCGTGCGCAGACTTGCAGAAAAGCAGCCCGAGAGCTTCGAGTTCACACCGGAGAATGAGGCCTGGGCGGCGAAGGAGATCGCCAAATATCCTCCCAGCCGGCAGGCGTCGGCGGTGATCTCCCTCCTGTGGCGCGCCCAGAAGCAGAGCGGCTACTGGCTCCCGAAGCCTGCGATCGAGAAGGTCGGCGAGATGCTCGACATGCCGAACATACGGGTCCTCGAGGTCGCGACCTTCTACACCATGTTCAATCTCGAGCCGGTCGGCCGCTATTACGTGCAGCTCTGCGGCACGACGCCGTGCATGCTGCGCGGCGCGGAAGACCTGAAGGCGATCTTGCGCAAGCGGGTCGGCGAGCAAGGCCACGTCACATCCGACGGCATGTTCTCCTGGAACGAAGTCGAATGTCTCGGCGCCTGCTGCAACGCGCCGATGGCGCAGATCAACGACGATTATTATGAGGACCTGACCCCGGAGAATTTCTTGAGCCTGCTCAACGATCTGGCGGCTGGCCGTCCGGTGAAGAAAGGCTCGCAGATCGGCCGCGTCTCCTCCGAGCCGGTCGGAGGCCTCACCGCGCTTGCGACGCTCTATGGCGTCGATGGCCACAGCGGAAAAGCGAGTGCGCAGGCGAACGACCAGCCGAACGCGGCCGTGATGGAAGACGAGCATAGCAGCGCCAAGCGAGGACACTGAGCGATGCTGGCAGACAAGGATCGCATCTTCACCAATCTCTACGGCCTCGGCGACCGTAGCCTCAAAGGCGCACGGGCGCGGGGCAACTGGGACGGCACTAAGGCGCTGATCGACAAGGGACGCGACTGGATCGTCGCCGAGATGAAGGCCTCGGGTCTGCGCGGCCGGGGCGGAGCCGGCTTTCCAACCGGACTTAAATGGTCGTTTATGCCCAAGACCATCGATCCGAAGCGGCCACACTATCTTGTCATCAACGCGGACGAGTTGGAGCCCGGCACCTGCAAGGACCGCGAGATCCTGCGCAACGATCCGCACACGCTGGTCGAGGGCGCGCTGCTCGCCTCTTTCGCCATGGGCGCGCAAGCATCCTACATTTACCTGCGCGGCGAATACATTCTCGAGCGTGAGCGCCTCGAGGCGGCGGTCAGCGAAGCCTATGAGGCGAAGCTCATCGGCAAGGACAACATCCACGGCTGGCCGTTCGATCTTTACGTCCACCATGGCGCCGGCGCCTACATCTGCGGCGAAGAGACGGCGATGCTCGAATCGCTCGAGGGCAAGAAGGGCATGCCGCGCATGAAGCCGCCGTTCCCGGCGGGCGTCGGGCTCTACGGCAGCCCGACGACGGTCAACAACGTCGAGTTCGATCGCGGTTGCGCCCGAAATTCTCAAGCGCGGCGCGGCGTGGTTCACGAGCTTCGGCGCGCCGAATAACTTTGGAACCAAGCTCTTCTGCATCTCCGGGCACGTCAACAAGCCGTGCAACGTCGAGGAGGCGATGTCGATCCCATTTCGCGAGCTGATCGAAACGCACGCCGGCGGAATTCGCGGCGGTTGGGACAATCTTCTCGCCGTCATCCCCGGCGGCTCGTCGGTTCGCCTCGTCCCCGCAGCGCAGATCATCGACTGTCCGATGGATTTCGACTCGCTCGGCAAGCTCCGCTCGGGCCTCGGCACCGCAGCCGCGATCGTGATGGACAAATCAACCGACATCGTGCGCGCCATCGCGCGCATCTCCTACTTCTACAAGCATGAGAGTTGCGGGCAGTGCACGCCCTGCCGCGAGGGCGCCGGCTGGATGTGGCGGGTGCTGACCCGGATGGCCGAGGGCCGCGCGCAGAAGCGCGAGATCGACATGCTGCTCGATGTGACGAAGCAGGTCGAGGGCCACACGATCTGCGCGCTCGGCGATGCGGCGGCCTGGCCGGTCCAGGGCCTGATTGCCCACTTCCGCCCGGAGATCGAGCGGCGCATCGACCAATATTCCGCCAACCCGCATAGCGAGCCTGTGCTCGTCGCGGCGGAGTAGCGGGATGATGAACCACATTGCCCAGCTCAACGTCGGTCGATTTCTTTATCCGACTGACGATCCGCGCATGAGCGGGTTCATGAGCAACCTGGACCGGGTAAACGCCATTGCCGAGCGCAGCGAGGGCTTCGTTTGGCGCCTCAAGGACGAGAGCAACAACGCCACGGCTATTCGCCCGGATGACGATCCCACCATGGCGGTCAATCTTTCCGTATGGGAGAGCGTCGAGGCGCTTGAGCGATTTGTCTGGGCGACGGCCCACAAGCAGTTCTACAATCGCAAGGGCCACTGGTTCGAGCCGATGTCAACGCCGCATCTCGTCATGTGGACAGTGCCGTCTGGCCATTTGCCAAGCCTTGCCGAGGCTAGGGCGCGACTTGACCACCTCGCTCGCCACGGCGACAGCGAGTTCGCCTTCGGCTGGAGCCACCTGCCGCACATCAAGCTGTGGATGAGCCGGAAATGCGGATGAACGCGCGCAGCGGACCGACGCCATGAGGGCCGAGAGCAAGCGCCGGCCCGACATCCAAAACGTCCACGGGGTCGTCACCGATCCGCTTGCCTGTGGGTCGGTAGCGCACGGGGCGATAGGCGCATGAGCAAGATCATCATCGACGGCAAGCAAATCGAAGTTCCGGCCGAATACACGCTTCTGCAGGCCTGCGAAGCCGCCGGTGTGGAAATCCCCCGCTTCTGCTTCCACGAGCGGCTGTCGATCGCCGGCAACTGCCGCATGTGCCTCGTTGAAGTGAAGGGCGGGCCGCCGAAGCCGACGGCCTCCTGCGCCATGGCGGTGAAAGACCTTCGCCCGGGCCCGAACGGCGAGCCGCCGGTCGTCGAGACCAATTCGCCGATGGCGCGCAAGGCCCGTCGCGGGGTGATGGAGTTCCTGCT
The DNA here is from genome assembly GCA_963835885.1 of uncultured Alphaproteobacteria bacterium. GTDB lineage: Bacteria > Pseudomonadota > Alphaproteobacteria > Rhizobiales > Beijerinckiaceae > Roseiarcus. Next base: position 469,161 of record CAWIHF010000026.1, read on the forward strand.
CATCAACCATCCGCTCGACTGTCCGATCTGCGACCAAGGCGGCGAATGCGACCTGCAGGACGAGGCGATGGCCTATGGCGCTGATTCGTCGAGGTTTTCGGAGAACAAACGCGCGGTGGAGGACAAGTACCTCGGCCCACTTGTCAAGACCTCGATGAACCGCTGCATCCAGTGCACCCGCTGCGTGCGTTTCGCCACTGAGGTCGCGGGCGTGCCGGAGCTCGGCGCGATCGGGCGCGGCGAGGACATGGAGATCACCTCGTACCTCGAAAGCGCGATGACCTCGGAATTGCAGGCCAACGTGATCGATCTCTGCCCGGTCGGCGCATTGACTTCAAAACCGACTGCGTTTCACGCCCGTCCCTGGGAATACGCCCATACCGAGTTGGTTGATGTCACCGACGCGCTGGGGTCGGCGATCCGCATCGATTCACGTGGCCGCGAAGTCGTGCGCATCCTGCCGCGCATCAATGACGCGATCAACGAGGAGTGGATCTCCGACAAGACGCGCTACGTCTGCAATGGCCTTAAGACGCAGCGCCTCGACCGACCGTACCTTCGTACGGGCGAAAAGCTCGAGCCGGCGAGTTGGCGGGACGCGTTCCAAGCGATCGCCGCCCGGGTGAAGACGGCGCCGCATTCAAGGATCGGGGCGATCGTCGGCGACCTGGCGACGGTCGAGGAGATGTTCGCCCTCAAGGAGCTCATCGGGAAGCTCGGCTCGGCCAACGTCGACTGCCGTCAGGACGGATCCAGGCTCCACCCGAAATTCGGCCGAGCGTCCTATCTGTTCAATTCGACCATCGCCGGCATCGATCAGGCGGATGCTATCTTTGTCATCGGCTCGAATCCTCGGCGAGAGGCGGCGGTGCTCAATGCGCGGATCCGCAAGCGCTGGCTGAAAGGCGGCGTACGGATTGGCCTCATCGGCGAGCCGGCCGACCTGACCTACAAGTACGATTATCTCGGTGCGGGGCCGGAGACGCTCGCGCGATTGGCCGAGAAGCCGCCGGCCGGGACAACGAAACCGATGTTTGTGGTCGGCGCCGCGGCCTTCGCCCGTCCCGACGGTTCGGCGGTGCTGGCGAGCCTCGCCAAGGCGGCGCTTGCAGCGGGGGTCGTCAAGGATGGTTGGAACGGCTTCAACGTGCTGCATAACTCCGCGTCCCGGGTCGGCGGCCTCGATCTGGGCCTCGTGCCGGATAACGGCGCCCTCGACGCGGCGGCCATGGCCAGGGCGGGGGCGCTCGACGTCGTTTTCAACCTCGGCGCGGACGAAATCGACATCGAGCCCGGCGCCTTCGTCGTCTATATCGGCACGCATGGCGACCGTGGCGCGCATCGCGCCGACGTGATCCTGCCGGGCGCGGCCTACACCGAAAAGACCGGCATCTATGTGAATACCGAGGGCCGGCCGCAGTTCGCCGAGCGCGCGGTGTTCCCCCCGGGCGACGCGCGCGAGGACTGGTCGATCCTGCGAGCGCTGTCCGACCCGCTCGGCGCGAGGCTCCCGTACGATTCGCTGGCGCAGTTGCGCGCGACCCTCGCCGCCGCCTATCACCATCTCGTGCGCTTCGACGCGATCGATTCAGCGGACCCTGCGGCGATCGTCGGCCTGTCTGCGGTGGTTGGGACGCCCGACAAGGCGCCGTTCGCCAACGCTATTCACGACTTCTATCTGACCAACCCGATCGCGCGCGCCTCGCGCACCATGGCCGAGTGCTCGGCTCTGGCTGAGGCCCGTGCGCGCCAAGCGGCGGAATAGGCCAAGATGAGCAGCGCTTCTCCATCCAGCCCAGAATCGTCGTCCGGGCTTGCCATTCTCGGCGTCGTAGCGCTGGTCGCGGCTGTCGTTGTCGCTGCGCTGCTGTGGTTCCTGATCGGCGGCGGCTATTTCGCCGCTGTCGGCCGCTGGATGCACACGACCGATGTGGGCACGGCGGTGCGCTACGTGCTCGAAAGCCTGTTGCTGCTGGTCTGCCTGCTTCTGTCGACAGCGGCGCTGATCTACATCGAGCGCAAGATCTGGGGCGCGGTGCAGCTTCGGCGCGGCCCGAACGTGGTCGGGCCTTGGGGCGTACTTCAGCCGTTCGCCGACTTTCTGAAGTTCATCTTCAAGGAGCCGGTCATCCCGGCGACCGCCAACAAGGGCGTGTTCGTCCTGGCGCCGCTGGTGTCGGTCGTTCTGGCGATCTCGGCCTGGGCCGTGATCCCGGTCGCCGACGGCTGGGTGATCAGCAACATCAACGTCGGCATCCTCTATCTCTTCGCCGTGTCGTCGCTTGGCGTTTACGGCATCATCATGGCCGGTTGGGCGTCGAATTCGAAATATCCGATGCTGTCGGCTTTGCGCGCCGCGGCGCAGATGGTGTCCTACGAGGTTTCGATCGGCTTTGTGATCGTGACCGTGCTGATGTGCGCCGGGTCGCTGAACCTCAGCGACATCGTGAACGCCCAGGATACGCGCTTCGGTTTCCTCGGCTGGTACTGGCTGCCGCTGCTGCCGATGTTCATCATCTTCTTCGTTTCGGCGCTCGCCGAGACGAACCGGCCGCCGTTCGACCTGACCGAAGCCGAATCCGAGCTGGTCGCCGGCTATTCGGTCGAATATTCGGCCTCGCTGTTCCTGCTGCAGTTTCTGACAGAGCTCGTCGCGGTGCTGACCATGTCGGCCATGGCGGCGGTGCTGTTCCTCGGTGGCTGGCTGTCCCCCCTGCCGTTCCCGCCCTTCACCTGGATCCCCGGCGTCATCTGGTTTCTGGTCAAGTTGTGGTCGGTGGTGTTCTGCTTCTCGATGGTCAAGGCCTTCGTGCCGCGCTATCGCTATGATCAGCTGATGCGGCTCGGCTGGAAAGTCTTTCTGCCGATCTCTCTGTTCATGGTCGTTGTGGTGGCCGCAGTGCTCGAGTTCACCGGGCTCGGCGCCAATGTCTCCGGTTAGGTGAGGGGAACCTATGGCTCTCAGGCTTGCTCAGTCCGCCCGCTCGCTGTTCCTGACGGAATTTTTCGCCGCGTTCGCGCTTTCGGTCCGCTACATGTTCAAGCCGAAGGCGACGCTGAACTATCCGAACGAGAAGTCGCCGCTCTCGCCCCGCTTCCGCGGAGAACACGCTTTACGCCGCTACCCGAACGGGGAAGAGCGCTGCATCGCCTGCAAGCTCTGCGAGGCGATCTGCCCGGCGCAGGCGATCACGATCGAGGCCGGCCCGCGCCGCAACGACGGCACCCGCCGCACGACGCGCTACGACATCGACATGACGAAATGCATCTATTGCGGCATGTGCCAGGAGGCATGCCCGGTCGACGCGATCGTCGAGGGGCCGAATTTCGAATTCGCGGCGGAGACGCGCGAGGAGCTGTTCTACGATAAGGACCGGCTGCTCGAAAACGGCGGCCGTTGGGAGCGTGAGCTCGCGCGCAACATCGCGATCGACGCGTCGTATCGATAGAAACCGTCGCACGCTCTAGCGAGCGAGGGTCCTGGAGAGGGTCAAGGGGGTGGGGCGAAGTCCCATCCTGTGCAAAGCCCGTCGCAAGACGGGCGTCTATAGACGCCCTTTGGCGCTGCCTTCGCCCGCTTGCGGGAAAGGGCAGGGCTGGGCTTTTTCAAGAGGCTGACGATGCAGGCCCAGGGCGTGTTCTTCTGGATATTCGCGACGATCCTCGTCGGGTCGGCGCTCGCTGTCATCTCGGCCAAGAACCCGGTCCATTCGGTGTTGTTCCTGATCCTCGCTTTCGTCAACGCGGCGGGGCTCTTTCTGCTGATGGGGGCGGAATTCCTGGCGATGATCCTCATCGTCGTCTACGTCGGCGCGGTGGCGGTCTTGTTCCTCTTCATTGTCATGCTGCTCGACGTCGACTTTGTCCGGATGAAGCAAGGATTCGTCCAATACCTTCCGCAGGGGATTCTGATCGCCTTCTGCGTCGCGGCGGAGCTCGTCTACGTCGAATCGACATGGGCAGTCGCGCCGAACCGGGCCGCGCCCGCGACGCCGTCGGGGACGCTGTCGAACACCGCCGCGCTTGGCGAGGTGCTGTATACCCGCTATTTCTATTTCTTTCAGGCGGCCGGCATGATCCTGCTGACCGCGATGATCGGCGCGATCGTCCTCACCCTGCATCACAAGTCAGGCGTCAAGCGTCAAAACGTCGGGGCCCAGGTCGGGCGCGATCCGGAAACGGCGGTGGAGCTGCGCAAGGTTCCCTCGCGCGCCGGCATCTGAAGGATCGACGCCATGGACCTTTCCGCCTATCTGACGCTCGCGGCGATCGTGTTCACGATCGGCGTCGCCGGAATCATCCTCAACCACAAGAACATCATCATCATTCTGATGTCGGTCGAGCTGATCCTCCTCTCGGTCAACATCAATCTCGTCGCCTTCTCGACCTTCGCCGGCGACCTGACCGGGCAGGCTTTCGCGCTGTTCATCCTGACGGTCGCTGCGGCGGAGTCGGCGATCGGCCTTGCGATCCTCGTCGCCTACTTCCGCAACCGCGGTTCGATCGCGGTCGAAGACATCAATTCGCTGAAGGGCTGACGGCGCCATGTACGATCTGATCGTCTTCCTGCCGCTGTTCGGGTTCCTGATCGCCGGGTTGTTCGGCCCCTGGATCGGCGCGCGCGGCGCCGAATACGTCACGACCGGGCTCCTCGCCGTCTCGTTCGTCCTGGCATGGTTCGCCTTCTTCCAGGTCGCCGAAGGCGCGACCGCCCATGTCCTCGTAGCCAACTGGTTCACTTCGGGCAAGCTCGCGGTCAACTGGGCGCTGCGCATCGACACGCTGACCGCGGTGATGCTCGTCGTGGTGACCACGGTGTCGTTTCTCGTGCACGTCTATTCGATCGGATACATGCACGAGGACCCGTCCCGTCCGCGCTTCTTCGCCTATCTGTCTCTCTTCACCTTCGCCATGCTGATGCTGGTGACGTCGGATAATCTTGTGCAGCTGTTCTTCGGCTGGGAGGGCGTCGGCCTGATGTCCTACCTCCTGATCGGCTTCTGGTACGAGCGCCCCTCGGCCAACGCCGCGGCGATCAAGGCCTTCGTCGTCAACCGCGTCGGCGACTTCGGCTTCGCGCTCGGCATCTTCCTCACCTTCCAGCTCACCGGCTCGGTGGCGTTCGACCAGGTGTTCGCCGCCGCGCCAGGCCTCGCCGGCAAGACCGTGCATTTCATCGGCTTCAACTGGGACGCGGCGACGCTGGCCTGCCTCCTGCTGTTCATGGGCGCGATGGGCAAGTCAGCCCAGTTCCTGCTCCACACCTGGCTTCCCGACGCGATGGAGGGCCCAACCCCGGTCTCGGCCCTGATCCATGCCGCGACGATGGTGACCGCCGGCGTGTTCATGGTCGCGCGCCTGTCGCCGCTGTTCGAGATGTCGTCGACGGCGCTCAGCGTCGTCCTCATCGTCGGCGCGACGACAGCCTTCTTCGCCGCCACTGTCGGCCTCGTGCAGAACGACATCAAGCGCGTCATCGCCTATTCGACCTGCTCGCAGCTCGGCTACATGTTCGTCGGCCTTGGCGTCGGCGGCTACAGCCTCGGCATGTTCCATCTCTTCACCCACGCCTTCTTCAAGGCGCTTCTGTTCCTCGGCGCGGGCTCGGTCATAACGGCGATGCACCATGAGCAGGACATGCGCCGCATGGGCGGCCTGCGCTCGGAGATCCCGTTCACCTTCTGGGTGATGGTCATCGGCACCTTGGCGCTGACCGGGGTCGGCATCCCCTTCACCTCGCTCGGCTTCGCAGGCTATGTGTCGAAGGACCCGATCATCGAGGCAGCGTTCGCGTCACATCGCTTCGGCGCGACCTATGCCTTTTGGTGCGTCGATATCGCGGCCGCCTTCACCGCCTTCTATTCCTGGCGGCTCATGTTCATGACCTTCTTCGGCCGGCGCGGCGACTGGGCGGGCTCGCTGCCGCCGAGCGGCCATGAGGAGGACGCACTTGCGCATGACGAGCCGGATCTGCGCAAGCCGGTTCCGCCGGACCATTCCCGGCCTGCGCCAACGCATGAGGTCCGCGGCCATCGGATCGATCACCCGGCGGAGGAGCATCCGGCGCATGAATCGCCGCCGGTGATGCTAATCCCGCTGGCGGGGCTTGCGCTCGGCGCGACGGTCGCCGGCACACTGTTCCGCCACTGGTTCATCGGCGAGGGATTCGCCGAGTTCTGGAGGAACTCGCTCTTCATCGGCCGGGGAAACGATATCCTCGAGCAGATGGAGCACGTCCCGGCGCTGGTGTCGCTGTCGCCGACGCTTGATGATGCTCGGCGGGCTCCTCGTCGCGTACTACATGTACGTCGTCGACAAGGCGGCGCCGGAGCGGCTCGCCGACGCCTTCCCCGCCCTTTACCGATTCCTGCTTAACAAATGGTACTTCGACGAGCTTTATGACGTGATTTTCGTCCGTCCAGCCTTCGCTATCGGCCGCCTGTTCTGGAAGGGCGGCGATGGCGCGATCATCGATGGCTTCGGGCCGGACGGCGTCTCGGCCCGCGTCCTCGACATCACCAGAAGCGCCGTGCGGCTACAGTCCGGTTACGTCTATCAATACGCCTTCGCGATGCTGCTCGGCGTGGCTGTGCTCGCGACCTGGTATCTGTTCGGCGGGGGGCGCTTCTGATGTCCGGTTCCTGGATCCTCTCGGCCCTCCTCATCCTGCCGCTGCTGGGGTCGGCCTTTATCCTCATGCTGCCGGGCGAGTCGGAGGCGACCAGACGCAACGCGCGCTGGATCGCCCTCTTCGCCACGCTCCTCACATTCGCGCTGAGCCTCGTCGCCTGGGGGCGCTTCAATCCGTCCGAGCCCGGCTTCCAGCTCATCGAGGAGCACGACTGGTTCTCGCACGTCATTCTCTACAAACTCGGCGTCGACGGCGTGTCGATGCCCTTCGTCCTTTTGACCACCTTCCTGATGCCGATCAGCATCGCGGCCTCGTGGAACATCCAGAACCGGGTGAAGGAATACATGATCGCCTTCCTCGTGCTCGAGACGCTGATGATCGGCGTATTCGTCTCGCTGGACATCCTGCTGTTCTACCTGTTCTTCGAGGGCGGCCTGATCCCGATGTTCCTGATCATCGGCATCTGGGGTCACAGCAATCGCGTCTATGCGGCGTTCAAGTTCTTCCTCTACACCTTTACCGGCTCGGTCCTGATGCTGCTCGCCATCATGGCGATGTACTGGACGGCGGGCACGACCGACATCACCGTGCTGCTCAAGACCGCCTTCGCGCCGAAGATGCAGACCTGGCTGTGGCTCGGCTTTTTCGCTTCCTTCGCGGTGAAGCTGCCGATGTGGCCGGTCCACACCTGGCTTCCGGACGCGCATGTCGAAGCCCCGACGGCGGGCTCGGTGATCCTGGCCGCCATTCTCCTCAAGATGGGCGGCTACGGCTTCATCCGCTTCTCGCTGCCGATGTTCCCCGACGCCTCGGTCTATTTCACCCCACTCATTTTTACGCTTTCGATCATTGCGATCGTCTACACTTCGTTGGTCGCTCTGGCCCAGGAGAACATGAAGAAACTGATCGCCTATTCGTCGGTCGCCCACATGGGCTTCGTGACGATGGGCATCTTCGCCGCCAACACGCAAGGCGTTCAGGGCGCCGTCTATCAGATGATCAGCCACGGTCTCGTCTCGGGCGCGCTGTTCCTTTGCGTCGGCGTCGTCTACGACCGCACGCACAACCTCGAGATCGCGAGTTACGGCGGCCTCGTGCAGCGCATGCCGCTCTACGCGGTCGCCTTCATGGTGTTCACCCTCGCCAACGTGGGCCTGCCGGGGACATCCGGGTTCGTCGGCGAGTTCCTGACCCTGATCGGGACCTTCCAGTCGAACAGCTGGGTCGCCTTCTTCGCCACCACCGGCAGCATCCTGTCGGCGGCTTACGCGCTCTATCTCTATCGCCGGGTCGTCTTCGGCGTGATCGAGAAGGCGAACCTGAGATCGATCGTCGATCTGGCGCCGCGCGAGATCGCGACCCTCCTACCGCTGGGGCTGCTGGTCATCTACTACGGCGTCCACCCTCAACCGATCATCGACGCGAGTTCGGCTTCGATCGAGGGGATCCTCAAGGGGGTCGAGCACGCGATGACGGCGACCAAGACCGCGGGGCTCTGAGACGAGGCCCCGAACAACCCTTTCGAGAACGAGCGACCCATGCACGGAACGGCCCTCTCTCTTCCGGTAGTCCTGCCCGAGGCGGTGCTGGCGTTCGGCACGCTGGCGCTCGTCCTCTACGGCGCGCTGAGAGGCGAACGAGCCTACAATCTCGTCACCGAAGTCTCGGTCGCGCTGCTCGGGATCGTGTTTATTCTGCTCGTCGCCAAGCATCGGCCGATGGGAATCACGTTCTACGGCGCTTTCGCCGACGACGCCTTCACCCGTTTCATGAGCGGACTGGCGCTGGTCGGCTCTCTGGTGACGCTGCTGCTGTCGCTCGAGTTCATGCGCAGCGAGCGGATCGCCGGATTCGAGTTTCCGGTTCTCATCCTCCTGTCGACGCTCGGCATGCTGATGCTGATCTCGGCTGACGATTTCATTGCGCTCTATCTCGGGCTCGAGCTGATGAGCCTCGCGCTTTACGTGATCGCCGGATACCGGCGCACCGACCTGCGCGCGACCGAGGCCGCCCTGAAATATTTCGTCCTCGGCGCCCTGTCGTCCGGCATGCTGCTCTACGGCGTCTCGCTGATCTACGGATATGCGGGCTCGGTGTCGTTCAGCGACGTTGCGGCGGCCGTTCACGACCATCGCAGCATCGGCGTGCTGTTCGGCCTCGTGTTCGTCCTGGCCGGGCTGGCGTTCAAGATTTCGGCGGTGCCCTTCCACATGTGGACGCCGGACGTATATGAAGGCGCGCCGACGCCGGTGACGACGTTCTTCGCCTCCGCGCCCAAAATCGCCGCGATGGCGGTCCTGGTCCGCGTGGTCTTCACCGCCTTTCCGGGCATCACCAACGACTGGCGGCAGATCCTCACTTTCGTCTCGATCGCCTCGATGACGCTCGGCGCCTTCGCCGCCATCGGTCAGAGCAACATCAAGCGTCTGATGGCCTATTCGTCGATCGGCCACATGGGCTTCGCGCTGGTCGGCCTTGCGGCCGGCACGGTCGAGGGCGCGCAGAGCGTCATCGTTTACATGGCGATCTATGTCGTCATGACGCTCGGGACCTTCGCGGCCATTCTCTCGATGCGGCGCGGCGGCCGCGCGGTCGAGACGATCGCCGATCTTGCCGGCCTCGCCCGGACCGATCCAATGATGGCGTTCTTCCTGGCGGCTATGATGTTCTCGCTCGCCGGCGTTCCGCCGCTCGCTGGCTTCTTCGCCAAGTTCTACGTGTTCGCCGCCGCCATCAAGGCCGACCTTTATGGACTTTCGGTCATTGGCGTGCTCGCCAGCGCGGTCGGCGCCTACTATTATCTGCGCATCGTGAAGCTCATGTATTTCGACGAGCCCGCCAAGGCGTTCGACCGGCCGGGCCTCGTCGCCCGCAGCGTCCTGGCGCTTGCGGCTTTCTTGATCATCGCGTTCGTGTTCGCTCCATCGCTGCTGACCGACGCCGCGATGGCGGCGGCGCACACGCTATTTTGAGCGAGCCGCCCGAATTCAACAGGCTTGTTGCAGGCTGGCGGGTCGCCCGCCATGGCTCGATCAACTCGACCAACGAGGAGGGTCGCCGCCGCGCATTCACCGGCGATCCCGGGCGTCTTTGGATCGTGGCCGACGAGCAGAGTGCAGGGCGCGGTCGGCGCGGCCGGACCTGGTCGTCGCCCAAAGGCAATCTCTACGCCAGCGCGCTGATGATCGACCCCTGTCCGCAGGCAGCGGCGGCGCAGCTCGGCTTCGTGGCGGGCGTAGCGCTGGCGCGCGCCGCGCAAGACGTCGGCGCTGCGGACGCGTTTCTCAAATGGCCAAACGATCTCGTCCGCGGCGGCGCGAAATGCGCCGGCCTCCTGGTCGAGGGCCTGACACTACCCGACCGGCGGCTCGCCTGCGTTGTCGGCGTCGGGGTCAATTGTCTTAACCCGCCGGCCGGCGTCGGCTATCCGACCGCCGTTTTGACCACGGAAGGCGGTGGCGCGATCGAACCGTGCGCGCTCTTCGAGCGGATGATCGAGCGCTTCGACGAAGCGCTTTTGACATGGCGCGAGGGCGAGGGATTCGAGACCGTCCGCTCGGAATGGCTCGCTCACGCGGCGGCGCTCGGCGCGCGCATCCGCGTCGAGAGGGGCGGCCGGAGGCGCGAGGGGACGTTCGAAGGGCTTGACGGCGCCGGCCGTTTGTTGTTTCGCGGGAAGAGCGGAATCGAGCGGATCGAATCCGCGGACCTCTGGATACTGCCTCAATCGGATGGCTCGCCCGTGGCGGCTTCGTCCGCTTCGCTTGCGCGGGAAGGCCCAGACTGAATGACTGACGACGGCGAGTTCGTGTTCGCGCCCCTCGGGGGCTTGGGCGAAATTGGAATGAATTGCGCGCTCTACGGCTACGGCCCGGCGAAGGCGCGCAAGTGGCTGATGGTCGACCTCGGGGTCGCCTTCGCCGGCGACGAGTTGCCCGGCATCGATCTCATCATGCCCGAGGTCGGCTTCATCGAGAAGGTGAAGAAGGACCTCGCGGGAATCATCCTCACCCACGCGCACGAGGACCATCTCGGCGCGCTCGCCGAATTGTGGCCGAGCCTCGGCGCCCAGGTCTACGCATCTCCCTTCGCGGCCGGCCTCGCCGAAGCCCGGCGCCTGGGCGAGCCGGGCGCGCCCGAAGATTCCGATCAGGATCGTCAAGCCGGGCGCGCGGCTCGAGATCGGCCCGTTCGATGTCGAATTCGTCGCAGTCGCCCATTCGATCCCGGAAAGCACCGCCCTTGCGATCCGAACTCCGGCCGGCCTCGTCATCCACAGCGGCGATTGGAAGATCGATGCGACCCCTGTCCTCGGCCGGCCGACGGACGAGGCGCGACTCGTGGCGCTCGGCGACGAAGGCGTGCTTGCGCTCGTCTGCAACTCGACCAACGTGCTGCGGGAGGGCGAAAGCCCGTCCGAGCGCGACGTGGCCGCGGTGCTTCACGATCTGATCGCCAAGGCGAAGGGCAGGGTGGTCGTCACCACCTTCGCCTCCAACGTGTCGCGCCTCCGCTCGGCGGCCGAGGCGGGCTTCGCCGCGGGCCGGCAGGTCTGCATCCTCGGACGCGCGATCGAGCGCGTCGTCGCGGTCGGGCGCGAATGCGGCCTCCTGGACGGCGTGCCGCCGTTTCTTGGCATGGACGCGTTCGAGCGGCTGCCGCGCAACAAGATCCTTGCGCTGGCGACCGGCAGCCAGGGCGAGCCGCGCGCCGCTCTCGCCCGCATGGCCGAGGACGAGCATCCGACCGCGGAGCTGAGCGCCGGCGACACCGTCATCTTCTCCTCGCGCACCATTCCCGGCAACGAAAAGGCGGTGGGAAAGCTGATCAACGCCTTTGCGACCTCTGGCGTCGAGGTTGTCACCGACCGCAACGCCCTCGTGCATGTTTCCGGGCATCCACGCCGGGCGGAGCTCGCGAGAATGTACGCTTGGCTGCGGCCCAGGATCGCGGTTCCGGCGCACGGCGAGGCCCTGCACCTGAGTGAACATGCCGCCTTCGCCAAGACGCAGGGCGTGCCCCAGGTGCTGCGCGCCTTCAATGGCGACCTGGTGCGCTTTGCGCCTGGCGACGTTGCGACGATCGGCAAGGTCGGCAGCGGGAAGCGGTTGAAGGACGGCGAGATCCTTCTGCCAGCCGACCAGGAATGCGTCGCGCAGCGGCGCCGCCTGTCTTTCGCGGGCATCGTCTCGATTGCGCTCGCGCTGACCCCGAAGGGCGAGCTCGCAGGCGATCCGGACGTGATGATCGCTGGCCTGCCGGAACGGACGCGGGACGGAGCCGCCATCGATGCGCTGATCGACGCGGCGATCTTCGAGACCTTCGAGGGCCTGCCGCGCGGCAAGCGGCGCGATCCGGATTTCCTGTCGACCGCAATCGAGCGGGCGGTAAGGAATTCGGTCAACGCGGTCTGGGGCAAGAAGCCACAGGTGCATGTGCTGGTGGTCGAGGTGTAGGGCGCAGTCATCGTCGATTGTCACTCGCGGGACAACGCGATAGACTTGGAATGAACTGACATAGAATAGTATTGCTGTCGGGAGGCCGGATGAAGGATCTCGCTGGAAAGACCGCCTTCGTCACCGGCGCGGCGTCGGGAATCGGGCTGGGGATCGCCACTGCGCTCGCGCAGGCGGGCGTAAAGGTCATGCTCTGCGACATCGAGGAAGCAGCGCTCGCTCAGGCGGTTGAAGGATTGAAGGCCACCAACGCGGATGTCGACGCGGTCAGGGCGGACGTGTCCCTCAAGGCCGAACTCAAAGCGGCGGCCGAGACCGCCATCGCCCGCTATGGAAAGGTGCACATTCTGGTCAACAACGCCGGCGTGGGCGGCGGTGGGTCTTACGGCGCGTGGACCGACGCGGGATGGGACTGGACGCTCGGCGTCAATCTGATGGCGGTCATCTGGGGAATCGAAATTTTCGGTCCGCTCACCGAACAGCACGGCGAGGGCGGACACATCGTCTCCACCGCTTCGATCGCGGGGCTGGTCTCCAATCCCGTCACGATCCCCTATAACGTCTCCAAATATGGCGTTGTTGCTCTTTCGGAGGGCCTGCGCGCAGCGTTTGCTCCGCGCGGGGTCGGCGTCTCGGTGCTCTGTCCAGGGTTCATCCGCACCGAAATCATGGACTCCGTGCGCAACCTGCCTGAACGTTTTGACCGCCCTCCCGCCGAAAGCCTGGCCGCAATGCGATCGTCCGATATGTTCAAGATGGCGCAGGCGCGCATCGCGCAGGGGATCGATCCGCTCTATGTCGGCGAGCTCGTGCGCGAGGGCGTTGAAAACGACTGGCCCTATATTTTCACCGACGTCGAGTTCGAGCCGATGATCGAGATGCGGTTCGCCGCGATCAAGGAGGGGTTCGATCGGATTCGGGGACGCGAGCCGCGCCGCTGAGCCGGATCGAGCTGGGACGGCGCGCGAGCTTGCGCGAAACATGCGGCCGGCCCTTGCCTCGCGGCGGAGGGTTTGCGATGCGTCCCCCCTCGCGCCGAGGACCCCATGATCGGAAAACTGAACCACGTCGCCATCGCCGTGCCCGACCTCGACAAGGCGGCGAAGACCTATCGCGAAACGCTTGGCGCGCGCGTGTCGGAGCCGACGCCGCAACCGGATCACGGCGTGACCGTCGTCTTCGTCGAGTTGCCCAACACCAAGATCGAGCTTTTGCATCCGCTCGGGCAAAACTCGCCGATCGCGAAATTCCTCGAGCGCAATCCCGATGGCGGCATGCATCACCTCTGCTACGAGGTCGACGACATTTTAGCCGCCCGCGACAAGCTGAAAGCCGAGGGCGCGCGGGTTCTCGGCGACGGCGAGCCAAAAATCGGCGCGCACGGCAAGCCGGTGCTGTTTTTGCATCCGAAGGATTTCATCGGGACGCTGGTCGAGATCGAGCAGGTGTGAGGCTGGCCGACTCGCTCCCGGCCGCGGACTTTGAATTGAATCACCCGCGTCCGAACCGCGTCCGAAGTTCTCCCTCGACTTGGCGCCGATCTTTCTATACAGCGGTTGCCTTTTCTAGACGGCATTTGCGATGGCGCTAAGCTTCAAGGATGACGAGACCGATCGCCTCGCCCGTGAGGTCGCCAGACTGACAGGCGAGACTTTGACAGTCGCTGTCCGGCGCGCTCTCGCCGAGAGGCTCGAGCGCGAGCGCTTGCGCCGCCGTGAATCCAGGGGGCTGGCGGATCTTTTATTGGCGATTGGTCGGCATTGCGCGAGCTTGCCGGATCTTGATTCCCGCACGCCGGATGAAATTGCCGGTTATGACGAAACTGGCATGTGGCGCTGATGGTCGTCGATACGTCGGCAGTCGTAGCGATTCTTTTCAATGAGCCTGACGCGCGGCTCTATGCCGCTGCCTTGTCGTCGGCCGCCACGCGCCTCGTTTCGGCGGTCACACGCGTCGAGCTCGCCTTCGTGGTCGAGGGGCGCAAGGGCGAACCTGGCCGAGCTGATCTCGAAAGGCTTCTGGCGGTGAGCGCGGTTGAGGTGGTCGCGGCGACGCCTGATCAAGCCGCGCGGGCGATTGACGCATTCCGGCAATTCGGGAGGGGGCGACACCCCGCTTCCCTCAACATCGGCGATTGCTTTTCCTATGCGCTCGCAGCTGCGATGGATGAGGTGCTGCTGTTCAAAGGCGGTGACTTTGCCCAGACAGACATCCGCTCGGCGCTGCCCAGCCCCTAGAGTTCGAGCAGGAGTAAAACTTGAAGCCCGACCCGGCGGGCATGAGCAGGCTCGCCGCGGACGGCCTGCTCCTGATCACCGCATGCCTCTGGGGCGTGACCTTCGTCGCACAAAAGGACGTGGTCGGCGTATTGCCGCCGCTCGCCTTCGTCGCCGCCCGCTTCGCTGTTTCAGCGCTGGCGCTCGCGCCGCTCGCGCTCCTCGAACGGCGCGCTGCCCGGCGCAGGGCCGCCCCCGGCGCCATTCGGCTGGCGATGGCGATCGGCCTGTCGCTTTTTCTCGGAACCAGTCTCCAGCAGGCCGGGCTCGAGACGACGAGCGCAACCAACGGCGGCTTTCTCACCGCCTGCTATGTCGTGCTGACGCCATTTGTGGTGTGGGCGCTGTCGGGGCCGCGACCGCGCGCGCTCGTGCTGGCGGCGAGCCTCGTCTCGCTTCTCGGCGCCTGGCTGCTCGCGACCGGCGGCGGACCGGCGCAGCCGCCGACGATCGGCGACGGCCTTGTCCTGATTGCGGACTTCGCCTGGGCGACTGGCATTGCGCTTACGCCGCTCTTCCTCCTTCGCGCGGCGAGGCCGCTGACCCTCGCTTTTGTCCAATATGCCGTCTGCGCCGCGCTCGCCGCGCTCTTTTCGCTGGCGCTCGAAACCGTCGAAACGCACGCTTTCGTCGATGCCGCGCCGGCAATCCTGTTCGCCGGCCTTGTCTCCGGCGCAGTCGCCTATACGCTGCAGATCTTCGCCCAGCGCGCGACCCCGCCCGCCGAGGCGGCCCTGATCCTGTCTCTCGAAAGCGTGTTCGCAGCGCTTGCCGGGGCGGTCCTTTTCGGGGAGCGGCTGTCGCTCGTCGGCGCGGTCGGTTGCCTGCTCATCCTCGTCGGCGCCGTCGCGGTCGAAGCGGCGCCGGCGCTCGCGCGAGGGAGCGGGCGCGCGCTTCGCCAAATCAGACCATCCGCACGATCCGAATGATCCCCCGGACGATCGTCTCGAGGATCCATCCCGCGAGATAGGCAAGGGCGCAGCAGAAGGCCGCGGCGGCGACGACCCGAAGCGTCATGTCGCCGGAGAAATCGTAGCTGCCGCCGTTCAGCGCCCTCATGACGAGCGTGAAGGGCAGGGCGGCCAGAACGAGCGGCAGGTCGGCGAACCAGGTCCCGGCGCGCCTGAGGTAGTCGAGATAGAGCGCCGCGAAGACGAGCGCGTAAATCCCCGCGAGCGCGAGGCCCGTCCAAGACCGGAGTCGGATCGGCCTCTGGCTCACTCGGCCTTGTAGGCGACGACCTGCTGCGCCTGGCGGCCGAGCCCCGCAATGCCGAGCGACACGGTGTCGCCCGGCTTCAGGAAGCGCGGCGGCTTCTTGCCCATGCCGACTCCCGGCGGCGTGCCGGTCGTGATGACGTCGCCGGGTTCGAGGATCATGAACTGCGAGACGTAGGAGACGAGCGTTTTGACGCCGAACACCATGGTCGCCGTCGAGCCGCTCTGCATCCGCTCGCCGTTGACGTCGAGCCACATGTCGAGCTTCTGCGGGTCCTCGATCTCGTCCGGCGTGACCAGCCATGGACCGAGCGGACCGAAGGTCGGGCAGCCCTTGCCCTTCATCCACTGGCCGGACCGCTCGATCTGGAACTCGCGCTCCGACACGTCGTTGCAGACGCAATATCCCGCCACGTGGCGAAGCGCCTCGGCTTCGCTGACGTAACTCGCCCGCGTTCCGATCACAATCGCGAGCTCGACCTCCCAATCGGTCTTCTTCGAGCCTTTCGGAACCATGATGTCGTCGTTGGGCCCGACGATGCAGGAGGGCGCCTTGTTGAACAGAATCGGCTCCTTCGGCACCGCTTGGCCCAATTCGGCGGCGTGGTCGGCATAGTTGAGACCGATGGCGATGAAGTTGCCGACGTTCGCGACGCAGGGGCCGATTCTCGGCGTCCCGCGCACGGCCGGCAGCGATTTGGGCTTGAGCCTGGCCAGCCGGGCGAGCGCCCGGGGGTCGAGCGTACCGGCGTCGATGTCGACGACGACCTCGCTGAGGTCGCGCAGTTTGCCGGCAGGATCAATCAGCCCTGGTTTCTCCTTGCCGCTCCGGCCATATCGTACGAGCTTCATCGTCCCTCCCGCCTTCCAAGTCAGCCGCCTTCAGGCGAACCGCAATCGACTGTTACCAAGACGCGACAAGCGACGAAACATCAATCGTCGATGAGCGTCTTTTCAGTCTGTCCTCGACACGCAGATTTGATTTCCGGGGGCTATGGATTTTTTACCCGAGTACCCTCAAATAGTCGTGATTGCATCGCTAGAAGCCGCCAAGCGCCGATCAGGGACATGGGCCGCCAGGCTCCTGTTCCTTGTGAAGAGCCCAGATTTGGGGCTTGAAGGCAGTTTTCGGATGATGTCTTGTCAACGACAGGCGCCCGTGCACGAGCGCAATCCATGTCTGTCAACGCCCGCGTAAAGAAAAGAGCGTAAAAATGTCAGCTCCCGAACGTATCGCACTGTTTATTGATGGCGCCAACTTATATGCAAGCGCGAAGGCTCTTGGTTTCGATATCGACTACAAGCGCCTGCTCAAGGAATTCCAGGCCAAAGGACGCCTGATTCGAGCCTTCTACTATACCGCCCTGGTCGACGATCAGGAATATTCGTCCATCCGTCCTCTGGTCGATTGGCTTGATTACAACGGCTATGCCGTCGTGACGAAGCCGACCAAGGAGTTCGTCGATTCGACCGGGCGCCGGAAAGTCAAAGGCAACATGGACATCGAGCTCGCGGTCAACGCCATGGAGATGGCGGACCATCTCGACCTCATGGTGCTCTTCTCCGGCGACGGCGACTTCCGGTCGCTGGTCGAGTCGATTCAGCGCAAGGGCGTGCGGGTCGCGGTCGTCTCGACGATCTCGACGCAGCCGCCGATGGTCGCCGACGAATTGCGCCGCCAGGCGGACGAATTCGTCGACCTGGCGCAGCTCATGACCGCGCATCGGGCGCGATCCTGGCGAGCGGCCGGTCCGCGCCGACAATCATCGTCGGCATTTCGGGCCGGCGCCGCAGGCGGTCGAAGAGCCGGTTCGCGAATAAGGGTCCGTGGCGGGGTCCGATGGCGTTCGACGTCAGTCCGCCGCGCGACTGCGCGGCGTGTCCGCGTCTCGCCGATTACCGGGCCGCCAATCGCTGCCTCTATCCCGAATGGTCGAATGCGCCGGTCGCTTCGTTCGGCGAGGCGGGCGCGCGCCTGATGATCGTCGGCCTCGCGCCGGGCCTGCGCGGAGCCAACCGGACCGGCCGTCCGTTCACCGGCGACTTCGCCGGCGACCTCCTCTACGAAACGCTGATCCGGTTCGGCTTTGCGGCGGGCGTCTACGACCGGCGACCCGACGACGGACTCGAACTCGTCGATTGCGCCATCGTCAACGCCGTGCGCTGCGCGCCGCCGCAAAACAAGCCGACGCCCAAGGAGATTGCCGCCTGTCGCGCCTATCTGTCGCAGTCGATCGGCGCGCTCGCCAATCTCAAGATCGTCCTGGCGCTCGGACGGGTGGCGCACGAGAGCGTGCTGCGCGCATTCGGAGCGCGGGTCGCCGAGTTCCCCTTCGCGCATGGGGCGCGCCATGCGATGAAGGCGCAAGGGCCGAGCCTATTCGACAGCTATCATTGCTCGCGCTACAACACGAACACGGGCGTGCTCACCGAAGCGATGTTCCGGGACGTTTTCGCCTCGATCCGCGCCGAGCTCGAGCGCTCCTGAGCGCTGAGTGACGCGTGATCATTGCGACAAGGGGGGCGACGTGGACGCATTGGTGTTCGGCACAGTCGGCGGCGCTCAGGCCTACGAGGTCGTCATCGCCTCCAGGGCGGGAGCGAGCGCGAAAATCCTGACCTGGGGCGCGGTCATCCGCGATCTCGTCGTGCCGACCGCCAAGGGGCCGCAAAGCGTGACGCTCGGCCTCAATACTCTCGAGGACTATATCGCCCATTCGCCGCATTTCGGCGCGGTCGCCGGACGCTTCGCCAACCGGATCGCCAACGGCCGATTCACCCTCGACGGCCTCGAATACGTGCTCGATCGGAAACCGGGCCAGAAGCACACGCTGCACGGCGGGCCAAAAGCCTTCGGCGAGCGCCTCTGGAAGCTCGGCGCCTTCGACGGCTCGTCCGTTTCGATGACGCTCGCGTCGCCGGACGGCGAGGCTGGCTTCCCCGGCGCGCTGACGGCGACCTGCGTCTATCGCATGATCGAGCCGGCGACCTTGAGGGTCGAGCTCTCGGCGGTCACCAATAAGCCGACAATCGTCAATCTGACCCAGCACGCCTACTTCAACCTGGACGGGTCGACCGATATTCTCGATCACGAAGTCACGCTATTTTCCGACTTTTACACGCCCGCCAACGATGAGCTCATTCCGACCGGCGAGATTCGTTCGGTTGCCGGAACGCCCTATGATTTCCGGGTCGAGCGCCCGGTGCGCCACTCGAGCGGAACGACCTATGACACGAATTTCGTCGCCGCCTTGCGACCGGGCCCCGACGGTCTCGCGCCGATCGCGCGCGTCCGTTCGCCCCTGAACGGGTTGACCCTGTCGCTCCACAGTACGGAGCCTGGCGTCCAACTCTATGACGCCGCCAAGCTCAATTGCCCGGTTCCGGGTCTGCATGGCGCGCGCTACGGGGCGCACGCCGGTCTTTGCCTCGAGCCGCAAGCCTTTCCCGACTCTCCGAACCGCCGCCATTTCACCGACTGCGTCCTGCGGCCCGGCTCACACTATCGACACGTGAGCGAATTCCGCTTCGCCTGAGCGCCGGCGCGCCGCTACTACTCGCGGCCCAGGCTTTCGCCCGGGCCAGCTTCGGCCAGCGCACGGCCGACTTCGAGGCCGAGATCGTCCATCGAGGTCTGCTCGCGGACCGTGAGGTCCTCTCCCTTCGCCTGGCGCTCGGCCTGCTCGGGCGAACGGGCGACGTTGACCGTGACCTTCGCTTCCACTTCCGGATGCAGATGGACCGGCACGGAATGCAGGCCGAGGGCCTTGATCGGATGCTGGATCGCGACGTGGCCGCGTTGCACCGGATGCCCCGCCGCGGTCAACGCCTCGGCGATGTCCCGCGCCGAGACCGACCCGTAAAGCTGCCCCGTCTCGCCCGCCTGTCGGATGATCACGACGGTCGCCCCGTCCACCTTGGACGAGACCTCGTTGGCGCTGCGCTTGAGCTCGTGGTTGCGCGCTTCGAGGTCGGCGCGCTGCGCCTCGAACTTCTTCTTGTTGGCCTCGGTCGCGCGCAAAGCCTTGCCGCGCGGCAGAAGGAAGTTGCGGGCGTAACCGTCCTTGACGCGGACCGTTTCGCCCATATGGCCAAGCTT
The DNA here is from genome assembly GCA_963835885.1 of uncultured Alphaproteobacteria bacterium. Classification (GTDB taxonomy): domain Bacteria; phylum Pseudomonadota; class Alphaproteobacteria; order Rhizobiales; family Beijerinckiaceae; genus Roseiarcus. Next base: position 488,840 of record CAWIHF010000026.1, read on the forward strand.
GGCGATGCGTTCGAGCAGAATGATATCCATGATGCGCTCCTATCGATGACTTGTCGGTTTCGGCGAGGGAAGGAAAGACGCGCGGGCGCGCAGCCTGGCGAAAGCGTCGATGATGCCGAGCGCCGCGAGGACGGGAAGCGTGTACTTGGCCCGCAGCACGCAACAGGCGTACAGCGCGATAAGCATCACGACTCTCAGTTTGAGACCGCGCGACAGGGCATGCGCGACAGCGAGGCCCTGCAGGACGAAAGCCGCGCCGAGCCCGCCGGCGCCGATCGAGAAATATTGCGAGACGGGAGAGGGCAGGGCGTAGGCGCCGGCCGCGCAGCCGATCGCGACGATTTCGAGCGGCCACGGCAGTCGAAGCGAAGTCGGCAGATCGGGCCATGACCTTTGCAGCCGATGCGACAATTGAGTCGAGCGCGCCGCTGCGTAGAGATTGATGGCGAGCATGAGGAGGGTCGAGGCCGCGATCGCGGCCGGGCCGAGGCGGACAAGCGTCTCGGCGAACACCCGCGCCTCAACCCCGTCCGTCGAGTCGAAGGCGTCGCTCGCCAGCGCGGTGAGCGCCGCCACAGCCTGCTTCGCCCCCTCGACGTAGCTGCCGTAATAGAGGATGACCGCCGTCAGCACGGCCCAGGCGCCGACCATGCCGATCGCCGCGGCGAGCGTGACGATCGAACCGACCGGCGCGAACGTCTGGCCCGAGGACAACCTTGCCGGGAGGTAGCGAGCCAGGGGCGCGATGGCGAATGCGGCCAGCATCCAGGCGGGAGCCGCGACAGACGCCGCGTACATGAGGCCCGTCAGCGGTTCGGCGAGGAGGGTCAGGCCGGCGACCGACACGGCCGCCGAGATTGCGCCGGCGTCGACGCCCCAGCCCATGGTCGCGATCATGATCGGAAGCGGCGCGAGATAGGCGAGCGTCATGGCGAGCGGGCTCGTCTGCGCGCTGACGGCGAACAGAAAGGCCGCGGCGCACCCGGCGCCGATCGCGATGACGAATCGATGGATCATGCGCTGTCCCGCTTGGCTCGCGGTTAGAAGGCGGAAGCCGTCTTCAACTTCCGCCGCGGACCGCAACCGGACGCGGCGGATCGTCTGCTAAAGGAGCGTCAGCGGATCACGTAGGGCAGCAGCCCGAGGAAGCGGGCGCGCTTGATCGCCTGGGCGAGCTCCCGTTGCTTGCCGGCGCTGACCGCGGTGATTCTGGACGGCACGATCTTGCCGCGCTCGGAGATGTAGCGCGACAGAAGGCGCGTATCCTTGTAGTCGATCTTCGGCGCATTGGCGCCGGAGAACGGGCAGGACTTGCGGCGGCGAAAGAAGGGGCGGCGGGGCGCGCCGGGCATCAGCTTGCTCCAACGTTCATGTCATCGCGCGGGCGGCGGGGAGGGCGGTCCGGACGATCGCCGCGATCCCGGTCGCCGCGCGGCCCGCGGGGGCCGCGGTCGTCCCGATCGGCGTCGTCGCGCTTGCGCAGCATCGCCGAGGGGCCAGCCTCATGCTCGTCGACGCGAATGGTGAGGAAGCGAAGCACATCCTCGTTGATGCTCAAGGTGCGCTCGAGCTCGACGACCGCATCGGACGGCGCGGCGATGTTCAGCAGGGTGAAATGCGCCTTGCGGTTCTTCTTGATGCGGAACGCCAGCGACTTCAGCCCCCATGGCTCGACCTTGGTGACGGCGCCGCCGAGGGAGGCGATTTTCGATTTGATCTGTTCCGTCAGCGCTTCGACCTGCTGCTGCGTGACGTCCTGGCGCGCCAGGTAGATGTGCTCGTAGAGAGCCATTTGCTGCCTTTCCGTTCATTCCGTCTGCGTCCTGCGCGGAGCCCTTCGAGCCCGGAGAAAGGCTCGAACCGGATCGTTCGAAGGCGGGAACACGGGAAGCCGGACCTGGGTCCTACCGCCCGCCGATCGGCGCGCGGTCTTCCGTTCAGCCCCCGGCGGGACGCAATGAGTGGGGCTCACATACAGAGAGATCGCGTCCGCCGCAAGGCGAATCCGCAAGCTTTTCTCCTCGAGGCCTGACAGGAACAAGGGCATCGGCGGGGCGTTGGCCCATCGGGCGGCTCACCCCGCAAAAAACCAGGAGACTTTCTCAATGGGTCTTTTTTCAAAGGACATCAAGACAATGGACGACTTGTTCGTCCATCAGCTGCAGGACATCTATTACGCGGAGAAACGCATCGTCAGCGCCCTGCCGGACATGATCAGCAAGGCGACTTCGGCGCAGCTGCGCGCGGCGTTCGAGTTGCATCTCGGCGAGACCCGAAATCACGTCCGCCGCCTCGAGCAGGTGTTTCAAATGCACGGCTCGCAGCCGACCAGCGCGACCTGTCCGGCGATCGACGGAATCATCGAAGAGGCGAACGACGTCGCCGGCGACGTCGCCGACAAGAACGTACTGGACGCGGCGCTCAATTCCGTCGCGTGGTGCGCGTGGGCGTGGCGCGCCGGCAAGCTGCGGCCGTGGATGGTCGCCGGCACGGTCGGGCTCGCCGCGGGGTTCGCGGCGCTCGTCGTCGCGCCGGGGCAGACGGTGCGCTACGCGGGCGTGCCGACGCAGAACGCGCCGCTGCACCTGCTCGCGATGCGCGGGCTCGACGTGCTGCACATCGTCGGCAACTTCCTCGTCGAGGTCGCGCCCGCGGCGGCCGCCGCGATCGCGGTCGCGCTGTGGCAGCTCGTGCGGCGGCCGGAGCGGCTCGCCGCGCTCGACCGCGCGTTCGCGTGGCGCGTCGCGTGCCCGCTGGCGGCGGCGATGTCGATTGTCGCGACGCTGTTCGCGTCGCCGGTGATCGAGGACCGCGTGATGTTCGCGTCGGCGCTGCTCGTCGTGATCGCGCTGGCGGTCTTGCTCGACGTTGTGCCGGCGCGCACGATCGCGGCGGGCGCGGCGGTGGTGATCGTGGTGCACGTCGCGCTGTTCGCGTGGACGTACCGCGACGTCGCCGAGCGCACCGGCGACCGCGAGGCCGCGCTGCTTGGCCGCGCCCGCGCACGGCACGCTCGAGGTGCCGGTGACGACGATGTCGCGCGGCCACTGGGAGTACGGCGAGGACTTCACGTTCGCGTACATGCGCGAGTACGTCGCGCACCACGTCTACGGGCTCGCCGCGATCGACCTCGCCGACGCGCCCGCGTGGTCGCAGCCGCGGCCGCCCGAGACGATCCGCATCGACGCCACGTTCGATCCGCCGATCGCGCTGGCGGCGGCGGTGGCTCGACTTCGCGCTCGCGCACGACGTGCCGGCGCAGTGGCAGTGGGTGCTGCGCGAGCTGCGCGAGAGCTGGGCCGCGCTGTCGGGCGTGCCCGGCCACGCGCTCGCGGGAGATCGACGCGGTGGTCGAGCCGCCGCAACCGCTGCCGGTCGCGCTGCCGATTCTGATCCGCGAAGTGGACGCCGCGCGGCTGGCAGCTGCCGGCGTCGTCGCAGCGCAACGACGCGCTCGCGTGGCCGATGCTCGTCATCGACACGCGCCACCTCCCGGACAGCCTCGCCGAGGGGCCGCGCACGGCGTACGTGCAGGCGTGCGGCACGACGACGACCGCGCCGATCGAGGTCGCCGGCGACGAACTCCCACGTCCCGCTGCGCTATCACTGCGTCGGCAACCACTCGGTGTTCGTGTGCGGCGAGCGCGCGTGCTGGCTCGCGTGGCGGTTCTGGTGACGCGCGCGCGCGTGACGGCGGTGGTGCTCGTCGTGATCGCGGCGTACTTCGCGATTGGGGCGGCGCTCGCGCCGATCGCGGGCGGCGACTGGCTCGCGCTCGTCGGCGACCGCGGCGACGCGTGCGCGCGCGACGGGCTCGCGCGCACGCTGACCGCGGTGCCGCTGCTGCACGCGCTGGTGACACCGGCCGTCGCGCTGGCGCTGGTGATTGCGATCGCGTGGCTCGCGCTTGGTCGCGCCCCGTGGCGAGAGCCGCTCGCGATCGCGGTCGGGTTCGGCGTCGTGTGGCTCGCGTGCCCGTATGCGGCGCTCGACGTGTCGAACCGGACGATCGCCGCCGAGGAGCTGTACGGCGCCGCGGCCGCGGCGTGGCTCGCGATCGCGTGCCTGGCGCCCGCGGGTCCGCGCGGGCGGGCGCGCGGGGTCGCGGTCGTCGCGCTCGGCGTGATCGCGGGCTCGACGGCGCGAGAGGTCGCGACCCCGCTGGTGCTCGCGGCCGCGGTCGCGGCGGCGCTGCCAGCGGTCCGCGCGCGCGTGCCGCTCGCGCCCGCGGCCGCGCTCGGGCTCGCGGTCGGCGCGGCGCTGATCTGGAGCGCGCACCCGACGCCGCACCCCGGCTTCGTGCTCGACCGCACCGTGACCGGCTACCTGCGCGACGTGACCGCGGGGCTGCGCGGCGCGATCGCGGTCGCGAGCGCGCTCGTCGGGTTCGCGATGATCGAGCTGCTGCGCGGGCGGCGCGCGGATGCGGGCGCGCTCGGCGCGGTGGTCGCGCGCGCGGCGTGGTGCGTGCCGATCGCGATCGTCGCCCAGGCGGTCGTCGAGTTCGGCGTGCGGCCTGATTCTGACGCAGCTGTACGCGGGCGCGGTCGCTGGTCCGCGATCCCCGCGACGCGCGCGGTCGTCGACTCGCGCGCGCGGACCGCGTGCTGCGCGCGCTCGCGGTGGCCGGCGCGATCGCGGCGAGCGGGTTCCCGATGTGGCACTCGGTGTACGAGTGGCGCGCGGTCGCGCGCGACGTCGACGCGTGTGCCGCCGCGCTCGCGGACGCGCCGCCGGGCTCGGTCGCGGTGGTGCCGCCGCTGCGCCGCACGCACGAGACGCCGTACTCGATTGGCGAGGACCTGCAGCGGGCGGCGGTGCGCGACCGCGTCGCGACGGTCGTCTACGGCCTCCGCGCGATCCGCATCGCGCCGGCGCTGCGCACGGTCGAGCCGACGCCGCCGCTCCAGCTCGCGGCGCGCGGCGTCGCGCTGCCGTGGCTGTCGGGCGATCTCGCCACGGCGCGCGAGCAGCTCGCCGCGGCGGCGCGCGCGGCCGGCGCGAGCGACGCGCGGCTCGTCGCGGTCGGCCTCGCCGTGCCCGGGCGCGCCGGCGAGGGTCGACGCCGGACACTACGACGGCGAGCACGTCGTCGCGCCGACCGTCGCGCAGGTCGGGCTGCCGCCGTACGGCGTCGACGTGCGCGGCCGGCTGCGGCTCGTGATGACCGGGGCGCGCGACGAGGTGTGGGCGATCCCGCTCGGCGACGGCGACGTCGCGGATACTCGCCGCGGCGGCTCGCCGCGGCCGACGACGACGGCGCGTATCACCTCGTGCGCGCGCACGGCGTCAGCACGGCGATTGTCACCTGCGACGCGAGCGGCTGCGCGCTGGCCGGCGTCGCGTGGGCCGACTGACGCGGCGCTACTGCCGGCTACTGCACGACGAGCTGCCACGCCTGCGGCGCGACCGGCTGGTCGAGCACGTGGCCATCGGCGACCGCGGCCACGCACGGCGGCGCCGCCGCGGCCGCGCCCGGCGACAGCGCGAGGCAGCCGCCGCCGGGTGCGCGCAGCTGCCCGTTGTCGAGCGGGAAACACGCTCGTCGCGGGCCCGCCGCACGGCGCGAGCGCCACGGTCTCGCCGTCGACCGCGAGGGGCACGCGTCGCCGCCGGCGAGCCGCACCTCGCGGTCCGCGCCGAGCTCCCACGCCGGCGCGCTCGCGCAGTCGGCCGTCGCCAGGTCGGAGCCGAGGCACGCGCCGGCCGCGGTCGCGAGCACTCCGGTCACCGGCGCGAGCGTCGCCGCCGCGACGCGCCGCCGCTCCCACGACCCGGCCGCCGACAGCTTGTAGTCGCCGGCGACGTGGCGGTCGATGTCGTCGAGGTAGCCCGCCGGCGTCGGCGGGCGCACGATTGTCGGTGCTCGAACATCGCGTAGCGCGCGAACACCTCCTGCTTCGCGCGCGCGACGTCGTCGGCGAGGTCGGCCGCCGCGCGATGCAGCGTGTAGCCGCGATACAGGCGCACCGCCGGCGGCGCGGCCACGCGCGTCGCGGCCTCGAGCGCGAACCGCGCCGAGAACACGTGGTCCCAGTGGTCGGTGTAGCCGGCGCCGTCACCCTCGTAGAC
>CAWIHF010000027.1:0-146184 GCA_963835885.1 uncultured Alphaproteobacteria bacterium
GTTATGTCCCTGTTGCTGGTTCAGTTGCGTCTTGTTCGGTCCTCCCGGTGCGGGATGACTCGAAGCGGGACCGCGGGTAGAAGCCGCTTGCGCCGCGTCGTGGGCGCAATACCAGGTCTTTTCGGGGACGGCCAGTCTTGAGCGCGCCCAAGGCATTCATCATCCATCTCGAACGCGCGGCCGGTCGCAGGGCGAGCGTCGAAGCCTTGCGCGCTCGGCTGCCGATCGAGAGCAGATTTTGCCCGCGGTCGACGGCCGGGCGCTCTCCCCGGAAGCCGTCAAAGAGGCCTATGTTCGGGTGCGGTTTTCGCCGCGCTACCCATTCTCGCTGGGTCTGGCGGAAATCGGCGCTTTTCTGAGCCACCGCGCCGCCTGGCGCCGGATCGTGACCGACGACCTCGACCATGCTCTGGTGTTCGAGGACGACGCCGCAATCATTCTGCTTTGTTCGCCTCACTTCTTGAATTCGCAACGGTGGAGCGCGCGCAATGGGACTATGTGCTAATGCCGGCGGCGGGGCTCGAGCCATCTGGCGAATCGTGGCCCGTGGGGGCGCGTTTTTCTGCTGAAGCCTCACGCGCCGCCACTAAGAGCGATCGGACAGATCGTCTCGCGTGACGCGGCCGAGCGGCTGCTCGCGCTGACCGCGCCCTTTGATCGGCCGGTCGACACCTTTCTTCAGATGGCGTGGATAAGCGGGATCACGCTCCTGGTCGCGACGCCGACGCCGATCCGCGACGTGTCGGGCGACACTGGAGGAACGACGGTGCAGCGCCGAAGCATGGGGTTCTTCCAACGTCTGCGCCACGAGGCGATGCGGCCGATCTATGGGCCCAGGTGCTCGCGTTGTATCGTCGCCATCTTGAACGCGCTGGCGTCGCAAAAGGGTGAAGGCGCCCGTGCCGTTTGCCCGCGCCGCGTCACGGAGCAGGCGCGGAACTCGATCGAGGGCCGCTCGGGAACCGTCCGCCGCGCCACTAACGCGAATGGTGGGCTGCAACCACGGGCCCCCGATATCGAGGCTCAGACGGGCCGCCTCCCGTTATTCCGCTCCCGCCGCGTCCGTCTGGGCCGCGTTGAGGCGGAGCTTCAAATTTTGTCCCGCAAGGTCGATCGCGCCTTGGAGGTCGGCGCCTGCTCCCGGGGCGACGAGGTCGCCGTTGACGACATGGGCGACGCCTTTGCCGAGTTCGAACTCGAGCGACAGCCGGTCGAAATCAGTCTCTCCGACCAGCAAATCGCGCGCGACCTCGATCGGTCGGCGCTGACTGCGGCGGAGGGCTTGTTCCAAATTGACCGTGAGCCGCCCTGCTCCAAATCCAGCGTCGCCGAGCCAGCAAGTTCCGCCACGGCCAAGATTGGAGAGACTCCGGCGGTTCGGATTGCAAACGCGGCTTTTCCCTTCCCTGTCAGCGCCGGCCAGCCGAAATCCGAGAACGCCGCGCCAAAATCAGCGCCGGCAAGTTCGCCGCGCGCGTCGAGCCGCAGGCTCTGCTCCACACACGCGAGTCGGATTTCGCCCGTAAGCCTGCCGCCATAGGCGACGCCATCGACAAGGCTCGCCGTAAGAACGCCGTCCTTCAGGATCGCCGAAGCCGCCGCGTCGGCGAGTTCGTGGCCATAGTGGTCGAGATGTCTCGCCGACAGCCGAAGATCGACATCGAAATTGGCGGGCGGCGCGGACAAAACGGCCTATCGCTCCATTCGGCGTTCGGACCGAACAGCGGCGCGAGCGGCCCAAAGAGCGCCGAGACGGCGATCCTGTCGGAATCGACCGTGGCCGAGACGTTCAGCCTTCGCCCGATCCCCTCAACTTGCAGCGCCCCCCGGACCGTTTGTCCGGCGCTGGTCGCGGTCGCTTCGTCGAGCGTGATCTCTCGCCGTCGCTTTGACTTTTCCTGAGATCTGAAGGTCGTCGGCGGCAAGGAAGGATGGCGGGCGCGAGCCGAGAAGACGAGCGAGCGCAGCGAGGGAGGGCGACGAGGCGGAGAAGCCGCCAGCGAAGCCAAACCGCGCGCCGCCCGTCAGAGCGCCATCCAGCGCGAGGTCAGCGAGCGAGACGAGAGGGCCGCGCTGAACGCGCTCGGCGCACCGCCCGCGGTCAGGACCGGATCCGCAGAGTCAGGAAAAGCCTAACCGGGGCGCCACGCCAAATCGCTGACAGATTGACGCGGAAGGAGTCGCCGGGCACAAGCCCATCGAGCCCACCCTGGATATTTTCGATGACCGTGTCGAACCCTCGGGCCTTGCTCGTGACCCGCAACACCGCGTCCGACAGATCGAGGCTCGTAAGCGGCGCAAGGGCGGACGCCAGGGTCGCCGCTTCGGTCATGCCTTCTTTTACGGCAAACGGCGGCCGATCAAGGTCAAACGTCATGGTCGGGGCGGCGAGGCTCGCCTCTCGGGTGATAACCGGCCGGACAGCGGGCCGAGGAGCGACAGACTGATCCGCGCTGCGGGGGCCGAAATCACATTGACGCCGCTGCGGTCATCAAGCCGCGCGGCGACGATCCGCAAGTTTGGCCAAGGGAGCGCCCTGAACGTCGCCACCTGCGGCGCTTCCCAGATGAGCCCTCGCGACGCGCCTTTGCCGCCGTTGAGGCTTTCGGCGATCTGCGCCGACGACACCGGCCAGGGCATGAAACCGGCGGCGACCAACGCGACCGCCACGACGCCTGCCCATGTTGCTGCCGCCAGACGCCTGTTCATTCAACTCCGTCGGCGCAAATCGTGGCCACGCCCCTCGCGGGGCTTATAGCGCCTATGGATCGTAACGGTAAGCCGGGCAAAGTCAGCTGAGACAGAACGTCCCCGAGACCAGCGCCGGGACCGCGACGCTCGCCGCGGCGAGCGCAATGATGCCGAGACCGACGGCGACCCGTGCATTCGGGGTCCGCGCGAGCCGACGAAAGCTCGCCACTCCGAACGCAGCCGCCGTCACTGAGGGCAAGGTGCCCAAGCCGAAGCCGGCCATCACCGCGCCGCCGTGCAGGGCGCTTCCCGAAAGCATCGCGTAGAACAAGGCGCCGAACACCATGCCGCAAGGCAGGAAGCCCCACATCAGGCCGGAGGCGAATGCCCCCGCTTCGCCCGCAAAGCGATCCGCAGGCGAAATCGGAGGCCGGCGGCGATCGGCGACGCGAGCCGATCAAACACTGCGAGAGAAGGGGCGAAGCCCGCAACCGACAGCCCGATCCAGCCGAGCGCCACCGCGGCCGCCCATCGCATGAATAGATTGGCCGACGCGTGATCGAACCCGCCGTAGACCACCGAGCCGACGGCGCCCACCGCCGCTCCGGCCGCGACATAGACGAGTGCCCGCCCCGCCTGCGCCGCGATCAGGGCGCGCGCCCGATCCGCCGCATTGTCGCGGGGCGAAAAGGCGAACATCAGGCTCGAGGCGATCGCTCCGCACATGCCGACGCAATGCAGGCTGCTCGCAATTCCGAGCATCAGGCCGCCAAGGAATGTCAAACCATCGGGCGCCATTCGCGGCTCAAACCTCTTTCGGCGAGCGAGTTCGCTCAACCGCTACCCCCGATCGGGCGCGAGGCAATCGAGGATGGCGCGGCCGAATGAGACGTTACGCCGCATCATGCCGGCCAATGACGACCCTCTAGCCATCGAGGATCTTGCGCACCATGGCGGAGAGTTCATCGCCGGTCAGGGGCTTCTGAATGAGGTCGACGCCCGGATCGAGTCGGCCCTGATGGACAATGGCGTTGCGGGAATAACCGGTCATGAACAGGACCTTGAGGTCCGGCTGAAGCTGCTTGGCGTCCGCGGCGAGCTTGCGGCCGCTGGCGCCCGGCATGACGACATCGGTGAGGAGAAGATCGACCCTGTCGGAGTGAATTCATCACCCGCAAGGCCTCGTTGGCGTCGGAAGCGCCAAGGACCTGATAGCCGAGTCCTTCCACAAGTCTCGACCACGTAGGCGCGAACCTCGGCGTCATCCTCTGCGACGAGAACGGTTTCGCCGCGCCGGCCGCGACCCGTGGCTGGCGCTGTTTCCGGAGCGGTGGCGGGCCGCGCGCCGAGACGGCGTAAATAGATCTTGATCGTCGTCCCCTCGCCGCGCTCGCTGTAGATCTTGACGTGTCCCCCAGATTGCTTGACGAAGCCGTAGACTTGGCTGAGCCCGAGACCGGTGCCTTGACCCGCCTCCTTTGTCGTGAAGAAGGGCTCGAAGGCGCGCTCGAGGACCTCCTTCGGCATGCCCGTGCCGGTGTCGGTCACCGAGATCAGCAGATACTGGCCGGGCCGCACCTCTGAATTCTTGCGGCAATAAGCATCATCCAGATGGACGTTGGCGGCTTCGATCGTCAGCTTTCCCCCTTCCGGCATGGCGACCCGCGCATTGATCGCAAGATTAAGAATGGCCGCCTCGAGTTCAGTCTGGTCGGCCTCGACCTGCCACAGTCCGGCGCCGCCGGCGACCTCGAGCGATACGTCCTCGCCGATCGCCCGTTGCAGAAAATCGGCGAGGCCGCCGAGCAGGCGGTTGATGTCGATGACGGTCGGCTTGAGGCTCTGTTGTCTCGAAAACGCGAGCAGACGCTTGACCAGAGTCGCGGCGCGCGTCGCCCCTTGCATAGCGGTTTCAACGCGGCGGGCGAGTTTGGTCCGCTCGCCCTCCTTGCCCTCGGCTATTTGACGTTTCGCCATCTCGAGGTTGCCAATTATGACGGTGAGGATATTGTTGAAGTCGTGGGCGACACCGCCGGTGAGCTGGCCGATCGCCTCCATCTTCTGCGCCTGCCGTAGCGATTGTTCGGCGACCGTCCGCTGATCCATCTCCACGTACAGGCGCTCCGTCCTGCGCAGGACCGCAAACAGCGTGAGGAAGAGCAGAACCGTGGCGGGAATTCCAAAGATCAGGTGCGGGGCCATACTGCCCGATCCATTCGTTGCGAATGGCGGAGGTCGCGATCCCGGCCTGAACATAAAGCGGCGTGCCGTTGACGCGGCGGACGGCATAGCGCCGCGTGACGCCATCAATGCCCGAATTGGCGGTGTACAGGCCACCCTCAGGATGCTCGGCGATCGTCCGTCGAAAGCCCGGTGTTCTCGTTCAGCCTGTCGGAAGCGTCCGGCGGCGCGACCGGATATCGAGCCAGGATGTAGCCATCGTTGCGGACAAGCCCGTATTGCAGACCTGCCGCGTAGGCCATCGTCGCGTAGAAGTCGAAAGAAGCTGTCGGCGACACCGAGACCGCAACAACATAGTCGAGTGACCCATTTCGGCGAACGCCGCGGCTGACACTGAAGGAAGGCGAGGAGTCGATGGTCGACCGATAAACCCGCCCGAAGTAGGCGGGCCTTTCGCCCGCCTGATGGGTGCGGACGAAGTCCCGGTCGGAAAAGTTCTGCGGAGGCGGAGGTGGAGCGGCCGAGGATACGAGCGCGTCTCCTCGGGCGTCGTAAATGCAGATCGACTGGGCCGACTCCAAGGTCCGTCACGATCTTCTTGAGATGCTCGTGGAGCGCCTCCTGGTCGCCTAGATTTCGATGGCGGAGCGCTGGGCGACGAGGCGGGTCGCGTCATCGAGCGCATGTTTGATGAGCAGGAGGTCCTTCTGCGCCTCCTCCTCCTCGAGATCGAGCGATCGCTGCAGACGTTCGGTGGTAATGTCCTCTATGTGTCTGTAGGAGATCCACGACGCCAACAAAAACAGCAGCAGAGGGACGAGCAGCGACGCCCCCATGGCGAGCCAGATCAGCCGAATCGTGAGCGTGCGCGCCTGCATGCCGAGGGTCCCCGATGGAAACGGTCCTAAAAACCCCGCGTTTCCCAGACACTAAGCGTTTAAACGGAGGAGAAGGCGGCATTCTGACGACAAATTGGGCGATCGTTTGGTCGGGGAACTCGAGGATTGGCGATCGCCTGCCTCGATGACGAAGCCGGAATCAGGTTCGGGATCGCCTATTCCGGAAAGTCCAAAAGCTTGGGTGACACCAAATTTGGCTGCCTGCCGGCGGCTCAAGGCGAAACACCGCCTTTACCGTCATTAATTCGCTTTTAACCCGATTCACTCAGCCTCTGCGACGGTCAGGCGCCGAAAGCGCGCCCAGACGTAGGCGGGTAACGGTCATGCGCGACGATTTCCACGCGATTCCCGATCCAGGCGGTCAACGACGCGGCCCCGGAACAATGTTGACTCGCATCTACCACGACATCGGCCTCGCAGCGGTTGCCGACGCCTTGAACCTGCTGACGGTCGAGTTCGACCCCGAACTGAAAGATTTCCTTGAGCGGGGCGAGCTCTATCTCATCCCAGCGGATCCGGCGATCGCTTCGCTCGAGATGGCGGTCTAGACGTTCCGCCTCGAAGACGGCTGGCTCGATGGACTTGAGTATTACCTGAGCGATCTGAATGACCGGCGCCGCGGCAGGCTTCGGGCGAAACCAAACTTCAGGCCCCCGAGGTCATCGGGTTGTTGGGCCGAGTGCCGTAGAGAAGATCTGCGGATGGATGGTTTGGGCCTGCGTTCCTGGCTTGCGGGCGAGGGCGCGGTTCCACACGCTTGCCGGACAGCCGCTCTGTTCTCAACGGTCGAATGTCGGTCCGTCGGACAGGCTAATCGGATCGGAATATGCCGCCGCCGCCGCGGCGACGATCGGCCGCCCCGCTCTGCGGCGCCTCAGAAAGCGCGGCCGACCTGCAACGGCGCCGTCGCCTCGCCGTCGGCCGGCCGGCACTCGCCGCACGAGGTCGACGCCATCGATATTGACCTGGTGATCGGCCGACGCCGTCCGTCCGAGGAAGGCAGGCAGGCCGAGAAAGCCGACCCATTCGCGCCATTGTGCTTCGACCGCGGCCTCATCTTCGCCCTCGGCGAGCGGCACGGACAGATCGGGATCCCGGTGAAGAAGCTTCACCTCATAACGAAATCGCCCTTCCGTAAATCCGGCGATCCGCAACACGACGCCCCGATATGCGTTCAGCGCGACGCGGATCGCCATGGAAACGCCGGCGACCGCGCGCCGGATGACGATGATCTCCCTATCGACGTCGACCACGCGCCGGCGGTTGTCAGAGCGCGGATCGCACGCTTCGATCCGAAGGCATTGCAGAGTTTTCGCTGACGATGTCACGCGCGGTTCCGCAATTGGACTGACCATGCGGGCACGATGCCGGGGCGGCTCTGGGCAAGCGACTAACGACAATGCTCAAATTGCGCAGAATAAGCCATTCTTACGGGGCTTCCTCGCTCGTAGCGAGCGAAGGCTCAAATGGAAAGCTCAACTTTGATCAATCGGTGAGCCTTTGTTCGCCTTCAAGCGCCGCTCGAGGAAAAGTGCGGTCCGAGTCTCAGGCGGCCGGCGCCTCGTCTTCCTCGCCGTCGCCGCGCGAGTCGACGGAGGAGTCCTTGCGGACGGTACGAGGGCGTTCCCGCATGCGGCGGCGCGCGTCGAAGGCAGCGCGCGCGAGAACCCGAAGAGGGGACGCGAGAGCGTTCAGGCGGTCGATCCCGGCAACCGCACGTTCGCCGCGCGTCAATTCGCGATCGAGCTCCGCCATGGTCTTCGACAGGCCGGGGTCGTCGTCGTCCAGCCAGACCCCGACAATGCGCGCCCAGGCGAGCGCGAGACCCTGCAACTTGATCGAGCCGGCGGTTCCGTCCTCGACTTCGATCCCCGCGGCCGCGAGCATGAAGCGCATCGAGCCAACCATCACCTGGTTCATTGCAAGCGCGACCGCGGGATCGCGCCTGACCCAGGCAGTCGCCTCGCGAAGTCCCTCTCGATAGGGAGCCATCGCCTCGAGCCGCCGCATGAGGATGTCGAATAGACGTTCGCGGGGGCTCTCGTCGGCGAGCTCGCTGCTGTCCTCCGCGAGGACCGCTCGGTCGATCCGGCGAGAAAAGCCGGCCAGAACGGCGCCCTTTGAGGGAAACGCGTCGCGGAAGTCGGCGAGCGAAACGCTAGCCGCGTCGCAGATGTCGCGAATCGTGATCTCCTCGAAGCGCCGCTCGCGGGCGAGCTCCATCAGCGCGTCCACGATTTTGCCGCGCGTGTCTGCAGGTTTGGCTTCGCTCTTCGCTCTGCTCGCCATGGAGCGCTCCTGAGTATCTTCGCTGGCAATCTATTTGCTTGCGCGCGCCTCGCCAAGCACCGCGCATCATGTGAAGCCTTTTTGCTGCGCCGACGCCAAACTCAACCGCCGGAGCGGCGTGCGCTTCACCCCGCCATTTCCGCCGCCCGGGCGCGCGCCGCCGCTGCCGCCCGAGCCATCAGATCGTCCAGACCACCCTCGCCCTGAAGGACGGCTAGCGCCGCCGCCGTGGTGCCGCCCGGCGAAGTGACGGCGCGGCGCAAGACCGCGGGAGCGATGCCGCTTTCGCGCCGCATCAGCTCGCCTGCGCCCTCGACCGTTCCGCGGGCAAGGTTCATCGCGATTTCCGGGTTCAGACCCAGACGTTCCGCCGCCGCCGCGAGCGCTTCCGTCAGCGCAAACACATAGGCGGGTCCTCCGCCCGATATCGCCGTCACCGCATCGATCGCAGCCTCCTCCTCGAGCCAGTAGAAGGCTCCGATCGCGCCCAGCAGGATCTCGCACCAGCGGCGCTGTCCGGCGCTTGCTTCGCTCGCGAAGGCGGCGGTGACGCCGTGGCCGATCGCGGCCGGCGTATTGGGCATGGCGCGGACGACAGCGCGCGCTTTGGGTAGGCGAGCCTTCAGATTGGCGATCGTCTTGCCGGCGAGGATCGACACGAGAAGCGTATGCTCGCCGACGACGCGCGCCAGCTGGGGCGCGACGGCGTCGAGGCTCTGCGGCTTGACCGCCAGGATGAGCACGTCGGGGGGAACCGGATCGACCGGGTTGATCGCAACCCCGCGCGCCGCCAAAGCCTCGATCTCCGGCGACGGATTGGGTTCGAGGAGGGTCAGCGATGAGGCGTCGAGGCCGCCTTCGAGCCAGCCTTTCGTCATCGCGCCGCCCATCTTGCCCGCCCCGACCAGGACGATTCGCGCAGGCCACTCTTTCATGATCGCCGTCCTCTCGTCTCCAGGCCGGTGGAACATTTTCTCGCGCCGTCGCATTCTGGCCGAACGGAGGCGGGAGCCGCTCGGCTACGAATTTCCTTCACGAAGATTTGCCTTTGGTAGCCGGCGACGGAATAGACGGTGGATGGACTCACGAGGTCCTTCTCGCATAAAAAAAGGAAAATGTGTGGCGGGAAAGCGCTAGCAATCCTGTGCGCTTTTGGCTAAGGGGCCGTTTGGGCAGCCCAGTGCGCCCGTCAACTTCGTTAAGTCGGCAAGTGATACACTTATCGGAGCGTTTACGATCGGGAGTGGGGGCGATGAGGACGAATGGTTTCTTGGCGGGACTGGTCTTGGCCGCGGGCTTGATGCTCAGCGGATGCCAATCGGTCATTCAGGCGGGCTTGCCCGATCCCAAGCTTACCGAGCGCGACAAGCAGATGATGGCGCTGGCCCAGCCGGACGAATTTCGCATTCCCGACGTTCGCAACAAGATTCAGTATCGGACCGACGAAAAGCCGGGCACGATTATCGTCGATACCGGCTCCAATTATCTCTACTATGTGCTGCCCCACGGCCAAGCGATCCAATACCGGATCGCGAGCGGCGCCGAATACATGGGATGGACCGGTCGCGCGACCGTGGGAGCCATGAAGGAGTGGCCGACCTGGATGCCGACAGCCTCGATCATGGAGCGCTGGCCGGAGTTCAAAGTCTATCTGTCGCACGGCCCGCTTCAGGGCCAGTGGGACAATCCGCTTGGCGCCCGAGCGCTCTATCTCTTCCAGGACAATCGCGACACGCTCATTCGCATCCACGGCACCAATGAGCCCGACCTGATTGGCCAACACGTGTCTTCAGGCTGCATCCGCATGCGTAACATGGACGCAATCGACCTCTACAACCGCGTCCACGTCGGCACGCCGGTGATGGTGGAGGGGAGCTAAGCGCCTCGCGGCGGCTTCACCGGAAAGGCGGTTCGTCGAAGCTGCGCAGCTTTCGCGAGTGGAGCGATGCGTCGATGCTCTGCAGGAGGTCGATCGCGGTCAGGCCGATCTGCAGATGTTCGCCGATCGCTCGCTCGTAGAAAGCGTTGGCGGCGCCGGGTAGCTTGATCTCGCCGTGCAGCGGCTTGTCGGACACGCACAACAGCGTGCCGTAGGGGACGCGCAACCGAAAGCCCTGCGTCGCCACGGTCGCCAACTCCATGTCGACGGCGATCGCGCGCGAGACATTGATGAGCCGGCGCTCCTTCGACCAGCGCAATTCCCAGTTGCGGTCGTCGTTGGTGACGACTGTGCCGGTGCGCAGGCGGCGCTTCAGCGCGTCGCCGACTTCACCCGTGACCTTCGCCACCGCCTGCTGGAGGGCGACCTGGACCTCGGCGATCGCCGGGATCGGCATCATCAGCGGCACGGCGTCGTCGAGGATATTGTCGCGCCTCAGGTAAGCGTGCGCCAGTACGTAGTCGCCGATGAGCTGCGACTGCCTCAGGCCGGCGCAATGCCCGACCATCAGCCAGCAATGCGGACGCAGCACCGCAATGTGGTCGGTGATGTTCTTCGCATTCGCCGGGCCGACGCCGATATTGATGAGGGTGACCCCGCGCCCATCCGCGCGGACCAGGTGATAGGCTGGCATCTGAAAGCGGTGCCAAGCGACCGCCGCCGCCTTCAGCTCGGCCTCCTCCGGTGAAAGCGACCGGTCGATCACGACGTCGCCGGGAAGAATGAGCTTCTCGACCCCGACGCCCGCGTGGACCTGCCTCAGACCCAAACGCACGAACTGATCGACATAACGGTGATAGTTGGTCAGCAGCACCCACGGCTGGATCCCCCGCCAGTCGGACCCGGTGTAATGCACGAGCCGGCGCAGGGAATAGTCGGTCCGCGGCGCGTCGAACAGGGCGAGCGGCCGCTCACCGGCATGGACGAACTCGCCGTCGGCGGTCTCGTCGCCGATCGTGGCCAGCGAGGGAGTCGGGAAATAGCGCGCCAGCTCGGCCGCGTCGGCGCCGTCGCGGGTGAGCTCCTCGCCGATTTGGATGACATAGGGATAAGGAATTTCCTGGCTTCCCACTCCGACCTCGATCAGCGCCCCGTATTCCGAGGCGAGCGGCTCGAGCTGCTCGAGCAGGTAGTCGCGAAAGTCGGCCGGCTGCGTCACCGTTGTCGTGTAGACTCCGCCCTCGCTGAATTTGGCGTAGGCGCGCGCATTGGACGGAGCGGGGCCGTTGGGCTCGTAGATGAGACGCAATTCGGGATAGCGGAACAGCGCCCGCGTTTCGGCGGAGGGCGGCTCGCCGGTTTTGAGAAAACGTTCGACCGCGTCGCGCAGCGATTGCGCGGCTCCCTCGTAAAGACCGACGAGACGATCGACAGCCTCGGCGGGCGTCCTGACCTGCTCGAACCGATCCTTGGCGTTTGCACTCGACTTGCGCAACAGGCGCGTTCCTTGGCTTGAGGCGCTTTACACCCTGGCCGCGATGCAAGCGATTTCGACCGCATAGGCCGGCGCCGCGAGCTTGGCTTCGACGGTTGCGCGCGCTGGCGCATGCCCCGCGGGGACCCAGGCGTCCCATTCGGCGTTCATTTCGGCGAAGGTCGCGATTTCAGCGAGATAGACCGTGGCCGAGAGTATCCTCGTCTTGTCGGAGCCGGCTTCAGCGAGCAGCCGGTCGATCACGCGGAGAACGTCCTTCGTTTGCTCGCCGACGCTCTTGCCTTTGGCCTGATCGGCTACCTGACCGGCGAGATAGATGGTGTCGCCGTGGATCACGACCTGCGACATGCGCGGGCCAGAGTGAAGTCGCGAAACGCTCACTTTACCGACGTCCCTTCAAGCTGGAGATATGCCCGGGACAGCGCCAAGGAAATCGCGCTTGCCGATCTCCACGCCGGCGGAACGAAGAATGTCGTAAGCCGTCGTCAGATGAAAATAGAAGTTTGGCAAGGCGAAATGCAGAAGATAGTTGGCTCCCTGCATACTAACCTTACTGCTGGGACCGATCGGGAAAACGATATCGCGGTCCACACCCCCGTCGACTGATTTAGCATCGATCGTCTTCAGAAGATCGAGGGTCGTCTGAATGCGAGCGCGCAACTCGGCGAATGTCGTCTCCTTGTCGGCGAGGGCCGGGGCCTGCGCGCCGGCGAGCCTGAACGATGCGTTTTTGGCATGGTCACAGAAACTCTGGACCTGCCGGACCAAGGGAAACATGTCGGGCGCGAGCCGGATCGTGAGATAGTTCGTCGGATCGAAATTTCGCGCCTGAGCGTGCGCTTCCGCCTTCTCGAGGATGGCGAGAAACGCAGCGAGCGAGCGCTCGAACACGGGCACGCTGGATTGATAGAGCGACAGCGACATGGCGCTTCATTTCCTCAAAAAGGCGGGGCAAACCGGCATCACGGCCGATCCATGCACGCAATCCGTGACGTTATCAACTCGGCGTCGGCTGAAGATCGTCCAGGAAGGGCGCGACGACGGCGCGGGTCTCCGCGCTCGTCACGACCGGCACGATCTCGAAAGTCGCGCCCGAGCCACGCCACTGAAGGATCCATTGCTGGATCAGCCGAAGATCGTCGCAGCGCATCAGTTGAAAGCAACGGGAGAAGTTCGCCTCGACCCAGCTGTCGATATATTCGAGCCCGTCGGGAAGCGAACGGCCGGCGGCGCGCAAGCGATCGTAGGCCGGCAGCATGTCGCTATCGCGAAACCGCTCGATGACCATGAACAGCATCGGTGTCTGCCGCTCACGGCTTCGGCGGCGGCGCGGGCTGCGCCTCCGTCTGCGGCAGGCTCGGATCGAAGCAGGCCCAGGATGGCGCCGACTTCGTCCAGATCACTCCACCGGGCTTGGCCAGGTTGGGGTCGTCGAGGGTTCCGACCCGCACAATGATCTGTTGTGGTCGCGGTTCGGCCTCGCTGAACACCGGCGTGCCGCACTTGGCGCAGAAGCGCCTGTGCATGAGCGAGCCGCTGTCCGCGACGCTCACATAATCGGTCAGCGGTCCGGAGACCGAGATCGCGTCCTTGGCGAAGATGCGCGTTGGCCGTTCCGCTTCCTGCGCCGATATACTGGCAGACGCGGCACCAGCATTGACGCACGCCGAGCGGCGCGTCAGCCTCGATCTCGAACCGCACGGCTCCGCAAAGACATCCCCCCGAAATCGCCATCGCCGCTTCCCGCGCTGAAACGCCGCACCGACATTAGGCGGAATTCCGCGGGGCTTGCCAGCCATCGCATTTGCCGGCGAGGTCGCGGCGTATTAAAAGGGGGGTCACGCGAACGTCACCGACTTTCCGCGGCCGGGCGTGGCCGCGCCGACCCCTCGAACGGAATGCAAACGAAGCGCAGCGCTGAAGAACAGGCGATCGACGGCCTCATCCGCCACCGGCTCGAGGCGGCGGGCGTGCGCCCGACGCGCCAGCGGGTCGATCTCGGGCGGGCGATCTTCGGCGGCGGCGATCGGCATTTCACCGCGGAGACGCTCTACCAGGAGACGCGCTCGATCCGCTTCGCCCCGACGCTCGGCACGATCTACAATACGCTGAATGAATTCGCCCGATGCGGGCTTCTGCGCGAGATCGCGATCTACGACGCTAAGGTCTGGTACGACACCAAGACCGGGCCGCACTTCCACTTCTATCATGAGGATACGGAGGAGCTGTCGGACATTCCCGACGAATGGCTGCCGGATATCAATATCCCCGCGCCCGAAGGCATGCGCGTCGCGGCGATCGACGTTATCGTCAGGCTGAAGAAGGTCTGATGCCGATTACGGGTGATCGGCTCGTGTTCACCTATCTCAAATGCCGCGTGGACCCTTCCCCCAGGCTTGCTTCAGGCTTGCTGGGCGAGGTGGCGCGATAGGACGTCGAGCGACCCCGTCTTTCGACGGGCGATGGCGGCTTCCTCATTGGCGCTGCGTCGCGCCGCCCGACAGCGACATGAACCCTCCTCCCCCGGACCGCGCCGACGGCGCCGGCTCGGCGGCGATCTCCATCGCCCAGTAGACGCCGTATTGCGTGTCCGGGTTCTTGGCGATCGCGATGCCAAACCGGGTCCCCTCCGACAGCCGCAGATTGGCGTCATGCGGCGGCGATTCGCGCCAGCCGGCAAACGCTTCGGCGAGGCTCATATAGCCGCCGCCGAGGTTCTCCGCCGCCTCCCACGTGTCGACCCCGCTTTGCTCCAGGCGCGCCGGGAAGGCGCCCGCGACGTCGTGGGAGAGGATGTTTCCGGCCGCCATCGCCTTCGCCTGCCGCTCGGCCATCGCGGTCAGGGCCGGATCGAGCCGGACCGGCTTCAGACCTTTGCCGGCGCGGTAGGCGTTGAGCGTGGCGACAGCCGCGGCCGGATCGAGGCGGACGGCGGCAATCGCTTGCGCCGAAAGGCGATGGGTCAGGCGAGGCTCGGGAGGCTGGGCCGCGCAACCGGCGAGGGCGAACGCGGCGAGGCCGGCGAAGACGACACCGCGGAACGCCGACCTTCTGTCCAAATCCGGCCTCGCCCAATTCGCGCCCTGCACAGCGTTTATGTTTCCTCTGGCTGGAGGCAACAAGAGGGCTCGTATATGCGCGTCAGCCGTCTCATCCCGCCGACCGCCGCCTGCATCGCGGCGCTGATGATCGGTCAAGCCGCTTACGCCGACCTCCTGATCGAGGTCGACAAATCCGCCCAACGCATGATCGTCACGCTCAACGGCGAAAAGCTCTACGTCTGGCCGGTGGCGACTGGAGCGATCGACTACGACACGCCGAACGGCGCGTTCAGGCCGTTCCGGATGGACATCGACCATCATAGCGAAGAGTGGGACAACGCGCCGATGCCCTACTCGATCTTCTTCACCGATGCCGGCAACGCTATCCACGGCACCTACGAGCGGCGCAGTCTCAGCCATGCTGTTTCGCACGGCTGCGTAAGGCTCTCGGTGCCGAACGCCGCCACGCTGTGGAAACTGGTGAAGCATGAGAAGATGGCCCACACCACCGTGGTGCTGCGCGGCGAGGTTCCCGGCGCTTCCGAACCGGTCCCGCTGGCTGGAAACGACCCGGGCTACAGTTTGCCTCCGCCGCTGGACCTGCGGCACTATGGCTGGCGACCTCCGCCTCCCTGAGGCGAACCATAATCCAAAGCTATTCTTTTCAACCGGTCCCGGATACCCGGGCTCTAGCGAGCAGCCGGGCGCAGCGCCAGCGGGAAATGGGCGCCCAATGTCGGTGACGCCATCCGCGCTCGGTTCGCCTAGCGCCGTCGCCTGATATTTCCCTGTTCCGGTCCACAACAGGGAAAGTTATTTCCCTGTTGTGTGCAAAAAATCTCCCTGTTAATTTTTACTGTTGGCGAACGCATGTTTTTGTGTAAGCCTTTAAAGTGAAAGCAATTTTATCTCAAAACAGCGCTTGAGGAGCACGCGATCCCTGTGTTTTCAGGCCGTATCAGGGAAAGACACGGAGAACCGGCGGCCGGCTCGGCTCTCTCAGCCGAGTTCGAGCTCCTTGAAAAAATCGTTGCCCTTGTCGTCGACGACGATGAAGGCCGGGAAATTCTCCACCTCGATCCGCCACACCGCCTCCATGCCGAGCTCCGGATATTCCAGCACATCGACTTTCCTGATGCACTCCTGGGCGAGTCGGGCGGCAGGTCCGCCGATCGAGCCGAGGTAGAAGCCGCCGTGCCTGGCGCAGGCCTTGCGCACCTCCGCCGAACGATTGCCTTTGGCGAGCATCACCATCGATCCGCCGGCGGCCTGGAACTGGTCGACGAAAGAATCCATCCGCCCCGCCGTCGTCGGTCCGAATGAGCCCGACGGCATGCCCTCGGGCCTCTTGGCGGGCCCGGCGTAATAGACCGGATGATCGACGAAATATTGCGGCATCGGCTCGCCGCGTTCGAGCCGCTCGCGGATTTTCGCGTGCGCCGCGTCGCGGGCGACGATCATCGGCCCGGTCAGCGCCAGTCGCGTCCGGATCGGATGCCTCGCAAGCTGCGCCAGAATCTGCTTCATCGGCCGGTTGAGGTCGACCTTGACCACCTCGCCAGCGAGCGCCGCCTCGTCGATGGCGGGCAGGAAGCGGGCGGGATCGCGCTCGAGCTCCTCGAGGAACACGCCCTCGCGGGTGATCTTGCCGAGCGCCTGGCGGTCGGCCGAGCAGGAGACGCCGAGCCCGATCGGCAGCGAGGCGCCGTGGCGCGGCAGGCGGATCACCCGTACGTCGTGGCAGAAATATTTTCCCCCGAACTGCGCCCCGACGCCGAGCTGCTGCGTCATCTTGTGGATCTCGGCCTCGAGCTCGAGGTCGCGAAACGCCCGCCCGTCGGGCGAACCGCTGGTCGGCAGAGAGTCGAGATAGCGGGCCGAGGCGAGCTTGACTGTCTTCAGGGTCAGTTCGGCGCTGAGGCCCCCGATGACAATGGCGAGGTGGTAGGGCGGACAGGCAGCAGTGCCGAGCGTCAGGATCTTTTCCTTCAGGAAGGCGACCATCCGCTCATGGGTCAGGATCGACGGGGTCGCCTGATAGAGGAAGGTCTTGTTGGCCGAGCCGCCGCCCTTGGCGATGAACAATAGCTTATAGGCATCGTCGCCTTCGGCGGCGATGTCGATCTGCGCCGGCAAATTGTCGCCGGTGTTGGTCTCTTCGAAGGTCGAGAGCGCGGCGACCTGGCTGTAGCGCAGGTTCTTCTTCCGGTAGGCCTCGCGGATGCCGTGCGCGATCGCCGCTTCGTCGAGACCGTCGGTCCACACATGGCGGCCCTTCTTGGCGACAACGATGGCCGTGCCGGTGTCCTGGCACATCGGCAAGATTCCGCCGGCGGCGATGTTGGCGTTTTTCAAGAGGTCGTAAGCGACGAACTTGTCGTTGGCGGTCGCCTCCGGGTCGTCGAGGATTTTTGCCAGCTGTGCCAGGTGGCCCGGGCGCAACAGGTGGTTGATGTCGATCATCGCCTGCTCGGCGATGAGACGAAGCGCTTTCGGCTCGACCACCAAGATTTCGCGCCCGAGCGCGGTCTCGAACTCGCACCCCCTCGGTCGTGAGCCTGCGATAGGGCGTCGTATCCGGCCCGAGTTGAAACAGCGAATGATGCTCCGCGCCCATGACCACGCCGCTCCGTTCGAACTTTACAAACGGACTTCCGCCGCCTCGGGCGTCGCCTTGCTCAATGCGGCGATCCCATCGGCGACCATAAGAGTCCGGCGCGCCATGTCGGCGTGCAAAAGTTCGACCATCTTGCCGTTGAGCTGGATGGCGCCCTTGCCCTGGTTTTCCGCCAGGGCGAAGGCGTCGATAATGGCGCGGGCGTTGTCGATCTCGGCGACGGTCGGGGCGAAAACCTCGTTGCAGATGTCGATCTGGCCCGGGTGGATGAGCGTCTTGCCGTCGAGGCCCATGTCGCGGCCCTGCAGGCATTCGGCCCGGAACCCGTCGAGATCCTTGATGTCGTTGAAGACGCCGTCGATGATGTCGACGCCGTGGGCCCGCGCCGCGACGACGCAATTGGCGAGCCAGGCGGTCATGGTGGGGCGGCCCGGCGTCAGCCGCGCCCGCGTCTCTTTGGCGAGATCGTTGAGGCCCATGACCAGGACCGCGAGCCGCGAGGCCGAATCGGCCGCCACGGCGGCGATCTGGCCGGCGTTGAGGATCGCGTTCGGCGTCTCCATCATGGCCCAGAGCCGGGTTTTTTCCGCCGCGCCGTTCTCCCGCATGAGGCGCGCGGCGAGCATGATCGCGCCGGGACCGTCGACCTTGGGCAGAAGAATGGCGTCGGGACCGGCGGCGGCGGCGGCGATCAGGTCGGCCGGCCCCCAGGGCGTGTGCGGACCGTTGACCCGGATGACGACCTCCCGACCGCCGAAATCCCCCTTGACCGCATCGACCACCTGATCGCGCGCCATCTCCTTGGCGTCCGGCGCGACCGAATCTTCGAGATCGAGGATCAGCGCGTCCGCCGGCAGCGTCGCCGCCTTGGCCAGCGCCTTGGCGTTGGAGCCGGGCATGTAGAGGACGCTGCGGCGCGGGCGGGCAAGCATGATAATCTCCTGACACCTCGGCAAGCATTTAACGGCAAGATTGCTGCGCCGCCAGATGCTGCATCGCCGCAGACGTTGGACTTAGGGCGGAGCGGGGCCACGAGCGGCTCGGCAAAGACTGCGTCACCCCCTCAACCAGCCCGCGATCCGTCGCGTCGCCTCCTCGATCTGCGCCGGATCGCGGGCGAAGCAAAGGCGCAAATAGCCTTCGCCGCCGGGACCGAAGGCGGCGCCGGGCGCGGCGCCGACGCCGGCCTCATCGATCAGGCGGAGCGCCAGCGCGCGCGAGTCGGGAAAGCCGTCCACCGCGCAAAAGAGATAGAACGCGGCCTCGGGCTCGAAGAATTTCACCCGACCGGTCGCCGAAAGCCCTTCGCACAAAATGTCGCGCGAGCGGCGGCAGCGGTCGATCTGGCCGGCGAGGAACAATTCGCCCTCGGTCAGCGCCGCGATCGCCGCCCGCTGGTTGAATATCGGCACACCCGAAGTGGTGAACTGGACGAGATTCTCGATCAATGGCCCCAAGGCCGGCGGAGCTTCCAGCCAGCCGATCCGGAAGCCGGTCATCGCCCAGTTCTTCGACAGCGTCTGAACGAACAGGATCTTGTCGTCCGGCGCCATCACGTCATGGAACGACGGCGCGCGGGCCCCGTCATAGGTCATCCGGCCATAGATCTCGTCGGCGATGATCCAAAAATTGTTGCGGCGGGCGATGTCGAGCGTCGCGGCGATCTCCTCGTGCGTGGCGACGAAGCCGGTCGGGTTGGCGGGAGAATTGAAGACGATCGCCCGCGTCGCGGGCGTCACCGCCGCCGCGAGCCGTTGCGGGTCGAGGCTCCAGCGGCCTTTCCCGTCGAGGGGAACGGGGATGGGTCGCGCGCCCGCGGTCTCGACGGCGCCGACGAAATTCGGCCAGGCGGGCGACGGGATCAGCGCCTCGTCGCCGGGACCGGCGATGAGACGGGTGGCGATCTCGATCGCATGCATGCCGCCGATCGTGGCGAAGAAGCTTTTCGGCGAGAAGGCCGTCCCGCCAGGGGCCGCGCCGTAGATCCGGGTCATGTAGGCGGCGATCGCCTCGCGCAGCTCCGGAATGCCTCCCTGAGCGGTGTAGAACGTCTCGCCGCGGTCGAGCGAGGTTTTGGCCGCCTCGCTGACGAAGGTCGGGGTCGGCAGGTCGCCCTCGCCGACCCAGAGCGGAATCAGCCCCTGCCGGCCGCGCCCGTAATCGAACACTTCGACAATGCCGCTCGGCGCGACATCGCGCATCGCGGGTCGGATTTCGGCGAGCCAGTCGCGCTGGGGCGGGGATACGATCGTCATGGCCGCCTCAATCGCGCGTCACGCCGGGCGGGGCAAGAGGCGGGATGAGTCGAGGCTCAGCGCCTGCCGAAAGCCTGTGTCTTCGTCCTCAAGGAGCTGCGCCGAAGCGGGTCGTCCATATGCGGTCGCGAAGCCGAACATCATGGCGATCTGCATCATGAACCAGAACGCGACGCTGTCAGTCTCGAGCCTCACGCCCAGGCAGGAAAGTGGCGGGAGACCGAATCGTCAAGGACGCTTCGCGGCGTATCGGCCGTCCTCGCCCAGCGCCAGATCGTTGAGGATCGGGCAGTCCGGCCGGTCGTCGCCATGGCATTTATGCACAAGTTCGCGCAGCGTCTTGGCCATCGCCTGCATGTCTGCGATCCGGGCCTCGAGCTCGGCAACATGCGTTTCCGCGATGCGCCGCACCTCGCGGCTCGGTCGGCCGCGGTCGCGCCATAAAGCAAGGAGCGCCCCGATCTCCTCCATCGAAAAGCCGAGCCGGCGCGCCCGCCGGATGAATTTCAGCTCGTGGACGTCGCGCTCGCCGTAGTCGCGATAATCGTTGGGCCGTCGTTGCGTCGGCAGCAACAGCCCGATCGCTTCGTAATGGCGGATCATTTTAGCGGTGACGCCGCTCGCTGCTACCGCCGCGCCGATGTTCATGGACGCGCCTGCGACAATCTCGCCCTTGACCTTCCCATGATGGGAAGGTTTACGCCTTTGCCCTGATGACCACAATGGCGAATTCGATGAGTCTGGCCGAGACCGACAAAATTCTGGCGAAGGACCCTGTCTGCGGCATGTCGGTCGATCCGGCGACCGCAAAGGCGAGCGCCGAACACGAAGGGCGTACGTATTATTTCTGCTGCGGCGGCTGCCGCGAAAAGTTCGTCGCCGAGCCGCTGAAATACCTTGCGCCGCAACCGGCGAAGCCAGCAGAGGCGGCGCCGGGCGTCATCTACACCTGTCCGATGCATCCGCAAATTCGTCGGGCGGAACCGGGGTCCTGTCCGATCTGCGGCATGGCGCTCGAGCCCGAGACGCCGTCCCTCGAATCGGGGCCGAACGCCGAACTTGTCGACATGACGCGACGGTTCTGGATCGGACTGGCGCTCGCCGTCCCCGTCTTCGTCCTAGAAATGGCCGGGCGTTTGCCCGGAGTCCACGGGCTGGTCGGGCAGCAAGCGTCGAACTGGATCCAGTTCACATTGGCGACGCCAGTCGTGCTGTGGGCCGGCTGGCCGTTTTTCGAGCGAGGATGGGCTTCTGTCCGCACCCGCAACCTCAACATGTTCACGCTGATCGCGATGGGCACCGGCGTCGCCTGGGTCTACAGCGTGATCGCGACATTCGCTCCCGGCGTCTTTCCGCCCGCCTTCCGCGGCGCGAATGGCGCGGTCCCCGTCTATTTCGAGGCGGCGGCGGTCATCACCGTCCTCGTGCTTCTCGGCCAGGTGCTGGAGCTGCGGGCGCGCGAGCGGACCGGCGGGGCGATCCGCGCGCTTCTCGACCTCGCGCCGAAGACCGCCCGCCGTATCCGGTCGGATGGGACCGACGAGGATATCCCGCTGGAAGCCGTCGCAGTCGGCGACCGTTTGCGCGTGCGGCCCGGCGACAAGGTTCCGATCGACGGCGAGATCGCCGAGGGACGCAGCGCCATCGACGAGTCGATGGTCACCGGCGAGTCGATGCCGGTCGCCAAGGCCGTCGGCGATCGCGTCATCGGCGGCACTTTGAACCAGAGCGGAAGTTTCGTCATGCGCGCCGACCGGGTCGGGCGCGACACGGTGCTGGCGCAGATCGTTCGGATGGTGGCTGAGGCGCAGCGCAGCCGCGCGCCGATCCAGCGTCTCGCCGACCAGGTGTCGGGCTGGTTCGTGCCGCTGGTCATTGCGGTCGCCGCGCTCGCCTTCGTCGCCTGGTCGACCTTCGGACCGGAGCCGCGCTTCACCTTCGGCCTCGTCGCCGCCGTGTCGGTGCTGATCATCGCCTGCCCGTGCGCGCTCGGCCTCGCGACGCCGATGTCGATCATGGTGGGCATCGGGCGCGGGGCGCAGTCGGGCGTGCTGATCAAGAACGCCGACGCGCTGGAGCGGTTCGAGAAGGTCGATACGCTGGTCGTCGACAAGACCGGCACGCTAACCGAAGGCAAGCCTCGCGTCACCGCGATTCGTCCCGCGCGCGGCTTCGATCCGGACGCGCTGCTGCGGCTCGCCGCAAGCCTCGAGCGTTCGAGCGAACATCCGCTCGCCGCGGCGGTCGTCGCGGCTGCCGTCGAGAAGAGGCTCGCGCTCGTCGACCCCGCGGATTTCGACGCGCCGGCCGGCAAGGGCGTGGTCGGCAAAGTCGAGGGGCGCGCGGTCGCGATCGGCAGCGCTCGCTTCCTTGGCGAAATCGGGATCGACGCGAGCGCGCTTGCCGCGGAGGCGGACGCCCTGCGCCGCGACGGCGCGACTGCGGTGTTGGTCGCTGTCGACGGCAACCCGGCCGGGATCCTCGGAATCGCCGATCCGATCAAGGCGACGACGCCCGACGCCGTTCGCGACCTCGTCGCGGCAGGAGTGCGCGTGGTCATGCTGACCGGCGACAACCGCACCACCGCCGAGGCGGTCGCGGCGAAGCTCGGGATCAAGGACGTCGAAGCCGAAATTTTGCCCGATCGCAAGGCGGACGCGGTCACGCGGCTGAAGCGCGAGGGGCGGATCGTGGCAATGGCTGGCGACGGCGTCAACGACGCACCGGCGCTGGCGGCGGCCGACGTCAGCGTGGCGATGGGAACCGGGACGGACGTGGCGATCGAAAGCGCGGGGGTTACGCTGCTGGGAGGCGATCTTCAGGGTCTCGTGCGCGCGCGCCGGCTGTCGGCCGCGACGATGCGCAACATTCGCCAGAATCTCTTCTTCGCCTTCATCTACAACGGGATCGGCGTGCCGGTCGCAGCCGGTGTCCTTTATCCCGCTTTCGGCCTCTTGCTGTCGCCAATCATCGCGGCGGCGGCGATGTCGCTGTCCTCGGTCAGCGTCATTTCCAATGCCCTGCGGCTGCGCTGGGTGCGGCTCAGCTAAGCGAACGAGCAGGGAGGAAACTCGATTGGTTGGGATGGAGCGTTCGGCGGGTCAATGATGTGGGGCGGGAAATTGATCTGGTTGCTGGTGCTTATTGCTCTGGCGCGGGGAATTGCCGGGCTCATGCAACACCGGCGGAGCTAGAGGGCAGGCGCATCGTGCCCGCCAGAACGTTGTAGCTCGCTGTCGTCTTTCGAAGGAGGCTACCGTGAAAATATCCACAGTTCAGGCCGCTGCTGCTCTGCTCATGATCGCGGTTCTATTGCCGACGCAGAGCATCCAAGCTGGCGAGATGAAAAGCATGAACATGCCGGCAAAGGCGGCGGCGACCGCGGCCGATAAGGCTTTCGCGGCGTCGATGCAGACCATGATGAAGGGCATGAATGTGAAGCCGACCGGTAATCCGGACAAGGATTTCGTTCTGATGATGATGCCGCACCATCAGGGCGCGATCGACATGGCGAAGGTGGAGTTGCAATACGGGACTGATCCGCAATTGCGCCAGCTGGCTACCAATATCGTCACCGCGCAGGAAAAAGAGATCGCGGAAATGAAGGACTGGCTCGCGAAAAACGGGAAGTAAGTTTGCCCGCCCGCCGATCATCGCCGCAGCGGCGGCGTTACTCTTGATCTGGATCAATGCCCGCGGCCGGGCGGCGCGGCAAATGTTACAACAAATTCGGGAGCGGAACTTGTGGAACGCGCGGGTGTAAGCATCCTGTTGCGGGTCGTGGCGGCGGGGGTGGTCCTGCTGTTCGCGCTTGCTCTTAGCGGAGAGTCGGCCTCCGCTTCCGGCCCACGCCCGGCCTGGCTGCCCGCTCAGTCAAGCCTGAGGATCGCGGCGGTTCGGCAGACCAATCACGCGCTTATCGCCGCCGAAGCGTTTTTCGCCTGCGGAGCCGAGAATTGCGCCGCGGGCGGCCCGAGCGACGATCAATGCGGCAGCCACCACTGCTATTGCGGACACTGCCCGATCTGCTCGGGCGGCGTGCTCGCGCCCGCCTCGACGGACCTTCTCGCGCCATCCCTTTCGAGGGACTGGGTTATGGCCCGCTCAACGGTCCTGACGGGCGTGTCCCAATCGCCCGACGAGCGACCGCCGCGCTTGATCTGAGTCATCGGCCGTGAACGGCCGACGTTTGCGAGAGGGCGCAGCCGCGCCGCAGACGTCGGTCGTCGACGTCAGCTTTCGCTTCATGGCGCCAAACTCGCTGTGAGGCGTCCTCGAATCTCAACTCGTCAACATCTCGTTATTCGTCGTCCGACCTCTTTGCCGGCGCGAAGACGCTCAAACCAAGGAACATCGTCATGTCAAAGATCAATCGTTTCGTAGTTCCCGCTTTCGCTCTCGCTGCAGCTCTGTCTGTCGGATCGGTCGTCGGCTTGGCCCAGACGAAGCAGAGCGACGGGGCTCCCGGTTCTCAGGTCGGATCGGACCAAGCGCCCGGCTATGGCCCGATGATGGGCGGTTGGGGGCGAGGCATGATGGGCGACGGCGGCATGGGCCCCGGCATGATGTCTGAGGGCGGTATGGGGCCCTGGATGATGGGTTCCGGCGGCTTTGGCCCGCAGATGTGCACGGCAATGGCAAGCCACGCGGACGGCCGGCTCGCCTATCTCAAGGCCGAGTTGAAGATCACCGCGGCCCAGGAACCGCTGTGGAAGGCCTATGCGGCGGCGGCCCGCGACAACGCGAACGGCATGCTCGACCGTTGCACAACGATGATGAATCCCAAGGGCGCGGCAGGCCTAAGCCTGCCCGATCGACTGGACCTTCATGAGCAGTTCATGGCGGCTCAGCTCGACTCCTTGCGGGCGATGAACAAGGCTCTCAAGCCGCTCTACGCAGCGCTCAGCGAAGACCAGAAGAAGGCCGCGGACCAGTTGTTCTGGGGGCCGATGGGCATGATGTGAGCGGAGCGACGGTGGCCGACCGCGGGGTCGTCGGCCATCGTCCCGCAGCGCGCTGAGGGCCGGCGAGACGCCGGCTCTCGAACGCAAGAGTCAAGGAGATGATCATGTACGGATACAGTGGAATGATGGGCGGCTTCGGACTGTTCGGAGGCGGGCTGATCTGGTTGCTCGTCCTGATCGTGCTGGCCCTGAGCATCGCGGCGCTCATCAAATATCTCCGTAGCTGAGATGCGTTTGGCCAAAAGCCAACAAAGCGTCCGAACGAGCGAGAGAAATATGGAAACGGCCTGTTTTCTGAAAACCGCATCCCGCATTGCATCGGCGGGGCTCGCGCTGGGTCCATTCTTGATGCTTGCGGCGGCGCTGCCTGTGCGCACCGTTCAGGCGCTGCCGATTTATGCGCAGGAGACCGGGCTTCCGTGTGGACGATGCCATATCAATCCGCATGGCGGCGGGCCGCGCACCGCCTTCGGTCGGGCGTTTGCGCCGAACGGCCATCGCCTGCCCGGCGGAGGCCCTCTACGCTACGGCGACCATTCTGCGCCCCGCTATCGCGACCCCGGCGGCATGATGGGCGGCGACGGCCCGCAGCACGGTGAATACGGGCCAGGCATGATGGGCGGATACGGGCATGGGCCGGGAATGATGGGGCAGTAGCCCAAACGCGGCTGGCGTTGGCGCTCCCCTCGGTCGGCGTAACGACCGGAATGGATGGGCGGCGACGACGGTTACGAGCCGTGCAATGACGCAAACATCGTGTCTCGAGCGCATCAAACTTTGACCCATATCGTCCATAGAATCTGAAAGTGTATTTAGACTTACGGCGGGAAAATACAGGTCGAGAGCGCGGCCCGTGACCATGGGGCGCGGCTATGAGGTGGCGAATATGCCGGATTCTTATGATTTTGAAGTCGTGAAGGATAATGAAGTCGTTTCAACGAAACGATCCGTTCGGCTTTGGAACTTGCGTGCCGCGTGGCCAATCGTTCTTGAACTCGCGGCCTCGCACGTGAAGGGATGCCAAATCCGCGTCAGGAACGCGCGCGGCGAAATTGAGATCCTCATCGGGGTCGCCACCGCCAAACGCTATCCGTCGGCGAAAATATTTGCACTGCTCGGGGGCGCTTTGGCCCTGAGCGATCCCTTCGATCTCCTTTTCGCGTAGCGGCCAAAAGGGCTCCGGCCGGGCGCTCGCTTCTCAGCGCTTGGCGAGCTGGTCGCGAATCTGGGTCAGCAGAACGACTTCCTGGCTCGGCGGCGGAGGTTCGGCCGGCGCGGCGGCTTTCGGTTTGCGGTTCATCGTGTTGATCCCCTTGATCACCACGAACAGCGCAGCCGCAACGATCAGAAAGTTGATCACGATGGTGATGAAGTCGCCATAGGCGAACACGCCGCCCTGCTTCCTCGCGTCGGCGAGGTTGGTCGCCGTCACCGCGCTCGACAGGGGGATAAAATGGTTGGAAAAGTCCGCTTTGCCGGCGATGCCAATGATCGGCATGATGATGTCGTTGACCAGCCCGTCGACGATCTTGCCGAACGCCGCGCCGATGATCACGCCGATCGCGAGATCGAGCGCGTTGCCTTTCATCGCGAAGTCTTTGAATTCCTGCCACATGCCGCTTACCCCATATCGGACTGACGCATTGCCGTTGTGTCCCGCCGAGTTGATCCCTTTGCCAGCCGGAGGCTAGCCGAGCGCGGCCGCAAAATAAAGGACACTTCGGCCCTCGGCCCGCATTGGCGTCAAGCCGGACCGGACCCGGACGCTTCGGAAGACGAACTGAACAGCAGCCTCTTCAGCCTGTCCGCGCCGAGGACGAGGCTGAGGTTGCGGAAGCCGAAAAAAGGAACGAGCGCCACGAACATGATCACCGCCGCGCTCAATAGCCCCGCCAGACCGCCGCCGCCGATGCTCGGCAGGCTCGCCCCGACTGTCTTGCCGTGGATCACGCCCTCGATGACCTTTTCGAGGACGTGAACGACGAGGAACAGAATCGTCAGAAGAAACGCTTCGAAAAGGATCGGATAGATCAGCGGCCGGCGGCGCAGCCAGCGGCCGGGATCCAAGGTCTCGAACAGCAGCATCACCTTGGCGAGCACCAGCGCGTTGACGAAGGCGAAGCCCTGGGCCGAGACGCTGATCCCTTGCTCGCGCAGGACGATGCCCTGATTGAGGACAAACACCCCGAACAGCACCCACAGATAGAGGAAGAGGACGACGAACTTTCGCGCTTCCTCCGCTGCCCTCGCCTTGAGGCCAAGCGCTTGGGGAGAGGGGCTTCGCGCGTTCGCGTTCGACAAAAGATCAGGCATCGGGTCACAAACCTTGAAGGCGCTATTGGGTCACCGCGGCGTCCGCTTTCGGCTTGCTCTTGGCTAGCTTTTTCTTGTTCGCCTTGGCTGCGGCGCCGGCCTTGGCGGCGCGAGGCGAGAGGGCCGCGAGCTTGGCCTCGAGCAGCGCCGCGCGCGCCTCGGTCAGGCTGGCGGCGCAATAGCCGTGCGCGCTCTCCTTGAGGTAGTCCCGGCAGGCGTCCTGCCGCTGGCCGGGGAAGACGCTCTGGTCGCGCAGCAGGCTCGCCGCGTCGGGATTGTCCTGAGCCCGCTCCTCGATAGCGTGCACTGCCTTCGCCATCGCCTTTTCGGCCTTGGCGCGTCGCTTGTCGATCGCGGCGGAGTCCTTCTCAAGCTCGGCGCCGTCGGGTCCCCAGAGGCCGCCAGGGCTCGTCTGGCAGTCGGCCGCCTTGAATACGCAGGCGGTGATCTGAGAGGGGACCAGGACCGCGCCGTCGAGAACGTCGAAGGTGAAGGGGCAGGCCGGCACGCCGACATCGTAGCGGTCGAGCCCGTCGGGGCGGCCCTCGCTGGTCGCTTCGATCGGCTTCTCGCCGATGATGTCGACGACGCAGCGCTGGGAGGGATCGGAGACGCTCTCGCCGGGAAGGCGCAGCTTGTCGATCTTGAGCGTCTCGCCGGAGCCGGAAATCTGCAGCAGCCCCTCCTTGCCGTTCAGCATCAGCGGCCGCCCGTCGATCGTGTCGACGCCGGGCGTGGCCAGGGTTTTGCTCTTGCCAGCCTTGGCCGCCTCGGCTCCCGCGGGCGGTTTCTTCCGCTTGGGCGTAGCGGCCGGCGCGCCGGCGGGCGCGGGAGGCGCGGCCCCAGGCAGCGCCAATTGTGCGCTTGCCGGACCGATGGCGAGTATGAAACTGCAGACGAGGGGAAAGCGCCAATTCATCGCGGACACCCTTTATTCGATTCGCGTTCGCCTGCACAGGCCATGAAAAATCGGCCGATTCCGCGCCTTGCGCCCCCAAAGGCCAAAACCTATATACGCCGCGACTGACGGGTTCGGCGCGGGATTCGCGCCGCATCCTCCGACAATCGGTTTGAACGAGGGGATCAGAACAGACGTCGCCGGCCGCTTTGGGCTGATAGAGGTCGTTCTCGTGGTCTGGCCGCCCCGGGGCCGGGTGATCCCGCAAAAGGAGCAGAGAGCATATGGCGAAAGTTATCGGCATCGACCTCGGCACGACCAATTCGTGCGTCGCCGTCATGGAGGGAGCGACCCCCAAGGTCATCGAGAATTCCGAAGGCGCCCGGACGACGCCCTCGATCGTCGCATTTACCGACGACGGCGAGCGTCTGGTCGGCCAGCCGGCCAAGCGGCAGGCGGTAACCAACCCCGAGCGCACCATCTTCGCCATCAAGCGCCTCATCGGTCGGTCATTCGACGATCCGATGACCAAAAAGGACATGAGCCTCGTCCCCTACAAGATCATTCGCGCCCCCAATGGCGACGCTTGGGTCGCGGTCGACGGCAAGCAATATTCACCCTCGCAGATTTCCGCCTTCATCCTGCAGAAGATGAAGGAGACGGCCGAGGCCCATCTTGGCGGCCCGGTCACGCAGGCCGTGATCACCGTGCCTGCCTATTTCAATGACGCCCAGCGTCAGGCGACCAAGGACGCGGGCAAGATCGCCGGCCTCGAAGTGCTGCGCATCATCAACGAACCGACCGCGGCGGCGCTCGCCTACGGTCTCGACAAGAAGAAGTCGGGGACGATCGCTGTCTATGACCTCGGCGGCGGCACCTTCGACATCTCGATCCTCGAGATCGGCGACGGCGTGTTCGAGGTGAAGTCGACCAACGGCGACACCTTCCTCGGCGGCGAGGACTTCGACATGCGCCTCGTCGAGTATCTGAGCGGCGAGTTCAAGAAGGAGCAGGGGATCGACCTGACCAAGGACAAGCTCGCCCTGCAGCGTCTGAAGGAGGCGGCCGAAAAGGCCAAGATCGAGCTTTCCTCGGCGACCCAGACCGAGATCAACCTGCCCTATATCACCGCGGACGCGGCCGGCCCCAAGCATCTTGCGCTCAAGCTGACCCGCGCGAAGTTCGAGGCGCTGGTCGACGATCTGATCCAGCGCACTGTGGAGCCGTGCCGCAAGGCGCTGAAGGACGCCGGCCTCTCGGCAGGCCAGGTCGACGAGGTTGTTCTGGTCGGCGGCATGACCCGCATGCCGAAGGTGCAGGAAATCGTCAAACAGTTCTTCGGCAAGGAGCCGCATAAGGGAGTCAACCCGGACGAAGTGGTCGCCATCGGCGCCGCGATCCAGGCGGGCGTTCTGCAGGGCGACGTCAAGGACGTGCTGCTGCTCGACGTGACGCCGCTCTCGCTCGGCATCGAGACGCTCGGCGGCGTTTTCACCCGCCTGATCGAGCGCAACACCACGATCCCGACCAAGAAGAGCCAGGTGTTCTCGACGGCCGAGGACAATCAGACCGCCGTGACGATTCGGGTCTTCCAGGGCGAGCGCGAAATGGCCTCCGACAACAAGGCGCTCGGCCAGTTCGACCTCGTCGGCATTCCGCCCGCGCCGCGCGGCGTGCCGCAGATCGAGGTGACGTTCGACATCGACGCCAACGGCATCGTCAACGTCACCGCCAAGGACAAGGCGACCAACAAGGAGCAGCAGATCCGCATCCAGGCTTCCGGCGGATTGAGCGAGGCCGACATCAACAGAATGGTGAAGGATGCGGAGGCTCACGCCGCCGAAGACAAGAAGCGACGCGAGATGGTCGACGCCAAGAACCATGGCGAGGCCCTCGCCCACGACGCGGAGAAGGCGTTGAAGGAATATGGCGACAAGGTCGCCCAGTCAGACCGCAGCGCCATCGAGGCGGCGGTCGCTTCGCTGCGCACGGCGCTGCAGGGCGAGGACCTCGAGGCGATCAAGGCCCGCACCAACGACCTTACGCAGGTCCAGATGAAGCTCGGCGAGGCGATGTACAAGGCTCAGCAGGCCGGAGCGCCAGGCGAAGGCGCTCCTCCTCCCGGCGGCGGCGAGCCGAAAGACGACGTGATCGACGCCGAGTTCCGCGAAGTCGACGACGACAAGAAGAAGTCCTGAGGAAACGGGGCCAGCCGCCCAATCGGCGGCCGGCCCGAGCTTGGCAGGGGAATCGCCGCATGGCAGGACGATCGGGCTGAAGAGGGGCCGGCGCAGAGAGCGCCGGCTCTTGTGCGAAGCGGGCGGGACGCGCCGACCGCTTTTGTTGTCAGCCCATGACAGCCGGCGACGGTGAGAAACAAGCAGGTTCGAAATTGATGAACATTCGCCGGCGGGCGCGTTGACCATGGCAAAGAGGGATTTCTACGAGACGCTGGGCGTTTCAAGGACGGCAAGCGAGGCCGAGCTGAAATCGGCCTTCCGCAAAGCGGCGATGCAGTGTCATCCCGACCGCCACCCCGGCGACAAACAGGCCGAGACCCGCTTCAAGGAGCTCAACGAAGCCTACCAGCATTTGTCGGACGCGCAGAAGCGCGCCGCCTACGACCGCTACGGCCATGCCGCCTTCGACGCCGGCGGCATGAACGACGGCTTCGCGGCCTCGATGTCCGACATTTTCGAGGACCTGTTCGGCGACATGATGGGCGGACGGCGCGGCCGCCCGGGAGGCGCCGGACGCGAGCGCGGCGCGGATCTGCGCTACAATCTCGAAATCACCCTCGAAGAGGCGTTCCGTGGCAAGAGCGCGACCATCAAGCTGCCGACCTCGGTCGCCTGCGAGGCCTGCGCGGGCTCCGGCGCGCGCGCCGGATCGAGGCCGGTGACCTGCAAGACCTGCGCCGGCCACGGGCGCGTGCGGGGGCAGCAAGGCTTCTTCGCCATCGAACGCACCTGCCCGACTTGCCACGGCCGCGGCCAGACGATCGACAATCCCTGCGACAAATGCGCCGGATCGGGGCGCGTCACGCGCGAGCGCACGCTCTCCGTCAACGTTCCGGCCGGCGTCGAGGACGGCACCCGCATTCGCCTGAGCGGCGAGGGGGAGGCCGGCATGCGCGGCGGTCCGCCCGGCGACCTCTATATTTTCCTGTCGGTCAAGCCGCACCCGGTGTTCCAGCGCGACGGAGCGGACCTCTACTGCCGCGTGCCGATCTCGATGGTGCAGGCGGCGCTCGGCGGCGAGTTCACCGTCCGGACGCTCGACGGCGCCGAGTCGAAGGTCAGCATACCCGAGGGGGCGCAGTCCGGACGACAGCTCAGGTTGCGCGGCAAGGGCATGCCGATCCTGCGCTCGCGCGACGCAGGCGACCTGTTCGTCCAGCTCAACGTCGAAACGCCGCAGAGCCTGACACGCCGGCAGCGCGAACTTCTGATGGAGTTCGCCTCCGAATCCTCGCACAAGACCCATCCTGAAAGCGCAGGATTCTTCTCGAAGATGAAAGAATTCTTCGAGGGCCGCTGAGCTGCGGCGCTCAGGCTCCGCGCAAGAAATCCGGCCCGCGGTCGGCGGGCGACGATTTGCGGAGCGCAGATGCGGAATCACACGCGTGACGACAAGCTGCCGTTCAAGCTCGGAGACGGGGCGCATTTCTTCCGCTCCCTGATGAGGACCCCCCGCCTGACGGGCGCGGTCGCGCCATCCGGGCGGCCGCTCGCTCGCGCGATGGCGAGGGCCATCGGCCATATCCGCCACGGCCTTGTCGTCGAGCTCGGGCCGGGCACCGGGCCCGTCACCCGGGCGCTGCTGGAGCGCGGCCTCGATGCGCGCCGCCTCGTGCTCGTCGAATACGACCCGGGCTTCTGCCGGATGCTGGAGAGCCGCTTCGAGCCGGCGACCGTCATTGAGGGCGACGCCTATGACCTGCGGCGCACGCTCGCGCCCTTCGCCGACAAGAGCATCGCCGCCGTCGTCTCGAGTCTTCCGCTCCTCAACCAACCGCCTCCTCGCCGGGAAAAGCTGATCGCCGACGCCTTCGACCTGATGGGGCCGGAGGGCGTTTTCGTGCAGTTCACTTACGGCCTCCTTTCTCCCATCCCGCGCGAGGCCTGCATCGGCCGCTATGCGGCCCACGGCGGCGCCCCGGTCTGGCGCAATCTTCCGCCAGCCCGCGTCTGGACCTACCGGTTCGCCCACCCTAACCAGGCGGATTCGCCCACGGCGAGACTTGGCCACAGGACAGAGCGCTTCAAGCAGGACTTGTCAGACAAGCGGGCGCGAGTGGCCGAAGCGCTCGAGCGCCGCCGGCAGATTCTGCGCGATCGACTGACGCGGCGCGCCGCAAACGCCATTCATCCATTCGAAAGCCGACCTGACTTGAGCTTTCGCGAGGACGATCCATGACGGCGCCGCCGCCGCGCGATCGGTTGATCGTCGCTCTCGACACGCCCGATGTGGGCGCGGCCGAGCGCCTCGTCGAACGGATCGGCGAGAACGCCGGCTTCTATAAGATCGGCATGGAGCTCGCCTACGGCGGTGACGGGTTCGGGTTGGTCCGCCGGCTCGCCGCCGGCGGCGTCAAGGTCTTTCTCGATCTCAAGCTGCACGACATCCCCAACACCGTCGAGCGCGCCGTCGCCCAGGCCGCTCGCCTCGGCGCGACCTTCCTGACTGTCCACGGCTATCCGCAGACGATGGGCGCGGCGGTCGCCGGGGCGAAAGGCTCGAGGCTCAGGCTCCTCGCCGTCACGGTTCTGACCTCTTATGACGATGAGGACCTCTTCGAAGCAGGCTACCGCTTCGGCGTCGCCGAGATGGTGCGGCGACGCGCGGAGCAGGCTCAGGCCCTCGGGATCGACGGTCTGGTGGCGAGCGCGGCGGAGGCCGCGGATGTTCGCCGGGCGGTCGGCAAGGATATGATCCTCGTGACGCCGGGCATCCGGCCCACCGGCGCCGCGGTCGGGGATCAGAAGCGCGTTGCGACGCCCGCAAGCGCGATCTCCGCCGGGGCGAACTACCTCGTGGTCGGCCGGCCGATCGTGACTGCACCCAATCCACGCGCCGCCGCCGCTGCGATCGTCGCCGAGATCGCCGCCGCTTCTTGATCGCGCGCCGAACGGCGCTATCCTCATGACCTCCGCCAACAGAGGAACGCCCCGATGCCCAAAGGCTACGTGATCTCGCAAGTCGACGTCACCAATCCGGAAGCCTACGCCCGCTATGTGGTCGAGGCGACCAAAGCGATCGCGGCGCACGGCGGAAAAGCGCTTGCCCGAGGCGGACGCCACGAGGCGCTCGAGGGCAAGGCGCGAGCGCGCAACGTCGTGCTCGAATTCGACAGCTACGAAGCGGCCCGCGCCTATTTCAATTCGGCGGAGTATCAGGCCGCCCGCGCGCTCCGCCAGGGGGCGGCCGAAATGGAGATGGTGCTGGTGGAAGGCGCCTGACAAGTCGGTGATGGGAGTGTCGAAGATGACGGATCTGCGCATCGTCGTGACCGGGGCGGCCGGCCGGATGGGCCGCATGGTCGTGCGCGCGATCCACGAGGCGACAGGCATGACGCTTGCCGGCACGCTCGAGCGCGAGGACTCTCCCTGGCTCGGCCACGATCCCGGGCCGCTTGCCGGCTGCCCGGCGACCGGGCTCGCCATCGTCGCCGATCCGTTGCCGCTGATGCTGAACGCCGATGCGATCATCGACTTCTCCTCGCCTGCCGCAACCGTCGAACTCGCCGCGCTCGCCGCGCAGGCGCGCATCGTCCAGGTGATCGGCACCACGGGGTTGACCGAGGACGATCTCGACAGGATCGAGGCCGCCGCGCGCCATGCAACGATCGTCCGCTCGGGTAACATGAGCCTCGGCGTCAACCTCCTCGCCGCTCTGACCCGCCGGGCGGCCGCCGCTCTCAGCGACGAATTCGACATCGAAGTCGTCGAGATGCACCACAGGATGAAGGTCGATGCGCCGTCCGGCACCGCCCTGATGCTCGGCGAAGCCGCCGCGGCGGGGCGCGGCGTCGCGTTGAAGACCCATTCCGCCCGCGCGCGCGATGGCGTCACCGGCCCCCGGCGAAGGGGCGACATCGGATTCGCCTCGCTGCGCGGCGGCACGGTGGTCGGCGACCACAGCGTCGTCTTCGCCGGCGAGGGCGAGCGCATCGTCCTTGCCCATCACGCCGAGGATCGCGCCCAGTTCGCCAACGGGGCGTTGAAGGCCGTCCGCTGGGCGCACGGCCGCAAGCCGGGCCTCTATTCCATGGCCGACGTGCTTGGGCTGAAGGACGGCTGACCTGGCGTCGTCACCCTAGCGCTCCGATGCTCCCTGATCGCGGGAACAGATGGAGTTCGCCCGACAGGACCCTGCCCCCGAGCCGGGGAAGCCAGGGCCTCGAGCGGCCGAATTCCCTGCCAACTGGGAAATTCGCAGGGAATTTCTCGCATTTCGGCCGATTCGAGAAAAAACGTCCAGAAAAGACCAACGATTCGAGGCGGTTCCGGGAAATTCCCGACGCGGCCGAACAGGGAATTAATTCGGCCGATCAGGGAATTAAAGTTCCCTGTTCGGCCGAGAACAGGGATATCTCGCGCCTGACGCGCCGCCTGTTCGGCGCTTTCCGCGCGGAAAAAAAGCCTCGGCCCGCGCAATGCGGACCGGGGCGTCTTAGGGCCCGTGCTTAACGGGACGATGTCAGTTGTTGCGCTGAGATCCGGTGAGCATCAACAGCGCCTGGAACATGTTGATGAAGTCGAGGTAGAGGCGCAACGCGCCGTGGATCGACTTCTTCTGGACCATCTCGTAGCCGTCGCCGTCGAAATACATCTCCTTGATCGACTGGGTGTCCCAGGCGGTCAGGCCGGCGAAGATGACCACGGCGAGGATCGAGATGCCGAACTGCAGGCCGGAGCTGTGCAGGAACAGGTTCAACAGGCTCGCGACGATCAGGCCGATGACGCCCATCATCATGAACGAACCCATCGCCGACAGGCTCCGCTGAGTCGTGTAGCCGTAGAGGCTGAGGCTCGCGAAGGCGGCGGCCGTGGCGAAGAACGCCCGCCCGATCGAGGCGCCGGTATAGACGACCAGCAGCGCCGACATGGAGAGGCCGATCAGCGCCGCGAAGGCGATGAAGGCGTTGCGTGCGGTGCTGACCGACATCGACTGGATACGGGCCGAGATCCAGAACACGATGGCGAGCGGCGACAGCACGATGAGCCAGCGCAGCGGCGAGACATAGATCGCATGACCGAAGTCGGTCAGCCCCAACCGTCCATCGCCGACCTGGACCGTGCCAAGGGCGAAGGCGCCGTAGGCGACCAGGCCGGTCACCCCGAGGCCGAGGGTCATATAATTGTAGACGCCGATCATATAGGCGCGTAGGCCCTGATCGACGGCGACGCCGGACCGTGCGATCCCCGCGCCAGAGCGCGAGTTGGCGTAGCGGTCATAGTCGGACATGGGTCATAAACCTCTTGAAACGTGCGCCGGCCGGAAAAGCCCAGCCCGCGCGTCCCGCATAATATGGCGGGGCGGGGGTCCCCTGCAAGGGCTGTTGCTTTAACGATTGGTAATGAACGGCCTCAGTGTCCCCCGCCCCCGCCGGGCGCGCCGCTCGGCCTCCGCATGAAGGCGGCCAAGCCCAAGCAGGCCAGGAAGACCACGGTGAGCGCGAGAAAGACGTCGGCGAGCGCGAGAACCTCCGCCTGCCGGCGCACGATCAGGGCGAGCGCCCTGGTCGCCGCGAGCTCGGCGTCCGACCCGCGCGCGGCAGGTCATCGCGGCCAGCATGTCCGCCGCCAGCGGACGCCTTCAGGTCGCGGCAGCCGAGCAGCTGGATTCGGACCGTTCGCCGCCGTTCCAGGTTGGTCTCGTGAACGGGCGGGTTGCGCCAACGCGACCGTTCCCAAAAAAGCTGCGAGCTTGGCGAGCTTTGCTTTCGTCGACTGCCGCTTCCTGGCTCAACCAGATCGAGATCTTGTTCTCCATCCTCGCTCGCAAACTCCTGCGCCGCGTGAGGTTCACTTCCAAAGAACACCTGAAGGCTCGCATCGAGGCCTTCATCGCTGCTTCAATCGCACCCTCGCCAAGCCGTTCAAGTGGACCATGACCGGCAAACCGCTCGCCGCATGACCCCACAAATGGGGTTCGTTCTTCCGGCGAGGCGTACTAGCCAGCGTCGCAGGGCTTCATCGCCCAAAACGTCGCGACCGCTGCTGAAACGATCGCACGGCGCGAAGAAAATCGACTCTGCGGAACTCCGGCCACTCCACATCGGAGAAGTAGAACTCACTGTGAACGCTCTGCCACAGCAGGAAGCCGGACAAACGGATCTCGCCGCTCGTGCGGATTATGAGGTCGAGATTCGGCAGCCCAACTGTGTAGAGGTGTTCAGCGATCGCCAAAGGCGTGATCTCGTGGACGACTGCGTCCAAGTCAACTCCGCGCCGCACCTTTTGGCGCACCAGGTCGCGGACCGCGTCGGCGATCTCCTCATGACCGCCATAAGCAATCGCGATCGTGAGCTTTAGAGAATCATAGCCGGCTGTAGCCTGTTCAGCCTCCCGAAGCACAGTCACGAGTGACGGCGGCAGGAGATCAAGGCGACCCACCGCCTTGAGCCGAACGCGGCGACGGTGAATTGCGGGGTCCTTGGCCAGGGCTGCAATCTTGACCTTGACCGCCGCGAGGATGGCGGAAACCTCGGCCTCCTGCCTTTTCAAATTATCGATTGAGCAGACCCATAACGTGACAGCTGGGATTCCGAGATCGAAACACCAGGCAAGCACATCGTCGAGCTTCTCGGCGCCCAGATCGTAGGCCACGCTCGGATCGGCGAGGCCATGTTTGCGGGCGTAGCGTCGATTGCCATCAAGAATGATGCCGACATGACGCGGTGGCGGATGCGCAGCAATTTGACGACGCAATCGGGATTCATACAGCCAGTAAAGGAGCCGCAACATGCCAGAAATGTCGTATGCGCCCCCATGAAGCCTCATTCAAGGGGCGCCGTTGCTGAGGACAATGTGTTGGCGAAGGAGCCAGAGAATCGGCCCGCCACGCGCTCGGGTCGACAACATCGCCGCCCATCTCAACGCCGCCGGTCGGGTACGGCGGCGCGGGCGCCGCGGCAGTCGATCCTCAGCGACACGGAAACGGCCCTTTGCACCAGGAGCGGGCCGTTGGTCACTCCGCCGGCGCCTCAGCAGGCGCGCCCGGGTGGAGGCCCGGTCGTTGCGGAATGAGCAGGATCAGCGCGACGATCGCCGCGGCCAGAATCGCGGTCGCTGTATATCGGCTGAAGGCGAATCCTCCGTGGGCGATGGGCTTGTCGAACAGATCGCCGAGCGTCGCGCCGAGCGGGCGCGTCAGGATGAAGGCGGCCCAGAATAGGAACACCCGGGACACGCCGGTGAAGGCATACGCCGCCGCGAGGACCATGAGAGCGGCCCCGAACACGAGGGCGGCGTTTTCGAAGCCGAGGCCATTGGTATCGGCCATCCAGTCGCCCAGCGCCGTGCCGAGCGTTTGCGAGAAGAGAATGGTGGTCCAATAGAAGGCCTCGACCCGGGGCGTCGCGACCGTATTCACCGAAACCGTCCCTTCCCGCCAGCGCCAGACGAGAAGCGACGTCAGGAGCAGAGCGAGCAGGATCGACGATCCGCCGGCGTAGCCGATTCCGAGCGACCGGTCGGAGAAATCGGCCATCGCCGTCCCGACCGTGGTCGTCGCCACGATGGTCAGCCAATAAATGACGGGATGAAACTTTTTCATCAGGATTTGGGCGATCACGGCCGCGATGAACACGCCCATGAATATGCCGGTGCCGATCAGATATCCGCCGTTGTGGGCATTCTTGTCCGCGTGCAACCAGGACATCGTCACAGCGTCGCCGCCGGTTTCGCCGATGGTCGTCGCGATGATCTTGATGATCCAGAAGCCGAGCGTGACTTCCGGAACCTTGCTCAGTGCAGCTTTCACCGTGTCGTTCATGATTGCTCCGTCTCGTCAGCTGCGGCCGTCCGCGCCGGAAGCGCGAGCGGTCTTGTCGAATTTAATCAATCGGGGTTGGGGCCTTCGGGCTTGTTCTCGAGCACCCGGCCGGTTCTTGCGTCGACGCCGACCTCGTGCGTGGCCGCGCGGTTCTTGATGTCGAACGAATAGCGCAGGCCGCTGCCGCCGCCCTCCCGTTCGAGCTCTTCGTCGGTGATCCGGCCGGGATGGGCTCTAAGCGCGATCGCGCGCGCCTGTTCGATGGTGATCCTCGCCTTGCCGGCCAGTTGCTGTCCGGTATAGGCCGCGGCCGGACCTGCAATCGCCAGGACGACGACCGTCAGGCCGAGCAGGCCGACGCGTTGCGACGTCGTCGCTTTCATCGTTTCTCTCCGCTGTCTAGTGATCCGCGACGTGAGCTGCCCGCAGCCGCGGAA
Organism: uncultured Alphaproteobacteria bacterium; assembly: GCA_963835885.1. Lineage (GTDB taxonomy): Bacteria > Pseudomonadota > Alphaproteobacteria > Rhizobiales > Beijerinckiaceae > Roseiarcus. The sequence continues at coordinate 37,962 of CAWIHF010000027.1, forward strand.
GGTTTTGTCCTCTGTCTCCGATTATGCGACGACAAAGTTAGCTGAGAATTAGACGCCATCCGCTCGGGTCACGGCGGAGCTTCGGCGGGAATCGATACGCGGGCGACGACGCCCGCTTCGCCGTCCGCTCGATTTTCGACTGTGAGGCCGAAAGCATGCCGTTCGGCGACCCGGCGAGCGATCGACAGTCCCAGGCCCGTCCCTTCGATCTCCTGCGGCGCGGCGCGAAAGAAGCGATCGAATACGCGCGTCTCGGCGCCCCTCGGAAGCGGTGTCCCCGTGTTGGAGACCTCGATGACGAAGCGGCCATCGCGTTGCTTGATCGAGACATCGATTCGTCCGCCAAGCGGCGTGTATCGCACCGCGTTGTCGATGAGACTCGAAAGCAGGGCGCGAACCTCATCCGGGGCGCCTCGGCAAACGGCCTGACATCCGAGATTCAGCTCCAGATCGACCTGCTTGCGGTCGGCCAGCGCAGCGTGGTCTGCGACCAATTCGAGGATCAGCGCATTCATGTCCACCGCCTCATCGGGGGCGGCACCGCTGCCCTCGAGCCTGGCCAGATGGAGCAGCTGATTGACGAGCGCGCTCGCGCGCCGAACGCCGCGCGCAAGGGCCCCGACCGCTCCGGGATGGGCGTCCCGCGCCTCGCGGGCGAGATTTTCCACCTGGATCTGCATCCCCGCGAGCGGCGTCCTGAGCTCGTGAGCGGCGTCGGAAACAAATCGTCTCTGCGCCTCGACGGCGTCATGCAGGCGAACGATGAGGCTGTTCATGCTGCGCGCGAGCGGGGCGACTTCTGCGGGAATCCCGTCGAGCGCGATCGGCGCCCTCGCGCCGACGCTGCGCTCGGCAAGTTCAATGGAAAGCGTGTTCAGTCGCGCCAGCACCCGATTCATCGCCCATCCGACCACGAGCCACGCCAGAGGGATGGCGACCAGGACCGGCGCGGCCGCCCAGAGCGCCGCGGTCTGCGCGATTTCCTGGCGCACCACTTCCTGCTGCGCGACCTGAACCGTGTGCCGGGAATCGCCCGTCGTGTAGACGCGCCATTCTTCGCCCGCGGCTTCGGCGTTTGCGTAGCCCGACCGGGTCTGAGGCGGGATGTGGACGGACGGAAGAGATGCGTGGACGAGCCTGCCCTGCGCATCCCAGATGCTGACCGCGAATCGATCTTCGGGGTCCTGATCCGCCTCCGCGGGCGCGTCTGCGGGGGAAACGCCGACTCCGGCGTTGACCGCGATCTGGCGGAGCTGACCGTCGAGAAACTCCGTCGCCGCGTCATGCGCGTAAAGGTACGCAAGTGCGCTCGCCGTGAGGCCGATGACGGAGAGAAGGACGGTCACATAGACGAGCGCCGTGCGCCGAAGCGACGTGGTCGTCAGGATTTTGGGAGCATCCACCCTGCGCCCCGGACATTGAGGATGATCGTCTTGCCGAACTTGCGCCGGACGGAGTGGATCAGAACGTCGACGGCGTTGCTCTCGACCTCCTCGCCCCAACCGTAAATGCGCTCCTCGAGTTGTTGACGGGAGAGAATCCGGCCCGGCCGCTGCATCAGCGCGTGCACGAGCGCGTATTCGCGCGCCGACAGGACGGCCTTTGCGTCGCCGTGGCGCAACTCGTGGGTCTCGGCGTCGAGCTCGACGCCGCCGGCGGCCAGCGTCGACGTCGCCCGCCCCGCGCGACGGCGAATGAGAGCCCTCATGCGGGCGGTGAGTTCGCGCACCTCGAAAGGCTTGAGCAGGTAATCGTCGGCGCCGAGGTCGAGGCCCGACACCCGGTCATCGACGGCGCCGCGAGCCGTGATGATCAGGATCGGGGTGTCGACGCCCCGTCGGCGGGCCGACTTCAGGAGATCCAGCCCCTCCGCCCCGGGGAGTGCGAGATCGAGAAGGACGATGGCGAACCCCGCGTCATGCAAAGCCGCTTCGGCGGCCGCGCCGTCGCGAACCCAGTCGACCGACATTCCCTCGGCCCCCAGGGCTGCGATCAGCCCTTCGCCAATCATAACGTCGTCTTCCACAAGCAAAATGCGCATTGCGCCCGCTCTCCGGCAAAACGATCGGCGGCGAGAATGGCTCCTGGCGATAGCCTTTCAGTTGGGATTTGGGTTATTTTTATGGTGGGCCGCGCCAGCCTACGCTTGCAAATCGTTTCGCCTTCGGCTGCTTCGGTGCCGGCAAACCTCCTTTCTGCATCAGTGGCTGGGGGTCCGTTAGCGCGTTGGAATTCCCGCTCCGGGCGGACTCCGCCCGTTCACAATGCGATTTTTGAACGGTCGGTTTCCGCCCCCTTCACGACTTCCCATTCGAGCGCCAAGCGTTGGATTTTGGTTCTCAGTGCCCGCCGCCCCCGCCGGGCGCGCCGGATGGCCGCCGCATGAAGGCGGCCAAGCCCACGCAGGCCAGGAAGACCACGGTGAGCGCGAGAAAGACGTCGGCGAGCGCGAGAACCTCCGCCTGCCGGCGCACGATCAGGGCGAGCGCCCTGGTCGCCGCGAGCTCGGCGTCCGACCCGCGCGCGGCAAGCGCCGCCGTCATGGCCTCGAGGCGCTCGACCGCGACCGGCCGGCTCCAGGTGACGGACTCCCTGAGCCGCTCGAGATGCAGGTCCATCCTTTTGTCGAGCAAAGTGTTGATCAGCGCGAGGCCGACGGCGCCGCCGAGATTGCGCATCAGGTTGTAGAGGCCGGAGGCGTTCTTGATCTTCGTCGGCGGCAGGGTGCCGAGCGCCAAGAGGTTGATCGGCACCATCGACAGCATCAGGCCGACGCCGCGAAAGATCTGCGGCCAGAGGAGCTCCCAGAAATCCCAGTCGACGGTGACGAACGAGGCCTGCCAGGTGCCGAGAGCGAACAGCACGAAGCCGGTCGCGATCATCAGGCGGGGATCGACCCGCAGCGACAGGCGCCCGGAGATCGGCGCGGTGACGAACATCGCTATTCCGGTCACGAACATCGTCTTGCCGATCATCAGCGAGGAATAACCGCGCACCACCGCGAGATAGACCGGATAGATGTAGGTCAGGCCGTAGAGTCCGATGCCGAGCACGAAGCCGAACAGCGTGCCGGTCCAGAAGTTTCGGTCGCGGAAGGCGGTCAGGTCGACGATCGGCTGACGGGCGGTGAGCACGCGCGTGAAGAACACGACCGCGCTGACAGCCGAGACGACGATGGCGATCGTCACCGGCTCGCTCGCGAGCCAGTCCTTCGACGGCCCCTCCTCGAGCGCATATTCGAGCGCGCCGAGAAAACCGGCCATCGAAAGGAGGCCGAGATAGTCGAAATGGGTCAAGAGCGACCAGTCCGGCTCGTCGAAGTCGATCAGGAGCCAGGAGGCGGTGGTGACGATGATCCCGGGAATGATGTTCACCAGGAACAGCCAGTGCCAGGAGAACCATTCGGTGAGATAGCCGCCGATCGTCGGCCCGATGGTCGGCGCGAGCGTCGCGACCAGGCCAATGATCGGCCCGATCAGCCCCTGCTTCGAGCGCGGGAAGATGGTGAAGGCCGAGGCGAACACGGTCGGGATCATGCCGCCGCCGATGAAGCCCTGGAGCGCGCGCCAGACGATCATCTCGTTGATGGTCGTCGCCTGGGCGCACATGAAGCTCATCAGGGTGAACCCGCCGGCGGAGACGGCGAAGATGACCCGCGTCGAGACGACCCGAGACAGGAAGCCCGACAACGGGATCATGACCACCTCGGCGATGAGATAGGCGGTCTGGACCCAGGTGATCTCGTCCAGGGAGGCGGAGAGTCCGGCCTGGATCTCCGACAGGGAGGCGGAGACGATCTGGATGTCCAGGATCGCCATGAACATCCCGAACACCATGAAGATGAAGGCCGCGAGGCGCCGGACCGAGAAGTGCGGGACGACGACGCCCGGCGGGCCGGCCGGGCGCGCGCGAGCGGCTGGGCTTGCGGCCGGAGCGCGACCGCGTCGCTCACGGCTTCGCGCCCTTGGTGGCCGAGCCTTCGAGTCCGAGCGCCCCAAGCAGGGTCGGCTTCGGCGCGTCCGGATCGCGCGTATGGACGGTGGCGACGACCGACAGGCCGGGCCGCAGCGCGACCGTCTTCAAGACCTCCTCGGGGAAGGTCACGCGGACCGCCACGCGCTGGACCACCTTGGTGAAATTGCCGGTCGCGTTGTCGGGCGGCAGGAGAGAGAACTCCGACCCGGAGGCCGGCGAGATCGACGACACCACGCCCTCGACCACCTTGCCGTCGAGCGCGTCGATCGCCACGTCAACCTGCTGCCCCGGCTTGATGTCGGCGAGCTGCGTCTCCTTGAAATTGGCGTCGACGTAGGAGGCGTTCAGCGGCACCAGCGCCATCAGCCGCGTGCCCGGCTGGACGAGATTGCCGACCTCGGCCGCCTTGTTGCCGACGACGCCGTCGAATGGCGCGACGACGCGGGTGAAGGAAAGATCGCGCTTGGCCTTGTCGAGCGCGGTCACCAGTTCGGCCCGCTGGCGTACCGCTTCGTCGCGCTGGGCCTTCAGGACGTCCAGATTGGCCCTGGCGCCCTCGAGCGCGGCGGCGGCCGAAAGCGAGGTCGCCTTGGCGGCGGACGCCGCGGCGGCCGTCCGCTCGCGGTCGGCGTTCGCCTGCTCGAGCCGTTGCTGCGAGCCGAATTGCGACTGCTCGAGCTTGAGGGAACGATTGTATTCGAGCGTCGCGCGCTCGACGTCGGCCTGCGCGCCGCGGAGCTGGGCCTGCGTGGCCTCGATCTGCGCCTCGGCCTGGGCGATGACCGCGGCCTGGGCGTCGATCTGACGGCCGAAGCGGGCGATGGTCGCGTCCTGGGTGTCGATCCGCCCCTGAGCCGCATCGACGGCGTTTCGGTAGTCGCCGTCGTCGATCAGCGCAAGCAGGTCGCCTTGATGGACGGTCTGGTTGTCGACCACCGGGACTTGGGTGAGGTGCCCGGTCGCCTTGGCGGCGATGATGGCGGTCGAGGCCCCCACATAGGCGTCGTCGGTGCTGACGAGGAAACGCCCTTCGACGAAATAGTCGTATGCCGTCTTCCCGCCGTAGGCGAGCCCGGCGAGGAGAACGAGAGGAACGATGAAGCGCCTGAGGCGTCCGGAGCGCTTGCTCGCCGGCCCGACGGAAGGGACGCCGCCGGTCGGATGCGGCACGGCGGGAAAGCCCGCGCCGGAGGACGGAGCAGGAACGCCATGCCCGACTGGCGCTGTCGCGACGGCGCGGGACTCGGTCCCCGACTCCGCCGTGGGATGTTGGTCGCCCATGCTTGCTTCCCCTGAACCCCGCGCTCGCATGACCCAATGACCGAACCGAACGGTTCGGTCATTTTTGTTGACTTAGCTCAGCGCGAGGTCTAATGCAACAAGAATCGAACCGAACCGTTCGGTCGAGATAAGTCGGGTTCGACGGGGCGCAAGGGTATGGACGCAGAAACTCTCGAAGCCGAAGTTGGCAACCGTCACGACGGCGGCGCCAAGCGGCGCCAGATCATGGATGGCGCCCGCACGGTTTTCTTGAGGGCCGGTTTTGACGGGGCGAGCATGAACGACGTGGCCCGCGCCGCGGGCGTGTCCAAGGGAACGCTCTACGCCTATTTCGATTCCAAGGATGAGCTTTTCGCGGCCATCATCCGCGCCGAAAAGGCTCATTCAGCCGAACGGCTCTGCACGTTCAAGCGCGAGGGCGACGTCAGGGAGATGCTGACGGACTTCGGCGTGCGGCTGATGAGCCGGATGACGGAGCCGGGAACGCTGGCGCTGACCCGCGTCGTCATCGCGGCGGCGGAGAAATTTCCCAACGTCGGCCGCGCCTTCTACGAGGCTGGCCCCCTTTACGGCGCGACCAGACTTGCGGCGGAGCTCGGCGCCCTCGAAAAGTCGGGCGTGCTGAAGGCGCCGGACCCCGAGCGCGCTGCTTGGCAATTTCTCGACTTGTGTCAGAGCTACGTCTTCAAACGCCTGCTGTTTGGCGTGGTGGACAGCCTGAGCGCCGAGGAAATCGAGGCGGCGGTGAAAGCCGGCGTCGAGGTGTTTTTGAAGGCCTACGGGACGTAAGGCGGCAATACACATTGTATATATGTATAAAAGTCGGAGGGGCCAAAATGGGCGTGACCCTAAACCGGGTCGCAACCCTTTGAAAAATCTGGGCCCCGTCCCTAAACTTGCGCTAAAAGCCGATCGGCGGCTCGAATGGCCTGGGGCCCGGGCGCCCTGGGCGCGAACGCGCTTGCCCCGCCGGCGCTGCTCTCCTATAAGCCTGCCCTTCGCGCCGGTTCCGACACCCCTGGAGGCAGAGGCGCGATCAACATCTATAAGGACATTTATCATGGCAGCGATCAAGCAACTCGCGGCCGTGACGCGCAGCGGGACAGGCAAGGGGGCCGCCCGCTCCGTTCGTCGCGAAGGCCGCGTTCCCGCCGTCATCTATGGCGGCGGTGTTCGGCCCGAGCCGATCTCGGTCGACTTCAAGGACGTCAACAAGCTCATCTTTGCCGGCCACTTCCTGACGACCATCTTCGAGCTCGAGATGGACGGCCGCAAGGAGCGCGTGCTCCCGCGCGACTATCAGCTCGACGTCGTCACCGACTGGCCGGTGCATGTCGACTTCCTGCGGCTGACGCCGGGCTCGCGGGTGCGCATCGGCGTGCCGGTGCATGTGGAGAACCGTGAAGCCTCGCCTGGCCTGAAGAAGGGCGGGACGGTCAACCTCGTGCTGCACACGGTCGAGGTGCTCGCTCCGGCGGACAATATCCCGGAATCGATCACGATCGACCTCACCGGCCTCGATTTCGCCGAATTCGGTGCATGTCTCGGACCTCAAGCTGCCGGAAGGCTGCAGACCGGTTGCCGGCAGGACGGACCTTACGGTGGTGACCATCGTCCCGCCGACCGTCATGGCGGAGGAGCCTGCCGCCGCGACGGCGGCTCCCGCCGCTGCGGCGCCTGCCGCCGCCGCAGCGCCGGCCAAAGCCGACGCCAAGGCTGCGGCCGCGGCCCCCGGCAAGTCCGCCGCGAAGAAATAAGGCCGAAAGTCCCTTTCCGGCTCGCCGGGAGGGGCTTCGCCCGCGCGACCGATCGGGGGGCCCATGCTCGTCATAGCGGGAACTCGGCAATCCGGGCGCCCGCCACGCGCGCAACCGCCACAATATCGGTTTCATGGCGCTCGAGGCGATCGCTCAGGCGCATCGTTTCGGGCCGTTTCGGGGGCGGTTTTCGGGGCTTGCGGCGGACGGCGTGATCGGCGGCAAGCGCGTCATGCTGCTCGCCCCGCAGACTTTTATGAACGAATCCGGCCGCAGCGTCGGCGAGGCGCTGCGCTTCCACAAGCTCGACGCGGGCGCCCTCGTCGTCATCCACGACGAACTCGACCTTGCGCCGGCGAAAGTCCGGGTCAAGGTCGGCGGCGGAAACGCCGGCCACAATGGCCTGCGTTCAATCAGCGCCCATGTCGGCAACGACTACCGGCGCGTGCGTCTCGGCATCGGCCATCCCGGCGACAAGGCGCTCGTGTACAATTTCGTCCTCAGCGATTTCGCCAAATCCGAGGCCGCCTGGGTCGAGACGGTTTGCCGCGCGGTTGCGGACGCGGCGCCGCTTCTGGTCGAGGGTCAGGACGCGAGCTTTCAGAATAAGACGCATCTTGCCATCGAGGCGGCGGGCTTCGGCGAAAAGGCCGCTTTGTAAGTCAGGCCGCTTGCGCCGGGTCGCGCCGTTTGCGTTCGCGGCGCGGCGCGCGCCGCCCCTGAGCTTCCCGCGCCGCCTCGGCGGCGGGCGGCAGGGCGTCGATCGCCCGCTCCGGCGGGAAGATCACCACGGCTTCGGTGCCCTGGCGAAGCTCCGAGGTCAGACGAAACTGTCCGCCGTGCAACTCGACGAGGCCCTTGACGATCGGCAGGCCCAGTCCCGTCCCCTCCTCGGCGTTCTTGTGCGCAAGCGAGCCGCGGCCGAAAGAGGAGAGAACGATCGGAATCTCTTCGGCCGGGATGCCGGGCCCGGTATCCTTGATCGAGACATATTGGCCGCCGGCCCCGGTCCAGCCGACCTTGACGACGATCGAGCCGCCTGGGGGGGTGAACTTTATGGCGTTGGTGAGCAGGTTCAGCGTCACCTGCCGTACGGCGCGTTCGTCAGCCCAGATGCGCGGCAGATCACTGTCCAGCGCGTGGGTGAGGGTCAGGTGGCGGCTTTTCGCCCGCATCGACAGGAGCCGACAGCAGTCTTCGACGACCGCCGACAGCGACACCGGCTCTTCCTTCAGTTCGTAGCGGCCAGCCTCGACCCGCGAAAGGTCGAGGATCTCGTTGATGAGCATCAGCAGATGCTGGCCGCTCGCATGGATGTCGTCGGAATACTCTTTGTAGGCCGGAACGCTGTGCGGGCCGAACAGTTCGCCTTTCATCACTTCCGAGAAGCCGAGAACGGCGTTGAGCGGCGTGCGGAGCTCGTGGCTCATGGTTGCGAGAAATCGCGACTTGGCGAGGTTCGCGCTTTCCGCCCGGCGGCGCGCCTCGTCCGAATTGAGCCTCGCCTGCTCGAGTTCGGCGATCAGCGAATCCTTCTCCGCCTGGAACGAGATGTTGCGCGCGGCCGAGGCGTGCAGACGCTGGACGACGACCAGGAAATAGCCGATGACGCCGATCGCCAGCGCCGCCGCCGGGGCGGCGGCGCCCTGCAGGCGCGGAGCGTACAACACGATCACGCCGACCAGCATCGGCAGCATGCCCGCGACAAAGGCCGCCGGGATGGCGGCGGACAGCAGCGACAGCACCGTCGACACGAGGAGCATGACCAGAACGGCGAAAGCCTGCGCATTCGGCTCCCCGGTCCGCAGGAGAGCGACGACGAGATAGGCCCAGGCCGAGCCGCAGAACGCGGTCGCGAGCACGAACTTGCGCCGCCAGGCGCCTGCCGCCTTCTCCGCGTCGACGCTTTCCAGGAAAGCGATCGGCAGCGAATAGACGAGCGCAATCGCGCAGACGATGAACGCCGACCAGATCGCCAGCGCCCCCGCCCCGAGCCACGCGAGCGCAATTGCACAGAGGCCAAGCGCAAGGAGGCCCATCACGGGGGCGGCGCTGCGGTTTATCTCGGCGAACAGCCGCACCATCGCGGCGGAATGGGTGGGAATCGGATCGGGCCCGATCAACGCCTGTCGAGCCCGGCGGAGTTCGAGCGTCATCCTGCGCCGGCGCACGGCGGCGTCCGGATCGCTTCGCCCGCCGGCCTCCTTCTGCGCCCTCAGCTCGCCCATGATACGCCCGGCACGCAACACAACTCGCGCGCCGATTATGCTGTCCAAATGTTTAACGAGGCCTGACGAATGGTCATGGTCAATGAGGATTTTCGCTGAGGAATTGGTTAACCCGACTTTCTCAACTGGGGCAGGCAGACGGCGAATTTCGGGGTTGTGAGGGAGCGAAAAGCGGATGTGGCTCCTCGCTGAATGGAGTGGGTAAGGCCTTTTTTTTGGGTTGGCTTGGGGAGCGATCGGTTGGGATCGAGTTTATTGTGAGGGGATGCGAGACACCGATCTTTTCCAGTTGGCCCTTGGGTTGCAGTCGCCGTGGATGGTGAAGCGTAGCGAGTTTGCGGTCGAGGATCGCGCTCATGCTGCATCCGGACAAGACGCGCCTCATCGAGTTCGGCCGCCATGCGGCGGCCAACCGAGCTCGGCGAGGCCTCTGCAAGCCGGAGACGTTCAACTTTCTCGGGTTCAGACACATCTGTGGACGATCGCGCGAGGGCCGCTTTCAGCTTCGGCGGAGGGCCCGGCGCGACCGGATGCAGGCCAAATTGTGCGCGATCAAGGAAGCCTTGAGACGGCGTTGGCACGAGCCGATCCCGACGCAGGGGCGGTGGCTGAAACAAGTCGTCGCCGGCTGGTTCAACTACCACGCTGTGCCGACCAACGGGCCAGCGATCTGCGCTTTCCGTGATCGGGTGACGGAACTCTGGCTGCGCGCGCTGCGGCGACGGAGCCAGAAGGACCGCCCACTCTGGGCGCGGATGCGATCGATCGCCGACCAATGGCTGCCGCGCCCGAGCATCCTCCATCCTTGGCCGAACGCCCGCTTCGCCGTCAGACATCCAAGGTGGGAGCCGGATGCCTTAATCGGGCCCGTCCGGTCGTGTGCGGGGGGCGCACAGTAATGCGCGTCCCTACCGCGATTCAAGGCGCAAGGCCTCCCGATTGAGGCGTTCAAGGCCGCGGTTTGCTACGTCCCCTCTACGTCGATTGGCGGCGGCGTTGAACCGGTCGCGACGGCCCAACCGGGCGTCAAGTGTCGGACTTTGGCCCGCCAGGCAGCAGGAGAAGAGCGAGGCGAGGGTCAGAGCCCGCTTTCCCACCGCTCCTGATATTCGCGCAAGCCGGGAACGCTCCAGGCCTCGGCGCGCTTGAGCTTCGGCGCGGCGTGCGGCTCGTCCCAATGGGCGAGCAGGGCCGCGCCTTCGGCGGCGCCGGAGGCGGGGGCGATAAGCACGTCGCGGCCGGGCATGAGGGCGGCGAGCACCCCGGCGAAGGCGGGAGAGCGATTGAAGCCGCCCTCGACGATGAGGTCGCCTGGCGCATCGAGCAGCTTCAGCATATGGGCGGCCATCAGCGCGCAATAGACGGTCGCGAGCGCCGATCGCGCGGCCGGCGTCTCCGGCGTTCCGCCCTCGATAAAACCCTTCCGCCCGGCGAAAGGCCCGCCCTGGTCGGTGAAGGCGGGCATGGCCATGACCCCGGCGGCGACGAGCGCGGCGACGTCGGCCTCGCGCGCCTCGGCGGGCGCATCGCCCGTGAGAACGGCGAACTCGCGCCCGAGCATGAGGCGCGCCGTCGGCACGGGCCGCCCGCGCACGTCGACGTTGGCGAGCATGTCGGCCTTCGGGTCGAGCTTCGCCTCGCCGCCGATCGCCATGATGATGGCCCAGGTGCCGGTCGAGATCAGAGTAAACGGGTCTGTCCGCGAGGCGAGATAGGGGACGAGCGAAGCGTTGGAATCGTGCGCCCCGCAGATGACGCGCACGTCCGGAGAAAGGCCGGTCTCGGCGGCGATCTCAGGCTTGAGCCGCCCGAGCGTCTCCCAGGCGCGGCGCAAGGGCGCGAAGAGACGGGTCCAGCCCTGGTTCTCGACGAGGCTCGACAGGCGCGCTTGGTTCGGCCGCCAGAGATCGGTGTGGGTGCCGAGCGAGGTGACTTCGGTGGCCATGACGCCGCTTAAGCGCCAGGCCCAGAACTGAGGGTAGGCGAGGAACGCCCGCGCCGCGCCGAATCGTTCGGGGAAGCCGCGTTCGAGATAGAAGATCTGCCGTCCGAGATTGAGGCCTCGCGCGAGGCGCGGCGAGAGGCTTTCGTCGAACGGCGGGCGAGCGGCGTCATAGTCCGCGTCGACCCCGGCGAAACCGTCGAACTCGTAGTCCATCGGCGGCAGCGCAATTCCTGTGTCGGTTACAAGGACGCCCGCAGCGCCGTGCGCCGAGATCGAAATCGCTTCGATTGCATGCCGGGCGCCGACCTCTTTCAGCGCGGCGAGGAAGAAGCGCCAGGCGCGCTCGGTGTCGAGCCGGAGATAGCGGCAGTCCGTGTCGGGGGCGAGCGGCGCGTTGGGTTGGGACCGCTCGGCGACGATACGGCCGTCGCGGTCGAAAACAACGAGCTTGATGTTGGTCTTGCCGACGTCGAAGACTGCGACGCAGCCGGTCATGAGCGGCCTTCCACAGGCTCGCCCATGTCATCCAAGCGAACGCGGGGATCCAGAATCTCCGTGCCGGCGGGAATCGCCCCGATCCATGAGCCTGGATGCCCGCGTGCGCGGGCACGACAACGTGAGCAATCCCTCACCCTGACTCACTCCAGATGGAACATCTCGACGAGAGGCGCCGTGACGGGGCTGCCGTCGGGGTTGGCGGCCATAATGTCCTTCATATGCGCCCACCAGCGCCGCATCACCGAATGCTTCGTCACCTCGTTCATGCGGTGATCGTCGTTGCGCTCGAGGTAGGCGAAGAGGGTGTTGGTGTCGGGGTCGAGGAAAATCGAGTAATTGCTGACGCCCGATCCGCTGAGCAGCGCCTTCAGCTCCGGCCAGATCGCATCGTGCCGACGGCGGTATTCGTGCGCCTGGCCGGGGTTGAGGAACATCTTGAAAGCGTAGCGCTGCATTTTTTGTGTCCGCAAAAGTCCCCTCTCCCCGTTTTGCGGGGAGAAGGTGGCGCAAAGAGCCGGATGAGGGGAACCAAATCAGAAGTCGAACTTGTCGAAGTTCTCCTTGGTGTAGATGAAGGGCGGGCCAACCGACTTGACACAGTCAGTCTTGAGACAGGGCATCATCGTGTTCGGCGTGACTTCGAACGACACGCCGGAAAGAGCCTGAACGCCGGGGAAAGACTTCTTGATGTCGCGCGCCTGCAGGAGCGGAGGCGTCGCCGAAGGATCGCTCATGCGGCCTCCGTCGAATTCGTCTCGGGCTCGACGATGATCGTGTGCACGCCCGCCTCTCTCAGCATCGAGAGCGCCTCCGGCGGGGCGGCCGCGTCGGTGATGAGGGCGTGCACGCGCGACAGAGGGCAGACGACGAGGCTTCCGCGCGGAACGAACTTGGAGGCGTCGGCGAGCACGACGAGCCGGTCGGCGCGCTTCAGGAGCTTCGTTTCGGCACCGGCGATCAACGCGTCGCCCTCGATCACGCCGAGCGGCCCGATCGAGATCGCGCTCATGAACATCAGGCGGGCCGAATAGTGCTGGATAGCGTCGTCGTCGAACGGCGCAACGATCAATTTCTGATCGCGATAGACCTCGCCGCCAGGCAGGGCGACCCGATTGTGCGTCTCGTGGATGAGGAATTCGGCCAGAGGGTAGGAATTCGTAAGGATTTTGAGCCGGGTGTCGCGCAGGAAGGGGGCCATCAGGAACGTCGTCGTGCCGCCGTTTATGATGACGACGTCGCCGGTCGCGCACATCTCGACCGCCTTGCGGGCGATGGCGCGCTTGGCGCCGATGTTGATCGTGCGGCTCGCATCGAACGAGCGGATCGCAAGCGGCCTTGGCGACATCGGCCGGGAGAACGCGTCGCCGACCGCCTGGATGCCGCCGTGCAGGCGCTCGGCGTAGCCGGCTTCGGCCAGGCGTCCGGCGTCCCGGCGGGCCGATGCCGCAGATGCGCCGGTCGCCGCCATGATGTCGGCGATCGAGACGTAGCCCCGCTCGGCGAGCAGATTTCGGACGATTTCGGCGCGCTGACGCTCGCGCATGACCCCTTGCCGTTTCCTCGACTGACTTCTGATTGCCGACGACAGTGGCAGCGACAGCAGGAGCTGTCAATCACGGTCGGTCAATTTCGCTCATCGATAAACACGATCGCCCGCCAATATTGACGGGTTACGGTCAGCTGAGTAACGTTCAATCAAAATCGCTCGACAATTGAGAGGAACGACCCATGAGCGGCCAGCCTTCCGGCTCCAATGCGGCGTTGCGCGATTTGTGGGACGACGCTTACGCCGCCAAGCTCGACGAACCGGGCCTGCTGCTTTACCGCTCGAACCTTCTCGGCAGCGATCTTCGGATCACCAATTTCGGCGGCGGCAACACCTCCGCCAAACTCACCGGCGTCGATCCGCTGACCGGCGCGCCGGTCAAGGCGCTGTGGGTCAAGGGCTCGGGCGGCGATATCGGTTCGATGAAGCTCGACGGCTTCTCGACCCTCTATCTCGACAAGCTTCTTGGCCTGAAGTCGGTCTATCGCGGCCTCGCCCATGAGGACGAGATGGTCGGGCTGTTCAACCATTGCACCTTCAACCTCAATCCGCGTGCAACCTCGATCGACACGCCCTTGCACGGCTTCGTGCCTCATCTGCACGTCGATCATGTGCACGCCGACGCGGTGATCGCGATCGCGGCGAGCGAAAACGCGGAAAAGCTCACGCAAGAGGCCTTCGACGGCGAACTCGGCTTCCTGCCCTGGCAGCGGCCCGGGTTCGACCTCGGCCTCAAACTTGGGGACATGGCGCAGGCGAACCCCAAGCTGAACGGCGTCGTTCTCGGCGGCCACGGACTGTTCACCTGGGGGCCGACCTCGAAGGCCTGCTACGAGACGACGATCGCAGTCATCAACAAGGCCTCCGCCTGGCTCGCCGCCCATGCGCACGACCCGACTTTTGGCGGAGAGAGCGTGAAAGCGCTGCCGCCTCAGCGAAGGCGTGAGGTGGCGGTGAAGCTGATGCCGGCGATCCGCGGGCGCATCTCGGCGGGCGAGCGAAAGATCGGCCATTTCACCGACGCGCCGGAAGTGCTGGAATTCGTCGACTCGCGCGACCTCATGAGGCTTGCGGCGCTCGGGACATCCTGTCCCGATCACTTCCTGCGCACAAAAATCCGGCCGTTGGTGCTGCCGTTCGATCCGGCGGCGATGAACCTCGATGCGGTCGTGAGTTCGCTGGACGACAGCCTCGCGGCTTATCGCGCCGACTACGCGGCCTATTACGAGCGTTGCCGGCGGCCGCACTCGCCCGCGATGCGCGATCCGAACGCTGTGATCTATCTCGTTCCGGGCGTCGGCATGCTCTCCTTCGCCAAGGACAAGGCGACGGCGCGGATCGCAGCGGAATTCTACGTCAACGCGATCAATGTGATGCGCGGCGCGTCAGGCGTCAGCCGCTATGTCGGGCTTGCCGAGCAGGAGGCGTTCGACATTGAATACTGGCTTCTGGAGGAAGCCAAGCTTCAGCGCATGCCGAAGCCGAAATCGCTCGCCGGCCGGATTGCCTTCATTACCGGCGGGGCGGGCGGCATCGGGCGGGCGATCGCCCAGCGCCTCATCGGCGAAGGCGCCTGCGTCGTGCTCGCCGACATCGACAAGGCGAGCCTCGAGACGACCGTCGCCGAATTTCGTTAAGGCTTTCGGCGCCAACTCCGTTGCCGGCGCGGTCGCCGACGTGACGGACGAGTCAGCGGTCGAGGCTGCCTTTCGCGATACGGTCGTCGCCTACGGCGGGGTCGACATCCTCGTCGCCAACGCGGGCATCGCGTCGGCTGCGCCGTTCGAGGACACGTCGCTCGAGCTGTGGAACCGCAACATCGCCATTCTCGCGACCGGCTATTTCCTCGCCGCGCGAGCGGGCTATCGCGTCATGAAAGATCAGGCGCTCGGCGGCAGCATCGTATTCGTCGCCTCGAAGAACGCGCTCGCCGCCTCCCCAGGGGCCTCCGCCTATTGCACGGCGAAGGCGGCGGAGGTGCATCTGGCGCGCTGCCTTGCGCTCGAGGGCGCGCCGCTCGGTATTCGCGCCAACATCGTCAATCCGGACGCGGTGCTGCGCGGCTCAAAGATCTGGCAGGGCGAGTGGCGGGCGCAGCGCGCCGCTTCGAACAAGGTGGCCGAATCGGACCTCGACGAGATGTACCGTCAGCGGTCGCTCTTGAAGCGCTCGGTCTATCCGGAGGACATCGCCGAGGCGGTCTATTATTTCGCCTCCGATCTCTCGGCCAAGAGCACCGGCAACATTCTCAACGTGGACGCCGGCAACGCGGTCAGCTTCACGCGGTAGCCGCACGGTTGGAGCGGGCCCCGATCGGGCGGAACCGACGCAGTCATTGCGAGCGAAGCGAAGCAATCCAAGGCAACGTTCGCCGCCCTTCGGCCTGCTGGATCGCATCGTCGCTTCGCTCCTCGCAATGACAAATCACGGTGGGACCGACACCGGCTGCACTGACCGTCACGGCGTCAGCTTCACGCGGTAGCCGCACGCTTGGAGGAGCAAGGAAATCAGAGGTTCCGCGAAAGCAGGGGTCCAGAGACGCCACCACGGGATTCTCGAAAATCAATTGTTCAGCGTCTCGTAGAGGTCTCGCCCGTCGGCATTGAACCGCTCGATCAGCTCGAGCTTCCATCGTCGCTCCCATTTCTTCAACTGCTTTTCCCGTGCGATCGCGTCCCTGGCGTCGCCGTAATGCTCGTACCAGACGAGCGTCTTGATTCCGTATTTCGCGGTGAACTGCGAGCCGGCCCCGTTGCGATGCTGAAAGGCGCGCGCTCCGAGATGGTTCGTTACGCCCACATGAGAAGCGTTCCGTTGCCAACTCGCCATGCTGATTCTTCCACCGCTTGGAGGCGCGCCCCGCTGCAGCCGCTGCAGACGTCAGTTCAGGATTTGGAAGCTATGCGATATTTGACAATGGATGAGCGCGCGCTTTGCGAAATATCGTCCCAATACCGACGCCGATTCTGCGCGCGCACACGGTGGGCTCTGTCCATCGATTGTAACGGACGCAATTTTAACGGCACGTTCAACATGTAGACGTGCTGTTCGATCTCGACAGCATCGAATTTCTCCCACAACGCCGTGTATGAATTGCGAAAGCCAGAGTCGAAACGTTCCTCGTAGGCTATTTGGGAATCATGCTTGATCGCCAATATGGTCTTGAAATTGTTCGAGAGGGCAATTCCACAAACAGCAGCAAGACAAAAAAATTGTGGGTTATTTTGCCTGAAGCATTGGTCGAACAAGTCTCGGGCGGGCGTTCGGTCTGTCTGATTCCGTGAGATCAGGATTGTCATATTCGATGTCAGCCCAAAAATATTGGCGTTAAGGTAACAGAACGAAATCCTGCATAACTTAGTATTACCAATATATAAAATCACGCTGAGATCGCCTTCATGACGATTATCGTCTGTGGCAATTAATACGATGGTGAATTTTGTATCTTCAACAGACCGTTCCCAAAGGATTACGCCGTCAGAGCGATAAACCTGCCTCGCATACTCACACTCAAAATTTGTAAGTTCGTATTTGTGATGTTCCATCGCGGATTGTACGCGCTTCCGCAAGGTTAATTGTCTAGAAACATAATACTTATGGCTCAGAAAATACAATTGATCATGCTTATGCCTTGTGTTGTTAAGTTTGGCCACAAGTTTCATCGAGTAAAAATTCCACATCGTCGTTGGAAACAATACAATCATAAATGCAGCAAGGAATCTGTAGACTGCCAATTCGGCCGTGGACTCCGCTAAGCCTTCACGATAAACTATTTTTAGAGTCTTAAAAATCGACAATATTATAATCGTGTAAATTATCAAAGGAAAAATTGTGATCATCCCCAGTGTATCGCCGATCCAAAAATCACGCATCGCGACAAATAACTTATCAATTGAGAGCGCACCGCAAAAATACAGCACTGCACAATATAAACACGATGAGAGGGTGGCGCCCGCCGGGATAAAAATCAAGAATGCGACCGCGTTGGCAAGCCGAATTTGTTTCAGGTTGAATTTTATCCTTTTCCTGACAAACAAGGCAAGACTTACGTACACCAATGTCAAAAGGAGGTCTGCCGTCATGGTTACGGAGACACTGCGTCGAACCCCGGCGACGAACAAATCGACGAGAACCGCTCCGATGAAAACGAACGGCGCAAACATGACGCTTTCGATGAGCACCACCAAACTCAAAGCATTGTCGGGGCTCCATAGTGTGATCCCAAGCCGATCGAGGTCATACCACTCAGTCAGCAGGTTTAACGCGAGATAGACCGCCAGGAATGCGACACCGGGCCGCCAGAACTTAGGACCAGCCGGCTCCAAAGGGCTCAATAACCGAGGAGGCTGCACCGTCATGCCATGCAAATTCATGAGTGGCTATTCCCATCCCCGAACCACCAATAGACCATATGGTGCCTATTTTTATTTGATGCAAAGCTTCAGTCGGGTCGCCTGTGCCCCGCCAACGCATTCCACTGCATCGCGAGAGGGAGGAAACCACGAAGGTGACCCTCACCCGGTGAAACGGCGCGCCTTCTAGTTCATCGAAGCCGGGCAAATAATCGCGCTGCGCCTCGATCCGGCCGGACCGGCGATCCCCGCCCGTCGGCGCCGGCGAAATCTCACCCTTGGCTTGGCATCATCCCCTAGGGCCTGAACAGAACGCACCATGATTTGAGCGCCCGCAGGACCAACCGTTCACTGACAGCGCTTGACAAGCTCGCTACAATCTGTTGAGTTGTCTTGGTTGTGGTGACGTCGCACGGGGACGTGGAGACTATGTAACTTCTTGCCGGCGCCACGACGACGGTTCGGGGGAGCTAGGTTGTTCAGTGAAGCCATTGGTCCGGGCTCGGCTATCAACGAGGCGGGATCTGACGATCTTTCAAGAGAAGTATACTGCGTTCTTGGCATGCCGATTGATGTTATCGACATGCCCGGCGTATTGAATAAAATAGACCACTCCGCCGACGCGCGGTCCACGCTTTTCTTTTCGACCCCAAACCTTAATTACCTGGTGCTTAGTCATACCGACCCGGAGTTCCGCAACTCGCTGCTCCTCAGCGATCTCTCTGCTGCTGATGGAATGCCGATCGTTTGGTTGGGGCGGCTCCTCGGCGTTCCAATCAACGAGAGAGTTGCTGGGTCTGATGTTTTCGCGGCCCTGAGGAGTTTGCGCACGTCGGAACGACCGCTAAGAGTTTTCCTGTTCGGTGGTGATGCGGGTGTTGCTGCGGCGGCATCAGAATCGCTGAACGGCATCCAAAGCGGCGTGGTCTGTGTCGGATGGCATTTTCCGGGCTTTCTGTCCGTTGAAGAACTGAGTCAGGAGTCCGTAATCAACGCGATCAACTCAGTAGAGGCAGATTTTCTGGTCGTGTGCTTGGGCAGTAAAAAAGGGCAGCTATGGCTAAAGCGGAACCTCAATAGATTACGAGTTCCGGTCCGTTCCCACCTGGGAGCGTCGGTTAACTTCGAAGCAGGCACAGTAAAACGGGCACCTGTTTTTATGCAAAGACTCGGTCTGGAATGGCTTTGGCGGATTAAACAAGAGCCGTACCTCTGGCGACGGTATTGGCACGACGGACTGCTATTATTGGGACTGTTCCACTCCAGAATTCTACCACTTTTGTTTTACCGTATCAAGACGAGCCAGTTGTCGCAGGGACAACTCACCATACACAGCGAGTGGCAAATTGACTACCACAAGTTGAGTTTTGTCGGAAGTGCTACCAGTATAAACATCAAGGAAATTATCGGGGCGCTCCGGGCAACGCTTTCCAGCGACAGACGTGTCGTGATCGACTTGACTGAAGTCTCTGCGATAGACGCGCGCTTCCTTGGCCTGCTCCTCGTCTTCAGAAAGATGGTGAAGTCCAGTGGTGCAGAAGTGATCTTAAGCGGCTTTTCGTCAAGTTTGGAGAGAATTATTCGGCTTAATGGGGCCGATGTCCTGCTCGCGTCATCGGCCGCCCAATTTCGTTCGCAACTCTGCCACAATGAAAGTGGACTGAGGGAATTGCCGGGATCGGTGGGGTGTCCTAGCCCCCGAAAGTGAGACAGGCGAATTGAAGTGACAGAGCCCTGTTAGGAGGCTCCATGTCACAGCAAAGGATGCGGACATTTTCGATCGAGTTCAAGCAAGCGGTGGTTCTTCGGCTCGAGGGTGGGGAGCGGATCGCGGCGGTCGCGGACGAGTTGAAGATCAGGCGCAAGCTGCTTTATGAATGGCGGGCGGCCAATCGCAAGCTTGGCGCGGCCGGGCTGAACCGCAAGCGCGGACGGAAGCCGGGCGTCGCCCGCGCAAGATCGGCAAGCAGCAGATGGACCTCGAATTCGTGCTGGCGCTGAAAGGCAACCAGGGATCGCTGCGCGAGGACGTGGAACTGTTCGTGGCCGAGCAGAAAGCCGCCGGTTTCAGGGACACAACGATCAGTCGCGACCAAACGGTGGATGGCGATCATGGCCGCATCGAGACCAGGACCACGACCGTAATTCACGACATCGCCTGGCTGCAGGAGCGCCACAACTGGCCCGGATTGAAGGCCGTGGTGGTGGTCGAAAGCGAGCGGGACACCGGCGACAAGATCGAGCGGGAGACCCGCTTCTACCTGACGTCGCTGGCGCTGATGGCGTGCATGCTGGGACCGATCGTCCGCAGCCACTGGGCGATCGAGAATAGCCTGCACTGGATCTTGGACATGGTGTTCCGCGACGACGAGTGTCGGCTGCGAACCGATCACGCACCCGCCAACTTCTGTACAATCAAGCACATGGCGCAGAACCTGATCCGATTGGCTCCCGGAAAGGCTTCCCTGCGGCTCAAGCGAAAGACCGCCGGATGGGATGACGACTTCCTCGCCAGCCTGATCGCGCGCTAAAAATGCTTCACCCGATTCCCCTGCGCGTTCTGCACATCCCCGTTTCTAAAGGTCCGCTGTCCATCGTAGAAGGGCGCATCCTTGAGCACTCTTACCACGCGATGACCGCCACAGTAGTCCTATTGTCCCTCGCCTCCGGCGGCCTTGTCGGCTTGTCGCTTGGCGTCATCGGTGGAGGCGGGTCGATTCTGGCCGTGCCTCTGATGGTTTATGTGATCGGCCTTTCCTCGCCACATGTCGCCATCGGAACCAGCGCCGTCGCCGTCGCTGCGAGCGCTATGATCAATCTCTTTGGCCACGCACGGGACCGTAACGTCAAATGGCCCTGTGCGATCGTGTTTGCGCTTTCCGGAATCGTCGGAGCGACGCTGGGCGCGCAGATCGGCAAGGCGGTCGATGGCGCCAAATTGCTGACCGGCTTCGGCGTGCTGATGATCGTCATTGCGGCCCTCATGCTGCGCCCGCGGCGGGGCGGTCACAGCCCGGACGTCCATCTCGATAGCCAGTCCGCGCCACGCCTGCTGCCGCCTTTGGGCGGCGCTGGATTCGGCGTGGGCCTGCTTTCCGGATTTTTCGGAATCGGGGGAGGCTTCCTGATCGTCCCCGGACTGGTGAGCGCAACATCGATGCCGCTGCTCAATGCCATCGGTTCATCTCTTGTTTCGGTAGCCGCCTTCGGCGCGACCACGGCGGTCAGCTACGCGGCCTCCGGTCTCGTCGATTGGCCCATGGCGATTCTCTTCGTCCTGGGCGGAGTGGCCGGCGGTTTTCTGGGGGTAAGGATCGCAGGCCATCTTGCTTTGCGCAGACACGCTCTGACGCTCGTGTTCAGCAGCGTTGTGGCGCTGGTCGGCGTCTATATCGTGACGAGGGGCATTCTGTCTCTGTAGCGCAGCGGTTCAGCGAAAACCCGAAAATCCAAAAAATTATACTCTAACGGATGTTCCCCCCTTCGGTCGCTTGCTCATTGAGAGTTTATAGTTGGAAATCAATAGGTTGGGGGTGATTTGCGATTTGCGTAATCGGGGTAACTCCCAACCTGGGAGTTACGCGGCCAGGGCCTGGACGAGGGCGTTAGGAAGAGCTGTCAGGGTCTCAAGGATGTTCCAGCCCCGCTTGCGGGCGGTTGCGACGACCGAGCGTACGGCGGCGAAGTCGCAGGCGGCCTCGAAGGTGCGGAAGGCGCCGGAGATCTTCATCTTGACCTTCATCATGCGCAGGGCCTGTTCGGCCAGGTTGTTGGTGAAGGGGACGGAGAAGTCATACTGATCTTCGACAGTTGGAAGTGCGAACCTATTGTTTCGACACGACTATCTCCGCTGATAAAGCGGCGTGGCACTACATTACGATTTCGCGATGGAATTTGGCCCGCAAGTAGGCCCGAAGCCGATTTTATGCCCGACGGCACCACCGTCAACGGCGCGATGGCGACGAATTCGGCCCGATTCTAAGCCCCGAACGCTGACAGAGCGTCCGTAGATTCGCCCAAATCGCAAAGGGTGTCAAATCTGGCCCGCACAAAATCGCATCATCAGCTTGAAAACCAATGGAAAGTTTCGAAAACGTGGCACTACATATTTGCGAATCCTCCCCACCCGATCGAATGATATCAATGGTTTGTGCAGAGTGCTCGGGGCGTAAGTGTTGAAGATCAGTCATAGAGGAAGCGCAGGACGTCGTCTTTGAACTCCTGCAGTCGGATGAGCAGGTTGTGTCCGGGGCGGTGTTTTGTCCGGCCGCGGTTCGAGGGATGCCGTTGAAGGCGCGGCAAGTTGCGGTGAAAGGCGAGACCCTGGCGCAGGATCTCCCAGTAGCGGGTGAAGAAGCCCTCGAGCGCGGGCGGGGGCAGATTGGTCGCGCCCGCCTCGCGCGCGTGCTCGACGGCTCGATTGGCCTCGAGCAAGAGATCGCGCATGGGTGCGGCCCACGGCTCCCGGTCGATCTCGACCAGCGCCTTCAGTTCGCGCAGATGATGGGCGTTGCACAGCGCATGGCGGACGTCGGTGAGCCCGGAGTAAGACTTGAAGCCGTCATGAACCGCGACTCCGCCCGTGAGCCCCTCCGGCATCTCGCCGCGTTTGGCCGACACGCGATAGTGGGTCAGGGTTTCCGTGGCGACGGTGTGCAGCCATTGTCCCTTGCCGGCGACGCGAAAGCCGGTTTCATCGAGGCAGCGCACCGGCGCTTGCGCCGCGAGCGCCGCGATCTGCGCCGCCACCGGCGCGAGCGCCGCAGCCTTGCCGCGCACCCAATCGGCCACGCTTTGCGAGCATAGACGCAATGCTCCGAACAGATCGCCCATCGCTTCGGCGACCCGATCTTCGGGAATGAGCTGATGGACGTTGAGATAGACCGCCGCCGCCCTGACGCGCTCCCCGTATTGCGCCGGCGAGGCGACGCCCGCGGGAAACGCGGCTTTCGTCTCTCCGCCGCACGCCGCGCAGCAATAGACCGAGGCCTGATGCTCCGTGACCTCGATCAGCCGGTCAGGCAGATCGAACACCTGCCGCCTCTCCACGTCCCGCTGCATCGAAACCGTCAGCCCCGCCAGACAAAGCCGGCACGCCTGCGCTTCGTGCCGCACGACCCGATCGGGTTGGGCGACCTGCCGGAGCGTGTCGCCCTTGTGTCCCGCCTGCCCGCCGCTTTTCTTGTCCGAGCGCCCGCGGAGGCTGCCGGGGATGCGCGGCTTCTTCTTCAGCCCATCGCTCGACGGCGGCTTGGAACTCGTCGAACTGTCCAAGTCCAGTCGGCGCCGGAGGTCGGCGTTCTCCGCCTGCAATGCCTCGTTCTTGGCTCGCAACGCTTCATTCTCGGCCCGAAGCGTCGCATTGTCCGCGAGATGGGCGGCCCGCAATGCCTCGTTCGCCCGCCGCGGCCGCGCGACCTCGCCGCGCAACTGCGAGATGTCGCCTATGAGCGCGTCGACCGGGTCGCGAATCTGGCGGGAGTCATCCCCACCTTGACTCACACTTCCGCTCCGCATGTCTCGCTCAATCATCTCGCCAGCCAAAAATTCACGCCGGCTGTTGCAGATCGGACTACCCAGCTTGGGAGTTACAGAGGAAGTTGGGTAAGAGAAATTGGGGGAGGGGAGTAGGGAAAAAGTATGATTAAGCTGGGAATGGCGCTTAAATAGACTGATTAGCTTGAATGAATGACGCGGGTGGAGCTCATAGGTTGGTTGCACTTTGATTGGCGAAGTGACAGGGTGCAGGCGGAGTGAGAGAAGGTGAGCGGGGAGTTGGCAAGCTGAGGGTAGAGCATCAGGCGGTAAGGACGAACTGGCGCGATTGAAGAAACTGCGCGCGGTGCGCAAAAGCCGTAGGAGATGGAGAAGGAGACAGACGGACAGGATTCGCAAGCGAACGGGCGAAGGGCGGGAGATGGACGCAGCGGCGCGGCAGCAATTGGACAAGTTGACGATTACGCGAACGGTAGAGGTGAAGGTAGACGCGCGGCGGTTGCGCACAAGGGCTATGAGGAGATCGTCGTTCGAGGTCTGGTTCGAATCGTTGGTGACGAGCTATAGACGTGAGCGCTGGGAAACGCCGGATGGGAAAACGCTGGTAGCGCCGCTCGATCCGGCATCGTCGGCGGCTATGACCGCGACTGCTAGCGTGGTTCTGATGCTGCATTATCAGTGTATGTGACGATAGAGAAAATTCTTGCGCTGCTCAACGGCATGGGCGTTGTGATTTCGAAGCGCAGGTGGGGCGCTGCTGACGCCAAGCTAGAGATGTTAAGGGCAAGGACGGCGAGGTTCTGAAGGCGGATTGCGTTGCTCTTCCTAGTGACGGTAGACGACACGGCGACCGCATCAAGGCAAGAGCGGCGTGACGAACCAGATCGGCTCGACACCTTCACGCGTTTCGAACCGGCCCGAGCAAATCCCGCCTGGCGTTCTGCGCAATCTCCTGGGCGGCGCGGCCTCTACGTGGTCAACGAGGCGGCGCTGTCTCATGCGGGCTTGCAATTGAGCCTCGCCTCATCGACAAGCTCGCGGCATGCGACGCGGTTTTTTGCGTAACGAGACTGGATGAACATCTGAACGCGCTCGGATTCGGTTCAGGATCACGCCGATACGGTTCGCGTCGCAGCGAGGGCGCTCAGTGGGGCGACGTTTGCGAGCAAGGCTTGCTCGGCAGGCGTGTAGTGTAGACGGCGCGGCCAGTTCCGCGTGGCGAACACGCTTGTGCTGGGGGCGCGCCGAACGCCTCGTCCACAAGCTCATCCCCGCCAACGACAAGCAGCGCAACGCGGTAGAGGTCGCACGGCGCATGATCTGGTGGTTCTATCGCGGTCTGAAAGACTACAAGCTCGCCCCCAGCCCCGAGAAAGCAGAGCGGTTGCGGGCGCAATTCGACCGCATCTTCAACCGCTCCAGAACCGGCTACGCCACTCTCGACAGCCTGCTCAAGCGGCTCTTTCGCCTCAAGGACGACCTCCTGCGTGTCCTCGACAACCACCATATTCCGCTGCACACCAACGCCTCGGAAAACGACATCCGCGTCTTCGTCACCAAGCGCAAAATCTCCGGCGGGACCGTCAGCGACAGAGGCCGAGATGCACGCGACGTCATGCTTGGCCTCGCCAAGACTTGTCGGAAGCTCAAAATCCCCTTCTTCGACTATCTCGGCGCCCGCCTCGCCATTCCAGGCCCCGAAATCCCCGACCTCGCAGCCCTCATCAGACCCGCCCCAAGCTAATGCCGCCCGGAAAATTGCCCCGATTAGCAAATCGCCCCCCAACCTATTGATTTCCAACTATAAACTCTCGATGAGCAAGCGACTGAAGGGGGGAACATCCGGTACAAGGCGAAGCGGCACGGGGTGCATCCGAACCAGATTTATGCCTGGAAGAAGCAGGTTCTCGACAATGCGGCGAGCCTGTTCGCCCGCGGGGCGAGCGGTTCGGGCGATGGCGAGGAGGAGCGCGAGCGCGAGGCGGCCAAGCTTTACGCCAAAATCGGCCAACTGAAGGTCGAACGGGATTTCTTGGCCAGGAGACCAGGTCGATGAGCGCGCCCGATCGAAGAGCGATGGTCGAACGATCCGGCAGGGACCTGTCGGTGCGCCGCCAATGCGCGCTTGTGGCGCGGCACGCTCGGGGGTTTACCGCCCCAGGCCCGTCGCCGGGGCGGACGATCCGGCGGTGATGCGCCGCATCGACGAATTGCATCTCGAACTTCCGTTCTACGGCTCGCGGCGAATGACCTTCGAACTCAACAAGGAAGGCCTGCGGGGTCAACCGCAAGCGGGTGCAGCGGCTGATGCGGATGATGGGCATCGAGGCGCTGGTTCCGCGCCCCGGCACGAGCAAAGCCGCGCCCGGGCACAAGATATACCCCTACCTGCTGCGCGGCCTGAAGATTACCGAGCCGAACCACGTGTGGGCGGCCGACGTGACCTACATCCCGATGGCGTGCGGCTTCCTCTATCTGGTGGCGATCAGTTCTGGGGTGGCGGCTGTCGAACACCAACGATGCCAGCTTCTGCGCGGCGGCGCTGGAGGAGGCGCTGCTTCGGTTCGGAAAGCCGCGGATATTCAATACCGATCAGGGCTCCACGTTCACCGCCGAGGCTTTCGCCGGCAAGCTCGCGGCGGCCGGCGTCGCTATTCAGATCGATCCAACAATCCAACAATCCAACAATATCAATGATTTACAACACGCAGAGACGTCGTCACTGTTGAAGATCAGCTTGGGCGGGGCGCAACAATCTGTGTCGGTGGCCCTCGCGCCCGCATCGCAATCATCTCACTCCTCTGAAAAGCGGGATTTCGCTGTGCCTACCGTCGCTGGCGTATCTGCCTGTTTGCCGATCGTCACCAAGGTACCCGCCGGTTTGGGAAACTCGATCGTCACGGCCGAACCGTCCTTCTCGACGACCGCCGAGCGTGGCGAGATGGACTTCAAGCGCCAGCCCCCCTCCTCGCTTCCTTCTTCTAGCCGCATCGGTCGATTTCTCGACCGATCGAAAAAGATCGCGACGCGCTTGTCCTGGCTGACCACCGTTCCGAGAAGAGTAAGCGGCGGCGCGAGTGGCTTCGATGGCAGGGTCGGCGGTGGAGGCGGGGGTGGCGGCGGCGCGGGCGAATTCGGCGGCGGCGGCCGGCGCGACAGCGAGAACAGCGGCCGATCGCGGGTAACCGACAGGGAGCTTAGCGAAATCTTCGAGAGAGGGTTGGCCTCGGCCGGCCGAATTGCAGGGTTTGCGAGTTCCGCGTTGGGCCCATCGGCGCCCGACTGCGGCTGAGCGACATCGAATACCTGCGCCAGTTCGAGCGCAGCAAACTGCGTATCGTCGTGCGCCTGCGACGGCTCGCCTGCTGTCAACACGACGAATGGGAAAACAAAGAACGCAATCTTTTTCACGGTATTCCATTATCGGTGAGGGTGCCGCGGCCAAGTTCTACGGCCGTGAACTTATCGGTGCCTAGCCTTGCACGAGGTTAACGACACAACGCAACGGTGCGGGAACAGGTAGGGTCAAACGATTCACATCACCTCGTCAATCTGTTCGCCGGCCCCGGCTCGGGACCCCATGTTCTTACTCCGTTCATTCGCCTCGGCTAAGCAGCTTCTTTTAGCCACCGATAAAGTGGGTATTAGAGGAGAGGGAAGAAGAAGGGTTGTATATGGGGAGGGTGGTTGGTGTAGTTAATGAATGGAATTGGTGGGAAGGGTGTTGGATTTAAGGTGTAACCTCGCTGCTTGTTTAAGAATTAAGCCGCTTCTTGCTGCTTCTGCTAGATGCACCTTATACTTGGTCGAGCGCCACAGCGTTCGATGAAGATGTTGTCCATGAAGCGGCCGCGTCCGTCATCGAAATCGCGACGCCGGCCGCCGAGAGCTTGCCGGCGAAAGCCTCGGCGGTGAACGTGGAGCCTGATCGGTATTGAATATCCGCGGCTTTCCGAACCGAAGCAGCGCCTCCTCCAGCGCCGCCGCGCAGAAGCTCGCATCGTTGGTGTTCGACAGCCGCCACGCCAGAACCGCCCGGCTCGCCCAGTCGATGATCGCCACCAGATAGAGGAAGCCGCACGCCATCGGGATGTAGGGGTGAGTAGGCCGCCACACGTGGTTCGGCTCGGTAATCTTCAGGCCGCGCAGCAGGTAGGGGTATATCTTGTGCCCGGGCGCGGCTTTGCTCGTGCCGGGGCGCGGAACCAGCGCCTCGATGCCCATCATCCGCATCAGCCGCTGCACCCGCTTGCGGTTGCCCCCCCACGGCCTTCCTTGTTGAGTTCGAAGGTCATTCGCCGCGAACCGTAGAACGGAAGTTCGAGATGCAGTTCGTCGATGCGGCGCGTCACCGCCGGATCGTCCGCCCCGGCGACGGGCCTGGGGCGGTAAACCCCCGAGCGCGCCGCGCCCACAAGCGCGCATTGGCGGCGCACCGACAGGTCCTTGCCGGATCGTTCGACCATCGCTCTTCGATCGGGCGCGCTCATCGACCTGGCCTCCTGGCCAAGAAATCCCGTTCGACGTCAGTTGGCCGATCTTGGCGTAAAGCTCGTCCGCCTCGCGTTCGCGCCCTCCTCGCTATCGCCAAAGCGCTAGCACATGGGCGAACAGGCTAGCTGCACAAGGCGCGGCGATGAACAAGAAGCGAGGTGGTGAGAGGGAGGATGTGGACGGATCGGGCGCGCGACCGGTTTTCCGTTTGCGAACAGGACTTGAACAAATCCTCCCCCACCTCGTCTCAGGGTGGGGAATTATGGCAAAAATACAATGATTTCAATGGTTATTTTCGCGGATGGTGCCCAGGAAAGGACTCGAACCTTCACGGCTTGCACCGCTGGTACCTGAAACCAGTGCGTCTACCAATTCCGCCACCTGGGCACGGCGCAACCTCATAGGGGCGCGGGCGGGGCGCTGTCAATGCCGCGACCTGGCTGCTTTTCCGGGCGCCCGTTTCACGCCAAAAATCGTCCACGCGGCCCTCCGCCGCAGGACCGCGCACGGGGCGATGGAGGCCCGGCGAGCCGCTGTGCCCATGTCCTGCTTGCGACGGCTGCGTCCGCATGGCAAGCGGGGCCGATGACCGACATGGCAAATCCCGGGAGTCGACCGGCGCCGCGCATCTCGTTCGTTTCGCTCGGTTGTCCGAAGGCGCTGGTCGACAGCGAGCGGATCCTGACGAAACTGCGCGCGGAAGGCTACGAACTGTCGAAGAGCCACGCCGGCGCCGACGCCGTCATCGTCAACACCTGCGGCTTTCTCGACAGCGCCAAGGCGGAATCGCTCGCCGCAATCGGCGCGGCGATGAACGCGAACGGCCGCGTCATCGTCACCGGCTGCATGGGGGCGGAGCCCGAGGCGATCCGCAACGCCTATCCGGGCGTTTTAAGCGTCACCGGCCCGCAGGCGTTCGACAGCGTGATGGCGGCGGTGCACGAGGCTGCTCCCGCGCCGCACGACCCGTTCGTCGACCTCATCCCCGAACAGGGGGTGAAACTCACGCCGCGCCACTACGCCTACCTAAAAATCTCCGAGGGCTGCCGCAACCGTTGTGCGTTCTGCATCATTCCAAAACTCCGCGGCGATCTCGTCTCGCGGCCCGCGGGCGAGGTTTTGCGCGAAGCGGAGAAGCTGGTCAAAGCAGGCGTCAAGGAGCTGCTGGTCATCTCGCAGGACACCAGCGCCTACGGGCTCGACATCAAATATTCCGCGAGCATCTGGCGCGACCGCGAGGTCTCGGCGCGCTTTCTCGACCTGACCCGGAGCTTAAGCTCGCTCGGCGCATGGGTGCGGCTGCACTACGTCTACCCCTACCCGCATGTCGACGAGGTCGTCGCGCTGATGACGAGCGGCAATGTGCTGCCCTATCTCGACGTCCCCTTCCAGCACGCTTCGCCGCGCGTTCTGAAGGCGATGCGCCGCCCCGGCAACCAGGAGAAAACGCTCGAGCGCCTCCTCGCCTGGCGAGACATCTGTCCGGAGCTGACCCTCCGCTCGACCTTCATCGTCGGCTTCCCCGGCGAGACGGAAGAGGATTTTCAGCTCCTGCTCGACTGGCTCGACGAAGCAAAACTCGACCGGGTCGGCGCGTTCGAATACGAGCCGGTCAAGGGGGCGGAGGCGAACGATCTCGGCCTCGCGCCCGTGCCGGCCGAGGTCAAGGCCGTCCGCCACAAACGCTTCATGCTGCGCCAGCAGGCGATCAGCGCCAAAAAACTCGCGGCCAAAGTCGGCAAGCGCCTGCCGGTCATCGTCGACGAGGGCGGCGCGCATTCGGCCAAAGGCCGAACCAGGGGCGACGCGCCGCAGATCGACGGAACCGTCCATATCTCGACCCGCCGCCCGTTGCGGGCCGGCGATATCGTGACCGTCAGGATCGACCGCTCCGACGCCTATGATTTATGGGCGACGGCGGTTTGATCCTGAGATTCTGCTTCTCGGCGCCTTGCCGGGTGGACGCGCGGAACGACCCCGAGCGCGGTTTCCAGTTCGGGCCTATTACAGAAGGAATGGGCCAGAATGCGGTCGTTGGCGGAACGCGACTGATGCGACAGGAGCGACCGCTCCTGAAAGAAGCTTCGAGCGAATCGAACCGAAATCACGGCTCACCCGGCGCCAATGGCCGAGTGCACACCAGCGGCGGCGCACGCCGCATATTGGTGGCGCGAATCGCATGCGTCGTCCTGGCTGCAGTATCCTTTGACTGGACAAAGTGAGATGACGCGACGCAGCCGAACTGCATCGCGCCCACGGCCTTCGTCATCGACACGACGTGCGTCGAATCGGCCCGGCCCTTTACGCCGGCGCGGGCGCCAGGCGTTCCTGACGAGCGCTTCGGCGGCCCATCAGAAACATGCTCGCGCCGCCAACCAGGGCCGGCAAGCCGACGATCAGAAACACGGTCGACAGCGAGAGGTTCATCGACAGCATCAGGCCGCCGCCCATGGACCCGAGCACCGATCCGATGCGCCCAACTCCGTTGGCCCAGCTGACCCCGGTCGCGCGGCAGTCGGTCGGGTAGAAGCTTGCCGCGAAGGCATTGGCGCCGACCTGCGAGCCCGAGATGCAATAGCCCGCGCCGAAGACCGCGAGCCCCACCAGCCACCGGCGAATGGGCGAGCGCCCCGATTGCGGCGATGAATATGGCCGCCAGCGCATAGCTGATAGCCAGCACGGTGTTGGGCTTGAACCGGTCCATCAGCCAGCCGAGCGAGATCGCGCCGACCGTGCCGCCGACCTGGAACATGCTGGTGACAATCGAGGCCGTCTTCAGCGAGACTCCGGTGCTCTTGACGAGTGTCGGCAGCCAGCTCGACAGCAGGTAGATGATGAGCAGGCTGGCGAAGAACGTCACCCAGAGAAACATCGTGCCGGCGAAGAGATCCCGCCTGAAGAGATGCCTGACGGGCATCCCGACCGGCTTCTTGTGATTGAGGACGTAGCGGACGCCGTCGAAATTCTCCTCGGGCGCCAAGCGCCGAAGCGCCTTGGCGATCCGCTCAATGCTCTTGTTCTCGACGACGAGGAAGCGCGCCAACTCGGGCAGCTTTACGAGGATGAGGGGCAGCAGCGCGATCGGCAGAACGCCGCCAAGCACCAGCACCGAGCGCCAGCCATAGGCGCCGACCATTTGCGCCGACACCAGCCCACCGATCGTGGAGCCGAGCGTGAAGCCGCAGAACATGGTCGTCACCAGGAACAGGCGATGGTGCTCCGGGCAATATTCGGAGGTCAGCGTGACCGAGTTCGGCATCGCGCCGCCGAGTCCAAGGCCGGTGAGGAAGCGCAGCGCCACCAGCATGACAACCGACGTCGACATAGAGGACGCAAGGCTCATCAGGCCGAAGAAGAGGACGCAGACGATAAGGATCGTCTTGCGGCCGAACGAGTTGGCCATCGGGCCGAAGATGAAGGCGCCGGACATCAAGCCCAACAGTCCGGCGCCGAAGATCGGCGCGAGTTCAGCGGGGGTAAGGCTCCATTCGGCCCTGATCGCCGGGGCGAGGAACCCGATCGCCGCGGTATCAAAGCCGTCGATCGCCACGATCAGGAAGCAGATCGCCGCGATAAGAATCTGGAACGAGGTGATCGGCCGTTCGTTGATGAACTCGGATACGTTGACTACGCGCGAATTGGGCATGTCGTCTCCTCCTTTTGCACTGGAATTTCCGGTTTCGGTGAGTTCGGCCGCGGCCGGCTCTGTCCCGCGTCAGGCTGCATGGCCGGCGCGGCGAGACGGAACGCTTCGATTTCAGAGCAGGCGGCGTCGACGGCCGAGATGACCGGCCAGCGGGACATGTCGATCCCAAACCGCCGCGCGCTCTCGACCTGGGGGACGAGATAGACATCGGCGAGTGTGGGGGCGTCGCCGAAGGAAAAGCGGCCGCGCGCCGCGTCTGCCAGCAGCATGGCCTCGAGCGCGTCGAAACCGGCGCCGATCCAGGTCGCGCACCAGGCCTCGACCGCGGCTTCGTCGGCGCCGAAATGATGGCGCAGATATTCGAGCACGCGGCGGTTGTTGAGCGGATGAATGTCGCAGCCGACGATCGCCGCGAACGCGCGAACGCGGGCGCGAGCGAGCGGAGCGGCCGGCAGCAGGGCGGCTCGGGATAGCGCTCCTCCAGCCATTCGATGATGGCGGGCGACTGCACGAGCGCGCCCTCGTCCGTCAAAAGAGTCGGCACGAGCTTCTGCGGATTGAGCGCGGCATAGTCGGCCGCCAAGTGCTGGCTCCGGCGTAGATCGACAGCCGCATACTCATAAGCCACGCCCTTGAGGCGCAGGGCGATGCGCAAGCGGTGCGACGTGCCCGAGCGAAAGAAGTTAAAGAGCTTCATGGGGCGCCTCGGCGGGACCAACATTGAGCGAAATCGTCCCGACGCCCTCGACGCGGCCGTCGATGCGGTCGCCGGGCTTCACCGCGCCGACTCCTTCGGGGGTTCCGGTGAAGATGAGATCGCCGGGCTGGAGGTGGTAGAACAACGAGAGATCGGCGATGAGCTCGCGCACGTTCCAGATCAGCTTGCCGAGATCGGAGTTCTGGCGGGTCGCGCCGTTGACGCGCAATTCGATCGTTCCGCGCTCCAGCACGATTGCGGGCATGGCGACGATTTCGGAGACGACGGAGCTGTCCTCGACATCCTTGCCGAGATCCCAAGGGCGGCCCTTGTCGCGTGCTGCGAGTTGCAGATCGCGGCGGGTCATGTCGAGCCCACAGGCGTAGCCGTAGATCAGTTTATGGGCGTCCTCCGCCTTCACGCGAAAACCCGGCGCGCCGACGACGACGACGAGCTCCATCTCGTGATGATAGTTCGCTGTTTCGGGTGGATAGGCCACGCCCGCGCCCGATTCGACGAGCGTCTGCGGCGACTTGGTAAAGTAGAACGGACGCTCAGTGGACTTGTCGACGGGGCGCCCCATCTCAGCGGCGTGCGCGTGATAATTGCGCCCGACGAAGAAAAGGCGGTTGACCGGCGCGCGCTCGACGCTCCCGCAAACCGGGAGAGAACGAACAGGCGGAGGGGGCCAGAGATAAGACGTTTGGGTCATGAGCGAATTCCTGATGTGCGAGACGGATGGTGGGCGCGCAACGCGCGCCGCGCGAAGTCAAAACCTGCGGCGACGTCCGCGGTCGTCAGGCGGCCTCGAATTCCTCGAAGAATCCGAGCTTCCGCTGTAGCGGCGCGTCGTCGACCTGGAACAGGAACGCCGGCTTCGAGGTCGAGCGGTTGGCGAACTGGACCCTGGCGTGCGTCGGCACGGCGATCGTGTCGCTCTCGGCGACGTCGAGTTCGACGCCGTCGACTACGGCCCTGACCTCGCCCTCGATGACGTGCAGGACCGCCGAGGACGAGCGTCGCCGCATGGCCACCGTCTCGCCCGGACGCAGCATCAGCGCCGAGAAGCCGAGCACCGGCATGCACTCCGCGCCGGTTTCCGGATTGACGTACGCGAGTTGCACCGGTTCGCCGAGGTTGGTCACGCTCGCCAGAACTCTCCAGCGCGGCGCGCGCCTCCTTCCAGGGGAAGCGCTTCAGCGGGTAGCGGTCCTTCGGCCGGTTCAGCGAAGCGAAGGGCGCAAAGCCCGAGCGCGTGTAGAGGTTCTGCGAAGCGTCGGGCTGGTTGCGCACGACCTGCGGATCGCCCTCGATGCAATAGGAGGCTTCGAGCGCGTAGATCGTCGGCAGGTCGAGCGCGTCGAGCCAGATGACCGGGTCGGAGCCGGTGTGTCCGTGTTCGTGCCACAGACCGGCCGGGGTGAGGATGAGATCGCCCTTCTCCATCGGCAGCCGCTCGCCGTCGACGACCGTGTATCCACCGCGGCCCTCGATGACGAAGCGCACCGCGCTCGGGCTGTGCTTGTGGTTCGGCGCGCTTTCCTTCGGCAGGATTAGCTGCATGCCGATATAGATCGAGGGCGTCGCCTGCATGTTTTCGAGCCCGAGGCCCGGATTTGCCAGCACCAGCACGCGGCGCTCCGCCTTTTCGATCGGCGTCAACCTGCCCGCTTCCATCAGGCGCGGGCGGATATCGGCATATTTCCAGGCGATCGGCCGGGTGCGGCGTGACGGCATGCCGTGGGGCAGCGCCGCCCGCAGGTTCGGCCAGAGCGGGACCAGGTTCTTTGCGGTCAGGCCGTTGCGATAATCGATCGGCAGGTCTTCGAGCGTTCCGAGTTGAGACATGATCGTTCCTCCGTTGGAAGTGCGGTTCAGGCGGCGGCCTTGAGATCGGCCGCGGAAAGACCCGTGCCGCCATAGAGCCATCCGAGGCTGTCGTAGAATTGGGTCTGGGTCTTCGCGCCGATCACTGCGTTGCGCACGAGCCGTTCGGCGCCTTCGGCGTGATAGAGGTGCTTGCCGATCAGGCGCGAGGAGATGACCACCCGATAGGCCCGGACGATGCGCGCCGCCTGATATTCGGCGAAGGCGGCGCCGAAGTCGCCGTCATGCTTTTCGAGCTGGTAAGCGAGCATGACCGAATCCTCCATCGCCATGCAGGCGCCCTGCGCGAAATATTGGTGGGTCGGATGGGCGGCGTCGCCCAGCAGTACGACGCGACCGTCGATCCAGTTCTCGATCGGATCGCGATCGGCCAGGACCCAGCGTCGCCAGGCTTTTGGCACTTCGAGAAGCTTGCGGGCCCTGGGAACGATGTGGCCGAACCGGTCGAGAATCTCCTCCCGATTGCCGGGCTCGTTGGACCCGACGTTGGTGACATCGGTGACGAAGGTCGCCACCAGATTGAACGTCTTCCAGCCCTGCAGGGGATAGTGGACCATGTGGCACTTGGGTCCGCCCCACAAGGTGGCCGCGTTCCAGCGCAGATCCTCAGGCATTTCGTCGATCGAGAGCACGGCGCGATAGGCGACATGGCCGGAAAGCTTCAGTTCGTCGCCCCCGGTCAACTGGGCCCGGATGCGCGAGCGGACGCCGTCCGCGCCGATCACCGCATCGCCTTCGAACAACTCTCCGGAGGCGGTCAGAACTTTTGCGCCGCGCGAGGTGTTGGCGTAGCCGACGACCGTCCGGCTGTTGACGAGCGTGACGTTGGGATGCGCGCGACAGGCGTCGAGAAAGACGCTGTGCAGATCGGCGCGGTGGATGACGGCGTATGGATTCCTAAACCGCCGCCGAAAGCCATCGCCCACGTCGATGTGGGCGACTTCGTCTCCGGTCAATCCATCCATCATGATGAGCTTGTCGATGTAGACCGCCTTGGCGCGGCCCGTGTCGCCGACGCCGAGATAGTCCATGGCGTGGAACGCGTTGGGCCCGATCTGAATGCCAGCGCCGATTTCCCCGAAATGCGGGGCTTGCTCGAGGACGACGACCTCATAGCCCTTGTTGGCGAGCCCCATGGCCGCCGACACGCCGCCGATTCCGCCGCCGGCGACGATTACCTTTCCTTTCACGGCACCCATCTCATTCCTCCCAAGCAGGTCCCGCCACGGCGAGATAGGCATAACTATGCGCATATATATGCGTATGTCAAGCAGGATTCTGCATCAAACCGGAATTTTCCGATTCGCGTTCGATAAGCCATTTATCATATGTGTTTTATGGGAGAGCTTTGGCGGCGGCGCGCCAAAGACCACTGCGCGAAACCCGAGCTTGCGCGCAACGCAGGGACTGAGGCGTCAGAAGTCGCTCAGTCGATGCGCGCGCTGCGGCGCGCGGCTGAGCAGATTGTTTTCGTGCGCCATTTTTCCGAGGAGCCGCACGAACTCGTCGCGCTCTTTCGGCGTCAACGGAGCGAGCATTCGCTCCTGGGCGCGCTCAGCAGAATCCTGGACCGCCCGCAAAGTCGCAAGGCCCTCGGCCGTGATGTCGTTGAGCTTCGCGCGCCGATCCTCTTCGGATGCGCGAGTTGACACATAGCCGCGTTCCTGCAAATTCTTGATGACGACCGCGACCGTCGTTCGGTCCAGCGCCGCGACGCCGCCGATCGTCGCCTTGTCGAGGGGCCCATAAGTCGCCAGCGCGGCCAAGGTCACATATTGCGGCGGCGTAAGGTCGAAGGCCTGACACTCGTCGAGAAAAACGGCGACCGCGATCTGGTGACATCTGCGCAGGAGATGCCCCGGCATTTCGAGCAATGCGTCGACCGGTTTGGGCCGTGACAGTTCTAGGATTTTCGACAAGAAGCGCCTCAGCCATATCGATTGCCGCGTCATTGAAATGCATAGGTATGCGCATGTCAAGGCGAAGTCCGTGTCGACCGTGTCGAGCGTGGATTGATGTGCTAGTTAGTTCAGACCCGTCTTTACCGTTTCGGTCCGCCGGCTGCGCCTTCAACTCAAGGTTTGGGGCCCTGCGTGCGACGGACTGCAATTTACGGAGCCGGTGCTTGCCCCATCAACCTCGCCGCCCAAATCAGTGGACGCGGGCTATCACACAATCGGTTGATAGGGCCGCTTTGCTCGTCATTCCGCGGTCGGTTCGGCCGAGGACGCATCGGCGGGCGACAGTCCGGCCGCCTTCAAACTGTCGAACTCCGCGTCGCTGAAGAGACGCGAGCGCACGATAAAGCGCACGCCGTCGGCCGCTTCCAGCGAAAAGCTGTCGCCGCCCTCCGTCGCGACGTCGACGATAATCTGGCAACCCGACCAATAGTCGAATTGCGCCGCTCCGACATAGAACGGGCAGCCGTCGATCGCGCCCAGGAGCACGTCGCTCGCGCCCACCCGAAAGTCGCCCTGCCGGAAACACATGGGCGCGCTGCCCTCGCAGCATCCGCCCGAGAGGTGAAAGATCAGCGGCCCATGGATCGCCTTCAACGCCGCGACAAGCGCGACGGCTTCAGGCGTGAATATAACTCTTTCGGTCATCGGCCCTTCCGCGGCGATCGATCAACGAAGAGGCGTCCGGCGCCTCCCAAGCGCCGGACGTCGCGAGAGAAGCCGCGCCTTTCAGCGCGGCTTCGCCCGATGCTCTCAGAAGAACCCCATCGCATTCGGGTTGTAGCTGACGAGCAGGTTCTTCGTCTGCTGGTAGTGATCCAGGATCATCTTATGCGTCTCGCGACCGAAGCCGGACTGCTTGTAGCCGCCGAACGCCGCATGGGCGGGATACACATGATAGCAATTCGTCCACACGCGCCCCGCCTGGATCTCGCGGCCGACGCGATAGGCGGTGGTCCCGTCGCGCGACCACACGCCCGCGCCGAGGCCGTAGATCGTGTCGTTGCCGATCTCGATCGCCTCCTCCATGGTCTTGAACTTCGTCACCGAGAGAACCGGCCCGAAGATTTCTTCCTGGAAGATGCGCATCTTGTTGTGACCGACGAAGACGGTGGGCTTCACATAGAAGCCGTTCTCCAGCGCGCCGCCGAGATGGGCCTGCTCGCCGCCGGTCATGCACTTCGCGCCTTCCTTCTTGCCGACGTCGATATAATTCAGGATCTTTTCGAGCTGACCCTTCGAGCATTGCGCCCCCATCTGGGTCGTCGGATCGAGCGGATCGCCGACCTTGATCTTGGCGACGCGTGCGACCGCCTTTTCCATGAACTTGTCGAAGATCAACTCCTGCACCAGCGCGCGCGACGGGCAGGTGCAGACCTCGCCCTTGTTGAAGGCGAAGAGAGCGAAGCCTTCGAGCGCCTTGTCGAAGAAGGCGTCGTCCTTGTCCATGACGTCGGCAAAGAAGATGTTGGGTGACTTCCCGCCAAGCTCGAGCGTCATCGGGATGATCGTCTCGGCAGCGTACTGCATGATCTGCCGGCCGGTCGTCGTCTCGCCGGTGAAGGCGATCTTGTTGATCCGTGGGCTGCGGGCGAGCGGAGCGCCGACTTCGGAGCCATGGCCGAAGACCACGTTGAGAACGCCCGGCGGCAACACGTCGCCGATCAGATCCATCAGCACCGCAAGGCTCATCGGCGTGTCCGAAGCCGGCTTGATCACCACGCAATTTCCTGCGACCAGCGCGGGCGCCATCTTCCAGGACGCCATCAAGAGCGGGAAGTTCCACGGGATGATCTGGCCGACGACGCCGAGCGGCTCGCGGAAGTGATAGGCGACCGTGTCGTGATCAATCTCGCCGACTGTTCCTTCTTCCGCGCGGATGCAACCGGCGAAATAGCGGAAGTGATCGGCCGAGAGCGGCACGTCCGCGTTCATCGTCTCGCGGATCGGCTTGCCGTTGTCGCGGGTCTCGACGCGGGCGAGCAGCTCCAGATTGTCTTCGATCCGATCGGCGATTGTGTTGAGCATTTTCGCACGCTCGGTCGGCGACGTGCGCGCCCATTTGTCCTTGGCCGCATGCGCGGCGTCGAGCGCGGCTTCGACGTCGGCGGCGTCCGAACGGGCGACTTCACATAGCGTGCTGCCGTCGATCGGACTCTTGTTGGTAAAGTAGCGCCCTTTCGCGGGCGCCTTCCACGCGCCGCCGATGAAGTTGTCATAGCGGGTTCGCAGAGGACTGGTTTCGGGCTTCGATTTCTGAGGTTTGTCAAGCATTTCCGCCTCCAATAGGCAAGCGACCGCCACCAGCCAAGTTGTCACAACCTTGACTTTCTTGGCTCACCGTCCTCGACGGGAGTCACTAGTGACGATTGAAATCGCTTTTGCTGCTCGCGCCACGGAAGTTGCTCATGGCGCGGACAGACGGCCAAACTGCATTTCGCGTCCGTCCACGTTGGATGTCAATTTGCTTTATTGTCGCGGGCGCGCCAGCCGGTCGAATTTGCGGCCGGCCCACGCGCTGCGCGCCTCACGATTGGGTGAATGCGCGGGGCATCGGGATCAGCGAGCAGACGGGCAATCGCACAGATCGTCGGAGTTCAACGATCGCTCGCGGCCAGCGCATCCGGCCAAGACCAGCGCCAAAAAGCTCGCGGCGAAGGTCGGCAAAAAGGCTGCCGGAGATATTTTCTACATAAATGATTTGCACCGTCTCACAGACCATCCGAGCGGTCCCTGCTGATTGTCCCAAGGCCCCCTTCCAGATTGCCGCGCCGGGCAGTCTACACCTATTCTCATCGAGCCCCGGGCCTCGCCACGTCCAAAACCCCGCGATCGGCCGCCCGGCGGAGACGGAGCGCGCAGCAATGACCGACATCTACGAGACCTTCGACTACGGCTACGACACCAGCGTCCCCGAGGCGACGATATGCATCGACATCCCGACGCCGCCCGATCTGCCTTCGCACGCCCTGGTCGATTTCGGGCATCTTCCGCCGGTCGGCCAGCAAACCGTCCCGAACTGCTTCGTCTGGGCCTCGGCCTACGGGATTACGACGGCCTGGGCGGCGAAAGCCGGCAATTATTCGCCATCGTCGGCGAGCCAGCAGGCGAGCGCCGACTACACGTACATTCAGGTCGAGCGGGCGAACAACATCGGCCCCGACAGCTGCGTCGGCGGCAGCATCGGATCGGTTCTCGATTTCCTCATCCGCAACGGCGGAACGCCCTCCCTGGCGTCGGCGAAGAACCAGCCGCCCGGAACCAAGTCCGCCGTCTCATGCGACAACAACTGGACGCATTACGGTCCCAACTCGAGGCCGATCACGGCTGATTCCGCCTTCGCCATCCCCGGGTTCACCTGCATCTGCGTGAAGACCGCGAACGGGCTGAACAACATCCGCACCATCATCGCATCCGGATCGCCGGTGGCCTACGGGACGAATCTCTATTGCGACTTTCCGGCCTACAAGTCCGAGACGGGCTCGCCGGCCCTGCCCACGCCCTACGTCGGCAATGGCAAGTGGCTGATGAACAAGAACAATCCCGACAAGAGAGCCGGACATTGCATGATGATCATCGGCTACGACGACCATTACAACGGCGGCGACGGGGCGGTTCTGATCCAGAACAGCTGGGGCGCGGGCTGGGGAACGACCCCGACCGGCGCCTGGCAGGCAAACGCCAACGGCTTTGTCTGGATGGCGTATACGACCTTCCTGGCGATGGCCGAGGGGTCGGCGTTCAATATTTCTTAAGCCTTCTTAGCGGCTGTCGGGCGAAGCCCTGCGCGCGTAGTCGACGAAGGCGAAGTCCGCCTCGTCCTTCGGCCCTCGGACTCCCGGCTCGCGCCTCGTCTCGCGCCATTGCCGGGGGTCGATCGGCGGAAAGCGGACGTCGCCTTCTGGCTCGAGCGCGACTTCGGTGATCGCGAGGCGATCGGCGCGCCCGATCGTCTGCGCATAAAGTTCGCCCCCGCCGGCGATGACGATGGCGTCGGCGCCCATCGCGTCCGCCCGCTCACCTGCGAGCGCAAGAGCGCTCTCGAGCGTATCGGCGACGCGAACGCCCTCCGCCGAGAAGGCCCGATCGCGGGTGAGGACGATGGTCTCCCGCCCGGGCAGCGGACGGCCGATCGACTGAAAAGTCCGCCGCCCCATGACGAGCGGCTTGCCCATCGTCAGAGTTTTGAAGCGCCTGAGGTCGCTCGACAGCCGCCACAACAGCCGCTTGCCGTCGCCGATGACGCCGTTGCGCGCGACCGCAGCGACCATGACGAGCGGCGGCGTCACCTCGCGCGTTCCCCTTTCTTAGCGTTGCTCAAATCGCCGTGCGGACACCTTCCCCAGCTCGGCTGGGGAAGGTGGCGCGAAGCGCCGGATGGGGTGTGGCCCGCTCCTTCGGCGCAAGTCGGATTGCACAACCGCTACCGCAAACCTGCATCGATCCATACCTGCTTTCCGCGCCCCATCCGCCGCTGCGCGGCGCCTTCCCCGCTTCGCGGAGAAGGGGGGGCCCGCCGGTCGCCTGCAGCAACGGCGCGAACTCCGCCGCTTCGCGGCCGTTCGCTGCTCCCCTCACACCGCGACCTTCGCCTTGATCGCAGGCCACGGATCGTAGCCCTCGAAGGAAATCGCCTCCGCGTCGAGGTCGAAGATCGAGCCGACGTCGCCAAGCACGAGCTTCGGCAGGGGCCTTGGCTCGCGCGAAAGCTGCTCGCGCGCCTGGTCCTCGTGGTTGCGATAGAGGTGGGCGTCGCCAAACGTGTGGACGAAGTCGCCGACCTTAAGCCCACATTCGCGGGCGATCAGGTGGGTCAGCAAAGCGTAGCTTGCGATGTTGAACGGCACGCCGAGAAAGATGTCGGCCGAGCGCTGGTAGAGCTGGCACGACAGTTTTCCGTTGGTCACGTTGAACTGGAACAGGCAATGGCAGGGCGGCAGCTTCATCTTCTCGATGTCCGGCACGTTCCAGGCCGAAACGACGAGGCGGCGCGAATCCGGATTGCGGCGGATTTCCTTCAAGAGCCGGTCGATCTGATCATAGGTCCGGCCGTCCGGGCCTTCCCAGGCGCGCCACTGCTTGCCATAGACGGGCCCGAGGTCGCCGCCGGCGTCGGCCCATTCATCCCAGATCGAGACCCCATGCGCTTTCAGATAGGCGATGTTCGTGTCGCCTTTGAGGAACCAAACGAGCTCCCTCACGATCGACTTAGATGCAGGCGCTTGGTGGTGATGAGCGGAAAGCCCTGCTCGAGATCGAAAGCGGATTTGCCGGCCAAACAGCGAGCGCACACCAGTTCCGGTGCGGTCGTCCTTGACCGCGCCGTTTTCCAGCGCATCGCGCAAGAGATCGAGATAAGCGTACATGTCTGGCTATCACGTGAGTGGGTTTGATTTGCCCGAACATGTCCCGCACTCTTCCCGGTTTATCATGTAACGCCCCGTTCGCGGCCTGCGAAGAAACGAGATCGCACACGGCCCGACCTCTCCGAAGGGACCTCTCCCGAGCCTCTCGATACCTGTCAAGTGGCGGGACTTAGTTCAAGCTCAGCGGTGGGACGGATTGCCTGAAATGACATCGGTGAGACGAACGCGCAGAAATTCAGCGCCGCGGGCCTTTGTTCAAGTTATGAAGCAGCTGTTGTACGGAGTTCTGGCAGCTTCCTTTCGGAGCGTACTCGCCCCCTAATTTCCACGAACTCGGATCCTTGCGGCCTCGGCGCTCATCCCAAAGAAAAACGCTATTTGATGCAGCCGACCACCCATCTAAAGTCAGGTGGCGAGGAGCCATAAAAGCGGCGGTAATCCTGTCCATACTGGAATCTCAAGCTCACGTAGTTTGTGTGCATACGGAAGGGATTTCCGAACGACTGTAGAGTCTGTTGAATTCGCCCTCATGGCCGCTCAAAACATGCATTACCTCGTGAAAAATGACTGAAGCGTGCGCGACCATCTGATTGCGGACCATTCGCAGCTGCGAAGGTTTCTCTGCCGATGCGAATGAGCTTCTCGCCAGAGTCCGCACCTCGCCAAGGCAGGAGCGACCTCAGTAGCTGCCACCGTCGCAAATCTAGCGCCAGAAACGTGCCTCAGTTTCATCAAAATCGTCATGGGATCGAGCCACTGAAGATGGTCGACCCCCAAGACGTTTGCGATACCCGCGGGCTATCTCATCCTCGCTCTGAACAGTCTTGCCCTTCCTCAATCAAGACCCCCGCCTGGCGCATCCTCGCATCCTACCCGAATTCGGCCGCGCCGGACGACCCGGCGCGGGGCTTCTCAACATCAGTGGAGGCTGACGGTCTGCAGTTCGTTCTCCATGGCGTTGGCGATCGCTGCGTCCTTCGAGTCGGTCAGCAGGATCGGCGAGCCGTCGGCGCCCAGAAGGGCGAACAGCTTGACGCCGGGGCGGAGCGGAGGCGCCTGCGGAAAGAGACGCGCAACGTCTTCCGAATTGATCGTCCTGACATAGGCGAGCGCGCCGTCGCCCAGATGGGCGAACTCCAGCGGCGTCAACGCCAAGGCCTTGTCTGTTGCAGATATCATCTCTTCTCCTTTCCGGCGATCCCATGAGACCCGCCACCGGCGCCGATCAGTCGCGCGCCGAAATCTCGATCTTCTTCACCACCCGCTCCGGCTGCGGCCGGACGAGATCGATCGACAACAAACCCTGCCTCAGTTCGGCGCCCTTGACCTGCATGCCCTCGGCGAGGAGAAAACCGCGCTGGAACTGCCGCGCCGCGATGCCGCGATGCAAGAATTCCCGCGCCTTGTCATCCTGTTGCCGGCCGCGGATGGTCAACTCATTCTCCTCGACCGTCACCTCGATCTGGTCCTGCGAGAAGCCGGCCACCGCAAGGGTGATGCGCAACGTCTCCGGTTCGGCGCCCGATGCGGCGATGCGCTCGATGTTGTAGGGAGGATAACCGTCCGCCGCCGTCTTCGACACCTTGTCGAGCGCCCGCTCGATATCGTCGAAGCCAAGCAGGAACGGAGAGCTCAGCGCCGTCACACGCACCATTTGAAGCCCCTTCAGGCGCTTCACGCGCCCGAGACCTTCGCCATGGAACCGTTCGGGCCGCGCTACAGAGTTTTCCTTCGGCTGCCGAAAAAACGCCCGGCCGCCTCGAGGAGTTCCATATAAGTTGGCCTGGCGATCGTTCAAGGCCGGACCGAATAGCCGCGGGCGGCGGCGATGGTCTCGCCGAGAAGCACGCCCTGGCCGCCAAGACGCTTCTTTCGGCAATTCTGGTAAGATGCTGCGCTCAATTCATGAATCATCCGTTGATTCGAAACTCTTACGCGGGTCCAAGGGGACGACGATTGGCCAGAAGAAACGCCCGAGGCGGGCCGGCTCGGAACCAAGCGCCTGTGCCTGGCCTGCGGCGCCAAATATTATGATCTCGGCCGCAAGCCGCCGACCTGCTCGCGCTGCGGCGCGAAGGCTGAACCCGGCCAGGCGAAAGCGAAAACGGGCCGCCGGCGGCGTCGGAGCGGGGCCCGCCCCAGCGCCGGTCGCAGCGGAGACGGCGGTCGCAAAGCCGGTCGGGCGCGAATGGTCGCGCGAACAGGCCGAGGCGATCGACAAGGTCGGCCGCTGGCTGAAGGCAGGCGAGCCGCAGGTGTTCCGCCTGTTCGGCTATGCCGGCGTCGGCAAGACGACTCTTGCGCGCCATGTCGCCGAGGGCGCCCATGGCGAGACCGCCTTCGCCGCCTTCACCGGCAAGGCGGCGATGGTGATGCGCGCCAACGGCTGCGCCGGCGCGACGACCATCCATGCGCTGATCTACCGGGCGAGCGAGGGCGCCGAGGGCGCGCCGAACTTCACCCTCAACGAAGACGGCCCGGCGTCCCGGGCGGGGCTCATCGTGATCGACGAATGTTCGATGGTCGACGCGGAGCTGGCGCGCGACCTTCTCTCGTTCGGCAAGCCGATCCTCGTCCTCGGCGATCCGTTCCAGCTGCCCCCGGTCAAGGGCGGCGGCTATTTTACGGAAGCCTCTCCCGACGTGATGCTGACCGCGATTCATCGCCAGGCCGAAGACAATCCGATCATCCGGCTGTCGCAGATCGTTCGCTTCGG
The DNA here is from genome assembly GCA_963835885.1 of uncultured Alphaproteobacteria bacterium. Classification (GTDB taxonomy): domain Bacteria; phylum Pseudomonadota; class Alphaproteobacteria; order Rhizobiales; family Beijerinckiaceae; genus Roseiarcus. Next base: position 81,804 of record CAWIHF010000027.1, read on the forward strand.
CGGCGAATTGCCGGACGGCGTCTATGGCGAAACCCGCATCGTCCGCCGCGGCGCGATCGACGCGGCCGAGGTGCTCGCCGCCGACCAGGTCTTGGTCGGCGTCAACCGCACGCGCCGCGCCTACAACCAGCGGATGCGCGCGCTGAACGGCTTCACCGAGCCGCTGCCGGTCGCCGGCGACCGGCTCGTCTGCCTGCGCAACGACCGGACCAAGGGCCTGATCAACGGGGGCTTGTGGCGGGTCGAGGCGCTCGGCGGGATGCAGAAGGATTTCGTGAAGATGACCGTGCGCTCGGCGGACGAAGGGGCGGCCAAGGCGGTCAAGGTGGCGGTGCTGAAGCACTTTTTCCAGGGGACCGAGGGCGAGCTGGCCTATCCCTTGCGGCGTGAATCCGACGAGTTCGACTACGGCTACGCGCTGACCGTGCACAAGGCGCAGGGGTCGCAGTGGGACGACGTGATGCTGTTCGACGAAAGTTTTGCCTTCCGCGAGCACCGGGCGCGCTGGCTCTACACGGGCCTCACCCGGGCGGCGAAAAGGTTGACTTTGGTGCGGTGACTTGCATTAGCTATTCGTTAATTATTATCGACTTGGGCCAATGGTTGGAGTAAGATTGCCGCTGCGGCAGCGGAGATTAATCCATGACCCCCGACCTCTGTTCGAGAGCGGCCCGCGCTATGCTCGCGGGATCGATCGTCCTTTCGCTCGGTCTTTCCCCGGCCTACGGTTATATGCTTGCCCGGCCGGGAGGCGGGTTCGGTCACGCTGCGATGCGTGCTTTCCATGGCCCGCTTGGGGCGCAGCACGGGGGTCCAGCTGGTCATGCCTCGATGCGCGCCTTTCCGGGGCCGCTTGGGACGCAGCAGGGCTGGACCTGGCGCGGCTCCGGCTTGCGCAACTGGGGCGACAGTCGCGGTTTTGCGGAGAGCGACCGTGGCCGTATCAGCCAGGATGGCTGGGGCCGCGACGCGTGGGGCGAGCGCGACGATCACGGTTGGATCGGGCGCGGTCACTACGCCTGGAGCAGCCGCGGCCGTGACGGGCGGGGCGGTTGGGGCGGCTCTCCCTGGCTTTTGGGCTCCGGGTATTGGGGCGGCTACAGCGAGCCGAACGAAATTTCGCCCGGGCCTGTCATCATCGCGGACGGCGGAGCGCCGCTTCCGGCAGGCCGCGTCTATCCAGGCGCCTCCACCGGCCCTAGCGAACACCAGGGCGGCTGCGTCGTGCACGAGCTCAATTACGACGCTGCCGGGAACTACGTCGGCGACAAAGAAACCCCGTACTGCTGAGCCTGGTCCTTCGAGAGCGGCGAGCTTGCCAGCCGTCCTCCGTGATCCATCGATAGACGGGCGTCCAGCCGGGGCCACGCGCCACCCTGTGGTCCGAGGCCGCGCTGTCGCGACGAAGCTTTCGAGGCGCCGGCCAACAGACTTGCAACTGTAGCGGAACAGACTTGCAACTGTAGCGGAAAAAGCAAGATCGGCGCCTCACAAGATTACTCAGTATAAAAATGTGATACCAAGTTAGTTATAGATTTTTGCCGTATAATCTGCTACAGGTTGCCGAGGCGGCGCCGTTGCGCCGCCCGAGAGTTCCGCATGCCCGATGTCATCACCGCCAACCGCCTCGCGGATGGCGTTGTCGTCTTCCAGACCGCCGACCACGGCTGGAGCGAGGATTTCAACCGCGCCGCGGTGCGCCCCGATGCAGGCGCGACCGCCGCCGCGCTCGCGCGGGCAAAAGAGGACGAGGCGCAGAACCTCGTCGTCGAGCCCTACGCGGTCGTGGTCGAAATCCGCAACGGCCATGTCGTCCCGAAAGCGCTTCGCGAGGCGATCCGCGCGGCCGGGCCGACAACCCGGCGCGATCTCGGCAAGCAGGCCGAGGGTCACGCCCCGCTTTCCGGCCCGACGGCCGTGCTGGAGGCCGAACATGTATCACTATGACGATTTCGACACGGCCTTCGTCGCCGCGCGCGTCGAGCAGTTCCGTGACCAGGTCGCCCGCCGGCTCTCGGGCGAGCTGACCGAAGAGCAGTTTCGCCCGCACCGGCTGATGAACGGGCTCTATCTGCAGCTCCATTCCTACATGCTGCGGATCGCCGTGCCCTATGGCACGCTGAATTCCCGCCAGATGCGCAAGCTCGCCGAGATCGCCCGACGCTACGATCGCGGCTACGGCCATTTCACCACCCGGCAGAACATCCAGTTCAACTGGCCGGCGCTGAAAGACACGCCCGACATTCTCGCCGAGCTCGCCAGCGTCGAGATGCACGCGATCCAGACTTCTGGAAACTGCATCCGCAATGTCACCGCCGACCATTTCGCCGGCGTCGCCGACGACGAGATCGCCGATCCCCGCCCCTACGCCGAAATCCTGCGGCAATGGTCGTCGCTCCATCCGGAGTTCTCGTTCCTGCCGCGCAAGTTCAAGATCGCGGTCAACGGGGCGGCGCATGACCGCGCGGTGATCCAGGCGCACGATATCGGCCTTCAGGTCGTGCGCAATGAGGCGGGCGAACTCGGCTTCACGGTCTATGTCGGCGGCGGCCTCGGGCGCACGCCGTTCCTCGGCCGCAAGGTGCGCGAGTTCCTGCCCGAGCGCGACCTGCTCGGCTATATCGAGGCGATCCTGCGCGTCTATAACCTCGAGGGCCGGCGCGACAACAAGTACAAGGCGCGCATCAAGATCCTGATGCACGAGAAGAGCCTCGAGACGCTCCGCGACGAGATCGAAACCGAATTCGCCGCGCGCGACCGGCGGCTCCTCGACCTGCCTCCCGAAGAGGTCGCACAGAGTCCGCGCCTTCTTCGCCCCGCCCGAGCTCGAGCGCAAGAAGCCGGTCAGCGACCGGGTCGAGCGGCGCAAAGGCAAGGATTCACGCTTCGCGAGCTTCCTCGCCGCCAACGTGCGGCCGCACAAGGCGCCGGGCTATGTCGTCGTGACCGTCTCGCTCAAGGCGATCGGCGCGCCCCCCGGCGACGCCAGCGCCGACCAGATGGACGCCGTCGCCGATCTGGCCGAGGACTACTCGCACGACGAGGTCCGGGTCTCGCACGAGCAGAACCTCGTCCTGCCGCATGTAGCGCTCGACGACCTGCAGGCGGTCTACGACCGTCTCGCCTCGGTCGACCTCGCGACTCCCAACGCCGGTTCGATCAGCGACATCATCGCCTGTCCGGGCCTCGACTATTGCGCGCTGGCGACCGCGCGTTCGATCCCGGTCGCCCAGCGCATCGCGCAAAGCTTCGGCGATGGCGCGCGGGCAAAGAGCGTCGGCCCGCTCAAGATCAAGATTTCCGGCTGCATCAACGCCTGCGGTCACCACCATGTCGGCCACATCGGCATTCTCGGCCTCGAGCGCGCCGGCGAGGAAACCTATCAGATCACGCTCGGCGGCTCGGGCGACGAGCAGGCGGCGATCGGCCAGATCGTCGGCCCGGGCTTCAGTTCGGAGAACGTTGTCGGGGCGGTCGAGACGATCGTCGAGACCTACATGGGTCTCAGGCGCGACGAGGAAGAGACTTTCCTCGATGCATTCCGGCGCGTCGGACTCGTGCCGTTCAAGGAGGCGCTCTACGAGCGAAGCGCGGGATCGGACATCTGATGAGCGCCCACGACGTCAAACTGTTCGGCGACCAGATCGCCGCGTCGCGCCTCGAGGACCGGTTCGCCCGCGTCAAGGCGTCGTCGCTCGTGAGACTCGTGGCCGAGGACCTCTATCCCGGGCGGGTGGCCCTCGTGTCGAGCTTCGGCGCGGACGCCGCGGTTCTCCTGCACATGGTGTCGCGCATCGACAAGGCGACGCCGGTCATCTTCGTCGACACCGGCCAGCATTTTCCCGAGACCCTCGACTACCGCGACCGGCTCTGCGAGACGCTCGGCTTGACGAATGTAATCAGTGCCGGCCCCGACCCGGAGACGGTTGCGCAGGAGGACCCGGAAAAATTCCTGTTCGCCAGCGATCCCGACCGCTGCTGCGAGATCCGCAAGGTCCGGCCGCTCGCCGAGGCGATCGCCGGCTATGACGCATGGATCACTGGACGCAAGGGTTTCCAGAGCACGACGCGCGCCGCTCTGCCGCTGTTCGAAGCCGAGGGCGACCGGATCAAGATCAATCCGCTGGTCGGCTGGAGCGCGAAGGATGTGCTCGACTACATCACCGAGGCCGGCCTCCCGCGCCACCCGCTCGTCGCCAAGGGGTTCCCCTCGATCGGCTGCCTGCCCTGCACCAGCGGGATCAGGCCGGGCGAAGACGAGCGCGCCGGCCGCTGGCGCGGGCGGGGCAAGACGGAATGCGGCATCCACACCAACGTCCTCGACGCGGGAGCGGACATCTGATGCAACCGGGCGATTGGCCAGCCCCCTCCACCACGCTTCGCGTGGTCGCCCTCCCCGATTCTCGGGCGAGGAGGGTCGCGGCGCCCTTATCCTCCCCTGCGGAGCGGGGGAGGGGGACCGCCCAAAGGGCGGTGGAGGGAGCCGCGGCCGCGGCTCGCGAGCTATCCCGCAGGAGACCGTCTGATGGCTCTGTGGCGCCGGGGCGGCTTCGCCGAAGACTTTTGGACTTTTCTTGCCGACGACGCTCAGGCCCCGGCCGAAGGCAAAATCGTCGTTTCGCTCAGGCGCTGGCTCGCCGAAGGCGAAGTTCTCGCCGCGCGCAAGGCGCCGGTCGGCGTTGCGGTCGAGGCGGGCGCCGACGCGCAGGCGCATCTTCCCGATCTCGCCGGCCGCCCGCTGATCGCGCTCGCCTTCGCCAAGTTCGGCGACGGTCGCGCCTTCTCTTACGCGCGCATGTTGCGCGACCGCTACGGATATCACGGTGAATTGCGCGCGGTCGGCGACGTGCTGATCGACGAGATCCCGTTCATGCTGCGCTGCGGCTTCGAGTTCGTTCGAGGTGAGCAACCCGCCAACCTTGAGCGCCCTCGAGGCCGGCCGCCTGCCCGGTCCGCCGATCCACTACCAGCCCGGCAGCGGCGGCGGCGAAAGGCCAGCCGGCTCGCGGCCGTGGCTCAGGGTGTCGGCGAACCGAGCGGCGTGATTCCCTTCTCCCGCTCGCGGGAGAAGGTGGCCCGAAGGGCCGGATGAGGGTCTATCCCGCCCGACCAGTGTGTGCGTTCTGACCAGACTTAACTTACCTCGATCTTCGTTCCCCACGGCGTCCTCTCCGGTTGGTCCACTGCCGCTTTGATGAACGCGACGCCAACCCAAGCCGGCGGAGCCGGAACCAAAAAGGCGTCAGGCGTTTGAGCAACAACCACCCTCGGCTGTGCGGGCAAATTTGGATGATCCGCCGATTCACATCTGCCCCAATTGTTCCCGCCAACGCGGGTGCAGGGGTAAGAACCGATTGGGTTCAAGCCGTTAAGGCCGGACCATTGTGCCAAAAAATATTTCTCCCGCAACGCCAATTTGCGTAAAAAATGTCACGAGTTAGTCTGTAAGGGACTAACCTACCCCACCCACCCCATAAGCTCCCGCCGGGCGACCGCCTCGATCACCGCCATGCCCTCGGCGCTGTCGTTGAGGCAGGGGATGGCGGCGAAGCGCTCGCCGCCGGCTTCGCGGAAATAGCCAGCGTTCTCCACGCCGATCTCCTCCAGCGTCTCGAGGCAGTCGGCGACGAAGCCCGGCGTGATGACGGCGAGCCGCCTGACGCCACTTTTGGCCAGATCCTTGCACCGTCTCGGCCGTATAGGGCTTCAGCCACTCCTCCCGCCCGAACCGAGACTGGAACGTCATCTTGAGCCTGTCCTCACCCCAGCCGAGCGCCTCGCCGAGAAGACGGGTCGTTTTGGCGCAGTGGCAGTAATAGGGGTCGCCCTTGTCGAAATAGGCCTGCGGGGATGCCGTGAAAGGAGGCGAGCACGACTTCCGGCTCGAAATCGAGTTTTGCCAGGCCAGCCCGCGTCGAGCGGGCGAGCGCGTCGATATAGACAGGATCGTCGTACCACGGCGCGGCGATCCGGATCGCCGGTTGCCAGCGCATGCCCTTCAGCGCGTCGGCGACCTTGTCCACGACCGTCGCGGTGCTCGCGGCGCAATATTGCGGATAAAGCGGCACGACCAGAATGCGGTCGCAGCCGCTTGCCTTGCAGCGCGTTCATACGCTCGGCGATCGGCGGCTGGCCGTAGCGCATCGCCCAGTCGACCTCGATCCCGGGCCCGAGATCGGCGAGCGCCGCGCCGAGCTTCTCGCATTGGGAGCGGGTGATCGTCTTCAGCGGCCCCTCGTCGCGCTCCTTGTTCCAGATCGACGCATAATCGCGTCCTCTGGCCGACGGGCGCCTCAGGAGAATGAGTTCGAGGATCGGCAGCCAGACGGCGCGCGGAGCCTCGATCACCCGCCGGTCGGACAGGAACTCCTTGAGGTACCGCCGCATGGACCAGTAGTCGGTGCCCTCCGGCGTGCCGAGATTGACGATCAGCACGCCGATCCGGCCGCTGCGCACGGGGGGATGGTTCGCAGGACGAAGAGAGGGGGTCATGAAACGCCGGCTGATCCGGGCGATTCAGGGCGCGGAGCGCTTGCGCGCCAGCGCGGGGAGAATTCCCTGTTATCGGCAATTTGCGGCGAATTTTTCCTCTGTTTCACGGAAAAAAGTCCCTGTTCGCGGAGTCGGGAATTTTTCCGCAACGTCTTTTAATCAGGCTGTTTTCATGGGCGCTTTTGGCCCACGAACGCTTCAAGGCGAGGCATTCGCTGTATTTTTCCCTGTTAGCAGGGAATCGAACCCCTGGCCGCCCGCCGGGCCGCGGGCCTGCGTGGCCAGGCGCCGGCCGGGCCGCGGGCGTCATCCTTCCGCCGGCGTGAAATTGGTCGCCACGCCGTTGATGCAGTAGCGCAAGCCGGTGGGCGGCGGGCCGTCGGGAAACACATGGCCGAGATGCGAGCCGCATCGGGAGCAATGCACCTCGGTGCGGGACATGCCAAAACTGCGGTCGACCGACTTCTTCGATCGCGCCCCTGACCGGCGTGTTGAAGCTCGGCCAGCCGGTGCCGCTGTCGAACTTCGTCTTGCTCTCGAACAGTTTTTGGCCGCAGCCGGCGCAGGAGAACACGCCCGGGCGCTTCTCCTAATTGAGCGCGCAACTGCCGGCCCGTTCGGTGCCGTGCTCGCGCATGATCGAATACTGCTCGGGGGTCAGCAGGGTGCGCCATTCGGCTTCCGTGTGGGTGACGGGGAAATGGCCTTGGCTCATGGGGTCCTCCTGACCGAGCAATCCTATCACAGCCGCAGAAATAGGCGGCAGCGCGTCGTTCGCAACGCCGCAGCGCCCTCATCATCACGGCGGTCGGCGGGCGCGCCAGGGGCCGATTCCCGACCATTACAACGACACTCCGACGCTTCGGCGGTGGTTTTTGTGACCGGGAATCAGCCCGAAAAAACAACCGTCTTGCCGTGGTTGAGCAGCACCCGGTCCTCGAGCACGTTGGCTAGCCCGCGCGCCAGCACCCGCCGCTCGATGTCGCGTCCTTTGCGCACGAGGATCTCCGGCGTATCGCGATGGCTGATCCGCTCGACGTCCTGCTCGATGATCGGCCCTTCGTCGAGGTCGGAGGTGACGAAATGCGCCGTCGCGCCGATCAGCTTGACGCCCCGCGCGTGCGCCTGGTGGTAGGGCTTCGCCCCCTTGAAGCCGGGCAGGAAGGAATGGTGGATGTTGATGCACCGCCCCCTGAGCTTGGCCGCGAAGCCGTCGGAAAGAATCTGCATATAGCGTGCGAGCACGATGAGATCGGCCTTCGCCGTCCTGATCAGCTCCCATGCCTGGGTTTCCTGTTCCATCTTGGTGTCCCGGGTGATTGGCAGGTAGTGAAACGGGATATCGTCCATATCGATGTGGGCGTAGGTTTCCCGCGGATAATTGGCGATGATCGCGACCGGCTCCATCGACAGCTCTCCACTGCGCCATCGGTACAGGAGATCGACCAGGCAATGATCGAAGCGCGACACCATCAGCACGACCCGTTTGTGCCGATCCGAGGGGCGGATCGACCATGTCATGCCGAAACCCGCCGCAATCGCCGTGAAGGCCGCCCGGAGGGCGCCGACGTCGCCCTCTGCCCTCGCCGGGTTGAACTCGACCCGCATGAAGAAGTCGCCGGTCTCGGTATCGTCGAACTGCTGCGCGTCGAGAACGTTGAACCCGCCATCAAACAGCGCCGCCGAAACCCTGGCGACGATCCCCGGCCGATTGATGCAGCGAGAGGGTGAGAATGTGACCGCACGCCGGACATCGAAGCCCCATTTCGGCGCCCCGCCATTGGGCGCCGGAGGCCGCTAGGTTCGGGTAATTCCGGGACCAGCGCAAGCTTGGCTCCGGCGTTCAGTCCGATTCCTGCTCGACGCGAAATATTCGGCGCAGGGAATTCGCGCGCGACATCCACAATTCTCGACCCATTTCTGCCCGGCTCAGGCCAGAAAGCGCGTCGGTTCCCTGCGATTTTCCTTGCCGGCACGGGAAACCGGCCGCTCAGGGTTTCGCGCGGCGAACGAGTTCCTCGACCGACGGCAACATCCTCTGGACGATGACGGCCACGCCTGCCGCCGTCGGATGCATCTCCGTCGGGCTGGTTGAGTTGGCGTCACCCGCCACTCCGTCGAGGAAGAACGGGTAGAGGAACGCACCGAAGTCTTCGCCGACTGCCGGATAGATCGCGTCGAACGCCTTGTCATATTCGGCCCCCAGGTTGGGCGCGGCGTCGCATGCCGGCAAGCAGCGTCGGCAGATGGGCAGCCGCGGCCCTGTCAGGATGGCCGTCAGCGCAGTCTTCGTCTGCTCGGGCGGCAGGCCCCGCAGCATGTCGTTTGCGCCGAGTTCCACAATCAGCGCATTCGCGTCGGCCGGCACTGACCAGTCATAACGGGCGAGTCCGTCCTCCGCCGTGTCCCCGGAGACGCCGGCATTGACGACGTCGACTTCAAAACCCCTCGCCCTCAGCGCCGCCTGGAGCTGGTCGGGAAAGGCCTTGCCGGGCGGCAAGCCCGAGGCCTGCGGTCAGGCTGTCGCCCAGAACGACGAGCCGTAGCACTTTGGCCGCAGCCGGCGCCGCGAGCCGGCCGCAAGGAGGGCGGCGACAAAGGCCAGCGTATGGACGATCGCGCGCCAATGACCATATGAGTGCGGCTCCGCCTTCAGGAATCCCGACACGATGACCCTTCCCGCAGTCGCGATGCGCGGCGTCGACCTAAGCCTTGGCCGGGGCGCCGCCCGCGTGCATATATTGCGCGACGTCAGCCTGACAATCGCGCAGGGGGGAGGCGGTCGGCATCGTCGGGGCGTCCGGCTCGGGCAAATCGACGCTGCTGATGATCATGGCCGGGCTCGAGCGTCCCGACAAGGGAGAGGTCGAGATCGACGGCGTAAGGCTCGGCGAGCCTTGAGCGAGGACGCCCTCGCCCGCTTCCGGGGCGCGCGCGTCGGCATCGTTTTCCAGTCATTCCATCTGATCCCGACCATGACCGCGCTCGAGAACGTTGCGGCGCCTTCGAAGCTCGCCGGCGCGCCCGACGCGGCGAGGCGCGCCCGCGAGGAACTCGATCAGGTCGGACTCGCCGACCGGATGAGCCATTATCCGGCGCAGCTGTCAGGCGGCGAACAGCAACGCGTCGCGCTTGCCCGGGCGCTTTGCCCGCGTCCCTCGCTGCTGATCGCCGACGAGCCGACCGGGCAATCTCGACGAGGCGACCGGTCGGGCGATCATGGACCTCCTCTTCGATCTGCCGGCCCGCCGCAGCGCGACGCTCGCGCTCGTCACCCACGATCCAGCGCTTGCCGCGCGCTGCGACCGGATCGTCCGGATGCGCTCCGGCGCGATCGAGACCGCGCCCTTCGTGCCGGCATGAATGCGACTCGATCGCCGGTTCCAAAGGTCCAGGGCCGGCCGCCGCTGGCGCGCTTCGCCCTGCGTGACCTGCGCGGCGGACTGGCGGGTCTGCGCATCTTCCTCGTCTGCATCGCGCTCGGGGTTGCGGCGATCGTCGGCGTTGAGAGCCTGGCGGAGGCGCTCGACAATGGGCTGGGAGCGCAAGGGCGAGTCATTCTCGGCGGCGACGCCTCGTTCTCCCTGATCCATCGCCGCCTGTCTTCCGAAGAACAGGCGTTTCTTGAGCGCTATGGCGCGCTTTCGACCGTCGCGACGATGCGCGCGATGGCGAGGACCGAGAACGGCGACGCGGCCCTGGTCGAGGTCAAGGCGGTCGAGCCGTCGTGGCCGATGATCGGCGCGGCGGCGCTCGAGCCCTCCATGTCGACTGTGCAGGCGCTCGCGGAGAACGACGGCTCTTTCGGCGCCGCGGCCCAGGAGACGCTTCTGGCGCGCCTCCACCTCAAGATCGGCGACGTGTTTCGTCTTGGCGACGCCGAAATTCGTTCTGCGCGCCGTTTTGGTCAGTGAGCCCGACCGCCTGGCGGTCGGCGTTGGCCTTGGACCGCGCGTGCTGATTTCCGATGCGGCGCTGAATGCGACCGGACTCGTCCAGCCGGGATCGCTCGTCCGCTGGACGACGCGCGTCGTCATGGGAGGGCCTGGCGGCGCACCCGACGGGGCAGCCGTCAAAACGCTGATAAAAAAGGCCAACCAGGCATTCCCCGAGGCCGGCTGGGAGACGCGCTCGCGCCTCAACGTGTCGCCGGATTTTACCCGCGACCTCAACCGTTTCGCCGAGTTCCTGACTTTGGCCGGTCTGCTTTCGCTCGTTGTCGGCGGTGTCGGCGTCGCCAACGCGGCGCAGGGCTTCGTCGAGCGCAAGCGGACAACGCTGGCGATCCTGAAGGCGATCGGGGCGACCGGAACGAGCGTCGTCCTGCTCGCGCTGGTCGAGTTTGGGATCGTCGCGCTCGCGGGAGCGCTCGCGGGAGCCGCGATCGGCGCGACAATCCCATTCGCCGTCAACTGGCTGTTCGCCGACATCGTTCCAATCCCGCTCGACCCATCGGTCGATCCGCGCCTGCTGCTGCTCGGCCTCGCCTACGGGCTTCTGACCGCGCTTGCTTTCTCGGTCGCACCGCTGGGCCGGGCGCATGACCTTCCGGTGACGACGCTGATCCGCGATCTCGCCGAGGAGCGCCAGGGCAGACCCCGCGCCCGCTATATCGTCAGCGCGGCGCTCGCCGGCGGAGGTCTCATCGCGCTCGCAGTCGCGGCGAGCCCCCAGCGGACGATCGCCGTCGCGGTCGCGGGCGCGACCCTAGCCGCATTTGTCGCCCTGCGGCTCGTCGCTCTCGGTATTAAATTCGCCGCGCGCCATGCGCGAGCGTCCTCTCCGGTCGAGCTGCGCATGGCGCTGGCTGCCATTTACCGTCCAGGCGCGCTGACCGCTTCCGTCGTGTTGTCGCTCGGCCTCGGCCTCACAGCCCTCGTCGCGCTGACATTGATCGACTTCAACATGCGCAACGAACTGCACGAAGCCCAGCCCGGCGTGACGCCGAGTTTCTTCTTCCTCGACCTGCGCAGTTCCCAGGCCGCCGCCTTCCTCGACTTCCTCCGACGCGAGGCGCCGGGCGGCAAGGTCAGCGAGGTCCCGATGATGCGCGGCCGTTTCGTCGAGATCGCTGGCAAGCCGGTCGCTCAGGTCAAAGCGAGCGACAAGGTCGCCTGGGCTCTGGAGGGAGACCGGGGCGTGACCTTTTCGGCAAAACCGCCGGAAGGCTCTGAAGTCGTGGCTGGATCATGGTGGCCAAGCGACTATGCGGGTCCGCCCCTCGTATCGCTGGAGAAGGAGGTTGCGGACGGCCTCGGCGTGAAAGTCGGCGACACGATTGTGGTCAACGTGCTCGGGCGGGACATTGTCGCGAAAGTCGCCAACCTGCGCAAGGTCAACTGGCGCAGTTTCGCGATCAATTTCGTGCTCGTCTATTCGCCGAACACCTTCAAGGGCGCGCCGTTCAGCGAACTCGTCTCGACCGCGCTGCCACCGGGCTACGGACCCGACAAGGAAATCGCGCTTCTGCGCGCGGCGGCGCATGATTTCCCGACGGTCGCCTCGGTGAGCGTGCGCGACGCGCTGGAGACGGTGGAGGGGCTGGTCGCCAAACTGGCGCTGGCGATCCGCGCCGCCACGGGCGTGGCGCTATTGACCTCCGTCCTCGTGCTCGCCGGCGCGCTGGCGGCCAGCCGCCGCGCCCGGCTGGCCGATGCAACCATCTTGAAGATCCTCGGCGCGACGCGGTCGAGGCTGACCGCTATGTTCCTTATGGAATATGCGATCCTCGGCGGGGCTACTGCCGTTTTCGGGGTCGGCGCGGGCGCGCTGACCGCCTATCTCGTCGTCAAGCGGATCATGTTCTCCGACTTCGAGTTCGACTGGACGTCGGCGCTGGCCGCGGCAGGGGGCGGTCTCGCCTTCACGATCTGCTTCGGCATGATCGGCGCTTGGCGCATTCTTGGGCAGAAGCCGGCGGCTTTCCTGCGCGAACTGTGATAGGATCCAGAGCGGCTAAGTCGCCGGTGCAATAGGCCAAACGACGGCCCGCAGCGAAGGATTGGGAGCGAACGCCATGGCCGCACTGACGCAATCCTACGTGCACGGCGCGAGTTCGACGCCGCTTCTCGGCGAAACGATCGGAGCGCTCTTGCGCCGAATAGCCGCCGAGGGACCGGAACGGCTCGCGCAGATCACCCGCCATCAAGGAGTCCGCTGGACCTACGCGGACCTCCTCCGCCGCTCCGAGGACCTCGCCGTCGGCCTGCAGGGCCTCGGTCTCAAAAAAGGCGACCGGATCGGCATCTGGTCGGCCAACAACAGCGAATGGGTCCTGGCGCAGTTCGGCACTGCCCTCGCGGGGCTCATCCTCGTCAATATCAATCCGGCCTACCGTTCGCACGAATTCGACTACGCAATCAGAAAGTCCGGTTCCCGGGCGCTGATCCTGAGCCCGGGTCACAAGAACAACGACTACTTCGCTTCGCTGCGTGCAGTTGCGCCCGAAATCGACTCCGCCATTCCCGGTAGGCTCGCGTCCAGGGGACTGCCCAATCTCGAGATCGTGATTCGGCTTGGAGCGGAGAAAACACCAGGCATGCTTAATTTCGACGATGTCGCGCGCCCCGCTACGGAGGATGCACGCGCCTCGCTCGCGGCCTTCGGCACGACGCTGCAATTCGACGATCCGATCAACATTCAGTTCACCTCCGGCACCACCGGGGCTCCGAAGGGAGCCACGCTGACCCATCACAACATCGTCAACAACGGCTATTTCATCGGCGAAGCGATGCGCCTGACGCCGGACGACCGCTTGTGCATTCCGGTGCCCTACTACCATTGCTTCGGGATGGTGCTTGGCAACCTCGCCTGCGTCACCCACGGCGCCTGCATGGTCAGCCCCTCGGAGGGATTCGATCCGGTCGCAACGTTGGAGGCGGTCCAGTTCGAGCGCTGCACTGGGCTGCACGGCGTGCCCACGATGTTCATCGCGATGCTCGATCATCCCGAATTCGGCCACTTCGATTTGAGGACGCTGCGGACCGGGATCATGGCGGGCTCACCCTGTCCGGTCGAAGTGATGCGGCGGGTCGTCGATCGCATGCACATGCGCGAAGTGACCATCGCCTACGGCATGACCGAGACGAGCCCGGTCAGCTTCCAGAGCGCGCACGACGATCCACTGGAGCGGCGGGTCTCCACCGTCGGGCGCATCCAGCCGCACATCGAGGTGAAGATCGTCGATCGCGAGGGGCGCATTGTTTCCCCCGGCGTCCCCGGCGAGCTTTTGACCCGCGGCTACAGCGTGATGCGCGGCTACTGGGACGACGAGGAAGCCACCGCTGCGGCCATCGATGACGCGCGCTTCATGCACACGGGGGACCTGGCGACCATCGATGCGGAAGGCTATTGCAACATTGTCGGCCGCCTGAAGGACATGATCATCCGGGGAGGCGAAAATATTTATCCGAGAGAGGTCGAGGAATTTCTTTACACCCACCCGGCAATCGCCGACGTCCAGGTTTTCGGCGTCCCCGACGATCGGTATGGGGAAGAGCTGTGCGCGTGGATCCGCCGGCGCGAGGGCGCAACGCTCAGCGAAGACGAAGTCATTTCATTCTGTCGCGCCTCGATCGCCCACTACAAGGCGCCGCGTTACGTCCGATTCGTCGAGTCTTTTCCGATGACGGTGACCGGAAAGGCGCAAAAATACCTGATGCGGCGAGCGATGATGGAACAATTGGCGCTGGTCGAACGTAAGACGGCTTGATTCTTCGTGGGAGGAACAGCGCAAGCCGCCAAAAGGCTCCAATTGTGCGCTTTACTTTGATTGGAGCAATCTGGGGTTCCCTTGGCAATTCGATCGGGCGCGCCTAAATGTCTCTTTGCGACTGGACCGTGAAACGCCGGGAAACATTCCGCCACCCCTCGGTCAAGGGAAGGCTATGAACGCCAATTATCGAAATTTTGCCCTGTGGGTGATTATTTTCCTGCTCGTCCTGGCGCTGGTGACGCTGTTCCAGAGCCCCGGCCAAAAGGCTCCTTCGAGTGAAATCACCTTCAGCCAGCTCCTGAGCGACGTCGACGCGGGCAACATTCGCGACGTCACGATCGCGGGGCCCGACATTTCCGGCCATATGAAGGACGGGCACGCGTTCCAGACTTACGCTCCGAGCGATCCGAGCCTCGTCCAGACGCTCTACAAGAAAGATGTGACGATCACGGCCAAACCGCCGTCTGACGGCAACAACTGGCTCCTGACGATCATTTCCAGCGTTCTGCCCGTTCTGCTGTTCCTCGGGCTCTGGGTCTACATGACGCGGCAGATGCAGGGCGGTGCAGGCAAGGCGATGGGCTTCGGCAAGTCCAAGGCGAAGCTTCTGACGGAGGCACAAGGGCGGGTCACGTTCGAGGACGTCGCCGGCGTCGACGAGGCCAAGGAAGATCTGCAGGAGATCGTCGAATTCCTGCGCGATCCGCAAAAGTTCCAAAAGCTCGGCGGCCGTATTCCCCGCGGCGTGCTGCTCGTCGGGCCGCCCGGCACCGGCAAAACGCTAACCGCGCGCGCGGTTGCAGGGGAAGCCAACGTCCCCTTCTTCACCATTTCGGGCTCCGATTTCGTCGAAATGTTCGTTGGCGTCGGCGCGAGCCGCGTCCGCGACATGTTCGAGCAGGCGAAAAAGAACGCGCCCTGCATCATCTTCATCGATGAAATCGATGCGGTCGGGCGCCATCGCGGCGCTGGCCTCGGCGGCGGCAACGACGAGCGCGAGCAGACGCTGAACCAGTTGCTTGTCGAGATGGACGGCTTCGAGCAGAACGAAGGCATCATCATCATCGCGGCGACCAACCGGCCCGACGTGCTCGATCCGGCGCTCCTGCGGCCCGGCCGGTTCGACCGCCAGATCGTCATTTCCAACCCCGACTTCATCGGTCGGGAGAAGATTCTCAAGGTTCACGTGCGCAAGGTTCCGCTCGCGCCTGACGTCGACCTCAAGGTCGTCGCGCGCGGCACGCCGGGCTTTTCTGGCGCGGACCTCATGAACCTGGTCAACGAGGCGGCGCTGCTTGCCGCTCGCCGTGGCAAAAGGGTTGTCACGCGTCAGGAATTCGAGGACTCGCGCGACAAGATCATGATGGGCGCTGAGCGGCGCACGCTGATCATGACCGAGGAGGAGAAGCGGCTGACCGCCTTTCACGAAGCGGGCCACGCGCTGGTTTCCGTTTCCATGCCGGCCTCGACGCCCATCCACAAGGCGACGATCATCCCGCGCGGCCGCGCGCTCGGCATGGTGCAATCGTTGCCGGAGCGCGACCAGATCTCGCAGAGCTACGAGCAACTGATCGCGATGCTCGCCATGTCGATGGGTGGACGGGTCGCCGAAGAGTTGGTGTTCGGCAAGGACAAGGTGACCTCGGGCGCGGCGGGCGACATCCAGCAGGTGACCAAGATCGCCAGGGCCATGGTGACCCGCCTCGGATTCTCCGATAAGCTCGGCACGGTCATGTATGGCGAGAACCAGGACGAGGTGTTCCTCGGCTATTCGCTCGGTCGCCAGCAGAACATTTCGGAGGCGACCGCCGAGACGATCGACCAGGAAGTGCGGCGGCTGGTGCAGGAAGCCCATGATACCGCCACCCGAATCCTGACCGAGCGCCGAGCCGACCTGGAAACGCTGGCCAGAGGCTTGATGGAGTTCGAGACGCTGTCGGGCGAAGAGATCGTCGGTCTCTTGCAGGGAGTGAAGCCCGTTCGTGAATCGACGTCGGACCGTGAGCCGCCCGCGCCGCCTCGCGCCGCCGTTCCCTCGACCGGCAAACCCAGACCGATCGGCCCCGAAGCCGGCGGCCTTGAGCCGCAGCCGCAAACTTGATTCTTAGGGCGTGAGGGGAACTTGGAGCTTTAGTGCGTCACCTCTTGACGCGGCGCCTCCTGTCGACGAGGGGCCTCTTGCCGACGCGGCGCGGCCAAACTTCGGGCGAGGTCGTCAACGAGGGTAGGCGCAACGTTGGCCCGCCGGATGAGTTCCGACGTCGACTGGCCCTCAACAAGCTTGATCCGCTCCACCCTGCCGCCGGCGGAACGGACGACGTCTGCGCCGACGATCTGGTCTTCGGAGTAGTCGGCGCCCTTGATTAAAACGTCCGGCATCAATGCGCCGATCAGATTGTAAGGCGTGTCGTCTTCGAAGACGACGACCAGATCGACGCAGTCGATCGCGCCGAGGACTGCGGCGCGGGCCCCCGCTCGCTGCACTGGCCGCGTCGGTCCCTTGAGTTCGAGCCACGGACTCGTCCGCATTGAGGCCAACCACGAGGCGGTCGCAAAGGCGGGCCGCTCCCCGCAGAATCGCGACGTGCCCGGGGTGCAGAAGATCGAAGCAGCCATTGGTGAAGCCGACGGAAAAGCCCTGCCGGCGCCAATGCTCGCGGATGGCCCGCGCTTCGCCGACCGATGCGAGGCCTCCCTTGCGAAATGCCGCCAACTCCTCTTGCAGCGCAGCTTCGGCACGCAGTTCATCCAATGTGATGGTCGCCGTTCCAGGTTTCGAGACGACGATTCCCGCCGCCAGATTGGCGAGCCGCATGGTCTGTTCGATCGGAAGGTCGCCGACCAGCCCGTAAGCGAATGTCGCCATGACGGCGTCGCCCGCCCCCGAGACGTCGAAAACAAGTTTCGCTTGGGTGGGCATATGGATCGGGACCGAGCCTGACGAAAAGTAGGACATGCCCTTTTCCGCCCGCGTGACCAGCAAGGCCGCGCCGGTTTGACGGATCACCGTTTCGGCGGCCCGAATGACTTCCTCGTCGGTGTGACAGTTGAGGCCGCTCGCAGCCGCAAGCTCGGAGCGATTGGGCTTGATCACGTCCGCGCCGGCGTAGAGGGAGAAATCGCGGCGTTTGGGATCGACGATGACCGGAACGCCCCTTGTACGCGCCATGGCGATCGCGCCGATCAGCACCCGGTCGGTCAGCATGCCCTTGCCGTAGTCGGATATGGCGAGCGCCCGAGCGCGGGGCAGGACCGACTTGATCCTTGCAAGCACTTCGTCTTCGATCTCTTCGGAAATCGGCGACGAATCTTCGCGATCGATCCGCATGAGATGATGACTGCCGCCCATCAGGCGGGTCTTGGACGTTGTGATGCGACCCCGCGTAACGATCGCCTCGGTCGTCACGCCCTCGGCGCCGAGCAGCGCAATCAGGGATCCGCCTTCCGAATTGTCTCCGACCAGCGTAATCAGGATCGGGGCGCCGCCGAGGCGCGCGACGTTGCAGGCGACGTTTCCGGCGCCACCCACCACGAGCTTGTCGCGCCGATGGCGAAGCACCGGCACCGGCGCCTCAGGCGAAATGCGATCGACGTCGCCGCTGACGAATATGTCAAGCATCGCCTCGCCTAGGACGACAATCGGCGCTTCCGGAATGTTCAGCAGCATCCTGTTCCCCGGTCGACTGACACCCGGGGCGAGACTAGCTTACGTTGCGTTATAAGGGAAGCCGTCAATTCGCCGAAAAAACGGCGGTTCCTTAACGTAGAGCCGCCCCAATCGCGGCAAGAACGGTTTCAACTTTGCGCCACGCTCCGCATGGGCTTGGACCGAACTGACCCGCCAGCTGGCACGGCAAGTCTTCGTTGCGCCAGCAGGGCGCACAAGCGAAGCTTTCGTTGGTGGCGATGATGGCGGGTGAACAATTTGCCGTCGGTTGGCCCGAACATCACGACGACAGGTAAGAGCGGCCTCGCGGATGAACTTCTCCCGGAACGCGATCTGCGCTTCATCCAGATTGTATTCGACGCCCAGCCGTGACGGTGGAGCGCAGGCCTACCGATGCCCATCCCCCTGGCGAAGAGCTCCATCCGTCCTTTCTTGATGAACGGGCCTTCTGTCCGCCTCATACTTTCCCACCGGACGCATGGTTAGATTGAACCAGGCCCTGCGCTGGGTGACATCGACCGGCGGCCCGTCGATGTCGAAGACCTAGGACATGCGGGTCGTTGCGAAAGAGATCGAAGAACTCGCGATCAACGACAAGGGACATCTCCGCCACCCACTTTGGCGATGCCAAGACCATCACTTTGCTCCAGGACAACCTGAAGATCCACGCCAAGTCTTCGCTCTACGAAGCCTTCCCCGCGGCCGAGGCTCGCCGCCTCGTCAGCCGCTTCGAATCCATGCGGCGGGACGCGCCTATCGAGGCACTGGGACGTCAGGACAGAGAGTTCGGATTTTGCCAGATCGAGCCAGGAGCCATGTAGACCCACGAAACAAGGCGACAGTGGCGAAATCGTCGATGCAGATTACGACCGGCGCTTCCAGGTTGTAGAAAGTCGCAAGCATATCCGGCTTCCGGATAGTCAGTTGAGAGAACGACAGGTCTGTCTCTCAACGTCGATCGGTCGGGAAATTTCTCGCGAAGCGCTTTCAGCGAATTCGCGATAACGACCACGTGTTCGCCCATCGTGACCTCCACGAGCGCCCGCACGATATTGAGAATAGCGTGAAGCTTGGGCGACGGCGTCCCGACGATGGAAAGAAGGCGGCTCATCCGGGCCAGCGTGTATCGGAAAGGAGCCTCCCTGTGAACCAGCCAGGCGGTCTGCTCGTCTTCCGGGGCGGCTCGGTTGGCCGCTTGCCTGGCCAGATCTCAACTGCAATTGAACACGGCGCCGGCAGCGTTTCTCGACCCGACCAGGTTCCGCTCGAGTTTGAAGTCTTTTGTCGCCGAGCCGCTTGCGTTACACAACAACGACGTTCAAGCCTCCCTGACGCGTCTTCGTTCCAAAAGAAATGGCTGGCGAATTCGTGGATTTCTTTGGTGGAACTTCGAAAAAACGAATTGCGGCGCGAGCCCTGCAGGAGCAGGCGGAAATCGAACGCCTCGCCGCGGAACTGGCGCGACCAACCAATGCCAGCCTGCAACCCAATAGCCTCGCCACCGCGATAGGCCTGCGCGACATCGCCAACCTGCGCGCCAACTCGAAACTGTTCGCCGCCTTCATCGCGGAATTGACCTACAATTGTCAGATCCCGGCCGGACCCGTCAAACGGCCAGCTAAAATCGGAACCAAGGGACGGGTTTGCAAACAGAGAGATTTTTACTCCTCGTGGTTTCTCCATTGGGCCGAGCGACTGAAGTTCGCGCCACGGCTGCATCGCAAGTTGTGGGAAGACGCCTATGTCGTCCAATGTTTGTGGGAGCGAAACTGCCTCCAGGCAGGAAAGAGGGGGATCGGCTTCGCCGTCGGAACGGAGGCCCTGCCTTCGCTGTTCGTCAGTTGCGGCGCGTCGATCACCGCCACGGATCTGTCTACAGAAGACGAGCGGAGCCAGGGCTGGAGCCTGACCAACCAGCATGCGTCGAACATCGAGGTCCTTTGGAAGCCGCAGTTGGTCGGCCGGGAAAAGTTTCTCAAAAATTGCTCGTTTGAATTCGTGGACATGACCGATATCCCATCCAAGTTCGACGGGCAGTTCGATTTTTGCTGGTCGGTCTGCGCGTTCGAGCACCTGGGAACTTTGCAAAACGGACTGGAATTCGTCCGGCAGGCCACACGCTCGCTGAAGCCGGGCGGCGTTGCGGTGCACACCACCGAATACAACGTCGACGACGGCGAGACGATCGACAACTGGGCGACAGTGCTCTACCAAAAGAAACACTTTGCGACGCTCGAGGCCATGATTGAAGAGGCCGGCTGCAGACTGGTCCCTATCGATTTCGACGCCGGCCGGGAATTCTTCGATTCCTACGTCGACCTTCCGCCCTACCCGCACGACAACGCCGGCTTGGCAAACCCTCACCCTCCACACGTCAAACTCAGCGTCGACGGGTTTCGTGCGACGTCCATCGCCATCATCGTCGAGAAGCCCCTTTTGCCGCCGTGAGGGCCCGTAGGCCGCAGCGTTGATAACGAAAGCGAATTGATGACCCTCAATATCGATCTCACGGATGTGGTGGCTCATACGATCTTCAATGACGACCTGACCGGCATCCAGCGCGTGCAGATCGAATACGCGAGGGCGTTAAGGCGCTTGCATGAAGGCCCGGTCAATGCTTATTCCAATGTATACGGTCTATACCACGATCTGAATTATTTGTTTTTTGAGGAGAGGTTCAAGACGACCTCCGACATTTTCGCCCACATCAGACAGTTCTACTCCCTGACGCCCAGCATATTTTCCGATCGAGCCCGGTTGACGCTGAAGCTGGCCCGTCGCGGCGTCAAGCCGGCCCGTGAGAAGCCGCGGATGAGCGCCGAAGACGTTCTTTACGTCGGAGGCGCCTTCTGGGCGCATCCGCGCTCCGTTCGGACCTACGAGCGCGCGGCCCGCCTCGGTTGCGACGCCGTGGTTCTGTTCCACGATTTGATCCCGGTCACGTTCCCCGACATGACCGACGGCGGGGCGCGTCCTTTCTTCGAACGCATGCTTCGCCTGCCGGCGCGGGCGATCGTAATCTCCGAGCACACGAGAATGCAACTCGAAGACGCGCGGCGGACTGTCGGCGCGCCGGCTCATCTGCATCCGCCGACCGTCGTCCGCCTGGCGCACGAGTTCTCCGCCGTGCCGCGCAACCACGTGACGCCGGAAGCGCCGAGCGTCCGGATAGCCATGCTCGACCGCATGGGCCCTTTCGCGCTCTGTGTCGGCACCGTCGAAATTCGCAAGAATCACGGGCGCCTCCTGAAATTGTGGGAATCGCTTGCGCGCGAGTCTCGTGAAGGCTGGCCGAAGTTGGTGATTGCCGGAAAGAAGGGCTGGCAGGCCGAAGAGGTGCTGAGCTTGCTCAGGGGCGCGGACCGCGAGGCTCCCTACCTGTGGATCGAGGCCCCCACGGACAAAGAGCTCATCTGGCTGTACGGCCGGGCCGCCTTCACCGTTTTTCCGAGCCTCGCCGAAGGCTGGGGGATGCCGATCGGCGAAAGTCTGTGGTTTGGAAAGCCCTGCGTCGCGTCCAACGCCACGTCCATGCCGGAGGTCGGGGGCGATCTCTGCTTCTACGGCGACCCGCATGACATCGACACTTTCGCGGCGCCGATCGTCCGACTCGTTCGCGACGCCGAGTTCCACGCGAGCGCGGTCGCCGCGATCAAGGCGAGCCAGTTGCGCACCTGGGCTGAGGCTGCAAGCGAGATCGCCGCGGCGGTCTCCCCCTCAGCCGCAGGAGCGACGCAAAGGCGCCCTCCGCCTCACGGCGCGCGAGAGAGCCCTGCGCCGGACGACCGCGTTCCTGCGCCGGCATGAAGGTCGCGCAGGGGAGCGTCAAAGCGCCGGGCGCGGTCCGATTGAACAGACGAAGCGTCCCAGTCGAACGCGGTCAATATTTACTGTCCGGATCAAAGGTCGAGTTCCGGCCCGAGCGGCACGATGCCGGTTGGATTGATCCGCCGATGGCTCGCATAATAGTGACGCTTGATGTGGTCGAAATCGACCGTCTCGGTCACTCCGGGCCAATGATAGAGCTCGCGCAGATAGCGGCTCAACGATTTATAGTCCCGGATTTCCCGTAGGTTGCACTTGAAGTGGCCGAAATAGACGGGATCGAAGCGGATGAGGGTGGTGAAGAGCCGCCAGTCGGCCTCCGTCAACCGCTCGCCGCACAAGAAGCGCTGGCGGGCAAGCCGCGCCTCGAGCCAGTCGAGCGTCTCGAACAGGGCGCGGAACGCCTCCTCGTAGGCCGCCTGCGTCGTGGCGAAGCCCGCGCGATAAACGCCGTTATTGACGGTCGCATAGATGCGGTCGTTGAGCGCGTCGATCTCGCTTCTGAGCTCGGCCGGGTAATAGTCGCCCTCTCCCGCGCCGACGCGGTCGAAGGCGCTATTGAACATGCGAATGATCTCGGACGACTTGTTGTTGACGATGGTGCTCGAAACCTTGTCCCAAAGGACCGGAACGGTGACGCGGCCGCTGAAATCCGGACGCGCCCTGAGGTAGAACTCGCTGAGGAGCTTCGCCCCGATCAGCGGATCGGGAATGACGCCGGGCCCTTGGTCAAAAGTCCAGCCGCGCTCGCCGAGCAGCCAGTGGACGACCGAGAGCGAAATCATGGCCTCGAGCCCCTTCAATTTGCGGAAGATCAGGGTGCGGTGCGCCCAGGGACAGGCGAGCGAGACGATCAGATGATAGCGGCCGGGTTCGGCCTTGAAACCGCCGCTCCCGCTCGGGCCTGACGAACCGTCCGCCGTCACCCAATTGCGAAATGGCGCATCGGGCCGAACGAAGCGACCGCTCCCGTCGTGAGGGAAATCCCCCTCCGCGCGCCATGCGCCTTGCAAAAGATCGCCCATTCGCCGCCTCGTCGGTTGCGCCGCGGCTATAACACATCAGGCGCGGCCCGCGGACAGCACGGAAGCGGGATGATTTCAAGCCGCCTCAGCGGCGCCATTTCTTGACCCTTGCGGGGAGCCTCCCATCGGTCGCGGGCCCCAGCCTTGGCGGTCAGAACGGCGGCCCGGGTCGCCCGGCGAACATGGCGATTCCCCTGTTTGACAGGCAGAAAACAGGGGGAATTGGGCCCTTAGGACTGCGCTTCTCGGGCAAGAAGCGTATTTTTACAACGATTTACGCGATAATGTTGCGCGCTGGGATCAAGCGCTATAACAGGAGGGTAACAGGGAGGGGTTCTGACCATAACAGGGCGATAACAGGCGGCGTTTCGACGATAACAGCCAGACGGCGGAAGCGCGCCGGGGCTTCGAAAGCCGGCTTCCGGCGGGCTCGCCGGCGCCCGGAAAGGCGCTCCGAAAGGATAGATATTCTATCCAGCCTACCGCGCCGGGACCGGCCGGCGCCCTGACTTCCAACGACGTCCTCGAGGTGGCGGCGCTCGGCTACCGGCTGAGCGCGCTCGGCTCCTCGGTCGCCTGACGAGTGTCCCCTGCGCTGCTAAATCCGCCCCGTCGCCGGGATCAGCGCCCCGGTGACGGCCCTGGCCTCGTCGGAGGCGAGGAACAAAATGACGGCGGCGAGGTCCTCTGGCGAAACCCAGCGGCTGAAGTCGGCGCCCGGCATGTCGGCGCGGTTGGCCGGCGTGTCGATGATCGAAGGGAGCACCGCATTCACGGTCACGCCCTTGAGCTTCAATTCGTCGGCGAGGCTTTCCGTCAACCGGTGGACGGCTGCCTTGCTCGCGGCATAGGCGCCCATGCCTTCGGACGCGTGGACCGCCGCCTGGGCGCCGATGTTGACAATGCGGCCGCCGCCGCTCTCGAGAAGATAAGGGAGAGCCGCGCGTGAAGCGTTCAGCGCCGTCCTCAAATTGATGGCGAACATCCGGTCCCAGGCCTCGGCGTCGGCCGCATCGGCGATCCGCTCCCAGCGAAAGCCGCCGGCAATGTTCAGCAGAGCGTCGATCCGCCCGAACCTTGCCAAGACCTCGGCCACCGCCCGCTTCGCCGCATGCGGCAGCGAAAGGTCGACGCTTCCGACGAGCAGCCCGTTCGGTCCGAGCCGCTCGGCAAGGCCGGCCGGCGCGGTCGCCGCGAAATCGAGCGCGGCGACGGAAGCGCCGCGCCGGGCGGCCGTCTCCGCGACGGCGCTCCCGAGCGCGCCGAAGCCGCCGGTCACGACGATCGTCTTGCCCTGCATGGTCATGCAGCCAGCTCGGTCGGCGCCTTGACGGCGTGCAATTGCTGCAGCGCTTTCGCGCGCGCTTTCCCGGCTTCCGCGGCGCTCGCCTCCTTGACCCGCCCGTAGCCCTTGATCGTCTCGGGCAGGCTTGCGATGCGGACCGCGAGCGCATGGTTCGCCGGCGATAGCCGCGCGGCGAGGTCGTCGATGTCCGCCTCGAACTCGGCAAGCAGTCGGCGCTCGAGCTTGCGCTCGTCGCTGTTGCGGAACGGGTCGAGGAGCGTGCCGCGCAGAAATCTGAGCCGCGCCATCAGGCGAAAGGCGGACATAACCCAGGGCCCCGCCTCGCCCTTGCCCATGACGCCGGTGCGCGGGTCGGGCCGTCCGAACGGCCAGCCGCCCATATGGAAGTGAAGCTTGTAGCGGCCCTCGAACTCCTCGGCGAGCGCCTCGATGAATTCGGGCGCTGCGAACAGCCTCGCGACCTCCCATTCGTCCTTGGCGGCGAGAAGCCGATGGTAGGAGCGGGCCGCGGCTGCCGTCAGCGCCTCGCCGAGACCGGCCTGCGCTTCGGCCGCGCGCACCTTCGCCACGAGCGCGCGATAGCGCTTCGCCGCCGCCTCTCCGCGCGAGACCCTGAGATGATCCGTACGCTTTTCGATCAGCGCGTCGAGCGGCGGTTCGGCGGTGCGCGCCGGTTCGTCCTTGCGGACGAGCTTCTCGACGCCGGCGAGGTCGTGCGCCGCGCGCCGTCCCCATTCGAACGCCTGCTTGTTGGCGTCGATCGCGACGCCGTTGAGCTCGATCGCCCGCTCGATCGCTTCACGTCTCATCGGCACGAGGCCTCTTTGCCAGGCGGCGCCCAGCATGAACATGTTCGAGGCGATCGCATCGCCGAGAAGCGCTTTGGCGAGGCGCTGGCCGTCGACAATGAAGGCCCCGTCGCCAAGCGGGGACTTGAGCCGCTCGATCAGTCCTTCCTTGTCGACGCTCCAGTTCGGATTGCGCGCGAACTCGGACGTCGGCACGAGATCCGCGTCGATGACCGCCCGCGTGTCGGACCTGAGCTTCGACAGGCATTCGTCGCCCGCGGCGACGATCAGGTCGCAGCCGATGAGCGCATCCGCCTCTCCAGAGGCGATGCGCGTCGCGTGCAGCGATTCGGACTTCCGCGCCAGGCGCACATGCGAGGTGACGGCGCCGTACTTCTGGCTGAGGCCGGTGAGATCGAGATTGCTGCTGAACAAACCGTCGAGATAGGCGGCGACGGCCAGCGTCTGGCTGACCGTGACGACGCCGGAGCCGCCGATGCCCGCGACGAGCACGCTCCAGCGCTCGCCCATCTCGGGCAGGACCGGCTCGGGAACCGGCGGCAGCTTACGCAGCGCGGCGGCGTCGTCGGGCTTGCGCGGCACGCCCGCCATGGACGGTGACGAAGCTCGGACAAAAGCCTTCGACGCAGGAGAAAT
This sequence comes from uncultured Alphaproteobacteria bacterium, assembly GCA_963835885.1. GTDB lineage: Bacteria > Pseudomonadota > Alphaproteobacteria > Rhizobiales > Beijerinckiaceae > Roseiarcus. The sequence continues at coordinate 107,278 of CAWIHF010000027.1, forward strand.
CCTTGTTGCAGCTCGACTGGTTTATGCGCCGTTTGCGGCCCCATTCAGTCTCGAGCGGCTCGATCGCCATGCAATTGGAGACGCGCCCGCAATCGCCGCAGCCTTCGCACACTTCGGGATGGATGAAGGTGCGGATCGCCGGGTCGGCCCATTTGCCCCGCTTGCGCAGGCGACGGCGCTCGGTCGCGCACGGTTGGTCGTAGAGGATGACAGAGACGCCCTTGTACTCGCGGAACTCGCGCTGGACCTCGTCCATCGCGTCACGATGGCGAAGACTGACTCCGGCCGGCAGCGGAACGCCGAGATAGCGGTCAGGTTCGTCGACGACGAGAGCCATCTTCTTGACGCCCTCGGCGGCGAGCTCGGTCAGGATCTGGACCGGCGTCATGCCGCCCTCGATCGGCTGTCCGCCCGTCATCGAGACGAAGCCGTTGTAGAGGATCTTGTAAGTGATCGGCACGCCGGCGGCGACCGCCTGGCGTATCGCGAGCACGCCGGAATGGGCGTAGGTGCCATCGCCGATGTTGGCGAACACGTGGCTCTGGCGGGTGAAGGGCTGCTGGCCGAGCCACATCGCGCCCTCGCCGCCCATGTGCGAGACGGTCGTCGTCTGCATCGGATTGACCATCATCGCCATGGTGTGGCAACCGATGCCGGCGAGCGCACGACTGCCTTCGGGGACGCGGGTCGACCGGTTGTGCGGACAGCCGGCGCAGAAGCCGGGGCTGCGCACGGGCGCGGGCCGGTTGGCGAGCGCTCTCGCCGGCGCCTCCGACGGCGTGCTCAGCGAGCAATGCAGACCGTGCTCGACTCAGCGCCTTCGCGAGCACCCGGGCGACCAGTTCCGGCGTCGTCTCGCCGAAGTTGGGAATGGCGGGCGGCCCATGGGTCGGATCGAAGGTCGGCCCGTCGAAATACTTGCCGACGATGCGCGGCGCGTCCGTCGACCCATAGAGGATCGAGCGGATCTGGTCCTCGAGCAGCGGGCGCTTCTCCTCGATCACGACGACGAGATCGAGACCGCGGGCGAAATCGCGCACCGCGACCGGATCGAGCGGCCAGACCATGCCGACCTTGAGGAGGCGCACGCCCAGCGCCACGCTCTGGTCGGCCAGACCGAGATTGCCGAGCGCCTGGAGAAGATCCTGCCACGCCTTTCCGGCCGCGACGATCCCGACGCGGGCCTCCGGGTTGTCGCCAACCACACGGTTCAGCTCATTGGCTCGGGCGTAGACGAGCGCGGCGGGGAGCTTGTGGCTATAAAGCCGCTCCTCCTGCATGAGCGGCATGTCGATGACGCGGGCGCCGAAACCGCCCGGCGGTTGGCTCGGTCGCTCGGGGATGACGATCGAAGGCGATTCCGGGCCGACATAGACCGTGCCGCCGCCCTCGGCGACGTCGGTGACGATTTTCATGCCGACCCAGCAGCCGGAAAAGCGCGACATCGCGATGCCGTGCAGGCCGAAGTCGATCAATTCCTGGGTATTCGACGGATAGAGGACCGGCATGCCGACCGCGACGAACGAGGTGTCGGAATAGTTGACCGCGGTCGACGATTTCGCGCCGTGGTCGTCGCCTGCGAGGGCGATCGCGCCGCCCTTCGGCGCGGCCCCGGTGAAGTTGGCGTGCCGCAACGCGTCGCCCGAGCGGTCGACGCCGGGTCCCTTGCCGTACCAGACGCCGAACACGCCGTCGACTGTCGCGCCGGGAAAGCTCGAGACATGCTGCGCGCCCCAGATCGCGGTCGCGGCGAGGTCCTCGTTCAGGCCCGGGCGGAAGACGATATTGTGTCGGGCGAGGATTTCTCCCGCGCGCCACAATTCGATGTCGTAGCGGCCCATCGGGGAGCCCCGATAACCGGAAATGTAGCCGCCGGTATTGAGGCCGGCCGCGGCGTCGCGAAGGCGTTGCTGGATCGGCAGGCGCACCAGCGCCTGCATCCCCGTCATATAGAACCAGCCCTCGGGAACGGACCAGCGATCCTCGAGGGCGGCCTCTGAGCGGGCGAGCGCAACGTTCATGCAAGCGTCCTTCCGCGCCCTCGCGGATCCTCTCAAGCACGTTTGCCCGTCTCGCCGTCGCGGCGAGCGAGATAGGCGGGAAACGCTGTGTCGAATTCAGGAAAGTAGCGCCGAATGACGTCGATGTCGAACGCGCCGAGGATCGACTCTTTCGGCTCGCGGTCGAGAAGAAACCCCATCGCCGCCTCAACTGCCCGGGCCGGGTCGGCCCCGAGCTTCGCGAACCGCGCCGCGTCGTCGGGCGAAACCGTCACCCGGTGGCGGCTTTCGCCGCGCGATTCGCGCACGACGACGTCAAAGGTCAGTTCGCGGGCGGCATCCGTCGAGACGGCGATCGCAGTCTTACTGCTCATGGCGGGAGTTTGCATTGGGGAAGGGATTTGACGCGGTTTTTCTCTCTCAGGGAAGCCCGGCGGGCAAGAGCGCCGCAGCCGTCAGCGGGCGAGTTGCCTGGCGAGCGCCAACCATTCCCGTTCGTTCGCCTGGACATAGCGCGGCGCGCGCCTCAGCGAGCGCACAACCTCTTCGGCGATCGATCGGGCCTGCTCGCGGCGGCCAAGCCGCTCCAGAAGCCGCGCTTCGCGCACACGCGGTTCGGGGCCCGGAAACCTGCGAGAAACCCGGGCGTAGGCGTCGAGCGCCTCGTCGGGCCGTCCGGCCGCCTCGAGCGCCCGCGCGAAAAGGAGATGCCCTTCGGGCGAATGAAGTCGGGAGCCTGGCGCCTCACCTCCTCGAGCGTCGCGACCGCCTCGTCGGCGCGGCCAAGATCGACGAGCGCGCGCGCCTTGCCGATCAGAAAGGCCGGCTCGTCGCCGAGCGGCCGCGCGAGGATCGCCTCATAGTGCTCGAGCGCCTCCTCCGGCTTGCCGATCTTGAGGCATTCCTCGCCGAGGGCGCTCCGGTTGGCGACCGTGTCGACGAGGTCGAGTTCGTCGCGCAGCGCGCGGTAGCGGCCGGTCGGATCGAGCGCGCTGACGACCGACCGGCGCGCTCTTTGCACGCCGAATGAGCCGAACCACTCCGGCGCGAGCTCGAACACGACATAGACGAGGGCGCCGATGCCCGGCAGAAACAGGATCACGAAGCCCCAAGGCATGAACCGTCCCGTCCTCGCCGCGTGGACGATGAGCAGGACGTCGAGAACGGTGATCAGTAGGCCGGTGTACAAAGGGCGCCCTCCTGAGCGCGGCGCAGACTTCGGCCGTCGCAAGCGCAGGAATTGACAGGATGCGACGAGACCGGAGCGGACATCATAAGCGGCATATGGGAGCGGCGCTGCGCCTCGTCCAGATTGCTGAATTTCATGAAACAAACCGAGGTCTGCCGCAACCGCCGGTCGACGGGGCTGCTCAAAGAGAGCAGGAACACGCAATCGCCCCAAAGCTCGACTAGGCGGCGTAGAGGGGTAAAAGGAGTTGGGCGGTGATCCATTCTAGCCTCGCGGCTCCCGCGGCCGCGGGCGAAATCCTGGCTGCGACCGATCGCCCGGTCGCACTGTTTCTCGACGTCGACGGCACGCTGCTCGATATCGCGAACCGGCCCGAGCGGGTTGAGGTCCCGGCGGAGCTCATCGCTTCGCTGGCCCGGGCGGAACGCAAACTTGACGGGGCGCTTGCGCTCATCACCGGGCGCGAATTCGAAGACATCGACCGCCTGTTCCGCCCATTGAATCTCCGCGCCGCCGCGGTCCACGGCGCCGAGCTGCGCTTTGCTCCGAACGCCGCGCCGGTCCGGTCGCCCGGGACGGCGGAGCTGCCGGCCACACTTTGGGATAAGCTGACCAACGCGCTCAGCGAATTTCCCGGAACGTTCGCCGAAAACAAGCGTTACAGTTTCACCGTTCATTTTCGTCTGGCGCCTGAAGCGGAGGCTTCCCTGCGCGAGGCGGTCTGGCGGCTCATGGAGGCGGAACCGCAGATCCCCGTCGAGGTGATGAACGCGCATAGCGCCATCGAATTGAAGGCGCCTGGATACGACAAGGGCCGGGCGGTCGCATCGTTCCTCTCCGTTCCCCCCTTCCTCGGCCGCGCGCCAATCTACGTCGGCGACGACACGACCGACGAAGCCGGCTTCGCCGCTGTCTCGTCACGGGGTGGCTTCGCTTATTCGGTCGGCCAGCCGCGCCCGGGCGCGCGCGGCGTGTTCGCGCACCCGAGCGACGTGCGCGAATGGCTGGCGGAATTCGCGCAATGGAACGGCGAGCGATGACGGAAGAGCGGCAGACCCGCAAGCAGAACCTCGATCTTGCCCTTATCGGCAACACCTGCGCGGCGGCGCTGATCGACAGCAACGCGCGCATCGTCTGGTGGTGTTTTCCGTACTTCGATTCCGATCCGGTTTTTTCCCGGCTGCTCGCGGGGGGCGAGGAGAAGGGGTTTTGCGATGTCGCGCTTGCCGGCCTCGTCGAGACCAAGTCGCGCTACCTGCGCAACACGGCGATCGTCGAGACGATTCTCATCGACGGCAAAGGCGCGAAAATCCGCGTCACGGATTTCGCGCCCCGCTTCGATCGATTCGAACGCCCCTATCGGCCTCCGCAGATCATCCGTCGCATCGAGCCGATCGCCGGTCTGCCTCGGGCCGCCATTCGCGTCCGTCCGACCCACGCCTATGGCCGTCCGACGACCAACGTGGTCGTGGGCTCGAATCATATCCGCTACGTCGGCGGCGAGCAGGTGATGCGGCTGACAACCAACGCGCCGCTCTCCTACATCACCAATGAGATCACCTTTCCGCTGACGCGTCCCTTGACCATGATCTTCGGACAGGACGAACCGTTCCTGAGCGGCATCGACGCCACGAGCGTCGACTTTCTCGAGCGGACGCGAGAACATTGGTTCGAGTGGTCTCGCAACCTCGCGGCGCCCTTCGAATGGCAGTCCGCCGTCATTCGCGCAGCGATCACCCTGAAGTTGACCAGCTTCCAGGAGACCGGCGCGATCATCGCCGCGCACACGACCTCGATTCCCGAGGCGCCGCACTCGACGCGGAATTGGGACTATCGGTTTTGCTGGCTCAGAGACGCCTATTTCGTGGTCGACGCGCTGAACCGGCTTGGCGCGACGCAAATTATGGAATCCTACATCCATTACATTACGACGATCGCGACAGATCCGAAAAACATACAACCGGTGCACGGCATCGTGCCGTTCTCATCGCTCGAGGAGACCACGGCTCCGGACCTCAAAGGGTTCCTTGGGCACGGCCCGGTGCGGATCGGCAATCAGGCTGCCTTGCAGATCCAGAACGACGTCTACGGCAGCGTGGTGCTCGCGGCGACGCAGATGTTCGTCGACGAGCGCCTGCCGATCATGGGCGACGAATTGCTCTACCGTCTGTTGGAAAGACTGGGCGAGCGGGCGTTGTCGCTGGCGTTCGAACCCGACGCCGGACTTTGGGAATATCGCGGACGGGCGCGCGCTCACACCTATTCGGCGACCTTGTGCTGGGCGGCTTGCGATCGGCTCGGCCGGATCGCCCGGCGGCTCGGCATCCTCGACCGCGCCAAATATTGGGACACTCACGCGATCGGCATGCGCGAACGCATTCTCAGGGAAGCCTGGGACGAGAAGCAAGGGGCTCTGACCGGGGCGTTCGGCGCACCGGATCTCGACGCCAGCGTCCTCCTCGTTTCGGAGCTCGGGCTTCTCCCGTCCGGCGACGTTCGCTTCATCAAGACCTGCGAGGCGATCGGCCGCGAACTCATGCGCAAGGGCCGGATCATGCGCTATGTCGTGCCCGACGATTTCGGCGCGCCGGAGACGGCCTTCCTGGCGTGCAACTTCTGGTATATCGACGCGCTGCATCGAATTGGTCGAACCGACGAGGCGCGCGGCTTGTTCGAAGAGACCCTGGCCAGCCGCAACGCTTTCGGGCTGCTGTCGGAGGACATCCACCCCGAAACCGGCGAGCTCTGGGGCAATCTGCCGCAGACCTACTCCATGGCGGGCATCATCAACACCGCGACGCGATTGTCGTCGAGTTGGGAGGACGCATGGGCGCTCGGCTAATCATCGTCTCGAATCGAGTCGCGGTCCCCGACCCGCCCGGCGCCCCGCTCGCGGGCGGCATGGTCGTCGCAGTCAAAGCCGCTCTCAAGAATCGCACCGGCATGTGGTTCGGATGGAGCGGCGAGGTGACCGACGAACCGACCGGAGAGCCGCGCATCGTCGAAGTCAACAAGGTCACCTATGTCCTGATCGACCTGTCGAAGACCGACATCCAGGAATATTACAACGGACTCGCCAACAGCGTGCTCTGGCCAATTCTCCATTACCGGGTCGACTTGCAGGACTATTCGCGCGCCGACGCGAGCGGCTACATGCGGGTCAACCGCATGTTCGCCGACCGCCTGAGCGGGCTGGTGAGCGAGAGCGACATCGTCTGGATCCACGATTATCATCTGATGATGCTTGCCCGCGAACTGCGTTCGCGCGGCCATCGCAACAGGATCGGCTTCTTCCTGCACACGCCCTGCGCGCCGCCGGATATCCTGCAGACCCTGCCGCATCACCGGGAAATTCTCGGAGGTTTGACCTATTGCGATCTCATCGGCTTCCAGACCGAGAACGACCGCGACAATTTCGGCCATTACCTTTCGACCCAGGGCGCAAATCAGACCCGCGGCGGCTATGAGTTCGACGGCCGCTTTGTACGGCTCGGCGCCTTCCCGGTCAGCATCGAGACCAAAGCCTACATGCGGCTGGCTCGCAACGCCGGTCGATCGGCGATGGTCCAGCTGGTGCGCGAGAGCCTCGGCGGCAACAAGCTCGTGCTCGGCGTCGATCGACTCGACTATTCGAAGGGCATTCCGGACCGGATCAAGGGGTTCGAACGTTTCCTGGAGCTCAATCCCGAATGGCACGGCAAGGTCACGCTGCTGCAGCTGACGCCGAAGAGCCGGTCCGACATCAAGCAGTACGGCGACATCGAAGGCGAGGTAACGGGCCTCATCGGCAAGGTCAACGGACGATTTGGCGACGCGGCCTGGACGCCGATCCGCTACGTCAATCGCTCCTATTCGCGCACGGTGCTCGCCGGCCTGTACCGCGCCGCGGAGGTCGCCATGGTGACGCCTTTGCGCGACGGCATGAATCTCGTCGCCAAGGAGTACCTCGCGGCCCAGGATCCGAGCGACCCGGGCGTGCTGATGCTGTCGCAGTTCGCCGGAGCGGCGAAGGAGCTCGATCGCGCCCTGATCGTCAATCCCCACGAGACCGACGCCGTCGCTGCGGCGCTGAAGCGAGCGTTGACGATGCCGCTCGAGGAGCGGTGCGAACGCCACGCGCCGATGCTCGCCCATCTGCTGAAGAACGACATCAAGAAATGGGCGAAATCCTACCTGTCGATGCTGATCGACGGGCCACCGTCGCGCGGCCTCCTCGGCGGCATACGCTCGCTGTTCAAACCCTCGCCGGAGCACACGCCGTTCACCCCCCGGTGAGGCTCAGTACTTCTGGATGCCGATCCATTGCTGTTCAGAGTAGCGCTCGCCGGCGGCGAAGCCGACCGGCAGGACGCGCTCGAGCTCCGCGAGCCGCGCTGCGTCGAGTTCAAAGTCAGCCGCAGCGGCGCATTCCGCGAGATGGTCGGCGCTGCGTGTTCCGGGGATCGCCACGATGTGCTGCGCCTTCGCCAGCGTCCAGGCGACGGCGAGCGTCGCGGGCTTCACGCTCCCACGACTGGGCCAGCGCCAGATAGGGCGGCAGGCGGTCGCGGTTGCGCCGCCAGTTGATCTCCCGAAAGCGCGGATTGGTATGGCGGAAATCCCTTCCGTCGAATGTCTCGACCTCCTGCAGGAGGCCGCTGAAATAGCCGCGTCCGACCGGCGAAAACGCGACCATGATCGCCCCGGCCTCGGCGCAGGCCTGAATGAGTCCGAGCTCGGGATTGCGCGTCCACAGCGAGTATTCCGACTGCACGGCCGCGATCGGGTGCACAGAGGCCGCGCGCCGGAGGGTGTCGGGCGCGACTTCGCTGAGGCCGATTGCGCCGATCGTCCCGGCTTTGACGTGGCGGGCAAGTTCGCCGACGGTGTCCTCGACCGGGATCCGCGGGTCGACCCGGTGGACATAATAGAGGTCGATGCGGTCGACCCCGAGTCTTTTCAGGGACCCCTCCAGGCTCGCGCGGATGTGTTCGGGACTGTTATCGAACACCCGCCTGCCGTCGGGATCGCGACGGATGCCGAACTTGGTCGCGAGTGTGATTCTCGAGCGCCGAAGAATGTCCTCGGCCAGGAACTTGCCGATCATCGTCTCGCTGACGCCCTCGCCGTAGACGTTGGCGGTGTCCCAGAAGTCGACGCCGAGTTCGAGCGCTCGCGCGAGCGCGCGCATCGTCTCGCTCTCGCTCGTCGGTCCGTAGAAGCCGCCGAAACTCATGCAGCCGAACCCGACCGCCGAAACCGTTCCATGCCGCCCAAAGCCGCGACGCTGCATCGCCCGCCTCTCGAAATGCCGTTGATCGATGAGGCATTGACTGCGCTGAACGGCCCGGTCAAGCCGCCTTTCCGTCACGCCAGGGCTACAGCTTGGGGGCGGCGGCGGCCTTCTCGATCGCGCTGGCGATCGCATGGGCGAGACAGCGGTAGCCGAGATCGTTCATGTGCAGGCCGTCGCGCGACAGCAGCGCCCGCGCGTCTTTCGTCCCGCGCTGTTTCATCATCGCGTAGCGTGACAGAACCGGGACATGATCGCGGGCGCCGATGTCGTCGACGATCTTGACGAATCGTTCGTACCGGGCCTCATCCGCAGCCTTCGGCGTGAATTGCGGGTCGACAAGCAAGAGAGGGACCCGGGCCGTGCGGGCCGCAGCGACGCCGCTTTCCACCGTGGCTCGAAAAAGCTTCTCGTCGATGCCAACGAGCGCATCGTTGGTGCCGACCTGCCAAATCACCAGTTCGGCCCAGCGGGTTTTCAAGACGGCTTGCAGGCGCTGCAGGGTCGTGGCGGCCAGTTCGCCGCCGACGCCGGCGTTCTTGACGTCCGCGGCGATGCCGTCGTCGTGGGTCAGCTCATCCGCAAGTCGCGCCGGATAGGCGTTCGCCGGCGAACTTGCGCCGATTCCCTCGGTAGAAGACGAACCGATCGCCAGAATCTCAAGCTTGCGGTCTGCGCCGCTATCGAGTTTCGCGAGCTTCGCCACGCTTGAGGCGAGCGCCAAGGCGGCGGCGGGGCAGCCCGCCTCGTCCGCACGCGCCGACGCCGCGGCGAAAACGAAAGCCAATGCAACCGCGCTGCACGCTAAAGCGGCTGAGGGGCGGCGGAAGGAAAACCGGCGCCGGAGGGCGGGGCGGAGGTGTTTCTGCACTCGATCCAGCGAGCTAATGCGAAAAGGACGGCGACGCCCGCCAATGTGTACGCCAGTCCCGCCAGATGCTCAACCCCTTCAGATGTATAAGGCGCGGCCGCGACGAGCGCCGCCTGTCCCAGCGTGGTGAGCAGCGAGCCCGCGGCGAAGATCGCAAGACCGTTGCGTCCAAGACTCTGCACCGCGCGACCGAGCCGCCCGTCGGTTACGCGCGTCAGGCCGGGAGCAATGGCGATAAGATAAGCGAGCGCCGCGAAATGGACGAGCCGCGCCAGCCCGAGGTCCTGCTTGGCGAGGTCGAGATGGGCCGAAGCCGCATCGCGAAGCCCGGGCGCCAGGCCCGCCCCGCTCGTCGTCGCCAATGCGGCCAGCAGGAGAGTGGCGATGCTGGCGGCGACCAGCACCGGCGTCGCCCGCGGCGGCCCGTTGCGCCAGACGACGGCGCAGACGAGCCCTACCGTGAAGGCGAGCTGCCAGGCGAACGGATTGAAAAACCAGCCGCCGGTCTCGGGCCAGTTCGGCAGATGAAGGCCGAAGGCGCGCGAAGCGACGTAGGTTGCCACCGACGACCCGAGCGCCAGGGCGGAATGGCGCATCGCCAACGCCAGCGCCAGCGGCGCCCACAGCATCAGGACGACGTAGAGCGGCAGGATGTTGAAGTAGCCGAGTTGGTGGCTCAGCACCGCGAGTCCGGTGAGGCCGGTCATCGGCGAATTGAAGACGAACGACCGGCCGTGAGCTTCGATCAGGTCCTCGACGCCGCTCACCCAGAAGGCCAGCGCGAAAATAGCCAGCGCCGCGACGGTCAGCGCCATATGCACGCCGTAAAGCTTCAACGCGCGCTGAAGGCAGCCGCGCGCGACGGCCGCGAGGCCATGTTTGCGAGCCCGCGGCAGATAGACCATTCCAACGGAAACTCCCGAGAGAAAAACGAAAGCCTCGGAACTATCCGAAAGCCCGAAGTTCCTCGGAGTGAAAAATTCGAGCACGTTGCCCGGTATGTGATCGACGAGGATGGCGATCAGCACGCCGCCGCGCCAGAAATCGATGCTGCCGACCCGCTTTGCGCTCATAGGCCCATCTGCTCCAAGAATCGCGCCACCTCTCGCTCTTTTTCGGCGACTCTCAAAATAGAATTCTTCGTGAACGCCTGTGTCCGGTCTAACCCGCCTCGACAAGCCGGGCCGCTTCGTCGCGCTCGAACAGATAGAGCAGCAGCCTGAGAGCCCGGTTTTCGTCGCCCGCCAGCCTTTCGCTGCTCTCGAGCGCCGCCCGCGCGTCCAAGCGCGCCCGCGCCAAAAGGCCGCCGTGGATTTCGAGCCTGGCGAAGCGGAAGCCGGGTGCTCCGGCCTGACGCGCGCCCAGCACGTCGCCTTCGCCGCGCAGGCGCAAATCCTCCTCGGCGATGCGAAAGCCGTCCTCCGTCGCCCGTAGCGTTTCGAGCCGCGTCCGGGCCGTCTCGCCGAGCGGGCCCTTATAAAGCAGGAGGCAGCTCGAGCGGCCGGCCCCACGTCCGACTCGGCCGCGCAGCTGGTGTAATTGTGCGAGTCCGAACCGCTCGGCGCGCTCGACGATCATGATGGTCGCCTCCGGCACGTCGACGCCGACCTCGATGACCGTGGTCGCAACCAAAATCCTGGTCTCGCCGCGATGGAAGCGCTCCATCGCCGCGTCCTTTTCCGCGCCGGCCATTCGGCCATGCACCAATCCGACGGCGTCTCCAAAGACGGCGCGCAAGGCGTCGTAGCGCTCCTCTGCCGCCGCTGCGTCGAGCGTTTCGCTTTCTTCCACCAGGGGGCAGATCCAGTAGGCGCGCGCCCCCGAAGCGAGCGCCCGCGACAGCCCCACGACGACCTCGTCGAGCCGCTCGATCGGCATGGCGCGGGTGTCGATCGGCTGCCGCCCCGGCGGCTTCTCGCGCAGGGCGGAAACGTCCATGTCGCCGAAATAGGCGAGCACCAGCGAGCGTGGGATCGGCGTCGCCGTCATCACCAGCAGGTCGGCCACCTCCCCCTTCGACGCCAGCGCCAGCCGCTGCCGGACGCCGAACCGGTGCTGTTCGTCGACGACCGCCAGGCCAAGGTCGGCGAAGACGACGCTTTCCTGGAAGAGCGCGTGGGTGCCGACCGCGATGTCGATCTCGCGCTCGGCTAGCGCCGCCAGCGTGTCGCGGCGCTCGGAGGCCCTGTCGCGGCCGGTCATCAGCGCGACGCGCAAGTTCACCTTCTCAGCGAGCGGCGCGATCCGCTCAAAATGCTGCCGGGCAAGCACTTCCGTCGGCGCCATCATCGCCGCCTGCCGTCCGGCCTCGATCACGTCCGCCATCGCGAGGAGCGCAACGACAGTCTTGCCAGAGCCGACGTCGCCTTGCAGGAGCCGGATCATCCGCTTCTCGGCCCTCAGATCGCCGCGGATTTCATCGATTGCCCGGGCTTGAGCGCCGGTCAGCGAGAATGGCAGCGCGGCCTCGAGGCGGCGCGCCAGCGCGCCCTCGGCGACATGCGCCCGCCCCGCGATCGTCCGCATTTTCGCGCGCGCGAGCAGAAGGGCAAGCTGGTTGGCCAGCAGCTCGTCGTAGGCGAGGCGGGTCGCGCCGCGGCCGGACGGATCGATGTCCTCGGGCGTCTGCGGCCGATGCATCGTCTCGAGCGCCGCGGCGAAGCCTGGCAGGTTCAATCGATCGCGCGTTTCGGCGCCGATCCATTCGGGCAGGCGCGGCAAGCGCTTCAGCGCGCCCTCGGCGGCGCGCGCGACGGTGCGCTGAAACAGGCCCTTCGGTCAGGCCGTAGACCGGCTCGACGGCGGGAAGTTTTGCGAATTCCTCCGCGTTCAAGACCCGGTCGGGATGAACGATCTGGCGGAATCCGTCGTAGATCTCGAGCTTGCCGGAAATCCATCGGGTCGCGCCGACCGGCAGGCGCGAGCGTACCCATTGGTGATTGGCGAGAAAGAACACCAATTCGACGTCGCCGGTGTCGTCCTCGACCAAGACTTTGAACGGCGCGCGCGAGCGCGGGCTCGGCGGCTCCCGATGCTCCGTGACTTTCGCCTCGATGGTCACGATCGTGCCCGGAACCGCGTCGCGGATTTTTGGGCGCGAACGCCGGTCGAGGGTCGAATGGGGCAGATGGAACAGCACGTCGACCACCCGCGCCCCCTGTGGCTTGCCGAGTAGGCGGTCGAACAATCTGGCGTTCTTCGGTCCGATCCCCGGCAGCGTCTCGGCCGGAGCGAACAGCGGATCGAGGAGGGACGGGCGCATAGGGTCTTATAGCAAGGCCTGCGAGGTCGCGGCGCAAGCGAGAGGCGCGAACGCGGGGCGCGGTCAGAATGTAGCCGCGCTCGGTGAACGCGGCCGACGGAGTCGGTGACGTCACTCGGTGGTGAATTGATTTACCGCCAAGGTCACGAAGGAGGCGCCCGAGTGTTGCCGCACCCGCCATTGGTAGACCTGAGCGAGGGTGCGATGATTTCCCTGCTCACGCGATTTTCGCCAAATAAATTCCCTGCTCCGTTGCGTAGGTAATTTCGGAACTTCAACATTCTCGGAAGTTCGATCTAAAGGGTGCGAGCGCCCGACGGCATCAGGGTCGAACCTGGCCGTCGCCGCGCACCCGATACTTGAAGGTGCAAAGCTGCTCGACCCCGACTGGACCTCTCGCATGCATCCGCCCGGTGGCGATGCCGATCTCCGCCCCGAAGCCGAACTCGCCCCCGTCGGCGAATTGGGTTGAGGCGTTGTGGATGACGATCGCCGAGTCGACTTCCTTGAGGAACTTTTCCGCGGCCGCCTTGTCTTCGGTCACGATGCAGTCGGTGTGGTGCGAGCCGTAGGTTTCGATGTGGTCGATCGCCGCCTCGAGGCTGTCGACGACTCCGACTGCGATGATCGCGTCGAGATATTCGGTCCGCCAATCCTCCTCGGTCGCAGCCTTCACGCGCGCATCCGCCTGCTGCACGACCGCATCGCCGCGCACCGCGCAGCCCGCCTGCGCGAGCGCCTCGATCAGCGGTCTCAGCATGCGGTCCGCAGCGCTCCGATGAACGAGCAGCGTCTCCGCCGCGCCGCAAATTCCGGTGCGTCGCATTTTGGCGTTGACGACGATGCGGACCGCCTTGTGTAGGTCGGCCGCCCGGTCGACGTAGACGTGCACGACGCCCTCGAGGTGGGCGAAGACGGGCACCCTCGCTTCGCGCTGCACCCGGTCCACTAGGCTCTTTCCGCCCCGTGGAACGATAACGTCCAGCGCTCCGCCGAGGCCCTCCAGCATCTCGCCGACCGCGGCACGCGAGGTGAAAGGCGCGCGTGCGATGGCCAATTCGGGAAGGCCAGCCTCTTTGAGGCCCTCGACAAGGCAGGCGTGGATCGCAGCCGACGAGTGAAAACTGTCCGAGCCGCCGCGCAGCACCGCAGCATTGCCGCTCTTCAGACAGAGAGCGCCAGCGTCCGCAGTGACGTTCGGTCGGCTCTCGTAGATGACTCCGACGACGCCAAGCGGCGTCGCCACCCTCTCGATGACGAGTCCATTCGGTCGGGTGAATGTCGCCAGCACCCGCCCAACCGGATCGGCCAGCGACGCCACCTCCTCGAGACCCCGCGCCATCGCCTCGATGCGTGTTTCGTTCAGCGCCAAGCGGTCCAGGAACGCAGGCGTCAGGCCTTTCGCGCGGCCATCCGCGAGATCGCGCGCGTTCGCGGCAAGCGTTCCCGCGGAGCGTTCCCGAAGGAAGCGGGCGCTCGCCGTCAAGGCACGATTCTTCTGCTCCGCCGAGGCATTGCCGAGAACGCGCGCGGCCGCGCGAGCCTCGGCTCCGATGCGCCGCATCGCGGCTCGGACCTCCGTTTCCGGCTCAAGGGTTTGAACAGCGGCGGACATTGAGAAATCCCGTTTCTTTTTACACCAGTTACCGGGACGCGTCGGCAAACGCTAACGTTTTCGGCTACGTGGCGCTCCGGCAGCAACGTTCATGACTTTGGCCGGAAGGCTTTGCAGAATTCGGGGTTTGTCTCCAACCGGTCGCCGCCGATGAGATCGATGCAGTAGGGAACAGCGGCGAAGATGGCGTCGAGGCAGGTGCGAATCGCTGTCGGCCTGCCCGGGAGGTTGACGATGAGGCTCGACCCGCGTGTGCCCGCGATCTGACGCGACAGGATCGCGGTGGGGACCTCAACGAGGCTCGCTGCCCGCATCAGTTCGCCGAAGCCAGGCAACAGCCGGTCGCACACCGCCTCCGTCGCTTCGGGCGTGACGTCGCGCGGGCTCGGGCCGGTGCCCCCCGTCGTTAAGACGAGCGAGCAGCGTTCGCGGTCGGCGAGTTCGCGAAGCGCCGCCTCGATCGCCGATCGTTCGTCGGACACCAGCCGGCGAACTGGCCGCCAGGGCGAGCTGAGGAGATCCTGCAGCGCCGCTTCGATACCGGGCCCGCCCCTGTCCTCATAGACGCCTTGCGAGGCCCGGTCGGATACCGTGACGATACCGATGGGAATGTCCGTCAAAGTTTACTCCGCGATGATCGCCAGCCGCGCATATAGCCCGACCTGCGTTCTCGGTCCGAAGCGTAAGCTGCCCCCTTTGTTATGCAGGGTCGAGCTGGTTGGCTCGGAGCGAAGTATGCGTATCTCTAATCGGAAGCAGGGGTTTCGTCGCTAACTGTATTGGCGTTCGGCGCTTCGAGATCGTCTTCAGCGGCTTGACGGGCGCTAAAACCATAGGGCGATCGTAGCCGCCTGCGTCGCCCTCGACCTGGAAAAACGGTGTCGCTCGGCGATGTCCCGCCAAATCCCGCCCCTGTCTCGGTTGCATTCTGATCCGTTGGAGTTGCGACTTGTTCGGAAACAGGAACGGTGTCCGAGTCCGAAACGCCCGATTTCGGCTCTCCGGTTATGAACGACGGAAGTGCGGCTGCCGGTATGCTTTCGGCATCCGTTTCCCGTGGAGACAGAGAAGAAGCATCTCGATGGGGACGGAACTCGCGCTGACGTTCATCCCAATTCTGCCTATTGTCACGGTATCCGTCGTTGCGCTCTCCGAACTGGCGGTCGGGACGGGGTCCGCGGTCTGGAAAGCGGTTGCCCTGCCGGTCCTGCCGAACCGGATAACCCCCTCGATCATGCTGGCCGGGTCGATTATCCGGTTCAAATTGCTGCCGCTCGACATATGGCTGTGGGGCGTTTGGAGCGGCGGTCGGAGGCCCCTGAAATCCATGGTTTTGTTGCTGGTAAGGTCCCGCGCGCTCGGAAGGAGAAGCGAACCGGTCAGACATTGCAGTAAAATCGTCGCCCTCGTCGAACTCGCCAGCCTCACCTTCTTCCGCCGCTCGCTGCTGACCGCTCTGCGCCATCGCCTGAGCAGCTTGGGCCGCAGCGATCAATCGGTAATAATGCTCGGCGTGTTGCAAGTAGTTCTCGGCGGCGACAGGATCGCCTCCAGTATGGGCATCTCGCGCGAGCTGAAGGTATTTCTCGGCGACATGTTGCGCGTTTCCTCGAATTTTCACGTCGGGACCGTTCAATTCGTAAGATCGCGTTAACGGATTAGGCCCTCGACGGTTGTTGGAGGGCCGGCCGCGCATTCGCTTGTTTTGACCTGGTCTCATTGCCTTTTCCGGTTTTCCACTTTGATGTCTCGCCGGGCCGCAGACAATCGTGAGCGTCCGCCCGGACTTCGAGCACTTTTCACACGGCTCCCGCCATATTCGTCGCACCGGAAGCCCCTGTGCGTCCCGTCAGCCCGCTTAGGGACGAACGCCTGCGCTGAGATGCCTGCTCGCACGCCCCGCCAGCATCATCCGGCCAAACACATGTACGCTAGCGCTTTCCGCTTCCTGGCAAACACCGCCGCTCGCATTTCGGCAAACGAGTCGCGTTCAGCTTGCTGAGCTGCTTGGTCGCAACCACCGGCGGCTGATCCCGCGCCATGCAGACCACGCCGACCTGCGGCAAATCTTCGCGCAGGATAGCTGGTTTCGCTGCCGCCGCCTTTGTGGGAGCGCTGGTTGTTGCAGGGGATGATGCTGCATCAGGACGGCTCGCGACACGTCTGGCTCGAAGGCCAGCTGGCGCTCGATCTCATTGCGACGTTGGACGACGCGACCGGGGCGATCTATTCGGCGGTTCTGGTCGAGGAGGAGGGTACGGCTTCGACGTTCCGGGCGCTGAAAGAGACGTTCGGGGCTCACGGGCTGCTGATGAGCTTCTATACGGATCGCGGTTCACACTACTTCCATACCGCTGAGGCGGGCGGCAAGATCGACTGCAGCTGCCTGACGCAGGTGGGCTGGGCGCTCGAGCAACTCGGCGTCGAGCATATCGGGGCTTATTCGCTGCAGGCGCGCGGGCGCTCGGAACGGGCGTTCCAGACTTGCAGGAGCGGCTGGTGAAGGAGCTCAAGCTCGCTGGGATCACGGCGATCGAGGCGGCCAACGCGTTCATCTGCGAGGTCTATCTGCCGCCACAACGAGCGCTTCGCGGTCGCGCTGGCGCAGCTCGGTTCGGCCTTCACCCAGATCCCGGGCGTCGACTCGATGAGATCCTGTGCGTGCAGGAGGAGCGCAGGTCGGCAACGACAATTGCGTCTACCGCCGCTCAACCTGCAGATCCCGGAGAGCTGCGGCCGCCTTCGTCAAGGCGAGGGTCAAGGTCCATCCTACCGGATGGCTCGCCGCCGTCTTACGGCCGCGCTGCATCGGCCGCTCACCAGAAAGGAGCGATCCGGGACGCGAAAAACGCCGCTTAAATCCGCTTGGTGGCGCGCCTGTGGGCATGTGGGCGTGTGCCGCAGAGGCACGGAAAGGAGTTCGGCAATGAACTGAACGCTGAACCGTGGCGTGAAGCTGCGCAGGAGATGATGGTAGGCCCATCGGGATCGGCTTTCAGGAGCAGGTCTCAAACCAGTCCGAGCTGCTGCGGTCAAAAGCCGTGGTGGTGAACGTCGGATCAAAAGTCCCGGGATGGATCTGGGGCAGGTGGGTGTCCGGAAGCCGAGCGGAAGCAAACCCTCGAAGACGCGTCGATAACCATACGTGCCGTCAAAACCAGAGGCGGTCCACATCTCTGGGATCAGCCCGCCGAGAGCCTGATGACCGGGCGGGCGGCGACCGGCGTATAGGGGGCGGGAGCCGGACACAGGCTGTTGCGCGGAACTGCGGGAACCAGCTCTTGGATGCCAAGGGAGAAGCACAAGCGGCGCACACCGCGAGGCGAGAGTACCGAAGCCAAGAGCTGAGTCGGATCGGCCTATAGTAGCGAGGAAGGCTTCGTAATGGGGCTGGAGCGAAGGGGCCGAGTCAGGTGGTCGTAGGGATCGAAGCAACTGGGAACAGGATGACGACGACAAATACGACGAACAAGCCCTTCTTGATCGAGAAGTGGCGAGTGTACGAAGCCTATAAAGCGGTCAAATCCAACCAGGGTGCGGCCGGCGTGGATGGTCAGACGATCGAGGCATTCGAGGCCGACTTGAAGGGAAACCTTTATAAGATCTGGAATCGGATGAGCTCGGGAACCTACTTTCCGCCGCCAGTCCGCGCTGTCTCCATTCCTAAGAAGAGTGGGGGCGAAAGGATTTTGGGTGTGCCCACCGTAAGCGACCGGATCGCGCAGATGGTGGTCAAACAACTGATTGAGCCGGATCTCGATCCCATATTCCTGTCGGACTCCTACGGCTACAGGCCGAATAAATCGGCGCTGGATGCGGTAGGCGTCACGCGCAAGCGGTGCTGGAAATATGACTGGGTCCTTGAATTCGACATCAAAGGTCT
This sequence comes from uncultured Alphaproteobacteria bacterium, assembly GCA_963835885.1. GTDB lineage: Bacteria > Pseudomonadota > Alphaproteobacteria > Rhizobiales > Beijerinckiaceae > Roseiarcus. The sequence continues at coordinate 125,370 of CAWIHF010000027.1, forward strand.
GTTCGACAACATCACGCACGACCTGCTGCTTAAGGCCGTTCGGAAACATGTGAAGTGCAAGTGGGCGCTGATCTATATCGAAAGATGGCTGACAGCGCCCATGGAACAGGACGGAACAACGATCGCGCGAGATCGCGGCACCCCACAAGGGGGCGTGATCAGCCCGATCCTTGCCAACCTGTTCCTGCATTACGCATTCGATCACTGGATGCGGCGGGCCTACCCGGACCTCCCATGGTGTCGGTACGCGGATGATGGGCTGGTTCATTGCCGGACTGAGCACGAAGCGGAAGCGGTCAAGACCGCGCTCCAAGCCCGGTTGTCGGAATGTCGGCTCGAACTGCATCCCACCAAAACAAGGATCGTCTACTGCAAGGTCACAGGCCACCGGGGCATGCATCCGAACGTCAAGTTTGACTTTCTCGGGTACTGCTTCCGGCCCCGACGGGTCCTGCGTCCGTCAGACCGAAAGGTGGTCGGCGGATTCACGCCGGCGGTGAGTCCCACGGCACTGAAGGCGATGCGCGCGGCGATCCGGGACTTGAACATTCGGCGAAGTACGCAGGTGTCGTTGGCCGACATCGCCCGGAAGCTCAATCCGCTCCTTCGGGGGTGGATTGCCTATTACGGGCGGTACACGCCCTCGGCGCTGTCCGCACTGTTCCGGTACGTAAATCTTACGCTACTGGCCTGGGTGCGACGGAAGTTCAAAGTCAGAATTTTCAACCTGTCGAGATGCCGACGTCTTAAGACGTTTCAGGTTTCAGGCTGAATAGATTATCGGGTTCCCGACTGTCCGACGGGTCCAACCGGGGCCCGATAACCCGTCGGGGGATCGGTCAGCCACTCGCGGTTCGGCTCGGATCCAAGGGGAACACTCTTGCCCATTCCAACCCAGCTCATCGGGTTTAGGTTCCCAAGAACCGACGAGCTCTCGACTTTGCCCTCCGGAGCAGCCCCATCGGGCCCCGACTGGTCGGCGGCACGGATGGTAACCGGAGCGTTCGGGAATGGATGGGTGTATCGCAACCGCGCATCCCCTTGACCGGCAATTTCCTTCTTGGCCTCATCCTTTGCAAGCTTCCTGCGTTGGATTTCCTGATCGACAGGCCAGTCTCCGACTGTGTGAGTAACCGCCGGCGGAGGAAGATCCATTCTCGGCGGCAACACGATTTTGCCATGCTCCCGGTAGTCGATCGGCGCCTTCGTATCCTTGGTCAACCCGAGCGCCGGTCCGAAGATTGAACCAATCCCAACCCAAAGGGGAGCGGCCCCATCATCCCCTGCTCTCGCGAAATCCGTGCAGAGGCAGAACAGAATCGACGACGCCGCGAGCATAGTTCCACGCAAGCTCGAATTCATTCCTCTTACCCCCGCGGTCTTAGCTGTTCGGACTGTTCAGGATTTGGCACCTATTCGCCGCCAAATTCGGCTATTCCGTGACGGCCGGCATCGGCTCGTTTGCGAATTGGGCTTTCATCAGCTCAGATTTGATCCACTTTGTGACCCCGCAGGCGTTCGACCACCTGCCCGACGCGATCCGAAAATGGCGTCGATCACCAAAAGCAGCACGCCGATGTTAATCGCTCCGTCTGCCAAGTTGAAAACGAAAAGATGTTGTCCGAAAGGGTGCAAATCGAGGTAGTCGACAACGGCCCCATGAGCCAGCCGGTCAAATGCGTTGCCGAGAGCCCCGCCGATGATCGCCCCAAGCCCGGTCACCGCAAAAATTGTGTGGCAGTTCCACAGCCACCAGACCAATAGCGCGACTGCCGCGACTGTGAGGCCGAGCAGAACCGTGCGCCCCGCGGCGGAATCCTGGACGAGCAGGCTGAACGAGATGCCCCGGTTCCACCGCAGGACCAGATCGAGAAATGGCCCGAGGGCCATCGAATTCCGGGCCGATTCATCAAATCTGGCAAGCACCGCGATCTTTGCCGCCTGATCGGCTGCAAAGACACCTAGGGCAACAACACCGCCGAGCCAGCGAAGGTTCACTGGAAAAGGCCAAGCGCTCGGAGCTCGCGTAGCGCTGCCGCGTCGCGCGGGCTGACTTCCGGAAAGTCGGCTGAAGCGGTCGATGGATCGAAGTAGCGCCACGAGCGGGCGCACTTCACGCCCCTCGCGCGCTTTACGACAACGGCGACATCGGGCATTTCCGACAGGCGAAATGCCCCTTCGGGAGCTCGCGTCTCCGTCTCGATCGTAATATCCGACGTTATGCACACCTCAGCGAAATCGACCCCCTCTAAGGATTTTATATGTTCAGGCCTGCTTAGATAGACTATTGGCGCAGCTTCAAGCGAGGATCCGATTTCCTTGCTGGCGCGCGCTATCTCGATCGCTCCTGTGACCGCAGAGCGAAGAGCGCGAATCGTGGTCCAAGTTTTCGCAATCGCGTCGTCGCGCCATTCCGCGGGAATGGTTGGAAATTGTTCAAGATGAATGGAACGGTGGGAGGGATCGCGCGTCGCCCACGCTTCCTCAGTCGTGAAAACGAGTACCGGGGCGAGCCAGATCGTCACCGCTCGAAAGATGTGTTCGATCGCCTCTAGGGCCCCGCGCCGCTTAACGCTCGACGGCGCCTCGCAGTAGAGCGCGTCCTTGCGAATGTCGAAATAAAACGCGGACAGATCGGCGTTCATGAAGGCGGTCAGCGCAGCAATCATCCGCGCGTAGTCGAAGCTGTCAAAGGCTTCGCGTACTCTGCCATCTAGCTCAACGAGCTTGTGAAGCATAAGCCGTTCAAGGTCAGCCATCCGCTCAAATCCAACAATGTCCTCGCGGTCATGATGCGCGAGCGTTCCGAGCATCCAGCGGATCGTGTTGCGCAACTTGCGGTAGTTGTCCGAGACGGCCTTAAGGATTTCGGAACCAATGCGCTGGTCATCGGAATAGTCGACGCTGGCCACCCACAGGCGTAAAATATCCGCGCCGTACGCGCGAACCACGTCCTGCGGAAAGGTTTGGTTTCCGAGGGACTTGGACATCTTGCGACCCTTCTCGTCGAGGGTGAATCCGTGCGTCAGCACAATGTCGAACGGCGCTCGTCCTCGCGTTCCGCAGCTTTCGAGAAGGGAGGACTGAAACCAGCCTCGGTGCTGATCAGACCCCTCAAGATACATCACCTCGTCCGCGCCACCGTCTACTTTGCGTCGGATCCCGGCCAAACCGGGAAAGCGCACGGCGTCTTCAAGGACAAAGGCGTGGGTCGAACCGGAGTCGAACCACACTTCCACAAGATCGTTGACCTTTTCGTAGTCGTGCGGCCTGTGTTCCGCTCCAAGGAACCTCGCCTTGGCGCCCTCGGCAAACCAGGCGTCGGCGCCTTCCCTTTCGAACACGTCGGCGATCCGGGCATTGACATCTTCCTCGAACAGGATTTCGTGCCCGCCCTTGCGAACGAAAATCGGCAGCGGCACGCCCCAGGCGCGCTGCCGGGATAGCACCCAATCCGGTTTGCTCGCGACCATGCCCTTGATTCGGTTTTCACCGGCCGATGGAACCCATCGCGTATGCTCGATCGCATCGATTGCGATTGCCCGAAGCGTCTGACCGTTTCGCGCATTCGCGAATGGCCTATCCATGGCTAGAAACCATTGCGGAGTGTTGCGGAAGATGATCGGCTTCTTCGAACGCCAGCTGTGAGGATATTGGTGATTCAGTCGCCCTCGAGCGATCAGCGCGCCCGCCTCGACCAGCGCCTTGATGACGGCGTCGTTCGCGTCGCCTTTATCACCCTTGTCGGTTATCACCCGCTTGCCCTCAAAGCCCGGAGCTTCAAGGGTGAACGCGCCATTTTCGTCGACGGTATGCGGGATCCGGGTATCGATGCCGCACTCAGCAAGCACCCTGTGGTTTGCGATCCAAAGCTCGAAGTCCTCGCGCCCATGGCTGGGGGCGGTGTGGACGAAGCCAGTCCCGCTCTCGTCGGTCACATGGTCCCCCGCGAGCAAAGGGACGAGAAAGCCGTAACCATGGCGGTGTAGGGGGTGAGCGCAGGCCATTGTCCCCAGCGCTGCGGCGTCAACCTCACCAAGGAATTCGAAGGCCGTAACCCTCGCCGAAGAAAAAACGCTTTGGGCGAGTGACTGTGCGAGGATGTAGGTCGAGCCCACCTTAGCCCAGTTGTCACCGGGCGCATCCGTCACGCGATAACGGCCGTAAGTTATGCGGCGAGAGAAGGCGATGGCGCGATTTCCGGGAATCGTCCACGGCGTCGTCGTCCAAATGACAATCGCTGCAGCGTCCCCCTCGATTGGAAACGCGACATAAATCGTATCGCTTGTGTAATCCTCGTATTCAATTTCGGCTTCGGCTAACGCCGTCTTTTCGACCACGCTCCACATAACCGGCTTGGAACCGCGGTAGAGCAGGCCGTTCGCGACAAATTTGAAGATCTCTCGGGCGATTTGAGCTTCAGCGGAATAGCTCATGGTCGTGTAGGGGTGATTCCAGTCCCCTAGCACCCCCAGCCGCTTGAATTCCTCGCGCTGCACAGAAATCCAGTGCTCTGCATAGGCCCTGCACTCCTGCCGGAATGCGATGATCGCGTGCGGATCCAAAAAATCGGGCTTAGTCCTGCCTTTTCTACGATAGAACTCCTCCTCAACCTTCCATTCAATCGGCAAGCCATGGCAATCCCAGCCCGGCACGTAGTTCAATTCTTTGCCCGCCATCTGTTTCGAGCGGACAACAATGTCCTTGAGGATTTTGTTGAGCGCATGTCCAATATGGATGTTGCCGTTGGCGTAGGGTGGCCCGTCATGCAGCACAAATTTCGGGCGCCCTCTTCCATTCTGGCGAAGCGCGCCGTACAGATTTTCCCGCTCCCAGCGGGCGAGGATTTCAGGCTCTTTCTGCGGCAGACCCGCCCGCATCGGGAAATCCGTTTTCGGTAGGTAGAGCGTTTTCGAGTAGTCGAAGCCTTGGTCCGGATCTTCAGTCATGGAGACGGCCACATCGGGTTCCCGAGCGAAAGCGAGCCAATTAAAGGATCCGTCGCAAATCGCCAAATGGCGGCTAGCCTTGACGCGCGAGGATCGCGCGTGCGCGATCCTTGTCGCGATGCATCTCGGACACGAGCAAGTCGAGCGATTCGAACCTGCGCTCCTCTCTGATTCGCCCGACGAATTCGACCGTCATTGCGCGTCCGTAGAGTTCGCCGTCGAAGTCGAGCAGATGGACTTCGAGCAACGGCGGTCCGTTGTCTATTGTGGGTCGAACGCCGAAACTCGCGACGCCGGGATGAGATTCGCCTCCGACCATAGCGCGAACCGCATAGACGCCATGCGCCAAGCGATTGGTCGGCGCGACGGTCAAATTGGCCGTCGGGACGCCGAGCGTTCGCCCGAGCCGTTGACCCGGTATCACAATTCCTGACACGGAATAGAGGCGGCCTAATCCACGCGCGGCGGCAGCGACATCGCCGCGCTCGAGCGCTCTCCGGATTGCCGTCGACGACACGATTTGAGCAGCCTCACCCGTACCTTCCTCGATCTTGCCAACGACGTCCACCACGAAGCTGTATCGCGCCCCGGCGTCGGCGAGAAACCCGGCCGTACCAAGGCGGCCTTTGCCGAAATGAAAGTCCCATCCGACCACGACTGCTTGGGCGCTAAGCCGATCGACGAGCACCGACTTGACGAACTCCTCTGCGCTCATCGCCGCAAGTTCTGCATTGAAGGTCAAGAAAACAATCCCCGACAGTCCGAGCCGCTCGCAAAGAGAGGCCTTCAGCTCCGGCGGCGTCAGTCGAAAGGCGACAGGGCGCTTTGCGAAGTGGTCTGCCGGGTGTGGTTCGAACGTGAGCGCGGCGCTTGGCGCGTCAAGTTCCTTCGCCAAGAAGATCGCCCGATCAATCACCGCTCGGTGGCCAAGATGAAGGCCGTCGAAGTTTCCGATCGCGTACACGGCGCTTTCGAGCCCGGCGGGCGACGAAATCGGGTCCGTAGCGACCACAAAGCCGCTCGTCACGACGTCCTGCCGCTGCTGCAGTGCAATCGCTCTCCAAAACTGCACTCGGCTCCCCAGGCGGTCAAGCTGTTGAGTGCCTCAACTTCGGGTTTGGCGGTACGCTCAAGACGCCCTCTCCTTCCAAGACAACCTTGTCCCCGACGCGGCATTCGCATTTCAACCGCACCCGTCGTCCCTTCTCAGTCAACTCGACCACTTCGACGCTGACGTCGAGTACGTCGCTTATCTTGACTGGACCAACAAAATTTAGCGTCTGAGAAATATAAATGGCTCCCGGGCCCGGGAGACGCATGCCGATCACGCCGGAAATGAGGCTAGCCGTATACAGTCCGTGGACAATTCGGCCGCCGAATCGTGTCTTGCGTGCGAAGTGTTCCGATAGATGAATGGGATTGTGATCGCCGGATAACTCGGCAAACCCAATGACGTCCTCATTCTCGACAGTTTTTCGGATCGTCTCCCGCATGCCGACCGCGAGATCCTCGAAGTAATAGGTCTGAAACAAGGGCTTCTGCATACACTCCTAGCCTCCTCATTCGGTGGAGTTCGTATCGAGGCTAAGCAGGGAGACGCCCGATCCGCATAATGGTGATTTTGGAGGATTCGATGAACATGAGCGGGCTCATCGTAACGCCGGCATTGCCGCAATCGGCCAAACTGAGCAGTCGCGGCAAAGATTTTGCAGTTCATCGGGATCCGCCAAAGAGCAAATCGCCTCGCCATGCAGCGCGTCACGGTGGATTCCCCCGGTGATGAGGAGCGAATCAAATCCGGCGTCAGCCGCCCCGATGATGTCGGTCCTCATTCCATCCCCGATGGCTAACACCCGTCGCTTGTCGATCCGGGAGCCGCGAGCCAAGTCGGCAAGCGCCATTGCTCGTTGGTAGACCGGGAGATAAGGCTTGCCTGCGTAGATGACCGAGCCGCCGAGTTCCTCGTATCTGCGAGCCAATGCGCCCGCGCAATAAATAAGGGCGTCGCCGCGATGAATGACAACGTCCGGATTGGCGCATAGCAAGGTCATTGAGCGAGTCGCAAGAGCGCAAAGTTCGGTCTCGTAGTCGTTCGGCGTCTCCCTCGAGTTCATCTCGCAGCCCCGTGCACAGGGCGTAACGTGCGTCCTCGAGCGGAACCAGAGGCGGCCGCCGACCAGCCGCCTCCTCAACCGCGCTGAATAGGCTAAGATCTCGCGCAGGTCCAATGTGAAGTACGGGATTGTCAATTCTTTCCACAATCAGTTGAACAGTCACGTCGCCAGATGTCGCGATGGCGTCGAAGGCGTGGGCAAAGACTCCGAGCTTCACCAATTGACGACGCACAACCGCTGCCGGTCTAGGGGCATTGGTGATGAGAACGACTACGCCGCCTCTACGTCGGAATGAAGCCAAGCAACCCGACGCGTCCGGAAATGAGGCCATTCCGTTGTGCAGAACACCCCAAATGTCGCATAAAATCGCATCATAACGACCGGAGATTTCGTCAAGACCGGCAATTTGCCGCACCAGCGCAGTCATCATGTGCTCGGCTAAGGCCGATGTCGATGACTGTCAATCCCGCAGCGGGCGCGTGTTGGGCGCGTGTATCCGCCGGGAGGTTGGAAGAAAGCCGGACCGATCCGCCAGGCCTCCGACCTGCTATCGAAAATCCGTGCACGCCCAGGGCCGTCGGTCGCGGCCAACTCTGAAAGACACGGACGCGTCGTCGCCGCCGACTAGTTTGTCCTGTTCTCGACCTCACGCTGACCGCCGACGTCGTCTTTCCCTCCTGGAACGTCCTCCTCGAATCCCTCACGAACTTCGCGATCCCCCCAATACTCGTCAATAAAAAGCCGGGACAGCCCTTGAACGATGCAACAACTCCTACTTTTAGAATCGGTGGTCTTGTTTCAGCGATTCTAAAAGTAGGAGTTGCGATGATCTCGTAAATCTATTTTAATGTCAATCAAATTTAGTCTTGACATATAGGAACAATCGTCAACTAGAGTAATTGAAGTCCTGGTATGTTGTGGATCAACAGGTTGGCGATCTAGCTTTTTTTTACTAACAACTCAACCTTCTTCTGCATTTCCATGAGTTGACTTCGTAGCTTATCTATTTCTTCTAAAGGGTTAGCCGCGGGTTGCCGCGGTTCCGCCGCAGATACTGCGGTTGCGAATGGTGAAAAAATGCCTAAAGCCTGGTGGAAAGCGGCCAAGTTTTTTTGGGTCAATTCTTGTAACGCATTGAACGAGTTTGGTGTAAATGCGCCCGTGCTAAAGATCCGGCTTGCAGCATCGCTTATTGCCTGCTTTTCGCCGTTGAATTGATCAATGGAGAACTCCAAATAGCTGGGCAAGAGGGCTTGCATGCTGTCACCGTAAAACCGAATTAACTGTCGAAGAAAAGTTGTTGGCAGAAGAGACTGACCTTCAATGCCTTCCTGTTCAAAGATAATCTGAGTAAGGACGGACCGAGTAATGTCCTCATTGGTCTTGGCGTCGAACACGACGAAGTCTTCGCCACTCTTCACCATCTTGGCGAGGTCCGCCAATGTGACATATGTGCTTGAAGCTGTGTTATATAACCGGCGATTGGCGTATTTCTTGATCGTGGTTGGAGCGGAATCGGCCATGTTGTTGTAGGATCCAATCGTAGCGCATCCCAGCATAGGCCCTTTTTGCAGTGCACGGAATCTTTTTTTGCATCGCACTCTCGGGGCGCCTCGTGCCGTCGTAGTCTCGAACGACCTGGATGCGCCAAGGAGTCGTAAGGTAAAACCCGAACCGGTTCGCACACGGATTGGCAGGTGATTTTGTAAGCCTCGAAGCTGTCAAGCTGGACCAAAATCCTTCCCGCTTCGCTTTCGCTCGAGGTTGCATGCAATGACAGGCGTGGGGCCTTCCGGGTGGGATGAAGGTGCCGGCGGCCGTCATCCCCCGGCAGCCGCATGGAAAAAGTCGTACACGACTTTCGCCGTCGACGCATTGAGGCCGGGCGTCCTCTCAAGGTCCGACAGGCCGGCACGGGCGACCGCCCTGGCGGAGCCGACTGCATATAGGAGCGCGCGCTTGCGCGCCGGGTTACGGTGACGGTGCGCCGGGGAGGCCGGCGAGGAGTAGGTGGTGCAAGTCCACGACGATGAAGGAATAGCGAACCGCATCGGCCCCGAGCCGTGCGTCGTCGGCCGCGAGGCCGAGGGCGAAGCGTCGGCAGGGGTGCGTATGGGCCAGCCATTGAGCCGCGAAAGAATCAATTGGGACGCCGACGCCGTTGTCACAGCGGAAGGCGAAACGGGGATGCGCGTCAACGCGAGCGCATATCCGGTCCTGCGGGGTCGAAGAGCCTGGCATGTACGTAAGCTCCTCGACCGGAAACCGGGAGACCTCGACCTTGGCCGCGCGTGAGGTAAGCGGTCCGCATCGGGAAGGCGACGAGCCGAAGCCGATGATGCACGGGGACGAGGGGTCAGACTCCGCCATAGTAGCCGTGAAGCGGACGAACGAGGCCGGGCGACCGGCCGAGGAGTTCGTGGAGCCAAGGGCGGGGGCCCAGGAGAACGCGGAACAGGACGGCGCGCCCCGGACACCGAGCCGGCAAGGCGCGTCCCACGGCCTGGACCGCGTACGGCAAACGGCAAGGCTGAAGAAGGAGGAACGGTTCACCGCGCTCCTGCACCACATCGACGCCGACCAGCTTCGGGAAGCCTACTTCGCGCTCAAGCGCGAGGCGGCCCCCGGCGTTGATGGCGTGACGTGGGAGGATTACGGCCATGATCTCGAGGTTCGCCTCGAGGACCTGCACGGCCGAATCCACCGGGGAGCCTACCGGGCGCAACCGTCGCGGCGTCGGTATATCCCGAAGCCCGACGGGCGGCAGCGCCCGCTCGGCATCGCCGCGCTGGAGGACAAGATCGTCCAGCGCGCGCTGGTCGAGGTGCTGAATGCGGTTTACGAGGAGGACTTCCTCGGATTCTCGTATGGGTTTCGCCCCGGACGCGGCCAGCATGACGCGCTGGACGCGCGATGGGTCGGAATCGACAGCACGAGGGTGAACTGGGTGCTGGACGCCGACATTGCGGGGTTCTTCGATGCGGTCGAGCACGCTTGGCTGATCCGCTTCGTCGAGCATCGCATCGGCGACCGGCGGGTGATCCGCCTGATCCGCAAATGGCTGAAGGCCGGGGTGATGGAAGACGGGCAGGTGACGCCGACGGGGACCGGAACGCCGCAAGGCGCGGTGATCTCACCCCTGCTGGCGAACATCTACCTGCATTACGTCTTCGACCTCTGGGCGCAACAATGGCGAGAACGCCACGCCCAAGGCGCCGTCATCCTCGTGCGTTACGCCGACGACATCGTCGCCGGCTTCGAGCACAAGGCCGACGCCGAGCGGTTCCGGGCGGAGCTGAACGAGCGGATGGCGCGGTTCGCGCTGACGCTGCATCAGGAAAAGACGCGCCTCATCGAGTTCGGCCGCTCTGCGGCGGCGAACCGCGAGCGGCGCGGCCTGGGCAAGCTGGAGAGTTTCAACTTCCTGGGCTTCACGCATATCTGCGGACGCACCCGGCGCGGCGGCTTCCTGCTTCGGCGGCAGTCGCGACGCGACCGGATGCGCGCCAAGCTGCATGAACTCAAGGAGGAACTCCGACGGCGGCGGCACTCGCCGATCCCCGAACAGGGACGATGGCTGCGACGCGTGGTCGCCGGCTGGTATAATTACCACGCCGTGCCCACCAACATCGCGGCCCTGAGCGCCTTCCAGCATCATGTCGGAAACTTGTGGCGGCGCGCGCTCCAGCGCCGAAGCCAGAGGGACTGCACGACGTGGGCGAAGATGCGCGGGATCATCGACCGTTGGCTGCCCTCGCCACGCATCCTCCACCCGTGGCCTCGAATACGTTTCGCCGTCAAACATCCAAGGTGGGAGACGGATGCCTTAATCGGGCCCGTCCGGTTCTGTGCGGGGGGCGCTCAGTAATGAGCGTCCCTACCGCGATCGCCGCAAATACCTTAATTCGCAAGGTCAGAGGGCGCCAGCGCGTAGGGGCGGAGAAGAGATAATCCCGGTCGCGTCACCGTAACCCTTCTCGCGCCGGTTTGCCGCGCTGGGTGACATGATGCGGCAGATCGGGAACGACAAACCGGCCGATGCGAGACATGAAGGCTCCTGAGGAGGCGATCGTCGCGATGACAATCGCCCTCATCAGGGAAAGATGCAAGTGTCGCCGATAGCCATAGAAGCGGTTCTCGAGCGCGATCTTCTGGATTTTGTCGCGCAGATCCGTCTCCGTCCGCTTGGGCTCGCGAACCTCGCCAAAGCGATAGAAGCCGGCGCGCGACACGCCGCCGAGCAGGCACAGATGCTCGATCGAGGGGGCGCCTTGCGTCTCCTGCGCGGTCATTTCTTCGATGACCGCGTAGATGGCGTCGCGCGAGACGACCGGTCCCGCGCGTCGATGAGCCGCAAGGCTTCGCGAAAAAAATCGAGGTCCATCTGCTGCTTGCCGATCTTGCGCTCGAGCTCGGCGATCCGCGCTTGCGCTTGCGCCAGGTCGGTCAGCGGAGCCGGCGTAGCCGGCGCAGCGGCCGGACTGGCGCGGGCGCCGCCCGGCTTACGACCGCGCTTGCGGTTCAGCCCGGCCGCGCCAAGCTTGCGATAGGCCTCCCGCCATTCATAAAGCAGCTTGCGCCTGATCTTCAGCTCGTCCGCGACCGCCGCTATCCGCTCCCCAGCCTCGAGCCGAAGAACCACCGCTTGCTTGAACTCGGTCGAAAATGTGCGCATCCCTTGCTGTGACATGGAGCCTCCTAACAGGCCGTGTCACTCAATTCGGATGTGTCTCACTTTGGGGGTTCAGTACACGGTCGCGTCACCGTAATTGAAGTAAGCGTTACCGTACTCCCAACCGTAATCGCTCGGAACTCGGCGCGGCGAATGCTATCGCTATGGCGTCGGCGCCGATCTATCGTAAAGGCCCGGCGGTCGCGAGGCGGCTGCAGCGCGACCGCCGACAGGCGCCGTCACCGTCGCGAAGAGGAACGCGATCCCATGACTTCCGAAAGACGTCGATCTCGTCCAATCGTCATTCGCCAAGATCGCGCCGATCGGCGACGAGACCGGCGGGCTGTTCTACGAGCGCCTGTTTGAGATCGCGCCCGACCTTAGACCACTCTTTCATGGCGACATGGACGAGCAGGGCCGCATGTTCATGTCCATGCTCACCGTGGCGGTCAACGGTCTCGACGCTTTCAACTCGGTCGAGCCCGCCCTGCGCGAGCTCGCAATCCGGCATGCCGGCTACGGCGTCAAAGCCGAACATTTTGCGTCGGTCGGCGCCGCCCTCATGTGGATTTTGGAGCGGAGCCTCGGCGCCGATTTCTCCGACGAGGTTCGCAGCGCCTGGCTTTCGGTTTATGACGCGCTTTCCGGCGTGATGATCGAGGCGGCGTATGGGGGCGCGGCGGTGCCAGCGACGCCGCCCGCCGATGCCTGAGTCAGCGACCGCAATTGCCTTTTCTCCGCCCTTAAGCGGGCGCCCTCTGACCTTGCGCATTGAGGCATTGGAGGGCCCAGTCACCGTAACCGACGCAGCTTCGTCCAGCGCCCCGCCGACGGCGGCCGTTTCCATGAGATCCGCAAGCCTCACAGGCGTCAATTCCTTCTAGCCGCGTGCGCGAGCCGGATGCGAAGTGAGAGTTCCTAGTCTGGGTAGAGCCGCGCCGGTCGCCGACCGTCTCAGGGCCATCCGCGGGCCGCGAGAGGACCACAGCGACGTCATCCTGCTGCAGCTCGTCCTTTCGCCTGCGCTCGGCTTGTCGACTATCTCTGCGTGCGTGATGGCCGGCGCAGCGCCTAATCCAAAGCGGGTTCGGTCTCAACATCTTGCATGCTTTGCAGCCGGGAAAACTCTCCAGCACCTCTCGGAAGCGTGATCGCCCGCGGGGTCCATCGTGCGCTGGACCGAAGCGGATGCTCCGCAGGCTTGGTCGACGTTCCCTGTTTTTCATCGAGCGCCGATCGGCCTGGCTCGGGGTCTCCTTGCCAAGGAAGGCACACGCTGACGGATAACATGACGAAAACTCCCCTTGAGACTCATCTCGCTGTGCTTTGCCTGATCTCGCGACTTCGCGCAGTGATAGGGCTCACATGCTGGGATTACGGGATTACGGTGACGGTGCGCCGGGGAGGCCGGCGAGGAGTAGGTGGTGCAAGTCCACGACGATGAAGGAATAGCGAACCGCATCGGCCCCGAGCCGTGCGTCGTCGGCCGCGAGGCCGAGGGCGAAGCGTCGGCAGGGGTGCGTATAGGCCAGCCATTGAGCCGCGAAAGAATCAATTGGGACGCCGACGCCGTTGTCACAGCGGAAGGCGAAACGGGGATGCGCGTCAACGCGAGCGCATATCCGGTCCTGCGGGGTCGAAGAGCCTGGCATGTACGTAAGCTCCTCGACCGGAAACCGGGAGACCTCGACCTTGGCCGCGCGTGAGGTAAGCGGTCCGCATCGGGAAGGCGACGAGCCGAAGCCGATGATGCACGGGGACGAGGGGTCAGACTCCGCCATAGTAGCCGTGAAGCGGACGAACGAGGCCGGGCGACCGGCCGAGGAGTTCGTGGAGCCAAGGGCGGGGGCCCAGGAGAACGCGGAACAGGACGGCGCGCCCCGGACACCGAGCCGGCAAGGCGCGTCCCACGGCCTGGACCGCGTACGGCAAACGGCAAGGCTGAAGAAGGAGGAACGGTTCACCGCGCTCCTGCACCACATCGACGCCGACCAGCTTCGGGAAGCCTACTTCGCGCTCAAGCGCGAGGCGGCCCCCGGCGTTGATGGCGTGACGTGGGAGGATTACGGCCATGATCTCGAGGTTCGCCTCGAGGACCTGCACGGCCGAATCCACCGGGGAGCCTACCGGGCGCAACCGTCGCGGCGTCGGTATATCCCGAAGCCCGACGGGCGGCAGCGCCCGCTCGGCATCGCCGCGCTGGAGGACAAGATCGTCCAGCGCGCGCTGGTCGAGGTGCTGAATGCGGTTTACGAGGAGGACTTCCTCGGATTCTCGTATGGGTTTCGCCCCGGACGCGGCCAGCATGACGCGCTGGACGCGCGATGGGTCGGAATCGACAGCACGAGGGTGAACTGGGTGCTGGACGCCGACATTGCGGGGTTCTTCGATGCGGTCGAGCACGCTTGGCTGATCCGCTTCGTCGAGCATCGCATCGGCGACCGGCGGGTGATCCGCCTGATCCGCAAATGGCTGAAGGCCGGGGTGATGGAAGACGGGCAGGTGACGCCGACGGGGACCGGAACGCCGCAAGGCGCGGTGATCTCACCCCTGCTGGCGAACATCTACCTGCATTACGTCTTCGACCTCTGGGCGCAACAATGGCGAGAACGCCACGCCCAAGGCGCCGTCATCCTCGTGCGTTACGCCGACGACATCGTCGCCGGCTTCGAGCACAAGGCCGACGCCGAGCGGTTCCGGGCGGAGCTGAACGAGCGGATGGCGCGGTTCGCGCTGACGCTGCATCAGGAAAAGACGCGCCTCATCGAGTTCGGCCGCTCTGCGGCGGCGAACCGCGAGCGGCGCGGCCTGGGCAAGCCGGAGAGTTTCAACTTCCTGGGCTTCACGCATATCTGCGGACGCACCCGGCGCGGCGGCTTCCTGCTTCGGCGGCAGTCGCGACGCGACCGGATGCGCGCCAAGCTGCATGAACTCAAGGAGGAACTCCGACGGCGGCGGCACTCGCCGATCCCCGAACAGGGACGATGGCTGCGACGCGTGGTCGCCGGCTGGTATAATTACCACGCCGTGCCCACCAACATCGCGGCCCTGAGCGCCTTCCAGCATCATGTCGGAAACTTGTGGCGGCGCGCGCTCCAGCGCCGAAGCCAGAGGGACTGCACGACGTGGGCGAAGATGCGCGGGATCATCGACCGTTGGCTGCCCTCGCCACGCATCCTCCACCCGTGGCCTCGAATACGTTTCGCCGTCAAACATCCAAGGTGGGAGACGGATGCCTTAATCGGGCCCGTCCGGTTCTGTGCGGGGGGCGCTCAGTAATGAGCGTCCCTACCGCGATTGCCCTCCTTTACCTAAATTCTAGTCTGTCCCGCCGCCCTCTCCGAGGAGGAGGTCGAGATAGAGCTTTTGAGGTCTGGTGCGACCCCCCTCCTTTCCCCCACAAGGGGGGTGAGGGAGAAAGGGTGAGGGCGGCTCGAACCGAGATGTGTGCATCCCGTAGACAAGGGGGGAGGAAATCGCATTCGCCCGATTGGCCTGGAGGAAAACCAACAATGTCTTGACGGCGTTGCGTTGATGTTCTATTTCTGTTCTCATGCCCGTCCGGCCGAGAGGATCACTGTTGGCCGGTTCCGTGAAAACTGTTCCGCAGAGCGCCGCCATTTGCGGTGGTCGATCCTGCGCCCGGACGGTGTCGCGTTCGGCGCGACGGTCGAAAATGGCGCCGCAAGGGATTGATAGGATTGAATCCGCGCCCGAAAGTTCTTCATCCCGCGGGAGGGTCGATCACGACCTTCGGCGGGCGGCCGACGAGACGGAGGCTGAGAGAGGAATTTTTTAAGCTCAATTCGCGTTAGATTGATATCATCATTTGGGCTCCTCCGCCGATGGCGGCATTGAGGCATGCTCGGGGCGTGGGATTGTGCTTGAGGCCGGCGAGGTGGAACCACCTGAGGTAGCTGTCGAGGTATTTTGTGGCAATGCCGCGACGGGGGCGCAGGAAGGTTTTGAGGCTCTCATGGCGACTGTTGACGGTCTGGATGTGTAATTCGCCGCGGACGCGTTCACCTTTCGACTGGTTGAGCGCTTCATGGCTGACGCCGAGGGCGGCGGCGCAAGGCGGGTAGACGTTATTGCCGTCGGTGACGAGCAAGGTGTCCTTACCCAGAATGGGCGCGAGCACCGGCTTGATGGTCTGGGCGGTCACGGCCGAGAGGACGGCGCTGATGGTGGCGCCGCTCCGGTCGGCGGCCACCAGGATCGGCGTCTGTTCGTCCGAAAGGCCGCGCTTGGCTGCTTTTCCGCCCCGCCTGCGAGCCTTGCGACCGAGGCGACGCTCGCCCTTACAGCTTGATAATATATAGGTTTCGTCGACTTCGACGATGCCGCTCAACAGGCGCGTGGGGTTCTTGGCGGCGCGCAGGAAGCGATGTCGCCAGCGGAACGCCGTGCTCACCGCCACCCCGCACCGCTCGGCCGAGGCGGCCACCGTCTCGCCCTCGCTCAACGACTGACCAAAATCAAGCCAGCGTTCCTTCTTGCGCAATCGGGCCAGCGGCGTTCCGGTCAGCGCATTGAAGCTTCTGCGGCAATCCTTGCAGCGGAAACGGCGCAGGCCGTCGGTTCGGCCCCCGCCCACCGACGCCCCGCCGCAGTGCGGACAGCGCCGCGCCTCGCCCAAGCGCTCCTCGATCGCCGCCGCCACCGCCGCTCTGGGCTGCCGGCCGGCCAGCACCGCCTCGAGCTCCTGGCGCTGCTTTGCCGTCAGACCGTCGATCTCCGCCAGCCACGCTCGAAACATCCCCTGATCCATCGCTATCCCCTGTCAATCCATAATAAATCGTAGCACAAACAGGCCACCTCAATCTAACGCTAATTGAGCCATTTTTTAATTTGGATTCCTCGTAACGCATTGAAAAGTCCGGAATCGGACGAAGAAATCCAAGATCATCCAAGCCCGCTTTCTTGGTCTGGCTTGGTCTGGCTTGGGTCCGGCTTGGAGAAATTTGGTCGAAGGCGGCAGCGCGATTGGGGCGGGCGCCGGCAAGGCGCAGCCTGGGACTTGCCCTGGCGCCTAAGCCTTTGAGATCAACCGCACGCGACCTTCTCTGCGCGAGAACCGCGGGCGTCTCCTACTCCGCGGCCTCGCGCATGGCGCTGTAGCGGGTGAGCTGCGCCCGCAGGGGCGCGGGCTTCAAGGGCTTGTTGAGGATGACGACGTCCTCGCGCGCCGCGAGGTCGCGCACTTCCGGGCTACGGTCGGCGGTCGCGAGAATGGCCGGAATGGAGCAGCCGAGATCGTCGCGCAAGAGCCTGATCGCCTCGATCCCGTCGCCTTCGTCGAGATGGTAGTCAGCGATGACGACGTCCGGCGCACCGAAGCGCATGAGCGCCTCGCGCGCCTCGGCGAGTCCGTGAGCGGTCGCGACTGAGCAGCCCCAGCGGCTCATTAGGGCCCGCATGCCCTCCAGCACCCGCGGCTCGTTGTCGATCGCGAGCACCTTCAGGCCGGAGAGCGGCTCGCCGACATGAGCCGCAGCCGGACCGCCGTCGTCGGCTAGATTCGTCGGGGCGGCCGTTCCGCGGGGCGCGGTGACGGCAAAGACCGAGCCTTCGCCGAGCCTCGAAGTGAGACCCACCGGATGGTCGAGCACGCGCCCCAGCCGCTCGACGATCGACAGGCCAAGGCCCAGGCCCCGTGCGACCCGCGCGCCCTGATCGAGCCGCTGGAACTCCTCGAACACCGCCCGCTGCCGGTCCGGCGGGATGCCGAGCCCGGTGTCCCAGACCTCGATCCGCACCGCCTTGCCCGCGCGCCGGCAGCCGACCAGTACCCGACCACGCAGCGTGTATTTCAGCGCGTTGGAGACGAGGTTCTGCAGCAGCCGGCGCATCAGACGGCGGTCGGTGCGGACCGCGAGCTTGGTCGGAACGAAGCGCAGTTCCAGCCCTTTGGCCCGGGCGATCGGCGCGAACTCGACCTCAAGCATGCGCATGAGATCGGCGACCGGCACGTCGGCGATTTCCGGCCGAGTCGCGCCGGCGTCGAGCCGCGAAATGTCGAGCAGGGCGCCGAGAATCTCCTCGACCGCCTCGAGCGAGAGGTCGACTTTGCGCGCGAGGTCGGCGCGCTCGAGGCCGTCCGTCCTGGGACGAGCCTTCGGTGAGCGAACTGGCATAGAGCCGCGCCGCGTTCAGCGGCTGAAGGATGTCGTGGCTCGCCGCGGCGAGAAACCGCGTCTTGGAGAGATTGGCCTCTTCCGCCACCGTCTTCGCGCGCGCGAGTTCGGCGTTGAGCCGTTGCAGTTCGGCGGTGCGCTCGTCGACCCGCTGCTCCAGGAGTTCGTTGGCCGCTTCCAGCGCCTCCTCGGTCTGCACGGTCTGCGTCACGTCGGTGTAGGTTGTGACGATGCCTCCGTCCGGCAGCCGCGCCGAGCGGATCTCGATCACCCTGTGGGCGGAGAAGAGGCGCAGCCTCGTCGGCTGTTCGTCATAGAGGAGCGCGGCGACGCGCTCGGCGACGAAATCCTCCGAGTCGCCCGGGCCATAGGCGCCGCGCGTGGCGTTGAAACGCACGATCTCGTCGAGCCCGACGCCGTGGCGAAGCATCGCCGGCGGCAGGTCGAACAGGTCGACGAATTCACGGTTCCATGCGGTCAGCGCCAGGTTGGAGTCGAATACGGTGATGCCCTGGCGCGCGTGATCGAGCGCGTGTTGCAGCTGGTCGCGGCTCGACTGGATCGCCGCGGACGCCTCGTCGATCAGTTTGAGCGCCGACTGGCCAGATACCGCCCGCGGCCGAAGCAGGAGCGACAGCACCTGGCGGGAGGTCGAGGCGCCGATGGCCGGCGATAGCAGGAATTCCGCATGGCGGATGAGTTGGGCGCTGGCCTCCTGCGTCGGGTCGTATTCGAGCCCGCTCTCGCGCATGAAGGCCGCGAAAGCGCGGCGCGCTCGAGCGGCTCCGAGATAGCGCGCAACCGCCGATTCGAGTTCGCCCGCGGTCGTCGATGAGCGCCACAGGCGGAACGCCTGCGGCTTGGCGCCGGCGCCGGCGAACGCGCTCGCCTGGGTGCGCTCGAGCGCACTCGGTTGGCGGGTGAGCGAGAAAACGACGAAGGCCGCGATATTGGCCGATAGCGACAGGACGACGCCGCCGACGAGCGCGTTCGGCGCGAACGCGACCAGAGCGCTCGGGCTGAGCCAGGCGATCGCCAGCGGTCCGTGCGCGAAATAGGCGGCGATCGCATGTTGCGGCAAAATCGACGGCAGCAGCAGAAGGTAGATCCAAGCGAGCGAGCCCGCAGTCATGCCGGCGACCGCGCCGCGCGCGGTGCCGCGCCGCCAGAAGAGGCCGCCAAGGAAAGCTGGCGCGATTTGCGCGACGGCGGCGAATGAAAGAAGCCCGATCGAGACGAGCGCCGCCTCGCCCGCCAATCGCTCGTAGACGAAGCCGAGCGCCAGCACGCCGAGGATCGCCAGCCGGCGAACCCACAGGACGAGCGCGCCGATGTCGCCTTCGGCGCCGGGCTCCTGCGGGCCGGGCCGCCGCAACAGGAGCGGCATCGCGAGATCGTTGGAGATGGTGATCGCCAGCGCAAGACTGTCCATCACCACCATGCCGGTCGCGGCCGAGAGGCCGCCGATCATGGTGAGGAGCGCGATCCCGTGCGCCCCCGCGGCGAGCGGCAGCGCCAGAACCGTCAGATCGCGGTTGATCGCCCCATCGGGAACATCTTCAGCCCGGCGACCGCGAGCGGCGCGACGAAGAGGTTGATCAGCACCAGATAGGCCGGAAACAGCCAGGAAGCCGTGCGCAGGTCGCGGCTGTCGTGGTTCTCGACCACCGTGACATGGAACTGGCGCGGCAGCAGAATGATCGCGAAGGCCGAGAGCAGCGTGGTGACGCCCCAGACCGCCGGATCCGGCGGCGTCTGGATGACCGCGGCGATCCTCGGGTCCGCCTGGCCGCCTCGGTCAGATCGGCGATGCCGCCGTTGAGCCCCCAGACGACGAACGCGCCGACGGCGAGAAAAGCCGCGAGCTTGACGATCGATTCGACGGCGATGGCCAGGATCAGTCCGTCCTGATGCTCCTTCGGATTGATCCGCCGCGTGCCGAAGGCGATGGCGAAAGCGGCGAGCAGCAGGGCGATCGCGAGAGAGAACGCGGCCGAGGGCTTGTCCGGGGCCAGCTTCGACTCGTCGAACGAATTGACGACCGTCAGCAGAGTGGTCGAGGCCGCCCTGAGCTGCAGCGCGACGTAGGGGGCCGAGCCGGCGAGGGCGATCAGCGCCGCGAGCGCCGCGACCGCCTGCGACTTGCCGTAGCGGGCCGAGACGAAGTCGGCGACCGTGGTCAGGTTTTGCGTTCGCGCCAGATTGGCGATGCGGCCGACGAACGGCGCGCCGAGGCCGATGACGAGGATCGGACCAATGTAGATCGGCAGAAACTCGAGGCCGTGCCTCGAGGCGAGGCCGACGGAGCCGTAATAGGTCCAGGACGTGCAGTAGACCGCAAGGCTCAGCGCATAGACGAGCGCGCGGCGGGGGCCGAAGACGAATCGCCGCCCGCCGCGATCGCCCCACCAGGCGATGAGGAACAACAGCAGGACGTAGCCGATCGCGATGAGAAAGACCGTCGCGCCGTTCATCGCGCCAAGCGCCTGCCCTCCCCCGCGAGATTACCGGAATGCAGCGGGCGATGACAGGATCGCAGCCGAGCGGACGGGTCGCGAGCTCAAAGTGTCAGAGCCAGGGACGGGCCGCCGCCCTTCTCTTCGAGGCGCGATCGCCGGCGCCTCGACCATCGTGAGGCCGATATCGTCGAGCCCGTCGACAGGCGATGCTGCGGAATGCGTCGATGTCGAATTTGACCACGCTGCCGTCCGGCCCCGGATCTCCTGCGCTTCGAGGTCGACCGTCAGAGTGGCGTTTGCGCCGCGCTCGGCGTCGTCCATCAGCTTCGGCAACTCCTCGGGCGAAACCTTGATCGGAAGGATGCCGTTCTGGAAGCAATTGTTGTAAAGAATGTCGGCAAAATCGGTCGAGATCACACATCGAACGCCGAAATCAAGCAGCGCCCAGGGCGCATGTTCGCGCGACGATCCGCAGCCGAAATTA
>CAWIHF010000028.1:0-52185 GCA_963835885.1 uncultured Alphaproteobacteria bacterium
TCGCCGTGTACGTGCCTGACCGTGGGGCCAACCTGCGGCCGGGCTGTATCGCCCGTGGCGGCGCCAGATTGGCCACTGGCAGGCGTTGACCGGCTGCCGGCGCATCCTGATTTTCCGCGTTAGGGAACCGATGATCGCGTTTCAAGTCCTGTTTTCCGCGCTGAACGAAATCGCCGCGGAGGACCGCGTATGACGTGCAGCGCCAGCTCCCTGATGGATTTTACCGTCGATATCGCCGTTGCTGCGCTCGGCGATCTCCTGATCCCGGATCCCGGGCGCCGGTTGGCGGCGACAATGCTGCGCGCCGGGGCCTCTATATGGACGGGCGCCGGAAGCGAAGCCGATCCGCCTGCGGTTGGCCGCATCCGTCGGCGAGATGCTGAACGTGTCGCAGGATAGCGTGAGCGGCATCCTGGCGCGGTTCGTCCGCTGGCTGGATTGCGGTCGGCGACAAACAGGTCACGATCGCCGACCCGAAGGCGCTCGCCGCCTTCGCCGGCGAAGAGCGCTGACTTAGCGCTCGACGCGGACCTCGACCCGAAAGCGCGCGACGAGCGAGGAATTGCCTTCCCATGAGCGCCATGGCTTGAGCGCGATCTCGCCCGTCCCGGTGCTTTTGCCCCGGAACGAAACCCAGCCGCCGGACCTGACCGCGCCGCCTGGATAATGGGGATGCGTCGACACGAAGTCGACGACTCCGCCATCGGCGCGATCGGTCGCCGAGCGATAGCTGGTTGATGCGTTCTCCGGCAGCGTCACTTCGACTTCATCGCCAACCTGATGCCCACCGAGCGATCATTGTCTTTCTCGGTCGAGAGTCAACTTTGCAGAAGACGCCCCTCCGGCCTGGGCGGCGCAGACGATCGCCGCGCCGGCCAGCGCGAACAATCCGGCCAATTTTCGCGCGCGCGATCGAGCCAATCCGCCTTCCTCCATCAGAACCGCGCCGCCGCCGTCGCGGCGTAACCCCGGCCGGTCGTCGTTGAACGCCGGTTCGTTGTAGGCCCCGCTGGCCTGCGCCAAGCCCGATGGTCTGCGGCACTGCAACGCCGGGCCGCGCGTCGCACGGTATCCGCAACGCGCGAGCAGGAGAACAGAATGAAAATCGCATTTTTTGGCGCCGGCCTGATGGGGGCGGGGTTCGTCCGCCGCATGCTGGACAATGGCCATCAGGTCAACGTCTGGAACCGCGATCCGGCGAAGGCGACGGCGCTGGCGGCCGATGGCGCCCATGCATTCGCCGACCCGGCAGAAGCGATCAGGGACGTCGAACGCATTCATCTGTCGCTGTCGGACGACGCCTCGGTCGATTCCGTGCTGGAGCTGCTCGCGGGCTCGATCCCGTCCTCGACCTTCATCATTGACCACACGACGACCGCGCCGACGCCGACGGCGGAGCGGAGCGCGCGCTGGTCCGGGCGGGGCAGGGTCTTCATCCATGCGCCGGTGTTCATGGGGCCGGTCGACACGCGGGACGGAACGGGGATCATGCTGGTTCGGGCGACCCGACCAATATCGCGGCGGTCATGCCCGAACTGGAAAAGATGACCGGCCGGGTGGTCAACCTCGGGCCGAAGCCCGGGACCGCGGCCGCCTTCAAACTGTTCGGCAACCTGACGCTGATCGGCATGATGGGCGTGGTGGCCGATGTCGTGCGCCTCGCCACGCGGTCGGCGTCGCGCCGGCCGACGCGTCGGGATGTTCAAGCAATTCAATCCCGGCGAGTTGCTGGCCTCTCGCGCCGCCAAGGTCGCCTCCGGGCCGTACGAGCCGGCGGCCTTCACCGCCGAGATGGCCCGCAAGGACGTGCGCCTGATGATCGGGAGGCGGCGCGCCATGACGTCGCGCTGGCGGTCATGCCAAGCGTGGCGAAGCTCGACGACGCGGCGATCGCGCGAGGCGAGGGCGGGCGCGACCAGAGCGGCGGCGTTCCGCTATCCGATCGAACGTTGAGGCGGCGCCGGGCTGGCGCTCCCCGCAGAAAAACGTCATTGATGGACGGGCGACCCCGGAGGTCCAGGCCAAATAAAGGAACGCATTCATGTTGCGACGACTGCTGAAACAGATCGTGGCCGTCGCGGTCGCGACGGCCCTGGCGGCGGCCTCGACCGCGTCGGCCTGCACCGGCATCATGCTGGAGACCGCGGACGGCAGCATCGTTCATGGACGCACGCTCGAGTTCGGGATCTTCGTCGACACGACCGTCGTGCTCGTTCCAATAGGCTACGAATTCACCGGCACAGACGCCGCCGGGGCCGGGCAAGCAATGGACGGCCAAATACGCGGCGATCGGCAGCATCGCCTTCGACAATCTCGCCATTCTGGACGGCATGAACAAAAAAGGGGCTGGCGGTCGGCGCCTTCTATTTCCCGACCTTCGCCGAATACACCCCGACGACGCCCAGAACCGCGCATCGTCGATGTCGATGGCCGATTTCCCCAACTGGCTCCTGACCCGATTCAGCACGGTCGCCGAAGTGCGCGCGGCGGTGGAGGCGGGCGAGGCGATCGTGGCTCCGACGCTGCTCAAGGGCTGGCCGCCCGAGCCGCAGCCGTTCCACTATGTCGTGTATGACAAGTCCGGCGCCAGCATCGCCATCGAGCCGCTCGGCGGAAAGCTAAAGGTGTTCGACAACCCGCTCGGCGTGATGACCAACTCGCCGAGCTTCGACTGGCACATGACCAACCTCAGGAACTACATTGCGCTCAATCCGCGCAACGTGCCGCCGGTGACCATATCGGGCGCGACCTTTCGTCAGCTTGGGCAGGGCTCGGGCATGCTGGGCCTGCCGGGCGACTTCTCGCCGCCGTCGCCGACTGGCTCGAAATATCGACAGAACACGCTGGCAGGCTCACGAATTTGTGCGCCTGCCAGCGTGTTTCAGTTTGTTAGTAGTCCATTCCGCCCATGCCGCCCATTCCGCCGCCCGGCATCGCCGGAGCGTCGGTCTTGGGCCGCTCGGCGACCATCGCCTCGGTGGTGATCATGAGGCCGGCGACCGATCCCGCGTCTTGCAGGGCGACCCGTACGACCTTCGCCGGATCGACGATGCCGGCGGCGAGCATATCGACATATTGCTCGGTCTGGGCGTCGAAGCCGTAGGTCTGGGACTTGTTTTCAAGGATCTTGCCGACCACGACCGAGCCTTCGACGCCCGCGTTCTCGACGATTTGGCGGGCCGGCGCCTCGAGCGCCCTCAGCACGATATTGATGCCGGACTGGACGTCGGCGTTTTCTCCGGTGAGCTTGCCGATGGCGGCCTTGGCGCGCAGGAGCGCGACGCCTCCGCCGGGAACGATGCCTTCCTCGACCGCGGCCTTGGTCGCGTGCATCGCGTCGTCGACACGATCTTTCTTCTCCTTGACCTCGACTTCGGTCGAGCCGCCGACGCGGATCACCGCAACGCCGCCCGCCAGTTTGGCGAGACGCTCCTGCAGCTTCTCCTTATCGTAGTCCGAGGTCGTCTCCTCGACCTGCGCCTTGATCTGCGCGATGCGGCCTTCAATGTCGGACTTCTTGCCGGCGCCGTCGATGATCGTGGTGTTTTCCTTTTCGATGCGCACCCGCTTGGCCTTGCCGAGCATCTGCAGCGTCACGTTCTCGAGCTTGATGCCGAGATCCTCGGCGATCAGCGTGCCGCCGCTGAGGATCGCGATGTCCTCGAGCATCGCCTTGCGCCGGTCGCCGAAGCCCGGCGCCTTGACGGCGGCGACCTTCAGGCCGCCGCGCAGCTTGTTGACCACCAGCGTCGCCAGAGCCTCGCCGTCGATGTCCTCGGCGACGATCAGCAGCGGCTTGCCCGTCTGAACGACCGCTTCGAGGATCGGCAACATCGGCTGCAGCGACGACAGTTTCTTCTCATGCAGGAGGATGTAGGGCTCTTCGAGCTCCGCCACCATCTTCTCGGCGTTGGTGATGAAATAGGGCGACAGATAGCCGCGGTCGAACTGCATGCCTTCGACGACGTCGAGCTCGGTCTCGAGGCTCTTGGCCTCCTCGACCGTGATCACGCCCTCGTTGCCGACCTTCTTCATCGCCCTGGCGATCATGTCGCCGATCGACTTGTCGCCGTTCGCCGCGATCGTGCCGATCTGGGCGATCTCTTCGGACGACTGGACCTTCTTCGAACGGCGTTCGATGTCCTTCACCACTGCCGCCACCGCAATGTCGATGCCGCGCTTCAGGTCCATCGGGTTCATGCCGGCGGCGACCAGCTTGAGCCCTTCCTTCATGATCGAGGCGGCGAGCACGGTCGCAGTGGTGGTGCCGTCGCCGGCCAGATCATTGGTCTTCGAGGCGACCTCACGCACCATTTGCGCGCCCATGTTCTCGAACTTGTCGGAAAGCTCGATTTCCTTGGCGACGGTGACGCCGTCCTTGGTGATGCGCGGCGCGCCATACGACTTGTCGAGAATGACGTTGCGGCCCTTCGGGCCGAGCGTCACCTTGACCGCATTATTGAGAACGTCGACCCCGTGCAGCATTCTGTCGCGGGCGTCGCTGGAGAATCTTACATCTTTCGCTGACATGATTTTCAATACCTTCGTGTTTGAGATGGGACGGACGCCTGGGGTCAGGCCGCTTTCTTCTTCGCGGCCTCGCCGCCTTCGATCACGCCCATGACGTCGGACTCCTTCATGATCAAGAGTTCCTGACCGTCGATCTTGACTTCCGTGCCCGACCATTTGCCGAACAGGACTTTGTCGCCTGCTTTCAGTTCGAGCGGCTGAAGCTTGCCGCTCTCGTCGCGAGCGCCGGGCCCGACGGCGATAACCTCGCCCTCTTGCGGCTTCTCCTTGACGGTGTCGGGAATGATGATACCGCCTTTCGTCTTCTCCTCGCCTTCCAGGCGGCGGATGACGACGCGGTCGTGTAACGGACGGAATTTCATGAGTTTCGCCTTCAGTCTAGTTGCCCGACCGGCTCACGAGCGACTGCCCTGGCTCTCGTCGGGGGTCCAACGTTGGCCTACATAGCCATTGTTGGCACTCGTTGCAAGAGAGTGCTAACATTTCCCGGCCACGCCACGGCGATTTGGCAACGTCTGGCGCAAGCGCTCGGCAGAGTCGAGATTGGTCGGGACGCACTGAGGACGCACTGGCGCCGACGCACTCCCCGAAAGCATCCCGAAAGCATGAGGGCGGCTTGGGAGCCGCCCTCATGGTCCATCGTGCCTTCGTCAGCGCTTGCGGCTCAATATTGGCCCGCGGACGGCGGATACACGCGCTTGAGCTTCGCCTGCGCTTCAGGGCTGTCGATATCCTTGGCCGTCACTAACGGTTCCTTGAGCGCGATTTCCTTGGTCGTCGGGGCGCCGGTCAGCGCATTGTAGACCTGTTGCGTGGCTTCAATTCCCTGGCCGCCGGCTTCTTGCAGAAATAGGCCTTGGATCACGCCGTCACGCAGCAGCTTGACGGTCGTCGGACTCCCGTCAGCTGTAACGATGGCGACCTTGCCGACGAGGTTGCGGGTCTGGAGGACCTTCGCCGCGCCCGTCGCCGCTTCGTCATACATCCCGTAGATCGCTTTGATGTCGGGATGCGCGGTCAGCAGGTCGTTCGCCTCGTTGACCGCCTCGCGGACTGTTAGACCCTGAGTCTGGATGATCTGCACCAGGTCGCAACCCTCTTCCTTGAAAGCCGCCTGCGCGCCCTTCAGATATTTTTGCGCGTTTTCGCGGTCTTGTGGGAGAGAAAGCATTCCAACCTTGTTGCCGCCGCGTTCTTTGGCAAGCTGGCAAACATATTTGGCCTCGGCATACCCGGAGTCTTCGTTATTCGCGGTGACAGAGGAGGTGTAGTCCGTTTCTCCGGGCTGGGGGCCGATGCCGGTGAAGGCGATCGGGATCTTCTGCTCCTTCAGGTAGCGTAGAACCTGAGGCGTGCTCGTCGAACTCACCGGGCCCATCACAATCGCATTGACGCCCTTGGTCACAGCGGTCCGCACGTTGGACATCTGCTCGGTCGGCGAGTTGTGGGAGTCGAGCTCGATGTAGTTCATCCCGAGTTCGCCGGCCTTGGTCTTGGCGCCGTAGGCGACCCACTGCCAATAGGAAATGTCGAGCGATGGCGCGATATAAGCGACAGTGTATTTTTTGTCTGCGGCCTGCGCAGAATCCACCCCGGCGAATGTCAAGCCGAGGAAGGCAGCTGTAACAGCCGTCATCATCAGTCGAACAGGGAACCTCATTTCGCTCTCTCCTTGGGTCGGAGGTCTGGACGATTCCAGCCTCTTTGTCGCAGCGCCGGATCAGGCGCGCAGCTTGGTCATGCGGTCGATAAGGACCGCTACGAGAATCACGAGGCCCGTCACCGATCCCTGCCAGAAGCTATTGATGCCAATGAGATTCACGCCGTTTTGAATAACGGTGATCATCACCGCGCCAAGCGCTGCCCCGAGGGCGGAGCCGGTCCCGCCGAAAAGGCTTGCTCCACCGATCACGCAAGCGGCGATCGCCTGAAGCATCATGTTGGAGCCGGCGGTGGCCTCGGAGTTGCTGATGTAGGAAAGACTGAGAAGGCTCGAGAATGAAGCCAGCACCCCAGCAATCATGTAGACGCAGAGCCTGACCGCGGTTACCGGGATGCCGAGCAGACGCGAAGCCTTATCGTTGCTTCCCACTGCATAGACCCAGCGGCCCAGAACGAGCCGACGCAGGCCAAATTCGATTGCAATCGCACCGATCACGCAGAAGAGCACGTAGTTCGCTACGCCAGGCACAAGCGCTCCGCCATTCAGGAGATAGAAGGTCGGGTCGAGAATGGCGATGGAGTGCCCGTCGGTGATGACGAACGCGAGACTCCCTGCAATGGCGTAGGTGATCAAAGTCACGACGAAAGGCGCAAGGCCCACCAACGTCACCAGGAGCCCGTTGATTGCGCCGATCAGCAAACCGACACCGAGCCCGACGAGACAAGCGATCGGCCATGGAACGCCTGCCAGAAGAATCAGGCCCGTCACCATCCCTGTTAGGGAGAAAGTCGATCCTACCGATAGGTCGATGCCGGCAGTAATGATGACGAGCAGGACGCCGAACGCCATGATGACCAGTGGCGCCGCGGCTTGGGCGATATTTGCGACATTGCCGTAGGAAAAGACTTGCGGCGACCAGAAGCTGACGACGAATTCAATGAGCAGAATTGCAATCGCCAGCGCGAGCTCCGAGCGATAATAGGTAACCACCCGAATGAGCACGCCGGAGCGCGGCGGCGGCGCGGCCGAGGCGTCGCGTCCCAAGGCTGCCAGGTCATCGGTCTTGGTCATCGTGTTCGTTGAACTCCCTCTGATCACGAATTCGGTCATTTGATCCTCACGCCGCCATTCCGGTTGCTCGCGCCATCGCGACTTCGCTGATATCGGCTTGGTCAAGGCGAGCGCTGACTTCGCCCTGCAGGTCGAACGCAACCACCTGATCGCAGATCTCCGCGAGCTCGGAGAATTCCGTGGACCACCACACGACGATCGAACCAGCGGCCGCGACGGTGCGAATGATTTCGTAGATCTCTCGCTTTGTGCCGATATCAACGCCCCGAGTTCGGCTCCTCCAAAACGAGCAATTTCGGTGCTAGGTCCAGCCAGCGCGCTATGAGAAGCTTCTGCTGCGTGCCGCCGCTCAGAGTCTGCGGCAACGCGTCGAGCGATTGCGCCTTGATCGACAAGCGCTGCAAGGCCCTGGTCGCCTCGCGCACCTCCTGTGCGACAACCATCCAGCGGCGCCGCGCGATTCGTCCTGCCGCGGCGAGATTGTCCAGGATCGGCAGAGTGGCCAGAATGCCCTTCTCCGCACGGTCTCCGGATACGTAGCCGACGCCCATTCGTACGGCGTCAGCCGGGCGGCGGAACTTGACTTGCGCTCCAGCAAATTCAAGCGACCAAGCCGACTGCGGATCCGCGCCGACCAGGGCATTGATCAGTCCCATTGGGCCCTCAGGCGCTCCGGCAAGTCCAAGAATGTCGCCTTGTCGCAACGCGAGATCGATCGATCCGTTCGAGATCGTCAATGCAATGCGATCGGAGGCCCGATCCATTGTCTTTGCCGCCGGCTCGTCCCGTTCAGCGACCTCGCCCATCATGGCTTGAACGATTTCGTCGTCTGCGATTTCAGCAAGAGGGCGTCGATCGACGACCGAGCGGCCGTCGCGCAGGATGGTGCAGACATCTGCAACGGCGCGAATTTCGCTCATCCGATGCGAGACAATCAGGATGCTGATGCCGCGTACGGTCAGACGGCGTAGAATATCGAACAGCCTCTCGGCGTCTTTGAAGGTCAGATTTGCGGTCGGCTCGTCAAGGAGGATCAGCTTCGCGCCCGAACTCAAGGCCCTTGCGATCTCCACAAGTTGCCTCTGATGCAGGTCCAGCGTCTGAACCGGACGATCCAGCGCGTGGATCAGCGGCGGATCGATGTGCGACAGAGCCTCCGCTGCAAGAACCCGCATTTGGTCGGCGCTCACTGCGCCAAAGGCGTCGTGGCGGTGCGGTAAATGTTCTCCGCTACCGAAAGCGCCGGCAAAAGAGCCAGCTCCTGAAAAACTACGGCGATCGCGTTCGGGTTGTATTGGGCTTCGCCCTGGACACGGATCAGACCGCCGTCGCGGTGCAAAGAGCCGGACACGATGCGAATGAGCGTCGATTTTCCGGCGCCGTTGCCCCCGAGCAGAGCGTGAATCTCCCCCCTCGCGACCCGCAGATTGGCCTTGCGCAACACCGAGGTCGCGCCAAAGCTCTTTTCGATGTCGACGGCTTCGAGGATCCAGTCGACCACTGGCCGCTCGCTCATGACTTGAGCGCCTGTCCCGATTGATTCCGCCGCCGCGAGGGACACCTTGTCACGGTTGATTTCCTCCCTTCGGTTCCCGCGTTCGGCGGGTCGATCACGTCGGGATGCTTGCCGTGAAGCGGCGCTGAATACAAACGGATTTAATGCAATCTCAGGTGAGCCGAATTCATCGGAGACGCCTGAGGCTTCAGGCGAGCGGAGGGAGCCCGAGCTCCTTTAGCATCCAGTCCACAAAGATGCGTACGGCTCGACGCTGCTTGATCGCCTTGGGAAAGACGAGGTTGTGGCCGATGTAATCGACGTCCTTGGCGACCCCGCCAAGGGGGGCTTGCAGCCGACCGGTTGCGATCTCCCGCTCGGCCAAACGCGTCGATTTCGAGCGCGACCCCCAAACTGTCGCAAGCAGCCGCGATCGCCAAGAAGCTTCGATCAAATCTCATGCCGTGCGGCGGTGGCGCATTGCGTCCGTTTGCCTGGAACCAAGCAGGCCATCGCACCTGTTTCGCGTCACTTTGGATCAGGACTTCTCCCAGGAGATCGTCGATCGACCGGATGCGGGCAGCGATG
This sequence comes from uncultured Alphaproteobacteria bacterium, assembly GCA_963835885.1. Lineage (GTDB taxonomy): Bacteria > Pseudomonadota > Alphaproteobacteria > Rhizobiales > Beijerinckiaceae > Roseiarcus. Next base: position 9,348 of record CAWIHF010000028.1, read on the forward strand.
CCTGGCGAACAGAGCGGCGTCACCGTCTCCAAACCCAGAGGGACGACGATCACCCCGTCCACCCTGGGTAGTCCGTAGACAATATCCGCGTCGAACTCGTCGTTGGTGAAACGCGTATAGTCCGTACTCGCGGCCAATCGCACCTCTATGCCCGGCTGTTCCACGCAAAATCTAGACAGGCGCGGCGACAGCCACTGGGCGGCGAAGCTCGGCGCTGAATGCAGTCTCAGAAGCTGGGGTCCTCGGTTCGAGATCATCTCCATGCCGCGCCGCAACTCGTCGAAGGCGAGCCCGACATGTCGCATGAGCGCTTCGCCATCGGGCGTGAGTCTTACGACGCGTCCATCGCGTTCGAACAGGGTCGTCCCAAGCGACTGCTCGAGCTTGAGAATTGCGTGGCTGATGGCGCTGGGCGAGAGGTTCAGTTCTATGGCCGCAGCGCGAAAGGATCCATGTCGAGCTGCGCTCTCGAACGCTTTCACTGTGGAGAGTGACACATCCTTGAGCATTTCCTCGGCCGCGCAGGGTTCTTTTACGACCGATGAAGCAGGTTCATCGGTCGATGTAAAGTTCGCGTTTGAATTGCTCGACCTTCCGTTCGATCTTCTGCCTCGACTTCGAAGGGAGGATGAACGTGCTGCTGAGAGGCAAGACCGCGATGATTTCGGGGGCGGCCAGTCCCCGCGGAATAGGGTTTGCGACTGCGCAACTCTTTGCGCAGGAAGGGGCGAAAGTCGCCGTTCTCGACATCGATCCGGCTGCAATTGACACAGCGCTAAAAAGCCTCGGACCGGATCACATCGGCATCGTCTGCGACGTCACCGACAAGGGCGCCTGCCAGCGTGCGGCGGACGACGCGATCGGCCGCTTTGGCAAGATCGACATTCTCATCAACAACGCCGGCATCACCCAGCCACTGAAGTTGATGGACATCGACAAGACAAGCTGGGCTCGCGTGCTCGATGTCAATCTCGGCGGCGTGATGTTCCTGTCACAGGCCTTGGTTCCTCATATGCGCCAGCGTCGCAGCGGATCGATCGCATGCATGTCGTCCGTGTCGGCGCAGCGCGGCGGCGGCATCTTTGGCGGCCCACACTACTCGGCGGCGAAGGCTGGTGTCCTCGGCCTGGCGAAAGCCATGGCGCGCGAGCTGGGTCCTGACAACATCCGAGTCAATTGCGTGACGCCCGGCCTGATCCAGACCGATATCACAGGCGGCAAGCTGACCGATGAGATGAAGGCGGACATCATCAAGGGCATTCCGCTCGGACGCCTTGGAACGGCCGAGGATGTCGCGCGCATATATCTCTTCCTCGCTTCCGACCTGTCCTCCTACACCACCGGCGCTGTCATCGACGTCAACGGTGGCATGCTGATCCATTGAAGAAAGAAGTCATGAGCGATACAGATCCACACGGCCCTGACGCGGCTGACCACAGGAACTTGAGCCTCGCCGAGCGCGCCTATCGCATTCGGCGCAACGCCTTGCGCATGGGCGCCGTGCAGGGCCAGGGCTATATCGCCCAGGCGCTCGGCATCGCCGACGTCTTGGCTGTCTCGTACTTCCGCGCGCTCAATTATCGCCCCTTGGAGCCGGAATGGGAGGGTCGCGACCGCTTCCTCCTGTCCGTTGGTCACTATGCGATCGCTCTCTATGCCGCGCTGATCGAGGCCGGCATCATTCCGGAAGACGAGCTAGAGACATATGGCGGTGATGACAGCCGCCTGCCGATGTCGGGGATGGCCGCATACACGCCCGGCATGGAGATTACGGGAGGCTCGCTTGGCCAGGGCCTGACAATTGCGGTCGGCATCGGGCTTGCGCTTAAGCGAAAGGCGTCCAAGAGCTACGTCTACTGCCTGTTCTCGGACGGCGAGCTCGATGAAGGCGCCACTTGGGAGGCGGCGATGTCGGCCAGCTCGCATAAGCTCGACAATCTCATTGCAATTGTCGACGTCAACAACATGCAGGCGGACGGTCCCTCTACAGGGGTCCTCAATTTCGAACCGCTCGCGCCCAAGTTCGAAGCCTTCGGGTGGCGCGTGGCTCGGGTCGACGGCAACGACCTCGACGCGCTTGCCGCGGCATTCGACGCAGCGCGCTTTACAGATTTTCGAGGTCCACGTATCGTTATCTGCGATACCCGGATGGCCAAAGGCGTTCCATTTCTCGAAGCGCGCGAGCGCAACCATTTTCTGCGAGTTGAGACCGACGAATGGAAGCTCGCGCTCGATGTCCTGGAAGCTGGGAGAGCCTGATGTTGCGCGACAAATACAAGCCTCCGGCATTTCTCGATCAAGCTCAATCGGCTGCAAAGCGCCTGACGACCTCCGCGATGATCGCCTCGATTGCTGGCGCGGATCAGCCGACGAGACCCGCCCCTTTCGGCCATGCGCTCGTTGAACTCGCCAGGTCGCGGCCGGAAATCGTCGGCCTCACAGCCGACCTCGCCAAGTACACGGACCTCCACGTCTTCGCCAAAGCCTACCCCGATCGCTTCTATCAAATGGGGATGGCCGAGCAGCTCCTGATGGGCGCTGCGGCCGGCATGGCGCGAGAAGGCTTCATCCCATTCGTCACGACCTACGCAGTGTTCGCCTCGCGCCGGGCCTACGACTTCATCTGCATGGCGATCGCGGAAGAGCGGTTGCCGGTGAAGATCGTTTGCGCTCTGCCCGGACTCACGACGGGTTATGGGCCGAGCCACCAAGCGACGGAAGATCTCGCGATCTTCAGGGGTATGCCAAACATGACGATCGTCGACCCGTGCGACGCGCTGGACATCGAGCAGGCGGTGCCACAGATCGCAGCGCATCCCGGTCCGGTCTATATGCGTTTGTTGCGCGGCGCTGTACCTGTCGTTCTCGACAACTACGACTACAAGTTCGAACTCGGCCGCGCGAAGATCGTCCGCGAGGGCAATGATATTCTGTTCGTTTCCAGCGGCCTCATGACGATGCGGGCGCTGGAGGCGGCGAAACTCCTGGCCGAACAGGGCGTCGCGGCGGCGGTGCTGCACAGCCCAACAATAAAGCCGCTGGATCAGCAGACGATCTTGAGAGAGGCAAGTCGCGAGAGGCGCCCGGTCATCGTTGCGGAAAACCACACGATCGTCGGCGGGCTTGGCGAAGCGATCGGCGCGCTTCTGATGCGGGAGGGCGTGCGCACGCGGTTCCGGCAGATCGCGCTGCCCGACGAGTTCCTTGACGCGGGCGCACTGCCCACGCTTCACGATCGCTACGGCTTGTCAGCGAACGAGATGGTCAAGACCGTTCGCGGTTGGCTGTGAGAGCTCACCGCGTCGACGACGTGAAGGTTTACAAAGGGGTAGAAGATGGAGGCGAAGTTCTTTGCGACCGACGTCGGCGCTCCGGAGGGTCCGGTTCCACTCGCCGACGGGTCGATGTACGTCACGGAAATGTCGGCGGCCACGTTGCAGGTTACCCGCCTCTTTCCCGACGGCCGCCGCAAGGTGATCAAGCGGACGGGTGGACGGCCCAACGGCCTCGCAGTCGATGGCGACGGTAACCTCTGGGTTGCAGAGGCGGGCCTCAGGGCGGTGATCTGCATCGACGTTGAAGGCCGCGAGCTCAGGCGCATCGAGCACGACGGCGAGCAGCCGTTCCGCCTGCCGAACGATCTCTGCTTCGGAGGGAACGGGCTTCTCTACGTCACCAATTCCGGAATGGCGGCGCACGACTTCCTCGCCGGCCAGAACTTTGCAGAGAACTACAGAAAGCTCCCCTGGGATGGGCGCGTCTACGAGATCGACCCCCTGAAGGGCGCCGTGCTGCGCATCCTCGACTGCGGAATCCTTTTCACCAACGGTATCGCATTCGGACCGGACGAAGCCCTATATGCGAACGCCTCGTTCACTGGCGAGGTTTACCGCTACGAGGTCTTCGGCGAAGCGAATCCGCGACGTGAACTGTTCGGCAACGTGCTCCAGCCCTTCGAGGGCGACGAGTTCCGGGGGCCAGACGGCATGGCCTGGGGCGATGACGGCCGGCTCTACTGCACAGTCTACGGACAGCAGAACGTGACGGTGCTGAAGGCGGACGGCTCGCTGGCGGAGCGGTTCGCGCTCGCCGGGGAGAACCCGACCAACTGCGCCTTCGCGCTCTCCGGCGCCACTCTATTGGTGACAGAAGTCGCCTGCGGACGGGTAGAACGACTTTCGACCCCCTGCGGCGGGCTCCCGCTCCATTATCCCAAGCTGGGTCTGCACGCCCAGAATTAGCTTTATTCCCCACACCTAATCAGACCGATAGGGAGGCGTTCGAATGGAAAACCTGTGGAGAGCTATTCTCGCGCTCCTATCGCCGTCGGCCTTTGTCTTGGCATTGACCGTTGGCTTGTTCAGTCCCGCTGGAGCGGCGAATCTCTCGGTTGTTAGGCCGGTTTCCGCCTGCGCGGATCTTGCCCGCATAGACTTGACCCATCTCGATGGAGCGCCGGCTCGGATCGATGCGGCAGAGGAAGTCGCAGGCGCGCAAGGCAAGGCCGGCTATTGCAAGATCACCGGCTATGTCGCTTCCGATGTCCGCTTTGAAGTGCGCCTGCCGCACGACGGCTGGACCCAGCGTTTTCTGATGGTCGGATGCGGCGGTTATTGCGGCTTTGTCGCAGTCGACAACGACTCGGTCGTCAAGCAATCCTCAGGATGCGCGGCGCTAAGCGAAGGAACAATGGCGACCGCCGCCACCGACCTCGGCCATGAAAAGAGCGCGACCTTTTTTCCTGACGGCCTGTGGGCCCAAGGCAATCCAGACGCAATTGTGGATTTCGCCTATGCGGGCATGCACAAGACCACCCTCCTCGCCAAGGCGCTGATCAAGGCATATTACGGCCAGAGCCCGAAGTACTCCTATTACTCGGGGTGTTCGGATGGCGGGCGCGAGGGACTGCACGAGGTCCAACGGTTCCCTGGAGATTTCGACGGCGTGGTCGTCGGCTCTCCGGTCATCGACGAAGTCGCGACGAACACTTTCTATCACGCCTGGGGCGTTCGCACGAATTCGCAGCCCGACGGGTCGCCTATCCTCACCGTGGACAAAATGCCGGCGCTGATCGCGGCGGTCGTCAAAGCCTGCGGCGATGTGCAAGGGCTGATCGTCGATCCGCGCGCCTGCAAGTTCGACCTTTCGACGATCACCTGCAAGCCCGGCGCCGATGACGAATTCGTGCCTGTCATCGGCCCAGGCCGACGTCGTGCGCAAGCTCTGGTCCGGTCCGGTCGACGCGGACGGCAATCATTTGAGCGCCGGCGACATGCCGGTCGGTTCGGAGGCGGCCTGGGTCGGCACCATGGTTCCAAAGGAACCCCGACAAAAGATGACTCTTGCGAACGTCGGGGACTATCAGTGGTCTTTCGACTTTCCCAACTACATGGCTCAATTCGGCGAGCCGAGCGGGATCACCAACCAGAATATGAAGTTCGACAAAGCCAGCTTCGATCAGTTGAATGTGTTGTCAGCCCTGTATGATCCGACTGATCCCGACCTTTCCGCCTTTGCCAAACATGGCGGCAAGCTGATCATCTGGCAGGGCTGGTCCGACTCCGGCGTCTCGCCCTATATCAGCTTGAACTACGTGAACGCCGTGCGCGGCGCGATGGGCGCAGGCGTCGACAAGTTTCTGGCGCTGTACATGCTGCCCGGGGTTTACCACTGCAACCTCTATGGCGGCCCGACCAAGTCGCAGGAGGACTTTCTGACGCCGGTCATGGACTGGGTCGAAGACGGCAACGCGCCGGACAAGGTCGTCGTCGAATATTCTGCGAGCAAGGACGGCAAGATTCCAGCAAAGAGCCGCCCCGCGTTCCCGTATCCGTCCCAGGCGGTCTACGGTGGCAGCGGAGACGTCAATGCGGCGGCCTCCTTCGTTCGTGCGGAGCCCAAGGAGCCCTTCAACGATCAAACGCCTTGGCTTGGACTGGATCACTACAAGTCCGGTCATCAAATGTGGTGCGAGGCGCAGGGCGCCACGATGTCCTGCAAGACGCGGTAGTCAATGACGGGGCGGCGCCCGCGCTGCCTGCCCCACCGCTGCTGGCCCGAGTCAGTTACAAGGCAGAGGACAAATAAAGCGATATGTAGCTGTACAATGCACGGAAAAATGGACAACTTTTGGCGCCTAAACCTCTGAAATCGCCTCCGCGCGGCCAAAACTGCAGGGTCGCCTGGCCAGCGCCCGGAGGCCGCGCAAGCGTTGCAGATTTTGGCGCCCAACGCTTTGAAAAACCGGGCTTCGATGCAGATGCTGCGGGGGACGGTCGAAGCCTCCACCCGTCAAGCGGGCGCGGCCAAAAGCCGGCTCTTTGAACCGAGTCCCCCTATCCCAGCCGCTTCAGCCAAGCCTTCGCCTGCCGCCTCACGTTGGCCGGCGCCGTGCCGCCGTAGGAGGTGCGGCTCTTGACCGAGCGCTCGACGCCGAGCACGCCAAAAGCGTCCTCGGTGATGCGCGGCTCGACTTTTCTGCATGTCCGCGAGCGACAGCTTTTCGAGCGGAACCCCGCGCTCGGCGGCGAGCGCCACGATGCGGCCGGTGACGTGGTGCGCCTCGCGGAACGGCATTTTCTGCGCCCGCACGAGCCAGTCGGCGAGGTCGGTGGCGGTGGCGTAGCCCGCGCCCGCCGCCGCCTTCATCCGCTTGGCGTCGGGCGTCATGTCCACGACCATGCCGGTCATCGCGGCGAGGCAGAGCGAAAGCGTCTCGAGCGCGTCGAACACGCCTTCCTTGTCCTCCTGCATGTCCTTCGAATAGGCGAGCGGCAGGCCCTTCATCACGGTGAGGAGGCCGACCAGCGCTCCGACCACCCGGCCGGTCTTGCCGCGCACCAGCTCGGCTGCGTCCGGGTTGCGCTTCTGCGGCATGATCGAGGAGCCGGTCGAGAAGGCGTCGGAGAGCCTGACGAAGCCGAACTGCGGCGTCGTCCACAGCACGATTTCCTCGGCGAAGCGCGAAAGGTGGGTCGCTGCGATCGCCGCCGCGCTCAGCGCCTCGAGGGCGAAATCGCGGTCGGCGACGCTGTCGAGCGAATTGGCGGTCGGCCGGTCGAAGCCGAGCGCCTTCGCCGTCATCTCGCGGTCGATCGGGAACGAGGTCCCGGCCAGCGCCGCGGCCCCGAGCGGACATTCGTTGAGGCGCTTGCGGGCGTCGCGGAAGCGGCCGGCGTCGCGCGCCAGCATCTCGACATAGGCGAGCAGATGATGGCCGAAGGTGACCGGCTGGGCCGACTGGAGATGGGTGAAGCCCGGCATCGCCATGCCGGCGCAGTCGAGCGCGCGGGCGGCGAGCGCCCTCTGCAGCTCCGCGATCTTGAGGACCAGCGCGTCGATCGTGTCGCGCACCCACAGGCGGAAATCGACCGCGACCTGGTCGTTGCGCGAGCGCGCGGTGTGCAGCCGGCCGGCGGCGGGACCGACGATCTCGGCGAGCCGGCTCTCGACGTTCATATGGATGTCCTCGAGCGCGCGCGAGAAGGCGAAAGTCCCCGCCTCGATTTCGCCCTTGACTTGCGCAAGACCCTCGGCGATCGCCTCGGCGTCAGCGGCCTCGACGATGTCTTGGCGCGCGAGCATCGCGACATGGGCTTGCGGATCCGGCGATGTCCTGGGCGGCGAGCTTGCGGTCGAAGTCGATCGAGGCGTTGATCTCCTCCATGATCTCGGCCGGGCCGACGGCGAACCGGCCGCCCCACATCGCGTTGCTCATGAGACTTTCGCCCTGGATGGTTCGAGAATGACGACGACCGGAAACCCGCCGGCGCAGGCTTCTCCTGCCGGCGGCGCTCGGCGTCCTTGCGGCGCTCGCCGCCGGCGTCGTCCTATACGGGACGCTTGCGCCGGCGGGCAAGGTCGCAGGCGCCTGTCCCGCCGCCTCGCAGGCGCTGGCGGCGAAGCTCGCGCCGCTCGCGAAGGGCGACGTCGCGGCGGTCTCGATCGCCGTCCGAGCCGAGCCAGGCCCTGCCGCTCGCGTTCGAGCGCCCCGACGGTTCGAAGGCGACGCTCGCCGATTTCCGCGGACGGGCGGTGCTGCTCAACCTGTGGGCGACCTGGTGCGTGCCCTGCCGCGCCGAGATGCCGGCGCTCGACCGGCTCCAGGCCCAGGCCGGCGGCCCGGGTTTCGAGGTCGTCGCGGTCAATGTCGACACGGCGCGGCTCGAGCGCCGCGCCGCCTTCCTCGACAGTATCGGCGTCAAGGCTCTGGCGCGCTACGCCGATCCGAGCGGCGACGCCTTCGAAACCCTGCGTAAGGACGGCAAGGCGCTCGGCTTGCCGGTGACGATGCTGATCGACAGGGAAGGATGCGAGATCGGCGCCGCCGCCGGCGCGCGTCAAATGGGATTCGGCCGACGCCGAGGCGCTCGTCGGCGCGCTGAAGGGCGGGTGAGCGTTAGGCCTTCACGCGGCCGCCGCCCGGTCGCGGCGCCGGTCGGGCCTGACCAGCGCCAGCGCCTCCAGCCGGGAAACCGGCGGGCTGAACAGGAAGCCCTGGACCTCGGCGATCGTTCCGAGCTGCTCGATGATCCGCATCTGCCGTTCGGTCTCGACGCCTTCGATCAGCACGGTCATGCCGAGCTTGCGGCTCATCGCCGCGACGCTTTCGACGAGAATCGAGGCGCGCTCCTGGATGCCGAGGCCCACGGTGAAAGAGCGGTCGATCTTGACTCGGTCGAGCGGGAAGCTCAGGAGATAGCTCAGGCTCGAATAGCCGGTGCCGAAGTCGTCGAGCGAAATGCGGCAGCCGCGGGCGCGAAGCGCGTCGAGCGTGCGCGCGCGCGTCGCCGCGATCGTCGAGCAGCGTCGAACTCGGTGATCTCGAGGTCGAGGCGGTCGGGCCGCAGGTCGGTCGCGCTCAGCGCGCCCTCGACGATCGCCTCGATGTTTCCGCTGCGAAACTGCGACGGGGAGAGGTTGACCGAGACGCTGACGTCGCCGCGGCCAGGCGGCGCAGGCCTCGCAGGCGCGGCGCAGAACGCAGGCCCCGAACTCCTCCATCAGCCCGATTTCCTCGACGATCGGAATGAACTCGCCGGCGAGACGGCGCCGCGCACCGGATGGCGCCAGCGGGCAAGCGCCTCGAACGACACGATCCTGCGGGTCCGGACGTCGACGATCGGCTGGAAATGGACGTCGATGGCGTCGTTGGCGACGGCGGCGCGCAGTTCGAGCTCGATCAGCCGGCGGACCTGGATCTTGGTGTCCATCTCCCGTTCGAAGGCGCGCCAGCCGCGCCGCCCGTCGGCCTTCGCCGCATAGAGCGCGATATCCGCGTTGGACAAAAGCACGTCCGGGCGTGGTCCCGTCGTCGGGGGCCGACGCGGTGCCGATGCTCGCGCCGACGATGACCTCGCTGCCGTCGATCACGACGGCACGGCCGATCTCCTCGATGATGCGTCTGGCGATGCGCGGCGTTCCGGACTGGCCCGCGCCGTGGCGGTGGAGGATGACGAACTCGTCGCCGCCCCAGCGGGCGACCAGATCGCGCGGGCCGACGATGCCGCTCGAGGCGGCGCGCGATCTCGCACCAGAAGCTTGTCGCCGGTCGTGTGGCCCAGGCTGTCGTTGACTTGCTTGAAATTGTCCAGATCGAGAAACATCACCGTGAGATCGCCGCCAGCGGCCGATCGGGCCGAAGCGCGAGGGCGAGTTCCTCCTCGAAGCATCGGCGGTTCGGAAGGTCGGTGACCGCGTCGAACCGCGCCATCCGATTGATCTCGTTTCTGCGCGTTGCGACGTTCGGTGACGTCCTGAATCACAACCACGGAGCCTTCGCCCTTCATGCGGTGGACGGTGACCTCGAACGCCCGCCCGTCTCTGGTTTCGAGCGGAACGACAAGTCGGCCCCGTCTTCGTCGCCGTGAAACAGGGCCCGCGCCAACCGGCTCAGTTGCGCCTGGGCGATGTGGCCGCTTTGGCCGAGGCCTCTGAGGATCGGGTTGACATTCGCGCCGACCAGGTCGTGCCCGGGGCGAACGCCAAAGATCTTGAGCGCTTGATCATTCGTCGAGGATGAGGCGCCCAGTGCGCGTCGACCATGCACAGGCCGTGCGACATGTTGTTGAGCGCGGTGTCCAGCCGCGCAGCCAGAGTGGCGGCGCGCTGCTGCGCCGCGACAACCGCCATGAAATTCGCTCTCAGGCGGTTCGAGTACCCTTTCATGTAGAGGACGAGCGGGAGGATCCCCACGATGATCGCCGATGGGTACCACCCGCCGGCGACGATGAACGCGAAGCTGAGCGGGACGAAGCCCACGACGAGCTGGACGTTCACTCCCCGATACGTCGCATAGCTGCGCGACATCAAATTGAAAGCATAGGCAATCGTCATCGACACGCCCAAGAATTGCGTGAAGCTATTGTCTGTGAGGGTGAACGCGAGCAAGGTCCAAAGCGAAAGCGTCGCCAGGCTTGCCAGGGAGCCTAGGGAAAAAGTCCATTCCTGCTTGCGTGCGATGGCGACGGTCGCGCTTGGAATGCGTCGAGAGTGAAGGTTCAGGAAATATAGGCGACCCGCGGCTACGAACAGTGGCGCGATTGCGCCATACAACAAGATCGGGTTCTTGGCCGAGAGGGCGGCGGCGACCTCACCGCAAGTTACGGTGACAGCCGAAAAAAACACCGGAACGACATCGGCGACAAGTCCGTCGACAAACCCGATATACATATCGTCCGGCAATTCGCCGGCCGCCGCGGAAGCGTCAATTCGTGTGGTGCTCGCCATGAAAGGGTCGGACAGCCTTTAACCCGGATATCACTATCGGACTCGAGTAATAAAAAGTCCTTTAATTCCTTGGCGCAGGAGCCCGCTCTTCGCTATCCGCGCGGGTCTGCCGGGCACTTTGCTGCAACGCCGCCCTTTGAGCCGCATATCCATGGCTTAGACGCCTCGGCCTCAGCTTGCGGCAAGCCGCGAAACTTAACCAAACGTGGCCAAAAGCGCGCAGCGAACCATTTACCTTTCTTACGATTGTGTTAACATCGTTATCATCTGGGCGGGGAGAAGCATCATGAAGGCGACAGAAGGAGCGCTTACGGGGTTTTCCGATCGCGTCTTGAGATTACTCGAAAGAGTAGAGCATCGGGTCGCGAAAACGGATTGCGAGCGGGAGGCGGCGTTTCGGCTGAGATACGATGCGTATGTGCGAAACGGCTTGATGGAGCCGAGATCCGACCGAAGATTGTTCGACGAGCGCTACGACAACGCCGCCAATGCCTGGATTACCCTGACCTTTGTCGACGACGAGCTTGCCGGGTCAGTCAGGGTGAGCATCGGCTCCGGCAGCGGATGCAGTCCTGCCAAGCCTTTGCGTCTATCCCGACGTCGTAGCGCCGAGGCTGAGCGAGGGGCAGATCGCGGTCGAGTACACCCGGCTTGCGGCCAAGCTTTCGTTGTCGAGCGTCCACCCTGAGTTGGCCTATATCATCATGCGCCCGGGATACATGGCTGCAAACCAATTCGACGCTGATCTTGCCATCACGACTCCGCGCCCTGAGCACATGGCCTTTTACCGACGCGTTTTCCAATTCGTCCCGTGGTGCGACCCGCGTCCTTATCCCGGCCTCACGGCGAAATTCGCGTGCATGGGCGCCGACTTCCATGAGTTGCGGGCGCGGATCGAGGCGCGCTACCCGTTCTACACATCCACGCCGACGGAGCGCGAGGCGCTTTTCGGGCCAAGCGGAGGGGAGCTTGATTTTGCTTTTCGCGCCGTGAACGAAATCGATCGAACAACACTGGAGGCAGAACTCTCCATCGCCTGACGTGCGTCCCGGCCAGAGGGATTCCTCCCGAACGCGTCAAGGTTGGACTCGCTCGGGCGAAGGCCGCGATCGTCGCACCACTCCAGGAACGGTCCCAAATCGACCGGCACGAGTTGCGCGTCCTCGCCTCCGAGCGAGGGCCCCATGAACATTCCGTAGCGATAGTCGAGCCAGTCCTCGTAGCTCAAGTGAGTTGCCAGCTCGGGGATCAGCTTGCGCGCGATCTCAAATTCCGCTGCCGACAGAACCGCTATCGAAATGTTGGTCATGACCGACCCACCAATGTCCGTCTTCCGCTGCTCACTTGCACCAAAAATGTCACATAACGCACAACTTATCAGGAAGACGTTAACGGCTTCCCCAAGCGTTACTCCGCACTCCGGTCTGAAAAGGCGCCTCCTCCAATCCCATACGCTGCTGGCTGTTCATCTCCAAGACGAACACGAGAAGAAATCTGGGGACATACCAAAGAAAACATCTTTGTGAATTGTGTCAAAGTAACGACCCCGCTTGGGCCGCTTTAAGAAGGCGGGCTCAATCGCTGCGGAGCCTCGGCCGGAATACGCGAACAGTCGGAAGGGACAGTCGGAAGGGCTCGCATGTTTAACGAAAGGAACGCCGGCAGGGCCGAGCCGGCGGCTCGGACCAGCGCGCCAGAACGGAATCATGTCTTGCCGTTCCGCGTGGCCGAAACGAATTGACCTTCCGTGCCGGGCGCCTGGGCCAAGTAAGCGCTCATGCCCTCGCGGGCGAGCTTGTCGGCGCGTTCGTTCAGTTCGTCGCCGGCGTGACCCCTGACCCAGAGCCACTCCACCTTGTGCCGCTCGGCCGCCGCATCCAGGCGGCGCCAGAGATCCTCGTTCTTGACCGGCTTTTTGTCGGCGGTGCGCCAGCCGTTGCGCTTCCAGACGTCGAGCCATCCGGTTACGCCGCCGCGCAAGTATTGCGAGTCGGTGTGCAGGGTCACCGAACACGGGCGTTTCAGCGCCTCGAGCGCCTTCGTAGCCGCCGTGAGTTCCATACGATTGTTGGTTGTCAGCGACTCGCCGCCGTTCAGCTCCTTCTCGTGCTCGCCGTAGCGAAGCACGGCGCCCCAGCCCCCGGGTCCTGGGTTGCCTGAGCATGCGCCGTCGGTCCAGATCGTAACCCGTCGACTCACCGGACGAGCCCGAAGTCGACGGCCGTCTTGACTCGCTGGCAGAACCGCAGCTTGTCTCGGTATTCGAGGGGATTCTTCGGCGCGACCTTCGCCCCGGGCGGCACGTTGAGCCAATCAACGAGCCGCGTCAGCATGAAGCGTAGCGCCGCGCCACGCGCGAGGATCGGCAGCGCCTCGACCTCGGACGGGCTGAGCGGACGCGCGCGCTCGTAGGCCGAGATCAGGGCCTGCCCCTTGGAAACATTGAAGTCGTTATCTGGCTCGAAGCACCAGGCGTTCAGACAGATCGCCAGATCGTAGGCCAGCGCGTCGTTGCAGGCGAAATAGAAATCGATGAGGCCCGACAGCTTCTCGCCGATGAAAAACACGTTGTCGTTGAAGAGGTCGGCGTGGATGACTCCTTCCGGCAGGCCCCCCGGCCAGTGCGCCAGCAGGAAGGCGAGCTCCGCGGCGGTTTCATCACGCAGGCGCGGCGCGACTTGGTCGGCCCTTGCGTCAGCCGCATCAAGGAGCGGCGGCCAGCCCACAAGCGACAGCGCGTTCGGCCGCCTCAGTCCGAAATCGGAACCGGCGAGATGCATTCGCGCCAGCGCCTGACCGACCTCGCCACAATGACGTACGGTCGGCCGGCGAATCCAAAGCCCATCGAGAAACGTGACGATCGCCGCCGGGCGGCCTTCCAGTTCGCCAAGCGCTTCGCCGGCTCGATTGCGAACCGGCTGCGGGCATGTAACCCCGCGCTTGGCCAGATGCTCCATCAGCCCGATGAAGAACGGCAAATCGGTCGCCCGAACCCTTTTTTCGTAGAGCGTGAGAATGTAGTTGCTCTTCTCGGTACGCAGAAGGAAATTGGAATTCTCGACCCCCTCGGCAATTCCCTTGAACGAGATGACGTCGCCGATGTCGTAGAGCGAGAGGAAGTCCCTCAACGCTTCATCCGAGACTTCCGTGTAGACAGCCACTGTCCGATGATCTCGCGCGAAGGGAATGGCGACCGGCTTAGCCGCAGGCGCCCGGTGCGTCAATCGCCTGATTGTTCAGCCTCATCAAGCATTCTGGCGGGGACGCTCGCTTCGCAATTCGCGTCGCGCGTTGAAGCTCGTTCGCGGGCCGCCACCGCTGCGCGATGGGCTCTGGATGAGCGTCAATTGTCGTCGCGGCCGCGATTCTCGGTTGCGGCGTCCGACGCTAAACCGCCGCGCGCAGCACGCGCGGGAGCGGAAAGGCCATCAACTCGCTCGCCGTGGTCAGCGTTTCGAGCACGACGTCGTAGCGCGCATCGAGGGCCGCGAGGATGCGCTTGACCAGCGCTTCCGGCGCCGAGGCGCCGGCGGTGACAGCGACGGAGCCGATGTTTTGCAGCGCCTTCCAGTCGATGCCTCGTTCGTCGGCCACCAGCTGCGCCGCGCAGCCCTCGCGCTCGGCGACTTCGCGCAGGCGCTGCGAATTGGAGGAATTGTCCGCCCCGACCACGATCACCGCTTCGACGTGGCGCGCCGCGGCCTTGACCGCCTCCTGCCGATTGGTGGTGGCGTAGCAGATGTCGTCCATCGGCGGCGCATGGATCGAGGGAAAGCGGCGTTTCAGCGCGGCGATGATCTCGCCCGTGTCTTCGACCGAAAGCGTCGTCTGCGTCGCGTAGGCGGTCGGTCGGCCGTCGTCGGCCGGAAGCCGTTCGACGTCCTCGATCGAGCCGACCAGCGTCACCGCTCCGGGCGGCAGTTGCCCTATCGTGCCGATCACTTCGGGGTGGCCGGCATGGCCGATGAGAATGATTCGACAACCACGCTTGAATTGCGCCTGCGCCACCCGATGAACTTTGGTGACGAGCGGGCAGGTTGCGTCAATGGTGAAGAGATTGCGGCTCTTGGCCTCTTCCGGGACCGACTTGGCGACGCCGTGGGCGGAGAAGATGACGGGATGCGGGCCCGCCGGCGCCTCCGCGATCTCCTCGATGAAGACGACCCCCTTGGCCTTGAGCAATTCTACGACGAATTTGTTATGGACGATCTCGTGCCGGACATAGACGGGCGCCCCGTAAATCTGCAACGCCCGCTCGACGATGTCGATTGCGCGCACGACGCCGGCGCAAAAACCGCGCGGGTCGCAGAGGACGACGCGGAGGCGGGGTTTGGCTGGGGCGGCCTCGAGCTCGGACATGCGGGCCCAGCCTTGGAAGCGTGGCGATCGGGAGTCAAGGGCCGGCGCGGAACCTCCCGAAAATTAGCGTGCGGCGGTCTGTAGCGGCCTGCAAACCCGAGTCGTCGGGGTGGTTTGGCAGGATTTTTGGTGCACGATCACACGGCTGACGACCGCAACGCTGAAGGAGCGGTCGTTCGCCGACGACATGGCGAACGGGTCAAAATCGACTTCGCGGACGGCGCAGACGCCCAATATCGTTCGCGCAGGCCTTCCAGTTCGCGCCGGTCGGACCCGCGACGACAGCCACCCGACAGGTTGATCGCGAACCCGACGGGTCGCTTGACATCCCGGTCCTGCGCATTCGGATTCTTGATCGTCTGAAGGACTTCGAAGCCCTCGAACTCGGGATGGCCGAGATAAAGCGGCTTGTTGACCCCGGCGTCACGATGGGCTGCGCGAAAATGTTCGGACTGCGTCCAGGCGGTGAAGGCGTCTTTGCTCGCCCAGACCGTGTGCGATGAATAGAGCACGTGATCGTCGCGCTCAGGCCCGCGTAAGAGATGGAACTCGAGGAACCCGGGCACGCGGTCGAGATGGGTGTCGCGCGAGAGCCACACGTGTTCGAACGCTCTCTCGGCGCCCTTCATGACCTTAAAGCAATTCATGGCGATGTACATGGCGGTTTCCTTTGAAATGGGCGGCGCCGTCTCAGCAAGAAAGTCGCAGTCGAAATGCTCGCAGCCTTGGAGCACGATGGTCAAGGATCCGCGCGAGGGGGCCGTCATCGCGCAAGCTCGGGGCGGGTTCGAGGGAGCCGACAAGGACGTTCTCCGTCGCCTGTAAGAACGTATCATGAACATATCTCGGAGCTCTGGTCAAGAGATTGTTCTTCGGGGTGGTCCGAGTTTGAATTGCGGGCGCCGGGCCGGAAGGACGCCGAAGGACCGTCCCGGACGGCCACAACAAGACGATCACCCTCGTCGGCGGTCTCGCGCGGATGCGCGGCGGATGCGTCTCTTTGAAGGAAAACTATGGGCCTGCCTCGGGCCGGCCTCGCGCGCTCTGGCTTCGCGCCACGCGAGCCTGTAAAGGACCGGTCCCCGGGGAAGGGACGCAACTCCTTGAACGCTCCGCTCGTCGCCCGCGACAAGGCCCGGCCGGTATTCACGCAGGGGTCGCTGATGCGCCATGTCGCGGTGATGACCGCGACCGGGGCAATCGGGCTCATGGCGATTTTCGCCGTCGATCTTCTGTCCCTCTTTTGGGTGTCGAGGCTCGGCGACCAGGCGTTCAAGGCGGCGATCGGCTATGTCGGCCTCGCGACCTTCTTCGCCATGTCGATCAACATCGGCCTCACCATCGCCGTCTCGGCGACGGTGTCGCGGGCGATCGGGGCGGGCGACCGGCCGCGCGGCCGAAGGCTCGCCGCCTCGGCCCTGACGATCACGGCAATCATTTCCGCGCTCGTCGCCGCGCTGATGTTCGCCTTCCGCGACTGGGGCCTGGTCACCATCCTGCATGCGAGCGGAGAACCGGCGCGGGTCGCCTCGATCTTTCTCGCCATCACCCTTCCGGCGAACGTGCCGATGGCGCTCGGCATGGCGACGTCGGGCATCCTGCGCGCGGTCGGCGACGCGCGCCGAGCGATGTATGTGACGCTGTCGGGCGCGGTCGTCACCGCGATCCTTGATCCGACCTTGATCTACGGCCTCGACCTCGGCGTCTACGGCGCGGCCTGGGCGACGGTCGTCTCGCGCTTCTGCTTCCTGGCTGTCGGCTGGCGCGGCTCGGTCCGGGTCCACGATATGGTGGCGAAGCCGAGCCTCAGCGCCGCCCGCGGCGACTTCGGCCCGATCATGGCGATCGGCTTTCCGGCGATCATGGCCAATCTCGCCACCCCGGTCGGCTCCGCCTACACGATCCGCGTCTTTTCCGACATCGGCGAGGCCGCGATCGCCGCGGGCGCCGTCATCGACCGCGTGACCCCGGTCGCCTTCGGCGTCATCTTCGCGCTGACCGGCTCGGTCGGGCCGATCATCGGGCAGAACTACGGCGCGCAACTGATGCACCGGGTCAGGGGCACGCTGACCAACTCGTTCATTCTTTCCGATCGGCTACGTACTGTTCGCCTGGAGCCCTGTTGGCGCTCGCCGCGCCCTGGCTGGTCGCCGCCTTTGACGCCAAGGGCGACAGCGCCAACTATATCTCGTTCTACTGCCAGTACGGCGTCGTCGCCTGGCTGTTTCTCGCTTGCCTCTTCGTCGCCAATACGGCGTTCAACAATTTGGGCTTTCCGGTGCTGACGATGGCCTTCAACTGGGGCCGTGCGACCTTGGGCACGATTCCCTTCGTGACCTTTGGCGCGCGTTATGGCGGAGTGAAAGGCGGCCTCATCGGCATCGCGCTCGGCTGCGCCCTGTTCGGCGTCGTCGCCGTCGCCGCGGCCTACGCGACCACCGCGCGGCTCTCGAAGCGCTTGTAACGCCTTCATTTGCATTGTCGTGGCCGCCCGCCTATCTAGCCGCCATTCGCCGGATCGCCGGCCGCAGGGACGCCAAGCTTAATGGCTCGCGACGTCGTCGACGGGGAACTTATCGAATCGCGCGATGCGCTCGCGGGCTGGTTCGAAAAGGGGTGCAAGCCGTCCGGCCCTTTTCGGGTCGGCGCCGAGCACGAAAAGATCCTGTTTCACCGCGCCGACCTGTCGCCCGTCCCATACGCGGGCGAAACGGGCGTCGGCGCGCTGCTCGAGCGGATGAACGCCCGGCTCGGCTGGGAGCGGATCGAGGACGCCGGCCAGCTGATCGGTCTCTTTGACCGCGAGAGCGGCGCCGCCATCTCGCTCGAGCCGGGAGGACAGTTCGAACTGTCGGGCGCCCCGCTCGGCACGGCGCACGAGACGGCGGTCGAACTCGATCGCCATCTGCACGTCTGCAAATCGGTCGCAGAGCCCCTCGGAATCTCCGCCCTCACGCTGGGGATGAGCCCGAAGTGGACGCGGGCCGAAACTCCGGTCATGCCGAAAAGCCGCTATGACATCATGAGGCGATACATGCCGAAGGTGGGGACGCTCGGCCTCGACATGATGTTCCGCACCGCGACCGTTCAAGCCAACCTCGACTACCGCGACGAACAGGACATGGTGGCCAAGCTTCGTGTCGGGCTCGCGCTGCAGCCGGCGATCACCGCGCTTTTCGCCAATTCGCCGTTCACCGACGGTAAGCTCAACGGCTTTCTCTCCATGCGCTCGGAGATCTGGCGCCACACCGATCCGGACCGCACCGGCATGCTGCCGTTCGCCTTCGAGCCCGGGATGGGGTTCGAGCGCTATGTCGACTACGCGCTCGACGTGCCGCTCTATTTCCTCAAGCGCGGCTCGACCTATATCGACGTCGCCGGGGCGAGCTTCCGCGACCTGCTGGCCGGAAAGCTCGCGGCGGTCCCCGGCGCGCGCGCGACATTGGCCGACTGGGAGAACCACCTTTCGACGATTTTTCCCGAGGTGCGGCTCAAGCGCTACCTCGAGATGCGCGGCGCCGATGTCGGGCCGCCCGACCGGATCGTTGCGATGTCGGCCCTGATGATCGGTCTCTACTACGATCCGGACGCGCTCTCGGCGGCTCAGGACCTCATCCGGGACTGGAGCGCCGAGGACCGGCAGAGGCTGCGCGACGACGCGCCGCGCGTCGGGCTGGCGGCCAAGATTCGAGGCCGCGACCTGCGTTCGGTGGCGCTCGATATGCTGGCCTTCGCCAAGGGCGGCCTCAAGCGTCGCGCCCGGCTGGACGCCAGGGGCGAGGACGAGACCGTCTGGCTTCGGCCGCTCGAGGCGATCGCCGAAAGCGGACGCTCGCCGGCGCGGGAGTGGATCGACCGGTACGAGGGCCCGTGGGGACGATCGGTCGATCCGGCCTTTTCGGAAGCCGTGTTCTAGCCCGCCTGCCGGCAACCGGAACCCGGCGTGCAAAACTGTCCGCGCGCAGGCGATTTCAAAGGCTTAGGCACAAGTCCAAAAGTTGTCCACTTGTCTCGTTGTCGCGGGGCACGCGAACGGCGCGCCGGCTCACCGCGCGTCATTGATCTAATATTATATATTTAAATCAAATTGATATAAAGATTTACTACCAATCTGGATGAGCATGACGAACCGAAAACTTAGGGAACGGCCGCCAGCAGGAGGAACACGCCGAAGATCACCAGATGGACCGCCCCCTGTAGGATCGTCGCGCGGCCCGTCGCCAGGGTGAGCGAGCTGACGAATAGAGTCAGAAGCAGGAGGGCCATGCCTTCGGCGTCGAGGCCGAGCGTCAGCTCGCGGCCCAGATAGAGGGAGACGCCGCCGACCGCCGGAATGGTCAGGCCGATGCTGGCGAGCGCCGAGCCGATGGCGAGATTGAGGCTTGTCTGGACGCGATTGGCGTTGGCCGCTTTGACCGCCGCGAGGCTTTCCGGCAGCAGGACGAGCGCGGCGATGACGACGCCGAGGAAAGACGGCAGGCCGGCCGCCGCGATGGCGTGCTCGAGCAACTCCGACAGGGTCTCGGCGAGCAACACCACCGCGACAAGCGAAACGAGCAGCATGAACAGGCTTGTCGCGGTCGCCGCCGCCGACGGCGGCGACGGCGCTTCGCCATCTCCGCTCCCGCTTTCGGGGATGAAATAGTCGCGGTGGCGAACCGACTGAACGAACACGAACACGCTGTAGAGGATCACTGACAAGGCGCCGATGAAAATGAGCTGGGTCGACGAATATTGCGGCCCGAGCTTCGCCAGCGTGAAATTTGGCAGGACCAGCGCAAGAACGGCGAGCGTCGCCAGGACGCTCAGGGAGGCTGCGGCGCCCCGCACGCGAAAGGCCTGTTCGTGATAGCGCACGCCGCCGACCATGAGGCAGAGACCGACCACGCCGTTCAGCACGATCGAGACGGCGGAAAAGACCGTGTCCCGGGCAAGGGAATTCTCGACCGCGCCGCCCGCCAGCATGGAGGCGACGATCAGCGACGTTTCGATCACGGTGACGGCGAGGGCGAGCACCACCGAGCCGAACGGCTCGCCGACTTCTGAGCGCGACCATCTCCGCATGATGCACGGCGCCGAACACCGATCCGAGCAGGAGCACGCCGGAGAGGACCGCCACCCAAACGGTCTCCGCATGCAACAGACCGGCATGCTCGAGGCCGAACAGGACGAGGGCCGCCGTCGGGGCCGCTGCGATCGCCCACGCGCCCCCGTGATTCTGGTGCTTCACAGTCATCGCCTGGGATTTCCCGCAGACCGCGCTGGCCTGCTCAAGGCTCGCCGCGACCTTTCGTCATGATTGTGACCTTCGTCGCTCGGGCGACCGCTTCGCTGCGGCGGCTTTGGGACGGGCGCGACCCGGCGGGCGGCGCCGCGCGCCGGCGGGGCAGACACGCCCTCTGGGCGAAAGCCGGATCACTCCGCCTCCGCCTTCTGATCGATCGGGATTGTTGCGCGCGAAACCGCTCCGCGCCTTATTTTCCCATCTGCGCCTTCATCTTCTGGAGCGCCTGGGCGCAGCCGACGCTCATCTCCATCTTGTGCGCCTTGAGGCAGCCGATGATGCGTCCGCCGCCCGGCTCGACCCCGGGGCAGAGCCTCGCCATGTCCGACTTGCAGTAGGTCAGCGGATTGGCGGCTTGCGCCAGGACGGTCGACCCCGTCGGTAGCATCGCGAAGCCCAGGATGGCGGCGACGGGAATGTATCGAGCAAGCATTTCATGTCCCCATTCGGGCCCCCCGCGGCGGAGGCTCCGTTCCGGGAAGCTAGGTCTTACGGCGCGTCCCGGTCAACCCGACGCCGAACCCGCTCCAGGGGTCAAAATCAAACGCCGGGCTCCGATTGAACGACCGTAGTCCGCGCCGGCCTTGCGCCACTCCCGTGCATCGTTTTCCCAAACCGACTAAGACGGTACAAACGTACAGATCATCTTGCTGCGGAGGCGCGCGCGCCTTCCCAATGACATCTTGTGAGTGGCGACCGGTGCGAATATTCGGCGACGTGGGCCTGCGGTCGAAGACATTCCCCAAGGGTGTTCGACTTTTGCCCGCGGAACAGACGCTTGCGCGAATATCGCCGCTCAAGTCGAGTTTTGGCATCACTCGCGTCGCCAATCTTACGGGCCTCGATCGAACGGGCATACCGGTCGTCATGGTGTGCCGGCCGAACGCGCGGTCGACCGCGGTGTTTCATGGCAAGGGAATCGACCTGGCGGCGGCCAAAGCCTCGGGTCTGATGGAAGCGATCGAGACGTGGCACGCCGAGAACATTCGATTGCCGATTCGTTTCGCGAGCTACGCTGAACTGGGCAAAGAGGTGAAAACCGCCGAGGTCGATCTCTTGCCGCGCATCCCCGACAGCCGTTTCAACGCTGATGCGCCGATGCTGTGGGTGGAAGGGCGTAACCTGATTGACGGCCAGTCCGTTTGGGTCCCCTTCGAGATGGTTCACGCCCATTCGACCATCGACGGACCGCCGGTCAGCGGCTGTTTCTCCGGGAGCACGAACGGTCTCGCGTCCGGCAACCACATTCTCGAGGCGACGAGTCATGCGTTGTGCGAGCTGATCGAGCGCGACGCGACGGCGCTTTGGCGACAAAGTCCGGCGGCCGAGCAAGATCGAAGGCGTGTCGATCTCGCGACGCGTCGACGACGCTGAATGCCTTGCGGTGCTGGACCTCTTCGCCCGGGCGCAAATCGACGTGGCCGTGTGGGACGTCACGACCGATGTCGGCGTGCCTGCGTTCCAGTGCTTCGCCGCGGATCGCACGGGCGAGATCGGCCATGTCGGCGTGGGCGCCGGATGCCACCCCACTCGAAGAATCGCGTTGCTCCGCGCGACGACCGAAGCGGCTCAGGTTCGCACCACTTATATCGTGGGTTCGCGCGAGGATATCCGGCACTCCGACTATCGTTCAACGACGCTTGCCGCAAAGAGCGAGCGGGCGCGAGCAATGATGCGGCCCATGGCCTATCCGCGCGACTTCGCATCGGTTCAGAATTTCGATTTCGAATTGTTCGAAGCGCAGGTCGCCTGGATCGTCGAACGGCTGCAATCGGCGGGCATTCGACAAGCCATCGCGGTCGATCTGACGCGGAGCGAGTTCGGCGTCCCCGTCGTGCGCGTCGTCGCGCCCGGGCTCGAAGGGTTCGATCACTTCCCTGCGTACTACACGCCGGGGCGCGCGCGCGCGCCCTGCAAGATCCCCGCGCATGACGATCATCGTTTTCGCCGGCCCGACACTGCGTCCCGAGGACATCGGCGCGTGCGGGGATTTCGTCTGCCTGCCGCCGGTCGCCCAGGGCGACGTTTATCGCGCTGCGCAACGTCGACCGCAGGCCATCGGAATTATCGACGGATATTTCTCCGGCGGCCCATCGGTCTGGCACAAGGAAATCCTGTGGGCGATTTCGCGAGGCATTCCCATCTTCGGCAGCGCGAGCATGGGCGCGCTGCGCGCAGCTGAGTTGCACGCTTTCGGCATGCGCGGGGTCGGTCGCATCTTTGAGGCCTTCCGCGACGGCGAGCTCGAAGACGACGATGAGGTGGCCGTCGTCCATGGGCCGGCTGAACTCGGCCACGTTCCGGCCTGCGAGGCGATGGTCAATATTCGCGCGACGTTGGCCCGCGCGGAGGCCGAGGGGGTTCTGTGCGCCGGTTCGCGCGGCGTGCTGGAAGCCTTCGGCAAGTCGATGTTCTTCCCGCAGCGCAGTTGGGAGGCGTTGCTCGATGGCGGAGCGGCGCTCGGCATCGCCGAATTGGAACGAGCGGCGTTGCGCGCTTGGTTGACTTACGGGCGAACCGACCAGAAGCGCGCGGACGCTCTCGAGATGCTGGCGGCGATGAGGGAGGCGCCGAACGAATTGAACGAGACGCAACCGAAATTCAATTTTGAATGGACGTATTTCTGGGACGAATTCGTGCGTCGATTTGAGGCGGGCCAGGAGAATCGCGGCGCTTCTCCGCAACAGCGCGTCGTCGAGGAGCTGAGGCTCGAGAGTCCCGAGGCCTATGCGCGGGTCGAGGCCATGGCCCTGTTGCGCAAGATCGCCGGGACCGGCGCCGGCCCGATGGCGCCCTCACCGGCGCCCGAGTGTTTGCGGGCGAGCCTGACGGACATCCGAAGCAGGCTCGGCCTGTTCACGCGCGCCGACCTCGATCGCTGGATGGCGCGCAACGACCTCGACGCGGTTTCGATGGAACGGCTGGTCGCAGACGAAGCCGGCCTCGCGAATTTGCGTGAACGGTCGGGCGCCGCGCTCGAGCCTTATCTCATCGACGAGTTGCGGCTCAGCGGCGCCTTTGAGCGGCTCGCCGAACGGGCGCGCAGGAAAAGCGATGTGCTCGCCGCCATGTCTCGCGGGAGGGCCGGGGACCCATCAGGTCCGCGCGCCTTGGCGCTGCGGCTGTGGTATTTCGAGCGCCGTCTTGGACGGCCGCCGCCCGATGACGTCGAGGACTTTGCCTGCCGGCTCGGTTTTGCCGATGCCGCGGACTTCGATGCGGCATTGCTTCGCGAGCGTCTCTATCTCGGTGAGCAGGAGGGCGATCAAAGCGCTTGACGGAAGCGGAAATTTGTTCTTTCCTAAGCCCATTATTTGATAAGTATATTTTAGAGGCGGCGAGGAATGACCTGCTGCGGGGGAGGCGTAAGGTTCAGGCTTTACCCAAAGCCGCCGTATGTCCATCCGGAATGGCCTCCGGAGACGGTCTGTGTTTCCGATCCCCCCGGCGCCATCGGACCCGGCCCGTCCGATGAACGGATGCATCTCGTCAGCCCGATCGGCAAGCGATTTCCCTACGGTTTGAATCCCGGCCCCTTAGGCACCCCTCATCTCGACCTGCCGCCCTGGAAAGGGCCCGTGTTTCGGCCCGTCTTTCCGGACGCCAACGGCCATTTCGATTATCTCCCCGAGGGAACGCTGGAATTCGCCGAAGCGCATGTGTTCGGCACGGCGCGTTTCGTTCTCGACATCTGGGAGCGTTATTTCGGCCGGCGGATCGAATGGCATTTCGCGCAGGACTATCGGCGGCTCGAGATCGGGATCCTGCCGGGTCTCAACAACGCCTATGCGGGCTACGGCTTCATGGAAGTGGGCGCGCATCGGTTTCCCGACGGAACGCATGCGCCATATGCGCTGAATTTCGACGTCATCGCCCACGAGCTCGGCCATCTTGTCCTCTATTCGACGATCGGTCTCCCGACCGGGGCGACCGAGCAGGGCGAGTATTACGGCTTTCAGGAATCCGGGGCCGACACGACAGCGCTGATCGCCGGGCTGCATTTCGAATCGCTGTTGAAGCGCCTTCTGACGGAGACCAGCGCTAACCTCTATACGTACAACGAACTCGACCGCTTCGCCGAGCTTGCGCCGCACGACCAGATTCGGCTCGCCAGCAACGACTTGAAGATGTCGGATTTTGCGGCGGGATGGATCGACGAGCACGCGCTATCCCAGCCGCTGACCGGGGCGGTCTTTGACATCTTCGTCGATATTTTCCAGGAAAATCTGGTGGACCGTGGGTTGATTGCGAGGGACGTCGCAGAAGCAACGCGCCGGGTCCGCAACCATCCCGAAGACGCTCAAATGGTTCAGTCGGCATTCGACTCTGCCTTTGCCGGTCAGTACGAGGCGTTTCGCGCCGCACTCGTCGACGCGCGCGATTACATGGGATTTGCGCTGGCTCAGACATGGAAGCGCCTCACGGCGGACTATTTCACCTATCTCGACGTCGCCGAGGCGATGATCGGGACGGAGGCCCTTATGAGCGGCGGGCGCTACCGGCGCGCGATGATCGAGAGCTTCGATTGGCGCGAAATCGGAAGGGTTCGCGCCGGCGAGCGCCTCGCGCCGCCCGGTCCCCAGAGCCACTCCCACTCGGCCCGAACGCTCGTGCCGGGAATAGAGGATCACTTGCCGAAGATGAGCTATCGGGAGCGTGCGCTGATGGCTGGGATTGCTCCATGAGATTACACGATCCCAGTTGGACAGGAGAGGACGATGGCTGAGACACTACTAACACCATCGAGTATAAAGTTGTTTGGACGAGTGGTAACGAGCCTTTCGTTTACCAACGACACGGTGCCTTTTGGGGGTAATTACTTCTTACAGAGGCAGCTTGCAGCCAACGTTGACTTTGGCATAAGCGGTACTACTTACGGTACGGCAACAACTAACGCGTACACGATAACAAATATCGCTCCATCGACCAGTTTCCCTAACCTGACTGTTGGGATGACAGTCTCCGAAGTAGGTGATCCCGTTCACATCGCGCCGAGAACCGTTATCACTAGCGTGAATATCGCTGATACTTCGATTAGCATCTACCCCGCAGCCATTGCAGCGGCGACAGGCGTCCAGATGAATGTGTCGATCTCTCCAAAGCTTGCCAGAATCTATGCGTTTAGCTTCGAGGGTCAATATTACGCAGTGCCCAGGCCACCTCTCTTTCTTGTTCATGGGAGCGGAATCCCGGTCGGCAACTGGGCCGGTCCCTCTACGATGGATCAAGCCGGCGTCGCGGGGAGGGAGTGGGATTTTTCGGGGAATTGGGATCAAACTAGCGGTGTTAAACCTGGTCCCAGCGATCTTAATTACTGGGAATACGAGAAGGGTGACTTCTCGCTTCGACTTGATCCTGAAGCAGGACCCTTCGAGCAGATCCTGCTTCCGTTGGTCTTGCGCAGTGGCGCGGATCGGTCCGACCGGAGTGGTGCGGGCGTCAGCGGTGCGGGCGTGAGTGGTGCGGGAGTGAGTGGCGCGGGTGTCAGCGGCGCCGGAGTAAGCGGCGCGGGTGTCAGCGGGGCAGGCGTCCGGCGCTGAACCGGCGATTGCAATTCCAAAAGACCGGCGAGGCGCCAAGCCTCAGTCGTGCGACACAGAAGAGGTTCCACTGAATAGGTTCCGCTTTGCCCGGCGCCCTCCAGATCATCTGCTCCTTGTCCGGATCCTGCCCGGTGACCGCGAACCCAAGCCTGAGATAAAGTCGCTTGGCGGGGTTGCCGTGCATCACCTCGAGCGTAACCGGCCGGCCGGTTTCGACGCCGCGCTTGAGTTCGACGCCGATCAACGCCGATCCGATCCCGCGTCTGCGGAAGCCTTCGATCAGGTGAAGCTGACGCAAATACAGCCGGTCGGCGAAGTCGACGACCTGGATGAAGCCGACAACCCGACCCTCCACGCAGATGATGCGCGTCTGCCCCTGCGTAAACCCTTGATGAAAGAGGGCGACGAAGCGGTCCTCGTCCCATCGGCCGATCTTTGTGAGATGCTCTTTGGCGCCCTCGAGATAGAGGGCGAGCGCAAAGGGATAATCGTCCTGTCCGGCCGGCCGCAGGCAAAAATCGGGTCGGCCCGAGCCTGTCGCCGCCGCGTCCGCCGGGGCGCGAACGTACCTCCGAACCTCTCCAATGCCGCCACCCCGAAGAACTTCATTTTGCTATGCAGCGTAAGTGGTATAATCTTTGGCATCAAACGGTCCAACTGTCGGCGGCACGGATGGAAGCGGTAGGGCCCAGAGCCTCGTGGAAACGACCCGCACAATCAACCAAGCTCGCGGCCATCATGTTCGCCGACATGGTGAGCTATAGCAAACATATAGAGCAGGACGAGGCGGCGAACGCAAGTAACGCCGAGCGATCGATCGAGCTTTTCAAGGCGCTGATCGGCGACTATGGCGGCCGCGTCGCCAATATTGCCGGCGACGGAATCCTTGCTTTGTTCGACAGCGCCGACAGGGCGCTCCGATTCGCCATCCAGATTCAGACGGAGTTTCGCGACCAGTCGGTCTGGGAGTGCGGCGACCCGATTCAGTTTCGCATAGGGCTCAATCTCGGCGAAGTGACCCCCGACGCAACGAACTTTCATGTCCATTCCGTCAACGTGGCTGCGCGGGTCCAGGCCCTCGCCGAACCGAACTCGATTTTCGTCACCGCGGCAATTCGCCAGGCGCTGCGCGACCTGTCGGGGTTGACGTTGCGCTCGCTCGGCCAGCCAAGTCTGAAGAACATTTCAGAACCTGTCGAGGTCTTCGTCGTCGAGAAATCGAACGGTCCGTCGGCTCAGGTCGCTCCGCCCCAGCGGCCCATTCCAGGGGCTGAAGCAGCTGCGCGAAATCCCGCAATCGCCGTGCTTGCGCTTTCCAATCAGTCGGGCGATCCGCGCAATGACCATCTTTGCGAGGGTATCGCCGAGGATATCATCGCCAACCTGACTCGATTTCGCAATCTGATCGTGATTGCACGACATTCGTCCTTTCTGTTCAACCTCCGGACCAATCCGTTGGAGGAGGTCCAGCGGAAACTGGGCGTGCGCTATATCCTGGGCGGCAGCCTGCGCAGGGCCGACAAGCGCCTCCGCATCGCGGTCGAGCTGACCGACGCGGTCTCCGAAAGCGTGCTCTGGTCTGATCGTTTCAGCCTTGACGTCGAAGAACTGTTCGACCTCCAGGACGAGATCGCCGGCGCCGTCGCCGCGCGGCTCTCGGTCCAGATCGACTTTGCCGAGCGGCGGCAGGAATCGCCCTATCCGCGTGACATGCGCGCCTACGGTCTCCTGGTTCGCGGGCAACACCTAATCCTCAAGTTTACCAAGGAAGCAAACGCGCACGCTCGTCGGCTTTTCGATGAAGCAATCGAACTCGCGCCCGAATACAGCCGCGCTCACAGCGCTATTTCGCGCACGCACAATCTCGACTGGCGCTATTCGTGGTCCGCGGCCCCCGATCAATCGCTCGAAACGGCAATCGAGTTTGCGCGACGCGCGAAACAGCTCGACCCGCTCGACGCTCGGGGTTTTGCCGAATTGGGTTACGCGAAGCTCTATCGCAAGCAGCTCCAGGAGGCGCTCGTTGAATATGCGCACGCCATGGCGCTCAATCCGAACGATAGCGATATCATTGCGGAATACGCAGACGCGCTCGTCTATGCGGACCAGCCGGCGAAGTCGGTCGAGCTTTTGGAAAAGGCGATGCGCCTGAACCCCTTCTACCCCGATTGGTATCTTTGGTATCTCGCCGACGCTTATGATGTTTTGGGGCGCTATGAAGACGTCGTCGCGGCTGTCCAGCGCATGCAGGATCCCTCCGAGGGGCGGCGACTTCAGGCAATCGCTTATGCTCATCTGGGCATGATGGACGAGGCCAAAGCTGCGGCGCGCGAGGTCATGCGGCGCCAGCCTGGATTTACCATCAGCGAGTGGTGTCAGCGCCCGCCATTCCGCCAGGGCCCGGTCCTCGAACGATATAAGGACGGGTTGCGTAAAGCGGGCCTCCCGCAATAAGGATGAGGTTCGAACGGCTTGCGCCTCGCGCCTACTGCAGACGGAGAGCGTCCGACGATCGAGCTGAAGGATAACGCGAGGACTCATTCCTCCCCTGGAGGCTTTCGGACGCCGGCCCGAGCCTGCAGCCCTGCATCAGCGCCCGCGCCAAGGCCAGCGTCCGAAACCCTCGTATGAGGGCCCGCGAGTCAAGCGCCAAGTTTGGTCTCGGTGAACTCCGGGTATCAGGCAGGGTGAGCTCCCTACCAACCTCGTATCCGGCGGGATCCTCAGATCCCTGACCACGATCCCAGCATCCGGGAAGAGGAGTTTCTTGCGGCGGGTCCAATCTTCACATCGGCGCCCTGACGGGCCCTCGGGTTTCTGCGGCGACCGCCAACCATCGACCTCGCTTGGCGAGCGAGAAGTAAAAGAAGGAGGCTTATACCACCGCCACCTTCACATTTGCTCCCTCGGGAATGACGCCGTCCTTCAGGTAGCGCCACAAGGCGACCAGCAGCTTGCGAGCCAGGGCGACAATTATGATCTTCCTGATCCGTCCTCCTCCCGTTGCGCCGACACGCGCGCGGAACCACACGGACAGGGCGCTGTCCGGCTGCCAGCGCAACCACATCCAGGCGAGTTCGACCATCGCCGCGCGCACCCGTCGGTTGCCGTCTTTCCCGATCCCTTGCTCGCGCTCGCTGCCGCCGCTGGAGAACGGCGTCCCGCCAAGGCCGACGTATCCGGCGAGCGCGCGTCGATTGCGAAACTGCCGCACGAACGCCTCACGGACGAGAAGCGTAGCGATATCCGGACCGATGGACCGCAGGGCCGTCAGCGAACGGATCATCCTTTCCGAATTCATCCGCCGGCGCGTCCTTCTTTAGAACGGCGTCGCGCGCCAACTCCACTTGATCGATCAGCGTCAGGACGAGTTCGAGTTCGATCGAGTAGACGTTCGATCCGCGCTTTCGCCTTCTGAGGAATTGGATCGCCATCCGGCTGGCGCGCGCAGTTCAATTGCCCGCGGCGATCCCGCCGCAAAGCCTTGAACCCCTTAATGCCGAGCGTCGCCAAAATGCCGTCGATCTTGTTGACGATCGATCGCCTCTCCCTGGTCAAATCCTCGCGTTCGCGATTCGCGCGGCGCGCTTCCTCATCGGCCTCGCTCGGGATCGGAACCATCGAACAGACCCGAGGTTCGCCTCTCAGCCAAGCCATCAAAGTGCGCAGCAACATCTCGACATCGATCTTGTCGGTCTTGGCCCGTCGCGCGCGCCGATCCACAGGAAGGCTCGAGGGCTGCATGACGTGCACCTCGATACCCTGCCGAGCAAGAAAGCGCGCCAGCCAGAACCCGTCTCGGCCAGCCTCGTGGGTTAGGATCACCCGAGCGACCTTTCGGCCGGCCGCCGCGCACCTGGCCTTCAGGCGCTCCACAAAGGAAACTAACCCGGCGCCGCAGGCGTCCAGCACATGCCTCGAATGCCGATCAACTCCAGGCAGTTGAACAGCCAGAACCCACTTCTTCTCGCTTAACTCCAACGCGCCAATGATGGTGGAGTTGTAGTCGACGGCAGCCTGCCCGAACCGCGTAAATTGAGACATCTTACGTCTCCCTGAGGTTATTCGACAGACCAAGGATATCCACCTTCGCCGCCGATCGCCCTCATAGGATCTTCACACTATCGCGCGGTCTCGTCGTGGCTCGCCTGAAGGAAGAAAATCCCCGGCTGACCGCGTCGGCGGCAGCCTGGCCGAAGACGCCGAGGCCGGCGACAAAGGGTCCCGGCGGCCCCCCGAAGATCGCCGGGCGGCCGCCGATCGTCTCGATGCCGGAAAACTCCGACGCTGCAGGAATATGGCCGCGGATCCGCGCGCAACCGGCGTCCGGCTCGCCGCATTCCGCGCCGGGCGAATGCGCCGTTCCGTCCGAAGGCGCGAACCCACCGGCTTCGGCCGGGCCGATCAGACAGATCGCGAGAAGAACCGCCAGCGACCCGACCGCGCCCATTGCCGACTGTTCGAACCTTCGCCGCATTGCGAGTCGTCCTGTCCCTAAGCGAGGCCGGGATGGAACCACATCATGGCGGCAACATGGCAGCGCCATGCGGCAATAGGCTCTAGCGACCGTCCGAGGCGCGCTCTCGCCAATCTCCGATTGTCGCCTGGACGAGCGCCAGCGCGGCCACCGCCGCCGTGTCGGCGCGCAGGATTCGGGGCCCGAGGCTCAGGCGCGTGACGAGCGGCACGGCGAGGATCGCCGCCCGCTCGCGGTCATCGAAGCCGCCTTCGGGCCCGACGAGGAGCCCGACTCCGCCATCGGCGTTCGCCTCTCTGAGCGCGACGAGCGGGTTCGCCTGCGCCGCATCCTCGTCGCAGAACACCAGCAGGCGCTCGGCCGGCCATCGGGCGAGCGCCTTGTCGAGCGGCTCGAGCGGAAAGACCTCCGGCGTCCAGATTACGCCGCACTGTTCGCAAGCCTCGATCGCGTTGGCCTCGAGCCGCTGGAGGTTGAGCCGCGCGGCCTGGGTGCGACGGGTGACGACCGGCCGCAGGCGTCTCGCCCCCATCTCGACCGCTTTTTGCGCCATAAAGTCGAGCCGCGCGTGCTTCAGCGGCGCGAACAGGAAATCGACGTCGGGAGGGCTCTCCTGCCGCCGGGTTTGCTCCGCGACGGCGAGGGTCACGCTCTTGCGCGCAATCGTCGCGAGGGATGCGACGAATTCGCCGTCGCGCCCATTGAACAGGAGCACGCGCGCGCCTGTCGTCAGCCGCAGAACATTGACGAGATAGTTCGCCTGTTCGGGCGGCAGCGTCAGCAAAGCGCCCCCGGCCAGCGGCGTGGACACGTAGAGGCGGGGGGTGCGGAAATCGGTGCGGGCCATGCGCGCTTTCGAGGACATGCGCAGGGCGATTTGAGAAAGGCGGAGTCCGCCGCGAACAGCACACGCCGGCCCTTGTGAGGGAGGGCGGGGAGAGGGTCGCGCTGGCCTTTGCCGGCTTCCGATGCGGGGCCGCACAACCGGAAGAGTTCGGCCCGACCCCCTCCCTGTCCCTCCTCCGCAAGGGGGAGGGGACGCCGCCTCGCCCCGATCGCCCCGAGGGAGACAGACCCGGCTATAGCATCCCGTACAGACCATCGCGCAATGGTAACAAAGGCCCGGGGAGAGCGAACATCGCCTCGACGGCGCTTCGGGCGCCGGGTTTGGAGAGGAAGCGATGACCATGTGGGTGAAACTCGGCGTCGTGTTCGCCGGTTTGACGATCCTCGCCGCTTTGCCGTCGGACGCCTTCGCCGCCGACGCGGCGCATCCGACCGTGGTGGAGCTGTTCCAGAGCCAGGGTTGCTCGTCCTGCCCGCCGGCCGAGGCGAATGTCGGGGCGATCAGCGATCGCGCCGACGTGCTCGCGCTCGCCTTCGAGGTCGATTATTGGGACCGGCTCGGTTGGAAGGACACGTTTTCCAGGGCCGCCTGGACAGCGCGCCAGTACGCCTACGCCCATGCGATGGGGCGCGACGGCGTCTATACGCCTCAGGTCGTCGTCAATGGCAGGGTCGAGGGCGATGGTCTCGCGCCGGGCGGACTCGCCGACCTGATGCGGCGGGGCGACCGCGGCGCCGGCGGCCCGAGCCTCGGTTTTGCTCAGGGCGCCGTTGAGGTTGGGGCGGGTTCGGCGCCGGCGGGCGGCGCCGACGTGTGGCTCGCCCGCTACATTCCGCGGACGGTTGAAGTCGCGATCCCGCGCGGCGAAAACGCCGGCCACACGCTTCCCTACAAGGACGTGGTGCGCGAGATGGTTCTCATCGGCCATTGGCGGGGCGAGGCGGCGACGTTCCCGCTGCCGGCCGGAGACGGCGCCGGCCTCGCCGATGCGGTTCTCGTGCAGACGGCGGGCGCGGGACCGATCCTGGCGGCGGCGCGGCGGTAGACGGCACTTGCGCCCGGAAGCGTTGCTCCGTTAGGAAAATTCTGTGCCCAGCGGTTCGGGGTTGCCGCGGATGTTTCCCAGAGGACCTTTATTTCGCAAGCTCGACAATTGCTTGCTTCGCGTCCCTGATCTCGACGCGGCGATCTCCTTTTATCGCGACGAACTGGGCCATCGCTTGTTGTGGCGAAGCGATGAGGCCGCCGGCTTCGGTCTTCCCGAGACCGACGCAGAGCTCGTCGTACACCTCCGCATCGGACCCGAGACCGATATTCTGGTTGACGACGCCGACGAGGCCTTCGCGACATTCTTTAGCGCAGGCGGAAAGCCCGTCCAGCCGCCATTCGACATTGCAATCGGCCGTTGCGCACGGGTTCGAGATCCCTTTGGCAACGAATTGGTTATGCTCGATCAATCCAAAGGCAGATTGGCGACCGATTCCAACGGGCGGGTGACCGGCGTCGAGCCTTTGCCGCCCGGCGCCCATGACGGCGAGCGTTCTGCCCACTGACGACTGGAGAAGTCCCCATCCGCCCGCTCGATCGCCGTCCGGCGCTGGCCGTTCTGCTTGTCGTTCTGTTCCTGACGCCGACGCGTCCCGCGACCGCGCTTTCGAGCGCTTGGCCCGTCCCGCCCTCGATCGAATTCGGCGAGCTTTATCGTGCGGTTGAAATGGCCGGCCTGTTCCCCGACCAGAAGACGTTCGCCGACGCTGTGCCTCGCCAGGCGCCCGCCGAGGTGATGGCGGCTTACGATCGGCAGAAACATCTGCCGGGATTCGATCTCAAGACTTTTGTCGCCAGCCATTTTCGGCAACCGCCGCGTCATTTCGACGGCTTCGCGCCGCAGCCGGACAGAAGCGTCCGAGAATATATCAGCGACGCGTGGGAGGCGTTGCAGCGCAAGCCGGACGAGATCGAGCCCTATTCGTCGCTCTTGCCCTTGGCCCGGCCCTATGTCGTGCCGGGCGGCCGGTTCAGCGAAATCTACTATTGGGACAGTTACTTCGTCATGCTGGGAACTCGAGCAGGACGGCCGGCGCGCCCTCGCCCGCGACATGCTCGACAACATCGCGTCGCTGATCGACCGTTACGGCCATATGCCAAACGGCAACCGCAGCTATTACTTGAGCCGCTCCCAGCCGCCGTTCTTCTCCTGCATGGTCGACCTGATCGCCGCCGATGACGGGGACCATGTGCTGGTCAAATACCTTCCGGAACTTCAGGCCGAATACGACTACTGGATGGACGGTGCGGACAAGCTTGCCCCCGGCTCGGCCTTCCGGCATGCGGTGCGCCTTCCGGACGGGACTTTGCTCAATCGCTATTGGGACGAACGGGCGGCTCCGCGCGACAAATCCTACGCCAAGGACGTCGAGACGGCGCGGCATACCAACCGGGCGGCCGCGGAGGTCTACCGGGACCTGCGCGCCGGGGCCGAAACCGGATGGGATTTCAGTTCCCGCTGGCTTGCCGACGGCAAGAATCTATGGACCATCCGCACGACGGAGATCGCTCCGGTCGATCTCAATGCAGAGATGGTTCACCTCGAACAAACTCTGGCGAAAGCCTACCGGCTGAACGGCGACGCGGTCGCGGCGCAGCGCTATCAGGGCTTGGCGGAGCAGCGAAGCGCTGCGATCCGGCGCCTGATGTGGAACGCGAAGGCGGAGTTCTTCGTCGATTACCTTTGGCGGGAAGGAGGCCAGAGCGCCGTTTTCTCGGCGGCGACGGCGGCTCCGCTGTTCTTCGGGATCGCAACGCCCGAGCAGGCCCGCGCCGTGGCGGATGCGCTGAACCGGACGCTCCTCGAACCGGGCGGCCTCGACACCACCCTGACGCAGACCGGCCAGCAATGGGACCGGCCGAACGGTTGGGCGCCGCTCCAATATCTGGCGATCGAAGGGTTGAACGCTTACGGGGAGCGAGATCTGGCGCGCGAAATCGCAGAACGTTGGGTCAGCAAAAATGTTCTCGGATACGCGGCGTCGGGAGTGTTGGTCGAGAAGTACGATGTCGAGCACGCGCCGACCGCGAGCGGGACCGGCGGCGGCCGTGGCGGCGAATATCCGTTGCAGATCGGATTCGGATGGACCAACGGCGTGCTCGCCAAGCTGATGGCCGAGTACCCCGATCTCGCCTCGCATGCCGTGCGACGGAGCCCATGAGGCCGGCCAACCGAAGGCGGTCTGGCAGGCCGAAAAATGTGGGACATCCTCGCCGGTCGTGCGTTGAACTCGGGGCGAGCCGGCAAGGTCCCGTACGCCAAACCTTCGCCATGCGTCCGGCGGATTATGCGTTGAGAAAGGATTGCTCCGATGCCCGACAAAGCCCTCGACCCGGTGGAATGGGAATTGGTTCGCGCGGACATCGCGATGGAGAAAGCGCGCCTGAAAGCGAACGGCGACTGGTCCAAATGGGAAGAATTCCAGAAGCAGTCGAACGCCATGCGCGCCGCCTATGCGACGCCCGCTGAGCGGATGGCGCGCGCCGCGAGGGCGCGGTCGAACATGACCGAGGAGGAACGCGCCGCATTGTGGTGGGCAATTCGAACTCCCGAGCTGTCGAGGCTGACACGGCGGCCTCGACGACCCTGGTGGCGCGGCTGGCCGCTTCGCTGAGCGCAGCGTCGGCGCGCCCAAGGGCGAACGCGGGCGGCCATATCCATATTCTGTCGGCGGCGCGGCGGTGAGCAACGAGCATCCCGGCGCGGCTACCGTTGGTCGCCGGCCACGCGCGCGATGCTGAGCTGGAGTCGGCGCGGCGGCGGAAAAGCACGGTCGCGCCGCGAATTCCCTCTTGCGCCGCGAACAATGTTCTGCAAATGTTCGCTCAGACGGCAAAAGCCGGAGGGGCAAGATGGTGGCGCGCGTTTCGACCGTGGCGTTCGAAGGGGTGGAGTGCCGGCCGGTCGACGTGCAGGTGCATGTCGCCTCCGGCACCGTCGTGTTCAACATCGTCGGCCTCGGCGACAAGGCGGTCCGGGAGTCGCAGGAGCGGGTCCGCTCGGCCCTCACCGCCTCGGGCCTGGCGTTGCCCGCCAAGCGCATCACCGTCAATCTCGCCCCCGCCGACCTGCCGAAGGAGGGCAGCCATTACGACCTGCCCATCGCGCTCGGCGTGATGGCGGCGATCGGGGCCGTTCCGCATGACGCGCTCGAGGGCTACGCCGTCATCGGCGAGCTGGCCCTCGACGGCGCGATCAGCGCGGTCGCCGGCGTGCTGCCGGCCGCGATCGCCGCCAACGCGGCGGGGAAGGGGCTCATTTGCCCCGCGGCTTGCGGGCCGGAGGCGGCCTGGGCCTCGGCCGACCTCGACATCCTCGCGCCGCGCTCGCTGATCCAGCTCGCCAACCATTTCAAGGGGACTCAAATCTTGTCGCGGCCCCAACCCGCCATTCGGCCGCCAGCCGGGCCGCAGCCGGACCTGCGCGACATCAAGGGCCAGGAGAGCGCCAAGCGCGCGCTCGAGGTCGCCGCCGCCGGCGGCCACAACCTGCTCATGAGCGGGGCGCCCGGCGCAGGCAAGTCGATGCTCGCCCAGCGCCTGCCTTCGATCCTGCCGCCGCTGACCCCTCGCGAGCTTCTCGAAGTCTCGATGATCCACTCTGTCGCCGGAGCGCTCGCCGGAGGCGCGCTGACCGACCGGCGCCCGTTTCGCAGCCCCCATCACTCCGCCTCGATGCCGGCCCTGGTCGGCGGCGGCGTCCACGCCAAGCCCGGCGAGATCTCGCTCGCCCACAACGGCGTCCTCTTCCTCGATGAACTGCCGGAGTTCCAGCCGCAGGTTCTCGACAGCCTGCGCCAGCCAATCGAGACAGGCGAGGTCGCCATTGCGCGCGTCAATCACCGCGTGGTCTATCCGGCCCGCTTTCAGCTTGTTGCGGCCATGAACCCCTGCCGCTGCGGTTCCGCCAACGAGCCGGGCTACGCCTGCAAGCGCGCGCCGAACGAGCGCTGCGTCGCCCAATATCTCGGCCGACTGTCGGGACCGCTGATCGACCGCTTCGATCTTGTCGTCGACGTCCCCTCGGTATCGGCCGCCGACCTCATGACGCCATCGCCTCGCGAGGGGTCGGCCGAGGTCGCGGCGCGCGTCGCCGCCGCCCGCAACGTCCAGCTCGCCCGCTATGCCGCGCTCGGCCTCGACGGCGTTTCCTGCAACGCCGCCGCGCCGGCAAGCGTGGTCGAGACGATCGCGGAGGCCGACGATTCTGGCCTGCGCCTTCTGCGCGACGCCGCAGAACGACTGCGCCTTTCGGCGCGCGGCTATCATCGGGTGCTGAAGCTCGCCCGGACGCTCGCCGACCTCGACGGCGGCGGCCCGGTCAAGCGCGCCCATCTCGCCGAGGCGCTCTCCTATCGCGGTGCGCCCGACCGCGCCGCGGCGGCGGCGTAGACGCGAAGCCCGCGCCCGGCGCGCTTTCCGCCATTTTGCGCTTGCGAACATGAAGCCGCAGGCCGATGATTAATCAAGGCCCTCGCTGAAGCGTGCGGCGAGACGCAGTGCTTTCATCGTCTTTTCGCGCTTTTCGGAAAAACCAGCCGGATCGTCATGGACCGCGGCGCGGGCCTCCCCATGAGGATTCCGGCGCAGGAGAATGAACGAGACGCTGCGGCGATGATGCGGCAATACGAACTGGTGGAGCGGGTCCGCCGGTACAATCCC
Organism: uncultured Alphaproteobacteria bacterium; assembly: GCA_963835885.1. Lineage (GTDB taxonomy): Bacteria > Pseudomonadota > Alphaproteobacteria > Rhizobiales > Beijerinckiaceae > Roseiarcus. The sequence goes on from CAWIHF010000028.1 coordinate 46,295, forward strand.
AATGCAAACGAGGATTTGCTCAACCGCGCTTATGTCTTCGCCATGAAGGCGCACGGAACCCAGAAGCGCGCCTCCGGCGACCCCTATTTCTCGCATCCACTCGAAGTCGCCGCCATCCTGACCGAGCTCAAGGTGGACGACGCGACCATCGTCGCGGCGATGCTGCACGACACCATCGAGGACACGGCCATCACCCGCGATGACGTCAACAAGGCGTTCGGCGAGGAGATCGGCGGCCTGGTCGATGGGCTGACCAAGCTCGGCAAGCTCGACTTCGTCACCAAATACGCGCAGCAGGCCGAGAACTTCCGCAAGCTCCTCCTGGCGATCGCCGACGACGCGCGTGTGCTCCTGGTCAAGCTCGCCGATCGCCTGCACAATATGCGCACTCTCAACTATGTGCCGGAGGACAAGCGCGCCCGCGTCGCCCAGGACACGCTCGACATCTATGCGCCGCTCGCCGGCCGCATGGGCATGCAGAGCATGCGAAGCGAACTCGAGGACCTGTCGTTCCGCTGTCTGATGCCGGACGCCTATCAGCTGATCGTGTCGCGCCTCGAAGCCCTGAAAGCCAGGAACGGCGCGATCATCGCCCGCATCGCCGCGGAGCTGACCGACCAGTTCGTGCGTCGCGGGATCAAGGTCGAGGTCAAGGGTCGGCAGAAGGCGCCCTACTCGATCTGGAAGAAAATGGAGCGCCGCTCGATCGCCTTCGAGCAGTTGTCGGACATCTACGGCTTCCGCATTCTGGTCGACACGGTCGCCGATTGTTATGCGGCGGTCGGCGTCGCGCACACCACCTGGCCGGCCGTGCCGGGGCGCTTCAAGGACTACATCTCCACTCCGAAGCAGAACGATTATCGCTCCATCCACACCACCGTCATCGGCCCGGGCAGCCAGCGCGTCGAATTGCAGATCCGCACCCATGAGATGCACGAGGTGGCCGAATACGGGATCGCCGCGCATACGATCTACAAGGACGGGCGGGCGGACACGCCTGGGGTCAGCGAAAGCCGCGCCTATCGGGGCCTGAGGCAGACGATCGAGGCGCTGGCCAGCGACGATTCGGAGAAATTCCTCGAACACACGAAGCTCGAACTCTTCCACGATCAAGTGTTCTGCTTCACCCCGAAAGGCAGGCTTATCGCGCTGCCGCGCGGCGCGACCGCCATCGATTTCGCCTATGCGGTCCACACCGACATCGGTAATTCGGCGGTCGGCTGCAAGATCAACGGGCGGATCGCCCCGCTCATCTCCGTGCTTCAGAACGGCGACGAAGTGCTGATCTCCCGTTCCGAGCGGAGCTCGCCTCCGGCCGCCTGGGACAGCGTCGTCGTCACGGGTCGCGCGCGCGCTGCGATCCGCAGGGCGACGCGCGAAGCGGCCAAGGCGCAGTTCGGCGGTCTCGGGCGGCAGATCGTCGAGCGAGCCTTCGAGCGTGCGGGGAGAAAATTCTCCGAGTCGCGGCTGAAGGCCGCGCTACCTCGGCTCGCCCGAACCTCGACCGACGACGTCTTCATCGGCGTCGGTCGCGGCGAAATCTATTCGGCCGATGTGGTGCGCGCCGTCCATCCCGACTTCAAGGAGGAGCGGAAGATCGGCGCCGCGGCGCCCCCCAACGAGACCGGCTGGTTCAACCTGCCGAAGGCGGCCGATCTCGTCTTCCGCGTTCCCGGCAAGGCCGATCCGGCGTCGGCGCTGCCGGTCCGCGGTATCGACATGGAGACCGGCGTCCGCTTCGCGCCCAAGGGCGGGGCGGTGCCAGGCGAGCGCATCGTCGGGATTCGCGGTCCCGAGGGCATCACCATCTACCCGATCCACTCGACCGCGCTCGCCCAGTTCAACGACGAACCGGAGCGCTGGCTCGATGTCCGCTGGGATCTGGAGAATGTCGACAAGGCGCTCTATTCGACACAGATCGTCATCACCATGCTCAACGAGCCCGGCGCGCTCGGCGTCATCGCGACGACGATCGGCGAGTACGGGGGGAACATCGACGCTGTTTCGTCCGCAGCCAGCGGCGCCGACTTTCGTCAGCTCATGATCGACCTGCAGGTGCGCGACATTCAGCATCTGAATGCGATCCTTGCGGAATTGCGCGGCAAGAGCGTGGTCCACCAGGTCGAAAGGCTCAGCGGTTAGCATGCCGCTCTATTTCGCTTATGGCTCGAACATGAGCGTCGAGGCGATGGCGCGCCGCTGCCCCCGGTCGAAGCCGATCGGCGTCGCCCGCCTGGAGCGCCATCGGCTTGCGGTGATGCGCGAAGGTTGGCTGACTGCGGCGCGCGACCCGCACTCCGCCGTCCACGGCGCGCTGTGGGAGCTTGCGTTGAGCGACATGCCCTCGCTCGACCGCTATGAGGGGCTCGCTCAGGGGCTCTACGCCAAGGTCGTGCAGCCCGTTGTCATGTCAGGCGGCGCAAAGCGGGCGCTCGTCTATTTCGGCGCCAACGTCGGGCCGGGAAATCCGCGCGCCGACTACATGGCCGAGATCGTCGCTGCGGCGCGGGCGTGGCCGCTGCCGCCGGCGGGAGTTTCGGCGCTCGAAGAGATACGGCGGTTGGCGGTCGTCAACAGGCAGTAGGCGGGGCATTCGGCTTCAGCGAGCGGGAAATCTTCGGCAATCTGGGAATGCCGCTTCACTTGCTTGCCGCTTCCGTCGGCGCCGCGCCGGTCGCTCCGCCGAGACTCAGCCACACGTTCGGGTCATCCTGCGCCTGACGCTTGAAGAACTGGTAGCCAGTCGCGCTCCACGGCCGGATGTTCGGCGACAGATTGTCGAGGACGAAATCGCCGCGGTCGGTCTTGACCGTCAGAACGGCATGGCCCTCGCCGTTCAGGTCGCGCACGATCGTCATCAACAGCGCCTGACGCGGAAACCCTCGCTCGATGAGGAGCTTCCGCTTGAACAGCGCATAGATCTTGCAGTCGCCCTTGCCGTCGACCGGATAGTCCCAATGGTCCAGTGTCGTGCCCCAATGATCGAGGTTGCTCATCGGCTCGATCGTATCGTTGGCGAAGGTGTTGACCTGGTTCAGCGTCTTCCAGACCTGTTTGGACATATGGACGTCGACGGGTTTGAGCTTGCCGAGCGTGCACTCCTCCGCGTGGCGGTTGCAGAAGTCGACCCAGCCGTACGGAATCGTTGTCTCGCCGCCGACCGGCGTCCAGCTGCTGCGCGGCAGCCCCTCCGAGGCTTCGCCGAGGCCGTTCCATACGAGGCCCAGGATGGCCGCCGCCGTGACGAAACCGAAGAGCCGGTTGAACATGACGCCCCTGCCGTTGTTGACGTTGGCAGGTTCGCCGCTTCCGCTTGGCGAGGGCAGAACAAATTCTGTCGAATTTTATCGATCGGCGGCCTCGAAAGGAGGGAAATTTCTTAATCTTGACAATGGGTTTGCTTTACCTGCAGTTTACCCTCTTCCGTAGTGGAGCCTTTACCGCGATCCCCGCCCCGGGTTCGCTCCGATAGACCGCGACGTCAGCCAGATCAGCCAATATCCTCAACTGCCTAACGACCGAGAGGTCGAAATCGCGATAAGGTAACGACTTGTGTGCGATGTAAATATCCCGCGGCGAGACGCCCGATTGAGGCCGTCACGATTGCAGCGGTGGAGCGTGGCTCGAGGGGCCGGCGGACTTCGACGAAGGTCGGTGGCCCGTCTGAAAGCGCTCGTTCTTCGCGCGAGACGGACTGTCCAAGTCAGTATATTGTTTGACTTCCGACAGCCGCGAAAAAGTCGGGAGGAGGCCGCCGTGATCAAGCGACTGGATCACGCCGGCTCTCCTTGTCAGGGAGGCCGAGATGGTTGAAGCGACTGTGACCCAGAGTGCGGCGCGAGCGCGGCGCCTGCCGCCGCTGCGGATTTCCCGCGCCTTTCCGGCTCCGCGCGAACTGCTGTTCAGGGCATGGAGCTCCGCCGACCATGTGAAGCGTTGGTTCAGTCCTGAATCCTTCACAGTGCCGGACGCCAGGGTGCAGATGCATGTGGGGGGCCGCTTCGACGTCCGTATGCGCGGCCCGTATGGGCAGGAGCGACTGATCAGGGGAACTTTTGTCGAGGTTGCGCCACCCGATCGTCTTGTGATCGACATGGGCGTCGCCGACGCCGGGGGAAGAACGCTGTTCAAGGCGCGGACCGAGGTGACCTTCGCCGATGAAGGGACCGGCGCTCGGATGGACGTGGCGCAGATCTATGCTTTCGTCGATCCGGCCATGGCCGCCCCAATGGTATGAGGCGCCGCGGAGGGTTGGCGACCACGCTCGACAAACTGCACCAGGAGGTCGCGCGGATGCGGGGCGTCGGCGCGGCCCGTTCCGTGACGCACGCGACGTTCCACATCGAGCGAAGTTATGACGCCCCGGTTGCCCGCGTCTGGGCGGCGATCACCGAGGAGGCGGAGAAGAGCAAATGGTTCGGCGGGGTGTCCGAACAATGGGAGTTGCTGGAGCGCCACATGGAAGTGCGCGTCGGCGGGCGCGAGCGAGTGAAGGGACGCTGGAAAGACGGGACGGTCTCCACCTTCGACGCCACCTACTACGACGTCATCCTGAACGAGCGTCTCGTCTATGCTTACGAGATGCACCTGGACGACACCAAGATCTCTGTGTCATTGGCCACCATCCAGCTCAAGGATGAGGGTGCCCGGACCACGCTCCTGGTCACCGAGCAGGGCGCCTTCCTCGACGGCTATGACGACGCCGGCTCGCGTGAGCGCGGCACTGGCCACTGCTCGACACGCTTGGCGTCTCGCTGAGGGATTGAGACTTAGGCGACGGCCAGAAACAGGTGAATCGGGTTTGGGATTTTGCCGGCATTGGCTGTTTGGGGGATTCCTGTCTTCGAGATCGGCGTCTATATCGTGGCGATGATAGATGAATCGCCGCTGCGTATCCGATTTAAAGCGCTTCGTTCCTCGCTTGACGAGCGAGGCCGACGGTTGAGCGCCGCCGCCGAGGCGAAGGCGGCCGGCTAGGGCGGGATCGCGGCGGCCGCGCGTGCGACGAAGGTCGCCCGAAGCACGATCGGACGCGGTCTGAAGGACCTGCGGGACCCCGGCTCTCTGACCGGGAAGGTGCGTCGCAAGGGCGGGGGGAGCCCTCGGTTGACGTCGAGGGACCCGACGCTTCTGGAGGACTTGCAACGATTGCTCGAGCCCGCGACGATGGGCGATCCGATGCCGCCGTTGCGATGGGTTCCACGAGCCACGACAAGCTGGCGAGGGCGCTTCGGGCGATGGGTCACAAGGTGGACTCCTCAACATCTCCAAACTCTTGGAGGAACTGAAATATTGCCGCCACTGCAACCGCAGACCAAGGAAGGCGGCAAACATCCCGATCGCGACGCTCAGTTCGAATATATCAACGCCAAGGCCGAGGCGTTCAGGCGGCCGATCAGCCGGTGATATCGATCGATGCGAAGAAGAAGGAATTGCTCGGCGAATTCAAGAACGGCGGCAGCGACTATGGGCCGCAAGGCCAGCCGATCGAGGTCAACACCCACGATTTCGAGGACAAGGAACTGGGCGAGTTCATCCCCTACGGAATCTACGACACCGGCGCCAATCTCGGCTACGTCAGCCTCGGAATCGACCATGATACCGGGCAATTCGCCGTAAATGGCGTTCGCCTCTGGCTCGATCGGATGGGCCGGGAGCGTTATCCCTCGATGACGCGTCTCATGATCACCGCCGATGGCGGAGGCTCCAACGGCTCGCGCCTACGGCTATGGAAGGTGGCGCTGCAACAACTCGCCGACGAGACCGGCCTGATCATCCAGGTCTGCCATTATCCGCCGGGGACCTCGAAGTGGAACAAGATCGAGCACCGCATGTTCTGCCACATCACGCAGAACTGGCGCGCCATGCCTCTCGTCAGCCTCCTCGTGGCC
>CAWIHF010000029.1:0-88892 GCA_963835885.1 uncultured Alphaproteobacteria bacterium
CATCACGTCGTGGTTGGCCAGGTGGACGACAAAGCCGTTGAATCCGTCTGCGATCGCCGAGCAGGAAGGGCACCCCGCCGTGTAGTCGGGCCCGAACATGAAGTGGTAGACGAGGAGCTGCGAGCGCCCGCGGAAGAGGTCTGCCAGCGTTGCGCTTCCCTGCTCGGTTTCGAATCGATACTTCTTGTCGACCCGAACCCACGGCAATTCCTGACGTTGGCGCGCCAGTTCGTCGCTCCGCCGCGTCAGATCTTTCTCCGCCTTGAGCAGCTCCAGACGGGCTGTTGAGCCACTCTTCGCGTGTCATGGCTGCTTACGTCATCGTTACCTCTTCTATCTCCATGTTGTTACATCGAGCGGCGTTTAGCCAGTACCCATTTTTGACGGAGCTGACTGCATCCCCTGCTTCTGTCAGGCCGGTATCCGCCGATCGACTTTTTCTGGAGACGGCTTCCAGCCGTCCCAGAATGCCGCCGGCTCCTTGCCCGTCGTCCGGGCGACCAGCACGTCGAGATGCATGTGCCAGCCGGCGCGCACCCAGCAGAGTTGCGCGATCGGGCAGGCGGCGATGGATCACGGTGAGCAGTACCTCATTGCCCTTAGGCTCCAGCTCAAAGGAGACGTCGCCACTGCCTTCCCAGGCGAAAGCGAGCTTGCGGGGCGGATCGAGCTCGGTGATCCGGCTCTGCATCCGATGCTCGTCGCTGAAACCAGGCGGCCGCTGGCCGGGCGGATTGGTCAGTTGGTCGTTACGCCAGACGAGTTCGAATGGCGCACCGACCTTCATCTCCATCTCGCCCGCGGCCAGCCACTGACGGCGCAGTTCGCTCTCCGTGAGATAGGCCCAGACGCGCTCGATGGGGCCGGGCAGAAGGCGCTGGATTTTCAGCGTGGCAGGCTCGGTCAGCACGCCATAGGCACCCAGGGTCGCGCGTTCGGTCATGGGTCATCTCCTTTGGGGGTGCGGGAGCGGCGTTCGTCCTCCTGGCGGAGGAGCCGTTCGAGCTCGTCCAGACGGTGGGTCCAGAAGCGCTCGTAGAAGCTCAGCCACTCGTGCGCGCTGGCGAGCGGCTCAGGGTCGAGGCGGCAGAGATGGGTGCGGCCGCGTACTTCGCGACGGATCAGCCCGGCGTTCTCCAGTGCCTTGATGTGTTTCGAGGCGGCCGCCAGCGACATCGCAAAGGGCTGCGCCAGCTGACCGACAGTTCGCTCGCCGCTGGCGAGTTCGCGAAGCATCCGCCGGCGCGTCGCGTCACCGAGGGCGTGAAAGACGGAGTTCAGCTGAGGCGTCTGTAATTCAACCATGGGGTTGAATATAAGCACGGCGCTTTCAAAAATCAACCGATTGGTTGAATGAACCAGTGGGCGGCCACAGATGAGCGACGGCGAGGAAAAGGCGCGCTTTGGTTTCGGATTGGCGAGGATCGGCACAAGGCCGTTTTCGGTAAGCGGGCAGGCGCCCGATCCCTGCGCCCTTCGCGGGCAAACCAGTGGTGCGCGGCGTCGCGGCTAAACATGGGCGCTGTCGACGAAGCGCGACCAAAACATTGACGTCGAGAAGATACGTCCCGGCCTCGTTCCGAAGCGATCCTGTCCGCCCGGGCGACAAGTCGGCTGCCCGGCGAGCCTCGGAACATTCCCTGATCGCCGCATGTTTCCTGCGCAGATTGCGAGGAGTGTGTCCTCGCAATGCTTTATCAGGGAGAATGTCATGAGAAGGACATGGATCAGCGCCGCGGCGATCGCGGGCCTAACGACCGCAGCGGCGACGGGATTCGCCGTCGCACAGGAACGTCAGGCCGGTCAGAGCAGGCGCCTGCCAGCCATCAGATGGAGCAGGGCCCGGTTCATCGCGGCGAGGCGGGTCATGGCGCGATGGGGCGCGGGCAGAGCGCGCAAGCTCAGTCCCCTGGCGAGGAGCGCCTGCGGAACGAGCGCAACGGCCAAGAGAAGATGGGCCAAGAGCAGGGCGACCAGCGCGCTGGCGAACAGAAGGCCAAACAGGCGCAGACGGAAAACATAAAGGGTGAGAAGCACGCCGGTCAAGAGGTCCAGACCAATGGCCAAGGCGCGCAGAACAACCATGAGCAAGGCGCCGCCGCCGAACCGCAATCCGGCCAGGCCAATCAAACCGGCCAAGCCGAAAAAGGCAAAGCCGAGCACACAGGTCAGGCGACCGGCAACGAGAACCGCGCGGGGGAAGAGAAGGGCAAGACCGCGGCTCAGGAACAGATCCCGCGAACGAGAAGCGCGAGACCGGCCGCAATGAGATGCAAAACAATCGCCAGGGCGAGGGCCAGAACGCACGGGGCGAGAGTCACGTGAGCGCCCAGAACGTCCACGTCGAGGGCAACGCCCATCTGTCGAACGACAGGGCGGCGCGGGTTGCCGACACGTTGATGGCTAGCGCCAGGCCGGAGCACCTCGACGTCAATGTCAGAATTGGCGCAGCCTTGCCAGGCGACGTTTATCTGATGCCGCTGCCGTCGACGGTTGTCGACCTGATGCCGGAGTACCGAGACTACGATTATGTCGTCGCGAACGATGAAATCGTCATCGTGCAGCCGTCCACGCGGCACGTGGTCGAAGTGATTAACACGGGGGGCGGCGGCGAACAGGCGATGGCCGAGACACACCTGAATCCGTGCGGAAATCAGTGATTTAACAGCGACGCCGGCGCAGCCGTGCATCGCCCTGAAACCTGAGACCCGGTCGGGGGGCCGCCGCCCTACTCCGCCTCCCACCGGCGGCTCCCGGACGCGGCGCGCGAACCCCCCCTTCGCGCGCCGCTTCTTCGTCAAAATTCCGACGTGGCGGAGCAGGAAATCCGACGCGATGCGACGGCGATTCCTTGTCGTTGCTCGTTTCACGCCATCTGCTATGGTCCATCGCCATCGTCAAGAGAGGTCGCGTTTATCCGCGGGCGGCAAGCGAAATGGGAACACGTTCCTTTCCATTGACCCGTCCGCGCACTGCATCGTCGAACTGCATGCCCTTTTCCGACATCGCGCCTATCCGGATCGAACGGGCCGGCGACGAGGTTGTCGGCAAGGTCGATGGCGCCGCATTGGCACCGGGCGCGGCCGATCGCAATGTTCTGCGTATGATCTCACCAAGGTTGGCTATTGGCAATTTGGCCAGTGCTGCGAAACATAGCGACGCTTCGCCGATCATCGTTCTCGGCAAGGTGACGCAGCCCGCGCGTTGTTCGTGAAACGATCGGAGAAAGAAGAGTTGATGGCGCTCTCTGGGAAAAGTCCTCAAGGCCCAAACCTCGGCTAGGCCCGTGCCGCCGCGAGCCCTCACTTGACCTGCACAAAAAGCGATTTGCAAATGTCGAGGACGGAGGACGAGATTACCCAAGTCGAAGCGCACACCAGGCCAGGCAAAGCCTCGTCAGGCCAGCTGGCCGACAAGCGGGCGATGAAGTCCGAGATCCACGATCGGGAATCGTTTGACGTTCATCTGCACGACCTAAGCCCCGGGTTCGCGGCCGCAATCGCCGCGCGGACGGCATTGCGCGCGGCGCCGCTGATGTTCCGGGACGCGTGGAAAGCGAGGACCAGAAAAGAAGTTTGCGCGTTCGCTGGCTTGGCGAATGCCACCTTTCGAGCAAACGCCTTGGCGCGATTCGCCGTCAAATATCCGACCCGCGCCGCTACGTTGAATGCGGCCGCGCTCGTCCGCGCTGCTCGCGCGGCCGCATCCATGGCCGCCAACGACGCCGCTTCCTCCGCCGTCGGCTGGGCGGTCCTCACCGCTGCGTCTGCTCTCGCCGCCGCCGCCGACGCCGTTGATGCCGGCGCTTCCGCCCTCACCTCCGCCGCCGACATCGGATCCGCGTTCGCGGACGATGCGGACGCAGCTCCTTCCGTCATGCCGCTGCAAGCCCCTGCCTCCTCCTTTGTTTCCGTCTTCGCCACCGCCGACGGGGACCTTCGGACGGAAATTCGATTGGACGCCTCGACGCCGTACAGGCTCAGTGCGCGCGCGTTGGCGGACTTGCGCCTCTGGTCGCGGGGCCCCGCGGATTGGATGCCGGGCGCGTGGGACGGTCTGAGGCTGGCGCTTCCCCGTGGCGAAGACTGGGACGTCTGGATTGACTGGTACGAAGACCGCCTGCGCGGCGGATCGAGCGGCGAGGCCTATGACCTGGTTTTCGTCAGTGCGCCGCCGGACGTCTGGGACAAAGGCCCTGCCGCGTCGAATGCCTGGATCAAGAATCATCTGCCGAAGGCCTCGGGCCCGCGGGCGATTCCAAAGCGGCTTCTCAAGCCTGCCTGAAGACGAGCGCGTCGCTTTCCGGCCCACCCGCCGACGCCCGGGGCCATTCGACGCCGCCCGGCGACACGGTTGGCGCCTTATATTTTCCGCGTGAGGGAATAGACGCTACCGCCCCGGATACCAGTAGTCCGCCTGCGGCTTCGTGCGGTCGACGACGACGAACTGGTTGGCGAACACGCGATACGTCGGGCTCCAGTCGCCATCCGGCCATTGCACCCGGATTTCCGCCCGCTCCGCCGTGCCGAGGCCGACATGAATCCAGCCGGCGTGGCCGGACGCGTCTCCGCCGCCGATCTCGACGGCGCGGGTCTGGGTGCGCACGCCGGTCTTCACCGATATTTTGGCCCCGACCGCGTTGCGGTTGGGGTTCGGCTCGATGAGCCGGATCTCCGTCCAGTTGCCCATCGGCATGGTCGAGCCGTCGTCGCATTTCGCGCCGAGGTTGCGGAAGAGCGCGACATTCGAGCCGCGGTCGATCTGCAAAATGTCGAGCATGCCGTCGAGATTGAAATCGGCGATAAGCGCCCCCCGGCCGGTGCGCTTGCCGGAGATTCCGGACAGATCGCCGGCCTCTGCGAACTTGCCGCTCCACTGGCCGAGAAGCAGGTTGCTCGGATCGTAGGCGGCGAAATCGGGCATCTGCGACAGGTTGCCCTTTGAGACGAAGAGATCGAGCAGGCCGTCATTGTTGAAGTCGGCGAATTCGGCGTGCCAGGCGGTCGACGGCCGCTTGTCGCCGCCAGCATAGGGAATATGCGCCGTCGCGCCGACTTCGCCGGCAATGTCGCGATAGACCGGAAGCTCGCCCCGGCCGGCTTCGTCCGGATCGAGCTTTTGCAGCTTCTCGTCGCCCATCGAGGTCAAGAAATATTCCGGGTACCCCGAGCCGTCGATGTCCCCCTCCGCGATTCCCATGCCGAAGATCGACAGATGCCGCCACCCGTCGGCCCGGGTATAGGGACGCGGCGTTTTGCCGGGCTCGATGCGCCACATCTGTTCTTCGCCGCCGCGATAATATTGGCGGTCGTTCGATATCCGCAGCGACGGCACGCCCGACTTGTTCCAGTCGGTGAACAGCATCGAGAGCGCGCAGAAGCCGGGGACGAGGGCTGTGCGCACGGAATAGTCTGGCGTGTCGCCGGGCTGCGGGCGAAAGAGGGAATTCTCCTCGCAGGTGCCCCAGGGCGAGCCCGGCGCGTCGCGGTCGACGTAATGGCCGATCGCCAGCGTCGGAAATTTTTGCCCCGGCTCCCACTCGGCGGCGAAGGCGGTCGTCCAGCCGGAATCGCCTTCGAAATTCCATTCCTTGTTTGCGAGCGTGAAGGTGCAGTCCGGCCCGCCCTTGAGCAAGAGGTTGGTCCCGACGCGCAGCACGAAAAGATCCATGCGGCCGTCGCCGTCGATGTCGATCGGATAGGCGCCGATGACGTTGGTGAGCAGCTTGGGATCGACGTCGATCGACTTCTCCTCGAATTTGAGCGGGTCGCCGGCCTTCGACCTGTTGACGAAGAGCTTCGCCGGATTCTTGCCCCCGGCGAGGAAGACGGAAGGGAAGCCTGAGCCGTCGCAGTCGAGAGCCGCGCCGCCGCCGCCGACGAAGAATTCCCACGGGCCGTCATAGACGCTGTGGATCCCGGCCGCATCGGTCTCCTCGTGCATGACGGGCACGTCGCCGACCGGCCGGCGCGGTCCGCCGGCGGCGCGCGCGCCGACGCAGGCGACGAGAAGGCAGAGAAGGGAGATTGCGATCCGCATCATTTAGCCTCGATGACGAGCGAACGCAGGAAGGCCACGATGTAGTCGCGCTTCGCGGGATCGAGTGCGAGATAGGCGTCGCGGGCGAAACGCGCGTCGCCGCCGTGCGCCGCGATGGCCTCGTCGAGCATGCGGAACTGGCCGTTGTGTCCATAGGGCGCGGTCGAGCCAACTCCCCACAGCCGCGGCGTCAGGAACACGTCGCGCTCGACGAAGCGCTGCGCCTGCAGTTCGTTGCCGAGGGAGGCGACCTGGTCGTCGACGATCAGGTGCCGTTTGAGGTCGCTGTAAAGCGGGATCAGCCATTCGCCCTTGTCGTTGCGCTTGAGCGTTTTCGCGAAGGGAAACGTCGAAAGGTCGATGCGGATCGGCGCCTTTACCTCGGAGGAGCGCAGGGTGCCCGCCATGTCGTAGGGAGCGGGGTCGGTGAAGACCATCGACTTCAGGGGCAGCGTCTCGATGTGGCAGGAGGCGCAGCCAATCGCGTCGAACGCCTTCGCGCCCTCCGCCGCCGCGCGGCGCCAGTCGTCCGGAAGGTCGGTCTTGACCGTCGGCGGCGGCAGCGTCGCCTGGAAGGCGACGAGCGCGGAGACGTCGCCCGGCGTCATCGCGTCGGGAACGCCGCTCTCGTCGAAGTCGTGGCTTCCCGTCCAGCGCACGCCGAACCGCTCGGACGCCTCCATGCCGTGATGGGCGTTGAGCGCGTTGATGGTGAACTGGCGGAGCGAGGTGAAGACACCCTTGCGGCTGAACGGGCGGACGATGAGATCGGCGTCGACGCCGTCGACCGAATCGAGGTCGACCATCCCGTCCGGATGGGCGACGATCCAGCCGAAGCGCACGCCCTTGGTGACGAGATCCGCCCGGACGGCGGCGCGGGAGGCCCAGGCGCGTTTGACCGCGTCGGACCGGATCGCCTGCAGGTCGGCGGTCATCTCGCGCGCCAGAAGCTCGACGAGACCTGCGCCCATGATCGCGATCGTGTGGCGCTCGCTCGAGAAGGAGGGATCGACGTTGTCGAACTGGGCGCTCTCGAAGCCTTCCGACACGAAGGCGTTGGAGACGTCGTCTCCCGAGCCGCCCTCGACCGGGTCGTTGTGACAGCCGAAGCAGGAGTTGGCGTCGGGGCCGCTGGTTCGGGTGAAGGGCGGGTTGACCCCGGTCTTGCGTCGGGTCGGGATGATCGCCTGGGTCGCCTTCGGACGGCCGGCGCCATCGACGGTGGTGAATTTCGCCTTGAAGAGCTCGCGCCCGCGCTCGATCAGCGCGGGGAGCGCCGCAGGGCCGGCGGCGGCGACCGAATCGAAATCGATGTGCGAGCCCGGAGGGAAGACGCGTTCGTCCCAGCTTCCGGCAAACGCAAAACCCCCCACGAGGACGGCGAGCGCGCCGAGCGCTGCGGAAACTCCCCGGCTCTTTTTCATCTCTCTCCCCTCCGACCAAGAAGGCGTGTCGCTCGCTTCTCTTTGTCACTTTTTGTCACGCTCCGGGTCGGGCCGGCAAGCGCAATCGCTTCCCTCGAAGCGGGCGAACTTCAAAAAATGAGTTGCGCACATCAGCGCTGATTGCTAGTCAAGCCGGCGAAGAGGACGGCATGGCGGCGGGCCACCTCACTTTGAAGGATATCGCTCGGGAGGCGGGAGTGAGCGTGGCGACCCTCGACCGCGTGCTGCACGGCCGCGCCGGCGTGCGCGAGGACACGGCGCGGCGGGTTCGCGCGACGATCGACCGGTTCGGCTTTCGCCCCTCCGCGGCTGCGGCGGAACTCGCGCGCGGCCGCGCGTATCGGTTCGCCCTCGTCATGCCGGAGGGATCCAACGCCTTCATGCAGGCGATCCAGGCCAATGTCGGCGGGCTGTCCGGCTGGCTCGGCGCCTGGCGCGTCAGCGTCGAGACGATCGCAGCCGACGTCTTCAACCCGGCGGCGCTCGCGAGCGCGCTCGAATCGCTCGCCGGGCGCTACGACGGAATTGCGGTGGTGGCGCTCGATCACCAGAGCGTGCGCGCCGCGATCGACGACCTGGTCGCCGGCGGGACCCATGTCGTCACCCTCGTCTCCGACGTGCCGGGCTCCCGACGCCATCACTATGTCGGCATCGACAATGTCGCCGCCGGCCGGACCGCCGGGTCGCTGATCGGACGCTTCCTCGGCGCGCGAACGGGCGAGGTCGGGGTCGTCGCGGGTTCGCTGTCGCTGCGCGACCACGCCGAGCGGATCTTCGGCTTCAATCAAGTGATGAGCCTCGAATATCCTGGCCTCTCGGTTCTCGCCCCCGTCGAGGGCGGCGATCAGGACGACGTCAGCGGGGCCCTCGCGGCGAGGCTGCTTGCCGATCATCCTGATCTCGTCGGCCTCTACAACGCCGGCGCGGGCGCGGCCGGCATCGCCAAGGCGATCGCCGACGCCGGGCGCGACGCCGTGTTTGTCGCTCACGACCTCACCCCGGCCACCCGCCGCGCCCTCATCCGCGGGACCCTGGACGCGGTCATCGCGCAGGACCCTGGGCACGAGGCGCGCTCGGCCGTCCGGGTGCTCATGGCGCTCGCCCGCAACGAGCCCATTCTGGCCGAGCAGGAGAAGATCCGGATCGACATCGTCTTGAGGGACAATCTGCCGTGAGCGACGCGCCTCACGCTCCGGCGCCGGAAACCCCGGTCGTTCAAGTGTCAACTGGTTGCGTTACGGCTGCAACGCGGATTAATGTGCGGCGGCCGCAAGGGCTGTCCGGCGGGACAGCGATAAACAGCTTTTGGCCGGTCCTCGAGGGACCTTGAGTGGAGGAAATGGGATGAAACTAACAAAATCATTGGTGCTGGGGGCGGCGCTTCTCGCCTCCGCGAGCCTGACGGCGATCGCGGCGATGGCGAAAGACATCACCGTCGGCGTCTCGTGGTCGAACTTCCAGGAGGAGCGCTGGAAGACGGACGAGGCGGCGATCAAGCAGGTGCTTGACAAGGCGGGGGCGAAGTACATTTCGGCCGACGCGCAGGCCAATCCGACCAAGCAGCTCGCCGACGTCGAGGACCTGATCGCCAAGGGAGCCGACGTGCTCCTCGTCCTGGCGATGGACAACGAGGCGATCTTGCCGGCGGTCAAGAAGGCGACCGACGAGGGCATTCCGGTTATCGCCTATGACCGCCTGATTGAGAGCCCGAACGTGCTCTACATCACCTTCGACAACATCGGCGTCGGCCGCACGATGGCGAAGGTCATCGAAAAGGCGAAGCCCGCGGGCAACTACGCCTTCATCAAGGGCGACAAGGGCGACGCCAACGCGAACTTCCTGTTCTCGGGCATCATGGAAGTGCTGAAGCCGGCGATCGACTCGGGCAAGATCAAGAACGTCGGCGAGACCTACACAGACGGGTGGAAGCCCGACAATGCGCAAAAGGAAATGGAGCAGATCCTCACCAAGAACAACAACAAGGTCGACGCGGTCGTGGCCGAGAACGACGGCATGGCGGGCGGCGTCGTCGCGGCGCTGCGCGCGCAGGGTCTGGCCGGCGTCGTGCCGGTCTCCGGCCAGGACGGCGACCACGCGGCGATCAACCGGATCGCGCTCGGAACCCAGACCGTCTCGATCTGGAAGGACTCGCGCGACCTCGGCCACACCGCCGCCGCGGCGGCGATCGAGCTGGCCCAGGGCAAGAAGCGCACCCAGATCCCCGACGTGAAGCCCTTTTCCGGCGGACCAAAGCACATGAAGATCGACGGCATCCTCCTGACACCGCTCGCCGTGACCAAGGACAACCTCAACGTGATCGTCGACAAGGGCTGGATCACGAAAGTGGAGGTCTGCGCCGGGGTGGATCCGGCAAAGACGCCCTACTGCAAGTGACTTGACCGAATTTGGTCGAGTGAGACAATGAGCGCCGCGCCGTCACGACGGCGGCGCGGCGTCTCTCTTCACAAAACGCACGCCAGCGCCAGCACGGCGGCGCCGAACGAAAGCGAAAACGAAGCAAGGGAGAGACCATGTCAACTGCAGCGCCGAGCGCGCTCGGCGGATCGCCGGAAGAGCCGCTCATTCGCAGGCTCCTTCGCGCCACTGAGATCGACACCCGCATGATCGGCATGATCGCCGCGCTGGCGCTGATCTGGATCACCTTCAACCTTTATACCTGGGTTCAGTCGGGCGAGGGCGTGTTCCTGACGCCGCGCAACTTGTGGAACTTGACGGTGCAGACCTCGTCGATCGCCGTCATGGCGACCGGCATGGTTCTCGTCATCGTGATGCGCCACATCGACCTGTCGGTCGGCTCGATCATCGCCTTTGTCGGCAACGTCGTCGGCGTGGCGCAAGTCTATTTCCTGCCCCACTACCTCGGGCTCGACAGTCCGCTGATCTGGATTATCGCCGTTATTCTCGCCGTCGTCCTCGGCGCGGCGGTCGGCGCGTTTCAGGGCTCGCTCATCGCCTACTTCGGCATTCCCGCCTTCATCGTCACGCTCGGCGGGCAATTGTTCTGGCGCGGCGCGGCCTGGTGGGTCACGACGGGCCAAACCATTGCCCCGCTCGACGACCGCTTCTCGCTGATCGGCGGGGGCTCGCACGGCTCAATCGGCGCCTTTTGGAGCTGGACGCTTGCCGTAATCGCCTGCGTCGCCATCCTCTTTGGCCTCTATTCCCGCCGCCAGAGGCGCGCGCGCTACAACTTCCCTCAGCGGCCGATTTGGGCGGAAGTCTTGATCGCGGTCGTCGGCTGCTTCGTCGCGCTCGGCGCGACGGCCGTCGTCAACGCCTATCCCTGGCCCGAGCGGGTGGCTGCGGCTTACGCGAAGGCCCACGACATTCCGATCCCCGAAGGCGGCTACATCATCGCGACCGGCTACGCCATTCCGGTCCTGATCGCGATCGCCGCCGGCGTCGTGATGACCTTCGTCGCCAAGCGCACCCGCTTCGGCCGCTATGTCTACGCGGCCGGCGGCAATCCCGAGGCGGCCGAACTCGCCGGCGTCAACACCAAGATGATCACCGTGGCCGTGTTCGCGGTGATGGGGCTGCTCGCAGGCGTCGCCGCATGCATCGACTCGGCGCGGCTCGATTCGGCGACCAACGCGCTCGGCACGCTCGATGAGCTTTACGTGATCGCGGCCGCGGTCATCGGCGGAACGTCGCTCGCCGGCGGCGTCGGCACCATCTACGGCGCGCTGATCGGCGCCTTCGTCATCCAGTCCCTGCAGTCGGGCATGGTGCTGCTCGGCTTTGACTCGGCGGCCCAGCAGATGGTCGTCGGCGCGGTGCTCGTCGCGGCCGTCGGCATCGACACCTTCTATCGCCGCAGAACCGCCAAGGGTTGAGCCATGAACGCTGCCGTTCAAACACCGCTCGTCGAAATGAAGGACATCTCGCTCGCCTTCGGCGGCGTGAAGGCTGTCGATCACGCCTATCTCGACGTCTATCCCGGCGAGGTCATGGGCCTGCTCGGCCACAACGGCGCCGGCAAGTCCTGCCTGATCAAGATCTTGTCCGGCGCCTACAAGCGCGACGGCGGGCAGATCTTCATCAACGGGAAGGAAGCGCAGATCAACAATCCGCGCGACGCCAAGAATTACGGTATCGAGACAGTCTATCAGGCGCTGGCGCTCGCTGACAACGTCGACGCGGCGTCGAACCTCTATCTTGGTCGAGAATTGCTGACCGCTTGGGGTACGCTCGACGATTCTGCGATGGAGTTGGAGGCACGCAAGGTGATGGGGCGGCTGAATCCCAATTTCCGCCGCTTCAAGGAGCCGGTGATCTCGCTCTCCGGCGGCCAGCGACAGTCGGTCGCCATCGCCCGCGCGATCCACTTCAACGCCAAGATCCTGATCATGGACGAGCCGACCGCGGCGCTCGGGCCGGCCGAGACCGCGCAGGTCGGCGAGCTCGTCAAGCAGCTCAAGGCCGAGGGCCTCGGCATCTTCCTCATCAGCCACGACATCCACGACGTTTTCGACCTCGCCGACCGTGTGACGGTGATGAAGAACGGCCAGATCGTCGGCAGCGGCCGGGTCGAGGACATGACCAAGGACGAAGTGCTCGGCATGATTATCCTCGGCAAATGCCCGCCCGGCGCGATCCCGGGACCGGGGGCGATGGCGAGCTAGCGGGTCGCCATTGCGCGTGCGTCGAGAATCGCGCGTGCGAAGTCTTCCGGCCGCTCCTGCGGAAGGTTGTGGCCGGCGCCGCTGAACACCCGATGCTCAAGCGGCCCGACGAACTTCGCCGCGTGATGCGCGGTCCCGGGGTTCACGCCGTCGGCGTCGCCATCGATGGTGATCGTTGAAACCTTGATCGGCGGCTGCTTCGCGAGGGCTGCCTCGATTGGCGCATAGGCCGGGTCTCCGGCGACGAGTTCGTAGCGATGCCGGTAGGAATGGACGACGACCTCGACGAAGTCGGGGTTGTCGAAGGCGGCGGCCGTGCGTTCGAACGTCGCCTCGTCGAAGGCCCAGGTCGGCGACCACATCCGCCACAAAAGATGGGCGATCCCGCGCCGATCCTTGGCAAGACCCCGCCGACCGCGCTCGCAATGAAAGTAATACTGGTACCAGAAGGCGGCCTCTTCGAACGGCGCCGCCGGCTCCATCGCGCGAGCGGTGTCCTGGATGTTGTACGAATTGCCGGAGACGAGCGCGACGACCCGCCCGGGCCAAAGCGCCGAGACGGCGCAGGCCGCCCGCCCGCCCCAGTCATAGCCGGCTAGGACCGCGCGCTCGATGCGGAGCGCATCCATCAGCGCGAGGCAGTCGGCGCCGAGCGCCGCCTGTTCGCCCGAGCGGGGCGTCTCAGGCGCGATGAACCGGGTCGGCCCGTAGCCGCGCAGGTTGGGGACAATCACCCGGGCCCCGGCGCCGGCGAGAAGTGGCGTGACGTCGGCATAGGCATGAATGTCGTAGGGAAAGCCGTGACCTAGAATACACGGCCAGCCGTCCGCGCACCCGCACTCATCATACTGATCCTCGCCATCATTTTCTCCCTGATCGGGCTTCTGCTCACCGCCAAAGCCGCGCACCTGGTGCAGTTTCTCGTGGCGGCCCAGCCCGCGGCGGACTTGCAGCCCATCTTCGATGAATACTTGATTTGGGGCGTTGATTTTCGCGCCGGGGCCGACGCTGTGGCGTTTGTCGCCGTTGTTTGGACGCTCTCAGGTCTGGGCGTCTCCGCCGCGGCGGAAAGTCATAGCGCCGCCGATGCTCTGGCCGTCAACGACAAGGCCGCAGCAGGCGCCGCTACTCTGGCAACGTCTCCAACGGATTGATGACCCGATCGTCCGGCTGCGCATAGAGATCGAAGCCGTCGCTGCGCAACGTCATGAACGGCACGCCCGGCGTCACTTCGCTGTCGCCGGCGTTGAGCTTCGTCAGGAACGGGCCGCGCCCGCTATATTCGCTGCCGAGCAGCCCCATCGGTCGCCCAGACGCCGTGGTTGGGCGTGCCGCCGAGCACCGCCTGCGTGACGCTCCCCGGATTGGCCGCAACGTAGCCGCGCGTCGAATAGCCGCCGCGCGACAGCGCGACGATCGCGACCTTCGCCGGTCCCGGTTTGGGCTTTGACGCCGTCGATGAATGCGGTCAGCTCGCGCAACTGGTCCTGCGTCGAAGAGCGGTTCGGCTGCGCAACGCTATCGTCGTCGCGCGCCTGAGGATCGGTGAAACTGATCGCAAACAGATGGTCTCTCGGGTACCCGTTGCTTTCGAATCGCCAGATCTGCGTCTCCCAGGTCGCGGCCAGATCGCTGTCGCCATGCACGAAGACGATCGGAACCGACGGTTGATCCTCGGCGAAAGCCGTCGGGGTGAACCCGGCGAGCGCGAGCGCGGTCGTCCCCTGAAGAAAGCGACGACGGTTCAACAACATCGGCGTTCCTCCCTGATTTCGCTTGGCCTATCAGCCCGAAGCGACTGTAAGCAGGGTCGCGCGACATCGCAAAGACGCCGTGCCTCAAAGGCGGACGGCGCGGCGAAGTGTTGGCGCAGGGTACGCCGGAGTGCCCAGCTTGTTGCGAAATGGGGCGCCCGACAGGATTCGAACCCGGGGCCTCTGCCTTCGGGGGGCAAGAGAAAGACGTCATACTCAATCGGCATTGGTCTTGCCTGTCACGGCGAAATATCCCATTGACATATCCCACCCCGTCATAAAAAAGGTCGACGCGATCGGGAGTACGCTCATGGCCCGTACCAAACTGTTTCGCTCCAACCGGTCACAGGCGGTCCGGCTGCCAAAGGAAGTCGCTTTTCCCGAAGGCGTCAAGGACGTGACGATCCGTCGCGAGGGCGCCCGGCGGGTGATCGTCCCGGCCAACGCGGTCTGGGACGATTTCTTCGACGCGCCGGGCGTCGATCTGCCGCCGCGCGATCAGCCGCCCGCCCAGGAGCGCGAGACGCTCTGATGCTCCGCTTCCTGCTCGACACGAATCTTTGCATTCGGGTCCTGAGAGACCGCCCGCCGTCGTTGCGCGGGCGCTTCAATCAAGAGGCCGACGCTCTCGCGCTCTCGACCATCGTCCTGACAGAACTGCTTCACGGCGCAGCGAAATCGGCGCGGCCCGAAGCCAATCGCCGTGAGGTCGAAAACTTCGCCTCGCGGGTCGAAGTCCTCGCCTATGACGCCGGCGCGGCCTATCACGCCGCGGACATTCGCGCGACGCTCGAGCGACAGGGGCGAGCCATCGGGGGCTATGACATCTTGATCGCCGGCCATGCGCGCAGCCGCGGACTGATCGTCGTTACCGGCACTCGGGGCGAGTTCGATCGGGTCGACGGTTTGAGGTGCGAAAACTGGGGATAGGGGACGGCCGGGTCTTCTCGGCTTTCCGCTCCTCGGAATAACTCCCTGTTCTTTCCATCTAAACCGAACTTCCGAAAGCGCCGGTGTGACTGGGATCTCGTAAGTGACTCAATCGACTCAACAATTCGATAAAATTTCTACCGGTGGTTGTACGCAGTGTAGGCATGACTCGCGACATGTAGGTCTTTGAACTGGCTCGCTTTTCATCTGTTGCCACTGTAGGCAGCAATGGGTGGTCAAAGCAGGCTAACTAAGTGCCTATCCCAATTCGATAATTTGCAACGTCGACCGTGTTTTGCATCGGAAGTTCAGTCTAAATTCCCTGATCCCGCGTAACGAGTTCCCTGTTCGCTCGCTTCGAGTTCCCTGCTCCTCACCTCAATTTGGCTTAGGCGCTAATGATCGATGTTGGCGTTGCGCTTCATCGGGGGCCTGTCGAGACCCGCCTTGCATACGTTCGGCGCCTCGATCATGCGGCGCTCGCGGAGCGTCTCGAAAGCTGGTGTCCCGGGCCCCACGAAGACAGGCGCAAATGCGCAATGAAATGAAAGGACGTGATGGTAACCATGTAGGAACATTTAATGAACATTGTGGTTTCCTTGAAGGCAAACCATGCTATCGTCGCGTTGACATCGACGACGCTCTGCCCTTTCGACCACTCATTGCGTTGGCCAAACCGTTGAAATCTTTAACTTTGTGTCGTGCGGCACGAGGCGCAGGCGTGCCGGCTTTGTCTGGCGGGGCTGACGGTTTCGATGCAGCGGGACGTGGAGAGGCGGCAGGTGTTCGATCTGCCTGACCGGCTGATCGAGGTCACGGAGCATCAGGCCTCGGTCTATTGCTGCGCGGCGTGCGGCGGAGAGACGAAAGCCGCGTTTCCCGCGGGCGTCGCCTCGCCGGCGCAATACGGGGAGCGCGTCAGGGCGGCGGCGGTCTATCTCAACGTCCATCAGCTCATTCCCGAAGATCGGGTCGCCGAAGCGATGGGCGATCTGTTCGGAGCATTGCGTCTATGCTCGCAAAGCGTGGCCGATTGGGTGCGCGGCAAGGCTGCGGCGCTCGCGCCGGTGGCGGCGCAGATCGCGGCGCTCGCGGCGCAAGCGCCGGTGCGCTGCCTCGATGAAACCGGCTTCCGCGTCGCCGGCAAGGGACAATGGCTGCACACCGTCGCCACGGAAACCCTGACCCACTATCGCGTGTCGGCCAAACGCGGCGAGATGCCGGAGGGGCTCACGGGCGGAGTTGCGGTTCATGACGGCTTCAAGTCTTACTCCGGGCTCACCGACGTCCGTCATGCGCTGTGCAACGCCCATCATCTGCGCGAACTGAAGGCGCTGGTCGAGATCGACCGGGAGCCGTGGGCCGCACCCATGCGCGATCTCTTGCTCGAGGCCAATCGAGCCGTCGAGAACGCGCGCGAGGCGGGCGCGACCAGTCTGCCCCCGCCCGCGCTCGAGGGCTTCTTCACCCGCTACTGGGAGATCCTGCGCCAGGGTCTCGCCTTTCACCGCAACTTGCCGCGCCTTCAACGGCATCCCTCGAACCGCGGTCGGACAAAACACCGCCCCGGACACAACCTGCTCATCCGACTGCACGAGTTCAAAGACGACGTCCTGCGCTTCCTCGTCGACTTCTCCGTCCCCTTCACCAACAACCTGGCCGAACAGGCCCTGCGCATGATGAAGGTCAAGATGAAGATCTCCGGCGCCTTTCGCATCTTCGAAGCCGCCTGCGACTTCGCCGCCCTGCGATCGGTCGTCGCAACCGCCCGCAAGCGACGCTGGAACATCCTCCAGACCCTGACCGCTCGTCCTCACGCCCTCATTCGCGCCCTGGCGGCATAGCCACCAGCTTGGGAGTTACAAATCTTGCTCGAAACACGGACAAGTCCTTGAAAAGGCTCGTTACGGCAATGGCTGGATCTTGTTACGATTTGGCATGCATTTGGCGGCGGCGCCCCACCTGCTTGGGGGCGGCGCCACAACGGCGCCGCTGGAACGGGTCGACCCCGGACCCGCCAACCCTTTGGAGATCGGACGGAGGGGTCGGAGTTTGGCGGCTGACCCGTTGAAATCTCGCTCACGATCTCGTGATTACGCCCCCGATCCCGGAGGCGCCGAGGCGCGCCGTCGTTTTGGGACGCGCTCTGACCACTCACGCCGCCTTGCGGCGCGCGATCTCCGCCCGGAACAACGGAACCTCGGTCGCAAGCGCCGCGGCGACGCTGGGGCGCGCGCGCATCCGCTCGAGATAGGCCTTCACGTTCGGATAGGCCGCGAGATCGATCTCCGGCGTCGCCTGCGTCCAGTTGAGCAGGGTGGCGAGATAGGCGTCGGCGACGCTGAAGCTTTCGAGCAGGAACTCGCGGCCCGCAAGCCTGTCGTTCAGATAGGCGAGGCGCGAGGCGTATTTCTTCACGGTCCAGCCTTTGACCTCGGCGGGCGTCTCGCGGCCGAGCAGCGGCGTCATCAGGGCCTTGTGCAATTCGGTCGAGATGAAGCTCAGCCACTGGCGGAGCCTCGCGCGGCCCAAACGATCGGACTCGGGTGGCGCGAGCTTCGCCCCGGGAAAGGCGTCGGCGACATCTTGCAGGATCGCGGCGTTCTCGGTCAGCACGGTACCGTCGTCGAGGCGAAGCGCCGGCACATAGCCGAGCGGATTGATTGCGCGATAGTCCTCGCCGGTCGCCAGCACGCGTTTTGTGTTCGGGTCGACCTCGACCAGATCGACGTGCGCGTTCGCCTCGGCGAAGACGATGCGCGCCGACATCGAACAGGCGAGCGGGGAAAAGAACAGCTCCATGTGATTCTCCCTGGTTCTTGTGTCTGGCTATTTATGTACCTTTTCGCATATAATAGACCGCGTCAAGAGTTTTGTTCGACATGGTACAAAAATCGGAGACCTCCGCCGACGCCCGCCCGCGCAGGCCGGGCCGTCCGCGCGCGTTCGAGGCGGACACGGCCCTCGCCCGCGCGATGGACGCCTTCTGGAAAGACGGTTTCGCCGCCACGTCGCTCGACGACATCAGCGCTGCGACCGGGCTGAACCGGCCGAGCCTGTACGGCGCCTTCGGCGACAAGCGCGCGCTCTACGTCCAGGCCTATAACCGCTACCGCGAGCATGTGCGCGAAGTGTTCGCGCCGCTGTTTGCGGAAACGACGCCGCTGCGCGACAAGCTGAGGCGCATCCTTCTTGCGGCGCTCGATCTCTATCTCAGCGGCGAGGCGGGTCCGCGCGGCTGTTTCACCGTGCTCAGCGCATCCTCCGATGCGGTCGCCGATCCGGAGATCCGCCAGATTGTCAGCGAGGCGATCGACAATTCCGACCGGGCGTTCGAGCGCCTGTTCGAGGCGGCGCGGGCCTCGGGCGAACTTCCGGCCGACGCCGATCCCCGGCGCCTGGCGCGCACGGCTTCGGCCACGATCCATACCCTGTCCATTCGGGCCCGCGCCCGCATCTCGCGCGCCGCGATCGAACCGATCGTCGACGACGCTGTTTTGACGATCTGCGGGCCGGCGAAGCCGAGCGCACGATCAATCGCCGAATAGCGTACGAGGCCGCATTCACGGCTTGGTAAGCGCTGGTTCGCATAATCCGGCGAAAGCGCCTCGCCGCCACCGCCGGCGCGGAAAGTCTGGGTCGCCAATGATCGTCGCCACGACCGAAAACGTCGCCGGGCATCGAACCGTGCAGACGCTCGGACAATGTTTCGGGGTCGTCGTTCGCAGCCGGGGCCTCGGCGGCAACGTGATGGCGGGCCTGCGATCGATCGTCGGCGGAGAAATCCACGAATACACCCAGCTTCTCGAGGAGGCGCGCCGCCACGCCCTTTGACCGGCTTGTCCAGAACGCCACCGCCATGGGCGCCAACGCCGTCCTGATGATGCGCTACGACAGCGCCGAGATCGGCAATACGATGAGCGAGATCGTCGCCTACGGCACCGCCGCGGTGATCGAACGGGCGACGTGACCCGCTGCCTCGTCTTGTTCCTCTGGATCGTCGTCCCCGCCGCGCTTGTTCTGATCTGGCTCCTGTTCCGCTCCGGCGGCTACAAGCGGCGGCCTCTCGATGCGCCGCCGGGCCCGGGTTGGACCCTTAGCGGCGAACGTTTCGTGGATCCGCAGTCCGGCGTGTTGATCGAAGTCTGGTGCAACGCTCGCACCGGGGAGCGGGCTTACGTGCGGGCGCGTTCCGGCCAGCCGAACTGAACCGTCGCGTGAAAGGCTGCGTCCGCCGTCTTAATCTTTTCGCTCCGGAGCGCTAACCTCCCGCTCAGCCAACTCCGGGAGGAAAGCCGCATGTCCACGCCGATCGGGAAATTCGTCTGGTACGAATATATGGGCGACGATCTCAAGGCCGCGGTCGATTTCTATACCCATGTTCTTGGCTGGACGGCGCAGGACGGCGGGATGGCGGATTTCGAATATCAGATCGTCTCGGCCGGAGGGACGCCGGTCGCAGGAATGATGACCATTCCCGCCGACGCCAGGGCCATGGGCGCGAAGCCGGCGTGGATGGGCTATGTCTGGGTTGAAGACGTCGACGCCGCCCTGCCGAAACTGATGGCGGCCGGCGGAAAGGTGTTCAAGGCGCCCTCGGACATTCCCGGCGTCGGTCGTTGCGCGCTGGTCGCCGATCCATATGGGGGAACCTTCATGCTCTTCCGCGACTCGGACGGCAATCCGCCGCCGCCCGCGGCGCCGGGAGCGCCGGGCACGGTCGGCTGGCATGAGTTGCACGCCGACGACGGCGCCAAAGCCTTCGCCTTCTATTCCGACTTCTTCGGCTGGAACAAGGACGGCGAGTTCGACATGGGGCCGATCGGCGTCTACCACCTGTTCAACACCCGCCATGGCGAGCATGGGGGCATCATGACCCGCATGCCACAAACTCCGATGGCGTTCTGGCTCTACTATTTCAACGTCGACAGCGCCGACGCCGCGGCCGAGCGGATCGCCGCGCGCGGCGGCCGGATCATCAACGGCCCGCACGAGGTGCCCGGCGGCCAATGGATCGTGCAGGCGCACGACCCGCAAGGGGCGATGTTCGCCGTGGTGGCGCCGAAGCAGTAACGGTCTCGCGGGCCTTACACAGGGACCCATTCCCCGCGAACAGTTCTCGCGTTCTTGGCTCCTCTGGCGCCCAATCGCTCGAAAAACACGAAGAATTCCAATGGGTCGCGGGCAAATTCCCGAGGCGGCGGAACAGGGAATTATTCGCCAAGAACAGAGGAATAAATGCGGCGAATGCCGCTGGAACAGGGAATACGCCGTAGGCGGCGACAGGGGTGTTCGGGCCGAGAGGAGTCGGGCGGCGCGGCTCGCGATGGAACTCCGCAAAACACAGCCAAAGGAGCGAACTGATGCGCGTCATGGTCATCGTCAAAGCCACCAGCGATTCCGAAGCCGGCAAGATGCCGAGCCGCGAGCTCATCGCCGAGATGGGCACGTTCAACCAGGCGCTGATCGAGGCCGGGATCATGCTCGACGGCGGCGGCCTCAAGCCGACCAGCAAGGGCGCCCGCGTCGCCTTTTCCGACGCCGACCGCGCAGTGACCCAAGGCCCGTTCGGCGCCGTCGGCGAGCTCGTATCGGGTTACTGGATCTGGAAGGTCAAGGACCTCGACGAGGCGATCGACTGGGTCAAGCGCTGCCCCAATCCGATGCCCGGGCCCTCGACGACCGAAATCCGCGAGCTTTTGGAGATGGAGGATTTCGCCTGACGGCGCTCGCGGTCACGATCTTGGACACGTAATACGGATTTGGCAATTCGGTAAAGACGGTTCGGTAAAGACGGTCGCGTCACCGTAAGCCGGTAAACCGGGTGGGGAGTCGATCCGGCGTCCGGCCGCGCGGTCGCGGAGTATCAATCGGTTCTCAACAACGCGGCCTTCGGCGGGGCGACGCCGAGCGAGCCAAAGGCGACCTCGCCGGTCGATCCTCCGGTGCGCTATACTGGCCCGGCCAACACCGTCGCTGCTCCTTGTGAAGTTTGGCAATGCGAGCTTCGATTCAATTCTTCGTCCAAATTGAACCATTGGACCATCGAATGGCGTTTGGAGGCTGAATCTGGCCCGTATACGTCTTGTCGTCGGGAAAACTTACCGAGATGGTCGAGGGATCAACCACCGACCCCTTTGCGTTGGGACGACCAAAAGCGGACATATCAACCAGGATCGACACACACTGCGCCTGCCCGCACGCTGGTCCTTGGTAAATATGCGCGCTCCGGGGGCTCCCGTCGGTCCAATTGCCGTTCAGATCCATCTGGGTCCCTCGGTCCATAACTTGCCAGAAATTCTGCGCCGGGTTGTTCGACGTGCAATGGTACTGCTGCAACTGGGCGCCGTCGGCTGAGGAGCCCCCTTTGACGTCCAAGCAGAGATCGCTGTTGACGTTCCTTATCTTCAACGCGCCCGGGAAGTCGCCTGGTGAGGTGTACCAGACCATGCTGCGGGCACTGCTGTTGCGACATGTCCATTGCTGAACGACCGCCCCGTCGTTCTTTGCGCCGTCCCGGACATCGAGGCACAGGTTGATGGTGGAAGTGGTCACGCCCTGGGTCGTGACGATAAAGTTCTCGATGAAGAACCCTTGAGCGCCCAATTTGATGCAAGTGGGACAATACCACGGCGGCTGGCCGTTGTAGATGACATAGCCGAGCGGCTGGAACTGGTAGGACTGGATGGTCGGGAGGTTGGGGTTGAAGGGGTCGCAACTGCGCTGTTGGATAAGCAGTCCGGCCCAGTCGCTGTGGCCGTCTTGTGCGGTCGGCTCGAAACACTTGTCGCTTCCGACATTGATCAGCGGGATAAAGAAGCTGATCACGGGGCACGTGGCGTTTTGGGTCGTCGATGGCGACAAGCAGTCGTCAGCGCTCGCCGGCGGCGACGTCCCGACGATCAGGGGAACAACAACGAAGCCCACTTTCGCCATTACGGATAGGAATGCACGCATAGCTCGCCGTCCTAATGTTCAATTTCCCGAAAAGCTCTACCCTTGTTATCTGAATCACAGTGACGCCGTGGTCCTCGCCAAACATCATTCGATCACCGGCGGCGCAATAAATACGATCCTGCCGAGCAAGGTGATGTTGTACCCGAGCCGGTAAATCCAGGCGTCGGAATCGCTCACCGCCAAATCGGCGTTGACGCCGGAGAAGAGGTTGCCTACCGGCTGTTTTGTCACGATGTCCGTTCCGCTGTCGAAAGCGTTGGGGCGCCACACGTTCACGGCGTAGCCGGCGTTGATGGATTGGGCCTGATCGAAGATCGCACTCAAGGACACGAACGGCGACCACTCGTCGAGCGCGAACCTCACGAGATAATCTTGGCCGGCCACGCCGGTCGGCCTCGGAATCCCGTACTGCGCGATGGCCCAGTTCAGCGGGCCGGACGTGGCCCCGGGCACGTCCGAACCCGCCATGTCCGGCTCGAACGACACGGTTTGCTGGTTCCAGCCGCCGCTGTTGTCGCCCCTCTGGTCCGCGATCACGACGCCGGAGAGAACGAGTAGCCATTTCTGCTGGATGATGGATTGCGGCGGCGCCTGTCCCACCGCCAGCGCGGCGGGGACGATGAGCCAATTCTGCCCGGCGAACGTAGTCAGGAATTTCATGGCGTTAAACCTCCTGTAGCGGAGCAGCGCGGCGTGGTTGTCCACGCGCAAAGTCGGGGGGTTGGGGTGAAAAACGGTGTCGCGGGACCGCCGCCAAACCCAAGGATCGAATTGCGCCAGCGGGATCCAGCCTGCGCATTCCACGTTAAAGCCCGGGCCGCCTGACCCATCGATCTCCCCGGCGAGATCGTTCTGCCGCCAAACGATGCGCAGGAACGTGTTCGCCAATCGGACAAAGAGCGATGGGTCGAGCGGCACGCGCTCGAGGCGCCCGGCGCGCGACAGCAGTGCGTCGATGCGAATCTGCGCGTCGAGAATGACGGCGAGGCACCCCAACTCGAACTGGGCGTGCGGGATGTCTTCCGGCCGGTCCCTCCCCTGGTAATGCCATTGCGTGTAGGGCGTGCCGTCGGAAAGCGTCTGAGCGCTGAAGTCCGCGACGCGGTAAGCGACGATCTTCGCCACGACAAGCGGCAATTCCACCGTCGCCAGTTGCAGGAGCTGAGGCGTCGCATCGCCCGATGCGCGATAGGCCGCGCTGTCGGCCGCCGGCGCCAACTCCGCCAACGCCTGAACCATCGCCAGATTTTCGTTGTAGGCGATCGGCTGGCCGGCGCCGGCGCGATATCCTTCGCAACTGTGCGCGTTCGAGGTGGATCCGTCGGCGCAATGCAAGCCGCTGGCGCAGGTGAGGCTCGCGTACGCCAAGGGAAGATTGTAGAAGGCGTGCGGGTCCGCATCGACGAAATGCAGCTCCTGCCGGAACGCTTGGTAGGTCTCCAAGGCCGCCGTCACCAAGGCGACCGCTTGGTTCTCGAATTGAGGATATTGTGCCGGCCAGTCGAGGACGCGCCGCGCGAAGGCGGCCATCGCATAGACGAACAGTCCGGACGTGCTGACGTCCGTGTTCCATTGGCAATCGCGGTCGTTGGTGATTCCGCCCCACGCCGGCATGACGCGGCCGCGAAACGGATCGACCGGAAAACCACGCTTATCGTCGCGGTTCGCCAACAACGCGCCGGCGATGGCCCCCAAGCGGCTGAGATAGGTCGTGGCCCGCACCAGATCGAGCGGCGCCACCAGATCAACCATCTGCGCTAAAGCGGCCGTCATTTGCCCGATTTCCCAGTAGCCGGGCTTATGGACGCCGTCGAATTGCCCCGCGATCCCTTGGGCTTCCGCGGCGTCGGTGGCGGCGAAATAGCCCGAATGCAAGAAGAAGGTATCGGCGTCGGCCAGAACCGTCGCTGGGTCGTTTGCTTCACCGATGGTCGTCATCCTGACGCTCCTTCACTTTGGCCCGAGGGGCGGGAAGGCGCATGCCGTTCAACGCCTGCGCCGTTAGGGACGATACGCGATCATCCCGGAGGGCGGTTCCTTTGTTGCTCGACGCCGCCCGTGCAGGAGCGCAGTTCCATCGGCAAGCCCTCCCCAGCGCCTGGCGTCGCGACGCAGTGGCCGAACGTGTTGGAGATTCCGGACGACAACAGGTTGTTGGTGATGCCATAGCTCCAATTCTCGTTGGTGACCGTGTTGCACGGCCATTGCTGGATGGGGGTTCGACGGCCTTGCCGCGGACTTTTGTCGTCACGCTTGCGGGCGCCAGCCATTGCTGCGCGACGCTCCCGTCCCAGGTCTGCTGAACGATGGCCACGATGGCCACGCCCCGGTCTGACGACCCGCCCCGCGGTTGCAAGCATTTTTCGCTCGACACGCTCACAAGTTTGACGATCAGGTCTTCGGCGTGCGCCGGCTGCGCGGCTGACATGCAGGCCGAGCAGGCAAACGCTGCGACCAAGGCCAGAGCGAATGGATAAGATTTCGCATGTCCTCCCCTTTCTTGGTCCGCCGGTTGGTGCCGTTCCGCAACTATCTACTCAACCGAACATCCACCGGATGGAGGCCAAGTAATCACGGCCTCCTGAGAATTTCCTTGTATAAAAACACTCTATTTTCGACAAGGTCCGCTGCCGAAAGCTCAGGCAATAAGCATGACCTTGGTTTTTAGTCATTATTTCAGTATTGATTGAATGTCTGTGACGGAGATCACACACCGTAAGGTCGATGCCTGAAAAGACGTCGCCGAACCTCGACGGCGGCCTCGCACCGGCCGTCGTCGATCCGTCAGTGTCAAACTGTCAGTATTGATCGTAGTGGTGGTGATAGCGGTGATAGGCGTAGCCGCGATGATAGCGTCTGTGATTGGTCACCGAGTTTCCGATTGCCGCGCCGCCGACGCCGCCCACGACCGCGCCGACCGGTCCGCCAACAACGGCCCCGGCGACAGCGCCGCCGACCGCTCCAGTTACCGTGCCGCCTTCGTCGGCAAAGGCAATTTGCGACGAGGCGCAGATTAACACCGCAACCGAAAGAGCAATAATCATTCTGGACATAGAGACCTCCTGGGATTCGGCGTAACGCGCCGTGCCTCTTTGCCGGTTAGTCTTCAAATGGACCGAGCGGTAAGGGTCGGAATCTACTCAGAGCGGCGCTTTGCCGCGTCGACGGTTGCGGCCTCGAAGCAACCATGGTGGCCGTCCGCGCCACAAGCCGCGGACTCATGGGGGCAGGCATAATCATCGCATCATGCGCCCTGATGAGATTTCAATCGATCGGCCGGCGCGATCAATCTGGGCGCAATTCCTGCGCAGCGCGAAGCGCGGCGTCAGCCTTCCCGGGCGGAGGATTCGGCCATGCCAAGGAAATGGCGGGTCGCCGGCGTCCAGCCCGTCGTGGCGAGCGACGATTCCAGGATCGGAACCTGCTCTAGCGTAAGATGAGTATTTTCCGAACCTATCGCAGCTTTGCGACATCAGCCACGTTCTATGTTGACCTTGGAGGTTCAAATGAAGAATTTCTTGTGGGCCGGATTCGGCATCGCGACGACACTATTGATTCTGTCCGCACCCGCCTCGTCGCAGGGCCTTTACGGCGCAGGCCACCCTCGCGTGGGTCATAGTTATGCTGGTCACCGCCCGGCGCGATCTCAATATCATTATCGCGGCTATGCGCACGGTCAGAGCCGGGGATATGGCGTTGGGGCCGGCGTCGCCGCCCTAGCGGCGAGCGCACTAATCGGTGGGGCCATCGCTTCTCAGAACCAGGGCTACTATCCCGCTGAGACTTATCCTGTCTATGCGGATCCAGGATACGGGTATAACGACGCCGCACCCGCAGTTTATGACAACGGCGGTTCCATCGCGTACTGCGAACAGACTTACAGGTCGTACGATCCCGCCAGTGGGACCTATCTTGGCTACGACGGGTTTCGGCATCCTTGTCCATAATCGGCTGGAGCTGTTCGGAATGCTCGATCGGCGGTCAAAACGATGATGTAAGCGACGGACTTTCGCCCCGACCGCTGAACGCGGAGGGAATGTTCCTCGCGTATCGGCTGATAGCGAAAAGACAGTCGAAGTGAAGCGAGAGTAAATGTTTAAGGTCTCGCAGATTACGTTAACAGGACTGACAAGCGTAATCATGCTTGCCATTGGCCTAGGCTTCGTTTTTCCGGTGAGCGGCGCCGTCGGCGCCGTATGCGACGTTTCGGCCGTCGCGTCGGGCGTCTTTTTTGTCGGGATGCTTGATGGCGAGTAGAGCTATGGCCGCACCCTCGGCGCGGAGACCCCGATAGGGGCAAGAACCACAATCATCGGCTTGGCGCTTGCCCCGTTCAAGACGTCGCAGATAGAACGTGCGATCCCGAACTTCGCTTGGTCAATTGCCTTCCCGCAGTGTCGGGGCCACTTGACGACGGGACTATGCTAGAGCGGTATCCGAACGGATTGAATTGGTTGGGGGATTCCCGAATCGGCTAATTTCTGCTTCCTCATTCGCGCCGCGAGAGGGAGGCGGCGGGGATGGCTGTTTCCGACGATCTTCGCGAGCGCGTGGTCGAGGCGGTGGTGTTGGGCGGGTTGTCGCGCAATCAGGCGGCCGCGCGTTTCAAAGTGAGCGTCGCGAGCGCCGTGCGCTGGGTGAAGCGGTTCAATACCACGGGCGAGATTTCGCCGACGCCTTCCGGGGGCGATCGGCGCTCCGGCCGGATCGAGGCGCATCGCGACTATCTCTTGGGCCTGATCCGGCGCAGGCCGGACATCACGCTGCTCGAGATAAAGGAACAGCTGATCGGCAATTGCGGCGAGCGCTTTGCGGTCTCCGTGCTGTGGCGTTTCTTCGACCGTCACGAGATCACCTTTAAAAAAACGGCGCACGCCGAGGAACAACAACGCGCGGACGTGCAAAATCGACGCCGGGAATGGTTCGCAGGGCAGCTCGATCTCGATCCGACGAAACTGGTTTTCATTGACGAGACGGGAGCCTCCACCAATCTCGCGCGCAAAAGCGGACGTTGCCGGCGCGGGCGCCGCTTGCGGGCCGCCATCCCGCACAGTCACTACAAAACGGTAATGTTGGTCGCCGGCCTTCGCCTTCGCGGCCTGACGGCGGCAAAGACTTTCGACGGACCGATCAACGCCGCCCGGTTCGAGGATTGGCTGGAGACATGCCTCGTGCCCACCCTCTCGCCCGGCGAGACCGTCGTCATGGACAATCTCCCCGCTCACAAGGGGCCGCGGGTCGAGCAACTGATCAAGGCGGCGGGCGCGCAGTTGCGATATCTCCCGGCCTACAGTCCTGATATGAACCCCATCGAAAAAGCCTTCTCCAAGCTCAAAGCCTTCCTGCGCAAAATCGCCGAACGGACCGTCTCGGGCCTGATGCGCGCACTCGAAACCTGCGCCGAAATCTTCCACCCCTCCGAATGTACAAATTACTTCAAATCCTGTGGTTATCTGGACGATACAGGATGATCGGATTCCGCTCTTAAGCGCCGTTTTCTCGGTCGCTCCAGCTATACATCGGCGGGGCTATCGGGTGGCTGTTGAACAGGGTGTGGATTGAGCTTTGGCCGAAGGAGGCTGCGCGCCGCCGCTCGCCTGCCGGGATTTGGGCCGCCTCGCGAAATGACACGAGCCGTCCCTTGTCCTCGTCCCACAGCGCCAATCGGACACAGGCGAAGCTCTTCCATAGACTGAGCCGGCCGACCTCGCCGAGCGCGGGATGGTTCCGCAACACCTCCGGAAGCCGATAGAAGGGAATGCCGCTCGCAAGGTGATGCACGTGATGCACGCCGATATTGGCGGAAAACCAGCGCAGCGGCGGCGGCAGGCGATAATAGGAACTGCCGTGCAACGCCGCCTCGGGCTGGCTCCAGTCCGCCGCGGCGCGCCACGTCGTCCGCTCGAACTGATGCTGCACGTAGAACAGCCAGACGCCGGCGGTCGCGGCGAACACGATGATCGGAAGAGCGACCACAAGAAACGCCGCAAGGCCCACGCTCCAGATGAGGAGGCCCGCTCCCAGCAGGATGCCCGCGTTGGTCGTCATCGTGCTGACCCATGGCATGGCGCCCTTGCGCATGAAGCCGAAAGGCAAGCGGTTCGCGATCAGGAACAGATAGGCCGGGCCGATCCCGAACATCACCAGGGGATGGCGATAGAGCCGGTAGCCGACCCGCCCGAGCCAGTTGTGTGCCAAATATTCGCGAACCGTCAGCGTCTTGATGTCGCCGATGCCGCGCCGGTCGAGATTGCCCGATGTCGCATGATGGATCGCATGGCAGCGTCGCCAGTGATCGTAGGGGGTCATCGTCACGACGCCGATCGCCCGACCGATCCAGTCGTTTGCGGCTTTGCTCGGCAGGAACGAGCCGTGCCCGCAATCGTGTTGGATCATGAAGAGGCGAACAAGCAGCCCAGCCGCTAGCGGCGCCATGGCGAACGAAATCCAGACTTGGCCATCGCGTGCGGCGATCAGCATCGCGGCCGAGAGCGCAACGAAAGGCAGGACGGTGACCGCAAGCTCGAAGAGGCCCCGCGCCGCGCTCGCCCGGCGATAGGGAGCGAGCGCCTGCGCCCAGTCGCGCGCCGCCTTCGTTGCATGATGCATTTCCACCGTCGACATTCGCGCCTGGCGATTTCAAGTTTTGCGTTGGACCGCGGCGCACTTGGAATCAGGGAAGGCCGCATATCGTCGCGCCGGGAGCAGGCGCCGACATTGGCTTTCGCACCGGGGCCGTGAGTTAGATCCGGCGCCCCCGGATTGCCGAGCCCGCGCGTGGCCTCTGCTAGGTTACGGCGATATCATTTTCGACGAATGTCGCGCCCGGCGCCGACCACGCGGTGGCGCCCGCCAGGTCGCGCGCATTCCATGTCGTGACCTGCCCAGTCAATTTGATCTTGCCGCCCTGAGCGCTGACCTTGATCGTGTTCGGATCGTAGAACCAGGAACGATGCAGCGCGCGCGTGATGTTTTGGCCGAGATCGTCCGCGTTCACCGTCGGCTTGATCTCGATGAGATTGGAAACGCCGACGACGCCGATTAGGGTCCGGACGGCCTGCGCGGCGGCTTCCTTCTGGAAGAACCAATCGACTTCGCCGCGCAGCGTGATCCATCCCTTTTCGACTCTGATCTCGACGGCGCCGGGGGGAACGGATGAGTCCCAGGCCAGACGCTCGATAGCCGCCCCGGCGATGTCCTCGTCGCCGCGTCTGATGTCATAGGGAAGCTTGACCTCGATCTCCTCGGCGACGGCCTTCACGCCTTTCACCCGAGCCGCCGCCTTCTCCGCCGCGACCTTTTGTGCGAAGCTTTGGACGTGGCCAGTCAGGGTCACGACGCCCGTGTTCGCGGTGACGCCGATATGCGCGGCGTCGATGCTAGGCTCCCAACCCAGTTCGGCCATCACGGATTCTTGGAGCTCTTTGTCTTGTGACATTTTGTTTTCCCTTCGCTGAGGTGAGCGGGTTATTCGGCCCGCCAGCCGCCCCCCAGGAGTACCAAGCGGCAACGCGCCAAGGGATTGTCGCGATCGCCATGCGGTATGTTTCTCGAGGCTAAGGAATTTACGCGGGTCGCTCGCTTCCCAACAGACTCTGGAAACTACTCAGGTTTTGAAGGGGCGGAGTACGGGAGTACGGTGACGCGACCATATTTCCCTTAATATATTCTCGCCATCTGCGCCCTCCTTGCGCGGTTTCCGCCCGCGTTTGCCCGTGGCGAGCGCGCGGCCGAGGCGCTTCTTGATCGCCGCGACAAACGCCGCCGAGCCCAACGGGCGGCCAATCCGCTCGCTGCGCTCGAGGAGGGCGAAGGCGACCGTGTCCGCTTCGCCGTCGATAAGGTCGGCGAAATGCGGCGCGCGGTCGCGGAGCGGCTTGACCCTGACGAGCCCATCGTCGCGCCCGGCCAGATGCGCGCTTAACGCCGAGCCGAACTGGCCCTGAGACAGATGGCCGGTCTGACGCGCGCGGGCGTTGACGAAGCCGGCGACCTCGACGCCGAAGCACCGGCAGGCTGCCGGAGCCGCCGGTCTGTGGCCGCGGCAAGCCGACCAAGAACCGCCATCGAAAGTCAGGGTCACGCAAGCTGCCGTCGTTAACATCGCCCGCGACAGATCGGCGAGGTCGTCGATCGTCGAATATTACGGAGATCATTCTTGAACGCTTGAACGCTCGCACCATTCTGACATCCGCCGCGTCCCTGGCTCTGGCCGCGCTTCTCGCATCGTCCTCATTCGCTTCGGCCGCGGGGGGCGGTCACGGCCCCGGCTCGAGCACCGGTTCCCCTGGCGGCCACAACGACGGCCACATCGCCGGCGGCAACCACAGCGCCAGCCCCGTCGCTACTGGCAGTTCTGTCGGCAGCGCCACCGGTGGTTCTGTCGGCAGCCCCACCGGCGGTTCTGTCGGCAGCCCCACCGGTCGCTGATGGCGGAGGCGACTCCTCTCGCTTGCGCCCCGAAATGAACACGGGCGCATGGGGGGCGTCGCGAGGCGCCCCGGCGAGGGCGCGGCCGAGGCGCTTCTCGATCTCCTCCGCAAAACCCGCTGAACCGAGCGGACGGCCGATCAGCTCGCTGCGCCGGCAGGATTCTCCGAGCCAATCGCGATAGAGCGCGTCGTCGCCGTCCTCGAAGAAGACCCGCTCGCGCCGGTTGCCGCATTGAGTGACATGGTGCGGTAGGCCGGGAACGCCGACGCCGGCGATGCGGGCCATGGGCGACGCGTAGCACAGATTACAATTCAGTAAAGACGGTCGTGTCGCTGTAAATAAATCGCGTAAATCCCTTCAGGACAGCCAATCGCGAACCTTGATCACCGCATCGGCGAAGGCCTGGGGCGCCTGCTGCGGCAAGTTGTGTCCCGCATCGACGACGCGGTGCTCATGCAGCCCGACGAACATGCCGGCGTGCTCTGCGGTCCCGCCAGGCTTGAGCGGGTCGGTCGCGCCGTCGATCGTCACCGTCGGGACCGCTACCGTGGGTTTCTGCGCCAGATGGTCTTCGAGCGGTTGCAACGCAGGATCGCCCGCCGCAAGGCCAAAGAGCCAGCGGTAACAATGGATCACGACATCGACGAAGTCGGGATTTTCGAACGCGACCGAAGACCGGGCGAACGTCGCATCATCGAACCGCCAGCCGGGCGACCATTCGCTCCACAGCATCCGGCTGAGCTCGCGGCGGTGTTCCGTCAGGCATTCGCGCCCGCGTTCGGTCTGAAAAAGATGCTGATACCAGAAGGCGCGCTCAAGCGATGGCGCCACGGGACGCCGTTGTCGACTCACATCGATCACGTCGTAGCCCGCGTAGGATACAAGGCCGCCGATCCGTTCCGGCCACAGCGCCGCCGCCACGCAGGACGCGTTGCCTCCCCAATCGAATCCGCCGAGGATCGGGCGTTCCAGGCCGAGAGCGTCGGCAAGCTGGACGATGTCGCAGCCGCGGGCGGCCTGCTGCCCGCTCCGCATGACGTCGTCGGAAACGAAGCGGGTTGGGCCGAACCCGCGCGTATATGGGGCGATCACCCTCGCTCCGGCTCGCGCCAGGATCGAAGCCGCTTCATCGAAAGCATGCACGTCATAGGGGAAGCCATGCGACAGGATGACCGGCCAGCCATTGGCGGGACCGTGTTCGACGTAGGCGATCCGCAGGGCGTCGGTCTCGACGCTTCTCACCGGCTGCTCATCCATAAGAGGCCGTCCCGGATTGCGCGGGCGCCAGTTCGACAATTGCCGGGCGAGCCTCGACGGAGAGGGTCGTGAAGCGACGGTCGATGGCGGCGCCCGGCGCAATGGCGAGGCTCGACAATCCGAGCCATGACGCCATCAGGCGAAGCTCTTCGATCAGCCGTTCCACCGTGCATTGCGGGGCGCCTGGCTCGACGTGCGCTCGCTTAACGATCAGCGCGCCGGCTTTGCGGTCCGCCTTCAGGTCCACGCGAGCGACCAGCGCGCCATCCATGAGGAAGGGCAGTACGTAGTAACCGTGCTCGCGCTTGTGGGCGGGCGTGTAGATTTCCAGACGATAGCGGAACCCGAATGATTCTCTCGGTTCGCGGACGGCGCCAAATGAGCGGGTCGAAGGGCGACAGCAGCGCCGAGCCTTCGAGCTTGCGGCCGGGGCGCGCATCCTTGTGCAAATAGGCCTGTTGCCGCCAGCCCCGCACGCGCACAGGGATAATGGTTCCCTGTTCGACCAATTGTTCGATCGGCAGCCGCGCGTCTGCGGCGGGGATGCGATAGTAATCGCGCAGATCGTCCGAAGTCGCGACGCCGAGCGCCTGCGCCGAGCGCGCGAGCAACGCCCGCCGGGCGTCAACGCCGCTTGGCGTGGGGACTTCGAGGGTGGCGCGGGGCAATACCCGCTCGGGCAGGTCGTAGACGCGCTCGAAGCTGCCTCGGCGGTGCGCCGCGGCGACCAGCCCCGCCCAGAACAGCCATTCCAGCGCATGCTTGGCGGCGCTCCACGCCCACATGCCCTTCGAGGCTCTGCTGCCCGCCACATCGGAAGCGGCCAACGGTCCCTCTGTCTCGATGCGGGCGAGCAGGGCATCGGCCTCGCCGCGCTTCTCCGCCGCAAAAGGTTCGAGTTGCCGCCACACGCCCTGGCCGCGAAGCGCCCGGGCCATACGCCAGCGCAGCAGGGGTTGGCAGTCGATTGGCAGCAGCGACGCCTCGTGCCCCCAATATTCGAAGAAGCGCCTGGGTTTGGCCGCCGCCAGCGCGTCGAGGCGGGCGGGTTCGTAGGAGCCCAAGCGGGAGAAGAGCGGCAGATACTGGGCGCGCACCAGAATGTTCACGCTGTCGATCTGAAGAAGGCCGAGCCGATCGATGCCCTTGCGCAGCTCAGCCGCGCCGACAGCCTCATGGCGACGCATCGCGTTGAAGCCCTGCGCCGTAAGCGCGACGCGGCGAGCCTCGGAAGCGGAGAGTTCCGCCTTCAGTGCTGCTCTCCCGATACGGTGGAGACGAACGCGCGCCGGTCGGCGGGCATCCGTTCGGGCTGCTCCAAGGCAGCGAAGCGCCCACCCGACGGCGTCTCGCTCCAATGAACGATGCCACTCCTCAAGACGACCCGCAATGGCCCGTTAAGACGCGGGGCCAAAGGCTTGTCGACCGTCTGAAGGGCGCAGGCGGCTTCAAAATGATGACCGACGAGATTCTCGCGCTTGATCCGCGGCGCCCAGCCGACCAGGATGCGCGTTCCCGCTCAATTGGAGATGGAGCATTCGGCCCAACCATCGTAGGCTTCGATCGCACAAAGGCGGAGAAAGCGCTATGACCCTCAGCAAACGCAAACTCGGCCGTCAGGGCCTCGAAGTCTCGGCCATCGGCCTCGGCTGCATGGGGATGAGCCAGTCCTACGGCCCGGCGGACGAGGCGGAATCGATCGCCACCCTCCTCCGCGCGATCGACCTCGGCTGCACGTTCTTCGACACGGCCGAGGTCTATGGGCCCTTGACCAACGAGGCGCTGCTCGGCCGGGCGCTCAAGGGCCGGCGCGACCAGGTGATGATCGCCACCAAATTCGGCTTTCGCCTCGAGGACGGCCGGCAGGTCGGCGCCGAACGCGACAGCCGGCCGAAGACGATAAGGGCGGCGGTGGAGGGGTCGCTGCGCCGGCTCGGGACCGACCATATCGACCTTCTCTACCAGCACCGCGTCGATCCGGCCGTGCCGATCGAGGACGTCGCCGGCACGGTCGGCGACCTGGTCCGGGAGGGCAAGGTGCGGTTCTTCGGCCTGTCGGAGGCGGGCGTGGCCAACATCCGCCGCGCCCACGCCGTGCATCCGGTCTCGGCGCTGCAGAGCGAATATTCGCTGTGGGAGCGCAATCTGGAGGCCGACGTTTTGCCCGTCCTGCGCGAGCTCGGCATCGGCCTCGTGCCCTTTTCGCCGCTCGGCCGCGGCTTCCTGACCGGCGAGGTCAAGCGGGCGGAAGACTATCCGGAGGGCGATTACCGGCGGAACGATCCGCGCTATCAGGGCGAGAATTTCGACGCCAACATGCGGGCGGCGGCGATCGTGCGCGACGTCGCGGCGGCCAAGCAGGCGAAGCCCGGTCAGATCGCCCTCGCCTGGCTCCTGCACAAGGGCGACGACATCGTGCCGATTCCCGGCACCAAGCGGCGTCGCTATCTGGAAGAGAACGTCGCGGCGGAATCGATCCGGCTCGACGCCGACGAGGTGCAGGCGCTCGACGAGGCGCTGGGGTCGGGCAAGGTCTCGGGTCCGCGCTATCCCGATTGGATGATGGCGACGATCGATCGCTAAGGCGAGGACGCCCAACGCGCGCTTCTTGTCGCCCAAATCAGAAATTTAGCGCGCCCGAAAGGCGGAAAGGCGGAAGCGGGCCTACGGCCGCCGCCAGGAAAGGCTCGGTGTCCGCCCTTTTCGGACTTTCGGCGGCTGGAGCGCCGTCAGCGCTTGCGAAGGCCGTCTACGAAGATATCGGCAAGGCGGAGCGCCGTCTTTCGCCAATCGGGCGTGTCGTATACGTTGTAGGACATGCCGACGAGCGCGCGCAGAAGGTCTTC
This sequence comes from uncultured Alphaproteobacteria bacterium, assembly GCA_963835885.1. GTDB lineage: Bacteria > Pseudomonadota > Alphaproteobacteria > Rhizobiales > Beijerinckiaceae > Roseiarcus. The sequence continues at coordinate 34,308 of CAWIHF010000029.1, forward strand.
CGGCGTAATATCCGCGCGGATCTCGCCGGCCTTCGCGGCGCGGTCGAGCAGCGAACCGACGGCCTTCGTGAGGCGGTCCGCCGAATAAGCGTGAAGCTCCGAAGGGCGATGCGCCGCGAGAGCCAGGGCCGCCACCATGCCCTTCTTCGTCGCGACGAGCCGCACATTGGCGTGCAGCCAGCGCCGCAAAGCTTCGACCGGCTCAAGCTCGTCGGCGAGCCGCTCCGCGAGCTCGCTGAGCTGATCCACTTCACGCCGATAGACCGCCTCGAACAGGGCTTCGCGCGTCGGGAAGTGACGATAGAGCGTTCCTATGCCGACGCTGGCGCGCTTCGCCACCGCTTCGAGGCTGGCGTCGGGGCCGCCGGCGCTGAAGATGTCGGCCGCCGCGTCGAGCAGGCGCTCGCGATTGCGGACCGCGTCGGCGCGGGGCTTGCGCTCGGGATTTGTTGCACGACCTGACATGACGCCTGAACGCCTCTTGCAAAACGGAGGCACCCTCCGTATACTATCTCCGTCGGGCCATGGGCGCCTCTCGAAACGACGGCGGACGAACCCGTCCTATCGCGATCCGCCGTCGCCGCAGAGCGACGTTCTTCTCATAGCCAGCCCGCGGACCTCGATATCTACGACTGACGGACTGAACGCACGGGAGTCTTCATGACCTTCTCTATAAGCCTTACCGTCAACGGCGCCCGGCGGGACGTTGCGCTCGACGACCCGCGCGTCACGCTCCTCGATCTCCTGCGCGAGCGCCTCGACCTGACCGGAACCAAGAAGGGCTGCGACCGAGGGCAATGCGGCGCTTGCACCGTGCTCGTGAATGGGAGGCGGGTCAATTCGTGCCTGGCTCTCGCGCTGAGCCTCGACGGAGCGGAGGTTGTCACCATCGAGGGCCTCGCCCAAGGCGACGAGCTTCATCCGGTGCAGGCCGCCTTCATCGCGCATGACGGATTCCAGTGCGGCTTCTGCACGCCGGGCCAGATCATGAGCGCGGTCGGCCTGATCGACGAGGGCCAGGCGGGCGACGACCCCGAGCGCGTGCGCGAGGGGATGAGCGGCAACATCTGCCGTTGCGGCGCCTATCGCGGCATCACGGAGGCGGTGCTCGAGGCGCAGAAGCTTCTTGCGGAACGGGACCGGAGGAATGCGGCATGAAGATCTTCGACTATGTGAGACCGGCCACGGTTCCGGAGGCGGTCGCCGCAGCGGCAGAGCCGGGCTCCGCCTATCTCGCCGCCGGCACCAATTTGCTCGACCTGATGAAGGGCGGCGCCATGCGGCCCGACCGTCTCGTCGACGTCACGCGCTTGCCGGGCCTCGACCGCTTGGAGCGCCTGGCCGATGGCGGCATGCGCATCGGCGCGCTGGTGCGGAACGCCGACCTCGCGCAGGACGCGGATTTCGCCCGCGCCTATCCGGCGGTCGCCGAAGCGCTGCTCTCCGGCGCGTCGGCGCAGCTCCGCAACGCCGCGACCGTCGGCGGCAACCTCATGCAGCGGACGCGCTGCAGCTACTTCTATGACGTGGCGAGCGCCTGCAACCGGCGTGAACCGGGCGCAGGCTGCGACGCGCTGCAAGGCGAGAACCGCCTGCATGCGGTGCTCGGATGGAGCAAGCACTGCATCGCGACGCATCCGTCGGACTTCTGTGTGCCGCTCGTCGCGCTCGACGCCGTTGTCGAGATCGAAGGCAAAGATGGTCGGCGCGAGATCGCGCTCGAAGATTTTCACCGCCTGCCCGGCGACACGCCGGAGCGCGAAAGCGCGCTCGAGCCGGGGGACCTGATCGTTGCGCTTCGTCTTCCCGGCGATGCGGCGCGCTTTGCGGCGCATGCGCGCTATCTCAAGCTTCGCGAGCGCACGTCCTTTGCCTTCGCGGTCGTGTCCGCCGCCGCGGCGCTCGACCTGGAAGGCGGCGCAATTCGCAGCGCCCGGATTGCCCTTGGCGGCGTCGCGGCGAAGCCATGGCGCGCGCGAGCGGCCGAAGAGGCGCTCGCCGGCGCGAATGCGGACGAGACGGCGTTCCGCAAAGCGGCCGAAGCCGCGCTCGCCGACGCGAAGCCCTCCGGCGATAACGCATTCAAGATCGAACTCGCGAAACGGATCGTCGTGCGCGCGCTCGCGCTCGCGGCGGCGGGAACGCCCGAGCGCCTTCCTGCCCTTCCGGCCTCTCCCTTCTCCTCCGTTCCCAGGGCCCTTCAACATGCCTGAGACCCATCGCACCCAAGCCTCGCCGAACCTGCGCTACGGCTCGAACGCGGGCCAGCCGCTCACCCGCCGCGACGGAGTCCTCAAGGTCACCGGGCGCGCGTCCTACGCCGCGGACAACCATCCCGAAGGAATGCTGTATGCGGTGTGCGCCGTCAGCACGATCGCGCGCGGCCGCGTCGTGCATCTCGACGTCGAAGCCGCCAAAGCGCATCCGCATGTCGTCGAGGTGATCACCCCCGCCAACCGGCCGCCGCTGGCAGGCGACCCGGAAGCCAAGGAAGGCCTGTTCGCGTTCCGTTTGGAGGCGCTGCAGAACGACCGCGTGCGCTACGCCAACCAGCCGATCGCGCTCGTCGTCGCAAAGACGCTGGAGGCGGCGACGGAAGGCGCCGCGCTGCTGAAGCCCCGTTACGAGGTCGAGCCGGCGCGCCTCGGACTCGATCTCGAGCGATTCGTCCCGCAAGCCGTCGGGAGTCGGCTCGCCCCCGAGCGGCGCGCATGGCGACGTCGAGGCGGGACTGTCGGCCGGCGCCGCTGCGCGTCGACGCGACCTACGAAACGCCTTCGCAATACCACAACGCGATGGAGCCGCACGCCATCGTCGCGTCATGGGATGGCGACCGCCTGACGCTCGACACCCCGAACCAGGCGCCGTACCTGGCTCGCGCAGCCTACGCCGGCTTCTTCGGGGTCCCGCCGGAAAACGTGCTCATTCGCACCCCGTTCATCGGCGGCGGCTTCGGATCGAAAGCGATTCTCGCAGGAGCGCATATCCTGTGCGTGCTCGCGGCGCGCATGACGGGCCGGCCGGTGAAGCTGGCGCTGACGCGCGCCCAGATGTTCGGGCCGGTCGGCCATCGCGGCCAGACGCAGCAGCGAGTGAACTCGGCATGGAGACCGACGGCCGGCTCACCGCGATTTCTCATCACGCGATCGCTGCGACGAGCAGCTTCGACGAATTCATCGAACCGTCCGCCGGCGTCTCGCGCATGCTCTACGCGAGCCCGGCCATCGCCATCGCCCACGAGGCCGTGCGCAACGACATCGGCACGCCCGGACCCATGCGCGCGCCGGGCCTCGCCTCCGGATCGGCGGCGCTCGAGGTCGCCATCGACGAAGCGGCGGAGGCCTGCGGCATGGACCCGCTCGACTTCCGGCTGACGAATTATGCGGAGGTCGAACCGATAACAGGCAAGCCCTATTCGTCGAAGGCGCTGCGCGAATGCTACGCCAAGGGCGCGACGGAATTCGGCTGGTCGATTCGGCCGCGCGCCCCCCGGCAGATGCGCGACGAAGACGGCTTCCTCGTCGGCTGGGGCATGGGAACCGCCGTGTTCCACTGCCCGATGTTCGCTGCGGAGGCGAGGGCGGCGCTCCGCGGCGACGGCACAGCCACCATCGAGACGAGCGCAATCGACATGGGACAGGGCGCCTTGACGGCGCTCGCGCAGATTGCCGCCGACAGCCTCGGGCTCGACATCGACCAGGTCACGTTGCGCTTCGGCGGCTCCGACCTGCCCGACGGTGGGGTCGCTGGCGGCTCCGGCCATACGGCGACTGCCGGCTCGGCCATCGACGCGGCCGGCAGGAACGCGGTCGCGCGGCTGGCCGAGCTCGCCACAGCGGACCGCAATTCGCCGCTCTTTGGCGCGGGGAATGTCGGCGTGGTCGCGCGCGCCGGACGGCTCCACCGCAAAGACGACGAGAGTCGCAGCGAGAGCTATGCCGACATCCTCGCCCGCGCTGGACTGGCGGAGATCGACGGGTGGGGCAAGGGCGCGCGCGATCCTGCGGCTGTCGGCGACCATGCGCTGCAGGCGCACGGAGCGGTCTTCGCGGAGGTCAAGGTCGACCCCGATCTCGGCCAGGTCCGCGCCACGCGCCTGGTCGGCGCCTTCGCGGCCGGGCGGATCATCAACCCGCGGCTCGTGCGCAGCCAGCTTTATGGCGGCATGATCTGGGCCGCGTCCTTCGCGCTGAACGAGGGCGCGAGCGTGGACCGGCGCAGCGGCCGTATCATGAATGCAGACCTTGGCGAATACCACGTGCCGGTGAATGCCGACGTGCCGTCGCTCGAAGCGCTGCTGGTCCACGAGGACGACGTCTTGGTCAACGGGCTCGGCATCAAGGGCGTTGGCGAAATCGGCATTACCGGGACGGTGGGCGCCATCGCGAACGCCGTGTGGCACGCGACAGGGGTAAGAGTTCGCAAGTTTCCTGTGAGGATTGAGAACATCATGGCGCCCACCTCCGGCGCATAGCGCACACCGATCCGGAAGGCGGCTTTCAGGTCCGCCATTGGCGCATTCCGTCCGAACAGCGACCGACCAGGCACGCGTGCTTCAGGTCAATTCGGGCCGAGAGGCTCGAACTCGCCATTTGAGCCCTCCGGGCGCTCATCGTACACCCTCGCGGCGTTCGACGATCACCGATTGCGGGCCGTTCACCCGGTAGCGGATCCCTGCCCAGTCGATCGTGCGCGACAGCGGCGCCGCGGCGGCGGCGAGGGAGTGAATGAGCCACCAGACCGGCCTCAGCCAGCGTTCGGCGAACCAACGCCGCTCGTCGCGACCCCCTTCCAGGTCCGGCCACAGCGCCCGCTGGATGCTCCGGCGAACACGGCCGCGGACCTCGCCGAGCGCGAGAATAAACGCGAGCCCTAGCCACGCCCAGGCGGCCCCCTGCACGAGGCTCGGCGCCATGAGCGCGAGGCAGACCGGCGGCGCCCAGAGGCAGGCGAGCGCGATTGCAAAATTCTTCGGCTGATAAATCCAGACGAGCCGGTACTGGCGCACGCCGAACGAAAAAAACTCGCGCCAGGAGCACGAAACCGGCGTCAGCAGCAGGCCCTGGCGCGGCGCATGCGCGAGAAGGCCGGCCTGCCGCAGCGCCGCCGCCATCTGAAAATCGTCACTGATCGCTCCCCGCCAAAAGTCTCTGAGGCGTGTCGCTTCGAGCGTGTCGCGCTTCAGGGCGACGCTGCCGCCCCACACGATGGTCAACGGCAGCGCGCCGCGCGGAAGTGCGGCGATGGCGTCGTTGGCCGCGGCGAGACAGCATGAGCTCCAGCGATCGTCGGCCGGAATCATCCAGCGGTAGCCGGTCGCCAGGGGACGGCCCGAATTGACCAGGACAGCGATGAGGCGCGATAGCCACACCGGCGTCGGCAAGGCGTCGGCGTCGATGAAAGCGACGATTTCGTCGTCCGGCTCGAGCCGTTCCAGAGCCGCGAGTTGATTCCAGACCTTCTGTCCGGCATTCTCGGCGTGTCCGGCGACCGCGAGGTCCATCGGCGCCCCGGGTTGGCGCCTGGCCGCCGACAATATTGCGAAGGCCGGATCGTCCTTGCTTTCGACGCTGGCGACAATCCGGTAATGCCGGTAGTTCTGTGTCCGCAAGAGCGCGAGATGACGGGCCAGGTTGGCTGCGCCGCGCACCGGCAGGACGACCGCGACCTTCGGCTCCACGCCCGGAATTTCCGGTTTCGGCAACCCCCACCGGTAAGCCGCCGCCGCGAAGGCCGTGAAGAGATTTTGCAGGCACCAGAGCGCCAACGCCCCAGACGCAATCGTAGAGAACGCCATGGCTCCCGAGCGCGCGGCCCGCGCGATTGGCCGACCCACAGGCCCGGACATTACCCGGGCGCGGCGCGGCGCGATACCATAAACGCGGGAGCGCCCGCTCATCGCAAAAAACGTCAGCTCATTCGGCGTGCGGCTTGCCATTGCCGCCTCGACGGCTAGCATGCGAACGAGTCTCATGCGGCCCGGCCTCGCCCAAGCGCTTGATCGGCGCCAGCCCGAGCGCCTGGAGTATCAGTATGGCCAGAACCCCGACCACGGCGGCCTTCGTCAGCCAGAAGGGCGGGGTCGGAAAAAGCACGCTGGCGCGCGTGCTCGCGCTCGGGGCGATCCATCGCGGCCGCAGGACGCTGCTCGCCGACTTCGACCTCGATCAGCTGACCTGCGTCGAATGGGGCGCGCTGCGCATGCGCGCCGGCATCGAGCCCGAGATCGACGCGCGCGCCTTCAAGAGCCTCAAGAAACTGCGCAAGGACGACACCGCAGTCGATTTCATCGTCGCCGACACGCGCGGGCTGGCCGACGACCTCTCAACAGAAATCGCCGAGATTTCCCACGTCGTTTTCCTGCCGACCGGCGTGTCGCAGGACGACCTCAGGCCAACGCTGAACCTCGGGCGCAAGCTCGCCCGGCGAGGCGCCGAGGGGCGGCTCGTCGTCGTGCTGTCGAAAGTCGGCCGGTCGGAGATTCAATTCAGCCGGGCGGTCGAGACCATCGAGGACGCGGGCTTCGAACTCCTTTCGGAGCACTGGCCGCAGCGCGACGGCTTCCAGGGCGACCTCGACGCGGGCCGCGCCGGGCGCGAGGCTCGCAACCCCTTTTTGCGCGAGATTGCCGAGCGCATGGAGGAGGCCCTGTGGGCGCGGACGATGAAGGCCAAGCCGCGGGCATAAGCAGGCTGGAAGGATCCTTCGCGGCCCTCGGCGCCGTTTTTCCGCGAGAAAATCGAAACTAAACCTCTTGCTTTACTATCGCGGCGATGATACTAAAGCTAATGCTTAACCATTCGGCCACGCTCGATCTCGCCTTCCAGGCCCTCGCCGATCCGACGCGGCGAGCCATGATCGAGCAACTCGCGCGGGGGCCAGCCTCGGTCAGCGACCTCGCCCGGCCGCTCGCCATGTCGCTGCCGGCGGTGATGCAGCATCTCGCGGTGCTCGAGGCGTCGGGACTGGTGCGCTCCCAGAAATCGGGGCGGGTCCGGACATGCCGCGTCGATCCCGACGCGATGAGCGTCGCCGAGCGATGGATCAACGACAGGCGCAGCGAATGGGAGCGACGTCTCGACCGGCTTGGAGATTACGTCGCAAGCCTCAAAGCGGAAGGAGCCTCCGATGGCCAAGACAACTGAGACGATCGATCTGCCGCCGGTCAGCGTTACGCGCATTCTGCACGCGCCCCGCGAGCTGGTGTTCAACGCCTGGAGTTCGGCCGAGCATGTCAGGCGCTGGTTCGCGCCGACCGGCTACACCGTTCCGAATGCGAACGTCGAGATGCGCGTCGGCGGAGCCTTCGAGGTTTTGATGCGGGCCCCCGACGGCGTCGAGCATTGGGCGCGCGGAACCGTCGTCGAGGTCGTGCGCTTCGACCGGCTGGCGCTCGATCTGGTGGTCGAGGATACCAAGGGTCATGCGCTCTTCCGCGCCTTCACCGAAGCCCGCTTCGCCGACGCGCTCGGCGGGACAAAGCTCGACGTCACGCAGACCTATACAATCATCGATCCGGACGCGGCCTGGATGGCTCAGGGCGCGTCGCAAGGCTGGGCTGAGACGCTCGACCATCTTTCGGCCGAGCTTCGGCGCATGCTGACCAGTCTCGAGACCGCGCGCTCCGTCGTCCACTCCGCCTTCACGCTCGAGCGAACCTATGACGCGCCGGTCGAACGCGTCTACCGGGCCCTGTCCGACGAGTTGGCCAAGGCAAAATGGTTCGGCGGCTCGGACGGCCAGTGGCGGCAGATCGAGCGCAGCATGGATTTTCGCGTCGGCGGTCGGGAGCGCCTGAAGGGGCGGTGGGAGAGCGGCGTCGTCTCGACCTTCGACGCTGTCTACCACGACATCGTCCCCGACCAGCGCATCGTCTACACTTACGAAATGCATCTCGACGAGAAGAAGATTTCTGTCTCGCTCGCCACTTTGCAGATCAAGTCCGGCGGCCCCGGCCGCGCGATGTTGAAAGTGACGGAACAGGGCGCGTTTCTCGACGGCTACGACGACGGCGGCTCGCGCGAACGCGGCACCAGCTTCCTGCTCGACCAGCTCGGCGCGTCGTTGACCGGAAGTGCACATTAACGGCGCCGCGTTGGACGAGGGGCCGCATCGCCGTTGACCGCGGGGCGCCGAGCGCTTCTGGGCACCCGGCGCCCGGCAGGGCGCTAGCCCGCGCGACGCATCGTCCAAATCTCGCCCTCATCGCAGCCCGTTAATTCGTAACACGATTTGCTGCGCTGCACAATAGCATTGCTGCTATGCACAATCCGCTGGACGCAAAGCTGTTCGAGGAACCGACGCTTCGGCGAACGCCTAAGGACGGGGAAGCGAGGACGGGTGTCGGGCTCGCGACTGCGCCCTCAACTGCGCGACAGAACCTGGACGGCGCGCTCGAGCTGCGGATCGGCGCCGGCGGCGTAGCGGGAATCGAATGCGACCTCGATGGTCGGCTCGACGCCGGCCCCCTCGAGGCGCCGGCCATCGACGACGACGTCCTCGACCGCAAGCAGCAACAGACCGTCGTCGCCGATGAGAAACGCAGTGGCCGCGAGCACCGCGCCCTCGGTGCGGCTGCCGATGAGCTCGCCGAGGCGATATTCCTTGAAGCCGTAGGCGAGCACCTCCTTGCCGCTCCGAGTCCCGCCGTTGATCAGCGCGGCCACCGGCTTGCGCCACTTCACGTCGACGAGATCGATCTCGCCGTTCCTCGCCGTCACCTTCATGGTCGGCGAATGCGGATTGAACAGATCGAGATATTGCGGCTGGGCCCCGCCCCAGCCGTCGCGCAGATCCCAGATGAGCGCGTCGGCGTCGCGCAGCGGGCCATCGCCGATCAGGTCCTCGAGCGCGTGCTGATATTGACGCCCCGCGTAGGACCACACGTGCACATAGCCGATGCGCGCGTTGGCGCCGGCGGAAATGATCCGGGCGCTGCCCTGCAGCCCATGCAGGAACATTTGGTTCGGATGAAGATCGGCCGGGACGACGGAGACCGAAATCGGCGCTCCGTCGCGCGCTCGCCGGACCGACAGCGATACCGGTCCGCCGACCTTGCCGCGGAAAGACGCGATAGGTTGGAACGGGCGATCGTCCGCCGACAGGATCTCGTCGCCGAGCAGGAGACCTGCCTTATGGGCAGGAGCGCCCTCGATCACGCCGGTTACGAAGGTCCGCCCCTGGTTATCGTCCTGCACGAAGATCCCTATCCCGGGGTAGGCCACTTCGCCGCTGGGAAAGAGACGCTGAAGCCCTCGATGCTGAAGCGCGCCGGCAAAAATGTCGGCCAGCTGGTAATAGGCCGGCTCATCGGACGTGTAATAGCGCGTGTGGGACGCGCCGAGGGTCGCGAGCATCACATTGACGATTCCGGCCAGCTCGCCTCGCGAGCGCGCCGCCTCGGCCTGCGGGCGGTAGCGCTCGCGTATCGCCTGCCAGTCGAGCCCATTGAGACGCGGGTCGTAGAAGCGATCGCGTACGAGCTCCCACACTTCGTCGAAAGCCGACCGATCCGTTTCGGCCGAGCCCTGACCGCGCATTTGCAACTCCCACTGCGCGCCGGCCGGCCGCGCCAAGGCGAGCGAGGCTGCGATAGCCAGAATTTCCCTGCGCGTTGCTTTCATCGGACCCGTTGCTTTCGTATTCTGATGGACGTATCGGCCTCGCTAGGCGCCAATCCCGGCCCATGTTTGACCGCGGCGCGTGCAAATCGGGACGCGCTGGATTTCGTCAGAATGCGGCCGCCCGACCGCGGTCATATTCGTCGCCGACACTTGAACCCTTGCGGGACGGTCTTTGCGCGCCCGGGAGAGGTCCGTTGCCCGGTAAACCGCTCAATTTCGCCGTCGGCCTTGTCGCTTGCGGTCTGGCGCTATCGGCGGTCGGTTCGGTCGCGGGCGCGCCGAGGCGCCAGGCGCTCTGGCTGACCGTTCAGGCCTGCGTCGCCGACCACAAGCTGACGGGAGCCGCATTCCCTTGCCTGCTGGTCGATTTGGATGGCGGCGAGGAGCGCGGCTATGTCGTCTTGCGCGACCCGTTTGGCCCGGACACAATTCTGGCGCCGACGCGCCGAGTGACTGGAATCGAGGACCCGTGGCTGCGGTCGCCCCAGGCGCCGAACTATTTTGCCGCCGCCTGGCGCGCGCGGCCGCTCCTCAAAGGACCTGGCGGACGGCCGCCGGCGCCCGACGGTTTCGCGCTCGCGGTCAACTCCGCGCTCGCGCGAAGCCAGGACCAGTTTCACATCCACCTCGGCTGTCTTGCGCCAGCGCTCGCGCGCAAGCTTCCCATCCTCGCCGCCAAGTTGCCGGTCGGCGCCTGGACGCGGGTCGGCGTCGCCATCGAAGGCTCGTCGTTCTGGGCGCTGCGGGCCGGGCGGACTGACCCTCAGGACATTGAGCCGGTTCGCCTTGCGGTCGAAGCTATCGGCGGCAAGAGAAACCTCGCGCGAACGACGCTCCTCGTCACCGAGCTCCGGGTCGGCAGAAGCGAAGAGTCCCTTATCCTCGTCTCCGATGCCGGCCAATCCGGTTCGCTCCAGGAAGCGTCCGCCGAAAGCCTGCTCGATCCCGCCTGTTCAGGCCCGTCGCGCGCATCGATGTCCAATTGATCCTGTCGGCCGCACTCGCGCGTTGGCGACCGCCATCAGACTTGTCAGGCCAAGGACGCGACGACCATGATCTCCACCAGGTTGGCCGGTCGCGCCAGGAGAGCCTGGACGGTCGCCCGCGCGGGAGGATCGCCCGGCGCGACCCAAGCGTCCCAGACCGCGTTCATTTCGTCGAAGCGCCCGATGTCGGCGAGCCGGATGGTCAAAGATACAGGCGACGTTCGCGCTGCCCTCAGGGGAATCGGGTGAACGGATCATGCGGCGATGAGGCTTGCGAGGTAGTCGTCGTCCCATCCCGCGGTTTTTCGTTTCAGGCGTTGGGAATCTTTACCTGGAGCGGTTCGAAGGACGTTGCTTGCTATGTGCTTTAGGGTTGTGAAGTTGGCGGGGGCATTGTCGGTTCGGACCCTGCATTCGTCGTCGCGAAAGATCATGTCGAGCACCCAATGCAGCCCGTTCTCGATTGCCCAATGATCTCGGATCATCGGCCCGATCAGATTGGCGAGCATGGTCAGCGAAGTGATGTAGAAGCGGGTTTCGTTTGAGATTTTAGCTTCGATTTCGCGCTGGCTCTCGACCATGACGACGGCTTTCAATCCCGGCCAGTCATGGCGCTGTTGCAGCCATTCAACGTCGTGGAATACGGTGTAGGAACGGGTTTCGATGCGCCCATGATCGCCGTCGACCGTCTCGTGTCGGCTGATGACGACATCTTTGAAACCGTTGACTTTCTGCTCGGCGGCGAGGAGTTTCACGTCATCGTGCAACGTGCCCTGGTTGCCTTTGAGCGCGATGATGTAATCAGCCTTGTTGTCGATGATCTTGCCTGGCGATGTGGCGTTGACATCCCATCGCGTCGATGGTGACGACGGCGCCTTCGATCGCCATCATGTCGAGCAGCGCCGGAATGGCGACGATCTCATTGGATTTTTCCGCCACCGCGATTTGGCCCATGACCAGACGCTGGCGCGCGGCGAAAGCCGAGACCATGTGGATCGGCTGCTTTCGATCCCTTCTTTCGATGGGAGCGGCGCGAGGTCTTGCCGTCGACGGCGATCACCTCGGCCGGGGTGTTGGTCAGAGCCGCCGCCCAAGCGATGAAGCAGCGCCGGAATGCCGCAGAGTCGAGCGTGGCGAAAATGTCGCCCAGATGATCATGCGCCGGAGTTCCGTCCTTGAACGGCCGGAACCGGCGCAGGAGCGCCAGCTTCTTCTCACCGAACCGCGCGATTTCGGTGAACGCTTCGCTGCCCGCCAGAACCGCCAAAAGGCACAAGAGCAGGATTTCGTCGAGCGGATAGATCACCTTCCCGGCTTGCCGACCGTCCGGCATATCTTTGAAGTATTGAAGGAAAATCGTCGTTTCGGCCACAGCCGCGAAATTCTCAGGAATGTCGTCCATAAAATCCCCCACAAAGCGAATCAGAGGATTTCGAGAGATTCAAGCTTCTCACCGCGTTGTCACGAACTTCTTCACCCGATTGCCTGGCGCTGCCCTGCAGCGGCCTTGACATCTTCGTTTGCCGCGAGCGCTGCGAGCAATCCCTGCGCCACGGCGATCTCCGGCATTTCCGGCGGCGGCGCGATCGAGTTGACAGCCTCGGGCCTTCGGACGCATCATGACAGCATCTGAGAGGGCATCTTGACGCGCATGCGAACCACAGTCACGCTGGACCCCGACGTCGAATCCATGTTGCGAAAGGAGATGCGCAGACGCGGCGAGCCCTTCAAGCAGGTCTTGAACAACGCGATCCGCACCGGGCTGCGCAATTCTAGCCGGCGTGGCGAGGCCTTTGAGCCTCTGACGTTTGACATGGGCGAACCCCGCGTGGATCTCACCAAGGCGGCCGCGCTCGCCTCCGAGCTCGAGGACGAGGAGCTCATCAGCCGGTATCGCCGCCGATGATCCTTCCGGACGCCAACGTGCTTCTCTGCGCAGTCAACAGATCGAGCGATCAGCATGGGGCGGCGCTCAAAGGCCTGGGGCGGGGCTTCGACGAGCCGCGCGGCGTCGCTTTTGCGTGGACGGCGCTTCTGGCCTTCATGCGCCTGAGCACGCGCCGCGGCATTTTTCTCCGTCCACTGTCTGTGGAAGACGCGCTGCGCGTCGTCGAGCGTTGGCTTCGTCACCCCCGCGCGCAGGTGGCGCACCCGAGCGAGCAGCACGCTGAAACCCTCGGGCGATTGCTCAAGTCCGCCGGCGTCGCCGGAAATCTGACGGCGGATGCGCATCTTGCGGCGCTGGCGATTGAACACGGCGGAGCCGTCCTCACCTTCGATCGCGATTTCGCGCGTTTCGAAGGCGTGCAGTGGATCCTGCCGGGGAAGGACTGAGCCGCCCGCTGGCAGGAAGTCTGCGCGAGCGAGCGTCGCCTGAAAACGCACTCTTCCATGATCAAGCGTTCAGGCTCTGATTCGTGGGCGCTGGCGCGGAGCTGCGTCGACCACATTCAGATCACCAAGGGCCAGGACCTCGGAGTCGGATAGACCTAGGTAAATCCGGGGCGACGCGGACGGCAGCTTCTCCACCTCAGCGTTGCCAGCCCCACGACTTGAGCCGCTTTCGGACCCTCGCTCAAGCGACAATGCGTCTTGGAGAATCACAGTGAAGCCATCAATCGGTTGCTGTTCAGCCCTTCGTATCACAATCGTGGATGACCTATATTCATCACATAATCTCGCAAGAGCGTCTCCTCATGCTCGACCTCTTCGAGGAGAGCTTCAAGCAAAAACCGCGCGTTCAGCACGCCGATCGGCCGGGAGTTTCTGATCCAAGATAGGTATGTTCTTCAGCCTCCGGTCCTTCATGATCATCCACACATCATGCAACAGGTCGCCGGGCCGACAGGACACGACGGTGCGGGTCATGACGGCCGATGCGGCAGTCGTCTCTTCACTTTCTCGACGGTGACTGATTTGGCGGACGACATCCGTCTTGCTGATGATCCCAACCATTCGTTTATCGGCATCGCACACGACCACCACATCCGCGTCAGGCTTCAGTAGAAGCTTCGCCGCTTCCGTCAGTGGAGCATCGTCCCTGATGAGTGATGAGGCGCTTGGATGCCGCAGGCAGAATTTTTTCTATGTGCATCAATCCACCTCCAACAAACTGTTCAGCCTCACTGGTATTCAAACGGATGTTCCCCTGTATCAGGCTTAGCGCGCTCCCGATAACGGGTTGACCTTATTTCGCTTTTCGTCGCTGTGGGAGGGTTTTCCTGGTGGCTACGCGGGCCGGGTCGAGGGGCAGCGCGGCGGGAATGGCGACGCCGGCGGCTTCGAACAATTGGCGCACGTCGTCGCGCGGCGTCGGGACCTGATTGTAGGAGGGCCGACCGCCGATGATCACTTCGACGACGCAGAGACTGGCGAGCCGGTCGAGGCCTTCCTGCACGGTCAGGTCGATGTCGCGCCAGCGCTGGCGCAGGGCGTGCACCAGGAGATAGGCCAGCATGACGACGAGGGCGTGGCCGCGCGTGCGGTTCTCGTCGCGCAGATAGACCGGTCGCAACACGAGTTGCACGGATTTGGAGTCGCGAAACGGCAATGTGACGTGGGCTAGGTCCTTGTAGCGGTCGTGCACAGTCTCTTGGCCGACGACGGTCTTCGGCAAATCGGTGCGTAGCGCGTTGAGCCGCGAGGCGCGCCGCCTCGACGTCCAAGCGGCCTTGGACACCGTGACGACGACGCCCTGCGCCTGATCGGCGATCTGGACGATCTTGTCGAGGCCGAGCGTCTCGGACCTGGATTTCAGCCTGGCCAGTTGCGTCTTGGCCGCCGCTCGCGGATGCTCGTTCAAGTAGGCGCTGGCCGTTTCGGCGGAGGTGTGCAGCCTCGTCAGCTTGTCGGCTCGCAAGGCCGCCAGCTCTCGGCGCGGGCGGGATTGCGGCGCACCACATAACGCTCGCCGTCGAGGCCCTCGACCTCGGCCAGCGCGTCCTCGAACAGGTCCATCTGCAATACGCCGGCTGCGATCAGGCCGTCGATCTGCGCTTTCGTGATGGCGGTGATATAATGAAAGCCGGCGGCGGTGATTTCGGCGCGCTGTGGGGCTTTGATCATGCCGCGGTCGCCGACGAAGGTGACCCGCTCGGCCCCGAAACGGGCGGCGGCTTTGTTGACTTGCGAAGAGAACGTCTTGACGTCGGACGTGTTGCCTTTGAAGACCTCGATCGACAGCGGGCGACCGTCGGCGTCGGCGAGCAGGCCGATCACGATCTGACGCTTGCCCGACTTGCGCTCCCGGTTGTAGCCGAACGCGGCAAAGGCGTTGTGCTCGCCTTCGAGGTACGTGCTGGTCACGTCGTAGAGAAAGACGTCGGGCGCCGAGGCCGGTTCTCTCTGAACAAACAACCGGCTCTCGATCTCGGCTTGGTTGTCCGCCAGCCAATCCAGATTGTCGTAAAGGCCGTCCTCGTCGGACCCGACCATGCCCAGCGCCGCGCCGACGGCATGGCTGCCCGCCAGCCGAACCACCGATAGACGCGAGCCCTGATCGAGCACACGCGCAATGATCTGCGACAGTCGCCAGCTTGCCCTGCCGATCGGAGCCCAGGGCGGCGATGAAGCCGAGTTCGCGCGCCATCTGCGACAGAACCCAAACCGCCCCCACCGAGGGACCCTGCTTCAACTCCGGCCCGCTCTCGCCGGCGGACGCCAGCATGCGGCCCAAATCGCCTTTGTGTTTCAGCGCCAGCCGGATCGCCTCGAACTCTTCCGGTTTGTAGTGCGTGAGGTTGGCCAGCGTTCGATGCTTGACATTGCCGTCCTCGCGATAGGTCTCGCGCAGCAGGTGGCGGGCGTAAGTCTTGCCGTTGAGGCGAGTGACCGAACTGTCGGACGAGACATTATGGATATGTGATGTAAGCCAAAAGCGCTTTGATGCCGCAAGAGTAAATATGTCGCATATTAGTGGCTACACATCAATCGCGCAAATCGCCTCCAACATATTGATTTACAACTATAAACTGTCGATGAGCAAGCTGACTGAAGGGAGGAACGTCCGTTCAAACGCAAACTAATCCAGGAAGGCGCCGCAGACTTTGACCTGAATCAATTGCGCGTCGTCAGAGCCAGGCGCCAAAGACAAGTTTTAGTTCTGTTCTCTATTGAAAAATTGGAAAATCG
The DNA here is from genome assembly GCA_963835885.1 of uncultured Alphaproteobacteria bacterium. GTDB lineage: Bacteria > Pseudomonadota > Alphaproteobacteria > Rhizobiales > Beijerinckiaceae > Roseiarcus. Next base: position 50,047 of record CAWIHF010000029.1, read on the forward strand.
ACATTGCGCGGCAAGCAAGTCGAAATATTTCAATTCGAAATGACACCCCGCCGGAAGGATCGAGAGACGCCGTCTTTTGGCGGCAAAGGGCCGCGGTCCTTCACTCCCGCCCCCGCTGCTCCCTGAGCCGCGCCCAGTATTCGAGCCGCTTCCGGATCTCGCGCTCGAAGCCGCGCTCGGCCGGATCGTAGAGGGTTTTCCGGCCGAGCGCGTCGGGCCAGTAGTTTTGGCCGCTGAAGGCGTCCGGCGCGTCGTGGTCGTATTGGCAATCGGCCCCGTAGCCTTCGCGCTTCATGAGGCGGGTCGGCGCGTTGAGGATGGTTTTCGGCGGCGTCAGGGAGCCGTGCGCCTTGGCGAGGTCCTGCGCCGAGCCGAAGGCCCGGTAGATCGCGTTGGACTTCGGCGCGGTCGCGACATAGACGACCGCCTCGGCGATCGCGAGCTCGCCCTCGGGGCTGCCGAGGAAATCGTAGGCCTCCTTGGCGGCGTTGGCGACGACGAGGGCCTGCGGGTCGGCGAGCCCGATATCCTCCGACGCCATGCGCACCACCCGCCGGGCGATGAACAGCGGGTCCTCTCCGGCGTCCAACATGCGCGCCAGATAGTAGAGCGCGGCGTCGGGATCGGAGCCGCGCACGCATTTGTGCAGCGCCGAGATCAGGTTGTAGTGGCCATCCTGCGCCTTGTCGTAGATCGGCGCGCGGCGCTGTACGACCTCGACCAGCCGGGCTGCGTCGAGCGTCTCGTCCGGCCGCGCGGCGCGCCAGACTTCCTCGGCCAGCGTCAGGACGGCGCGGCCGTCCCCGTCGGCCATGCCGATCATCGCTGCGCGCGCCTCGGCGTCGAGCGGCAAAGGTTTGCAGATGAGGCGTTCGGCCCGTTCGAGCAGCGCTTCGAGCGCCTCCGCGGCCAGCGGCCGGAAGACGAGCACGCGCGCCCGCGACAGCAGCGCGGCGTTGAGCTCGAACGACGGGTTTTCCGTCGTCGCCCCGATCAGGGTCACCGCGCCGTCCTCCATCACCGGCAGGAAAGAATCCTGCTGCGCACGATTGAAGCGATGGATCTCGTCGACGAACAGCAGCGTCCCCTGCCCTCGAGCGCGCCGCATCCTCGCCGCCTCGAAGATTTTCTTGAGTTCGGCGACGCCCGAATGGATGGCGGAAACCTGCACGAAGACGTCGGAGCGCAAAGCGCCGATGAGGCGGGCGACCGTCGTCTTGCCGCTGCCCGGCGGCCCCCAGAAGATCATCGAGCCGAGCGTCGGCGATTCGAGCAGGCGGGTCAGAGCGCCGTACGGCCCGGTCAGATGCTCCTGCCCGGAGACTTCGGCGAGCGTTTTCGGCCGCAAACGTTCGGCGAGCGGCGGGGGCGGCGGCTCGGCCTTCTGGCTCGCATCATCGAAAAGGCTCATCGGATCCTTGTCTCGCGCGGCTCGGGGCCTGTCCAGCGCAAGCTGCGGCGCCCTGCCGGCTTGCCCCTCGCACGCCTGAGCCTATGCTCTTCCGCGCCTTCCAAGCCCGGGAATCCGACATGAACGCCTTCGTCCTGCCTTACGCTCCCTCAGAAAGAGAGGGGTTCCTCCCCGAGCGGCTCGAGCGGCTGACCGCTGCCATGCAGCGCCAGATCGATGAAAAGAAAGCGCCCGGCGCCTCCATGCTGATCGCCCGCCACGGCAAGCTCGTCTATCGGCAATGCCTGGGCGCGCTACGTCCCGGCGGTCCGCCGATGAACGAAGACGCGATATTCCGGATCTATTCGATGACCAAGCCGATCGTTTCCGTGGCGGCGATGATGCTCGTCGAGGAAGGGCGGCTGTCGATCATCGATCCCGTGTCGGCCTACATTCCTGCCTTCGCCGACGTCAAGGTCGGCGTCCCGGACGGCGACCGTCTCGAACTCACGCCCCCGAGGCGGCCCGTCACCGTCCAGGACCTGATGCGCCACACGTCGGGATTGACCTACGGATTCACCGGCGGCTCTCCAGTCCAGAAACTGACCAAGGCCGCAGACCTCCGGAACCCCAATCGGACAATCGCGCAGACCGTCGAGAAGATCGCCGCCCTGCCGCTCATGCATCAGCCAGGCGAGGCGTGGGAGTACAGCCTGTCGACCGACGTGCTCGGACGCATCGTCGAGATCGTCGAGGGCGCCCGTCTGAGCGACGTCTTGCGCGAACGCATTTTCGAACCGCTCGGCATGAACGACACTGCCTTCTTCACCCCGGAATCGAAACTCGTACGACGCGCCGATCCCTTCTCGTTCGACTTCATGACCACGGCGGGGGTCGACAGCTGTAACGCGACCCAGCCGCCAAAGTTCGAGTCCGGCGGCGGCGGCCTGTTGTCGACGCTCGCCGACTACACCCGCTTCACCGCGATGCTCAGCGCCGGCGGCGCACTCGAGGGCGTGCGCCTTCTCAGCCCCCGGACGCTCGCCTTCATGGCGAGCGACCATCTTGCCGCAAACGCGCGCCGCGACCACTACCTGCTGTGGCCCGGACACGGCTTCGGGCTCGGCTTCGCGGTGCGCAACGACTCCGGCAAGGCGCCGACGGCGGGAAGCGTCGGCGAGTTCTTTTGGGGCGGCATGATGGGAACCGCCTTCTGGGTGTCGCCGCGGGATTCGCTGTTCGCCATTCTCATGATTCAGACGCCGGAATACCGCGAGTATTTCCGCGTACTGTTCCGCAATCTCGTCAGCGCTGCAATCGCCTGAGGCGACGAAGCGTCTCACCAGACGCCGGTGTTCGGCATCGACGCCCACGGTTCCGCCGCGGGCAGCGATCCGCCCTTCTGGATGAGCTCGATCGAGATCGCGTCCGGCGTGCGAATGAAGGCCATGTGGCCGTCGCGCGGCGGCCGGTTGATCGTCACGCCGGCGTCCTTCAGCTTGGCGCAGGTCGCGTAGATGTCGTCGACCCGGTAGGCGAGATGCCCGAAGTTGCGTCCGCCCGAATAGACCTCCGGGTCCCAGTTGTAGGTGAGCTCGACGAGCGGCGCCTGGTCCTTGCGCGCCCGTTCGGCGTCGCCGGGAGCGGCGAGAAACACCAGCGTATAGCGGCCCTTCTCGTTCTCGAGCCGCCGGGTTTCGACGAAGCCGAGCAGCTCGAAAAACGCGATCGTGGCCTTAAGGTCCGTCACGCGGATCATCGTGTGCAGATATTCCATGGTGTTCCCTCGTCCGGTTTGCTCTTGCTCAGTCTATCATAGCGGCTCCGGCTCGAATGGGGCAGCCCGAGTTTCACTTTCGCGGACCGGAGCGACCAAACCGTCAGTTTCGGGGGCCGGCGATTCTCGATAGACCGGCGTGACACCCAAGGGGGCCTCCTGTGCGCACAGCCTATTGCTTCACGCCGGATCGTGCGTTCTTTCCGCCGGCGTTGCGCGCTATCGCCTCGCTGATCGACGCCGAGCCCGATTGGAGCCACGAGATCTTCCTCGTCTGCGAGCCGGACGACGTGACGCCGGGCTTCGACAGGCTGCCCCGCCCCTTGCGCGAGCGCATCAAGCTGCTGACCCTCGACTTTACGCGCTTCGACGCGGGTCTTTCCGGCAAGGGACGGTTTTCGCGCGCGGTCTTCCGCCGCCTCTACCTCGATGAAATCCTGCCCGCGCATGTCGAGCGGATCGTCAGCGTCGATTCGGACATGCTGATCGTGCGGCCCGGGCTCTCGCGCCTGGCCGACTTCGACCTCGGCGGGCGGCCGCTCGCCGCGGCCTACGACATGATTTTTCTGATGGACTTCAGAAGGGACAGGCTGGCGCAGCAGTTCCAGCGGTCCCGGCGCGCGCTCGGGCTCGCACACGACACGCCCTACTTCAACGCCGGCCTGATGGCGATCGACCGCGCCGCATGGCGCGTAGAGAAGCTGACCGAGCGCGTGACGACGGCGCTCAAGGACGAGCCGAAGCGCTTTGCCTTCATGGAGCAGGATGCGCTGAACGCAACCTTGCGCGGCCGTTTCGCGCCGCTGTCGCCGCGCTTTAATTTCATGGGGGATTTCTTCCTGCTCGACCTCGAGCGGACGATCGAGCCGATCGTGCTGCATTTCGTCAATGCGCCGAAGCCGTGGGAGCTCGCCGCCTGGCGAGGCGAAGCTCGCTTCGCCGAGAATTACCGCGACTGGTTCGCCGCCTCGCCCTGGTCCGATTGGGTGGCGACGCCGGCGGCGCCGGCATGGCGGCGGACCCGGCCGCCGCTAACCAGACGCAGGCAAGACTTCTCCAGGCGCCTGTCTCTATTTCTGGAGCAGACGCCATTTATTGACAAATAGTTGACTTAAAAAAGTATTGCTTCAAATAATTATGATCATGCTTAAGTCCTGATTAAGTCTTCTTCGCCAGGATGACTTTCGGCGCCACGCTCTTTAAAGCGCACCGGCGCGCCATTCTGGGGCGAACCAATGAGACTTGTCCTATCCGCCGCTTTCGTGGGCCTGACCCTGGCGCCGGCCAGCGCGGCCGACCTGTTCGGGGCCGCGCCGCCCATGACGATCCCCGCCGCGCAGGCGCCAACCGCGGTCGAGATCGGCTCGAACTGGTACCTCCGCGGCGACGTCGGGGTCAGCTTCAGCACGACGCCCTCGGTCACGCTGGCGGCAATTCCTTCGGCGCCGCCGGCCTATCTGGCCTCGACTCCCCCGTCGGGGGGAAACGGCGCGGGCTTTACGGGCGACCTCGGCTTCGGCTACCGATTTAACGATTTCCTGCGGATGGACGCGACCTGGGATTATTGGACGAGCCCGGCCCGCACGCGCTCGTTCGCCGTCGTTTGCCCCTACGGCCTCCAAGGCGTCATGAATGCGACGACCGGCTTCCCGGCTGGATACCTCTACGATACGACCAACACCTGCGGCGGGACGGCGAGCCTCAGCCAGCACAACAACACGTTCCTGGCGAACGGATATGTCGACCTCGGCACGTATGCCGGGTTCACCCCCTACGTGGGCGCCGGGGCCGGCCTCAACATGAGCTCCATGCAGGGAAGCTCCAGCTTTGCCGAAACCGCCAACGGCTTCGGCTATGCGGCCAATCTCACGAATCTCGGCGGCTTTCCTTCGGTGTGGGTCAACTCGGCCGGACAGCCGATCGCCCCGCCGCCGAACATCCCGTTCGCGGCGCAGAACTGGAACCGTACGATCAACTCCACCACCTACCGCTTCGCCTGGTCGCTCGGGGCCGGCTTCGGCTTTCAGCTCAACCCGAGCGCCACACTGGACGTCGGCTACCGCTACATCAACGGCGGCGAATCCAGTATGCTGATCAATCCGCAAACCGGTCTCACGGCGAAGCAGCGCAACGTTTCGCAGCAGATCCTCGTCGGCATCCGCTATGTCCTGCAGTGATTGAACACGCGCGTCCGCCCGCTTGACGCGCGTGAGGATTTCGGCGTCCATCGGCTCATCTTCAGCCGCCAGGACGCCCGAGCCTCATGTTCAGCACCCTGATGACCTCGCGGCGCTTCGCGCCGCTGTTCTGGTGCCAGTTCTTCTCAGCGTTCAACGACAATTTCGTCCGCAACATGCTGGCGATGCTGATCCTGTTCCGCTTCGGAGGCGGCGACAGCAGCACGAAAATCCTGATCGCCTCGATGGTGTTCGTCCTGCCGGCGATCCCACTTTCCGCGCTCGGCGGCGAGATCGCCGATTCGCACGACAAGGCTCTCATCGCCCGGAGGCTCAAGCTCGCCGAGATCGGCGTCCAGATGGTCGCCGCGGCGGGCTTCGTCGTCTCCTCGCTGGCCCTCCTCTATGTCGCGCTGTTCGGCCTCGGCTGCATCGCGGCGCTGTTCGGGCCGATCAAATACGGCATCCTGCCCGACCATCTGCGGCGCGAGGAGCTTGTCTCGGCCAACGCGCTGGTCGAGGGGGCGACCTTCGCGGCGATCATCTGCGGTCTCATCGTCGGCGGATTCGCGGCGGCTGAGGGCCGCTCGGCCGCCAGCGTCGTGGCGCAGATGATGGTCGTCGCGCTCGCCTGCTACGGCGCGGCGCGCTTCATCCCGCCGACCGGCGTCGGCGCGCCTGGCCTCAAGGTCCACAAGAACGTTATCGCCTCGACCTGGCGAATCATAAACGAGGTGCGCGCCGACGACCGCCAGTGGGTGGCGGCGCTCGCGACAAGCTGGTTCTGGACGGTCGGCATCGTCACGCTCTCCCTCGTGCCGGTCATCATCAAGTCGCGCATCGGCGGCGGCCTCGACGTCGAAATCGCGATCAACCTCGTCTTCGCGGTCGGCGTCGCCGTCGGCTCGCTCGGCGCGGCGGTGCTGTCGCGCGGACGCATCGAGCTCGCGCCCGCACCGTTCCTGCTCCTCGTCATGGCGGCGCTGGCGATCGACCTCGGGCTTGCGACCAATGCGATGGCGCCGGCAAGCAGCGAGGTTCCGCTCGGCGAATTCTTCACGAGCCCTTTCGGCCTGCGCGTCGCCTTCGAGCTCTTGCTCTATTCCGCGGCGGCGGGGCTGTTCGTCGTGCCGATCTTCGCCGCGATCCAGGCCTGGGCAGGCGAGGAGCGACGCGCGCGGGTGGTCGGCGCGGTCAACGCGCTGAACTACCTGATGATGGTCGCCGGCTCGCTGGCGGCCATGCTGCTATTGCAGGTTCTCGACCTGACCGAATCGATGGCGCTCGTCGTCCTCGGCGTCGCCAACATCATCGCGGCGATCTATCTTTTCCACCGTCTGCCGGCGAACTTCCTCGCCTTCTTCCTTCGCCTGCTGTGGCGCGCGCTGTTCCGCCTCGAGGTGAAGGGGATCGAGCATCTGCCGAGGGCAGGCGAGCGCGCGGTCGTCGCCGTCAATCACGTCTCCTTTCTCGACGCGCCGATCCTGTTCTCGCTCATGGAGGAGCCGCCCCTGTTCGCGATCGATCATGGCGTCGCGCAACGCGGGTGGCTCAAATTTTTTTTGAGGCTCGCCGGCGTAAGCCCGGCCGACCCGTCCCGCCCGCTGACGGCGCGGGGGCTCGTCAAGCAGGCGCGCGCCGGACGCGCTCTGGCGGTCTTTCCCCAGGGAAGCGTCGCCCTCACGGGCACGGTCATGCGCGACTACGAGTGCGCCGGATTGATGATCGCAAAGAGCGGCGCGCCGGTGACGCCGGTGCGCCTCGTCGGGCCGGAGCGCACGTTCCTTTCGCGCCTCGACCCGGAGCACGTCGGACGGCGGCTGTTTCCCAAGGTGACGGTGACCATCCTGCCGCCGCGGCGTCTCCGGACGCCTGCCGGTCCGCGCGGCCGCGCGCTTCGCAGAGCCGCCGGCGCCGCGCTTTGCGCGACGATGTCCGACCTCGTTTTCGAGACGACCGACATTCGTCGGACGCTGCATGTGGCGTTCGAGGACGAGGCCAGGAAGCGCCGCCTGTCGCGCGTGGCGGTCGAAGATTCGCTCGAGCGGACCCTTGACCTTGCGCATGTTCCGCATCGGGGTCGGCGTGCTCGCCCGCAAGGTCGCCGAAATCTCCGCGCCCGGCGAGGTCGTCGGCCTCATGCTGCCCAACGCCAACGGCTCGGCGGTGACCTTCATGGCGCTGCAGGCGGCGGGGCGCGTCCCGGCGATGCTGAACTTCACCGCTGGCGCGAACAATCTCGTCGCCGCCTGTCAGACTGCGCGGATCGCGCTTGTCCTGACCTCCCGCGCGTTCGTCGAAAGGGCCGAGCTCGGCGAGGTGGTCGAGGCGCTGTCGGCGGTCGTGCGCCTCGTCTGGCTCGAGGATGTGCGCGAGAGCGCAACGAGGGCGGACAAGCTCCGCGCCGCGCTGACGGCCGGCCGCGCCTTCGCCAGCCGCCAACCCGACGATCCGGCGGTCGTGTTGTTCACCTCCGGCACCGAGGGCGCGCCGAAAGGCGTCGTCCTGTCGCACGCCAACCTGCTCGCCAACATCGCGCAGATCAACGCGCTGTTCGACCTCAGACTGACCGACGCCTTCTTCAACCCGCTGCCGATCTTCCATGCCTTCGGCCTGAGCGCCGGGACGCTGCTCGGGCTCATGACCTCGATGAGGGTCTATCTCTACCCGACGCCCCTGCACTATCGCCAGATTCCGGAGCTGATCGACAAGGTCGGCGCCACGGTGCTAATCGGCACCGACACGTTTCTTGCGGCTTACGCGCGCAACGCCGACGCCTACGCCTTCCGTACGCTGCGCTACGTCATTTCCGGCGCCGAGCCGCTCAAGCCCGACACCCGCCGGGTCTATATGGAGAAATTCGGCCTGCGCCTGCTCGAGGGCTACGGCGTGACCGAGGCCTCGCCGGTGCTCGCGGTCAACACGGCGGCGTTCAACCGGAACGGAACGGTCGGAAAGCTTTTGCCCTTCATCGAGCCGCGCCTCGAGCCTGTGCCCGGCATCGACGAGGGCGGACGTCTGATCGTGCGCGGACCCAATGTGATGATCGGCTATTTTCGCGCCGACAACCCTGGCGAGCTCGAGCCGCCGCCCGGCGGCTGGCACGACACCGGCGACATCGTGGCGATCGACAAGGACGGCTTCGTCTGGATCAAGGGCCGCGCCAAGCGCTTCGCCAAAATCGCCGGCGAGCTCGTGTCGCTCGGCGCCCTCGAGGACCTCGTCTCGGGCCTTTGGCCGGACGACCTGGTCGCGGCCATCTCCGCCCCCGACCCGAAGCGCGGCGAACGGGTGATCCTCGCCACCACCCGCGTCGGCGCGACCCGGATCGAAGTCCAGACCTGGTTGAAGATCAAGGGCGCTTCCGCGATCATGGTGCCGGACTCGGTCGCGGTGCTCGACGCGATCCCGCTGCTCGGTTCTGGCAAGACGGACTTCATGGCGCTCGCGCGGGTGCTGCGGGAAAGGGGCGCGTGAGGCCTCCGGGCGGCGGCGCGCGAGGCGCTGCAGTTTTGTCCGCGCGCGGCCGATTTCAAAGTGTTAGGCGCCAAGATCTGTCCCGTTTGCGCACATTTATCGAGTTCAAGATGTGGAATCGCAAGGCGTGGATAAAAATTATATTTTCCATATGTTTAAAGCGCTTAGGGAGAGTTCTCGAAGCCGTTCGCCGAAGCCCGGTCGCGCCTACCAGATTCACACAAGTCATCGAATTCCGCGCGGTCGGCGAGTTACCCCTTGTCCGCGAAGCGGGGGTGGCCCAAAGGGCCGGATGGGGTGTGGCGAGCGGGTATGGTTCGATGCAGGTTCGGGCTGCCGTTCGTGCAATCCGACTCGCGCTCGAGGAAGCGGGCCATACCCCATCCGGGCTGCGCGCCACCCCCGGGTTGTTGCCCGGGGGCAGGCTCTTCCCCAGCACAGCTCCGGGATGCACAGATCTGCGCAGCCCACCAGCGCCGCGAGAGCGGAAGTCGTTTTCGCTCGAAAATCAGGCGGTTGTGCGCCCTCTTCTCCACGAAGTGGGGAAGGTGTCGCCGAAGGCGACGGATGGGGTGTGGAAAGCAGGAATGCGAAAACGAAGGTTCACGGCGCCGTTTGTGCAATGGTGCGTGCGTCGAAGCGGCGGGCCACACCCCATCCGGCGCTCCGCGCCACCTCCGGGTCTTTGCCCGGGGGCAGGCTCTTCCCCAGCAAGCTGGAGAAGGATATCGCGCGGCATTCGAGATGTGCGAATATCGAAGACCGGGAGGGGAACACGGCCATGCTGAGGCAAGCCTGGAACGCCTATCGCGGTTGGGCGAAGCTGGCGCGCGACCTGCAGAGCGCGACCCATCGGTGGAACATCGCGGCGCTGCTGCTCATCGCCGCCGCCGCCGGCTTCGGCGCGCTGGCCACGGCTGTGGCGGATCCGTGGAGCGCCCGGGTTTCGCTGGCCGCCATGGTCGCTTCGGCGGTCGGCGCGTTTCTCGGGCGGCAGTTCGTCGGCTCGGGCGACGAGGCCGGCTGGATCCAGGCGCGAGCCGCTGCCGAAGGCCTCAAGTCCGAATGTTTCCGCTACGCGGCGCGGGCCGGCGCCTACGCTCTCCCCGACGCGGACGCCGCCAAAGCGCTCGTCGCGCGGACCGCCGAGATCGCCAGGCAAGCAACCAGCAAAGGCCTCGTGCGCGCGGACGATCCGGTTCCCCCATCGGGCGACAAGCGCGAGCCGCCCGTCCCGATGACCAAGGACTGGTATCTGGCCGGCCGGATCCAGGACCAGATCGCCTACTACCGGGACGCCCGCGCAAAAAACCGGAAGGCGGCCGACCGGCTCTGGTGGATCGCCTTCGCCGCCGGCCTCGCGGCGATCGCCTTCGGCGCGCTCGGCGCCTGGGCGCAACGGTTCGCCCCATGGATCGGCGCGATGACGACGGTCGCGGCGTCGATCGCCGCCTACGGGCTCATCGACCGTCGCAAGTATCTGATCGCGAGCTACGCCGAGATGCAATCGAGGCTCGAGGAGATGGTCGGGCTCGACAAGGAGGCGCCGATCAACCTCGCCGATCTCGTCATCGCGACGGAAGACCTGCTCGACAGCGAGCATAAGGCGTGGCTGCCGCAAATGCTCGCCATGCAGCATCAGCCGCAGCAGGGCCCGCAGCGGACGCAAGCCTGACCGGCGCCGGGAGTCGGAATTCACTCGACTCCGCTTTGCGCGGTTGGGGGGAGAATGAGCGACGAAGCTGCCGCTATCCTCCCCCGCAACGCGGGGGAGGGGGACCACGCGAAGCGTGGTGGAGGGGGAAGGGATTCTGACCATGAGGGCGCCGCCAGAAACTGTCGCCAACGCCCGTCATTTAAGCGGCAGTCTGTCCGCACCGGAAGTCATGCTGTGGAGCCGGCTGCGCACGCGGGCTGTGGGAATGCCGGTCTTCCGCCGTCAGCATCCAATCGGGCCCTACGTGCTCGACTTCTATTGTGCGAAGGCGCGGCTCGCAATCGAGATCGACGGAATGAGCCACGACCTTGAGGATCGGCTGCGGCGTGACGAGCGGCGGAACGCGTGGCTTGGGACGCAGGGCGTAACAGTCCACAGGATCGCCGCCAAAGAAATCACAAGCCGTCTCGACGAAGTCGCCGATGGACTCACGCGGTTGGCGCTGGCGATGATCGAGGCGAAAGCCCCCTCCACCGCGCTCACGCGCGGTCCCCCTCCCCCGCTTCGCAGGGGAGGATAATCGCAGACAGGAGGAACCATCCATGCCGATCACCGACCAGGACGCCGTCGACTATGGGTTTCTCGTCGCCTTCGCCGAGGGCATGGTTGTCCAGGGCTCGATCACGCCGCACGACGAGCCGAGGATCGCCGCTGCGGGGTGGGACGTCGTCGGCCATTTCCTCGCGTTCGATTCCGTGCTGCCCGATCCGTCCTCCCTGGCCGCCGGCGTCCCGAACACCATGCAGTTCGGGCAGATCGTCTTCTACGGATTTTTGGCCCGCAACCACGCGGACCCGACCCGCTACGCCGCCGCTATCCGCGGGACAAGCGGCTTCGCCGAATGGGTGATCGACGCCGACTTCCTTCCGCTCGCGCTTCCCGCGCCCGCCGGAGCGACGGTCGAAAAGGGCTTTTGGAGCATCTACGCCAGCATGACTCTGGTCGGCCTCGATGGCGCTCAAATTGGCGCGGGGGCGGCGGACGGGATCGCGAGCGTCGTCGGCGAGGCGACGGTGACGGTCTGCGGGCACAGCCTCGGCGCGGCGCTCGCGACCTATCTCAGCTTCGACGTCGCCAAGCTCATGGGCGCCCGGGCGAGCGCTTGCCTGTTCGCTTCGCCGAGCACCGGCGACCTCGCCTGGACGGCCGCCTACGCCGCCGCGGTCACGGACTACCGGCTGACGAATTACCTGCTTGACATCGTGCCCTACGTGCCGTTCGACGCCCCGCCGGCGTTTCAATATTCGACGCTGCCCGGCGCCAAAATCCTCCTGCCGTCGACGGCGCAGGCGGACGTCAAGTTCGACATCCGCTGCAACCACAATCTCATCTGCTATTGCGCGATGCTCGACTGGGCCGACACCAAAAGGCGGGCCAGCGCCCAGGACATCGAAGCGTGGCGCTGCATCCTCGGTCCGCCGGCCTTCGGCCTCAACCGCGAGCTGACGCTTGCGCTGGAAAAGCCGGTGATCGCGCTCGGCGGGGCGTTGGAGCAGATCGTCGACCTCATCGACGTGACGGCGCGCGCCAAGGGCGGGCACGTGTGAGACTCTGGGTTCGGCGCCGGCCGTTCAATCCGGCGCGTTGGAAAACGCCAGAAACCGGCTGATCGCCCATCTTCCGTCCGGCTGGCGACGGAAGACGTCGAGGCCCGGCTCCTTGCTGATCGCCGGCGTTGGGCCGCGGCGGATGGAGACATTCCACACCAAGCGGACGACGGCGAGATCGCCGCTCACGATGATCTCCTCGATGTCCGGCCGGTAGCGCATCTCCACCGCGCGGTCGGCGAGCGCCGCCGCGATCCGCTTGCAGACGGCGTCGCGATCGTTGTCGGCGCGTCCGCGCATGGTCGAGATGAGGTCGGGCGCGAAGATCGCGCAGGCGCCCGTTGCGTCGCGGGCGTTGAACGCCGCGGCGAACGCCTCGAGGCGCGCCGCGATGGCGGCCTTGTCGGCCTCGACGTCGGCCTTTGCCGGCGCGTTGGAGACAACAGCCGCCGCCAGAGCGAGCGCGAGCGCTCGTCCGAGCCACGGGAGAGCCTGCCAAAATGCGCGCACCCCGTCCTCCTCGCCGAGCGATAAAGCCCTCGGGCGACCCGAGGGAGCCCGAGCCCTGGTTCTGGACCCCTCGTCCGCCGGGCCGCCTCGGGAATGCGGTGATTAACAGATCCCGTGGCCGGCGCCCAAGGAACCATGGCCAGCCATGGCGGTTGTGGATGGCTGCAAACGCCAAAGGAGTGCGCCATGCCTACCCGCAAATCCGCCAATCCCCTCGAGGATCTTTTCACCGAAACGCTGAAGGATATCTATTTCGCCGAGAAGCAGATCCTTCGGGCCCTGCCGAAGATGGCCAAGGAGGCGACCTCTCCCGAGCTCAAGCATGCGTTCGAGAAGCATCGCGACGAGACGGAGGAACAGGTCGAGCGCCTGAACCAGATCTTTGAGGGCATGGGACGCCCCGCGCGCGGCAAGACCTGCGAGGCCATCATCGGCATCATCGACGAGGCCAAGGAGTTCATGGACGAGTTCAAGGGCGAAGAGGTGCTCGACGCCGGGCTCGCCGCCTCCGCCCAGACTGTCGAGCACTACGAGATCGCCCGCTATGGCTCGCTGAAGGCGTGGGCGCGTCAGCTCGGGATGGACGACGCCGCAAAACTCCTCGACGAGACGCTGCAGGAGGAGATCAAGACCGACAAGCTGCTGACCGAGCTGGCGATGAAAAACGTCAACCGGAAAGCTGCCTGACGCAAGCGGATCTGGGCCGCGGGAGTGGTCTCGCGGCCCGGGCGCTTAAAACGGCCCTGGCCAATGGCGCAGTCTCCGACGCGCGGCGAGACTTTCGGGCTGCCGCTCGACACGGCGCCGATGGAGGCGCGTTCGGCCGAAGCTCTGCCGGATGACGAGGGTTCTTGGCAGTTTGAGCCGAAATGGGACGGATTCCGCTGCCTCGCGTTCAAGGAGGGCGAGGCGGTCGAGCTTCTCGGCAAATCGGGCAAGCCGCTCGGCCGCTTTTTCCCGGAGGTGCTGGCCCTGCTCGGCAGCCTGCCGTTCGAGCGCTTCGTCGTCGACGGCGAGTTGGTCATCGAGATCGACGGCGGGTTGTCGTTCGACGCGCTACAAATGCGCCTGCATCCAGCCGAGAGCCGGATCAAAAGCTCGCCGCGGAGACGCCGGCCCGGCTGGTCCTGTTCGACCTCCTGCTCGCTCCCGACGGGACGCTCCTGACCGGGCGTCCGCTTTCCGAGCGACGGCGCGCGCTCGAGTCGTTCGGCAAGACCGTGAGGGACGACCGGCTGATCGTGACGCCGTGCACGGTCGACGTCGCCAAGGCGCAAGAATGGCTGGCCGGCTATGCCGGGACCGACGGCGTCGTGGCGAAGCGGCTCGACCGCCGTTACGAGAGCGGCGAGCGCGCCATGATCAAGGTCAAGCGGCTCAGAACCGCCGACTGCGTCGTCGGCGGCTTTCGCTACGAGAGCCACAGCCGCCGGGTCGGCTCGCTGCTCCTCGGTCTCTACGACGCCGAAGGCCTTCTCGATCATGTCGGCTTCACTTCGACCATCGCCGACCGGGAGCGTTTGGCGCTGACGCGCCGGCTGGAGGCGTTGCGCCAGCCGCCCGGCTTTACCGGCAAGGCGCCCGGCGGCCCGAGCCGCTGGAGCACGGAACGCAGCGGCGAATGGGAGCCGGTGCGGCCGGAGCTGGTGGTCGAGGTGCGCTTCGATCACGTGACCGGCGACCGCTTCCGCCATGGAACGAAACTTTTGCGCTGGCGGCCGGACAAGGCGCCGCGGCAATGTACGATGGACCAGATCGCGCCGCCTGCCGACGTCTGATCAGCGGTCGATCAAGTCGGCGAGACGGCGGAAATCCATTTCGCCACCACCGGCCAAAATGTCCTTCAGGCGGCGCGTTCCCATGAAGGGCCCCATATGTTGGACATGATCCACAGAAACCCGACGGCCAGGCCCCTGGGGCGTTCGCCTGCGTTCAATGCGGCGCGTGGATGCCCATCATTTCCGGAAGCATCATGTTCGCGTTGAGGTGATACATGATCCAAACCGAGCCGGCGATAACGAGGCCGACGATCAGCGCTCCGAAGGCGAGCGCCAGGACGTTGTTGGTGTTGTCGGGACCCGTGGTGATGTGCAGGAAGAAGACGAGGTGGACGCCCATCTGGGCGATCGCAAGAGCCGCGAGCCCCATCAGCACGCCCGGCCCGTAAAGGAGAGCGGTGCCGCTCGCTACCCAGAAAGAGGCGACGGTCAGCACGGTCGCGAGGAACAGGCCGATCACATAGTTGCGCACGGCCTCCGATACGGAACGCTCGCCGAAATCGCCTTCGCCGGGCGCGGCGTCGCGGGCGTGATGGTCGCTCATGTAAGCGTCCCCAAAAGGTAGACGTTGGTGAAGATGCCGATCCAGATGATGTCGAGCGCGTGCCAGAACAGGGCGAAACACATGGCCCGGCGCATGATGACCGGCCGGAACCCCTTGGTGAAGATTTGCGCCATCATCGTGCCGAGCCACAGCAGGCCGATGGTGACGTGGAGCCCGTGGCAAGCCGACGAGGGCGAAGAAGGCCGACAGGAACGCGCTGCGGCCTGGGCCGTTGCCTTCCGCGATCATCCTGGCGAACTCGTTGACCTCGAGGCCGAGAAAGCCGAGCCCGAGCAGTCCCGTCACAAGCAGGCCGACCTGGGTCCACAGCATGTTGCGCACCCCGGCGGCGATCATCGCGAGGCCGGCAGGCGAAGCTCGACAGCAGCAGGAACGCCGTCTCGGCCGCGACCGTCTTGAGGTTGAAGAGTTCGAGCGGCCCGGGTCCGCCGGCGGTCGCATGCGACAGCACCGCGAAAGCCGAATAGAAGCCCGAGAACATCACGAAGTCGGACAGGAGGAAGACCCAGAATCCGTAGGCGGTGACGATCCGCTTCGGCGCCGGTCCGCCGTAACGGCCGGGCGTCTGGGACGGGCCGTGAGTGACCGGCTCTTCTCGTTCGATGATCCTCACCAGCCGAATGCCGGGCTCTCGCCCCGCCACGAGATCCTCGCGGGCCTCGCGCCTACGCGCGTCGATCCGGGCGACTTCCTCGGCCGGCACCTCGTATTCGTCGTGGTCGCGCCAGGCGAAGACGACGAAGGTGGCGAACGCGCCGGCGATGCCGACCGCCGCCATCCACCAGATGTGCCAGATCAGCGCGAAGCCGGTGACGACGGCGAAGAAGGCGACGACGAAGCCGGTCGGGCTGTTGACCGGCATCTCGATCGCGTTCGTAGCGCGGCAGCGGCGAGAGCTGGGCCATCGCGATCGCCCGCTGCTTGATGCCCCAATAGGCCTCCTCGCCGGTGACGTTGGGCAGGGCGGCGAAATTGAAGGTCGGCGGCGGTGAGGCCGTCATCCATTCGAGCGTCCGGCCGTCCCATGGGTCGCCGGTCCGGTCGCGCAAAGTCGCGTGGTCGCGGATGCTGACGGCGAACTGCGCGATCTGGCAGACTATGCCGCAAAGCATCAGCACCGAGCCGACCGCCGAAATCAGGAGCCACGGCCGCCACTCGGCGACGTCGTAGTGCTGCATGCGCCGCGTCATGCCTTCGAGGCCGAGCGACATAGAGCGGCATGAAGGTCACGTAGAAGCCGACGAGCCAGAACCAGAACGCCGCCGTCCCGAACCGCTTCTCCAGCCGGAACCCAAACGCCTTGGGGAACCAGTAGGTGTAGCCGGCGAAGGCGCCGAACAGCACGCCGCCGATGATGACGTTGTGGAAGTGGGCGATCAGGAACAGCGAGTTGTGCAGCACGAAATCGGCGGGCGGAACCGCAAGCAGCACGCCGGTCATGCCGCCGATCACGAAGGTGAACATGAAGGCGATCGCCCACAGCATCGGCGGCTCGAAGCGCACCCTGCCGCCCCACATGGTGAACAGCCAGTTGAACACCTTCACGCCCGTCGGCACGGCGATGATCATCGACATGATGCCGAACACGCCGTTGACGTCGGCTCCCGCTCCCATGGTGAAGAAGTGATGCAGCCAGACGATGAAGGACAGGATGCAGATCGCCATGGTGGCGACGATCATCGACCGGTAGCCGAACAGCGGCTTGCCGGAGAAGGTGGACACCACCTCGGAGAACACGCCGAACGCCGGCAGGATGAGAATGTAGACCTCGGGATGTCCCCATGCCCAGAACAGGTTCACGTACATCATGGCGTTGCCGCCCATGTCGGTCGTGAAGAAATGGAACCCGAGATAGCGGTCGAGCAGCAGCATCGCGAAGGTCGCGGTGAGCACCGGGAAGGCCGCGACGATCAGGAGGTTGGCGGCAAGCGACGTCCAGCAAAAGATCGGCATGCGCGTGTAGGTCATGCCGGGCGCGCGGAGCTTCAAAATGGTCGTGACGAAATTCACGCCGGTGAGCAAGCGTGCCGATGCCCGAGATCTGTAGCGACCAGAGATAGTAATCGACGCCAACTCCGGGCGAAAAGGCGAGCTCCGAAAGCGGCGGATAGCCCATCCAGCCGGCCTGCGAGAACTCGCCAATCAGCAGCGAGGCGTTGACCAGAAGCACGCCGGACGCGGTCAGCCAGAAGCTCACCGAGTTCAAGGTCGGGAAGGCGACGTCGCGCACGCCGAGCTGCAGCGGCACGACGAAATTCATGAGGCCGATCACAAACGGCATCGCCACGAAGAAGATCATGATCGTGCCGTGGGCGGAAAAAATCTGATCGTAATGCTCGGGGACCAGGTAGCCGCCGGAGTGGAACGCGACCGCCTGCTGCATGCGCATCATGATCGCGTCGGCGAAGCCGCGGACGAGCATCACCAGCGCGAGGAAGCAGTACATGACGCCGATGTGCTTGTGGTCGACCGAGGTGATCCACTCGCTCCACAGATAGGGCCACCAGCCCTTGATCGTGATCAAAGCGAGCACCGAGAGGATGACGACGATCACCACGATCGATGTGACGAGCGGGATCGGCTGATTGAACGGGATCGCGTCCCAGGAAAGCTTGCCGAGCATCAGGTTCCCCCGCAGATGGCGGGCGTCTGGCCGCGCGCCTCGCGGGCGGGCTTGATCAGCGCCGACGGCTGCGGCGCGGATCCGTTCACGATCAATTCGAACAGGCGCGGCTCCACCGAGCGATAGGCGGTGGGGCTCACGTTCTGGCTTGGTTTGACGAGCTCGGCGTAGCGGTTGCGGTCGAGGTCCGCGCCCGACGCCTTTGCGTCGGCGATCCACTTGGCGTAGCCGTCTCCCGGCAGCGCCTTCAGGTCGAAGCGCATGTCGGCGAATCCCTGGCCGCTGAAGTTCGCCGAGAACCCACTGAAGGTCCCGGGCTGGTCGGCCTGCAGCCAGAGCTGCGACGCCATTCCCGCCATGGCGTAGATCTGACTGCCGAGACGGGGCACGAAGAAGCTGTTCATCACCCCGCTCGAGGTGAGGGTGAAGTGGATGGGAACACCGACCGGAACCGCAGGCCCGTTGACGCTCGCCACGCCTTCCTCGGGGTAAATGAAGAGCCACTTCCAATCGAGCGCGACCACCTGGATCTCGACGGGTTTCGCCTGGCTGGGAAGGGGCCGGTAGGGGTCGAGGTCGTGCGATCCAAACCAAGCGACGCCGCCGAGCACGACGATGACCAGCGTCGGGATGGACCAGACGATTATCTCGAGATGGCCGGAGAACTCCCATTCCGGCCAATAGAAGGCGCGCGGGTTGGAGGCCCGGAACCAGAAGGCGAAGCCGGCGATCAGGACTAATACGGGCAGGACGATCGCCAGCATGATCGCGAGCGAAGTCTATCAGGATGAGCAGTTGAGCTGCGCCGACCGGCCCGGCCGGATCGAGAACCCCGCTGCAGCCCGCAAGCGGCGCCGCGGCAATCGCCGCGGCAAGGCGGATCGACCGGAGGACTGGCTGCTTCGCGGCCGCCAGAAGGCGGCCATCAAGGACGCTTCGCCGCATCATCCCGTCCCCCGCGAATCCGCCGCCGACCGGGTTGCCGAGCCGCCCTAACCCGCGCCGGTAATCTGCAGGATCGCGCCAATGATCGAGGCCGTCAACCTCGCCACGAACTGCCAGACGAAATTGAGATCGAGGCCCGAGTACTGGCCCAGCACGGGCAACACCAGCAATGCGCCAATGAGAATGAGCATGCCGTAGGGCTCGAGCGAGGCGAGCGACTGCGAGGGGCCCCTGGGCAACAGCCCGACCAGGATGCGACCGCCGTCGAGCGGGGGAATCGGCAGCAGGTTGAAGACGGCGAGCAGCACATTGATGAGAAGCGAATTGTTGAGATTGTCCGCCGCCCAGCGCGCCGCGTCGGGCGGCAGGAACGGAACCAAACGGAACAACAGGGCGCTCAGGATGGCGAGGGCAAAATTCATCGCCGGGCCCGCGGCGGCGACGAATATCGAATCCCGCTTCGGATTGCGGAGCGCGCGGAAATTGACCGGTACGGGCTTGGCGTAGCCGAACAGGAACGGCGCGCGCATGAGCAACAACAGCGCCGGCAGCAGGACCGTGCCGAACGGATCGATGTGCTTCAGCGGATTGAAGGTGACGCGGCCGCTCAGCCATGCCGTATTGTCGCCGAACAGCCGCGCGACATAGCCGTGCGAAGCCTCGTGAAAAGTGATCGCGACCACCAGCGGGAGGATCCAGGTCGAAAGCTGATAAAGCGAAAGGCCGAAACGGGAAAGCATCGTTACGCCGGACCGGGTGGCGTCGCGGGGACCGGAGGCGCGGCCTGCAATTCCTCACGAAGCTGCTTCAGCGCGGTTTCATCGAGCGTCTCGCGTTCGAGGAGAAGTTTTGCGCCGTGCTCGAGCGTGTCCTCGTGCGCCTTGAGGATCCCGACGGTTCGGTCGAAGGCGCCATCGACGAGATCCTGGACCGCCGTGTCGATGGCCCGCGCCGTTTCGTCACTGTAGCGCCTCTGATGAAAATCCGAGGGAGCCGACGGGCCGGTCAGGAACGGCGAGGGCGCGCTCTCGTAAGAGACGGGCCCCAGGGCCGGCTCCATGCCGAAGCGCGCCACCATGTCGCGCGCGATGTCGGTCACCTTGGCCAGATCGTCCGCCGCTCCGGTCGACAGCTGGTGGAAGACCACCCATTCGGAGGCGCGCCCGCCGAGCAGCACAGCCATCCTGTCGAGCAGTTCTTCGCGCGTAATGACGTAACGGTCCTCGGTCGGACGCTGAATCGTATAGCCGAGCGCGCCGACGCCGCGCGGGATGATCGAAATCTTGTGCACCGGATCGACGTTCGGCAGCGACATCGCCACCAGTGCGTGGCCCATTTCGTGATAGGCGACAACCCGCCGCTCCTTCGGGCTGAGCACCCGCTTCTTCTTCTCCAGGCCGGCGATCATGCGCTCGACGGCCTCGGTGAAATCTTCCATCGCGATTTCCCTGGCGTCTCGCCGCGTCGCGACGAGCGCCGCCTCGTTGACGAGATTGGCGAGGTCGGCGCCGGTGAAGCCGGGCGTCAAAGCCGCGATCTCCTCCGCCGAGACGTCGGCGGCGAGCTTATGGCCCTTGAGGTAGAGGTCGACAATCTCGATGCGTCCGCGCTTGTCCGGCCGGTCGACCAGCACCTGGCGGTCAAAGCGGCCGGCGCGCAGCAACGCAGGGTCGAGGATTTCGGGCCGGTTGGTCGCCGCGAGCAGCACCAGGCCGCTGCGCGAATCGAAGCCGTCCATCTCGACGAGCAGCTGGTTCAGCGTCTGTTCCTTTTCGTCGTGCCCCATGTAGGGATAGGCGCCGCGGGCGCGGCCCAACGCGTCGAGTTCGTCGATGAAGATGATCGCCGGCGCCTTCTCGCGCGCCTGCACGAAGAGATCTCGCACCCGCGCCGCGCCGACGCCGACGAACATCTCGACGAATTCGGACCCGTTGATCGAGAAGAACGGCACGCCGGCTTCGCCGGCGACCGCCCGGGCGAGCAGGGTCTTGCCCGTGCCGGGCGGCCCGATCAGCAGGACGCCCTTGGGCATTCTGGCGCCGAGTCGACCGTATTCAGCGGGATGCTTGAGAAAGTCGACAATCTCCTTGAGTTCGGCCTTCGCTTCATCCTCGCCCGCCACGTCGTTGAATGTCGTCTTGGTGTCGGTCTCGACATAGACTTTCGCCTTGCTGCGGCCGATCGACATCAGGCTGCCCATTCCGCCCTGGCCTTGCGCGAAGCGCCGAAAAACGAAGTAATAGATGCCGACGAAAAACAGCATCGGAAGAATCCACGACAGCAGATCGGCGAGAAACGTGTTCGGGATCTCGCCGCTGAACTTCACGTGGTAGCGCTCGAGTTCGGCCGCGAGGTCAGGCGCGACGCGGGTCGTCTCGAACTCCTTTGCGCCGTTCTTCTGCGCTTCCTTCCATTCGCCCTGAATACGCTCGCCCGAAACGCGGACCTGGGCGATCTTGCCGCTGTCGAGGTCGGTGAGAAATTCGCTGTAGGGAATCGTGACGATCTTTTCCTGGCTCGCGCTCCACATGTTGGCGACCAGAATCACGCCGATCATGGCGACGAAGATGTACCAGAGATTCCATCGTTGCTGCTTGTTCATCGGCGGCTCTCAGTCCTGGCGTGGACGCATTTGACTGCGTGAAACGCGTCAAAATTCTCCGCAGCCAACGGTCTCCCCGGTGTCGCATTGCGCGAGTAAACGGATCAAATGACGCTAAAGGAGATCAAGTAACGCTCCGCAACCGGCTGGTGATCCATTGCTTAGCCGGTAATCAGCCGCTCCGCCACGCGGGACGCGCCTTGTTGGCGCCGCGAGCGAAACGTCCCCTTGGAGGCCCTTGGAGGTTGGCGCCGAGGGAAACTCATGTTTTATGAGGTTTGGTCAATCCTCGAGACGCGGTGAAGAAAGATGCCCGACGCCGAACGCCTGCTCGTGCTCTTGCGCCATGGCCAGAGCGAATGGAATCTGAAGAACCTGTTCACCGGATGGCGCGACGTGGGCCTCAGTCCGCTCGGCGTCGAAGAGGCCAAGGAAGCCGGTCGACGGCTGAAGGCGCGCGGGATCGTTTTTGACGTCACGTTCACCTCCGCCCTGGTCCGCGCTCAGCACACGCTTGAACTGGCCCTGGCGGAGTTGGGGCAAACCGGCTTGCCCGAAAGCCGTGACCAGGCTCTCAACGAACGCGATTACGGCGACCTGGTTGGACTGAACAAGGACGACGCGCGCAAGAAGTGGGGCGAGGAGCAGGTCCATAAGTGGCGGCGAAGCTATGACGTTCAGCCGCCGGGCGGCGAGAGCCTCAAGGACACGGTCGCCCGGGCGCTTCCCTACTATTGCCAAGAAATCCTGCCGGAGGTTCTCCGGGGGAAGCGGGTGCTCGTCGCCGCGCACGGCAACAGCCTGCGTGCGCTGGTGATGGTCCTCGACCGCCTGACCCCCGAGACCATTCCATCGATGGAGCTCGCTACGGGCGTCCCGCTCGTCTACCGCCTCAACCCGGACTCGACGGTCGCCTCGAAAGACGTCTTGGCTGCGTGACTCCCTTCTCCCGCTTGCGGGAGAAGGTGGCGCGAAGCGCCGGATGAGGGCTCGCTTCAGAACGCGCTCCGGATGACCCCTCCGTCGACCCGCACGGCGGCGCCGGTCGTCGCCGATGCGAGCGGGCTCGCAAGGTACGTCACGAGACTGGCGACCTCCTCCGGCGAGGCGAACCGCTTGATAAGCGAGCTCGGCCGCATCTTGGCGAAGAACTCCTTCTCGAACGCCTCGAATGAAATGCCTTCGGTCCTCGCGAGCGTTTCGACGAATTCCCCGACCCCGCGCGATCGGGTCGGGCCGGGGAGCACGCTGTTGACGGTGATTTCGGTTCCGGCGACGGCCTCGGCCAGGCCGCGCGAGACGGCGAGCTGCGCCGTCTTGGTCATGCCGTAGTGGATCATTTCGGCCGGGATCTGCACCGCGCTTTCGCTCGAGATGAAGATGATGCGGCCCCAGTTTGCGCGTCGCATCGCGGGCAGATAGAGGCGCGCGAGACGCACCCCGCTCAGCACGTTCGCCTCGAAGAACCGGACCCAGTCGGCGTCGGGGATGTCCTCGAACGGTTTCGGCTCGAAGATGCCCAGATTGTTCACCAGGATTTCCACATTCGGGTGGATTCGGGCGAGGTCGTCGGCGGCGGCCGCGAGGCTGAGATCGCCGGCGAAGCCGAGCGCCTCCGCGCCGGTCGCGGAGCGGATCTGCGCGACAGCCTGGTCGACCGCCGGCTGGGTGCGGCCGTTGACGATCGCCCGGGCGCCTTCTTTCGCCAATGCGGCAGCGATCGCGAAGCCAATTCCGGCCGTGCTTCCGCTGACGAGCGCGAGTTTGCCTTTCAGTTCGAGATCCAAGGTGTTCGTCCCGATCGACCGAGGTCGCGCTGGCTTCCTACTCCTTCACCGCCTTCGCCATCGCTTCCTGCTCGGCGGGCGAAGGCTTGCCATAGAAGGCGGGGTCGTTGTCCTTGCCGCCGAGCGCGCCGAAAGCGTGCTCGCCATTGTCGTCGAACAGCACAACGAACTTGTGCTCCGTGCAGTCGGTCGGCTTGCAGACGAAGGACAGCTTATAGCCCTGACCGTTGATTGTCAGATCGCTGATTTGCCCCGACAGGCCATCGAAATCCTTGTTGAACCGGACAAGCCAGTCTGGCGTCGGCTGGACGAGCTTCATCAGCCTGTCCCACGAGGCATGATAGACGGTCCGGCCGTGCAGCACGTCGAACAGGAATTCGGGCTCCGCCGCCCGGGCGGCGCCGATCGCGGTCGCGATTGCGAGGAGTGAAACGACGAAGCAACCCAGCGCCGAAAGCCATGGACCCGATAGATTGCTTCGCTTCGCTCGGGATGGCGTCATCGCTCTAGAACGCCTTGAAGGTGATGATCGTCCGCGTGTCGACGATGCCCGGAACCGTCTGCACCTTGTGGCCGACGAAATGGCCGATGTCGACATCCTTCTCCACATAGAACTTGGCGAGAATGTCGAAGTCGCCGGCGATCGAATAGATTTCCGAGGCGATTTCCGCCTCGGCCAGCGCGTTCGCCACCTCGTAAGTCCGGCCAAGCGCGCATTTGATCTGGACAAAAAAAGTCTGCATCGGATCACGGCCCCTCCTTGCCGTTCTCTTGTGCAACAACTTCGACGTCGCGGTCCATACCCGACTGCACCTCGAAGGACGATTGATAGGTCTTTGCGTCGTGCCGCGCGACGACGGCGTATTCGCCTTCCGCCAGAACGATCGAGGGAAAGGCGCCGATCAGCTCGCGAATGACGTCGCCGCCCGGGGTCAGCACAGTGAAGGTCGTGTTCGCAAGCGCCTCGCCGCCGGGTTTGTTGACGAGCTTGAGCGTCATCGTCGCGCAGCGATGACGCAGCGTCACGTCGACCAGCTTGCCCGACACCACCTTGATGTCGGCGTTGACGATCGAGTTGGTGGGAAGCGTCGTCGGCGGGGCGGGCGCTGCGGATTTGCCGGTGTTCGGCGCCGCGGTCGAGGCGAGATAGCGACCACCTTCCGTGTCGAGATAGGTGGAGACGATATGGTAGACGCCTTCCGGCAGGACGATGACGTCGCCGGCCTTCGCCTTGGCGTAGACGAGCTTGCCCTCCGGATTGCGACCTTCCGGCACGTAGATGGCGAGCGAAAGCTTGGAGGGATCGATCGGCGTGTCGGCGACTGTGCCGCCGATCCTGAGAGCGCCGGCGGACAAGGTCAGTCGGTCGGAGCGAACCTCCGGGCCGAGCGTCACCCGCTTCGTCGCGCTCGCGAGGCCGAAGGCGACGTGAACAACGTAATTGCCGGGCGGAAGGGTCAGTGTCGGCTGGGCGAGATTGAACTCGACGATGAGGGGATGCGCCCCGTCGGGATCCGCGTGAGCGTCGAACACGCGCCAGCGAAGGCTTCCGGTCAGCGGACTCGAGGCGCCATTCAGGACCGCCGAGAGGCTGAGCGTCGCCTGCCCGTCGGCCGTCGCCGGATCGGCGCTCGCGCCGGAAGCCAGGATCGCGAAAGCGACGAGACCGATGAACCCCGCCAGGATTTGCCAGACTGCTTTCATTCCGCTCCGTTTCGCCGCGGATCCGCCGGGTGCTCACGCCCCCCACGCGACTGCCGGGCTCGTGCCGCCGCAATGAGGCGGATCGAAGGCCGGTTTACAGCTGCGGCGGATTGGGCCAAGCAGCGGGGGCCGCCCGGGACAAGCCCATGAACGATACGATCGCCCTTCTCAAGCGCCGCCGCTCGGCCCCGCCCGCCATCATGACCGGGCCCGGGCCGACGCCGGACGAGCTGACGACCATTTTGACCGTCGCCTCGCGGGTGCCCGATCACGGCAAGCTCGCTCCCTGGCGTTTCATCGTGTTCGAAGGCCGGGCGCGTGAGCGCGCCGGGCGCATTGCGCTCGGCATCCGTCTCGCGGACAAGCCGGACCTCGATGAGGCGGCCCGCGCCGAGGAGTTGCGCCGCTTCTCCCGCGCCCCCCTCGTCGTCGGCGTCGTGTCGCGCGCCGCGCCGCATGTCAAGATCCCCGAGTGGGAGCAGGTTCTTTCGGCCGGCGCGGTCTGCATGAACCTGATCGTCGCCGCGCGAGCGCTCGGCTTTTCAGCCACCTGGCTCACCGGATGGCCCGCCTACGACGCCCGCTTTCGCGCCGCGCTCGGCCTCGCCGAACACGAAAAAATCGCCGGATTCATCCACATCGGCAGGGCGGCCGCGATCGAGGACCGCCCGCGCCCGCCGCTGCCGGAGCTCGTCATGACCTTTCCCGAGTGAGGCGCCGATGTTTTACGAGACCGGCAAGCGCGACAGGACCAAGCTGCCGCATGATCCTTTCAAGGCCATCGTCGCTCCACGGCCGATCGGCTGGATTTCGACGCGCGCGCTCGACGGGCGGATCAATCTCGCTCCCTACAGTTTCTTCAACGGCTTTTGCAGCCTGCCGCCGATCGTCGGCTTCTCCAGCGAGGGCTGGAAGGACTCGGCGACTTTCGCCAAGGAGAGCGGCGAGTTCGTCGCCAATCTGGCGACCGGCGCCCTGCGCGACCCGATGAACGCGACCTCGGCGCCGCTGCCGCGCGGTGAAAACGAGTTCGCCCACGCGGGACTGACGATGGCCGAGTGCCGTCTCGTCGCCGCGCCGCGCGTCTCCGAAAGCCCCGCCTCGCTCGAATGCAGGGTGGTCGAGATCATCGAGATCAGGACGCAGAGCGGCGCATGGAGCGGCAGCGTGCTGACCCTCGGGGAGGTCGTCGCGGTCCACATCGACGAGGCCTATATCCGCGACGGCCGCTTCGATACGGCCGGCGCGCATCCGCTGGCGCGCTGCGGCTATCAGGATTATGCGCTCGTCGAATCGGTGTTTCCGCTCGCGCGGCCCGAAGGGAGGCGGAGACGTGTGATCCGCGCAAAGCCCGTTCAGAGACGCGGCCGCTGGCGGGTGTGGCGCGCGGCTACGAGGTCGCGGGCGAGCCGAACTCCTGCATCTCGAACATGATGAAATTCGGCTTCTGCTCGACCAGGGCCCGGTACCTTTTCTCATCGAGCAGCGCGAGCTCGCAGGGGCCGGCGGCTCTCGCGGCAGTCAACCTCGGGCTCACATCGAGCAGCGACAGGGCGCCGAGCGCCTGGCCCTCGTGGATCGAGCCGACGACCCTATCGCCAGACAAGACCTCGACTTCGCCCCTGAGAACCACGTACATGCAGCCTGGCGGTTCGCCATCGCTAAAAATCACCTCGCCCGCGGCGTAATCCCTCGTCGTTCCGAGCGTCCGCGCGAGTCCCCGAAAATTCGTCGCTTCGTCGCGCCCGGTGAACTCGCCCCCCGGCTGAGCGATACGCATGTTCATTTCCGCCTCATAAACTTGAACTCACGAGCGCCACTGGGCGCATGACAAATACGTAGCGAAGATCTGGATTGCGCGGGGTGATCCGCGTCACAGCGCGGGCCCGTTCTGCGAAGTCGATGATACGCTGCCCAGCTGAACAGCGGATGAACGCGCAAGCGTGAGCGGCGCAGGTCTGGGTTTCGGGCCGATCGCCCGGAAACGCACTCAGCGTTCGGCCGACCGCCGAACGGCCAGCGCTCCGCTTTCCGTCAATGCGCGGCGACGGCCAGGTCGCCGGTGATGACGCTCTCGACCTCAGCTACAGACGTCTGCTTCGGGTCGATGTCGTCGGCGACAACTTTGCCGCGGCGCATCACCACAATCCGGTCGACCACCTGAAACACGTGATGGATGTTGTGGGCGATGAAGATGCAGGAATGGCCGGAATCGCGAGCGTTGCGGACGAAGCGCAGCACCCCTTGCGTCTCGGCGACGCCGAGGTTGTTGGTCGGCTCGTCGAGAATGATGAGGTCGCTGTCGAAATACATGGCCCGCGCGATCGCCACCGCCTGACGCTCGCCGCCCGACAGCGAGCTGATCGGGGTCGAGGCGGGAATGGATTTGCCGATCCCCACTCTCCGCAGGAGATCGCCGGCCACCTGCTCCATTCGCGCGGCGTCCATCTTGTTGAGGAAGCGCGGTCCCTTGACCGGTTCGCGACCGAGGAAGAGGTTACGCGCGATCGACAATTGGGTGACGAGCGCCAAATCCTGGTAGATCGTCTCGATGCCCTGGGCGATGGCGTCCGTCGTGCTGCGCATCTCGACCTTTTTGCCGCGCACGTAGATGGCGCCGCTGGTCGCGCGCAAGGCGCCCGACAGCACCTTGATCAGGGTCGACTTCCCCGCGCCGTTGTCGCCGAGAAGCCCGACGATCTCCTGGCGGACGACGCTGAAGTTGACGTCGTCGAGCGCCTGGACGCGGCCGAAGAACTTGTTGACGTGCTCCATGCGGACGAGGTTTTCCGCCATTCTCACGTCCCCGCCTGGTGCCGGCGCTCGAGCCAGGAATGCAGCGCCATCATGCCGAGGATGATCGCGCCGATGAAGATGTTGTAGGCGAGACCCGGCACGCCGATCATCACGATCCCGTTGCGCATCACGCGCAGGATGAGGACGCCGAGGACGGTGCCGATGATCGTGCCGCGTCCGCCGGTCAGCGCCGTCCCGCCGATCACCACCATCGCGATCACCTCGAGCTCGTATCCCGATCCGCTGTTCGGATTGGCGGCGGACGTGCGGATCGAGCTGATGATCCCGGCGAAGGCCGACATGACCGCGGTCAGCATGAACAGCGCCACCTTGACCCGGTTGACGTCGACGCCGCGCGCCCGCGCGGCCACCGCATTGCCCCCGGTCGCCAGAATCCAGTTGCCGAATTTCGACTGCGTCAGCACATAGCCGAGCACGATCGCAGCGCCGACGAACCAGAAGAGCGATGCGTAGACCCGGAACGGCCCGACGTAGAAATCGCCAACCAGCACGTTTGCCAGCCAGTGACTGCCGGCGCTCCAGGTGCGCTGCGGAAAGCCGTTGGTGACGAACAGCGCCGTGCCGCGCACCACGAGCAGCATGCCGAGCGTGACAAGGAATGACGGAATCTTGAGTTTGGTGACGAAAAGGCCGTTGAACAGGCCGATCAGCGCCGCGACGATGAGGGCGATCACGAAGGCGACCTCGAGCGACGTCACCTTCTGGTTGAACAGCGTCCACATCAGGACAGGGGCGAAGCCGAACACCGAGCCGACCGAAAGGTCGAACTCGCCGGCCGTCATCAGGAGCGTCATGGCGAGCGCGATAAGCCCGAGTTCGACAGTGAAAGTCAGCGTGTTCGATATGTTGAGGACGGAAAGGAAGTCGGGATTGATCGCGGTGAAGACCGCGAGCTCGACTGCGAGCAGCACGAACGGGCCGAATTCGGGCGCGGAAAACGCCCGCCGCAAGATGGAGTCTTTCCGCCAAACAACGTTGGCGCCGGTTTCGAGGGATTGAGCCAAAGGATTCACTTCATGTTGCGAGGGACCGCTGGCGCGGCCGCGCCGGGCCCTTGCCCCCGCCCTCTCTCCGAAAGCCGCTGGAAAGACGGGCGTCCTTTTGCGAACGCCCGATGGGGAAAGGGAAGCGGCCGCGCCGTCTAAGCGGCTACTTGCACGTCATGATCTTGTCGTAGGTCGCTGCGGTGTCTTTGCCGTACAGCGAGCCGACCGTGATGTTGAATCCCGGAGGAACGCCGTCCGTCGCCATGTTGGCGAGGGACAGCGCCAGATAGCTGGTCGCCTGCGGGTCCTGCCATTCGGCTGCGTTCACGTAGCCGGTCAACACTTCGCCCGTCGTGCTGCACGAGTTGCCCCAGCCGACGACCGGAAGCTCGCCCGGCTTGATTCCGACCTGATCGAACACGCGCTTTACCGAACCCGTGACCATGTCGCCGAGCCCGATGATCGCCTTGACCTTCGCCCGATTGGCGGTGAGGTAGTCGCTCATGCGCGAGATGACGGTCGCTTGGTCGAGCGTTGCGTCGGTGACTTCCCAGGTGATGTTGAGCGGCTTGAAGACGGTCGCGATCCCCTTCTCTTCCTCGACGCCGTAGCTCGCGCCCGGAACCTCGACCGGCATCCAGACGAAATCGCCGGACTTCACCAGCTTGTGGTCGACGAGATATTGCGCCCAGCCTTTTCCGACGACGCCAAGATCGCCGCCGACATAGGCGTTGAAGTTCACCTTCGGGTCCGGCGTGTTGAAATTGATGACCGGAATTCCAGCCGCACGCGCCTCCTGGACGACCTGGACCAGGCTGCCAGGGTCGGGGCTGGTGGTCACGATCGCGTCGGCCTTGGCCGCGATGGCCGAGCGGATCGCCTCCTGCTGTGAAGGCACGTCGCCGTTATGGAACGAGGTTTTGACCGTCTGCCCGGTGTCCTTCGCCCACATGTTCGCTCCGGCGAGGAAATATGTCCAGACGGGGTCGGCGGGCGAGCCGTGCGAGATCCAGTAGAAGGTCTTAGCCTGCGCCGCCAGCGGCAGCGTGAGCGCAAAGAGCGCGATGCATAGCAAACGCGTGAGCGACCTGAACATAAAGCGTCCTCCTCCCAAGCGCGGCCGAGCCGGTTGATTGTCAAGCCCACCGCTCGATGACCGTCGCACAACGCCTCGGGGCAGGCAAGGCGCGGCGCACCGGCTGTTTCGGTCTCCGTCGCGGGCGCTCGCGAACGAGTTCGTCTCGCGCTCGCGCCTCAGAGCCGGGCGAAATTCGGCACGGACCGGAACAAGTGACAAGCTGTCGCCGTTAGCCCCTGCAATCGACCAAGGAGTGCTTCGATGGCAAATCCGTCTGACAAGGGCGTGCGCGACCCGGCCGGTCCGGGAGCCGAGCCCCTCACGCCTGGAGCCGCCGCGCCTTCCGCCACCTCCATGGCGTCCGGCGCCTCATCCTCCGGGTCCACGGCTGGCCGATCCACGCAGGCCTCCCGCGGCGGGAGCTCCCTCGGGGCCGGGCTGAAGGAGACGGCGCAGACCGCCGCCGACGCGGTTCGGCAGCAGGCTACCCAACTCGCCGGGGACGTCGGCCATGAGCTCAATAAAACCAGGAAGGCGCAGATAACCCGCGGCGTCGAGGCAATTCGCCAGGTCGCGCGTGCGATCGACAGCGCGGCGAGCGGAGCTGGAGAACCAGTCGCCGACAGATCGCCCGCACGGTCCACGAAGCGGCTCGCCGCGTCGACGGCCTGTCGGACAATCTTTCCAACCGGGACGTCAACGAGCCTCATCAACTCGGCCGCCCGGCTGGCGCGCTCGCAGCCGGCGCTCTTCTTCGGCGGTTCGGTCGCCGCCGGCTTCGCCTTTGCCCGCTTCCTCAAGAGCAGCGCCCGGCAGCGGCAGAGTGTCCGCTACGATCCCTATCCAGCGTTAGGAAAACCCATGGCGACCAGAGAAACGACGCGCCCGCTCGTATCCTTGATGACGCATGTCGCCTCGGATCTCGCCTATCTCGTCCAGACCGAGTTTCGGCTTGCCCGGGCGGAAATCGGCGAGAAGCTGTCGAGCGCATCGAACGCGGCCGTCTATCTCGGGATCGGCGGCGTGATCGCGCTGGCCGGCTTCATCGTTCTGCTGTTCGACATCGCCCAATGGATAACGGTCGCGGGACTTGCCGTATGCATGGAGCCTGTTGATCGTCGCCCTCGTCTCGCTCGGGATCGGCGCCGTGCTGGCGATGGCGGGCGTCGCTCGAATGAGGCGGAGCCGACGCTCGTGCCGTCGCGCACGCTCGAGCAGGTGCGCGAGGACTATGTCGTAGCAAAGGAGCATGTGCGATGACAGCGCAACACGATCGGCGCCACGGGAAGCCGCCTTTCGACTCCGGCGACTACGAGCGGGAGGCGGAGCACACCCGTCGTCGACTTGCCGAACACCTCGACGAACTCAGCGACCGTTTAACGCCAGGCCAGGTGTTCGACGAGATGCTGACCTATTCGCGCGCCGGGAGGCGGAACATTCTTTCGCACTTTCAGCAACGCCATGCGCGAGAACCCGTTGCCAAGCCTGCTGATCGGCGCCGGCTGCATGATGTTCCTGTCGGAAAAGATGGGCCTTCGGCGGGGAACGGCTCGAGGCCGACGGGGCCCGGCCGACGATGGCAACGGCGCCGGAACGACCCTTACGGGTCTGACCGCCGCTTCTGGCGCGGAGAGGCCACGCGCCCCGGACGGGCGATGCGGCGGCGAGCATGTCTGATGCGGCGGGCCGGATGACCGGGGCGGCGGCGTCGAGCGCGCGCTCGGCGGCGGCTTCCGTCCAGTCGGGCTTCAGCAGCGCCGCCGAAGCGGCGAAGCCGGCAGACTTCGAACGCGACAAGCGCCGCCGCGGACACGATGAGGCAGACGGCGGCGGCAATCGGCGACATGGTCGGCGGCGCGACCGACGCCGTTCGCGGTACGGCCCAGGACATGCGTGACCAGACTTCCGCCGCCACCGATCAGTCGAGCGAACATGCGAGCGTGGCGCGCATGACGCAGCGCGGCACGAGGGGTATGGCGGACACGGCTTCTTCGATGGGCGGCGCCATCGCGGACACCGCGGACCGCACGCGCCGCCAGGCGGCCGACGCCGTCAGGCAGGGACGCGACAGCGCCGCCTCGTTCGTCACCGAGCAGCCGCTGCTCGCGCGGCGATCGGGGTCGCAATCGGCGCCGCGCTGGCGAGCCTCCTGCCCTCGACCGAAACGGAAGACAAATTGATGGGCGAGGCGAGCGACGCGGTGAAGGAGTCGGCGGGCCAGGTCGGCTCGGACGCAGTTGAGAGCGCGAAGCACGTGGCGAGCAAGGTCGCGGACAGGGCGCAGACGGCGGTGAAGGAGGAAGGGCTTTCCCCCAGCGCCGTCGCCGAGGCGGCGCGTAATCTCGGCGAAGGCATCCGAGAGGGCGCGCAAGGCGCGATGAAGCAGCCGATGACCGGGACAGGGCCTCAGGAAGGCGCCTCGACGCTCCGGCCGTAGCTGAACGAGGGCCCGCGTGCAGCGACACTCGCTATGGCCGCTGCTGGCCCTGGCCTACGGAGCCTTGGGCGTATCGCCCTCGCCCGCCAGGGCGGCCGCGCCGGCAGAGCAACGCCGCGAACGCGCCAGGAGAGATAGCGCGCCGTCGGCAGCAAGGCGAGCCGAAGGGAGGCGAGCCTCGCGCCGACCAGCCCGGTCGGGGCCGGCATGCCGCGGCGCCGTGGGACATCCCATGGCGCGGCTGGAAGGACATCCTCTGGCGGACCACCGAGAAGATCAACGACAACCGGCTGTTGGCGGTGGCCGCCGGCGTGGTCTTCTACAGCCTGCTTGCCCTCTTCCCCGCCATCGCGGCTTTCGTGTCCCTGTACGGGCTATTTGCCGACCCGCACGCGATCACTCGCAGCTTTCGGCCATGTCCGGCGTCCTGCCGGGCGGCGCGGTCCAGCTTCTGCATCAGGAGTTGCAGCGCCTCACCGCCAATCGGGGCGCGAGCCTCAGCGCCGGCTTTGTCGTCAGCCTCCTCTTTGCGCTGTGGAGCGCCAACGCCGGCATGAAGTCGATCATCGACGCGCTGAACGTCGCCTATGACGAGCAGGAAAGGCGAAGCTTCATCCGGCTGAACCTCATCTCGCTGCTCTACACCCTGATCGCGATGGCGACGCTGGCGCTGTCGATTGGCGCGGTCGTCGTCGCGCCGATCGTGCTTGCCACGATGGGACTGGGCGGCGTTGCGGCCACGCTTATTTCCATTGCGAGGTGGCCTGCCCTGCTCGTCCTCGTCATCATCGCTCTCGCAGCCGCCTACCGCTACTTGCCATGCCGCCATGAGCCGCATTGGCAGTGGCTCTCCGTCGGAAGCGTCGTGGCCGCGGTCGGATGGCTGGTCGGCTCGTTGCTGTTTTCCTGGTACATCGCCAATTTCGGCCACTACAACGTGACCTACGGCTCGCTTGGCGCCGCCGTCGGCATGATGATGTGGATGTGGATCTCGATGGTCGTCATTTTGGTCGGGGCGCAGTTGAACGCCGAAATCGAACATCAGACCGCGCGCAACTCGACGGTCGGCGGCGCGCAGCGGATGGGCCAGCGCGGCGCGGTCAAGGCCGACACTTTAGGCTCGGCGCAGGGCTAGCGGTCACCGCCCGCCCTTCCGGGTCCACCTTCTCCGCGAAGCGGGGAAGGTGGCCGAAGGCCGGATGGGGTGTGGCCCGCTGCTTCGGCGCAAGTCGGATTGCACGACCGTCACCGCGAACCTGCCTCGATCCATACCTGCTTTCCGCACCCCATCCGGCCCTCCGGGCGGTTGCTTACGACAACCGCCCGCTCGTGGACTCTCTCACAATTTGCAGACACAAGGGGATCCCATCGGCCGCCGCCCGCCCCCCTACTCCGCCGCGTCCGCCCGCGCCGCCGCGACCGCGTGCTTGCGCTCCTCGATATGCTTCGCCTTCGCGCCGGCCAAACGGGCGGCGTCAGAAAGCTGGTACATCTCCTGATGGTCGTAATCGTCGGAAATCCGCAGCGCCTCGTCGGTGTAATTTTTTGCGTTCGGGTCCTTCAGCACGCCGCGCATGAACCACCAGATTTTCGCCAGCTTCACCGCCGCGAGCCCATGGATGGAGAGGAGGTCCCAGAAATATTTCGGATAGAAGACGAACGGATTTTCCACCGGCATCGTCGGGCGGCGATCGCGCCGCACTTTTCGCCGGACAAGCCCGGCTTCGAGCGGATAGATGTTGTAGAGCGTGCTCGCCGCCCAAAAAGTCACCAGCAAAAACGCCACCGTGTCGACGCGCGGGCCGCCGGCAGCGGCGCGGCGGATCACCGTCTTCATGTGGTCGTCGGTGTAATAGGTCTTGAAGGCCGTGTGATAGAGTTTTTGCCATTCCTCCCGCGTCATGCGCGGATGGTCGCAGACCACGTGCTCGAGGTCGAACTTGTTGAGGTCAGAATCGATGTCGACGCCCGCCGCGACCGCTTTCGCATGATCCTCGCAGCCGGGCAGCGGGGTCAGGCAGGAGAACTGCAGAATGTCGAGCGGCAGCTCGCGCTGGATGATCTCGATGCGGCGGACGACCAATTCGGGCGTGTCGGCGGGAAAGCCGATGATGTAGCCGCAATAGGTGATGCAGCGGTGCTTGCGCCACTCGAGCAGAAGCTCGCGGTAGTCGGCGATGTGGTTCTGCTTCTTCTTGGCGGCGATGAGGTTGTCGGGGTCGATGTTCTCGAGGCCGATGAACACCCGCTTGACCCCGGCCGCCGCCGCCTTCTCGATAAAGCGGGGGATCTTGTGGCAGGCGGTGTCAACCTGGATGACGAAGCGCGAGTTGAGGCCCTCTTGCCGCAGCTGGATCAGCCGGTCGAAGATCGACTCCCAGTTGCGGTTGCGCGCCAGATTGTCGTCGGTGATGAAGAAATAGCGGACGCCGTTCTTCTGGTTCGAGCGGACGATTTGTTCGATGTCGTCGGCGGTGCGGTAACGGGATTTTCGCCCCTGGACATTGATGATGGTGCAGAACGAGCAGAGGAACGGGCAGCCGCGCCCGGCGTCAAAACTCGAGATCATGCTGATGGTGTTTTTGACGTTCTCGCGCGGCATGATCGGCGCCGTCGCGCCTTCGAGGCCCGGCAGATCGTCGAGATAGTTGTAGACCGGCTTCAGCCTCCCCGCCGCGGCGTCGCGCAAAATGTCGGCGAAGCGGCCCTCGGCTTCGCCGGCGAACAGCGAGATGCCGAGGTCGAGCGCTTCTTTCAGCAAGTCCGGCGTTTCCTTGAGCATCGCCAGACAGCCGGAGACGTGGAAGCCGCCGATGCACACCGGCACCCCCGCCGCCCGCAAGGGCCTCGCGCAGTCCATGACGCGCGGGAACTGGTTCGACTGCACGCCGACGAAGCCGACCAGGCCAAAGCCGCCGGCCTCAACAATCTGGCGAGCGATCTTGTCGGGGCGACTCTGTGTTGGTCTCGTCGATGGCGAAGACCTCGATGTCGACGTCTTCGCCGAGCGCGCCCGTCTCCATCGCGTTCTTGGCGATGCCGTAAAGGCAGGCGAGCGAATTCGACGGCAGCGCCGACTTGACCCACTGGATGACGTAGCCGTCGTCGTCGTAATGCGACGGCTTGACGAGAAACAGCAAAAACCTGCGGCGCTTCGGCGTGTCCAACATCAAGTCAGGCTCCCCTGAAGATTCACTAGTCCGCCTCGCCCCCGCAATTCTTGAATTGTGGTCGCTCGGTGGCGGAGCGATAGCAGCCTTTTGGCGGAGGCACAATCGATGGGCCGCGATTTGTGCTCTGGTAGTCATCCTCCTTGATTCGGCTCCGCCGCCAGAATCGTCGCCCCGGCGAGCCCCAGAACGGCGCCGTCCTCGGCGTCGATCGCGAGCGCCGGATGGACGAACAGGCCGACGTCCGCGCCGTTGCCCACCCGGCCGAGGCCGCGCTTGCGCTTGGCCTTGGACTGGTAGTTGATCTCGCTCGTGTCCTCGATCAAAAGGACGTGCCGCCCCGCCGCCCCGGCTCTCGTCCGCTCCGCCGCCGTGCGCAGGATTTCGTCCACCGTCACTCTGGGGTTGCGGAAAAACCGCGTCAGCCCGATCTTCTCCGCCCGATCGTCGGCCAGTTCGCGCAAGCCCGCGCTGACGCGTGCACATGCGATCCAGCGCCTGGCGGCACTTTTTTGAGCCGCACGTCGCCGAGCCATCCAATGCTCATATCCGCCATCGCCGATCCTCTCCGAATCAGAAACGGCAGATACAGAATCACACACAATTCCCCCTGTTCAAGCCCTTTCGAATCACCCTGCCCACGCTAGCCCCGAGGGAGAAGGAAGACCGCCCGGCCCAGGCTGCCACATCGTCGCGCCGCTTCGCCCGCGCAGGCGAGGGCGGCAGGCGGAAATCGTGCGGTTCACTCTTGCAATCAAGGCCGATATAGTTCATATGTGAACTGTCTCGCGATCCGAACTCGACGGTCGGTCGCGCGAGTCGTGTTTCCAGCGTTTAAGGCCGAGGAGCAGCATGCCGACTTACAAAGCGCCGGTGGGCGATACCCTATTCCTCCTGAACGACGTCTTCGACTACCAGAAATACGCGAACGCCCCCGGTTTCTCCGATGCGCCGATCGACATCGTCGAGGCGGTGCTGACCGAGGGCGCCAAGTTCGTCGAGGAAGTGGTGCAGCCGCTGAACCTTAGCGGCGACATCGAGGGCTGCAAGCGCCGCGAGGACGGCAGCGTCGCAACGCCGAAGGGCTTCAAGGAAGCCTACAAAGCCCTGGTCGCGGGCGGCTGGGTGGGCCTTGCCGGCGATCAAAAATATGGCGGCCAGGGTCTGCCGCATTTCCTCGCCGTGCTGTTCAGCGAATACGAATATTCCGCCAATCTCGCCTTCTCCATGTATCCGGGTCTCACCAACGGCGCGGTGGCGGCGTTGATGACGCACGGCAGCGAGGAACTGAAGGCGCGCTACCTGCCGAAGATGACGACCGGCGAATGGACCGGCACGATGAACCTGACGGAGCCGCATTGCGGCACCGATCTCGGGCTCATCAAGACCAAGGCGGTCCCGCAGCCGGATGGGTCCTACGCGATCAACGGCCAGAAGATTTTCATTTCCGCCGGCGATCACGACCTCGCCGACAACATCATCCATCTGGTGCTCGCCCGCATCGAGGGCGCTCCAGCCGGCGTCAAAGGCATCTCGCTGTTTCTCGTGCCGAAGTTTTTGCCGGACACCGATGGCGAACCCGGCGAGAGCAACGGCGTCGTCTGCGGCTCCATCGAGCACAAGATGGGCATCCACGGCAACGCCACCGCCGTCCTCAACTACGACGGCGCCAAGGGATGGCTGGTCGGCGAGGAGCATCGCGGCCTTCCCGCCATGTTCGTGATGATGAACGGCGCGCGCCTTGGCGTCGCGGTCCAGGGCCTTTCGATTTCCGAGGTCGCCTATCAGAACGCGGCGGCCTACGCCAAAGACCGGCGCCAGGGCCGTTCGCTGAAAGGCCCGGTCGAGCCGGACAAGCCCGCCGACATTCTGCTGGTTCACCCGGACGTGCGCCGGATGCTGCTCGAGATCCGCGCGTTCAACGAGGCCGCGCGAGCGCTCCTCGTCTGGATTGCGTTAGCGCAGGACGAGTCGCGCCTGGTGCCTGACGCCAAGGCGCGGCAGGCGGCCGACGACCGGCTCGGGCTGATGACGCCGGTGCTCAAGGGCGTGTTCACCGACCTCGGCTTCGAAAACGCCGTCAAGGCGCAGCAGGTGCTCGGCGGTCACGGCTACGTCGCTGAATGGGGCATGGAGCAGTTCGTCCGCGACGCGCGCATCGCCATGATCTACGAAGGCGCAAACGGCGTGCAGGCGCTCGATCTCGTCGGCCGCAAGCTGCCGAAGGATGGCGGCCGAGCCGTAATGGCCTTCTTCGGCGAGGTCTCGCAATTCCTTGCCGCGTCGAAGGAGGACGCCGCTCTTGCGCCCTATCTCGGCGGATTGCGAAGCGCGCTCGGCCATCTGCAGCAGGCGAGCATGTGGCTGTCGAACAACGGCCTCGCCGACCCGGACAATGCCGGCGCGGCTTCGAACGACTATATGCATCTCTTCGGCCTCACGGCGCTCGGCTACATGTGGGCCCGAATGGTGAAGGCGGTGCTCGGCAGACAGGCGAACGGCGACAGCAATCCGGCGCTCGATGCGAAATTGACTCTCGCCAGGTTCTTCAACGAGCGTATGTTGCCGGAGACGGGGGCGCATCTGGCTCGCCTCACCGCTGGCGCCGCGACCGTGATGGCGCTTCCGGCGGAGGCGTTCTGAGACGGGAGAACGAGAACGGGGAGGTCCGATGAGCGCGGTCGAGGCGCAGGCGTGCTTGACGGGCGGCTGCCAGTGCGGCGCGGTGCGCTATATGCTGACCGCGCGTCCCAAAGGCTCCAGCATCTGCCATTGCCGGATGTGCCAAAAGGCCGGCGGCGCTCCGTTCATGGCTTTCACGGGCGGCGTACGCCAGGAGCAACTCGTTTTCACCCGCGGCGCGCCGGCGATCTACCGCAGTTCGGAGATCGCCGAGCGCGGCTTCTGCGCCGTCTGCGGCACGCCGCTGACCTATCGCCTGATCGGCCGCGAGCGCATTTCGGTGACGATCGGCAGTCTCGAGCGGCCGGCCGAAGTCCCGCCGACCGAGCAACTCGGCGTCGAATCCGCGCTGCCGTGGTTCGCCGGCCTCGCGGCGCTTCCCGCGTCGCGGACCGACGATTGGTTGAAGACAATCGGCGTCACGGAGGCTGGAAGCCGCCAGCATCCGGACGCTGACTAGCGCCAGCTCTCCCGACGGAGAGACCAGGAAAGACAGGAGCCGCGGCCATGCGCCGCAGGGAGACACCGAATGACCGACGCATTCATTTTTGACCACGTCAGAACGCCGCGCGGTCGCGGCAAGCCGGACGGTTCGCTGCATACCGCCTCGACCCTTCATCTGGCGGCGACCGCGCTGAAGGCGATCAAGGACCGCAACCGTCTCGACCCGCTTCAGGTGGACGACGTCGTGATGGGCTGCGTCGACCCGATCGGCGAAGCGGGCGGCGACATCGCCCGAATGGGCGCGCTGGCCGCGGGCTTCGGCAATACGGTGCCCGGCGTGCAGATCAATCGCTTCTGCGCTTCGGGCCTCAACTCGGTCAATTTCGCCGCCTCACAGGTGATGAGCGGCCAGCATGATCTCACGATCGGCGGCGGCGTCGAATTGATGAGCCGGGTCGGCATCGGCGCCTCGGGCGGCGCCTGGCCGGCCGATCCCTCGCTGGCGATCCCCGCCTATTTCATGCCGCAGGGCGTGTCGGCCGATCTGATCGCGACAAAGTACGGCTTTTCGCGCGACGACGTCGACGCCTATGCGGTCGAGTCGCAGAAGCGCGCCGCGGCTGCCTGGAAGGA